>NZ_CP159837.1:685000-1885000 GCF_040564635.1 Planktothricoides raciborskii GIHE-MW2
CCTGGACCAAAACCAGGTGCCTTACCACTTGGCGACGCCCCATTGACTTAGCCTTAGTAATAATAACATCGATCTATGGGAATTTGTCAACCCTTTTGGCAAAAATTTTTTTAAATCCATCCCCTGCCTAGGATTCAGGGTAAATCTGCTCCTCTGGATCCAGGGTTTAGATGTACCAGATCCGGGGGCGGCAACGGCAAAACCCTGTACCAGGAAAACCAGCCACACTGGTCGCCCACGGAACTTAAGCAAAATTAAGCAATTTTTTATAATTGGCAGATTCTATTACCGTCAATCAAAAGGATAGACTAATTTTCTAATATTCATCCCCCTGGCAAAAATCGGTGAATTGGTTAATTTTATTAAGCAATTCACCGATTTTTGCCAGGGGGATAACCACCGCACAGTTAATTTTTTATAATATAATAAAGTTAAAGACCGTTTACAGTTTAAAAACTCGGCCATGCCCTCAATTGCCCGGAAAAACCTGTTTGAAGACCTGCCGCGCTTCCTCGTTGCTCAAGCGGGCATCATGTTTGCTGTTAGCTTAATTACCATTCAAACCGGAATCTTGCAAGGAGTGATTCGCTCGATCTCCCTCTTGATTGACTATTCAAAAGCCGATATCTGGGTCGGTTCCCAAAACACTGCCTCTTTAGAATTGACCTTGCAAATTCCATACAAACGCTTTATCCAAGCCCAAGAAGTTGAAGGAGTCGAGTTAGCAGAACCCGTAATTTTCAACGGGGGAAGTTGGCGATCTTTTTCCGGGCAAATCAATCATGTCCGAGTGATTGGCTTTAATCCTGATAGCCAACTCTTTGTACCTGGTGAAATTAGCAGAGGAAATCTGAGTTCCCTCAAAGAACCTTATACCTTCTTTATTGATGAAAAAAACAAGGATTCCCTGAATGTTGAATGGATTGGCGATCGGGTAGAAATGGGAATTTTTCAAGCCAAACTGGTGGGCTTGACCAGAAACACCCAATCAACCATCTCCAGTCCCTTTGTGTTCACCTCCTTAGAGAATGCCTCAGCGATCGTCACTTCGCCAATGACCGAAGAACCATCCAAATTATTGGCACCGAATCCAGAATCCTTAGAAACCGACGATCTGATTACTTATGTCTTAATTCGAGCCAAACCCGGTCAAGACTTGGAAGCACTCAAGCAAAGACTAGAAAAAGCTTTACCATACAGTCGAGCATTTACCAAAGCAGAATTTTCCGAAATGACTCGCACCTACTGGCAAAAGCGCACCGGCATCGGCTTTGTCTTGGGACTGGGGGCCTGCGTTGGTGTAGTGGTGGGCATCGTGGTGGTGGGACAAATCCTTTATTCTTCCGTATCTGACCACCTCAAAGAATTTGGCACTCTCAAAGCAATGGGTGCGTCTAACTACTTGATCTATAGCGTCATTATTGAACAATCCCTGTGGATGGCGGTGCTGGGTTATATTCCCGGTATGGCCCTTTGTTTTGGGGTCAAAGCTTGGGCATTCGCCGCCCAAGGACTGGTGATTTTAATTACCCCGACCACCGCTGCAAGTGTTTTTGGCATCACCGTGTTGATGTGCGTTGGTTCCGCTTTGTTTGCCATTCAAAAAGTCAATCGTGTGGATCCGGCAATTGTGTTTAAAGCTTAACCAGCAATGATTTTGGTGACAAATCTCACGGATCAAGTATTTTCTCTGATGAAAAATGTTCATAGTGATAAACACCTTTCTTGATCGAAAGCTACAAGAAAGCGAACCGCCCAAAGCATTATCATATTGGTAATTGGCATTGGCACAAGATTATCCGTTCACTTTGGTGCTTCCTCACACCACTGGCCGTACTACCTTTACAACTAAAAATAAATTCGGCATGATTGCTTCTTCTATTACCATTGATCAGTCTTATCGCAATATACTCATTCCAGTGGCTGAAGCTACCAAGGAAATGGCAACTGCGAAAACAGTTGCCCTGAAAGCCCGGGGTGTCAAAATGGTGTACGAATCTGGTTTAGGCTACTATGAAGCCCTTAAGGGAGTAGACCTGGATGTGCATCATGGTGATATTGAGCTATTAATGGGTCCTTCTGGTTCAGGGAAAACCACCCTACTCTCAATTTTGGCAGGCTTGTTGACTCCCTCAGTGGGACAAGTCACTATCCTCGGACAAGATATTACCCGAATGTCTCGGGCGAAACTTTCTAAGTTTCGCCGGGACAACATTGGTTTTATTTTTCAGGGGTTTAACTTATTTCCCGCCCTTACTGCGGCTGAGAATGTGGAAATGGCATTAAAGGTGAAAGGAATTCGTGGGCGCCCAGCCCGATCGCAAGCGGAAAACTTACTGGAACAAGTCGGGTTAGCGGATAAAGCCAAACTCCGCCCCAGGGATCTCTCTGGGGGACAAAAACAACGGGTGGCGATCGCCCGTGCTCTAGCGGGACATCCTCAAATAATTATGGCCGATGAACCCACCGCTGCCCTCGACTCCCACAGTGGTCATGCCGTCATTGAACTTTTGCGTAAACTCGCCAAAGAAGAAGGTTGCACAGTGCTGATGGTGACTCACGACCCTCGGATCCTTGATGTGGCCGATCGCATTCTCTATCTGGAAGATGGCATCTTAACCCCCCAAAGTCCTCGATAGTCTGACAAAAAAACCCGGTTTCTCAAATCTCTAACCCTGACAAGAAACCGGGTTTCTTGTTCTGGTTAGGTGAACATAATTAATTGCACTTTTCTTTCCCCGCCGTAAATCCTTGGATTCCCGCATATAGGAAGGATGCATAGGAGAGAGATTCGTAGGAGAGAGAAGAGAGAATATCTTTACTATGCATCTCTTTACTCTTTCCTCTTTTCTTATAATGGGGTCTGTGGTGAATTTATTTCTGCCCGTAAACTTATATTGGACTTAAACAAATTTAAAGCCCAAACAAAGCCCAAACTCCCTTTATAAGCTGCGAATACGTCTCAATTTTGGTGCTGCCAATTGACAAATCGACATGATATCGGTCTTCAAATAAAAAAAGCTTCTTGAAAGTCACGAACGCCGAAATATTTATGAAATTAAAATACATCTTATGTCAAGATATAATTTAGCATTTAAATCACCACAAAGTTACTATAATATTTTGAAAAATAGTCAATTAACTTAGCAAAAAGCTAATCTACAAAATTCCCTAGTTTTCACTTCTTGGGCAAATAGCTGCTGGGCTTTGGCTAGAACCCCAGGGAAAGCGGCTTTTACCTGGAGATGCTTCACCACCCATTGGGGGTGGTTTGGTCGTTGGGTATCCGCAGCGAGATAGGTTTGACCAAAGCCGCCTTTGCCCAATGGTTGTAAGATTTGATAGCGTCCTTTAAGGAGTTGGCCCTGGATTTGATTGCTTCTGTGGTGGAATATATTTCAATTTTAGATAAGAGAACCGGGAATTAGACTCAGAAACCGAGCTTCTTTTCCCCATTTTGGCTTTGAAGCAAAAATTGGAGGCAGAAACCCGGTTTCTTAAAGACGGGCTAAAAATGGCTAAAAATGCTAAAAAAACAGATCCAAGGGCGCCGAGTGCGGTAGTCTAGATCGAGTGACTTTATTTAAAATTTGGCGATATTTTAATGACTTCTACCGTGGTAAACCCCTCTCATACCGTGCGTCTTGGTTCCCGAAAAAGCCAACTGGCTTTGGTGCAAACTGAGTGGGTGCAAGCAGAACTACAAAAACATTACCCCAACAGCACATTTGAAATCCACAAGATGAGTACCCAAGGGGACAAGATTTTAGATGTGCCTTTGGCCAAAATTGGGGATAAGGGTCTGTTCACCAAAGAATTGGAAGTGGGGATGCTGAACAAGGAGACGGACTTAGCGGTTCATTCCTTGAAAGACCTGCCCACCAATTTGCCCGAAGGATTGGTGCTCGGCTGTATTACGGAAAGAGAAAATCCAGCGGATGCCTTGGTTCTGCACCAAAACTATAAAGATAAGCAACTGGATACTTTGCCCCCTGGGGCGGTGGTGGGTACTTCATCTCTGCGTCGTTTGGCCCAGTTACGTCACCATTTTCCCCATCTAGAGTTTAAGGATATTCGGGGAAATCTGAATACTCGCTTGGCTAAGCTAGATGCGGGTGAGTATGATGCCTTGATTTTGGCGGTGGCGGGTTTACACCGTTTGGGAATGGGCGATCGCATCGATCAAGTGATTCCCCCAGAAATCAGTCTGCACGCAGTAGGTCAAGGAGCTTTGGGAATTGAATGTCGCGATGGGGATACGGAAATTCTCGAAATTATTAAAGTGTTGGAACATGAACCTACCAAGTATCGCTGTTTGGCGGAACGCGCTTTTCTGCGGACTCTGGAAGGGGGATGTCAAGTTCCCATTGGCGTGAATACGGTCATTGAAGGCGATCAACTAACTTTAACTGGGATGGTTGCCAGTTTAGATGGCAAACGTTTAGTTAAAGATACAGTGGTTGGGGCGGCGACTGAAGCGGAACAACTGGGAATTGAATTGGCTGAAGAGTTAAAAAATCAAGGCGCCCAAGATATTTTAAACGAGATTTTTGCTCAAATTCAGCGTAGTTAAAGCAGGCACAAGAGCCTATCAATTGATAGTTGATAATTGATAATTATCAACTATCAATTATCAATAAAAACATAACTGCTACCCCGGATCGGGGTGATTTGACAGAGGTTAATTAACGGCAAAAGTGTAATTTCGCAGTAAGATAGTTATATAGGAGTTACGCAGTAGAAGCCTATAACCTTTGTGTGATTCGCCAACTCCATCAAACCGCCGATCCAGAAAACATTCAGAAAATAGGCAGAATCTCTACAAACTCAATATAGAGTCCAATAGACTCCAATCTGGCAACTGGGTAATTTCTAGTAATTTCTATAGTTGTTACAAAAAGTTTATAGGAGCCCATTATGCCTGTATCCGTGCAATTTATAGATGGGATCAACGAAGAAGTGAGTGGAATTAGCCTACGCCGTCGGCGAGACAGTGGCACCAACTTGGTTGTTTTATTGTTTGAGGACTTAGAGGCATTAAAAGGAGGACGGAGTTTTACTAATAAAATTGATACCTTGTCTTTACGGGATCAAGAAGGGGAAATTAAAGTTATCCCCAGTGGCATGAAGTTCTTTTTTGCCGATGACGAGCATGATTTAGCCAAAGCCGAATGTTCTTTTGAACTGAGGACACAAGCGGAATTGGAGCGAGTGATGCGATTTTTACATCGCTATGCTGATGCATATGGCTTTGAATTTCAGTCAAATTAAACAACTGCCTCGATAAACAACTGCCTCGATAAACAACTGCCTCGATAAACAACTGCCTCGATTTCTCCTCTCTGGTATGAGAGAGAACCGAGGCAGTGTCGGTAAAGCGATCGCCAAGGATCGCCCTGACAAATCATGCCTTCAAAATCAGTCATTGCCTACAATTTATCCAGCAATCACTGAAGCATGGGGACGAGCAAAAATCATCCGACCGGCAGAAGTTTGTAAAGCTGATGTCACCACCACTCGCATCATCGCACCGATATGAGTTTCCGCTTCTTCCACCACCACCATCGTGCCATCTTCTAAATAGCCGACCCCTTGGGCAGCTTCTTTCCCTTCCTTGAGAATTTTTAACTCTAAAGTATCTCCAGGCAGATACACTGGACGCACCGCTTGAGTCAAGTCATTAATATTCAAGACCGGCACCTTTTGTAAAGCGGCTACTTTGCTCAAGTTGTAGTCATTGGTTAACAAAATGGCATTAATTTCTTGAGCTAAACGCACCAACTTAGCATCCACCGTATGAATATCTTCGTAGTCAGCAGGGTGAATCACAATGCGATCGGGGTAATTTTCCTGCATTTGATTCAGAATATCCAATCCTCTGCGGCCACGAACTCGTTTTTGATCGTTGGAGGCATCCGCGACTAACTGCAATTCTTGTAAAACAAATTGGGGAACGAGAATTTGCCCTTCCAGAAACCCAGTTTCCAGCAAAGATTCTACCCGACCATCAATAATACAGCTTGTATCCAAAATTTTGGTTTGGGCGGGTTTCAAGGTGCCTTCGGCGACTAACATCATTTCGACGGAATTGGGATTAATCAGTCTTAAGAAAGCCCGACCGTGGCTGTCAGCGAGGGAAACCCCGGTAAAAGCAAAGAGGATACTGCCTAAAACGGCGGTCAGGGGTTTAATAAAGCCAAATTCTCCGGGAATGGGCAGTAAAAACAGGGGGGCTAACATTAAGTTGGCCACCAGAAGTCCGATCACTAAACCGATCGCCCGCGTGATCAGCATATCAATGGGCATATGGCGGACTTTGACTTCCAGCCGTCGGTAGTTAATTTGCATAAATAAACCGACGCCAAATCCAATTAAAGCGCCAAATCCAGCGGTTACAGATCGCAACCCTTCCAGACTTGTCACTTGATTAGTAGCACTACTGGGCAGCATATCGATTCCGTAAAAACCGATGCCCACCCCTGTTAAGATGAATGAGATCACGATAATTGCATCAAGCATTGTTCCTAAATCCTTTTAGAGATCAATTTAACGGTTGACTGATTAACGGTTGACGGGCAATTCCTCCGCAAGTATTGCCCAGGAATTGAATCCGATTTTTGGGATAATTCTACAATTCCTCTATTATACTCTTAAGTTTTTCCAGATTCCTCAGCAGTGGATACTCATTAAAGTTACAAAACTTACCAGAGATCGTGAATCAGGCCAATGGGTGATTCGTTAGCAGCGATCGCCTCTTAAAAAAACATCACCAAATTAGAAAAACCATGAATTTCAATGAGAATGAGCAACCGAAATCCGTTTATATTCACATACCCTTTTGTCGTCGTCGCTGCTTTTATTGTGATTTTCCGATCTTTGTCATCGGCGATCGCCAACAAGGGGAGAATTCTAGCACGATCCAGAAATATATAGAAACGTTGATTCAAGAGATCGAGATGACTCCCGGTGGCGGTCAACCCTTGGAAACAGTTTTTTTTGGCGGGGGTACTCCTTCTCTGCTTTCAGTTCATCAGTTAAACCAAATTATGGAAATTCTCGATCGCCGGTTTGGTATCAGCGCCAGTCCAGAAATCTCCATCGAAATGGATCCAGGAACCTTTGACTTAGAAAAGTTGTATGGTTACGTCCAAGGGGGAATTAATCGCGTTAGTTTAGGCATCCAAGCATTTCAAGACGAATTACTAAGTATGTGTGGGCGATCGCACAGTTCTAAAGACATTTTTACAGCCATCGACCTGCTGTACCAAGTAGGGGTTTCCGACTTCAGCATCGATCTGATCTCTGGACTGCCCCATCAAACCCTAGATCAATGGCAAAACTCCCTAGAAACCGCCGTCATGCTGACACCTAGCCACATTTCTAGTTACGACTTAATCATCGAACCAGGGACGGCTTTTCATCGCTACTACAAGCCTGGAGTTCCTCCCTTTCCCGACGATCAAAGCACTGCGGATATGTACCGTCTAGCGGTGCAAATTTTAACCGATGCGGGTTATCAACACTATGAAGTCTCCAACTATGCCTTCCCCGGACATCAATGTCGGCATAATCGAGTTTATTGGGAAAACCTGCCTTACTACGGTTTTGGCATGGGTGCCACCAGCTATGTCCAAGGACAAAGGTTTACCAGACCCCGGAAAATCGCTGAATATTACCAATGGGTCGAACAATCGATCGCCGCAGGGGGAAAAATTGATTGCCCAAAAACTCTGGAAAGCGAACGCTTGCTAGAAACTATCATGCTGGGATTGCGTTTAACTGATGGCATAAATTGTGCCACCCTGGTCGAACGGTTTGGTGACAATGTACTTCAGCGAATTTGGCCAAGTTTACACCAATACCACCGTCAAGGATGGGTAGAAATCCTCACCTCTGAAGGAATACCGATCCCCTTATCCCCGGAATCCCCATTACCCCCAAGCAGTCGCATCCGACTCACGGATCCCGAAGGATTTTTATTCTCCAATACGATTTTGGCGACCCTGTTTCAACAACTAGAATAATCAGGGGCGATCGGCGTGACTCAACTTACAGAAAATAAATGATTTCGATCGCCATAAAACGGTGATTTCACCATTGGCGATCGAGGTGAAATTGACCCGCTGGCCTGCTTGTGTAAACTTTTCTTAAAGTTGACCCAAATTTAAGGGTTTTTTGTAAAGATTTGCGAATTACTGCATCCACCCGACCGGACTCACCCGATCCATTGAATACAATAAAAGAAGTCACTAAAAGAAGTCACTTTTTGATTGTTAAGGAGGGGGGAAGATGGTGGACTTTACCGTAGCAATTCCGACTTATAACGGCGAAACTCGATTACCTGATGTACTGGAACGACTGCGATCGCAAGTTGAGACTGAATCATTTACCTGGGAAATTTTAGTCATTGATAACAACAGCTGCGATCGCACCGCTCAGGTAATTCGCGAATATCAAACCCAGTGGCCTTCATGGTGCCCATTAATCTATTACTTTTGTCCCGAACAAGGGGCAGCATTTGCACGCCAAAAAGCCGTAGAAAAAGCCAAAGGAAAACTCATCGGATTTCTCGATGATGATAATCTACCGGAAAAAAACTGGGTAGCTGCTGCTTATGAATTCGGCCAAAACCATCCCCAACTTGGCGCTTATGGCAGCCAAATTCATGGGTATTTTTTTGAAGCCAATACCCCAGAAGAAATGCCGAAAAATTTTAAAGAAATTGCTAGTTTTTTAGCCATTGTCGAAAGAGGAAATACACCCCATTTATATAATCTATACCATAAAATACTACCCCCAGGGGCAGGGTTAGTGGTAAGAAAAGATGTTTGGTTAAAAAGCGTACCCAATCGGTTATTTTTAAATCATCAAGGCAAAGAAGCTGGTATGGCCAGTGAAGATTTAGAAGCGTTATTGCATATTCAAAAAGCCGGGTGGGAAATTTGGTATAACCCAGAAATGATTGTATATCATAAAATTCCTAATAATCGCTTAAAAGCCGATTATTTACGGCTACTTACTCGCTGTGTCGGCTTAAGCAGACATAGACTACGTATGATGACCCTAGAAACTTGGCAAATACCTTTAGCCTTTCCTGCATATTTGGCTAACGATCTGCGTCGATTAGTTCTTCATTTAATTAAACATGGTCTGAACGTAAAAAAAGATCCCGTTGCGGCCTCCCAAAGAGAATTTCTCGTCAGTACCCTGGTGAGTCCTTTATTTTTATGGAAGAAAAAACAGAGCAAAAAGATTCCCAGGGAAATCTTCAGTCAATCTTTACAAAAAACCGAACAAATTCTCAATCAAATTGCTCAAGGATTTGAACAAGATCGCTTTTGTCTTTATGCTCAAGAAATTCAGCCGATTAGCCCCTTTAATTCCTCAAACCAACATACAGAAATTCTCTTAAGACTAAAAGACGAACTCGATCGCATTCTCCTGCCGAGTGAATTTATGCCGATCGCCCAACATTATAAATTGATGCCCACCATTGACCGCTGGGTCGTTCGCCAAATTTTTAGGGAAATTGCCGGGGAAAGTCTCGACCCCAGTTTATCTTTATATGAAATCAATGTTTCCATAGAAACGGTGAAAGATCCTAATTTTATCAATTTTCTTCACCGTGAATTTAGAGAGTATGAAATTACGCCAGAAATGATATCCTTTGCGATTTCAGAAACTTGTGCGATTGCTAATTTAGAAACAATAATTAAATTTATTAACTACATCAAAAAAATCGGCAGTCAACTCACCTTAGATCATGTGGGCAGGGGAAATATTTCTCCTAAATATATCAAAAAAATGCCAGTAGATTACTTGAAAATTGATGGTAAATTCTTCAGCCAGCGGGCGTCAAATCGGCCAAGCATTGATAAAATTTATCAGATCAATGATTTAGGTCATCAACTTGGCATGAAAACAATTGCCGAAGCCGTAGAAAACCAAGAAATTTTTGAACAAATGAAATCCATAGGAGTCGATTACGTCCAAGGGTATGGCATTGCCCCAACCCACCCCTTAATCACTTACAGTCATCGGCAATCTCTCCTCAGTTAGAACCTTAACAGGACGCAGCAGCACAAACCCCTGTAACTCCTAACTTGCTTTGGGTTGCTTTGGGTTGCTTTGGGTTGGTTTGGGTTGGTTTGGGTTGGTTTGGGTTGGTTTGGTTTGGTTTGGTTTGGTTTGGGTTGGTTTGGGTTGCTTTGGGTTTCCTCCAGTCGATCATGTTAAGTTTTGTAAGATTTTGTGGCAGCCTCAGCCCCAGATCAAAAATCTATGTTATAGTAGAGTCTCAGAGTAAAATTCGGTTGCAGCGTTTGTTTGTAGTATTAATAGGTATGTCCTTTTTAGTATTGGCAGGCTTCTCTCCGAAAACTCAAACACTACACTTTTTTTGATGTCGGAGAGGATCCTATGTCTATTTACGTTGGTAATCTTTCATACCAAGTTACCCAAGACGACTTGAATGAGGTTTTTGCTGAATATGGAACCGTTAAGCGAGTTCAACTCCCCACGGATCGTGAGACTGGAAAGATGCGGGGTTTTGGATTTGTCGAATTGGACACCGAAGCGCAAGAACAAGCCGCCATTGATGCCCTCGATGGTGCCGAGTGGATGGGTCGTGATATTAAAGTCAACAAAGCCAAGCCTCGGGAAAGTGGGGGAAATCGGGGTGGCAGCTTCAAAGGCGGCGGCAACGGCGGCGGCGGCGGTCGTCGTGGTGGCGGCGGCGGCGGCTACAATCGTAACCGCTTCTAAGCTTTTCATGGTAGTCTTTCAAATCAATTGATTTGACTGAATTTGATATAACAAAGACCCAAGTCTTGATGCTTGGGTTTTTTTGGCTTGGCGATCGCCAAACCCAAAAAACAAAACCCGACTTCCGGCACGAAATCGGGTTGGCGATCGCCAAGGGATTGCCCATGGGAAATTATTGTTCGCCGGTAATACTCCAGGCGCCATCCCAATCATCAGCGGGAGGATTTTTGATCAACTTTTGGCACCGTTGCAACAGCAACCCAGCCGCTTGATCGTGGGCATTTATTTTTCTAACTCTGGCAAACTCACCCATCGCATTGGCAAACTGACGGTTCAAATAAAACTCACGACCTTTATGATACAGTTCGAGAATCTGCTCCTGATCCGAAGACAAGGGGTCAGAACGTAGTCCCAAAATTTCATAAATAGGTACTGGGGTCTTATTATTCCGCATCCGAATCACATCCAGTTCTCTCACCCAGACGCGATCGGCACATTTTTCATAAGTATTTTTACTCAGTACGATATCGCAACCATACTGCTTACTCAGACCTTCTAAATAATAAGCAATACTGACCCCTTCACCAATGGCGGTGAATTCCATTCGTTTAGTGGAACCCTTTTGACCACTTAAAATCAGATCGGAATTAATCCCAATGCCAATTTTAATCGCTGGTTTATTTTCCGTTTGCCGCCGCTGATTAAAATCCGCCAAACGCTTGCACATTTGCATTGCGGTTTGAACTGCCAGCCATGCATGATTCTCCACGGCAATTGACGAACTAAACACAGCGACAATTGAATTTCTAATTCCCGCTAATTCTATTTGTTGGTCTAGATTTTGTTTATATTCATACACCGCATTAATCATTAACTGAAAATATTCATCAAGCAGATTGGCTACCTCTGATGACTCAAAATTTTGAATCAAATATTTGTAACCATAAATATCAGAAAACAAAATCGAGCATTCCTTGATTTCGCACCCCAATTTATCAGCATCAAGAGCGGTTTCTTGGGGAATGCCGGACGGGAAAACATTAACTGACTGGCTATCTACTACCATTGTTCTGTGAAAAAAATCGACTTTTTACCTTGGTTGTAGGGATGGCCTGGAAGTAATTTTTTCAGATCGGGAAAGGTGGATCTGCTAGATGCCAATAGACAGCCGGCAGCGCCAATCCACATACTCCTAACTCAAACCCTAAGATAAGGTCATCCCAACTACCATACTATTTTTCTGTGAGCTTCCAAACACCATCCCAGTTGTCTGCGGGCGGATTTTCGATGAAATGTAAACACCGATCGATATGCAAATTGGCGGCTTTGTTATCTTTATCAATTTCAATCACTTTACCAAACCTAGACATTGCCAGTTCAAACTCGCGATTTAGGTAATATTCGCGACCTTGGTGGTAAGCGTCGATCAACTCCTTCTGTTTTGGATCGATTTCTTGCGCCAGAGGGCCATCTTTAAGGCCGACTAACTCATAAATTCTCACTGGCTCAGTTTTACCTTTAACCGTAATAAAGTCGAGTTCCCGAACCCAAACACGATCTTTACAGGCTTCGTAAGTTTTTTCACTGATCACGATCACGCAGCCGTACATTTTGCTGGTGCCTTCCAAACGAGAGGCTAAGTTTACCCCGTCCCCAATGGAGGTTAATTCCATCCGTTTGCTGGAGCCAATATTACCACTGACCACGGCATCGGAATGAAGCCCAATGCCAATAGAGAGAGTTTTCTTCCCTTCCGCTTGGCGCTTTTTGTTAAACACTTTTAAGCGTTGTCCCATTTCCACAGCGGTTTGCACCGCACACCATTCGTGGTCAGCCAAGGGTAACGGGGAACCAAACACGGCCATAATTGCGTCCCCAATGTATTTGTCCAGGGTGCCTTTGTATTTAAAGACCGCATCCACCATTGACTCAAAATACTCGTTGAGCATGGCCACCACTTCTTCCGGTTCCATCCCTTCTGTGAGAGTGGTGTAGCTGCGAATATCCGAGAACAGCACCGAGACTTCTTTCTTCTTGCCACCCAGACCCGTATCGCCACTTTGGAGTAATGCTTCGGCCACTTCCTGGGTCATGTAACGATACATGGTACTCTTGAGCCGTTTTTCATCACTGATGTCATCCATGACCACCAGAGCCCCATAGACATTTGTGGGATCTTTGGCGTCGGAGATCGAATTAATGGACAAATTAATACTATGCTCTTCCTCTGAATTATGGGAGAGCAGGGTTTGTTCGGGATAGTATTGATTGCGGGCTTTTTCGTCTGTCCCCGCCAAAGCTTGTTCAAACCATTTGGCAAACTGATCTTCTTGTTGCAGCTTGACGACGTTGCAGATGTGCTGCTCTTCTAAGCGATCGTCTTTGCCAAAACCAAGCAATTGTTTAGCGGTTTGATTGGCAGCAATAATAATTCCATTTTTATTGGTAGAAATCACCCCATTGCTGAGACTGCGGAGAATATCCCGTTGCAGTTGTTCTTGTTGTCTAACGGTGGCAAATAGTTTGGCATTTTGCAACGCCACCCCTGCTTGGGTGTTAAACGCTTCCATGAATTCCTGGTCAGAACGACTAAAAGACGCTTTCCAGAATTCTGGCGCTTCCGGCCAAGTGGTCGGATCGTACGGAGGATGTTCGTTATATTTCTTTTTGTTCACCAATTGAGTTACGCCAATCAACTCGCCATCGGAGTTAAATACTGGCATACAGAGTAAGCTGCACGTCCGATATTTAGTTTTTTGGTCGGTTTGTTTGGAGGTTTCTGACCCAGGATGGGCATATAAGTCAAAGGAAATGTTCAAAGGCTTGCCGGACGTGGCCACTTGACCAGCAAAACCAGCATTTCGGGGAATCCTAACTTCTTGTATTACTCCATCGATAGGGATTTTTGTCCAGAGCTCATTTTTTTCTTCGTCGATCAACCAGAGGGTTGAGCGATCGGCGTTCATCAGCTTTTTGGCTTCATCCATGACCCGTTTCAGGGTATCTTCCAGGTCTAAGCTACTCTTACTCAGAGATTGAGTTGCCGACATCAGGGCAGCGGCAGCCCGTTGCCGCTGCGAGGCTTTGCGGAAAGACCGAGAAGATTCCAGGATCATCAATACCGATGGGGCGAATTCTTGGAAAACTTTCTCATCTTCTTCGGTAAAGCCTCTGGTATCGATGCGATCGCTTAGTGGCTGTTCGGGATCGTGAACTTTTTTTAACTTGTTCATCAACTGCACCACAGCCACCAACTCCTCCGGTTTGTTGTCCTCTTGTTTTTTTAACAAGGGCATACAGAGCATGGTGTAGGTGCGGTATTTAGTCTGTTTGTAGGTTTTTTTGGATTGCGCCGATCGCGCATCATCAAAAAAGTCAAAGGGTATATTCACCACTTTCTTAAAGGTGGCCACTTCCCCGGCAATCCCTTGATCTGCCGGAATGCGAATCTCTAAGGAGTCTCCCGTGTCTCCTTTGGCGACAATTGACCAGAGTTCGTTTTTATCTTCATCTAATAAAAAAATCGTGGTGCGATCTGCTCCGAGTAATTCCCCTGTTTTTAAGGTGATGGAACGCAACATTTCATTCAGTATGGAGTCAAACCCCTGGGCGTCTAAGAGACTGTCCAACATGGACAGGGTTTGATTCACCACCTCTAGTTTTGTCTCAACGTCGCTGACAACTTGTTTAAAGTTTTCTTTGTTCAGAGGGGCGAGAAACGACTTAAAGGTTCCCTGGGTAGTTACTAGGGCATTACTACTCGTAGGTGCAGCTTGTTCCTCGGCAGGCTGTGCAAATGCGGGTGCTTTTTCTGATGCTGGTTTTTGCTCAATGTTTTTGCCGTCATTTTCGAGGTTGACAACAGTGGCATCAATGGTGACGGTATGTGTACTGTTTTCCATATTACTGTTGTGAATACGGCGATTCGGAGATGCATCTGTCATAGGGCTTTAGACCTAGAATCGTCAAAGGGTTTTTCAAGGTAGTTTTTAATTAGCAAGCCTTGATTGACTGACTTTAAAGGATCCAACCTAGTTAGATCAAGTGCTAGATAATCTATTGGTACAATTCTTAAAGTTGTCAATGTTTCCAGAGCCTACCAGATGCATTGTATTGGTTTTTAGCATGCATATATGTCAGACGACCAGCTTGCCAGTTCCAGTTGTTTGGTTTCTCTGAGTCAAAGGTACGGGCGCGCCCAACCGGGCGACAGGAGTCGCCTTTTTTTCGGGGGTGGCAATTTGCTATTTTTCTCTGACCTCTTCGTACCTCTTCGTACCTCTTCGTACCTCTTCGTACCTCTTCGTACCTCTTCGTACCTCAAGTCTTGGTACTGTTGGTTTTTTCGTAGGGTGTGAAAGCGCGAAGCGTAACGCACCGCAGTTTTTTCCTTAGTTTTTTCCTGATCTGTTGCCGATATGTCAGCCAGATATCTGCTGCTACGTCTCTCTAGCTGCGTAAGGAAAGACGGATTTGTGCCGCTTGCCCCAGGAGGGATTCCGCAAACGCGATCGCCTCTCCCGCCGACTTGCCTCCGGCGAGTTGGGCTAGTTCTTCCCGTCGTTGATGATTGGCTAAGGGCTGAACCCGTACCACTGTCCGCTGTCCAGGATCGTTTTCTGGATTATCTGCTGAGTAATCTACGGAATCAGCGGTGATGATTTTTTTGTGGACATGGAAATGATGGTCAGCCATTGCCGCGACAATGGGTTGGTGGGTGACAAATAAGATTTGCTGCCGATAACTGAGTTGGTGCAGTTTTTCGGCGATCGCCTGGGCTACTCTGCCGGAAACTCCCACGTCGATTTCGTCAAAGACTAAGGTTGAGGATACCTCTACATCGATAAAACAAGCTTTTAGGGCCAAGAGAAAACGACTCATTTCACCCCCTGAGGCGGTTTCACTCAAGGGTTGCAAAGGTTCCCCCGGATTGGGACTAAATAAAAAGGTGATCCGATCGGCGCCGGTACTGGTAGGGGCGATCGGTGTAATCTCTACTTCAAAGCGGACTTTATCCATTGCCAAGGGTCGGAGTTCTTCTAGTAGGCGATCGCTCAGGTTTCTCGCCCCTACTCGACGCAAATCCGTTAACTGGTTACAACGATTTTTCAGTTCCATCTCAGCTTGTGCCGCTGCTTGCTCTAATTTTTCTAAAGAGTCTTCCCCACTGGTGATTTCCGCGAGTTCCCCTTGTATGCGATGGTAATAGGCGATCGCTTCTGGCAAGCTAGGGCCATACTTGCGGCAAATCTTTTTCAGTTCATTAATTCGCTGTTCCACTTCTTCGAGACGGTCGGGATCCGCTTCCAAACTAGCACTATAGCGACTCATTTGCCGCCCCGCTTCCACCACATCGGTTAAGGCTTCTTTAACTAAATCCAAAACCGATTGTAACTCTGGATCGTATTGCACCATGTCGGCGATCGTGGACTCCACTTGACCCAGGAGATCCGCTGCGGCTTCCGACCCGAGATCGTTTTGGTAAAGGGCTTGATAAACTTGATAACTTTGTTGTTGCAGTTCTACTACATGACTAAGCCGTTGCCGTTCTTGCTCAAGCTGCGACAACTCTTCGGGATCGGTCAAAGCCGCTTCACCGAGTTCTTTGACTTGATATTGCAGGACATCTAAGCGTTGTAAGCGTTGTTGTTCTGATTTTCGCCGGTTTTCTAAGGTTTCTTGACATTTGCTGTAGTGGGTAAATGCTTGAGCGACCGCTTGCCGTTGCTGGATTAAATCGGCGCCCCCAAAAGCATCCAGCCAGTCTCGTTGTTTGGCTGGTTGTCCCAGTTGTGTGGTTTGACCTTGGGCGGTAATTTCCACGAGGCGATCGCGCAATGAATCCATCATTTTTCGATTCACCAAAATGCCATTGAGTCGAGAACGACTCCGCATGGCCCCAGTTCGATTCATACTCAGATCCCGACTGGCTACCAGCCACTTGCCATCTAGGGGATCGATTTCTTGTTCTCGTAACCATTCCGCCACCAATGGTGTGACCGCAAAAGTCGCCTCCACAAGCGATCGCTCCGTACCTGTGCGAATCATGCGCCCGTTAACTTTCCCGGCTAACGCCACATCCACCGCATCTAAAATAATTGATTTACCAGCACCAGTTTCCCCAGTTAGGACATTAAGACCTTGACCAAATTCTAATTCCAGATGGTCAACTAAAGCAAAATTTTCAATTCGCAGGGAGAGCAACATTAGATTTTTATCTAAGAGTAAAGTTGTAATGTTTAAAAGTTATTATCGTTTTTTTTGTGTGATTATCCATTGATTTTTTGTGTTGTCTTGAAAATTTTTAATCTTGTTATAAAATATCGATATTATATAAACGCTGAATTCCAATTGATTTATCATATTTATTTTAGATTGATTATTGGCTTTTATATTTAATTGAGCAGCCGGGATTTTATTTATGTGATTTTTTAGCCCATTTTCATCAATAGCAAAACCCCGGATGCTCTAGGTACGACCATGATGCTTCTTAATTTTTAGATGAAAAAGCGATCCATCGCACCTATTATTTTCATATCCTTTCGTTAGACCTTAATTTTTCGCGATATTTTACGCTTCTTCCTCATCGGGACAAAACTCTAAACGGAGTTGAATTTTTCCTTTCCGCCATTGCTTACCCGGGCTAAGGACTTCGCAATCTATTCCTTCGGAAAATAGACTTTCTTCTTCTAATTTACTATGAATAATTGTCATAAATTCACTAACTTTGAACGTGCATTGAAACATTAAACTACTACCACTGGTAGAAATGACATCTCCTGCATGGAGAGCTTCAAATTTTTCCGCCATCACTATCTCCTTTATGGACTTATATGGACTTATTTTTACATCAGGGCTTTTGATGGTTATTGGTTATTCGTTATTCGTGATTTCCTTTTCCGGGCAAATAATCAATAACCAATAACCAATAACCAATAACAAGTATATAAAGTTTAGAAAAACCAACCGTAAGAGTGCAACCCTTTGCCCAAAAGATTGACCCCAAGATAGCAGATCCAAACGACCACAAAACCAGTGGCGGCTAAAATTGCCGGACGGCGACCTTGCCAACCCCGGGTAATCCGGGCATGAAGATAGGCGGCGAATACCAACCAGGTAATCAGCGCCCAAGTTTCTTTGGGATCCCAACTCCAGTAGGTGCCCCAAGCTTCATTGGCCCAAACTGCCCCGGCAATAATCCCAATGGTCAGCAGGGGAAATCCCAGACCAATGATCCGATAACTAATGTTATCCAGGGTTTCCGCAAGGCTGAGACGTTGCGGAGAGAGGGTGGTGGCTTCTTGGAATTGTCCGGCGGTTTTCACCTGCTTGGGTTCCAGGAGTGCCACGTTGGAGGAACTCCCAGGGCTGCCATTATTTTGGCTAAATCCGGCAACTTCGGCGGTGGTCATAGGGCTAAATTGATTGATGACTAAGGCGTCAGCCCCTAGTTGTAAGCGATTTTCTGAGTTGCGGTAGGCGCCGTTACCAATGGAACTGCCTCGGAGTTCCACCGCTTGTCCGCGAGTGACAATGAGGAAGGCGATCGCCAAGACCGCACCCACCATCAGGGTGGAATAACTCAGCATCATCACACTGACGTGCATCATCAGCCAGTTGGATTTGAGGGCGGGAACCAAGGGTTCTGCGGATTGCATTTGTGGCGGCAAGGTTAAAGCGGCAAAAGCGGTAATCCCCATTGCCACGGGTGCGGTAGCCACTCCCACCAACCGGCTGCGGCTCATATTTTCCGCAATCAAATGCATGGTGGTAATGCCCCAAGCCAGGAAAAAGAGCGATTCATACAAGTTACTCAAGGGAAAGTAACCGGCTTCGATCCAACGGGCACCGAGTAAGGTGGCCATGCAGAGGTTGGCGATCGCCATGCCACTGGTTCCCAAACCCCAGAGCAAAGGAATCCCCGGAAAGGCAGCACCCACCCAATAAAGCATCATAGTCACCAGCAATACGGCAAATGCTGCATTGTCCAGGTAATTCTGGAGTAATACCAGATTCATAAAAATTTCACCCCTTCAGTTATTTACCATTAATTTTCCAGTTCTTTCTATCAAAGCATAGTGGAAGCGTGAGAAACCCATTATCTTTATTTGTTATTTGTTATTTGTTATTTAATTAAAAATAGCAACAAGCAACAAGCAACAACAAATAAAGACTAATCTTTTGCCGGAGGCAATGGCCCCGGTGTGCCTGCGGTTTTCAGCCGGACAAAAATCTCATACTGGGCGGTTCGCGGACTGAGATTTGCTGCCGTGACCCCAATAGAACGAATACCGTTGACCATAGTTTTTTGGTCAGGAGGCAGTCTTAGCCAACTCGGAGGGTTTTGGTTAATGATACGTTCCACATCAATGAAGAATTGACCATTGTTCGGAGATAGCTGACTGGGAACCGCTTGTTGAAATTCCTGATTCATCCCCAGGGGATTGCTAGGTTTGGGGACAAATGTGGGACTCAGGGGCGCACCAAAGGTTAAAAACGCTAAATCACCATCAAGCCAGCCGTGAGTAACCTGTAAAGCACCATATTCTGAGGTCCAATTGACTATGGGTTCTTCGCCAATTTTTCCCGGTTCGACTTTAAAGTTATATTGCTCTGCCATCACCTGATCAAGCTGACGGAAAATATTTTCTCCTGCACGGCGATCGCTCGCTTTTACCATAAACACCAAGGCCGACTGAAACTTAGAGTCGTTGTTATTCTCACCAGCGGCGACTAACCCTAGAGCGAATTGTCCCGCCATCCAACTCAATAAATCTTTCTCTAAATCTAATTTAGTGGTGTTTTTAATCGCCGTGGGTAGCCAGTCAGGTTTCAGGGCTGCCAGGGGATTGGTTTGTGTTCCTTGGATATAGTCCTGCCATAACTGCTGTAAATTTTCCCCGGAAACCACCATTGAGGTTTCTGATGGTAGGCGGTTGAGGATGCTATCCCCGGGTTTGGGAATGGGATATTTGCGATCGCTATCAGCTTTTAGCCACGCGATACTCTGAAACCGGATTCCTTCTGGCTCGAGCATAACATTCGTCGCCATCCCCTGCTGTTGCTGCACAGAAGCTAAACTCTGGGGACTTACCGCCTGATCTAATTGCAAAGCAGTCACAGCGGCAGCGACAGGTATATTCACATAAAATTGAGCAAATGCTCTGGACTCGTCTAAATTAGCCCAAGCTTGTTTAACACCGGATCCCTCCCTCAGAGAACTTCCTTTTTTATAAGTGTCAATGGCGCGGTTAATCGCCTCCGAACTATTAGCGATCGCCAAATATTTGCCACCGATCACCGAGATCGAGTAATTTTCCGGAATTCGGTCAACGGTTTCTTTAATCTCAATTCCTTGATAAGTCCGGTCAACCCACTTCACTTGACCGACAGATTTCGGAGAGGCTAAAAATTGTTTAGCTTTGGCCGCATTAGCGATCGGCAACACCATCACCACCGACTGCGAGGCTAAAGTCCCTGGGGCGGTTGGTGGCGTCGATTCCTTTTCCTTTTCTGTCAAATTAAGACCCGGTGGCGGCAAAAAACCAATGGTGATTTCTCTGCCGACCCAAGGCTGCATATCTTCAACATAGTTATAGCCGTTGGCCGTTAAAAAGCGATCGCGCAGTTCGGTCAACTTCCCATCAAATATTTTTTGACTTTCTGGCGTACCAAACTGACGCAGCTTTGTCCATTGTCGCTCATCAGTCGTCACAGAAATCGCCATCAAAGTATTCTCAGGTAATAACTCACTTCCAAGCAAACCTTGGCTTTGGGATTGTTTGGAAGTAATCCCCCAAAATGTGGCAATTCCTCCAATCAGCACCAGGGTAGCGGCCCCGGTGGCAATCATTATATTTCGTTTATCTTGTGAAATCATCACTTTCATTCTCGGTTCAGGCTCACTTGCACTGATCAAATAGCTTTGCTTTATGTTCTCAGGGATCGCATCCTTAAATCATGGCCGTCAGCTTGTTGACATGGAAATCATCCGCCGATCTACCGGCTTATATAAGGTATCTCGTTGTTGAGGCTGACGACCAATCGAGGCGATCGCAGCTTGTAAAGTTTCTGGTTCCAGACAAGTCCCGCCAACTGCCCCGGCCATCGTTGTAATATGTTCTTCCATCAAAGTGCCGCCAATATCATTACACCCCCAATTCAGCGCTTCGGTTGCCCCCGCTAAACCCAGTTTCACCCAACTGGGCTGATGATTGGGAATCCAATCACCCAGAAACATTCGGGCAACCGCCGTCAAATGCAAGGTATCGGCCAAAACAGGCTGGTCACGGCCAACCCGACGACGCAACGGCGCCGGGGCTTCCCTACCGACCCCGTCCCCACCGACAAAAGGCAGCAAGATAAATTCCGTAATCCGCGCCGGGTAATTTCTTTCTATTGCCGTTTTTTGGAGCGATCGCAACTGGGCCAAATGGTTAACTTGCTGTTCTGGGGTTTCAATATGTCCACAAAGCATCGTACTGGTAGTGGGCATTCCCAAGCGATGGGCTGTACACACAATCTCTAACCAAGTCTGGCTATTCAACTTTTCAGGACAAATCACCTGTCTGATGCGATCGTCCAGCACCTCTGCCGCAGTTCCTGGCATCGAACCCGCCCCCGCATCCGCCAAAGCGCCAATCACCTGCTCATAAGTCAAACCATCCTCCCTAGCAATAAACTGCACTTCCTGGGGGGAAAAAGCGTGAAGATGTAAATCAGGAAAGCGATTTTTAATCGTTTGGACTAACTTGATGTAATAAGGTAAACAGGCGCCGCCAACCTTCGCTGCCGGATTCAACCCTCCTTGCATACAGATTTCCGTTGCCCCTCGCCTGACCCCTTCTGCCGCCTTTTGCTCGATTTGTTCCCAATCTAGCCAAAAAGCCCCCGCTGCACCGGCATCCCGCCGAAACGCACAAAAGCTACAATGTTGTTCACAAATATTGGTAAAATTAATATTCCGATTAATCACATAAGTCACCACATCTCCAACTTGCTGGCGTCTTAGTTGATTAGCCGTTTCTTGAATCATCAAGCGCACATCTGGATTCGTTACCTTGAGCAGTTGCACTGCTGCGGCCTCAGATAACTCATTACCAGCCAGTATCTTCTCAAGAAGTTGCTCAACAGTTATAGTAGTCACAGATCGCAATTAGGTGTAAGTCACTGGTTCTATTTTGACATTTTTTGGGTAAATTAATCTAACAGTTATTTATCTTTTTTTATTCCTTAGCCCATCAGTAAATCAACGACTTTTCAACGTTTCCTGATTTGTGAAAATCGGTGATCGGCCAAGTCGGAAGGGGCTGAGAAAAGATAAAAGATAAAAGAGAGGCTCTTTCCTCTCTCCTCTTGCCTCTCTCCTTCCGTTAGGGTTTACTAAATTCATCTATCTTATGATTCAGCGGAAACATCCAATCCGAGAGGTTGAATTGACTTCGGGGGCGATCGCTTATATAAAATAAAAATTTCACATTTATAGAACTTGCAATCGCCAATCATCGTCAATTATCAGAAATCATCAGAAATCATCCTCAAGATTTGTTTGCACAAAAAATGGAACCAGCAAAAATGGCCGCTCAAGCATCTAACAATCAAGAATCTAACACTCAAGAATCTAACACGAGAGCCGCTCATCAGCCTCCCAAAATCTCCGTGGTTGTTCCCATTTACAATGAAGTAGACAGCATCCCCCGACTAATTGATGCCATATCCTCCACCCTCAAACCGACGAACATCACTTATGAAATTATTTGTGTGGATGATGGCTCAAAAGATGGCTCTAGAAAGCTTCTCAAAGAAATTGCCGAACAAAGAACCGATCTCCGAGCGGTTCTTTTACGTCGCAACTATGGGCAAACTCCAGCAATGGCGGCTGGGTTTGAATATGCTAGAGGGGAAATTATTGTCACAATGGATGGGGATTTGCAAAATGATCCCACAGATATTCCCAGAGCGATCGCCAAACTAGAAGAAGGATATGATTTAGTCAGTGGTTGGCGGCAAAAAAGACAAGATGATGCGTTAACGAGACTCTTGCCTTCCAAAATTGCCAACTGGCTAATTGGGCAAGTCACTGGCGTTCAATTACATGACTATGGCTGCTCGCTAAAAGCTTATCGCAGTGAAATTGTTAGCGATCTTAACCTTTACGGGGAATTGCATCGGTTTTTGCCCGTATTAGCATTTATTGAAGGTGCCAGAATTACGGAAATTCCTGTATTACATCATGCGCGACAGTATGGAACCAGCAAGTATGGACTCAGCCGAACTTTCCGGGTCATCATGGATTTAATGACCATCTTTTTTATGAAGAAGTTTTTAACCCGACCCATGCACGTTTTTGGCTTGTTTGGCATTATATCCATGTTTTTGGGTACGGCATTAGGTATGTATTTAACTTTCCTAAAACTGGGTTTAGGACAAGCAATTGGCCAACGACCTTTGCTGATGTTGGCCGTGCTTTTATTGCTGACCGGAGTGCAGTTATTTTGTTTTGGAATATTATCAGAATTGATGATGCGAACTTACCATGAATCGCAAAACCGTCCGATTTACCGAGTTCGAGAAGTAGTTGATTCAAAGGTTCACCCCGATTTGACAAAAACTGAGTAAAATTTTAAGCTAGTAGCTATTAGCGATCAGCTATCACTAAGAACCTACTCGTGATTTAAATTCGCATAATCCCTATGAATTGGCTATTAGTAAATTATAGTTAAAAGAAGTCCCTGATAAGTTTAGATGTGGGACTTCTTTTTATCTGGGTGAAAATATAGACACTGAGAATTGTTTCAAGCAATTTAATCCAGTAATCATCTATTGTACGGTCAAGGTATAGCGTCCCCGTCCCCGATTATTTACCGTATTGGCTAAAATTCGATATTTGCCAGTGGTGGGTAAAGTAATCAGAATCGTAGAATTGGTGGTTTGAGAATTTCTATCGTCATTTTCTTCTAGGGCTCGACCGTCGGGACCGATTAAGACCAAATAAGTATCAAAATCATCACTATCCATGTTAATCGTGATTGTTTGACCGGCACGACCTTCAAATTGATAATCATCATATAAACTGCCATCAGAAGGGATAACCGCATCACCCACTGTGAGTTCTTCTTCTACTCGCAAAATCCACTGGTTGCCAATGGTGTTCGCTGATAAACGGTATGTGCCAAATTCTTGCCCTTGAGCCGAATTTGCCAGTAAAGTATAAGTTCCATTTTCCGGTAATGTCACCCGTATTTTGGCATTGCGGTTCTGCCCTCCATCATCGTCTTGAGCCAGTTCTTGTCCGGTGGTATCGAGTAAGATTAAATAGCTATCAATCTCATTACTACTCATTTCCAGAATTACTTCTTGACCCGCTTTGCCTTCAAATGTATAAATATCAAAAAAGCTACTATCGACTGGTAAAACATTCGCATCTTGGCTCAGGCTTCTTTCAATCGGTGACTGATTGAGGACTAAGGTTTCCGCCGGTCTCAAATTCCGTCGCTGTGGCCGACGCTGGGTAATTGCCGGGGCAGTTCCCTCTCGCACGGCGGTTAAAAAAGGTTGAATCCGGTCAGTAGAAATGGCAAAGCCAATGCCAATATTCCCTGTATTTTCTCTGGTGGTAAAAATAGCCGTATTTACGCCAATTAATTCACCGCGAGAATTAAGTAATGGCCCGCCAGAGTTGCCCGGATTAATTGCGGCGTCGGTTTGAATTAAACCTCTTTGTGGATCAATTCGGCTAATAATTCCGATGGTAAAGGTTCCCTGAAGACCGAAGGGATTGCCGATCGCAAATGCTCGTTGTCCCACTCTCACTGAATTGGGACTGGCAATAGGAATTGTAGGCAGATTATTTTGATCGCGAATTTTCAGCACCGCTAGGTCTAAGCCATGGTCAGCGACGGCAATAATGTCCGCTCTAAACCGTTGGCGATCGGCCATCACCACAGTGACAACATTAGTTCTAGCACTGGCAATAACGTGAGCATTGGTTAATACCAAGCCATCTGGGGTAATAATAGTACCACTGCCTCGCGATCCACTGACGGAAATAGAAACCACCGCCGGACTGGCTTTTTCATAAACCTGTATGTTTGTGTCTTCATCACCATTTTGAGCATGAGCAGGCAGGAGGCGAAACGGATCCGTCAAGGGGATCGCACCTGTTGTAATTGCTGCCGCTAACATTACAGATGTTGTGAAACGTAAAATCTGAGAATGGGAAGTCATAACTAAATGATGAAAAGTGTTTAATTTTGCCGACGATCAGCACGAATCTGTCGTTCCATACTTGTTTGTTGTTCGTTATTTGTTATTTGTTATTGGCTATTTGTTGTTTGTTGGGTAGGGATTCTTTGTTTGTTGGGTAGGGATTCTTTGGTTGTTGGTTGTTGGGTAGGGATTCTTTAGTTGTTGGTTGTTGGTTGTTTGTTGTTTGTTGGTTATTAATTCGCCCCTCTGCTCCTCCGCCTCTCCGCCGATGGCGGCCTCCTCCCCCCGCCGATGGCGGCCTCCTCCCCCCGCCGATGGCGGCCTCCTCCGCCGATGGCGGCCACCTCCGCCCCTCCGCCGATGGCGGCCACCTCTGCACCTCTGCACCTCTGCACCTCTGCCGATGGCGGCCACCCGATCGCGGCCTCACCACCACCAGCCGCTCACCGAGGATCCATTGGCACATTTAAAGGTTTGCCGGATTGGTCGTAGACTAAAATATCCCATTGGCCATTGGCACTGGATTCAAAGGCAATGGTACTGCCATCGGCACTAATGGTAGGATGACGAACTTGGGCAGGGAGGTTAGCAGTAAGATTTCTCAATTGACGAGTTTCTCGATCGTACAAATAAATGTCGGTGTTGTCTTGTTGAATGCGAGTAAACACAATATAACGTCCGTCTTGAGAAATCCCTGGGTCTGAGGCGATCGCATCCAAACTATTTAACCCGGGCAAATCAATCAAACGCCGACTTAACCCATCAAACAGATAAATATCTTGGCGTCCTAATCGGTCAGAGGCAAATACAATATAACGTCCAGCAACTTGAGGGCTAAGTTCATCAAACTGCGAATTTAACCCCCGTCCTCCAGTATCAAAGGGAAAACTAAGCATCCGGGGATAAATAGTGCAACTACTTAAAATCGTCGCGATCGCGGGGGGAAGAAGGAATTTAAGGACTTTGGCGATTTTCATGGCGTCCAAGGGGCTTCAGGTGCTTCAGGGGCAGGGGCGAACCAACAACAAATAACAAATAACAAATAACAAGGTTATGGGGTCAAAGATGGGGCAAGGGGTACACCATCGAGTAAATCTAATTCTATGTTTGGGCCTCGGTCAATTACCCCAATATCCCACTGACCGCGTAACCCATTTTCAAACACAATATAGCGACCATCGGGACTAATCCGAGGGTTGCGGATACTGCCTTGGTAGGCTTCGTAAATAATTCTAGATTGCCGAATTAAGCGATCGTAAACCACGATCGCCGGTCTCCCTTGGTCATTGGTGAGATAACTAATATAACGGGCGGTATTACTAACACTAGGCCGAGAAGCGATCGCCTCTGGTTGATTTAAACCGGGCAACTCTACAAATTGTCGCTGTTGTAAATCATACAACCAAACATTATGACTCCCACTGCGATTAGAAACAAACGCTAAAAAACGACCATCCGCACTCAAAGCCGGATGTTGTTCTGTCGCCCGACTATTTAAAGAAGTTGGGTCAATCGGCACAGTAGTAGAAGTACAGCCACCCATCAACGCCGCGAGACTTACCGTGAAGCTGACAGTCAGCCAATACCGGATTTTCTGGATCACACGAAATTTTTTCACGTTCAGGTTAGACTATCAATAATAGAACCGAACGACATCGGCTTATTGGTTTGTAACTTCAATTGATATAAACTTTAAGCCCTTGATTAATTAACCTGTGGTCAATTTTGGCTCAATTTTGCTTGATAATTTCAAGATGATTTGAAGATGATTTCAATATGATGGTAAAAATAGAAACTGGGGAAATTTTTCGTTAATTTCGAGCGCACTTATCACCATAATTTTTGCAGCCCATACCAACCAAATGCTCAAAAGATAAACATAGTTGGCAAAATTATCGTTGGCAAAATTATCATTGGCTGATGACTTTTTCCGGTTTTTTCCCCAAGTTTCTTAACCCAAACCTATTTAGGCGATCGCCTAGTTACGTATCAAACTGTCCAGCATTATCATCCTCATCATCCCGTTGTGGATCGATGGGCTGATAATCCACATAATCCGTGGGGGTCGGATCGAGATCATCTTCAAAATCCCGCCGATTCGTTGGGGGTTCTTCCGCAGGACTAGGCTTTCGGCGTCTCGACGGATCTTCTGGTCTGGGACTGGCAGTAGTAGAAGCGCGACGGGAATAATAGGAAGCGTCATCGGTTTCCACAGAAGCTTGCCATTGCTCAGTTCTCGGATTCATAGAAGGATCTGATGGAGGCCGACGGCGGGGCTGACGATCCGAGTTAGTCGGGCGATCGTAGTCACCACTAGGGCGTCTACTGCTGCTAGGGCGGCTTGAAGATCGTCTAGGTAGATCATCTTCATAATATGAACTTCGAGACGGACGAGACTCTTGGGTCCCTCGGATGCGACGCCGAGTAATCGCCAACTCAGCATCGTAGGGTTCAATTTGATCCAATTCCGCATCGACTCGGTAAACATCGCTCACCGGACGGCGTTCATCAACGATTGGCGCTTGTCGTCTAGCTTGGGCAGTCGTCACCCCCCGTAAACGAATATTTTCAAAAGCAAAGAAAATCGCCGATCCACCGAGCAGAATTTGCCCGAACTGCATAATCGGATCGAAGCGCCATCCGTAAAAGAACAAAATCCCGCCACAGAGTAAAGCCACCGCCGCAAAAAACAGATCGTAATCTCGCGAGAGTTCTGGGCGCCAAGACCTGACGGCGTACAGCCCTACCCCGCCGATCGCCAGGGCAATGCCCACAATACTCGCTAAGTTAAGACTAAAATTTACCATTGTTTTTCTCCTTTACTTGTCCTATGTTAGCGAGTGCCAGTTCAAATCAGAAATCCTTTCATAAATCCCTAGCCTGATGCTGACAATTGCATCAGGTTTACGGAAAAATCGAGAAAACCTCAGACTAGGAGGCTTTGGGCAATAGAGCATAATGGCGCTTCCCAAAGAATCTAGCTGAGGCTTCTAAAGGTTTTGCCCGATTTAAAACCGGCGCTCAATTTTATCTTTTTGGCTGAGGAAGATTAAGGCAATGGTTGCGGGGATTACCACAATCACAGTACCCCAAAGCAGACTCCAGAAAAAATTGGCCAATGAAGGTGTCATAGTTATTGATTCCTTAAGAGAACGATTGATTTTTTTCAATTTTAGTTGAATGTTGCTCTGTTGAGAAGTTTATCGTACAGGACTTACGCCTGGATTAAAATCATATATTTTATGTTATTTTTTATCTGTTATCTGTTATTTTTAAATTCGGCGGGGGAGCGGAGGAGCTTCTGGTGCTGAGGAGACAAAGCCCCCGTGCTCGATGGGCGACTCGATTGGCGGCTCCCCATCCCTCCGGATCGCTTGCTCCCAAATAACCAATAACAAGTAATTAATAAGTAATAAAAAATAAATCATATTAATCAAAGCCTGATTTTGGTAATATTATTTTTAACAAAACTTAAAAGCTGCGGAAAAAAACGATGACACCTGTAACAATAACTGGCTTAATCCTGGGAATTTTATTCGCCCTGATGACTCTATTATTTATTTTTCGGATTGTGTTAACTTGGTATCCTCAAATTGATTTAAATCAGTTTCCTTTTAGTTTGGTGGCTTGGCCAACGGAACCTTTTTTAGCGCCAACTAGAAAAATTATTCCCCCTTTAGGCGGTGTGGATATTAGTCCAGTGATTTGGGTGGGAATTTTTAGCTTGTTACGAGAAATGCTGGTTGGTCAACAAGGGCTGATTACGATGATGCATTAAATGCATTAATAAGAATTACCCATTAACTATACCTAGGAGTTGGTGGGCAATGCCCACCAACTCCTAGGTATAGTTTGATTAGCCAATATTGGCGGTGGCGTAATTTATGATAAAAATTTAACCAGATATATTTCTGATAATCTTGATAGATATAACCTAAAATAAATATATGCTAAAAAATTACATTACAGCGGTTTTGTGAATTAATCAAGGCTCGAAAAAACTGTAGAGGCAATTCGCGAATTGCCTCTACATAACATAATAAATAATAAATAAATAAATAAATCAATAAATAATAAATTAATTTATTATTTATTGGTTATTAAAATGACAATATTTGGGAAAAATATTGAAATATTTTAATCTATTGGCGTTATAAACCTTACATTGTGGCCTGCAAAAACATGGATGGCAATGAAAATAAAATTATTTATTGTAAAAAAAATCAATAAAAAGGGTTTTAGATTTATTATAAGATCCTTTTTATTGATTGTGATGCTTTTTCTGCCAAGATGTTAACTCTTATTCATCATGTTTTCCACAAAGTTGGTGTAAACTTCCCCAGCTAAGAAATCTGGCTCTTCGAGGATTTTTTGATGAAATGTAATGGTTGTGGGTAATCCCGTGATGGCGCATTCTCTTAAGGCGCGTTTCATCCGTTTAATTGCCGCAGGGCGATCGGGACCCCAGACAATTAGTTTAGCAATTAAAGAGTCATAATAAGGGGGGATTTCATAGTCGGTGTAAACGTGAGAATCCCAACGGACTCCTGGCCCTCCCGGTGGTAAAAAGCCGGTGATTCTTCCGGGATGAGGGCGGAAGTTGCGATCGGGATCTTCGGCGTTAATCCGACATTCGATCGCATGACCTGTCAGGTTTACTTGGTCTTGGGTGACTTGTAATTTTTCCCCTTGGGCAACGCGAATTTGCTCGGCAATTAAATCAAATCCAGAAATTACTTCTGTAACCGGGTGTTCTACTTGAATCCGAGTATTCATTTCCATGAAATAAAAATGACCGGAACTATCTAAGAGAAATTCCACCGTACCGGCGCCGGTATAACCAATGGATTTGGCTGCTAATACCGCCGCCCGACCCATTTTTTGCCGTAATTTTGGCGTTAACGCTGGACTAGGGGATTCTTCTAAGAGTTTTTGATGTCGGCGTTGAATGGAACAGTCCCGTTCACCCAGGTGTATGACATTGCCGTAGTTGTCAGCGAGGATTTGAAATTCAATATGACGAGGGCGATCGATAAATTTTTCCATATAAAGCCCAGGATTACCAAAAGCGGCTTGGGCTTCCCCTTGGGCAGCGGCAAATAACTTACCGAGTTCATCGGCAGACTTGACCAAACGCATCCCCCGACCACCCCCCCCAGCGGTGGCTTTCAGCATCACAGGATAACCAATTTCTCTCGCGAGTTCTTCGGCTTCGGCCATATCCGTCAGCAATCCCTGACTACCGGGAACTGTGGGAACTCCGGCTTTTTGCATGGTTTTCTTTGCCGTGGATTTATCCCCCATTGCCAGAATTGCTTCAGGAGTAGGGCCAATAAAGGCAATTTGGTGATCCGCGCAAATTTCCGCAAACCGAGCATTTTCCGCTAAAAAGCCATAGCCCGGGTGAATCGCCGAGGCGTTATGGGTTAAGGCGGCGGCAATAATATTGGGAATATTGAGATAACTTTTACTACTGGGTGCTTCACCGATACAAACCGCTTCATCCGCCAATTGAACATGGAGCGCTTGACGGTCAATAGTGGAATGAACAGCAACCGTAGCAATTCCCATTTCCTCACAACTGCGAAGAATACGAAGCGCGATTTCCCCTCGATTGGCGATAAGAATTTTGTCAAATTTCATTTATTCACTGTCCCCTCGCTCATAATGTCAAACTGATTATCGTATCATGGCAGGGGAGCGGGGGAGCGGATGGTGCGGATGGTGCGGGGGAGTGGAGGGGCAGGGAAGGCGTTTACGGATAACTAATATTTTTTTCAGATTTTTTTCAGAAAAAGTCTTGCGTTGTCTTGAGTGAATGTGATATATTAGTTAAGCCATGCGGATATGGTGGAACTGGTAGACACGCACGCTTGAGGGGCGTGTGGGGAGACCCTTGCGAGTTCGAGTCTCGCTATCCGCATAATCCCTAAAGCTTTATACATAAGGCTTTAGGGATTTTTTTTCTGTGTATTTGATCTGGTTGGACGTAGGGGGAATTTTTTCATGTTCGATTTGTATGGCGATGGGATTCTATGGCGATGGGAAATGTTCTTTAATAAGAGATGACAGATAACAGATATTTAATAAAATTAATTGCCGAAAGATGATAGGATGTGCCATTGGCAGTAGGTAATTTGGGCAAGGGGAAAATGCCAAAAATTTGGGAATTAGATTTTTATTCTCGACCGATTTTAGATGAGAACGGTAAGAAAGTCTGGGAAGTGCTTTTGTGTGAAACTCCGGTGGTGATTTCACAAGATGCTCCTTTATTTCGGTTTAGTAAGTTTTGTCCGAGTACCGAGGTGAATTCGATTTGGCTGCAAGGGGCGATCGCAGAGGCGATCGCGGCTGCTCCGATTCCACCCACAGCGATTCGCTTTTTCCGGCAGCAGATGAAAAATATGATTACCAAGTCTTGTCAAGATTTGGGCATTGATGCGGTGCCGTCTCGCCGGACGATCGCGCTGCAAGGGTGGCTGGAAGAACGCATGGCACAAGTTTATCCTCAAGATCCAAATTACCAAGCGGCAGCACCGACGGCATCGGTGCGAATGGAGTCAGCCCCGGCATCTCTGCTACCGGATGCTTTGTTGGGCGAAAAATGGGCTTTTGTGAGTTTGGCGGTAAGTGATTTCGCCGATTTAAATGAATGGGATATTGGGTTTGGGGAGGTTTTCCCAATTTTAGGGGAAAAAAGTTTGGTGCCGGAGTTGACCCCTGAAAGTCGCATTCCGGGAGTGATTATTTTTTCTTCACGGGCGACGGCTTTGGCTGCGTGGATGTCTGGCTTAGATTTGGCCTTTTTGTCCATACAGCAAGAACGACCAGCCCGATTATTCCTGGAAACTGGAGGGTGCGATCGCTGGATTTTAGCGAATATTGTCAATGCTCAAACTCTGTCGGAAGCCCAGGGATTTTTGGCGGCTAAGGAAAAAGCCCAGCAAGTGCATTTTCTGGCGGTTCAATCTAATCCAGAGTCGGCATCTTTTGCGGGATTTTGGCTGTTAAAGCAAATTAAACTGCCTTAATTTGGTGCGTTACGGCAGGCTGGTGAATTTTGTTGATAGTTCATAAATAAATTTGTAAATAAATTTGTAAATAAATTTGTTTGGCCTGCCAAACGCACCCTCCCTCTACTATCTCTACATAAAGCGTGGCGATTCGTGATTAATTAATCATCGGTTTTATAAGTGGTTTGGTACTCCCAAGGAAATAGGAGAAGTCATGGGGTCTGGTAGTTTACATTCGGAAGAACTGGCGATCGCTTTACTAGAACTGGCGCAACGGTCGGGGGCTGAAGCCGCCGAGGTTTTACAGTCTCGATCGCACTGTAGCCCGGTGTTTTTCGAGGCCAACCGGCTGAAAGAATTGCAAAGTTCTGAGTCAGAAGGGACAGCCTTACGAGTTTGGCGCAATAGTCGTCCGGGTATTGCGGTGGCTTATGGCCCAGTCAACCCACAAGTGTTAGTGGATCGGGCTTTGAGTCTGAGTGAACTGAATCAACCGGAAACTATTGAACTGACTCAGGGAACCACGATCGCTTATGCGGATGATGGTAAAGCGGTGCTGGTGGAACAGTTACTCAGTTGGGGGAAAGAGGCGATCCTGCGAGTCCGAGAAGTTTACCCCGATGTCCTCTGTACCGTTGATTGTGACTGTGAATTAGAAAGCACTCGTTTAATTAACTCTCTCGGTTTAGATGTTCGTCACCAAGATACAACCCTCCACTTTGCTATGTCTGTGGACTGGGTGCGCGGCGATGATTTTTTAACCGCCAGCGATGGTATTTCCACACGGGGTGATTTAGATCCCCAGGCGATCGCCAATCAGATTATCCAACGCTTAGACTGGGCACAAGAGAATGTCGAACCTTGTAGCGGACGGGTGCCGATTTTATTTACCTCTAAAGCGGCAGATATGTTGTGGGGGACGTTGCACGCGGCGTTAAATGGCAAACGAGTGCTCGAGGGTTCCTCTCCCTGGAGTGAATACAAGGGCACCCAGGTGACTCACGAGGCAATTACCATTTCCCAAGAACCGGATATCGGCCCATTTAGTTGTCCTTTTGATGATGAGGGCACGCCAACTCAGCATCTTGTGTTTATTCAAGATGGGGTATTGCAAAATTTTTATTGCGATCGCACCACGGGCAGACTACTGGGTCAACAGACTACGGGCAATGGGTTTCGCCCTGGGTTGGGCAGTTATCCCACCCCCGGTCTATTTAATTGGTTAGTGAAACCAGGCGATCGCTCTTTCATGGATTTAATCGCCGAACTTGAAGATGGCATCATTGTGGATCAAATCCTCGGCGGTGGTGCAGGTATTTCTGGGGATTTTTCTATCAATGTGGACTTAGGCTATCGGGTGAAAAAAGGCCAAATCATTGGCCGAGTCAAAGACACAATGGTAGCAGGAAATGTCTACACCGCTTTAAAGCAATTGATGCAACTGGGTGCTGACGCGGAATGGAATGGGTCTTGTTACACCCCTTCATTAATTGTCGGCGGTTTATCAGTCACCGGGCGGCAACTATAAAGTTATTGGTAGGAGCGCCAGTAGGGGCGAGAAAGCTTTCTCGCCCCGATTTTTTATTTTTTGATGATTGGTTACTGATGATTGCATGGCTGGGGCAAGCTTCTTTATTCGTTATTGGTGATTAGTTATTTACCCTAAATAACTAATCACCAATAACGAATAAATAATCAAAATAATTAACAATTCTTAATTGTTTTGAGGAATTTTCGGGCAATTTAGTAATATTACTTAGTCTATTCGGCCAATTACTTAAAGAAGTGTAACAGTTCTTGACAAAGTAGGGAGACTCGGTAACGCTCGGTGATAACATTCGATGAAAATTGCGTAAAAATTTTTGGCAAGCGAGAACCATCTATGGCAGAAACCCTGACAGGACAACCTCCAAAGTTCGGTGGCAGCACCGGCGGCTTGTTGAGCAAAGCAACCCGTGAAGAAAAATATGCAATCACTTGGACTAGCAAAAAAGAACAAGTGTTTGAAATGCCCACAGGCGGCGCGGCAATTATGAATGAAGGGGAAAACCTTCTTTATGTCGCCCGTAAAGAGCACGCTTTGGCTTTGGGTACTCAATTGCGTACCAAATTCAAGCCCAAAATCGAGGATTACAAAATCTATCGGATTTATCCCAGTGGAGAAACCGAGTATCTCCATCCCAAGGATGGCGTGTTCCCCGAAAAAGTGAACGAAGGTCGTCCCTATGTAGGTAAGATCGATCGCAAGATTGGCAACAATCCCGAACCTGCCACACTGAAGTTCAGCGGCAAAAATCCTTACGACGCCTAGTTGTTTGGCCGATCGCCTAGTTCTACTGACAAATCCTTTGTCATAAACCGTGGGAAGGTAGCACAGTTGTGCTACCTTCCTTATTGTTATGCCGTCGTTATGCCGTCAATAACTAATAACTAATAAATAATAAATAATAAATAATAAATAATAAATAATAAATAATAAATAATAAATAACAAATAATAGCTAATAACTAATAACTAATATTCTCCGTTACCTGTCAAATTATGATTTTTCCTGAATTTTCCGAATTCTCTCATCTAGCCACACAAGGTAATTTTGTGCCGGTGTATCAAGAGTGGGTGGCAGATTTGGATACCCCAGTTTCTGCTTGGTATAAGGTTTGTGCCGGTCAGCCCTACAGCTTTCTGTTGGAATCCGTCGAAGGTGGCGAAAAAATTGGCCGCTATAGTTTTTTAGGTTGCGATCCTTTGTGGATTTTATCCGCCAAAGGCAATCAAACGACGAAAACTTATCGGGGTGGTAAGGAGGAAATCTTTTCCGGGGATCCGTTTGTGGTGCTGACTGACTGCCTGAAATCGATCGCCCCTGTGAAGTTACCCCAGTTACCCCCTGGAGTTGGTGGTTTGTTTGGCTTTTGGGGATATGAACTGATTCGGTGGATGGAACCCAGAGTCCCGGTTGATCCAGCCCAAGAGAATGATTTACCTGATGGGTTGTGGATGCAGGTAGATAATTTGTTGATTTTTGACCAAGTGAAGCGGAAAATTTGGGCGATCGCCTTCGCGGATTTACGGGATCCAGCGGTATCCCTCCAGGAAGCTTATCAACAAGCGTGCGATCGGGTGAAAACTCTGGTCAATAAATTGCAAATGCCCCTCTCTACGGAGGACACGGTGCTAGAGTGGAAACCCCCCCGGAGTCAGGGAAATCCGTCTTCCCCAGGGGAAGCGGACTATCTCTATACCAGCAATATCTCCAAAGAGCAATTCTGTCAAAATGTCCTAAAAGCCAAAGACTACATCAAAGCAGGGGATATTTTCCAAGTAGTAATTTCCCAGCGGCTATCAACGGAATTCAGCGGCGATCCGTTTGCCCTCTATCGTTCTTTGCGCTTAATTAATCCTTCCCCGTACATGGGATATTTTCACTTCAAAGATTGGCAAATTATTGGCTCATCCCCGGAAGTGATGGTAAAAGCCGAAAATGCACCGGGCAAAGGTAAAATAGCTTCCCTGCGTCCGATCGCGGGCACCCGACCACGGGGGCAAACTCCCCAGGAAGATGCGGCATTAGCGGAAGACTTACTCCAAGACCCCAAGGAAATTGCCGAGCACGTCATGTTAGTAGACTTGGGGCGCAATGACCTGGGACGAGTCTGCGTGAAAGGGTCGGTGAAAGTTGATGAATTAATGGTGATTGAGCGTTATTCTCATGTCATGCATATTGTGAGTAACGTAGTCGGACAGCTTGAAGAGAGTAAAACCGCATGGGATTTACTCAAAGCCTGTTTTCCAGCGGGAACCGTCAGCGGCGCCCCCAAAATTCGAGCCATGGAAATTATCAATGAGTTAGAACCTTGTCGTCGGGGTCCTTATTCTGGGGTTTATGGCTATTACGATTTTGAGGGTCAACTGAATACGGCGATCGCCATTAGAACGATGGTCGTCCGGGCAAACGACCAAGGCAAACTCACCGTATCGGTGCAAGCGGGGGCTGGTTTAGTTGCGGACTCTGACCCAGAGAAAGAATACGAAGAAACCCTCAATAAAGCCAGAGGGTTACTTGAAGCGATTCGCTGTCTAGTTCGTTAACTTAACTGATTCTGATGCGGATTCTGAGGCTAAAGTCTCGTCACTTCCTGACGGGCTTTTTGGTCTCGCTGCGCGATGGCGGGTTTCATAATCACTGCTTTATAAGGAATTACCCCAGTGTGTTCGCTGCCCAACTCCTGGGCGGCTCCCAGGGACAAATCCAATGTGCGGGGCGGAATGTATGGGCCGCGATCGTTAATCCGCACAATCACTGACTTACCATTATCTAAGTTTGTCACCTTTAAATAGGTATCAAACGGCAACGAAGGATGAGCCGCCGTTAAGTCATACTGGTTGTAAGTTTCTCCATTCGCCGTCAAACGACCGTGGAAATAAGGCCCATACCAAGATGCTAAACCCGTGAGAATTTCTTTACTTTCCTGTAACCCGTACATCTGAGATTGGGAATTAGCCAAGGTCAAGGGTGGAGCAGCCAGGGCTTGACGGAGATTATTAATCCAATTCAAAGCTAACTGTTTTGGGCGATCGTTTAATTGTTCCGCCAAGGTTTCCGAGACAATCAATAACACCTCTGAACCAACTTGAATTGCTGGTTGGTTATGGACTATCGTGGCCTCGATCTGCTGTGGATCAAAATTAGGATCTTGCAACAATTGTTGAAGTTGTAAGCCAAGTACATGGGCAGAAATTGGGTCAGGCAGTTTGCCAACTAAACATCCACCAACCCAAATTTCATAAAAAGAATCCAGAGAATCCATGAATTGATAGTTGGGGCTGGTGGGATATGATCGCACCACCTGCACCAGGGTCGCTGTCGCTGTCGCTTTGGCAGGGGTAGTTCCGGGGATGGGCAAAATTTCATCCATCCATTGCAACATGGTTTGAGTCGGATTGTCCGAGTCACGGTTGTGAGAAATTAGTTGCCCGGAATTCGCCGCCTGGGTGTCCGTCAACCATATGGGCAAAAATGATGAGAATTGGGTTTTGGTTTTAATCGGGTCAGGTCGTTGACAAACTTGGCTTTTGCTTGATTTTTTTGAGAGGAAAGATTGCAACAATGGCTTAATCAAACCCTCATGCAACTGCAAATCGCTGGACATTTGACCGGATGATTTTCGGCGCTGCTTATGGGACTGTCCCCGTTTCTGAGCCGAATTATGAGCCGAATTATGATCCGAATTATATGCAACTAATAAAACATTAGCCGCATAAGAGTTATGCCCCGATTCAGCCGCCATTAATACAGGGTTACTCGATGAGAAAAAATCAAGTAACCAAGAAGTGAGCCAAACAATTCCTAGATATTCCATAATGAAAGAATGAACGATGACTGTCTACCCATAGGCAGACTAAGAAATTCGTAATAGATTACACGCTGATGCCAAAATAATCAAATGTGTGGGGATCAAAGTGGAAGCGACTAAAAAATGAGTCAACCCATTGATCCCAAGCACAAACTTAATTATACTCATCATAATTTTTGAGGCTCTATGAATTCATTAGAATTTTTTATCGTTGATGTATTTGCGGAGACTAAATATAGCGGCAATCAACTGGCTGTATTCCCCCGCGCTGGTCAAATTTCCCCGGAAATAATGCAACGAATAACCAAGGAAATTAATTATTCAGAAACCACGTTTATCACCCATCACGAGGCGATCAATGGGGGATATAATGTTCGCATTTTTACCCCTGCCCAAGAGGTTACCTTTGCCGGACATCCGACTTTGGGAACGGCTTATATTATTCAACGCGAATTAATTAAGGCTCCGGTGGCTCAGGTGAATTTAAATCTGCTAGTTGGTCAAATTACTGTGACATTTGCCTATCAAGATGGCCAAGTGAGTTGCTTACAAATGCAACAAAAGCCGCCGAAATTTGGACAAGTCATCGACCCTGGGGCTTTGGCAGAAGTATTGAATTTAGAGGGTTCTGAAATTGACGTTCGCGGTAGCGGTGCGGAACACTATCGCTTTCCTTGCCAAGAAGTGTCTACGGGAATTCCATTTATCATTGTGCCGTTGAAAAATCACCAAGCATTAAAACGCGCAAAAGTCAATAGAGATAAATATTTTAAATTAATTGAAACGACAGACGCGAAATGTATTTTCATCTTTTGCCCGGAAACCAATCATCCGCAAAATCATTTAAGTGGACGGATGTTTGGGGATTATTTGGGAGTACCGGAAGATCCAGCCACGGGTAGTGCGAATGGCTGTTTGGCGGGGTATTTGGTGAAGTATCGCTATTTTGGGGAAGATAATATTGATGTGCGGGTAGAGCAGGGATATGAAATCGATCGCCCGTCTCTGCTATTTTTGCAAGCATACCCGCAAGCAAACGGGGAAATTGCTGTGTTTGTGGGCGGTTCGGTGCAATTGGTGGCGAAAGGAGAATTTCTCTAATTATTCTCTAATTATTCTCTAATTATTATGATGGATGAAGTTTTAAAACAATGGCTGCGATCGCCCCTGAATTATGGATGGTTCACTTGATATTTATTTGCGTCACCAGGTGAACTAATTCTGGCAAAATCAGGGATGCCATCGCCAGTTTGACTGCCCCTGAAGAACCGGGAAGGGAAAAAATTAATTTAGATTGATAGACTCCGGCGATCGCCCGTGAAGCGATCGCCCGTGAGCCAATTTCTTGATAACTTAACCAGCGAAACACCTCTCCAAAACCGGGTAGGGTTTTTTCTAACAGAGAGGCGATCACATCGTAAGTTGTATCCCTGGGAGCAATTCCGGTGCCACCATTAAAAATCAATGCATCTAAATCCGGACGCTGGCACCACTGTATAAGTTTACCTTGAATCTGATCTGGTTCATCTGGCAGAATTTGGTAAGCGTTAACCCGATGACCGGCATCGCCGAGCAACTGCTGAATTAGCTGACCACTGCGATCGGTTTCTACGGTGCGCGTATCACTGACGGTAATCACCGCACATTTCACAGTGATGGGGTCTGAGTCGGGATGAGGAACTTTTGACATTGATTTAAAACGGTGGCGATCGCGATTACGGATGAGTAATTTTACCAAAAAAAACTATGACTTATTCAAGCCTAATCCATGATCCTCGGCGTAGCGTTCCATAAACCGCATAAACCGATCCCACTCTGCCGCAGATTTCATAATATGAAGGGCTTCAATGCCGACTGGTTCACCATTGACGAATTTCGCCTTCACATCTCGGCAAGTAATTTCCCCTTCTTCATCCACCAGATACATCCCCGTAATTTCATTCAGATTATCTTTATCCAAAGCCTTGGGGCGATCGAAAAAAAAGGTAGCGGTGCTATTGTTGCCACTGCGAGAGCGAGTCAAACGCACATCTGGCACCACTTCTTCGTCAACTCCCCTGGAAAATTGAATTGTCGCCATAAGCTGTTAACTTTTGTAAACGATTAATGATTTTTATTCTCGCATTAATTAGAACCCGATACAAATCTGATCGGTTGTTCTTGGTTGTTGGTTGTTGGTTGTTGGTTGTTGGTTGTTGGTTGTTGGTTGTTGGTTCTTGGTTGTTGGTTGTTGGTTCTTAGACTGTTATAATGTTTTATCTGTTATCTGTTATTTGCAGAATATAAAAACTCTCCTGGGGAAAAAAGCACTACCTTTGCTCTGGATGCAAGGACTCAGAGGCGATCAGGCCAAATTGATTAATCCGGTGAATTAGCTGATATAAGCGACCAAAATCCCGCCGGTTAAAATGCAATACCAAACGGGGCAGCTTTTCCGTCTCATCTCCTTGTTCGGCGGGCAATGCGGCACTTTTAGTAATTGCTCCACTCAGCAAAATATCGCTAAAATCCGCATTAAGTTCTGCCACCGTAGCATCGGACAGTTCACATTTGAGCCGCAACACAAACTGCTCGTCTACATAACGACTGGAGTGATAAACCTGATAAAAGTTGGCGATCACCTGACAAGCTTCATCCACATTATCGGTAATCGTGTAGAGACTCGAATCGTCAGGGCTAATCAAACCCCTTTGGGCTAAGTTCTTCGTAATATAGGCTTGCCAGTCTTGCCAGTAGTGTCCTCCGGGTGGATCGATCAGCACCAGAGGGGCAGGGCCAAAGCGACCATTTTGGGTCAGGGTCAAGGTTTCAAACGCCTCATCCAGGGTGCCAAAGCCACCGGGAAACAGCGCGATCGCATCACTTTCCTTGAGAAAAAATAACTTACGAGTGAAAAAATACTTAAAATTAATCAGTTTCTCATTTTCGGCAATAAACGGATTGGCGCTTTGTTCATGGGGCAACTGAATATTCAGACCAAAAGAACAGTGAGTTCCAGCCCCTTCATTTCCCGCTTGCATAATCCCGCCACCGGCGCCGGTCATCACCATAAAGCCCAATTCCGTGACTTTACGGGCAAACTCAAAGGCCATCCGATATTCTGGACTATCTGCGGCTAATCGGGCTGAACCAAAAATGGTCACTTTTCTGACATGGCGATAAGGCTGAAACACCTCAAAGCCTTGCTGCATATCTTGCAACGCAGCACTGAGAATTTTCCAGTCCAAACGTGAAATCTTGTCACCTTCAGCGACCAGAGCCAAAATCGTCGCCAGCGATCGAGAAATCCATTTCTGATACGGCAAGTCAGGGAGTTGCTCTAACAACTGATCAACCTGTGCATCAAGAGAAAAAGAGGAAGAAGAATTAAAAGAAGCCATAAGAGGGTTGGCAGCGGGAGGACAGTCGGCAAATTGAGTTGGCAATTCTAAAGAGAACATTAGAGAACATTAACATTGCCGCTGTTTAGCTAAGAAGTTTTTTTCAAAAAAAGAAACCCCGCACCAGGGTCTGCCCGGACGGGTTTTTCCTTGCGGAGCAAGCTGAAACTCATCGACGCCAAAGGGAGCAACATCCCGGATTGGGTCAGGTAGGGGTTTTGTTAATTCAACCCATACCTGACCCAACCCGACCCAAAGACGATCCAAAGCGTTCAGCTTGTTTTGGCTGGGGCAGACAAGCACTAGAGATATTTTTCTAAAGTATTTGCCAAGGTGGTTTTTGGCACTGCGCCCACAACCATATCAACCCGTTGACCTCCTTTGAAGATCATCAGGGTAGGAATACTGCGGATTCCATACTGACTCGCCACATTGGGATTTTCATCGGTGTTCAATTTGACCACTTTTAGCTGACCGGCGTACTGTGTGGCTATTTCATCCACCACAGGCGCCACCATCCGGCACGGACCGCACCACGGTGCCCAAAAATCAACGAGTACGGGAATTTCACTGTCAAGAACTTCTTGCTTAAAAGTAGCATCTGTAACAGGGGCTGCTGCTGACATTGTTGCGAATCCTTTTCTCAATAGTTTTTCTGAGATTAATGTATCCCCGACTGCCGCGTTTTAGTGTGAAGGCCGCAAAAGAGCCGAGATCAATCAGCGCTTTATTGACCCTTCTGATCTACGGGCAAAAGACCCTCGCCAAACGGTTGACTTTACCAAATTAGACAAAAAGTCAAACAGGAATTACTTCCTTGGGCAGCGGAAAGCGGTTACTCAGATGAAAAACCGGGCTATTTTTTTTGATTACAGCACTCTTTCCGCCAAACGGCAAGTCAACCAACCTAAGTTTACGGCGTGAGCTTGTCAGGGACTACAGGTAATTCTACCATCCACTCAAGCTCACGGAGTGAACCTACAAGTGGATTTGGCCATTAAACATTAAACATGAAAAATTGGCGAGGTTTTCTTTAAGCCGTCTTTGGCATTAAATCATTAAAGCCTTTCAATACATTCAAGGGGTTCAGAAGCGTTGTGTCACATGACCACCAAGGGGTTACAGCGACAGATATTAAATGATCGTTAATTCTTAGACAATTCTTAGACGAGTGACATCCTGAAATGTTGTCAGCGGGATCAGACAAGGGAAGATCCTGAAACAGCAGACGATCCATAGTATATAGGAGGGGATAGATCATGCCAAAAAGGAACCGCCCGAACAAGGTTCGGGCGGAGTGTGGTGTGAGGAGTGAACGGAAACATGCGTCTCCGCTATTCTCTATTGTAATCAATAGATCGGTTTAATGCGTACTAAATCAGTTAAAATTTTCAGATTTGACACAAAACCAGGCTTCTTTAAGGAGTGCAACATTTAACCTTCCTAAAGCGCTCACTCCTGAGCATTTAGGGTAGGTACAGCATCACCAATAACGGTGAAGGCTGTAGCGGGCAAAGCTCGCAACATAATGTTGCTTTTCGCCGTTGACATCTCGTGGAAGTCGGAACCCGCAATTGGGACATTGAAAAATCTTGGCGCCACCGAGTCGGTTGTGAATACGACCGCAATTGGTGCAGGTTTTGGATGTGTAGGACTCGTTACACCGAATCCCCAAAACACCATTCCGTTCAGCCATCGCGCTCAAAGCTGCTGCAAATCTGGAATGACTCCATGTCAGCATATTTCTCACCGACTTGCGGTTGATTTTGCGCCCTGACTTAATCACCATCTCAGAAACCTGATAGGTCGGCAAAAAGATGGTTTTATAATTCCTCACCAAAAAGGATGCCACCAAGGGGGTGTAAGTCTTTAACTAAGCCAGAAATCCGCTCCCTGAGCAGGTTAGCAGCTTTTATCATCAGATATAGCTTACGTTTAGATTTGGATAGGGCAGCGCGACTCAAGAGATGGTCTAGGTGCGAACACAAGCGATTGATGCGTCCGATGTCTCCCCGTCCCACCTCTAAAATGCCGTCCCCGTCATATCCCGTCAAAAAAGCCCGATTGCCCGGGTCTAATGCCATGACTCCGGTGTTTAATGAGCTAGTTTCTGTAACCCGCACCGGAATACAAGCCAGCCATTTTCCTCTCTGATCAACCAGTTCAGTGCCGTAAATACACTCTGTTGGCATTGGTTGAGATGCCTTAAAAGTTAAACCCTTGGTCGTTCTTGGATACCAAGTTCCGACTTTAAACTGAATTGTTTGTGACTTGGCTCGACAAGACTGAAAGCGGGCAACGCCACCGTTGCGTCTGGCTTGCCGAAAGGCATCTCACCAGTCAAACTACTTACCCATTCCCAGTTGTTGGGCTTTTTGATACACCTTGCCTTCCGTGAGTAACGACGGTGCGATCACCACTTCCACCTCTTGCATTTCTTTCAGGTTCTTGGCGCCTAAAGTTCCCATGCTGGTTTTTAATGCCCCTAGGAGGTTATGAGTGCCATCGTCAAGTTGTGCCGGTCCACGCAAAATTTGCTCCAAGGTGCCGGTGCTGCCGACGCGAATGCGAGTCCCGCGAGGTAATACGGGGCTAGGAGTGGCCATGCCCCAGTGATAACCGCGTCCGGGAGCTTCTTTGGCTCTGGCAAAAGGAGAACCAATCATCACACCATCTGCGCCACACGCAATACATTTACAGATGTCACCGCCGGTAATTAAGCCACCATCGGCAATCACAGGCACATATTTACCTGTTTCCCGATAAAATTCTTCCCGGGCGGCGGCACAGTCAGCCACTGCCGTGGCTTGGGGGACGCCGACACCTAAGACCCCACGAGAGGTACAAGCTGCCCCAGGGCCAATTCCCACTAAAATCGCTGCCGCTCCAGCTTTCATTAATTTAAGAGTGACTTCATAAGTGACACAATTGCCTAAAATAACTGGCACTGGCATTTCGGCACAGAATTTTTCTAGGTTTAATGGGGTGACTGACTCTGGAGACAAGTGATCCGTAGAAACCACGGTTGCTTGAATAAAAAATAAGTCAGCACCGGCTTTGGCGACTACGGAGCCAAATTGAGATGCACCGGCAGGAGTGGCACTGACCGCCGCAATTCCCCCTTGGCTTTTGATTTGCGAAATCCGCTTTTCAATTAACGCTGGTTTAATCGGCTCGGCATACAGTTGCTGCATCAGAGAGACAAATTCTTCTTTGCCGACGGAGGCAATGCGATCGAGTACAGGTTCTGGATCGTCATAACGAGTTTGGATCCCTTCGAGGTTGAGAACTCCAAGGCCTCCGAGTTTAGATAACAAGACTGCCATCTTTACGTCCACCACACCATCCATTGCACTGGCGATGATGGGAATTTCTCGCTCAATGCCACCGATCGCCCAAGAAGTATCTGGCAAACTCGGATCAATGGTTCTGGTTCCAGGAACTAGGGCAATTTCATCAATTCCGTAAGCGCGGCGAGCCGTTTTACCCCGCCCGATTAAAATATCCACTTCTTTTATTTATTCCCAAGACTATTTAAGTTACATTAGCAAATTTTGGAGTGTTCAAAAGTACAAATTTCGTATTTAGGGGATAAAAGTCCGGTTGAGGGGGATCCTGGAGCGGCTTTCGAGTTTGGCAAACACAAGACTTTCCTCTAATATTGTTCTAGAGGAATTTTGGCTAAATCGTGACAGAATTGGCATGGGTTTCCCTGTTGAATCCCTGTTAAATGGGTTAAGCTTTTGTGAAATCCAGGTTTGTTGACAATTTGTTGACAATGTTGACAAGATGAATGCCGATGATCCATTCCGGCGCTTGAACCAGTTGGGCAACTGTCAAGGGTAGACCAGAAAGGGGCATGAGACTTCGCCTCTGAGTCCGAGCCCCAGAAAATTCCTGCTTCGCAAAGGATTTCATCGATGAAGAATATGGATTTTCTACCAGGCTTGTCACCCACTCTGGGCAGTCAATCGTCAAACTTGCCTATTGGCTGACAATTGATTTAAGGGAGTCGGGTAAATTGAACACAGAATCAGTGAAGTTTAATCCCTATCAATCCTCAAATAGTAATCCTTTCGGTTAGTTTGCTCGGAGGAACAACTCACGAATCAATCAGGTCATAGAGCATTGGATGCAATATTTTTTGGCGGATTTGATGCCATGATGAATATTACCTTGGCGATTCTTCGTGCTGGGTTTTCCCTAATAAAATAGGGTGGCTCATCCGACGAGGCTGAAATTTGTAAGTTACTCAGTAAAGTTTAGTAAAATAGATTGATATAGATTGATTCAGATTTGTCAAGTTTACTGATTTTGACTAAACAATTTTATTTTTTCTTTATGGGCATGGGAGGGAGTATGAAAGCTTTAAACTTATTAAAGTTTTTAAGTCTAAGTTCTACAATGGCGATCGCCTTTAGTGGGTCAGTGCTATTGACGCCAAAGGCTCAAGGGTTGACTGGGTATGAAAATCCTCAGCAGTTCGCCAATTTTCTCCAAGCAGATCAGTCGCTTTTACAAGCACAAGCGCAAACTCAAGCACAAGCAGAAGCACAAGCACTAGAGCGCGATCGCCAACGGATCTCTGAACAGGTGATTTTACTCCATCGGCAAATGGTTGGGCCCAATGCCAGTCTATCGAGTCGCCACTTGGCAGCTTATGTCAATTGTATCGAGCAAAATGTTTGCACTTGGGATGATGTTCGCGCTCACATTGCTCATACTAACCCAGTAGATAATCGCTATCAAGGTCGCTCTGAGGATGAATATAGTCGTCGTCCCATTGGTTCATCTTCCAGAGATAATCGCAGCATTAGCCAGCGCCATGGCGATCGCTATCGTGATGATGAATATCGTGATTATGAATATAATGATGGACAAGTCCTCCAAGCACAGTCAAGAGAACGCCAGCAAATCGAGGAACAAGTACGAAGACTGTATCGGCAAATGCTAGGTAATAATGCCAGAATTTCTCGCCGTGACCTGCGGGATTATGTGAATTGCATTGAGCGGGATCGCTGTGATTGGGACGATGTGCGTGAAGAGATTGCTTATAGTGATGCCGGAGAGGAGGCGATCGAGGAAATTTACCAAGAAGTTCTCGAACGAGATCCAGATCGCGGGGGGATGAGAACTTACCAAGATCGGTTAGCCGATGATTGGAATATTCAAGATATTCGGGAGGATATTGCCGAAAGTGATGAAGCGGAACAGGCAATTAATCGAATTTATCGAGAAATATTGGGACGAAATGCTGATAGCAGAGGGTTAAGAACCTATCAAAGAAAGCTTTCTGAAGACTGGAGTCTCGATAAAGTCCGTCGCGATATTGCCAACAGTGATGAAGCGAGAAGACGGCGAGGCGGCTAAGATTTTCCTGTAAAAAAAAATCCGATATCGCTATGATATTATTGTGGCGATATTCGTGAATTTAAAACATATCGTAATTTGATGTTTCTCATTAAAAATACTCTAAATACAATATACAATTGAATATTTAGAGTATTTTTAATTTATTGATGGTGTTTAAATCAAGATTTTAAAAAAGTAAAAAAAACCGGTTTAAATTTTACATTTAATAAAATTGTTCGGATAAATTTGATCGGTGAATCGGTTATGCAAATCTCCTGTTATATTAAATTTTGGAGAGTATTTCTTAGTTTGACTCTTTTCGGTTTAGGTTTTTCGGTCTATTTCAGTCCGCTAGTTTCATCAAAATATCGAGAATACGCTTTCAATTTTGCTAAGAAATATTTGGAAATATTTTCACAAGAACTGACAGAAAAAGCGTGGGGTAATGTTGGGGCGATCGCTTATCCTGCTGGCGATCGGTTGATGATCGGTAATAATTCTAAACCGCAAAGCTTAGATGAGATTCAAAAGGAATACTTACGACCACATTTTGGTGATTTAGTGGATCGGGTCATGGTGGTCTACAGTGCTTTGCTGATGGAAGATTGGGTGGCGGCTAGTTTTCAAATTAATGTCGGCAGATCTAATGCTCAAGTTTATGGTCATCGCATCTATATTCGGGATATTTATCGCCCTGGTGATTTACAGCAAATCGTTTTGTTAGCCCACGAACTGTATCATTGTAAGCAATATGAAGAGCTAGGCAGTCTCAGTAAGTTTGGTTATCATTATTTTTTGCAATATAAAAAAGCTGACGAGAAATATAACCAAAATATATTTGAGCAAGAGGCGTTTAAATTTGAAAAGTTTTTTGCCAGTTGGTTGGCCAACGAAGTGAGAGTAAACGGAACTAGAAGCCGAAATAGAAAAGCAAAAAAATCTTCTGATATTGCTTTAGAAAATGAAGATTAATTTATGGATCAACAAAAATAATAGCTGGGATCAAATTATACCGATAAGCTATTTTATTAGAAAAAATAGTTATATTTTCCTAGCAAAACGCTGGCCGGAATCTTCCTCGCTAAATTCTTACAGATATCCGTGGGGATGACAGTCTCGGTGGGAACAAATTATAATAGATTCACGACCATGATTTATAAATTTTTATGAATTTTTCGAGGGAATTTATCACGATGACATTATCAAAATTATCTCCAGCATTGTATTTGTTGCTGGCTTTGACGATCGCCTCTTGGTTGGGACTGGCAGAACCAACAATGGCCGCAACCGATCGCACTCCACAGATGGCCGATAACCCAACTGTAATCGCGTCGGTGGTACATCCTCAAACTCCCCTCTCCCAAGTGCGCGGTGATTTGGCTGCTGTTTGGAAGAATCACGGAGTTTCTGGATCCCAAATTTGGCTGACCAGAAACGTCAATGATGGATTAAAAGATTTACCTGGATGTGCTTGTGCCGCTTGTAGTGGGATTAATCGGGAAATTTTTTCCCCGGTAGGATAACAGTCACCGTGGTTCCTCGATCCACCTCGCTAGATATGTGGATTTGTCCTTGATGATTTTCTACAATGGCGCGGGCGATCGCTAACCCTAATCCCGATCCAGTCGGCGAAAACTTTGCCTCACTTTGATGAGAATGATGTCTGGCTGGATCGACGCGATAAAACCGCTCAAAAATTTGTGGTAACGACTCAGCAGGGATACCAATGCCGGTATCCCTGACTTTTATCTGTAAAGGTGGAGACTGTCCCTGGCGAAAGTTTAGGGGATCGCACTGTAATTTCACTTCAATATCTCCCCCAGTGGGAGTGTATTGCAGGGCATTGGTTAATAAATTCGTAAACAGTCGGGTTAATTGTTGACTGTCCCCCCGCAGGCTGAAGATATTGCCCCGATCTCCTGTCGAGACAATTTCCGCTTCTAATTCTGGGGAGAATTCCTGGGGTGTGGCAATATCCAGAAACAAGGTAATGCCTTTTTCGGTGGCGATCGCTTGTTGTTCAGAAATCACAGAAATCAGCAACTCATCCAAATGCACCGTTTCCCAATTGGGTTGAACGATGCCACTATCTTGTCTAGCTAGAAATAATAGATCGTCCACCAATCGCCCTAAGCGTCTGGTCAAGCGTTCGATCATTTGTAACTGTAATCGTTGGGTGGCGGATTCCAGATTCGGATCCGCTAGGGCTACTTGCACGTTGGTTTGAATTATCGCGATCGGACTCCGCAGTTCGTGGGAAGCATCGGCGGTAAACTGTTTCAGCCTTTGGTAAGATTCGCGCACCGGGGCGATCGCCAGCCCGGAAAGCAACCAACCAATCACCCCCACACCGATCGCCATCACCGCTGTCCCCACACTTAAATCCCAAATCAATTGTCGAATGGGTTTAGTAAATTCAAACCAGGGATGACTCACGCGCAAATAGCCTAAGACCTGTCGCCCATATTCCACTCGTTCGGTAATTTGTCGTAACCACAACTCGTGACTATTGCCCACTAAATGCACTGTTTCTCCAGTCCGGTTGGGATGCAAGGGCAGATTTAAGGACTCAGAAAACGTTGCCCAGAGTAACTCTCCCGTAGGACTAAACCACTCTAAATCAATATGATCGTCTTCCACCGCGTTGGTATTATTGCGAAAACTGGCTTCGACATTAACTCGCAATCCACCTTGAGAATTCGGTGAAATCACCAGCGATCGCTCCACTACTTCCACCACGTGCTTGAGGGTATCGTCGATGCGATCGATTAAAGTATTCCGCACATAAAAATAAAAACCTGTGGCAAATACCAGCAGTAAAATCGCGGTGACGGTGGTGTACCAAAGAGCTAACCGACGGCGAGTGGTTTGAAACATAACTTCTTTTTGTGGTTATTGGTTGTTGGTTATTGGGTAGGGATTCTTTGGTTGTTGTTTGTTCGTTGTTGTTGGGTAGGGATTCTTTTGTTGTTTGCTCCTCCGCTCCTCCGCTCCTCCGCTCCGGGGCAACCACCGCCACGGAAAAGCCCCTACCACTGTCCTCCCCGGCTCCCCTACACCCCACACCCCACACCCCACACCCCACACCCCACTTATATCGTCTGTTTCTGCAAATTGATGCACGGTTCCCCATGACAGTGATTCACTTCAACTAGGACATGAGAAAGAGAGGGAATATGGCTAAGTAAATTCTTATAATATTCTGGTGGCTGAGGATAATGTGTCACCAAAGAAATGGTCGCCGCTAGATGATTTTCGCTCAGTTTCCAAACGTGCAGATCGGTGACTCGATTATCCGAGTCTTGCTCAATTGCATTTAAAATTGCCAAATTGATGTCTTTATCAATTGATCCGTCCAGCAAGATTTCACCGGTTTCAGTCACTAATCCATAAGACCATTTGGCAATCACTAATGCACCAATCAAACCCATGACCGCATCCAGCCAAACCCAACCTAAAAACTTGCCCGCGAATAAGGCAATAATGGCAAAAAGAGAAGTTAATGTATCCGCTAAAACGTGAATATAAGCAGCACGAAGATTATGATCGTGGTGGTCATGGTGGTCATGGTCGTGGTCATGGTCGTGGTGATGATCGTGGTGATGATCGTGATGATCGTGATGATCGTGTAATAGGAAAGCACTGACAAGATTGATAAATAATCCAATCACTGCGACATAGATTGCCTCATTGAACTGAATCGATGTCGGTTGAAAAAGACGAGTCAATGACTCGACGGCGATCGCCAGCGCAATCACTGCCAGCACAATTGCACTGGTAAAACCACCCAGTACAGTCACTTTGCCGGTGCCAAAGGTGTATTTAGGATTGCGTGCATTTCTCCGGGCATATTGATAGGCAAACACGGCAATTCCAAAGGCTCCGACATGGGTGGCCATGTGCCAACCATCAGCCAGCAAAGCCAGGGAACCAAAGGTTGTACCAGCGACAATCTCAGCCACCATTGTTACGGCTGTCAGTAACAGGACTATTTTGGTTTTTTTCTCTGCTTCATGTCGCTCAACAGAAAAATCATGGGCGTGTTGCCATTCTTCAAGGGTATGGATGTGCATAAAAATTCTCACAAAAGACTTGGGCTGAATTCTTATAGCGGTTTTCAGATTGGTCAACCACAAATCTCGCTTAGGGCAAAGCATGACCTCATTAAATCTCTGCTTTTAACCCTCGAATGCGGTCATGCTTTGCCCCTACCAAATCATCTGTGGTCTATTCAACAGAAAACCGCTGTAATCTCTAGCTTATAATTTTTTTACTCCCTGTAAACTCCTTAGCCTTACGGACAAACCGCTGATGAAAGTAAATTTTTTAATTTTTTAATTCTTGCACACGCTATTCAGGACAACGACCCTTTTTCCCATCAGGCATAATCGCATTACACAAATTAGCGTCTCTAAGATTGGTATTGGTCGTATCTGCCCTCAATAAATTGGCTTCGGTGAAATCAGCCCCCTGAGTTTGAGCCGAAATCAACACGGCATTCAACAGTTGTCCTCGGAGTAAATTGACGCCAATTAGGTTAGCTTCTCTGAGGTCGGCATTTTCCAAGTCAGCTTTTTCTAGGTTAGTGCCACGAAAGCTGGTATTCATCAACTGACTATTTCTCAGGGTGACACCGGGCATTTGCGCCCCGTCTAGACTAGCCCGACTTAGGTTGGCTTGGGCTAAATTGGCACTGCTGAGGTCGGCACCTCTGAGTTGTGCGGCGGCTAAGTTCACCCCAGTCATTTGCGTATTGCTCAGGGAAGCTCCATTGAGATTGGCTCCCCGGAGGTTGGCTTGTTCGAGAAAAACTTCACTCAAATTCGTGCCACTCAGGTTAGCTTCTTCCAGGTTGCTACCCGCAAGGTTAATTAAGAATAAGTTGGCTCCTACCAGTTGCGCCCGACGAAGGTTGGCATTGAGTAGGTTGCTGCCGGTAAGTTCTGCGCCTCTAAAGTTGACGTTTTCTAAGTTGGTATTGCTCAGGTTGGCACCACTGAGATCCGCTGCTCTTAAATCACTGCCTCTGAGGGTGGCGCCGGTTAGATTGCTGGAGCGGAGATTGGCTCCCCGGAGATCAAAACCACTGAGATCCGCACCAATAAGATTACAACCGGCACAATTTTTGGTTTGTTGCAATTGTGTGAAGTCGGATGGGTTATAGCGGCGTTCGCGGCCTTCGCCGCGGTGCGGAGCACCTTCGGGAATAGATTGACCTACCGTAAAGGGGACTGTTTCGCAGAGAATAATTAACAAAGCAATAAAAACGATGGTCAGGCTTTTTCTGATGTAACGGGGAATCATTGTTAAGCTGTTTAAGCGAGAATGTCGGTAATTTTTGATTTTCAATCGATAGCCCCCTCGTTGGCGCAGATATTTTAGGAGATTGCTTTCCGACCTAGTTGCATCTTATCGGTAATGGCTAAATATGAATTGTAAATATGGACTGTAAATATGGACTGTAAATGTTGAGTGCGGCCACCTCTTTGCGCGACAGGCGATCGCGCTAAAAGTTGTTAGACTGCGGTTTTTGTGGCAGGTTCCAAGATCGATTGACCCTCTGCTCTCTCGTTCCCTCGCACTCATAATTACTCTCATGGTGCCTCCGGGCGTCACCAGCCTAACCCTAAACAAAGCGAATCACTTTGTGAATCACTTTTAATGGAATGATAACTTTGAGAATTTTTCTATTTATAAGTGGTGAAAAATCGTTAAAATAAGTCTGAGGAAGATTTTTTCCAAGACTCAAAGAGTCTCTATTGCAGAATCGACTATGTTCTCTCATCCTATTTTTGACGATTCCTGTGAAGGATCCGATTCCGGGAATCGCGATCTCTCGGAATCCTTCTACAAAACATTGTTTAAGCGCTTGTGTGAGTCGTTTGACTATTCTACCCAAGCGCTTTTCAGTGAATGCATTTTTGGGATTGCCCCTTCTCCCGCAGGAGAAAACACTTTGTTTATCGTGGCGCCTTCCCAAGAAGTGTTAGAAAAACTGATTGCCCGCAGCGATCGCCTCCAAAATGAAGTGAATCGCCGCCTTCCGGGAATTAAGCAAACGGCGATTTGTGTTCAACCACCAGATGCCGATCGCGATCGCCTGCGGTCGTCATTGCCGCCGCAGTTCCCCCCGCAGTTTATGTTAGGCAAAATCTTCCGTCACTCTGCTGAAGATGAGTCAGTTAATTAACTAACAGAGCCTTTAACCATCTGAGTACGATTAACCAGGGAATTTTTTTCCCGATCGCACGAGCGCAACACTAATCTGACAAAAGATTTCAGAACCGGCAAATCCTCCGAAAGCGGAAGAGATTTGTTATTCTGAAATCTCATGTCGCCCCTGATTCCAGGTATGCATAAATTCTTCACTGGATCGTTAACAATTGAACGATTAAATATTCTCATTTCCCATCTGCCAGAATCCCTCAAAGGCACTAAACTTGTGCAATTATCGGACTTTCATTATGAAGGCTGGGGACTTTCAGAACAGTTACTCTTTGAGGCGATCGCCGCCAGCAATGCGGCCAAACCGGACTTAGTGCTCCTGACCGGCGATTATGTCACTGATAAACCAAACTCGATTCATCATTTAGTCCAGCAACTCAAACATTTAGAAAGTAGCGCGGGGATTTATGCCATCTTAGGCAACCATGATATTAAACCAAACGAATCCCGAACTGAAATAATTCAAGCCCTGACCAGTATTGGGATTCAGGTCTTATGGAACCAAATAGTTTATCCTTTTGGTGACGGTTTGGCCTTAGTGGGCATGGCCGACTTCTACTCTGGTGAATTTAACCCCAAAGCGGTGTTTCCCCATATCCCGGAACAAGTTCCCCGCATCGTTCTGTCCCACCATCCTGACACGGCTGCGATGATGTCTCGATGGCGGATTGATTTACAACTTTCCGGTCACACCCACGGGGGGCAAATTGTCTTACCCAGAATTGGTCCATTAGCGCCTAAGTTGACAAAAATTCGTCAGATGATTCCCCAACCTTTAAGCCGTTGCCTGTCCTCGATCAATAAAAAACCGGATAAAGTCATTCGTCATTGGGAATGGAGTCAGGGATTACATCAAATTAACCAAAATTTTCTCTATGTGAATCGCGGTTTAGGCACTTATTTCCCCGGTCGCCTATTTTGTGCCCCGGAAGTGACGGTGATTACGCTATTGTAGAGATATTTAAGGACTCGCTGAACCCAGAAACCCGGTTTCTAGTAGGGGCGAATGGCCATTCGCCCCTACTTGGTTTTTGCCAACGGCTGATCCAAGAAACCGGGTTTCTTCTTGAAAACTTACTTTTTTAGGCAAATGAAACTTATTTTAACGGCGGTGACAGGTTTGGCCATTCTCAATTTATTAATCGCCGGTTGTAGCAGTCAACCCACTACCCAAGAAATTATTCCGGCTCAACCGACAATGGCGATGAATTCGGCTGAAGTCAACCCAGTGATTTTAGCCAATACCCGGTTTGGCTTTAAACTTTTTACGGAACTTTATCGCCAAGCAGCCGATGAAAATGCAGCGGATGAGAATATTTTTATTTCTCCCGCGAGTATTAGTGCCGCATTGTCTATGACCTATAACGGGGCAAAAGCAGAAACCCAAAGCGCGATCGCCAATACTTTGGAAATTGCTAACATTCCCTTAGAACAAGTCAACCAAGGTCATAGTAATTTACAAAAATCTTTGGCTACCGCAGACCCAAAAGTGCAAGTAAATATTGCCAACTCTCTGTGGTTAAGCAAAACCACCACTTTTTTACCGGATTTTATCCAAAGAGTCGCGGAATCATACAGCGCTGAATTAAGTCAGCTAGACTTTAACGATCCTCAGTCACTTTCGACAATTAACAATTGGGTGAAAACTAATACTAATGATAAAATAGAAAAAATTGTCGATCAAGTAGACCCGAATCAAATTATGTTTCTGATTAATGCGGTCTATTTTAAAGGACTTTGGGCAAAACCCTTTGCTAAAGATGCCACCAAAGAGGCTGCATTTACCTTACTCGATGGTAGCACGAAACAGCACCCATTAATGAATCAATTTGGGGATTATCGTTATTATGAAACCGATACTTTTCAAGCGGTTAGTCTTCCCTACGGTGAAGGACGCTGGAGTTTTTATGTTTTTCTGCCAAAACCTAATGTAACTCTAGCCAGCTTTTATGAAAATCTAACCCCTGAAAATTGGGAACAATGGATGAATCTGTTTCGACTTGTCCCCGGTTCTATTACTCTGCCCCGCTTCCAATTAGAGTATGAAATGGTGTTGAATGAAACTCTGAAAATTTTAGGAATGGAAGTGGCTTTTGACCCAGAAAAAGCGGATTTTTCTGGCATTACTTCTGAAGATTCTTATATTTCCCAAGTGAAGCATAAAACTTTTATTGAAGTGAACGAAGAAGGCACGGAAGCAGCGGCATCAACTTCTGTGGGAATTGTCGCCACTTCGGCGCCACCACCGCCGTTTACAATGGTGGTCGATCGCCCATTTTTCTCGGTAATTCGGGATGATCAAACCGGGACTATTTTATTTATGGGTTCGATTGTGGATCCATAGCAGTTTTCCTGGGAAAATAATGTGATTTTTTGAGGATGATTCCTGGTGGTGTTAATGGCTTAATTTTTCCTGTAACCACTGGGATAAATCCTCTAGGTTATGCAAGTCTAAAATAGCGATCGCTAGTTCGGCTAATTGGTCAACGGATAGCTGCTGAATTTGTGCGATCGCGCTTTCCGGCACTTCCCCAAATCGGCGTTCCAGTTGACGTAATATTACACCCATTTGTCCTTGGACGACCCCTTGAGAAATTCCTTCTAAGCGTCCTTCAGCCAGCCCTTGAGCTAGTCCTTGCTCTTTGGCAAAAGTAATTTCACCCCGACGATCTTCAATCCACATTTCTCGTTTTTGCATTTCTTCTAATTCCGTGAGACTGACATTCGCTCGATTGGCAATTTTTAACGCTTTATCCAGTTCCGGTACTTCGGCCATTTTCGGGGGAATCACTTGTAAATTTGGGGTTTCTTTGAGGAAATAAATCCACTTTTCTGCTAAATGGTCTATCTCTTCTAGAGTCTTATTAAATTTCGGCAACTCCACAAACACCATTTTCATTTCTTGGTGAGGATAATCAAATAAAGCCCGGTCTTCTTTAAAGGAAAACTTGCTAATCACTTCCGGGCTATTTTTAAACATAATAAAGTCAGTAATTGTCAGGGCAATCACCGGCTTAAGCTGAGAATATCTAGCCCCGGACTCCAGTTGATTTCCATAGGTTTTGGCCAGATTATCTACGACTCTTTTTTCAAAGGCTCCCACATAAAGCAGTTGCATTTCAATAATCACCGTTGACCCATTGTTTAAGACCGCTTTTACATCCAGATAACTATCTTTTAAATCCACGATGGGTCGGGAGTTGTAGGGGTCGATGATTTCTAAATCTTTGATGGTTGGTTGTTCATCATAGATTAAGGCATTTAAGAAACTGATGAGAATATCCTTACTATCGCTGGAACCAAAGATTTTTTTTAAAGGCAAAGTCGGTTTTTGGGCTAATGAATTTCATGGGTGTTTCTCCTTGATTGGTTTAGCCTGGGTAATTGGGTGATAATTTTAATTTTTCTTTTAGTTTAGCGTAAATTCAGCTTCTCATCTATTTCCCTGGGGAATTGGTCTTGTAGCCACGGGTTTAAACCCGTGGCTATTTGATTTTCAATTATCCTTTGACTATCCTTTCACTACTCTTGCCGCAATGGGCATCCGCCAGCCAGTCCCAAAAGCGCGATCGGTGACTTTTAATCCTGGAGGGGCTTGACGGCGTTTAAATTCCGCACGAGTCACCAATTTGACCACACGGGCGATCGTTTCTGGGTTATGTCCCGCTGCCGCAATTTCTGCTTCTGATTCGTGCTTTTCTACTAACCGATGCAGGATATCATCTAAAATGTCATAAGCAGGCAGAGAATCTTGATCCACTTGCCCCGGTTTGAGTTCGGCGCTGGGGGCTTTGGTTAAGACGTTTTCGGGGATAATTTCTCTGGTATTTTTGCCCATATTATTACCAATCATCTCAGGACATTGATTTAACCAGTGACAGATAGAATAAACTCGCGTTTTTGGCACATCCGCAATGACGGCTAAACCACCATTCATGTCCCCGTAGAGAGTGCAGTAACCCACGGCCATTTCTGATTTGTTGCCGGTGGAAAGCAGCAAGTAACCAAATTTGTTGGCGATCGCCATTAACAAGTTACCGCGAATCCGTGATTGCAGGTTTTCTTCCGTGACATCACTGGGCAACCCCGCAAATAAACCCCCAAGAGATTTATCATAATCTGCCATTAAATCAGCAATTTTTAAAGTATGAGTTTTAATCCCCAGATTTTCCGCTAATTTTAAGGCGTCTTTTACCGAATGATCGGAACTGTAGGGGGATGGCATGAGCACTCCCAGGACATTTTCTGACCCTAATGCGGCAGCAGCGATCGCAGCTACTAAAGACGAATCGATTCCCCCGCTTAACCCCAGCAATGCCTGAGAAAAACCGCATTTTTGGGCATAGTCTTTGACCCCTAAAACTAAGGCGGCAAAAATTTCCTCATCTTCACTCTTTGGAGCTAATTCTACAGAGTTTAATTGGGAACTTGACTGTATTAAATGTAAAGACTTTTGGCTTTCATTCAATTCTAGAGTAATTAAATCCGCTTGAAAAGCCCCAGCCCGACAGACCATTTCCCCAGAGGAGTTAAATGCCACACTGTAGCCATCAAAAATTAAATCATCATTGCCACCTACTTGGTTGACATAAATTATCGGAGTCTGATATCTTTGCGCCGCGTGCCGCAGCATAGCTTCCCGGATTTTTTGCTTATTTACTGTATAAGGAGAAGCGGATAAATTAATCATTAAATCCACCTTTTCTTGGGCTAATTCGGCGATGGGATTACAAGGATATTGCCGTTTCCCCCAAAACTCCTCATCATTCCACAAGTCTTCGCAAATAGTCACACCAATTTTTAGATCCCTGTCATCTAATTTGTCGTTTAATTTAAAAACATTAACCTGATTTCCCGGTTCAAAATAGCGATATTCATCAAATACATCATAACTGGGCAACAGTCGCTTATGAAATACTTGTTTTATTTCGCCATTTTCTAACCAAAAAATACTATTAAATAGTGGTTTGCCTCCGGTGGTTTCCGCTTGGGCATTTTCTTGGGCTGCCCCAACTAAAACTCCCATTGATGCTGGTAATTGATTTGCCAGGTTTTTCAGTTGTTTTAACATTCCCTGAATAAAACTCGGTTGTAATAGTAAATCCCTGGGAGGATAACCACATAAAGAAAGTTCAGGGGTTAGTAATAATCGAGTTCCTACTTTGGCCGCTTGTTCAGCCGCTTGGAGAATTTTTTTGGCGTTGCCGCTTAAGTCTCCAATGGTCGGATTGAGTTGAGCGATCGCAATTTTCATTTTGTTTGGTTATTTGTTAGAGTGAATATTGATTCTTGTTTCTTGATTCTTGTTTGTTGATTGTTGATTCAGCAATGTTTTATATTAACATAATTTGCTGTAAAATAATTAATATATTTCCTGATTTTTTGAAATTAAATAAACACTAAAGGTTTATCTTTTAAAGGGGCAAATGCTTCTGGAACGAAGCGATACAGCGTAGCCGGACGCCCCGCACCACGAGAAGCTTTTAAGCCAGTTTCTTCTAAAAAGCCTAGTTTGAGTAAGCGACTTCTAAAATTAGAATAATCGGAAAAGTTTTCTCCTAAAACAGTGGTATAAAGTTGATAAACATCACTTAAAGTAAATAATTCTGGTAACACTTCAAAGGCGATCGGGCTATACTCTAACTTATTGCGAAGTCGCCGATGACCATACTGCAAAATCTCCTGATGGTCAAAGGCTAATTCCGGCAATTCATCCAGGGGATACCAAGCAATTCCCCGTCCTCCGGTACTAATTAATTCTGCTTCTTCAAAACGGACTAAAGCAAAATAACTCACGGATAAATACCGCTGACTCGGTGGGGTTAACTCACGGGGGTCACGTCCTGGGCCACCGAAAGTATATAATTGCTCTAAATAGAGGTTGTTTACCCGAATTTTGGCCGCCAAAATTCGGTAAGCTGCTTCTTCTAAAGATTCGGGTTCCCGGACTAGAGTTCGGGGTAAGTTCCACTTACCTAAAAACGGTTCTCGTTCCCGCATGACCAACAAAACTAATAAACGATTTTGGGTCATATCTACCGAGAAAATTACATTATCCACCCCCACTTTAAAGTTCGCTTTTGGGGTTGTGGGTAATGTGGGTTGACGTTGATAAATCGATCGCAGAGGGTTTTCTATAGGTGCTGCCATTATTTGCCTTAATATCCGTAATATTTTTTTGATATCTGTACAAGTTTTCCTGTTGAATATAAGCTTCAATTACTGCCGGAATTACCGGGTTTGAATTGCCCCTTTGCCGATATTCCGTAGAAGAAACTGCCGGTACTTGTAAATCATGGGCAATGCTTACAAAAGTGCCTCGTTGAGAAATCTTTTTCACTTGTTCATCATCTACTGGGTATCCAGGACGAGGCACAACTAAAATATCTACTTGTGGCAATAATTCCTCAGCCCGATACCAACGGGGCAATTGGGCAATTAAATCTGAACCCACCACCAAGGTAAAGGAATCATTCGGCCAAATTCTTCGCGATCGCTGCACCGTCTCAATAGTTCGGGGATGACTAATTTCTGGATAAAAACCCAGATTACTTCTAGAACTCGCTAATTCAGCGGTGAGTAACCGCATCATGGCTAATCGATGTTCTAAGGAGGTTTGCCCGGGTTTTAGGGGATTATCCGCAGCCCAAACTGCTACACGATCGAAGCGATCCGCTAACCAAATCAAAATTTTTTCATGCCCTCTAGTCGGCGGATCGGCGCTAGTGCCAAATAAGGCAATTTTTCCCATATTTAATTACCATCTTTTGGTTATCGGTAGTTTTATGTCATTAGTTAAAGGAACGAGACTTGCAGATAGCAAATTATAACCAACCACTATATAACCAATCACTATTGATTATTTTGTTTAGTTTTCTCTGTCAAAGCTTGCAACTGCTCAGAAATTTCGACGGTCGGAGAAATGGGGTTTTCTAGCTGACGGGCAGTATCCGGCAAAGCGGCTACCGAATTACTCGTCCGGCTACTAATTTCTTCCAAGGTTTCTGGTAACGAGACTCGATATCCCCCTTGAAACACTTGTTGTAATAACGGTACTTCATCCGGCAGGGGATCTTCAGTCATCAAACCCAGGCGATCGCATTCAACAGTCCCATTTTTGTAGCGGCGGAATATTTGCTTGCGTCCGGGATAACTGGGTTTGCCACTAGACTGCTTCATCACCGGGATACCATTAATCTCGACTAACTTATAGACCCCATTCACCGGATCTCCCGTCACCAAGCGAGTCCCAAACCCATAGCCATCAATGCAAGCGCCCGCCGATTTTAATCGGGCAACTTCCCACTCATCCAAATCTCCACTAGCCACAATTGGCACCTCTGGCAACAGCGATCGCACCTTCTGGGACAAATCCACCAAATCCCCAGAATCCAAACGCACCCCCGCTAACTCCACCTCACCTTGCTTCACCCGTTCTGTCAACTGACTCGCCGCATTCAGGGTATCGTAAGTATCAATCAACAACGGCGCACCGGGAAAGTAAGTATGAAACACCCGATAAGCCTGCATCTCGCTGCCTTCCAGGGCGGTCAAAGCCATCACCAAAGCATGAGCCATAGTCCCTGCTGGCTTACGGCCTAATTTCAAAGAAGCCAACACATTAGACGTAGCATCCAAACCTCCCGCCAAAGCCGCCCGCGCTGCCCACATAGAAGCCTGGGGACCAAACGCCCGTCGGGTGCCAAACTCCAACAACATCGCCTTTGGTCCCGCCACATCTCGCAACCGCGCCGCCCGCGTCGCAATCAGAGTTTGATAATTTAGAGTACATAATAGATATGTTTCCACAATTTGCGCCTGCCACAGAGGGGCCTCCACCCGTAACAACGGCTCATTGGCAAACACTGCCGTCCCTTCGGGCACCGCCCACACATCCCCGGTAAACTTGCCCGACTCTAACAAAGACCAAAATTGTACTGGCGCATTGGCGAAAATTCCCGTTGCTTGCAGCGCATCAATTTGATCTTCGTGAAACCGGAATTTTTCCAAATATTCGATCCCCTGTTCCAAACCCATCGCGATCGCATAGCCAAAGCCTTCCGGTAAGCGGCGGGCAAAAAGCTCAAAACTGGCGGGGCGATCGGCCAAACTTTCCCCCGCATAGCAAGCGGCCATCGTTAACTGATATAGATCCGTCAACAGGCTGTAATCTTCTGAAGTAATATTCAGTTGCGGATCATCTCCCATCATCGAAATCGACTTTGGCCGAGGGGTATAATTCCCTTCATTATCAATTGCCATATCCTGTCGCTCCTTGGCTCAATGGTTTAATTATAGTAGATTTTACCAAAACTAACCAGGGTTGATTGGTAATTTTTTTGGCTTAAATTCTTCTCAAACCAGTATAAATCTCGATTTATATGGAAAAATTAATTTTTTTCTAGTATAAAAATGGTAAAAACTACCAAAAATATCTTTAAACTCATTACGTATCTGTAATAGGTTCCACCCCTGCCCCCCTGCCGATGGCGGACTTCCTACACCCTACACCCTACACCCGTTCCCCAAATATCCTAAATTAGGTTGCCAAAAACCAGCATAGAGTGATTTAATCAGAAAGTTGCCGAAAAATTACCCTCAACGCTTCTGGGATCGATTTCCCCTCGGCAGTCCTCATGGGAAAATTTGTAAAGAATTGTAACAATTTTCCTCAATTATCTAAGCAATTTTACAGAGACTTAGGCGGTTTCATCCCCAATACAGCCTCAGAGTGTTGAGATTTTATAACTTCTAATAAAAAACATTGCAAAACTATTTACAAAAGCAGATTTTAGTTTAACCTAAAAGTATGAAAGTTAATTGACCAAAAATAGTCAGGAGATGGCTATGAATATCTCTAAGTCTGTTTCCAACATGATGCAATACCTGTCTGAAGCAGTGGCTCGCATTTTTGCCCCCAGTGACGATATGTATCCCCTAATCGGTGTTCAACCATTTGAAGGAGAACCTTGCAAAAAAACCCAATGGGCGGACTAACATCAAATCAACGTTTTTCTTTTACACAACAGATTTGTTGCCATCCTAAATCGATTCCCCATTCATAAATCTTTGAATGGGGTAATTTTTTGGGAATTTTGGGATTTTTTATCTTTGATTATCAGGGAGCGTGGGGGTCGCCCGTACATTTGGGGTTTGATGACAAAATTTCCCTAATCCCTGCTCCTCTGCTGTGTTCCTTTGGCCAAATCACTGCATACCATCAGTCCTAAGCACATTATCCTAGTAAAATAACTTTGTTCACAGAATTGAACTAGGAATAATATGAACCTTAATGACATTCTTCAACAATATGCTCAAGGGGAGCGGACGTTTCACCGAGTAGACCTGCGGGAAGCGGAAATTTTGAACCAAAACTTACAAAACCTGGATTTCACTCAAGCGGATCTACGGCAAGCGAGACTGGGTAAAACACATTTTAATCATGGCATTTTCCACAAAGCAAACCTGAGTGAAGCGATTCTCTGGGGAACAGATTTTAGTGACGCAGATTTATCTGAGGCGATTTTCCGAGATGTAGACATGAGTGGAGGTTATTTGGTGCGGGCAAATTGTTACGAGGCGAATTTCAGTAAAGCCAGTTTATGTGGGGCGAATTTTCAACGCGCAATCCTCAAGAATGCGTCTTTATTTGAAACGGATTTACGACCGAGCTTAGAACACCGCACAGACTTAAGCCAAGCGATTTTAACCGGGGCGGATTTATGCTATGCCAATTTGCGTGGTGTCTTGTTGGTGGAAGCGAATTTAGATGGGGCAAAACTTTGTCGGGCAAATTTGACCGTGGGCAAAGAACCGGACTATTGGGAAACGGATTTAACAGGGGCAAGTTTGCGCGGCGCCGATTTGAGTTATGCGGATTTAACTGGGGCAATTTTATGTAATGCTGACTTGACTCATGCGGATTTAACTCGGACAATTCTGAAAGATGCGAATTTACAAGGGGCGATTATGCCTGATGGAACCGTTTATGATTGAAAACGGTATTAGCGATAAGCCAATTGGGGGTTAAAAACCATCGAAAATTAAAAACCCCAATTGGCTCATCGCTAAAGTCTGCCCCCGCGAATGCGGGGGGCGGATAAATCCGACTAAAATTATATGATTACATGATTTGAAACTATGGTAGAGAGTCGGTTGTAAATAAATTAGACTAGAATTAAACTAAAAATTCAACTCAACATTAAACTAAACAAAACATTAAACTAAAATTAATTATACTCAATAGACTTCTTGCTTTCATACCGGAGCGATCCCCCATCCTCGCCCTCTTCCCCAAAACCCATCTCCCAATTTTGCATAAAAAAATCAGAGATAACCGTTAAAGCAGTAGAAACTTAAATTTAAGGAATTTCACCACAAAGGCACAAAGGACACAGAGACTTCTCTTCTTTGTGTCCTTTGTGCCTTTGTGGTTCAAACCAGACCCTATCTGAATTTTGCATAAAAAAATCAGAGATAATCGTTAAAGGAATAGCAACCAACAAGGGAATCAACATTATGGCCACAACATTAGCAGAGGTGGGGGAATTCTTACAGCGGCGCGGTTGGCGCTACCACCAGGAACCGGAACGCAACCGCATCATTACCGGAGTGAATTCGGACGAGGTGGATCAATTTATCATCGTGGTTGAGTTACAGGAAAACGGGGAATATCTTAGTTTATTTGCCCCGCAGCTTCTATATATCAAAGACCATATATATAAAGGAGTGGCCTTTCAGACCATGTTAGCTATTGCCTGGGAAGTGAAGCTGTTGCGGTGGGAATATGACCCCAGTGACGGCGAAGTGCGGACCAGTGTGGGAATAGCCTTAGAAGATGCACCATTGACCGAGAGACAATTTAACCGCTTGTTATCGGGGTTAATTCACTTGACCGAACAGGGGATGAAACGGTTAAAAGCCGTCTTAGCTACCGGCAATGACCCAGGGTTAGAGACCAGAGAAGCGTTAATAGCGGCATTACGAGAAATGCTATCCGCTTTGGAAGATTAAATTTTTACACCACAGAGACACAGAGAACACGGGTCTCTCTTCTCTGTGTCCTTTGTGCCTTTGTGGTTCAAACCAGACCCAATGACCCGCCAGGGATTAAAATCCCTGGCTGATAGCGCAAGTCGGTTGAAACCGACTCTCTACCATTCTCACGCAAAGAATACAGTCCTCTTTAGAGGACTTTAGCTATTAGCCTGGGGTTTAAACCCCAGGCGGGTTGTCAGCTAAACAAGTTGATAGAGATGCTACCCAGTGAGGCATTGGCGGGACTTCAGGCGGAACTGGAACGGCTGCACGGGTCTCTCTTATCTGTGCTCCTCTGTGCCTCTGTGTTTCATATTTTAGGAGAACATAATGGACTCGCAACAACTATTTACCCAAATTTGCGGCTTTCTCGACCAGCAAGACTGGACATATCAGCCAGACCCAGAACAGCAGCGGTTATTGCTATCAGTAAATGACATAGCTGTATTGATTGCCGTAGAAGAAAATGGGGAATTTATCAAGATTATTCTGCCGCAATTGCTGACCGTACCCGCAGACCATCCCCACTATGAGGCAGCATTAGAAACATTGGCATATTTTGGTTTGCAGCATAAACTGGTGCGGTGGCAACGAGACCCAGAAGATGGGGAAGTGCGAGTGCAGGCAGATTTACCCATCGAAGATAGCGAACTGACCGCCAAACAGTTTTGGCGCACGTTGCGAGGGGCAGTACAAATTGCCCAACAGGGACAAGAACGGTTACAGCAAGTATTAGCCACGGGACAAGATACTGGCAATTCTCAAAATCCAGGAACCAATCAAAAAACCTTAGCTTTTTTCGGGGCTTTGCTTCAAGCTGAGAATGAAGGTGGCGAAACAGCAGTTTATCAGGTACTAGACCAACGCGGGGGACAACTTGACCCCCAATTACCCCAAGCCGCCCAGACTTTTCTGGAAATGGTCGGCACTGCTAAACCAGAAATGCGAGATGGTGTAGTAGGACTGATTGGCGACTTGGCAAATAGTCTGCAACAGTATCCTAGAGGACATCGGGAAATAAATGTCACGGTTGCTATTGGTCTTTATCATTTAGTTCTGGAAGCCCGTCCCCGCGAGACTGTCCCCGATAAATATGCCCGAAATTTAACTAATCTGGGGGTTGCCTACCAGACCCAAGCCCAGTTGGGAGAACAGCCATCGGCGAATCTCCAGAAAGCGATCGCTGTCTACGATGAAGCGGCTAAAATTCGCCGTAAGTTGGGACTGGAGAAAGACCTTTCCCGCACATTGAATAATCTGGGGAATGCCTACCGGAACCAAGCCGAATTGGGAGAACAGCCATCGGCGAATCTCCAGAAAGCGATCGCTGCCTACGATGAAGCGGCTAATATTTTCCGTAAGTTGGGACTGGAAAAAGACCTTTCTACCACATTGACTAATCTGGGGGTTGCCTACCTAACCCAAGCCCAATTGGGAGAACAGCCTTCGGAGAACCTCCAGAAAGCGATCGCTGCCTACGATGAAGCGGCTAAAATTCGACGTAAGTTGGGACTGGAAGAAGACCTTTCTAGCACATTGACTAATCTGGGGGTTGCCTACCTGACCCAAGCCGAATTGGGAGAACAGCCATCGGCGAATCTCCAGAAAGCCATCGCTGCCTACGATGAAGCGGCTAAAATTCGCCGTGAGTTGAAACTGGAGAAAGACCTTTCCAGCACATTGACTAATCTGGGGAGTGCCTACCTGACCCAAGCCCAATTGGGAGAACAGCCATCGGCGAATCTCCAGAAAGCGATCGCAGCCTACGATGAAGCGGCTAAAATTAGCCGTAAGTTGGGACTGGAGAAAGACCTTTCCAGCACATTGACTGGTCTGGGGGTTGCCTACCAGACCCAAGCCGAATTGGGAGAACAGCCTTCGGCGAATCTCCAGAAAGCGATCGCTTTCTACGATGAAGCGGCTAAAATTCGACGTGAGTTGAAACTGGAGAAAGACCTTTCCAGCACATTGACTAATCTGGGGAGTGCCTACCTGACCCAAGCCCAATTGGGAGAACAGCCATCGGCGAATCTCCAGAAAGCGATCGCTGCCTGTGATGAAGCGGCTAAAATTTTCCGTAAGTTGGGACTGGAGAAAGACCTTTCCAGCACATTGACTGGTCTGGGGGTTGCCTACTGTATCCAAGCCGAATTGGGAGAACAGCCTTCGGCGAATCTCCAGAAAGCGATCGCTGCCTACGATGAAGCGGCTAAAATTCTCCGTAAGTTGAAACTGGAGAAAGACCTTTCTGGCACATTGAATAATCTGGGGAATGCCTACCTAACCCAAGCCGAATTGGGAGAACAGCCATCGGAGAACCGCCAGAAAGCGGTCAACTGCTACCGAGAAGCCCTGGAATTCCTCCGCCCCCAACTTCTACCAGTGGAATGCTTAAAGACTGCCCGGGCTTTAGGCAACCTGGGTTTCCAGCAAGGTGACTGGCAAATGGCATTGGAAGGCTACCAGACAGCAATGGCAGCCGTTGACTATAGTCGCACACAGCGAGTTAGCAATGCGGAACGGGAAGAAGTGGTAAAGAAGTCTATCTATATCTATGAAAACGCCATCCAAGCCGCCATCAACCTCAACGATATTCCCACTGCCTTGGAAATTGTGGAACGAGTCCGGGCTAAACGCCTAGTTGACCTGCTGGCAACCGCTGACCTGTATCAAAATGGCGATATCCCCGAACCAGTACGCCAATATCTGCAAAAATTAAACGACCTGGACGACCAAATTGCCCAAAAACGGGGCGAATTGAGCGATGATTCACGGGAAACCAAGCCCGACGGCAGTAAAACTCGTCAACTTCGCGCTGCTACCGCCGTTTCTGAGGACATTGCCCAACTAGAACAGCAAAAAGCAGTCATTCTCGACCAACTCAGCAACCTGGATGAAGTGGTAGCTAAACTGCGCCAAGTCCAACCGCCCAAACTAGCGGACTTTATCCCCTTGTTGCAAGATAGCCCTGGTGCAGCTATCCTCAGTTTCTATACCACTGATGACGATACCCATATTTTCATCCTGCGTCACGGGGAAACGGTTCCCACTTGCTTCACCTGCCAAGGACAGGGCTATAAAACTCTGCAACTTTGGCTAGGAGAAACTTGGGTTATTCCCTATATCAGCAATAAAACCCAATGGGTAGCCCAAATGTCCGCTACTTTGGCGGAACTGTCCCGACGTTTGGAGATTGACCGTTTAATTGCGGAACAACTGCAAGGCTTAGATGAGCTTATTCTCATCCCCCATTTGTTCCTGCATCAAATTCCCTTCGCCGCTTTGCCGGTTTCTCACCCCTCCGCCTCCGGCACCTCCCCTTACCAAGGGGAGGCTGGGTGGGGTGATGATTCCTCCCACACTCCCCCTACCTCCCACACTGGGCGCAAGCATTGCGCCCCTACCTCCCACACTGGGCGCAAGCATTGCGCCCCTACCTCCCACACTCCCCCACCCTCCCCCACACCCCACACTCCCCCACCCTCCCCACCCTACTTCGGCGATAAATTCATCCTCCGCTACGCTCCCAGCGTGCAAGTTCTGGGTTTTTGCCACAACCGCAGCGCCGTCACTGCCCAAGAATACGGTATTGTGGAAAACGCCACCAATGACCTGCCCTGTAGTGGCTTTGAAGGGGCGAAAGTGGCGGAATTCTTTGGGGTGGGGCAGGAAAAACGGCTCATTGGTACTGACGCCACCCGCCAAAAGTACCGCCAATTACTAGAAAATACCACCCACCTGGTCAGCACTCACCACGCCCAAAGCCGCTATGATAATCCCCAGGAGTCGGGACTGCTGCTGAGTGATGGCCGCATTACCGTGAGTCAACTGCTGTCTCCCGGTTGGCGGTTTAAAGATTTAGATGAGATTTTCCTCTCCTGCTGCGAAACCGGGTTATTTTTGCCCAATAGTGCCTTAGATGAACCCGTAGCGGTGAGTACCGGCTTTCTCTGTGCGGGAGCAAGGGGCGTCATTGCTAGTCACTGGTCAATTTATGACTTATCGGCGGCGTTGCTGTCTATTCTTTACCACAACCAGCGCAAAGCGGGGAAAAATCGCCCAGTTGCCCTGCAAGCAGCCCAACAGGAGATGCGGGAAATGACTGGGGCAGAGTTTAAGAGTAAGTATCAGAAGGCATTAGAGGCGCATTTCAAAGCAGAAAAAGCCCGACTTCAGGCTATTCCTGGTTATGACCCCAACCTTTTAACTCGCGTTGTGGATAGCGAGAAAAATATTAAACGTTATGCGGCTGATAAAGGTTGTCCGTTTCAGGAACCAGTCCATTGGGGTTCTTTGGGTTGTTATGGGCTGAGGTAGAGTTTCACCACAAAGACACAAAGACCACAAAGGAATTTCTTCTTCGTGTCCTTTGTGCCTTTGTGGTTCAAAAAATTTCTCAAATCAGCGATAATCTTCTCAAAGTTAGCATTGAGGAGGTGCAACGTATCAAACCAGCGTCCCATCCAATACAAGCTGTGTTATAATCAGAGGGCGAAATGAATGATTAACCATGAAAAACTTCCCTTAAACATTAGAGCATTAGAGAGAAAATTATGGCCAATATCATTATTCCAGTTGATGAAGAGATTAAGGTGGCTTTTGAACAGGCTAATCCAGAAGTAAAAAGACAGTTGAGTGATATGATTCAATTGTTTTTGCGAGATAAATTATCCGGCCAAACTTTGACTGAGGTAATGGCAGAAATTTCAGACAAAGCACAACAGCGAGGCTTGACGCCAGAAATTTTACAAGAGATTTTGGCAGATGATAATGACGAATAGATTTGTCATCGATACGAATGTTTTAATCAGTGCTTTGCTTTTTAAATCATCAGTTCCGTTTCGGGCGATGGAATTGGCAGAAAGGCAAGGAATAATTTTATATTCTGAAGCTACTTTAAAGGAACTAGAGCGAGTTCTGAATCGTCCCAAGTTTGATAAGTATCTTGAGCGAGCAGAAAAAGAAATATTTCTGCAAAAATTTATCGCTGTATCTCTGTTAGTAAATGTCACCGAAACAATCGCTGTTTGCCGAGATGAAAAAGATAATAAATTTTTAGAATTGGCTGTTAGTGGCCATGCCAATATCATAATTACGGGCGATTTGGATTTATTGGAGTTAAATCCTTTTCAATCCATAGAAATTTTGACTCCAGATAGGTTTGTTGATAGGTTAGCTAGGTAAATTTGCTAGGTAGGGCTTCACCACAAAGACACAAAGACCACAAAGGAATTTCTTTTTCGTGTCCTTTGTGCCGAAAGTGGTTCACAATATGGCTCAAATCAGCGATAATCTTCTCAAAGTCAGCATTGAGGAGGTGCGAAGTGACCGAACACTGTCCCCATGAGGAACTAAAGGAGATTTTCCGGCAAGCGTTGCGGGCAAAATCGAAAAAAGAGCGTTTGCGACTGCAACGGAAGGGCATGGATATGATGGCAAAAGCGTCAGAAAAGTGTTTTTGGCCGGGAATGCCGCCAAAATACCGCCACGATCCTTTATATATAGAAGCGGCGCAAACTGCTTGGGAGTACATTACTCGTAAAATCTATGGCAAATTGGAGCGTGGAGATATTTACGATCCAGATAAAGGTAATGCCAGCCCCATTTCCCTTTGGAGTCAACGCTGCGAAGGGGCATATTTAGATTTATTAAGAAATCAGCAAAAAGAGCAAAAGTTAATTAATCCTAATCCGATTGATTCTCGCACAGGTGAACCTCTGAATATGGATGATGTTGCCGATGATGTTGCAGCGTCAGAAGATGATAAAACATCCTGGTTATATCAAGTCCGGGAAATTATTCAACAAGATGCTGAGGGAATATATCGTAATAGTTTTGTCCGCAAAAAGCCACCACCGCCAATTACTGCCCAAGCTGCTTTATTAGAAATATGCGATCGCACTTCCCGTGGTGAAGAATGGACACTTAAAATCCTGGCAGAACATTTCAATGTTCCTCCTGGAGTGATGAATAGCGCCTGGTCGAAAACTCTCAAACCTTTATTGAGAAAAATAGGCGATCGCTTGAAAGATGAGATTTAAAAACCCTCGGAGAATATAACAGAATATAACAAATGTTTAATTAGGAGAAAAAAGGATAATTATGAATATTCAACAATTTGGTCAATTAGTTCCCATTCCTTCAGTTCCGCGTCAGCTTTGTGAAGGGTTTGCCCGACAAATGCAGCCAGAACGCGCTGAAGCCGTCAAGCAAAGAGCGATCGCGGTTTGGGTGGTGTCCCGCTATCTTGATCGCTATAATTACCAATCCGATTATACCCAAAGTAGCGCCTGGAATTTAGCTTTACAAGCCCTAACCGAGTTAGCGGATTTAGAAATAAAAGAAGGCGAAATATCTTTAGGAATAGTTGAATGTATTCCGATAGCTGAGTCGGCGGAAACTTTGGAAATTCCCGAACAAGCAGTGATGAGCGATCGCATAGCTTATATTGCGGTAGAAATAAATCCCGAAAATACCTGGGGGGCGATCGTTGGGTTTACCCCAGCCTTAGAAATAGAATTTCCCGAATTAAGTATCGATCGCGATAACTTATTGCCAGCGGATCAACTCTTGGATTTATTAGATCATGCTAAAAATATAGCAGAAAAAGCAGAAAAAGATATCTGGGAACCGTTAAAAAATTATGATTGGCTAAAAAATCTTGGGGAAGAATGGTTTACGGAAAACCGCCAAGCAATTATCGCCCAATTAGAACGCGCTCTATTATTAGAAAATGAGGCAGTCTGGCAAATTGAATCTGCTGCCCAAGAAATTGAAGCATTGATAGGTCAATTTGCGGCAGTAGAATCAAGCAAAGAATTAGTGATGAGTCGAGAAGATGCAACAGATAGCAAGCGGCAGGAGTTGCGCCAGATTATTGGGGGATTATTCCGGTCTTTGCGAGATAACCAGAAGTAATATAAGTAGGTGAACATAATTAATTGCACTTTTCGTTCCCCGCCGATAGGCTGTGGATTCCCGCCTGCGCGGGAATGACAGTTTTTCTCCCGATCTGGTCTGTAGTGCATTTATTTCTGCCCACCTACTTAGTTGTTCTGAGTGCAGTTGAGACAACTATATTTGCGTAATTTGCATAAATTTTCCCCAATTGACCGTTAACGCTTTAGGAGAAACCTAGAGCGTTTTTTTATGCCTGACAACAGACGGTTGGCAAGTTTGCATAAAAATTGCTCCAAAGTAAGTTGATTATATAGCAGCAAAAATCAAATATCTATACCTATATAACCTATATAAGGGCAAGAGGACAAAAAAATGGACCATATTGCTAATATTTTTCCCAATGTTATTCCCGCCATGACCGCCCCAAACGGCTCGTCTCCGTTACTTCCGGTGGTACTCCAGGCGATCGCCTCTTCTCAAGTACCTGCTAATACCTTACCCTACGCCGTCCACTGGCATATTCCCACTTGTAAATATGCCCAAGCAAAACCCTTTATCAAGAAATTAACTCTACCGGCTGGGGGGAACAATACGACTTTTTCTCATGGCAGTTGGTGGAATCCAGTGACTCAAACTTGGGTTACGGAACCAGTTCTGCTGGTTAAATCTTTTATGACTGGTGATGTGTTGCACCGACATCTTGACGCGATGCTGCGAGAGTCCTATCGCATGGGTCAAGCCCTGGGAGAACAGGCGATCGCGATGGATCTCTCGATCAACGATGCCATGTTAATCATTCCCACCGGCTAATTGATTTAAATCTCCTCTCAGGTGGGCAGGGGCGCGGCGGCTTGCGCCTCTTGTCTTTTTCAGCAAAATTGTAGGTTGGTTTGACCCCAGGAAACTCAACAAAATCACGAGGCAGAGCCTCTAGAATGGCATTCCCAGGCTCTGCCTGGGAACGAGAAATAACGAGAAATACGGGAACGAGAAATAATTTGCATAAAAAACTTCCCCACAATCGTTAATCCTTTAAGACCCAAGACATAAGCCTCATTTAAGCCTCCCTTTTGCAGGGTGGTTGGGGGTATCAACACCACGCAGTCATTAAAAGCAGTGATTATAAAAGGAAGCAAAACCGATGACTAACCCACTCACATTTTATCAAATTCCTGACCCGAAGGAAGAAGCCAAACAAGCTGCTGAAACCATCCGCGAACATCATCCCGAACTGCTAGAAATCCCCCCAAAACCAACGGGATGGAAATTGGCATTCCAAAAAATTATGGGAGGATGTAATTTTCTAAAAAACCTGGTATTTGCCAATCCTGATGAATTTTATGGCAAAAATTACGCGACCGATGAGTTAGTGGAACATTCTCGCCTGACTGCCCGCGTGGTGAGTATTGGTAGCCTCCTTAATGGGATCACAAATCAACCAATTTTATTCTTTGCTTTTAAAGATTTTGGCAACGGAGTCGCGATTATTTCTAGCGTAATTCTGAATGTGCTAATCGTTAAATTTACCAACGATAATGGCACCGCTGTAGCCGGACGAAAATACGGCAACCGTGCCTGGGCTCGTGCTGGGGCTGCTGGGATGATTTCTATGAGTATCCTCCAATCGATCGCCGCTGGGGTAGGCTGCGAAGCGATGAATAATCGCCCGGAACTTAGCCGATTAAAAGCTAGTTTGTTGATTGCCCAGCAAACAGAAAATCTGGAAAATATGTCGGTGACTAGCGAGGCTTTAGAAAGTGCCCGCGCCGAATATGCAGCGGCTTTACGGGAGTTTAAAGCTATGGATCGCAGTGCAGCTAACTGGGATACTTTTTATGTGCGCTTATTCGGTGCCTGGAGCGATCGCAGTCGGAGTTGGAGTCAAGTTTCCACGGAAAATTTATCCTTAGAACAGCGGGTTTTGCGCTTAGAACAGGAAGCCGGGAAAATCAAAGCCCAAGCCAAACAAGATTGGCAGAAAAAATTAGCTAAACGGCAAGAATTAGGGGATGATGTCTTATTTCTCCAAGACCAAATGCCTCAATTATTTACCCGCCATTTTGATGAAAATTACGAACTGCGATCGGGCACCGAAACCATCCGCCTTGCCGCCCTTAATCTTAACGATAAACTGATGCGATTAGATATTGCCGGACTAGGATTTCCCTTGTTTTTCCTGGTTCTTTCTGTTGTCACCAGCGGCGCCGCTTGTTGGATGACTCTTGCCCATGCTGAACGGGAAGATACAGCCATGTCCAGAGATGATGCGGTAGGAGAAGCATTGATTACTTATTTAGAGGATTTAATTCGGGCAGCCGAGGATTAGTTTTTTCAAGGGTGTGGGGCGGCGATCGGGGTGTGGGAAGCCGCCATCGGCCGCCATCGGTGTGGGGGGAAGAGAGAAAAGAGAATAGAGAAAAGAGAATAGAGAATTTTCCTATGCATCCTCTTTCCTATGCATCCTCTTTCCTATGCATCCTCTTTCCTCTTTCCTATGCATCCTCTTTCCTCTCTCCTCTTTCCTCTTTCCTATGCATCCTCTTTCCTCTTTCCTATGCATCCTCTTTCCTCTCTTCCCCTACACCCTACACCCTACACCCTACACCCTACACCCCAGTTTGCATAAAAATTAGTGGCTATTCCGTAATTAATTTAACAGCCATTTAACAGAAATCAACCAAAGGAGAGGTATTCCATGCAAGACTATAACCAACCAGACCAAAACCGTAACCTCCTGCATCTAGTTGATTCTAATTCAATCCAGGAAACAGTGAGCGATCGCAGTCTTTTGCGCCGATTTATTGCCCAATATCGTCAGACGGGGCAATGTCAAACTTTGCCTCAGTTAATCGAAATCGCCCGACTCGCACGGCAAGGACAATTAATCACACCAAAAGAAGCCCGGATTTTATTAGCAGATTTAGCGGAAATAGAGGCAAATTTGCCAACTATTGCCCAGAATTTAACTATTTTGGTTGCCGCAGAGTTTAATAGTAATATCCAGCCAATTTTTCAACCTGAAAAAGGCTTAAATTTAATCCAAAATTTAACCGAAATAGGCGAATATTTGGATAAATTAATGGCGATCGGGCGTAACCATCCCGACCCAGAAGAACCGGGAGTTAAAGAAGGGTTTGCTCCTTGTTATATGGACACCATCAAACGAGTCAATGATTTGCGCTATGACTTAGCGTATCTTCGGGAACATTTACTCCCCCAAAGTCTGACCATTATGGGCAAGCAAAATGATTATGTTCATCTACAACTTAACACTATTTTAGATGTAATTAATGACCTTTATTACACGGCAATGGCATTGTTGCCTAGGTTGCGAGAAAACATTACTCGTAAAGTTCCACAAATGTTAGGTTCGCTGTCGGATGGCTAAACCAATCTAGCACCCAAAAAATAGGTTGTAAATTCATTGCGGCAAGGACAAAGCATTCGCGATTTCAGGTTATCGATCCTAATCAATATTTTGACGTGAATGCTTTGCCCCTACATTCTGAATATATCCTAAAAAAATCAAAACAGCTTACTAAATAACCAGAGAGGATTAATTATGTTTGACTTATTTAAGGCGTTCTTTAATGGTAATTATAGCGCCCATTACGATAAAACTGACAATCATCAACCGCTTAAAACTACCATGAATGGGCGGGAATTTCGCGAACGGTTAGAAAAGGGCGATCGCCAATTCAATAACTTATTATTATCCAAGGTTGATTTACGGGAATTGGATTTAAGTAACTTGGTATTAACCGATAGTATCTTACAAGATAGCGATTTAAGTTATGCTTGTTTAATCAATGCTAACTTTAGCCGCACCAAATGCGATCGCAGCAACTTTACTGGTAGTTTACTAAACGGAGCCAACTTATTTGAAATCAGCTTATGCGGGGCAAACCTTAGCCATTGCCATGCCATAAATGTTAATTTTAGCCGCGCCGATTTAACTAGCGCTAACTTAACCTGGACTAACCTGAGAGGGGCAAATCTTTACCGCACCAATTTAACCGGAGTTAACCTTTCCGGGGCTAACTTAGAAGGGGCAAACTTTGAGCATTCTAGCCGCGACAATATAGACTTAAAAATGTTACGCTTATCCGTAGGATCGCGAATTATTCAAAAAACAAAACCTGGATTTTACTTCGGAGAGTAAAGAGGAGAGAGGAGAGAGGAGAGAGGAGAGAGGAGAGAGGAGAAAGGAAAGAGAATTTTACTCTTTACTATTTCCTCTTTAATCTATCCTCTTTACTCTATCCTCTTTACTCTATCCTCTATCCTTGACTTGCCAAAAAATATGTGATTCTATGTGCCACAATTATTTCCTAAAAAGAAATAATCAAATAGCCATTTTGGAATTTAGCGCCTTTAACGGGTTTACCTCGCAACTGATTAGGTAGGAAAATATTGCGCCGTTGATCGCCTGCTTCAATGGTAACTTCCGGGCCATATTGTAATAGTTTGACCTGCTTTTTATCAAAAGTGGGCAAATATAACCGGACTGTCCCCGATACCACGTCAATTTCTACCGAACGAGGGGCTTGTGTGGCTTTGGTGAAATCCGGTAAAGCCGCGATCGCACCTTGCCAATCATCCCCAGACCGCTGGGGGATTGCTGCCAGATCCAAGGGGGCAAATTCAGCTTTTAATTCTTCGCTAACGGATGCTTGGTTTGCCAGCACCCCAGCCACCGTTAAACCGACTTGTTGGGCGCTGCCCCACAAATAACGGGCGGTAGCTATGGCAGTTTTATCCTGAGTCGTCACCAAATAAGCCACGACCCGCTGGGGATCGGATACCGCCGTTTTCCCTCGATCCAGCAGGTTATTCACTTCCTGGGCTGGCTTACCGCCAATATCATCACTACTCCAACTCACGTTAAAAACCGCACTGGTGACAGGTTGGACAAAGGGTGACAAGGCTTTACCGAGATCCGACTGCGCCAACACATCCTTAAAACGGCGCAAATACCAACTGAGAATTTCTGGCATCCCCAACATCCGCAGGGTATGCTTATCGCCGCTGCCATCATAGACGATCGCATCATAATCACCCGCTGCATCATACTCGCGAATCGCATTCAAGGCTAAGGCGCTATCCATCCCCGGTAAAACACCGAGTTCTTGACCATAAACTTCTTTAAAAAAAGGAGTGCGGACATATTCCGCTTCCAGTTTTTTCAACTGTTCCCAACTCCGATCTAGGAGTACCGCTGACTCCAACTGCACTGCCTTCAACTTCGGGGCAATTTCTTGTGGATCTGGGCCAACGGTCTGACCTAGAATTAGCCCAAATGTTGGGCTAGTATCTTGACTCGCGAGCAGCACCCGCTTGCCTTGGGCGGCCAAACTCCGGGCAGCGGCGATCGCCATTGTGGTTTTCCCTGTCCCACCCTTACCTAAAAACGTCAAAATCAAAGCCATAAGTTTCTGGTTGTAGCTTCTTGCTTGCTATTTGACGTTCAATATTAATCTTTATCGGCGGATTTGGCATGACTGACACGAATTAAATCGCGCCCCCCAAACCCCCAAAACGAGGAGAGAGGTTCTAATGAGAGAGGAGAGAGAATTTTCCTCTTTCCTCTTTCATGGTTCACCTCTTTCCTCTCTTCGCATGGATCTGGATGGGTTTGGAACTATTGCACCACTTGCACTTCGTCTTCAAAAAACCAAGTGGAAACGCCGTTGCCAAAATCAACCACTACGCCGACACCGCTGCCGTCAGTCATTTTGAAATCCTTAACGGTGCCCATCGGATTTTGCTTGATTTTTTCAATAACATCAGCGGCCATCTTTTGTCTGAGACGGAGGACTTTTACCTTTTGTCCGATTTTCATTGCAACTGTAATTCCTGTAATTATCTTGGGTGAATCATTCCACAGTTTATCAGCGATTCGCGCAACTGCGATCCGATCGCTCGCGGAATCGCATCCCATAGATTCTCCCAGTGAGACAATTAGACTGGATCGCAGCCGGTGGTAGAAAAATCATGTAATTTGAAACCCGCTGCGATCGCAATTATCGACCATCACTACTGAGAATTACCATGCTTGCGAAAAGAATCTTGCCTTGTTTAGATGTCAAAGCCGGTCGCGTTGTTAAAGGAGTCAACTTTGTCAACCTCCAAGACGCGGGCGACCCGGTAGAATTGGCCAAAGTTTACAATGATGCCGGGGCCGATGAATTGGTTTTTTTGGACATCACCGCCACCCATGAAGACCGCGACATCATTATTGATGTGGTGTATCGCACAGCGGAACAAGTATTTATCCCCCTCACCGTGGGCGGAGGAATTCAATCCTTAGATACCATTAAACAACTGTTACGGGCGGGCGCCGATAAAGTCAGCATTAACTCATCAGCGGTACGCGATCCAGATTTTGTCAACCGGGCCAGCGATCGCTTTGGCAATCAATGCATCGTAGTGGCGATCGATGCCCGTCGGCGCACGGACCTCAACAATCCGGGCTGGGATGTCTATGTCCGTGGGGGGCGGGAAAATACCGGCATTGACGCGATCGCCTGGGCCAAAGAAGTCACCCAGCGGGGCGCCGGGGAACTCCTCGTCACCAGCATGGATGCCGATGGCACCCAAGCGGGCTATGACTTAGAACTCACTCGCACCATTGCCGAACAAGTAGAAATTCCCGTGATTGCCTCTGGTGGGGCAGGCAACTGCCAACATATTTACGAAGCCCTCACAGAGGGTAAATCCGAAGCCGCACTCCTGGCATCATTACTGCACTACGGTCAACTCTCCGTTGCCGAAATTAAAAATTACTTAGCCGAACACCATGTCCCCGTGCGTCGATAATCATCCCTAAGTAAATCATTTTCTTGTAGGGGCGTTTACCGAAACGCCCCTTATTTATAGTTGGTTATATGCAACTCACCGATTCCCGATCAATCATTTTATCGAAAAATTGACCGATTTCTAGTCCAATAATTAATTTTTGCCGAACAATACCTCATTTTTTTAACGAACTGTTACAATGCTTCATATAAATAGCCGATATATGTAAAGTTATGTTTTTGATCCTCATTTTTATCGTCGCTTTGGTTGCCTGGTCACTGCATCTGATGCAAGAAGCCTTTGACCGTCAGGAGTCCTCCTTAATCTTGGCAGGGACTCTCGTGGCGATGGCGGCAGCGGCGATGCTGGCCGTTTACTTCCTCGTCGGGGATTGCATGGTGTATTTAAATCGGATGGCCGAATACTCTGCCGAATTTAGTCAATATCCTGACCCCATGAATTCAGCGATCGTCACTGCCCAAGCGGAACCGGGGTTAACGGAATACTACCAAGTGGTAGACGCGGACTTGATCTCTATCCCCTAGGGCGGCGTTACGGGTAATTTATGGGCTGAAACTATATCTCCGCTTAGGTTTGAGCCTTTTATAGATTGGGATTTTGTCAGACTCGTTCACCCATCCCCAAAAAATTTTTGACAAAACACTTGACAAAATAGGAGTAATTAGGAGATTATATATAAGGCAGTCGGGGGCTATAGCTCAGTTGGTAGAGCACCTCAATGGCATTGAGGGGGCCAGCGGTTCGAGTCCGCTTAGCTCCATTCCGCAAATAATCAATCAAATAAAAAGTGCCTTAATTGATCCAGCGATCGACATAAATTAAGGCAATTTTTATTTGCCATGAGATGAGTCTTGGTAGTTCAGCCGGTCAATGTGGCGATTCCCGTAAGGAATCGGATATGCACGCGGAATCGCTCATAATGCGGATAGGGGCAATTCATCAATTGCCCCTACCATCAATTTCTAGTCAAACAATTGAGACCAGAAATCAGATTAACCAGAAATTAAGACTCATAAATCCGCGCTTCTACCGCTTCTGGATTGTCCTCGCAGTATTGTTCAAAGGCACTTTGTGGGGGTTTTTTGGCTTGTTGATGTGCCGCTTCAGCTTGAAGTTCTTCTACAATATCCCAAGCGGCAGCACATTCTTTAGAACTGGCGCCTTTAGCGGCACAAATTGCCCGTGCTTCTTCAATGGCTTTTTGGATTTCAGTTTGCATCACCGTTTCTTGCGGTTTCTCAACAAATTGACTCTTGGTGAGAATATCTGTCACGGATATAATGCCGAGAAGGCTGCCTTTAATCACTGGAGCGCGGCGAATTCCCGTATTAGCAAATAACCGCGCCACATATTCCACTCCCAGTTCGGGATTAACCACAATGCAGGGTTTGGTCATAATTTCATAGACCCGAAGTTTTTTCGGATCTTTCCCAAATGCAGCAACTTTATATACAATGTCGGTTTCGGTGACAATTCCGTAAGAATCTTGATCGTGACGACGTTGTACAATCAAGGCGCGTAAGCTTTTTTCTTTCATCAGCTTGACTGCATCGGCAACTGTGGCTGACCCCCGAATGGTCACCACATCTTTGGTCATAATTTCTCCAGCTTTCATCATGGCGATCGCCTTTTTCTAATTATTTCTTTATTCCTATATTAAACCTATTCGGTGCTCTTGTTAGTTGCTCTTGTTAAAATTTAGGCTAAAATTATCGGCGATTCGCAAGAGCGTCCGCTATCGCGGAATCGCAAATTGTTACATTTGAATTTTAACTTTTAATTTTAGCCTGCCATTACCCGGTCTTCTATAAATCAATTTGGCTCATTTTTTCCTTAAAAAACCACCAATTTTTCGTAAATTTATATTTTATTTTGTAAAGAAAAGTTAATAATTGACAATAACTAATTAATTATCAATTATTAATTAGTTATTGTCAATTGTCAATTAGCGATACTAAGCCGCATTCTCCCGCTAGAAGCGCGATCGCCCAACATCACCTGTTTAGCCAGTAGATCGATCGCAGCTTGATATTGTGGGTCTGCTGCCGTCGCCACTTGCTGACGAGTCAGGGCATCAAGGGGAACCACATAATCTGGCGTAATCCCTAACTTATGAATATCGCGATGATTGGGGGTCTCATATTTGGCCACGGTGACGGCCAATCCAGAGCCATCAAACAAGTCAAATAAGGACTGAATCAAGCCTTTGCCAAAGGTTTTTTCCCCCACGAGCACAGCGCGACCATTATCCTGTAAGGCACCAGCCAGAATCTCGCTGGCGCTGGCAGTTCCCTGGTTGACTAACACCACCAGTGGATCGTCGGTTAATTCTGTTTCCGTAGCTTCAAAACTGTCGAGAATGCCTTGGCGATTGACGGTGTAGACGATCGCACCTTCTTTCAGCCACAACCGGGCAATTTCGATCCCCGCTTGCAGCAGTCCCCCTGGATTGTTGCGTAAATCCAGAATATAAGCATCTGCCCCTTTTGCTTCCAAATCATTAATCGCCTTAGTCACTTCTGCGGTGGCGTTGGCATTAAATTGAGTTAAACGAATATAGCCCACATTAATGTTCTCGGTGGCTTTCAGTTCAGCCACGACGGGGTTCAGTTCAATGCGATCGCGCACAATGGCAATATCTTCAATGCTTTGGTCGCTGTAGTGTTGAATCGTCAGAATCACCGTAGTTCCCACCTTACCCCGCATCCGTTGCGCCGCTTCATCCAAAGACAGGCCCAAAGTAGACAAGCCATCGATTTGAAGAATGCGATCGCGGGGTTGCAATCCCGCTGCCTCTGCCGGGGATCCAGAAATCGGCGCAATCACCTCGATATTTCCCTGCTCATCCAGGGCAATTTGCAAACCCACCCCGGTCAGTTCCCCGGAAGTATTCACCCGTAAACTGCGATACTGCTCAGGGGGCAAAAATCGAGTAAACGGGTCATCCAGACTAGCCAGCATTTCTTGAATCGCCCCATAAGACTCCTCGCGATCGCGCAAAGGCTTCTTCAATGCCTTTTGGCGAATTAACCACCAATTTTGATGATTAAACGACTCATCCACATAAGCGCGGTTCAAAATCCCCCACGCTTGATTAAATAACTTTTGCTCGTCCGTTAACGCCGCTGCCGATGGCGTTCCCCAAAAACTGGTGAAAACCAGTTGCACCAACAGTAACAGCCCAACCCAGAAAACTCGTTTGCTCATAATCAAGATAATTTAATTGTTTTCACAACTTAACTAATATGCCAGCAATGGCTGCCCGGAGTAATCGTCCAGACTCTCCCCAAAGAAATCGGGATATGTTCCGCCGTCTGCATCCCTTGGCGACAAACCTTTTAGCTTTATCTCCCTACCCCCTCCACAGGGGAATCTACTCCTGGGGTCATTGCTAGAGGGGTAATGCGATCGCCCCTATAGCTGTCAGATCGACTCAAATCCCACATCCTCTCAGGCGGGACAAGTGACCAAATCTCTTTGATAAATTTTTCTTTAAAATATGTTACATTCTTGAGGAACGGGAATAAATTCAACTCCTTCGCTTGTTAAATGTTTTCCAAGGAAGTCACAAACTCAAAAACCTACCAGTGGTTTCAAGAGCGCCTAGAAATCCAGGCGATCTCTGATGATATCAGCAGCAAGTACGTCCCCCCCCATGTAAATATCTTTTACTGCCTCGGCGGGATTACCCTAGTTTGCTTTTTAATCCAGTTTGCCACTGGATTTGCCATGACCTTCTACTATAAGCCAACCGTCACCGAAGCCTTTGCCTCCGTGCAATACATTATGACTGAGGTGAACTTTGGCTGGCTGATCCGCTCCATCCACCGCTGGTCTGCCAGCATGATGGTGCTGATGATGATTCTGCACATTTTCCGGGTTTACCTCACCGGCGGTTTCAAGAAACCCCGTGAACTCACCTGGGTGACTGGCGTGATTATGGCCGTAATTACCGTCTCTTTTGGTGTAACCGGCTATTCCCTGCCTTGGGACCAAATCGGTTATTGGGCGGTGAAAATCGTTTCCGGCGTTCCTGAAGCAATTCCCGTGGTCGGTTCTACCATTGTGGAACTCCTCCGGGGTGGCACCAGTGTTGGTCAAGGAACTCTGACTCGTTACTACAGCCTGCACACCTTCGTGCTGCCTTGGCTGCTGGCAGTATTCATGCTGCTGCACTTCTTAATGATTCGCAAACAAGGTATCTCTGGTCCATTGTAAAAAGTTAATCCACAACTTTTTCTAATTGTGACGATTGGGATTACCTTTTTGGCAGAATTAATCATATCTGCCGATCTATCAGCAAGAGAGGAATTGTAACGATGTCAATCCTAAAAAAACCGGATCTGAGCGATCCAGCACTTCGAGCTAAACTGGCCAAAGGCATGGGTCACAACTATTATGGTGAACCCGCTTGGCCAAATGACCTGCTTTATATCTTCCCCGTCTGCATTCTGGGCACCATTGCCCTGATGGTAGGTTTAGCAGTTCTTGACCCCGCTGTGGTTGGAGAACCTGCGGATCCCTTTGCCACTCCGTTAGAAATTCTGCCGGAATGGTATTTGTGGCCTGTGTTCCAAATCCTGCGCGTTATCCCCAACAAACTTCTGGGAATTGCCATCATGGGTGGAATTCCTCTGGGTTTGATGTCAGTGCCTTTTATTGAAAGCATCAATAAATTCCAAAACCCCTTCCGTCGTCCAGTGGCCATGACTGTGTTCTTATTTGGCACATTCGTGACTCTGTGGTTGGGTATTGGTGCTGTATTCCCGCTCGATAAATCTCTGACTTTGGGACTGTTCTAAATCGGTCTTTTAATATTCAGTTCAGAGTATTTTATTCAGATTCATTCAGACGCCTGTGTGGTTTTCAGACTTTGTTTTTCTGAGATACTCACACGGGCGTCTATATTATTTGCGATATTATTTGTGATGATTATTTGAAATTTAGGGATTTCAGTCTATAGAATCCTGAAAGCCATAACCGGCAGTGGTAAGGGATAATCACAGAAGCAGGACTCAGCAAAAGCGTCTCCAAATAAGTTCTCAGCAGGAATCAAAGGATGGGAGTAAGCAGACTGTGGCAACTTCAGAGGCAATTTCAAAAAATGATCGGTTCGTGTTTTTGGAAATTTTTGGCTTAGAGGGGGGGATTCAATCTTATGTGAAAGATATTCTCAAAACATATATTGCACTGGTTTCTGAGTATAACCAGGGAAACCCAGAACCCCTTAAGGCCGAGGTATTTTTGTTGCGCGATCGCCCGGATTGTGAAAATCCCTTAGCCAGCCAGTCGGTGATGAAATTCCACTATCTCTATACTCAGCCTCCAGCTTTGGGACGGCTGCGGCTTTCGGGCAGGCTGGCTCTAAATCTGCTGGCGGCATTTTTTTCGGGTCGTCCCCAGCGGGTCTTTTGCGGTCATATTAACTTAGCGCCCTTGGTGCAGTGGTTGTGTCAACCTTTGGGAATTCCTTATATTATCCTGACTTATGGCAAAGAGGTTTGGGAACCCTTAACCCCTCCTTACCAAAAAGCATTACAACAAGCAGCGGCGATTTGGACGATTAGTCGCTACAGCCGCGATCGCGCTTGTGAAGTGAACCAACTGGATCCAGCGAAATTTCAAATATTGCCCTGTGCGGTGAATTGCGATCTATTTCGCCCCGGCCCAAAGCCACTAGACTTAATCCAACGCTACGATCTCGCCGACGCTAAGGTGTTGATGACCGTCGCTCGTTTATGGCCGGGAGATATCTATAAAGGCGTCGATGTCACCATTCGCGCCTTACCGCGCATAGCACAAATTATTCAAAATGTCAAGTATTTAGTCATCGGTCGGGGGGATGACCAACCGCGACTGGCTCAATTAGCGCTGGATCTGGGAGTGAGCGATCGCGTAGTCTTTGCCGGTTTTGTCCCCACGGCGGACTTACCCGCCCATTACCGGGTGGCGGATGCATATGTCATGCCCTCCCAAGAAGGCTTTGGCATTGTGTATCTAGAGGCGATGGCCTCTGGAGTCCCCGTGGTTGCAGGAAAAGATGACGGTTCCGCCGATCCCCTGCAAGATGGTCGAGTCGGTTGGCAAGTGCCGCACCGAGACCCAGAAGCGGTCGCCAATGCTTGTATTGAAATTCTCCAAGGCCATGACCCTCGTTGCAATGGGGCTTGGTTGCGAGAGCAGACTCAAGACAAATTTGGTACGGATGCCTTCACCCAACGTCTGCGGCAACTTATGCAATTTGAACAGTAGGATAGAAATGTAGGCAAGTATCAAGGTAAAAGCTGTGAACCAAGGTAGCCCTAAATTATGGTCTTTAACTCTTTCTGACTTCAGTCGTCTGCTGGTGCCACTGTTAATTATTTGGTTACTGGCCTCAATTGGTCTTGGTTGGTTAGTCAATTCCTTTTTAATTTTAGTCGGACTGCTGTTGATCTCTCCCGTGATTGCCGTATTTGTGTTGCGCTGGTGGGTGAGTCGAAATGTGATTACTGACCAATGTCCTGTTTGTGATTATGAATTTACCGGGTTAAATCAGGCTCAATTTCAATGTCCCAACTGTGGTGAAACCCTGAAAGTCGAAAATCGCCAATTTCAACGGGTGACTCCCCCAGGCACTATTGATGTGCAAGCCGTTGAGGTATCCAGTTCTCCCGTTGATAATTAGTCATAAAAAATTAGCCATAAAATTACCCAATCTTGATCGATTCAGAAGCCTGCCGTAAAATCAGCATTTTTGCACGATTCTTTGATGAGCAGACTGCCGCTAGAGAGAATCGCCGCCAAAGAATTGACTTTGGCGGCGGCTCCAGATAGGCGATTTTCATGTGCGATCGCTCAAATTATCCTCAAATTAATTGGGTTTTTGAGTAATTTTTAAAGTATAAGAATAATCACCAGGGGTGCGATTGCCGATGTAAATATTGTAGGTTCCCGCATCCCACAATCCAGAGATTTCTGGATTGTCTCCAGAGTAATTATCCGCGAGGACGCAGAAACGTCCCCCCGGCCCTTCAATAATGAGGACGGGTTCCCCTTCCCCTTGGATGCTAAAACGAAGGTAGGGAAATGGCTGGGTCATCTCAATGACCCAATTCGCGGCTGTGGGTGTCGCATTACAGTTTAAAGTGGGTTGTCCTGAGATGGCTTGGGTAAATTCTAAAGGATCTTGAGGGATTTGAGTCGCCAGTTGGATCGTTGAGGGCGGGCCGCTATTCATGGATAGTTGATTACTCCTAGCGATTTGCGGGCTGGAGAAGCTCACTATAACGGCAGTGGTTAGCAGCATGGAACGAATTAGGGTTTTCATAGTTTTTTGGCTCCGGTAAATTCAATTTCCCCATGATTTTTTTAAAGCCTTCTCTGATTTAAGACGCTGATAATTCAGGCTAGTTTCCGGTTTCCCTTTGTTCCAGTGCTGAATGGGAGTGAGTTCGCGCAAGAAAGCAATTTGGTTTTCCCTCCTGTTTGGTGAGCGATCGCCTCTTGAGGTCAATTTGTCCACCAGAGGATCTGACTCTATTTCCATTATAAACACAGGGTAATGGGCGATCGCTGCTTCCTTGTGGCTGTTCCTGGAGTGGCCATTGATTTCGTCCTCGATTGATGGCGCAAGAGATTAGGTCATCTACCAGGGGAAAATTTCTCATCCAGATGATATATTTAGATGATATATTTAGATTAATAACTAATGGTTTTTTTTAGATGGGACTATCCCAAAAACAACCGATTATAACTCAGAACCATCACTCAGAACCATCACTCAGAACCATCACTCAGAACCATCACTCACACAGAAAAATTTTGATTAAGGGAGAACAAACACCATGACTGAAGGCGGATCTATTCGGGTAAACCAGGATGCCCCTGACTTTACGGCCACTGCGGTGCTGGATAAAGAGTTCAAAACCATTAAACTTTCTGACTATCGGGGTCAGTATGTGATTTTATTTTTCTATTCTTTAGATTTTACTTTTGTTTGCCCCACAGAAATTATTGCTTTTAGCGATCGCTATGAAGAATTTAAGAAGCTGAATACAGAAATATTAGCGGTTTCAGTGGATAGTGAATTTTCCCATCTTGCTTGGCTTGAAACTGACCGCAAATCAGGGGGATTAGGCAATATTAAATATCCGTTAATTTCTGATTTGAAAAAAGAAATTTGTACCGCTTATAACGTCTTAGACCCAGAAACTGGAATTGCCCTGCGGGGTCTATTTATTATTGACAAAGATGGGATTATTCAACACGCCACTATTAATAATTTAGCTTTTGGTCGGAATGTGGATGAAACCTTGCGAACCCTGCAAGCGATTCAATATGTCCAGTCCCACCCGGATGCCGTCTGTCCTGTGGGTTGGCAACCGGGTGATAAAACGATGACTCCGGATCCGGTGAAATCAAAAGAGTTTTTTGCTGCCGTTAAATCATCCTAATTTGGGCATGGACGAATTGGGGTTGCGATCGCTGGCAATTTTTGGTAAAATTTACTAGATTAATTAATCGAACTATTGAAAAAAATTGCGGAAAACTATGATGCTGACTTCTACAGATTTTAGTGGTTTATTTAATCGTCGATTTTTCAATAACTTTTTACCAATTCCCGCTCGTCATCAACTTTATCTGGGAGTGGGGACGCCGAGTTTTGAATTACCGGATATTACGGGCAATCGCACCGTAAAATTGGCCGATTACCGAGGCAAACAGCCGGTGATTTTAGCCTTCACCCGGATTTTTACTGAAAAACAATATTGCCCCCTTTGTTTTCCCCATATTGTCGCTTTGAATGAAAACTATGAAAAGTTTACGGAAAAAGGGGCAGAAATTTTAATGATCACCAGTACCGATGAACAGCAAAGTAAAATAGTGGTCAAAGATTTAGGCTTAAAAATGCCCCTACTCAGCGATCCAAGCTGTAGTGTATTTCGGCGGTATGGCACGGGACAATCTCTGGGGGCGCCGTTACCGGCTCAGTTTGTTTTAGACCAAGAAGGAAAACTGCAATTTACCCATTTATTCTCATTTCTAGACCCAAATGCCAGTGTGGAAAGATTGCTGGCTGCCTTAGAAATCAGCGATGAAAAATAATCCTAATTAGGTTTAAACGATTGGGGCGGCAAAAGGGATTGTTTGAGCGATCGGTGAAAGGTCAGGGATTTTCACCCATGACCTTTCACCGATTTTTGATGGGCGTTTTTTCGGTGCAACCGGGGGTTTGTTTACAGTCGAATGCCCAGTAAATCACTGCGGGGATTAAAACTACGAACGGCTCGGATTTTTTCATAGTATTCTCGTTCCGTAGCACTGATAGTTTTTGGTGTCATAATCTGAATTCGCACCAATTGATCGCCGCGATCGCCTTTGGCTTGTGGCCAACCTTTGCCTCGTAATCGTAATGATTGACCGCTGCGAATTCCGGCGGGTATATTCATTTTTACCGCGCCATCAGGAGTGGGAACATCGATGGTAGCCCCTAAAACCGCTTCATCTGGGGCGATCGGCACTTCACAAATCAGGTTATCCCCTTCAAATTGGAAAAATTGATGGGGTTGAATTTGCACTGTTAAATATAAATCCCCGCGTTTTCCGTAAGCAGTCATTTGTCCTTTGCCTCGTAAGCGAATGCGGCTACCCGGTTTAGCCCCAGCGGGAATCCGCACATTGATCGTTTCATTCCCCAAACTTAGGCGCTTGGTTGTGCCATGAAAGGCTTCTGCTAATGTTAGAGTGAGATTTCCTTCGCGATCGCCCGAAGCAGTCCCTCCAGCACCACCATAAGCAAAATCCTCAAATCCATTACCACCGGGCGCAGTGTTTTGGCGATAAGAAGCATTCCATCGGTTATTCCGAGTGTTGTTACCACCGACTCGACCCAGCAATTCATTGATAAAGTCATCAAAACTATTGAACTGGCTAAAGTCGAAGCCATTCATATCCGTGGGAAAACCGGAGGGGGCGCCGCCACCTGGCCATCCTCCCGCCCCTGGAGTGGCCGCTTGCTTCCAGTATTGACCGTATTGGTCATATTTCTGACGTTTTTCTGGTTCCGATAAGACTTCGTAAGCTTCACCAATTTCTTTAAACCGGGCTTCCGCTTGGCGATCTCCTGGGTTCATATCTGGGTGGTATTTCCGAGCCAATTTGCGATACGCTCGTTTGATATCGTCAGCAGTAGCACTTTTATTCACTCCCAAAACGGCGTAATAGTCTTTGAAATCCGTTGCCGCCATAAATCATCAGCCTCCTGTTCTTTAATGATTCAGTTTATCGAGTTTTTCTGGCAATTTTCTAATATTGGATACAAGCAAATACACTATTATGGCAAATCAGTCCGTTTAAATCTGTTCTGGTAAATGGTTTCTCTTGGTGTGACCACCTCTTGTAGGTTCGCAACCGTGACACAGGAACTGGCGATCGCCCACAATATCCGTTAGCCTGCGTTGGCACAATATTCTGCCTCCAATATCCTGCCTCCAATATCCTGCCTCCCAGTCAAAGTATCTCTCCCTTTGACTATATCTAAGACTCACCCAGATTCAAGTTCGGTTCTTTCTCTCTCAATGCAGGGAAATTGCCGTATCTTTTAGATTAGTAATTAGTTATTAGTTATTAGATTAGAGTTATGGGTGATTGTATTCTGATTTTTTAATTCTTTAATATTTTTTTGCTTTCACATCGGGAAAATCGATCGCCTCCCTCAAATTATTCATTTCATACTTGCCTCTTAAGATTTTTTCCAATTTCCCCTGGATATGTTCGGCATCCCTAGTTATATACTGAAGCATTAAAAGCCTATTTGCAGCGATATAACCGAAAGCGGATTTTAGCGAAAATAAACGTAGTTTACTCTCAAGAATATTCCGATTTAAATCCAGTAAAAAAAATATACAATTTATGTCTTTCCCACAGGACAGTTGGTAATGTAAGATCGGTTTATTATCAGAGATGAAAGAAACCGTGTTTCTGCGGATTTTTTTGTGTTTTACCGATAATTTTTCAAAAAAAACCAGTTTCTTGACTTGCCGCGATCGCTCTTTTTATTCTCGGAAAGCGATCGCTTAGATTAGATAATTTTAGGGAATGATGACCGGAGGCAGAGCCTCCCGTGGGGCATTCCCAGGCAGAGCCTGGGAACGAGAAAATCCATAATTGAAAGCGGTATTTATTGCCATTTTGTGGTGCGTTACGGCTGGCATAAAAGTTAATTGTTTATATCACAGTTATCTGCCAGCCTAACACACCCTACATTTCTTGGTTTCTCTAGCATAAGCTTTCTGGGTTAAAAATTAATAAATGAGATAAAATAATTAGCAGATAGCCATTAAAGATAAATTATGAAGATTAAAGCAATTATTTGGCAAGAAGATGATGTATGGTGTGCCTCAGTTCCAGCCCTTCCCGGTTGTCACACCTGGGCTGAGAGTTATGAACAGTTGTTGGAGATGCTTGAAGATGCTGTTCAGGGTTGGCTGGAAGTAGCCAGTGAACAACAGGAACTTACCCCAGAAAAACAGTTAATTGAGTTATCTTTATGAAATCCATAATTGAAAGCGGTATTTATTGCCCTTTTGTGGTGCGTTACGGCTGGCATAAAAGTTAATTTTTTATGTCAAATTTATCTGCCAGCCTAACACACCCTACATTTTGCTACATTTGTGCAGATTGTGGTGCGTTACGGCTGGCATAAAAGTTAATTGTTTATATCACAGTTATCTGCCAGCCTTTAGCGTAGCCATGCCGAAGGCTATACACACCCTACATTTTTATCTTTTGGATCTAACTAAAACGAATAGACTCATCTCAGAAATGATTTATAGACATAATTAAAATCTATATGTCAAAATATCAAAATGTGTTATAATGTCTTAGGATAAAAACATAAAATTCGATGAATTTACTGCCGGAATGCTCTTACTTATAATGTTGAGCGGTTACTTGATATCGATTGTTTGCCCAATTTCCCAGACTAATGAAACCACTTAAAATTGCGATCGCCCTTTTCTTGCCGTTACTCCCGTTATTACCCTTAATCGGTTGTGCGGAGTCATTTTCCCCACAATCTACGGTAGCCGTTGAACAATCCATAGACAATCAAACAAAAGAAGAGGCATTTCAACAACGGAGTCTGGCAATTCGGGAAAAGTTAGCCGCCAGAGATTTAGAAGAACTTGATGCTTGGTGGCGAAGAATAAATTTGGGCGACCCTCATAAATATTTATTACCAGTAATTTTATCCCGGTTGAGTTTACCAGAACAATACAAACATGAACCCATTTGGGAACTGCTGCTAAAGTTAGAAAAAGAACAACCGGATATTTATCATTTTCGCAGCGTTTACGATGTTCGCATCTTTTTTCTATTTCAAGATATCATGCCCAATTCAGTCAAAGGATCTTATCGCAGTATGGTAGAAATGCCGCGTATTTTGGAATGGATGGAAGAAGGAACAGAAAACCATATGTTTATGCAGCGGCTATCTGGTTTAGCGCTAATGGATGGCAGCGGTTGGCCAAATTCTCGTCCAGGAGTTGCTGCGACCAATGAAGCTTGGTTGCGTTCGGAATTAAACAAATTTTTAACCATTGGTCAGGGAGAGTTTCATTCTTCTACTTATTACGGATATGCTATTGGTGGGCTACTGAATCTTTACGATTTTGCCCAAACTCCCGAATTACGAGAATTGGCAAAAATTGGTTTAGATTGGTATGCAGCAAATATGGCAGTTCGTCTCAGTTGGGGCACTGCGGGAGGGGCAGAAAGTCGAGGATTCGATCGCGGAACTTGGAATGGTAGTGAATTAAGTGCAGTGGCTTGGATGTGGTGGGGAAATGACCTGAAACCTGTAGAAAAAATGGATGACAAAAAAGCGAGAGTAGCCCTATTCGCAGCATTAAGTGATTATCGTCCACCACAGGAATTAGCAGCTTTGGCAAAGAAAGAGGTGCCTTTGCCGTTTGAGTTAAAAGCCAGTCATCCTGGATATTACAGTTATCACGCAGATAATCAGTTTTGGGAAATATTTTATATCACCGATGATTATAGTTTAGGGACTCTGCTAGTGCCTCATCGTTCCTATCAAGTGCAAGGGACAATCAATGCTCAATATGCAACCTATAAGCTAGTGATTCGCGATCGCCAAGGAGCAAATAATGCGGTGGTCAGTTTGGGGGGAACTTATCACAGTCCAATGGCGGATGGAAGTTCCCCAGGCGACCAATTTTTGCAGGAAAAAGGCGCGGTCATTTATCAATTACGGTTGAATGAGGAAGATATTGCCGCTGGAGTTCCCGCAGTTTCTCATTTAGTTTTACCCAGTCGCTATGGTGAACCGCAACAGTATAAAAATTGGTACATTTGGCAAGTTGAGCAAACTTGGTTAGCGGCGCGACCTTGGGGAGATAAAATCGAGTGGCGATCGCCGGTTTCTGAAAAAAATTCAGATTACCAGGTACTCGCAGCGAATGGTAATCAAACCGCTTGGATTACGGATGTGGTCAGTACCACTGATTACCCAGATTTAGATGCTTTAAAAAAAGCTTTGGATCATACCGCAGTCAATGATACAGAATGGCAGAGTCAGGGTAAATTAACTTACAAAACCTTAGCGGGCGATCGCCTATCTTTAACCTACGTTCCTGATAGTGGAGTGGGTCTTGGTCGCATCAACGGCGAAGAAGTTAGACTCCAGAATTGGCCGGTGTTCTCCAGTCTTTATTTAAATCAAGACCTTTACAGTGGATTGTTAGAACTTGATTATCCAGGGGGTCAATGGCGTTTAGAAATGAATTCTCCCAAGCCAAAATCCAACCAGAATTAACCCGTTGTCATCAAGTAATCTTGGGCTGAACTGACTCGCTGACTCGCCAAGTTTCATCACCGATTACTTCTAAAACTTGGTGATGATATGGTAACAACGTTGGGCGATGTCCCACACTAATATAAGTGGTGGATAGATTTTGCAAATGTTGGTAAAGACTTTGTTCGTTATTCACATCTAAAGCACTGGTTGCTTCATCTAACATTGCATATCGAGGTTGAGTAAGTAACAAACGGGCAAAAGCAACGCGCTGTTGTTCTCCCATTGACAATACATGATCCCAATCTTCTATCGCATCTAAACCCCCAAATCTTTCTGCTAAGTCTGATAAATTTACCTGTTCTAAAACTTGATATATTTTTTGCTCAGATATATTCAGATCGGTACGCGGATATAAGAGTTGATCTCGCAAAGAACCTAAAATCATATAAGGACGTTGGGGTAAAAAGAGAATCTCTTTTAATGGTGGTCGGTAAATTTGCCCCGTTCCCGAATTCCATAAACCAGCGATCGCTCTTAAAATTGAACTTTTACCACAACCACTTACTCCTATAATTAAAAGTCCTTTTTTTGGTTCTACTCCAACAGATAAATCCTTGACTAAAGTTCGTTCACTATTAGGAGTTTGTAAAGTAAGATGCTGTAAACTTAAACGAGAATCTTCAACGCTATTAATGATCGAAGTTCCCTTTGGTGATACTGTTTTTGCTGATTCTAGGACTTTTTCAAAACTTTCTAACCGTTCAATTCCCGCTGCAAAGCTGGTCAGGTACTCAAACATATTAATTAAGATTGTCAAAGAATAAAATATTCTCCCAAAAGCTGAACCAGTTTCTGATAAAACTCCCACCTCTGCTTCACCTGCCAAAATCATCGGACCCACAATTAAAGCTGGTACAACCCAGGTAATATAGCTATAGATATTTTTAAATATCTCTAAATTTCTTTCCCAGGTAATCACTCGGTTATAAATACTTAAAACCGGAGTAAATATTTGTTGAAGATGAGTATATTCTCTATGGTCTCCATCATAAAAAGCAATAGATTCAGCATTTTCTCGCACTCTGACTAAACTAAATCGGAAATTCGCCTCTCGTTTGAGTTGTTCTTTTTTAATTGGAATCAAAATTTTGCCAAATCCTAGAGTGGTAATGAGAATACCTACTACAGAATATATGACCAAAATAAAAACAAAAAGCTTGGATTTTGACCACAACACAATTCCAAATGCCATAACATCAAAAATTGCTTTCATCCATTGAGTGAACACATGGACTGAACGATGACAAAATGCTTGAATATCTTCAGCTATTCTTTGATCTGGGTTGTCAATCTCTGAATCAAAAACCTTGATTTGATAAAAATTTTTATTCTGAAAATATTTTTCTAAATAATATTTGGTAAACCAATCACGAGAATATAATCGAATCTTATCTTGTAAATAATTCCAAGTTGCTACAGTAATCGCTAATAAAATAGAAGCCAATAAATAAAAAAATACCGCTTGCCAGAACCGTTCTGGTTGTTGATTTGCTAAACCCGAAAAAAATTCGCCACGTTGTGTATTTTGATTCACCGCTATGGTGGACTCCAGACTAACTAAAGCCAGCAGCAATATTAATAAACCAATGGCTCGCCATTTTTCTTTGGACTCCCACCAATATAGTTTACCAACAGCCCAGAAACTCTGAAAAATTTTAAAATTAATTTTTAGACTACTCATAATTTTTATGAATCATTGTGGTTTACTTCAACAGATGCGATCGCTAATTTTGTTTTAAAATTGAGTCTTTTTCATTGTCCAAGTAGATTATTTTACCTTGATTGGTGAGTTGGCTTAATTTTTGTTGCCAGATTAATGTGACATTTTACAAATTTTCTATTGCAATCTGAATTTTTACTCAGAATAAATTTTGGATCTACTATGCCATTGATATCCCCATCACTGGCTGGAAATTTGCTAATGGTTGCTAAATTCTGATTCTAGAGATTTGGCGTATTAGCTAATCACCAAAACGAGCGATCGCTTATTTTTTACCTACCAATAAAACTGTCGGTAAACATTTTTTTGCCAGGAATAATTTTTTTATTTGCGATTTCTGCATTTTTAAAATGTAATACCAATAAACAAAAAAATGCGTCTATTTCGATGGTAGGGGTGCAATGCTTGCGCCCCTAAACTCCCGCTCCTCCGCTTTACTCTGGGGGCTAAAGCCACAATAGAGCAGAATTACCCCCGCCTCGTAACGAGAAACGACTAATAGTTATGATTATTATAAAAGCTTTTGTAGTTATTTTCAACTATTGGTGATTTCGTCGGGAAAAATCTGTTATACCGTTTCCTGCTTGTGGTGCGTCTAGGCTGGCATAAAAGTTAATTGTTTATGTCAAAGTTTCCGCGAACACACCCTACACCCTACACCCTACACCCTCCGCATGGTGCGTCTAGGCTGGCATAAAAGTTAATTGTTTATGTCAAAGTTTCCGCGAACACACCCTACATTTCTAATTTTCCCTTTGATAATTTTTTTAGGACTCAAAATCCCCCAAGATGAAAGCACAGGTTAAACTAATAAAAGATTTCAATGCTTACGGTGAATGGCCAAGACTTATGAAGTTTAATGTAATAGTAGACCGAGATGAAGATGGGGTTTGGATTGTAGAATGTCCGAGCATTCCCGGTTGTGTCAGCCAAGGTGAAACTAGAGAAAAAGCTTTGGAAAATATTAAAGATGCGATCGCGCTTTGTTTGCAAGTTCGTTCCGAACATGGGCTACCGCTTACGGTGGAAACACATTTCTGTTGAGGTGGTGGCATAATCATGTCTTCTAACCTTCCGGTTCTGAGCGGACGAGAAGTAGTCCGTGTGTTTGAAGCTGTTGGCTGGCAAGTTGCGCGTCAGAGTGGGAGTCACATCATTATGGTTAAAGAAGGTGAACAAGCGACACTTTCAATTCCCGATCATCGAGAAGTAGCAAAAGGCACTTTACGCAGTTTGATTCGTGCTGCTGGACTGACTGTAGAAGAGTTTGTTTCCGCTATGGAATAAGTGTTCCCAGCACTGTATCTTGATAACGGCGATATCCTCTCTCCTTGTTCCTCGATCAACCCGGTAGAAAAACCGGGTTTCTATTCTATTGATTGCCTTGTTTTCACATAAAGCGATCGCTTAGATTAGATAATTTTAAGGAATGATGACCGGAGGCAGAGCCTCCCGTGGGACATTCCCAGGGCGAGCCTGGGAACGAGAAAACACACCCTACACCCTACACCCTACACCCTCCGCATGGTGCGTTACGGCTGGCATAAAAGTTAATTGTTGATGTCAAATTTATCTGCCAGCCTAACACACCCTACATTTTGCTACATTTGTGCAGATTGTGGTGCGTTACGGCTGGCATAAAAGTTAATTGTTTATGTCAAATTTATCTGCCAGCCTAACACACCCTACATTTTGCTACATTTTGCTCTGTTAAAATATTCTGTAGGGGTGATCGCGAATCACCCCTACTCCGGTCATGCAACGCCCTTAAATTTGGGTGAAAACCCGGTTTTTAGGCTATCTAGAAATTATCGCAATTCGCGATCGCCATCCTCATGGTTTCCAGCGCTTACACTTCTGCCCGAAGGCTCAATTTTAAAATTCCTTAATATTCTTCTCTTCTAGTTTCACCCCATATTGCTGGGCAAATTTAACTTTTCTGTTCTTGCGAGATGAGGTGTCTCTGGGATATTTTTCCGAGCGGAAAACAATATAAGCTTCATAAGTAAAACCTAGGGTGATAAAATCCTGGGAATTTTCTTTAAACTTGGTCTGAAAAAAGTCGATAGTTGCTCCGAGTTGCTTCATCGCTTCTTCGGCCCGATCGCACCTGGTATTCTGATTATCTGATGTAACATTGAGCTTCAATTCGGCAAAGCAAAGAGTTTGATTGTTGAAAACCATACAATCCGATCGCCTTCCTGCATCACTGTCACTATCGGGAAAAAAGCAGCTATCCAGGGCTAAAAAATGAATGGGTTTAGGTGCTTGAGAATTAATAATGATAAAACTGGGGAAAGATTCATCATTATGGGTGGGGACGATATACGATCGCCCTTGGGAATTTTCGCGGATGTGAAAGCGATCGCGGTCATCAATATCATAGCATTCCTCTATCGGGCGATCGGGAAAAATTTCTGCTAAAGCTGCCAAAAACTGCTGGTCAATACTCAATTTTTCTGCCTCCTCAGAAATCGGTCATATAGGCGATCGAACTCATCTGCTAACTCATCAGATACTTCATCCAAAGAATTTTGATCGATTAAATTAGTTTCTGGATCGATAATCGATTCACTCCTGCCATCTTTCAACCGATAAACCCCGGTTTGTGCTGGTCGGAGAAAAAATCCTTGATTCGGTTCCAGAGAGTCACCCTGTTCCTGTACCATCGAAGCAAACAATAAATTATTAATCACGCTGAGGATATAGGGACTATGAGTGGTTAAAAACACTTGACTTTGGGTTTTGTTGAGCAGCATCGTCATCATTTCGATTAAGTGCTTTTGGGCAGTCGGAAATAGATGCGCTTCTGGTTCTTCAACGACTCTAAAGGTATTTTCTCCATTCAGCAATATCAGAAAAATATCTTGCAGTATTCTAATTACTTCTTGTTGTCCTGATGAGGCATTATTCAGGTAAACATAACCCTGGCGATCGGGCAAATTGATCACCTCACCAAAATCATTCATTTCATACTTGCCTTTTAATATTTTTTCCACTTTACCCTGGATATATTCGACATCCCTCTCACTGAGGTGAGATTCTCTGGTTAAATAGTCTGTCGTCAAAATGGCAAAAGTTTTTAACTCTTTAAAGCTGGCATTGATATAATTAACTCTTTCCAGAAACTTAATCATTAAATAAGTATCCTGGACAAATTTGTTGTTAATCCTGTTCTCGTCAGTTAATCGTTGTAAGTTGCTGGTTAAACTCCCATAAAAAGTCTGTTGAAAAAAATCAGCATAAGTGACCGCCATATTTCGACCAGCCGGAATAAAAACTGGGGACAGATGACTGTTGAATGAATCAATGACAAGTTGAGATAATTTTTTCAGTGAATCCTGATAAGCTTTTTTTTCATGTCTGTTTTTTTGCCCCGATGATTGCTCTAATTCCTGAATAATAGCTAAGATTTCACCGGCAATTAATTTCTCGTAAAGCGGCGGTGATAATTGAGTTTGTAACTTATTAAAAGCATTATAACCTGTTTCTGGACAAAGAGTTATTTTATGATTTACTCTTGAATAATCATACTGAATTTTGAAATTACCTGAAAATTGGATTGAACCAAAAAACTGATAAAATTTACGACTAATTTCAGATCCTAAACTTGTTTCAAAGTTTTTCTGCCAGTCGAAACCAGTTCCTAGGCGATCGGAGATAAAATCAAAATACAGATCGCCTAGGGATTGAAAAAAATAGACCAGTTTAGCCAGAGTGCTTTTTCCCGTGGCTTGTTCTCCGATGAGAACTACCATGTCTCTGATTTCTAGTTCAGCATTTTGAATGCCTTTGAATTTTTCTACTACAATTTTTGGCATTTTTTTATATATTTATATATTCAAAAATCAGATAATTTTAGGGAATGATGACCGGAGGCAGAGCCTCCCGTGGGGCATTCCCAGGCAGAGCCTGGGAACGAGAAACACACCCTACACCCTACACCCTACACCCTCCGCATGGTGCGTCTAGGCTGGCATAAAAGTTAATTGTTTATATCACAGTTATCTGCCAGCCTAACACACCCTACATTTTGCTACTAGGCTATCTATAAATTCTCCCGATTCGCGATCGCAGTCTGCATTTTTTCCAGCACTTCTGCTACGGAAATCGTGCCTAATTCCCCATTAGCACGAGTGCGAATACTGAGGGAATTGGCCTCAACTTCTTTGGCCCCGACTACCGCCATGACGGGAATTTTAAGCTTTTCCGCATTGCGAATTAACTTACCCAAGCGATCGCCGCTGGTATCCACTTCGGCGCGAATTCCGCGCATCTGCATTTGCTTAACCACGTCGTGAGCAAAGGGCAAATATTCATCGCTGACCGGCAACAAACGGGCTTGAATTGGCGCTAACCACAGCGGAAAATCGCCGGTATATTCTTCAATTAAAATCCCGATTAAGCGTTCCAAAGACCCAAATGGGGCACGATGAATCATTACCGGACGTTGCCGAGAACCATCGGCGGCGGTATATTCTAAACTAAATCGTTCGGGCAAATTATAGTCTACTTGCACGGTGCCTAATTGCCATTCGCGATCGAGGGCATCCCGGAAAATAAAGTCTAATTTTGGCCCATAAAATGCCGCTTCCCCTGGGGCTTCAAAATATTCCATGCCCAAAGTTGTCACCGCATGACGGATAGCATTTTCCGCTTTTTGCCACACTTCATCAGAACCAATATATTTATCAGAATCCGGGTCACGGAAACTTAAACGAGCCTTAAAGTTCTTCAGTTGCAGACTCTTAAAGACTGATAAGATTAAATCGACGACGGCTAAAAATTCCCCTTCTAACTGTTCTGGAGTAACAAATAAGTGGGAGTCATCCACGGTAAAGCCGCGTACCCGTGTTAAACCTCCTAATTCTCCCGATTGTTCATAGCGGTAAACCGTGCCAAATTCCGCTAACCGCATGGGCAAATCGCGATAGGACCGCAATTCACTCTTATATATTTGAATATGGAAGGGGCAGTTCATCGGTTTGAGGACAAAACCTTGTTCGGCGATCGCGGCTTTTTCATCTTCCGCCATCATGGGGAACATATCCTCTTTATATTTTTGCCAATGGCCGGACATTTTGAATAAATCCACACGAGCAATATGCGGTGTCACTACTGGCAAATAACCGCGTTTCAGTTGTTCTTGTTTGAGGAAATCTTCCAAAAGCGATCGCAAAATCGTCCCTTTTGGCGTCCACAACGGCAGCCCAGGCCCAACGGGATCGGAGAAAATAAATAAGCCCAATTCTTTGCCTAATTTACGATGGTCCCGTTTCAGGGCTTCTTCCTTGCGGCGTTGATATTCTTGTAATTGCTCTGGAGTTTCCCACGCGGTGCCATAAATCCGCTGTAACTGCTGTTTATTCGCATCTCCACGCCAATAAGCCCCCGCCACACTTTCCAGGGCGATCGCTTTTGGGTTCAGTTCGGCGGTATTTTCCACATGAGGACCCGCGCATAAATCCCACCATTCGTCACCCAGGTGGTAGAGGGTAATCGGTTCTTTTAAATCCGCGAGAATTTCTAACTTATATGGCTCGTTAATCGCTTCAATTCGCCGTTGGGCTTCTTCGCGGCTGACTTCTTCCCTAATGACCGGCAATTTTTTCTTAATAATCTTGGCCATTTCTTGTTTAATGGCTTTCAGATCCGCTTCCGTGAAGGCTTCGGGATTGTCAAAATCATAATAGAAACCGTAATCAATCCACGGCCCAATGGTCACTTGGGCCTGGGGAAATAGCTTTTGCACCGCCATTGCCATAACGTGAGACGTGGTGTGGCGAATTTTCTTGAGTTGCTCAGACTCGCTGGTGCGCGGTAAATAGAGCATTTCGGGCTGTTCTGTTTTGCCTGAAGATGAAGACATATCCGAATCAATCGATCAATATATGTGCCCATTTATTATCTCACAGACAGAAACCGGGTTAATTTAATTCATCTCGGTGTTGATGGAAATGCGATCGCAGAAACCCGGTTTCCCATCCCAGGTTTTTTATTTCAGCAAGCGATCGCATTTCATTTTGGCTTTTATCCTGCCGGTTTATTAGTTTTCATTTAGTTTTGTCATTTAGTTTTGATTAGGATTAGCACCGGACTGATTTTTAGCCACTGTTTCTACTAACTCAAGGTCTAGCCCTAGACTTTGTGCGATACGTTCTACAGTCAATCCCGCTTCTAATAATAAGGGGATAGTTTCTAGCTTGCCTTCTAGCTTGCCTTCTACCTTATAGTCCGCTGCTACATCTTGAAAATAGCGGGTCTTTTTTAAATCCTCTAAACCAAACATTGCTTCTAACTCCTTGCGACTTAACTGCGGTAATTTGTAAATCAAGATTATCTCTATCAATTCTACAACTTTTTGCTTTAGGGCTGCCTCCTTTAATTGCGATCGCCCATCATCATCTATAATTTACTCTGTGATTCTCTGTGTCTGAAGTGGTAAACATAAACCACCAAGACACGAAGAAATTGATCGGCAAGAAAAGAAACCGGGTTTCTTTGGTGGATCGCAAAGATAATTGTTTATAGCGGAGAAGAAACCCGGTTTCTGGGCACGGTCTGCACTCCTTTTAACAGGGAACATTATAAATTTTCAATAAATTGCTCAACTGTTATTTGAGCTTGCTTGAGGATTCCGCTTAAAGTCCCCACTTTTAATTCTTGATGTACCGGAACAACACAACCAATTTTTACCGATTCAGTTTCTTTTTTCATTACAACATGACTGCCGGGAAAGTCTAACTTGCTCAAATCCTAAAAGTTCCAGCACTCGAATTGCTTCTTTACTAGAAATTCGCGGCATTTTAGGCATAGCTAACCTCAATGCTAGTCACAAATCTAGGAGATATTTCTGAGTCAGAAAATTCTTCTAAATAAAGTCGTGTTGCTTCTCTGAGACCAGCGAAAAGCCTTACGGCATAGCTTCGCTTACCGCCTGTTCGATTGTTTCTCCTTGATCCACTGTGCCGATTTCAGGACATTCGGCAATATACATATCATCTTCTTTATAAACAACCACTGCAAGGCTACGACTTTTCATAGGATGGCTTTTCTCCAATTACTATCATAGATTATGATATCACTTTTTTTAAAATTATTATCGACATCAGTTCAGTAACCGGCAAATCGCATATTATAATATAATTTACTCTGTGATTCTCTGTGTCTGAAGTGGTAAAGATAAACCACAAAGGCACGAAGAACACAAAGGACAAGATATATCGCTCATTTGCTTGGGAAAGAATAATGAACAATTTTGGCGAAAAAGTTAGTTTTATTTGGAGTGTAGCGGATTTAATCCGGGATACCTTTAAACGGGGAAAATATCAGGATGTAATTTTGCCGTTTACGGTGTTGCGGCGGTTGGATTGTGTGCTGAAAGAAACGAAAGCAGAGGTTTTAGAAGCTTATTATAAATATAAGGATAAGTTGAACAATCCTTACGATATTTTATGCAAAAAATCGGGATTCGCTTTTTACAATATATGTCGCTTTGATTTTGACAAGCTGGTAGAAAATCACGCTGATTTAGCAGCGAATTTAAATCACTATATCCTCAGCTTTAGCCCGAACATGAGGGAAGTGTTAGAAAAGTTTGACTTTGCCAATACTATTAAAAAGCTAGATGAGTCGGATTTACTCTATTTGGTGACAGAAAAGTTTAAGGATATTGACCTACACCCGGATAAAGTGTCTAATCTGGAAATGGGTTATATTTTTGAGGAGTTAATTCGCAAGTTTAATGAAGCCCTCGACGAAAACCCAGGGGAACATTTTACCCCCCGCGAGGTGATTCAGTTAATGGTGAATCTGATTTTTTCCCAAGATCAAGACCAGTTAAGTCAAGATTATATTACCCGGACGATTTATGACCCTTGTTGTGGGTCGGGGGGAATGCTGACTACTGCTAAGGAAAGGATGCTGGATTTGAACCCAAAGGCGAAGGTTTATTTATTTGGGCAAGAGGTGAATCCTGAGACTTTTGCTATTTGTAAATCTGATTTATATATGAAGAGTGAAGATGGCAAGGATGCGGAGAATATTAAATGTGGCAGTACCTTGGCTAAGGATGAGCATTTTGATACAAATTTTGACTATTTGTTGGCAAATCCGCCCTATGGGAAAGATTGGAAACGGGATCAAGAGGCAGTGGCAGCAGAGGCAGGGGTTCCTAATAGTCGATTTGCCGCCGGGACGCCGCGAATTAGTGACGGGCAGTTGCTATTTTTGCAGCATATGTTATCAAAAATTAAGCCAGTACAAGACGGAGGCAGTCGGGTGGCGATCGTGATGAATGGGTCGCCGTTGTTTACCGGAGACGCGGGCAGTGGAGAGAGTGAAATTCGCCGTTGGATTTTGGAGAATGACTGGTTAGAGGCGATTGTGGCTTTGCCGGAACAGCTTTTTTATAATACGGGAATTGCTACTTATATTTGGGTTTTGAGTAATAAGAAAGCCCCGGAAAGAAAGGGTAAGGTGCAGTTAATTAATGCCGCTGATTTTTGGGTGCCGATGCGGAAAAGTTTGGGCAGCAAGCGGCGAGAAATTAGTGATGAGCAAATTTCGCAGATTACCCAGATTTTTACGGAGTTTACGGAGACGGAAGTTAGTAAAATTTTTGATAGTGAAGATTTTGGTTATCGGAAGATTGCGATCGAGCGACCGTTGCGGCTGAATTTCCATGTCACCCCGGAAAGAATTGCCAGAGTAAAGGAGCAATCGGCGTTTATTAATTTGGCCAAAAGTAAGAAGAAAAGCCCGGAAATGCGGGAAATTGAGGAACAGGCAGGAGAGGAACAACAAAAGCTAATTTTAGGGATGTTGGGGACTTTGCCGGATACTTTATTTAAGAGTGGGCAGGAGTTTGAGAGGGTGTTGAATAAAGCCATCAAAGCCCAGGGTTTAAAGCTATCCGCAGGGTTGAAAAAGGCAATTTTAACGGCGCTTTCCGAGAAGGATGAAACGGCGGATATTTGTTTAGATAAGGATGATAATCCCGAACCGGATGCGGATTTACGGGATACGGAAAATGTGCCGTTAAAAGAAGATGTGATGAGTTATTTTAATCGGGAGGTTAAGCCCCATGTTGCGGATGCTTGGATTAGTGATGCGGTGCGAGATGCTTGGGATGGGGAGTTAGGTAAGGTGGGTTATGAGATTAATTTTAATCGTTATTTTTATCAGTATCAGCCGCCCCGCGATTTAGCAGAAATTGAGGCGGATATCCGGGATATTGAAGGGGAAATTTTGGCGATGTTAGGAGAGGTGGTAAGATAGCTATCGGTAGGGTGTGAAAGCGCGAAGCGTAACGCACCAATCCCTTATATATAAAGCTAACAGATCGCTGACGCAATAATCCGCCGGGGGTTAAAACCCCCGGCTAATAGCCCAAGTCGGTTAAAACCGACTAAATTTTTCACTAATAAACATGATTAGTCGGATTTATTCACAATTCCCTGTAGGGGCAAAGCATTCCGGCAAATAAAATAATGCTTAAAACATTAACTTGACTACCGGAATGCTTTGCCCTTAGCCTGGGGATCTAACCCCCGGCGGTTGGTGCGATCGCTGACATTTTTAACCGATCGCCGGTCAAATAATCCGCCGGTCAAATAATCCGCCGGTCAAATAATCCGCCGGTCAAATAATCCGCCGGTCAAATAATCCGCCGGTCAAATAATCCGCCGGTCAAATAATCCGCCGGTCAAATAATCCGCCGGTCAAATAATCCGCCGGTCAAATAATCCGCCGGTCAAATAATCCGCCGGTCAAATAATCCGCCGGTCAAATAATCCGCCGGTCAAATAATCCGCCGGCTAATAGCCCAAGTCGGTTAAAACCGACTGAAATTTTTAACCGATCGCTATAATTAGTAGGATTTATCCGACTTTCGCTATGAGACCGCCATCGTTTTAACCCCCGGCGGTTGGTGCGATCGCAGTACAATATATCATCGAATAAAATAGGGGTTTTCCGTATCGGGGCAACGACCCAACGGATTGCCCCTACGCACAATTAAAATATCGCAGGTTAAAGGTATGAAAAATTGGCAGCGTTATCCAGAGTATAAGGATTCTGGGGTTGAGTGGTTGGGAGAAATTCCAAAGCATTGGGAGGTGAAGAAGTTAAAATATGTATGTCAAATACTGAGAGGAAAATTTACTCATAGACCTCGTAACGATCCTCGTTTTTATGATGGGTCTTATCCTTTTATTCAAACAGGTGATGTAGCAGCCGCTAATAAATATATTACGACTCACAAACAAACACTGAATGATTTGGGCTTTGCTGTAAGTAAAGAGTTTCCCAAAGGGACTCTTATTATGACAATTGCTGCAAACATTGGTGATATTGCTATTTTAGATTTTGCGGCTTGTTTTCCAGATAGTATAGTTGGTTTTGTTCCTGAAAATAAAAATAATCTTAATTATCTGTATTACAATTTTTTGGCCATGAGGCCAGACTTGCTTAAAACAGCAACCTTAAATACTCAAATGAATCTAAATGTTGATCAAATAGGAAGCTTATTGACTATTTTACCACCTCTCTCCGAACAAAAATCGATCGCGCATTTCCTCGATCGCGAAACCAGCAAACTTGACAAACTCATCGCCAAAAAACAGCGCTTTATTGAACTTCTCCAAGAAAAGCGCACTGCCCTAATTAGTCATGCTGTCACCAAAGGACTAAACCCCGATATCCCGATGAAAGATTCTGGCATTTCGTGGTTGGGACAAATTCCAAAACATTGGTTGTCACTTCCAGCATTTACTATTTTTCAAGAACAACAAATATCTAATAAGGGAATGATTGAAAAAAATCTTCTTTCTCTTAGCTATGGAAATATAATTAGAAAGGATATTGATACTCACTATGGTCTTTTACCACAGTCATTTGAAACCTACCAAATTGTTTTTCCTGGTAATCTAATTCTAAGATTGACAGATTTACAAAATGACAAAAGAAGCTTAAGAGTTGGTTTAGTAAAAGAAAAAGGAATTATTACATCAGCATATCTTTGTTTAACTCCACACAAACTTATCTCAGAGTATGCTTACTATCTTCTTCATTCGTATGATATTACAAAAGTTTTTTATACTATGGGTGCAGGAGTAAGACAGACAATGAAATTTGTGGACTTGAAAAAGTTATCTATCTTAGTTCCCCCTCTCTCCGAACAAAAAGCGATCGCTCATTTCCTAGACCAAGAAACCGCGAAAATTGACACCCTTATCGAAAAAACCAAAACCAGCATAGAAAAACTCAAAGAATATCGCACCGCCCTAATATCTGCTGCCGTCACCGGGAAAATCGACATTCGAGAGGAGATTTAGGGATCCGCCATTTCTTAGTGTCCTTCGTGTCTTCGTGGTGAAAAAAACCACAAAGACACAAAGAACACAAAGATATTCGTCCGGTGGGCAAAATAATCCCTACCCAAAAATTAATAATTTATCCCAAAATATCCGGGGAAACAGCGATCGCGATCTAATTAATTATTATTACGAAAGCGATCGATTAACTCCTCACGAGATAACTGCATCAACAAGGGAGTAAACTCTGACGGTGGTAAACTCAATACCGAGTCAATAATCAAGGTTAATTCTGGGTCAACTGCCCCAAAACGAAACCTCAATAAATTCTCAACAACCAAACGTTCTCCTTGTTGCAAACCCGACAGTTTTGCGGATTCTAACTGTTGATCGAAAAGAGGAGATAAGCGCATAATTAATTCTCTATCCTCCAAACTACTACTTTGTTTAGATTCTAAATCGGCCTTTAGTCGATTTAACAGAATAAACGCATTGGCCCGAAAAGGATTATCTGGGGGAAGCTGTTCGATTTCATTAATAGCTTGCGCCTGAACTTTACCCCGCCCTAAAACCCGCAACCAAAGGGTGTCCAAATTCCGGGGTAATTGGTGAATCACCACAATTACAGTTCGCAATTGCGGCGGCAGAAAGTAAACCCCCATTGGCCAATATTCTAAATCTAGGGTAGCACCAAATTCTTGCAACAGGTTTTCCGACGCCGTTGGAGTAAGAATCCATAATTTCGGTTTCCCTTCTTCCGCAATACTACCCCGGTTGCGGTTAGCCTCTCGTTGCAATTCCCCCCGAATTTCCAATAACTTTAACAGACAATCAGAAATTTCATCGGCAGTCACCGGGTTACGAAATGGTTCAAAAATTGCCGGAGTAGCGATCGCGCGGGCTAAAATTCCCAACGAGTCTGGGGGCAATGTGAATTCTGATTTAGGCGAAAACCATAAATCAACTTGTCTAACTTCTCCGGCAACCCGACGCGGGGACTGAATAGTTCCGTAGGGAGTGAGTAATTCTTCTAGATAATCTTTGGCAAATTGGTCATGGATAAAACGAGTCACTGGCTGAGATAGATTAAAATAGTAAAATCATCATTAATTCTATCATTATTATTTATTCGTAGGGTGGGTTAGGCGGCCTAAAATTTTCGGAAAACATCACAATATTTTTATCCGCCGTAACCCACCTTCCGAGACTTATAGTTAGTCTTAGGGTGGGCCAACTATCAAAACTTAATAATTTATCCCACATATTCATATAATTTGCCCACGCGACATTTTCGGAGACAATTCAAATGCTAACTGCCAACCATAAAAGCAGACATCAAACTCCATAAAAAAGTTTAACTGACCTAAAATAATCGGCGGATCGTTAGATTTAGCCCAAGCAAAAGCCAAAGAAATAGGTGGAAAATCACCAATTTGACCCACCACAGCCAAACCCCTTGCTTCTACAGGGGCAAGATTACCCGCTAAGGCAATTGAAAGGGTTTGCTCTTCCCAAACGGCTCCTAACTCTAAACCCACATTATATGGTAAAACATTCAGACTCGATCCCGTATCTAATAAAGCAAAAAATTCCCAAACAGAATCTCGATAACCTAAAGTAATAGGCACACAAGGAAAAAAATTGGTTTGTCCTGCTTTATTCCTTCGTTCGATAAAAGGAAATCGTTGAGAATTTCGCATTTTATTTTTTCTTCTCTTGTTCTAATAGACTCATTAACTTTTGAGCAGCATCACTATAATCATAAGGCGACCACAGACGATAAGCCACTTCATTATCTAATGATTCTAATCCTTTTCTTTTGGCTAATTCAGCAGTTAAAATTTGAATAATTTCCACTTGATCGGCATCGGATAACTGCCGCAGTTGCTCTAACAATTCAGGATTTGACATAAAATCACCTTGAATTCACGTTTCTATTTTACCACGATTGATAGCTTTAGTTATCCGTAGGGTGGGCAAATTATCAAAATTTAATAATTTATCCCAAATATTCATAGGATTTGCCCACCCGACATTTACCTCTGTGTCCTTTGTGTCTCTGTGGTTGACTCATTTATTTCCACCACAGAGACACAGAAACAGAGATATCACCAGAATTACCAATCTTTAAAACCTAATAACTCAGCTTGGTCAGAATTTTGCCAAAATTTCTGCCTTTCTGCATGACTCATTATTACATTGGTTCCCACTCGGACTTGTTCAGCATTCAAAAGGTGTTGCTTTTCCCCATTCTCTTTCTTGTCTTGTGCAGAAAGCGACGGCGTTTTCTCTGTTGAATTTAAAGGCATATCCATCTTCTCCACTTACCCGTAGGGTAGGCAAAAGAATCCCTACCCAAAATTTAATAATTTATCCCAAATATTCATAGGATTTGCCCACCCTACATTTACCCGTAGGGTGGGCAACCTCCCAAAATTTAATGATTTATCCCAAATATTCATATAATTTGCCCACCCTACATCTGGCAACGAGTCGAGCTTGTATGTTATCATATAAATAGTACATGACTTAAGCATAATCCCTTTGTGTCCTTTGTGCCTTCGTGGTGAAAAAAAACCACAAAAACACAGAAAAACACCAAGACCAACCCTAAAAATAAAATCAACCATGATTGACATTTCCGAGAAAAAGTTTGAAGCCACCATAGAACAAAGCCTACTAAATAGCGGCTATCAAAAACGCCACTCTAAAGACTTTGATAAAACCCATTGCCTGATTCCCCAAGATGTGCTTTCCTTCATCCAAACCACCCAACCCCAGGAATGGGATAAATTTAAATCCCACTATGGAGAAGATGCAGAAACAAAACTGCTTAAACGTCTTGCCAATTTCATCCAAAATCACACCACTTTAGAAGTTTTCCGTAAGGGTCTTAAAGTCAATGGCTGTAAATTTAAACTAACTTATTTCCAACCGGCAAACAACCTAAACCCAGAAACTCAAAAACTCTATCAATCTAATATTTTTACGGTGATTCGCCAACTTTACTACAGCGACAAAAACCCGAAACAAAGCCTTGACCTCACCCTATTTTTAAATGGCTTACCCATCTTTACCGCTGAACTGAAAAACCCCTTAAATGGGCAAACCGTTGAAAATGCCATTAAACAATACAAAAATGACCGCAAACCCCACGAAACCCTATTTAAATTTGGGGTTTGCTTATCTCATTTTGCCCTTGACCCCAACCTGGTCTATATGACTACGAAACTAAAAGGAACTGATACTTATTTTCTCCCTTTTAACCAAGGTCAAGACGAAGGCGCCGGAAACCCCCCAAAAAATTCCGATAAGTCCGGTTATCCCAGCGAATATCTATGGACAACTATCTGGGAAAAAAATAGTATCCTCGATTTAATCCAAAATTTTATGACTCTGGTTAAAGAAGAAGCAACCGACCAGAAATCCGCCAGCAAAAAACTAATTTTTCCCCGCTATCACCAACTGGATACGGTCAGACGCTTGCTGGCAGATGCCAAAGTTCACGGAACCGGGAAACGTTACCTAATTCAACATAGCGCAGGCAGCGGCAAAAGCAACACGATCGCCTGGTTAGCCCACGGATTTTCTAACCTCCATGATGCTAATAATAACCGCGTATTTGATTCGGTAATTGTGGTAAGCGATCGCCGGGTTATCGATAGACAATTGCAAAATGCGATCGGTCAATTTCAGCAAACCACTGGAGTAGTGGAAAATATCGATCAAACCGCCAAACAACTAAAAGATGCCCTAGAGTCCGGCAAAAATATTATTGTCACCACCCTACAAAAATTTGGGGTAATCGTCGATCAAATTCAAGCCCTATCCGGCAAAAAATTTGCCGTTATCATCGATGAAGCCCATTCTTCCCAAAGTGGAGAAAGTAGCCAAAACCTCAAAAGTGTTTTATCAGCTACCACCCTGGAAGCCGCCGAAAAAGAGGATAGCAGCCCCGAACACGATATCGAAGATCGGATTACGGAGGAAGCCAGAAAACGCGGTTTTATTCAAAACCTGAGTTATTTTGCCTTTACCGCTACCCCAAAAAAAGAGACTTTAGAACTGTTTGGCAGCCAACAACCGGACGGCAGTTTTGTGCCATTTAGCCTTTATTCTATGAAACAGGCGATCGAAGAAGGATTTATTCTCGATGTCTTAGCTAATTATACCACATATCAGAGTTATTTTAAACTATTAAAAACAATTGAATCTGACCCCAAATACGATCGCCAAAAAGCCGCCTCTCTCCTGCGTAACTTTGTGGAACTACACGAACATACTATTAAACAGAAAATCGCGACGATAGTCGAACATTTTCACGACCATATTGCCCAGCAACTCAACGGCAAAGCCAAAGCCATGATTGTCACCCGTTCCCGACTCCATGCGGTCAGATACAAACTAGCATTAGATGACTATTTACGCGCCAAACAATTACCCTATCAATCCTTAGTTGCTTTCACCGGAAAAGTCAATGATGGGGCAGAATTTACCGAAACCAGCATGAATACCGCCTCAGCAGGGACAAAAATATCAGAAAGTGCCACCGCTGAAACCTTTAAACAAGATAAATATCGCTTTTTAATTGTGGCGAATAAATTCCAAACCGGCTTCGATCAACCCCTCCTAGTTGCCATGTATGTAGATAAAAAAATCGCGGGATTAATTGCCGTACAAACCCTCTCGCGGCTGAATCGCATTTATCCCGGCAAAGAGTCAGTATTTGTCCTGGATTTTGCCAACGAAGCGGATGATATCCAGAAAGCTTTTGCCCCTTATTACGATCGCACCTTATTAACCGAAGCCACCGACCCCAACATATTATATGATCTGCAAATAAAACTGGATAACTACCACTTTTATCAACCCAGAGAAATAGAACAATTCGCCCAAATTTATTTTAACACCCAGGGCAGTCAAGCAAAACTGTATGCGGTACTGACCCCAACGTGCGATCGCTACAAACAAGCCCCCGCAGAAACCCAGCTTAAATTTTATCGCCAACTCAAAGAATTTATTAACCTCTATCGTTTTCTCTCCCAACTGTTGCCCAGCCCCGACCCCGAATTAGAAAAATTATATCATTTTTATCGCTATTTAATCCGTCTATTACCCCTTGCCAAAACTACCCTACCCTTAGACATACAGCAGAATATTGAACTGGAATCATATCGCATCAAACAAACCTATCAGGGTCAAATTGACCTAAAACAAGAAGTTACAGAAAATCCCAGCAATTCTCACGGTAAAACTCCGAAAATTGCTAAAGAAGAAATTGCCACTCTCTCCCAAATCATCCAAGACATTAACCAACAATTTGGCACAAATTTCACGGAAAATGAGCGAGTATTTCTTGAACAAATGGAAACCACGTTAGATCGAACCCTGCAAACCAGCATAACCGTCAATGACCGGACAAATATTAAATTAGAATTTGATCACCAAGCCAAAGAACTAATCCAAGAGGCGATCGACTCTCATTTTGAGTTATATAAAAAATTTAATGATAATCAAGAATTCAGGGCATTTTTACTCGGTGCTTTATTTAACCGATTCTTGGAACGTGCTAATCTGGGACAGAAGAGAAAGCCGGTTTCTTGAACAAACCGGCTTTCTGGATTTCTAATATAATAGAATGGATGAATAGAATGGATAATCAGTGAGGTCTAATGATGCCACAAATCACCATTGAAATTCCCGAAAAGCTTGCTGCAAAAATTACTCAAATGGGCGATCGCCTACCAGAATTACTGACCCTAAGTCTCGATCAGCCCGCATTACCAGCCCACATCTACCGATATATTCTAGATTTTCTAGCCAGCAACCCCACACCAGAACAAATTGCCGCTTTCAGTCCTACCCCCGAAATGCAAGAACGTCTGCGGCTTTTGCTCAACCGTAGTCACGCTGGGGAACTGACTGATGCCGAACAAAGAGAACTTGATGAGTATGAAAATATCGAACATTTAGTCATTATGCTCAAAGCTGGTTGCCTACCTTATTTATCTACTACGCCATGAGTTCAACCTATATCCCAACCACACTTCGCCGTCTGGTTGAAGAACGAGCCAATTATCGATGTGAGTATTGTCTAATTCCTGCCTTTGTGGTCTTTTTTCCCCATGAAATTGACCATGTCGTCGCCAAAAAGCACGGGGGTGAGACGGATGAGAATAATTCAAGAAGGGAATTTAAGGAGGCTCTTTTCCCTCTTATATATATGGGCGCATAATATTCCCATTATAACATTTTAATTTGATTTTATTGTACCGTAAGCGATCGCCCATTGTCAAGACTTTTTTAAAAAAATTTTGGTTAAGAATTAAGGAGTGAAATAGAGGGGAGATTTCATAAGCGATCGCAGTTATTTTTTTATTTTCACCACAAAAACACTTCAGACTCCAAAAAGGTTTTCTCTTTGTCTGAAGCGGCGAAAAATTATTTTGCCAATCTGAAAAAATAGCCCGCTAAATTTCCTCTTCCCCGTCCAAATCTGCATACAAATCTTGTAACGTTTGATGCTGCAAACGTCGAGACATCCGCCGATATTTCTTAGACTCCAACTTAGGCTCATATTCCTGATAACCAGAACCCTTAGTTTTCACCTTCAGGCTAGATTCTGTATTACTCTGATTTTGGAGCGACTCTTGATAAGCGATCGCCTCTAACAAAAACTCCCGATAATAATCATAACGCTCCCAATCTCCCCGTACCATACAATTAGGCTCATCCTGGTGCAAACAATCACTAAACTGACATTGATCTGCTGCCAACCTTTGCCGCACTTCTGGGAACAACTGACCCAACTCCTGGGGCGTAAAATCAATATCCGGCTGATTAAAACCCGGAGTATCCGCCAAAAGTCCCCCATTGGGTAACTCAAACAACTCCACATGACGAGTCGTATGACGACCCCGCCCCAATTTCCCCGAAACCTTCGCCACCCGCAAATCAACGTTAGGAATCAACAAATTAATTAAACTAGACTTGCCCACACCGGACGGCCCAGAAATCACCGTCATTTTCCCCGTCAACTTCCGGTGAACCGCCTCAATATTTAACCGATTTTGCACGCTAATAAACAGAGGATCATAACCCCACTGCTGCAAACGTTCCTGATAGTTGCCGCGTTCTGCCTCGGAAACCAAATCACTTTTATTCAAACATAAACAAACCTCTAAACCCGTAGATTCCGCTTTAATTAAAAAGCGACTCAACTGATGGGGGTCTAGAGTAGGTTCTTCTAAAGCAAAAACTAATAAAATTTGATTGGCATTGGCTACCGGGGGACGATCCAGTTCACTCTCACGGGGGAAAACCTGACTAATAGCCCCTCGTCCTCCTTCCCAGTCCGGTTGCTCCACCACCACGCGATCGCCCACCATCACTTGCTGACCCAGCTTTTTCAGCAGCGATCGCCGGGTACAGAGCAAAGACCGTGGCAAATCCGTAGTTTCTGCCCCAGGCAGCGGATCCAACTGCACCTGATAATAATTAGCTTGCACCGCCAAAACCGTCCCCGTCGGGGTCAACTCTCGTTGACCCTCATCCTTACCGGGGGAATTTTGCTGCTGTTGCACCATCAAACTCATCGGGATATCGGGCCTCGACGAACCATCAGGGCAAAAAAGCCACCGCGATCGCAAATACTTTCAACCTCGTGACCTTCCATCACCAAACTATCGGGCACCTGCTCAATTGGTTCTCCTGGGTCCAACCAAACCTCCAACAACTGCCCTGGTTGCATTGGCTGTAAACGGAGTTTCGTTCGCACGAAATTCAGGGGACAAGGTGTCCCCCGCAGGTCAATTTGAGCATCAGGAGTGGATAAAGCTGAATCACCCATCACTTAAACAGACCCAAAAATCCATCTTTACCACCCTTGCCAATGCGAGCCCCCTTGAGTTTGGCTAACTCTTCGAGATGTTTTCGCTCATCAGCCGAGACTTTTTCCGGAATCTCAACGAGTACCGTAATTAAATGATCCCCTCGGCTCACCGGATTGCCCAACCGAGGCACCCCTTTGCCCGGCAGGGTTAACACCTTATTCGGTTGAGTCCCAGGGTCAATAGTGAACTCTGTCGGTCCATCCACCGTATCCACATCAATCTGACAGCCTAAAATCGCTTGGAGATAATTAATCTTCACCTCGGAAAGAATATTAATCCCTTCGCGATTAAATACGGAGTCCTCATTGACAAACAAGTAAACATACAAATCTCCCGAAGGACCGCCTTGCTTACCCGCATCCCCTTCTCCAGAGACTCTTAAGCGAGTGCCATTATCGACCCCAGCCGGAATATTGATTTTGAGTTTTTTCGTTTCTTGTTTATGACCTGCACCACTACAGTCTTGGCACTTACTTTCAATCATTTGACCTGTGCCATTACAAGTTGGACAGACCGAAACTTGAGTAAAGCTGCCAAAAGGAGTCCGGGTGGCCCGTCGCACTTGACCGGATCCGCTACAAGTGCTACAGGTAGTCGGTCGGGTGCCTGGTTTGGCTCCTGTCCCAGCGCAAGTCTTGCAAGTTTCCAGGTGGCTGATGCGAATTTCTTTTTCGCCCCCAAAAATTGCTTCCCGAAACTCTAACTTCAAATCCAGGCGTAAATCATCCCCACGAGTGGGGCCGGTGCGTCGGGGACGAGTTTGAGTGGCTCCACCAAAACCGCCAAAGCCACCGAAAACGCTTTCAAAGATATCCGCAAAACTATCGCCAAAGTCTCCCATTCCCGCACCAGCGGCAGCAGCGCCAGAGACTCCGGCTTCGCCAAAGCGGTCATAGCGAGCGCGGACTTCTGGTTCCGAGAGGACTTCATAGGCTCGATTAATTTCTTTGAACCGTTCCTCTGCGCCCTCTTCTTTGTTTACGTCTGGGTGATATTTCCGTGCTAACCGGCGATAAGCTCGTTTAATTTCTTCTTTATCCGCATTGCGAGAGACACCTAGGATTTCATAATAATCGGTGGCCATAAAGCGCTTCTGGTATGAGTGATATCTTTTGTCCCATGATTGGGATGAATTATTGACATTAGCTGGTCAGCTACCTAACATTGGGGGCGAGATGCCCCTTATGCGTGAAAGCGGGCGGCTGACGAAAGACTTTACATTCGATATAGTATAACCAGCCTCTGGTCAAGCTGTCAACTTTACTTCTCCAGGATATCCTGAAAAGATTCTCTCAATTCCTCCAGCTATCCGAGCAATATTTTCTTAACCAGACTATACCTGTTTTTTATGATATTTTCTTTGACTATATTTTGCCATAGTTTTTATCATATATATAATCATATATATAATCAAATATATATATGATTATATATCTTTGGTTAATTTAGGTTGTTTGTGTAGTGGTTTTATCTGGATGAAAACTTAATAAAATACGCCAAAAAATATCTGTAAAAATGCAATTCTACGGATATTTTTCGGCAAAAAACTGCTAATTTACCGATGGTTCTAAAGCGGCGGCTGGTTCAGAATCCTCAGCTTCTGTTTTAGAATTGACGGTTTCTGGGTTTTCCGGGGATAGGGAAGTTTCCTTGCTGTACACTTCTATGCCCACGGAAAACATTGTTTGTTGAAAAGCGGAGATTTTTTCTCGTAAATCTTCGAGGGTGACTTTCGGATCGGCGATCGCCTCTTTCAGACTGGCGGCTTTTTGCTTAATATCAAGTTTTAGCTCTTTACTCAGCAATTTGACCTTATCTTTCACCGTCGAATCTAAATTATTAAATAAACTGATCGCCTCACTTTTTGCCTCCGCAATTTGTCGGCGCAGCTTATCTTGGTCAGCAAACGCTTCCGCATCTTGGCGCATCTTCTCGATTTCCGTGTTACTCAAGCCCCCAGTATTGGTAATTTGAATGCTTTGGGCTTTGCCACTGGTTTTATCCTCCGCCACCACATTCAAAATGCCATTAGCATCAATGTCAAAGGACACCTCAATTTGGGGTATCCCTTTAGGGGCGGGGGGAATATCACCGAGGATAAACTTACCCAGGCTTTTATTATCTTGTGCCATTGCCCGTTCCCCTTGGAGCACATGGATTTCCACGCTGGTTTGGTTATCGACAGCGGTGGAAAACGCTTGACTGCGACTGGTGGGGATGGTGGTGTTACGTTCAATAATTTTTGTAAAGACTCCCCCCAAGGTTTCCAAGCCAAAGGATAAGGGGATCACATCCAACAGCAACACATCACTGACTTCACCGCTTAACACCGCCCCTTGAATGGCGGCACCGATCGCCACTGCCTCATCAGGATTCACCGTGCGATCGGGTTCTCTGTCGCCAAAATATTCTTGAATCCGGGCTTGGACAGCGGGGATTCGCGTTGAACCACCCACTAAAACAATCCGACTAATATCATCGGGTTTTAACCCGGCATCTTTGATCGCTTGGGTCACAGGTTCCATCGTGCTTTGCACCAGATGGGTCACCAGTTCTTCAAACTTAGTCCGAGTCAGTTCCATATCCAAATTTTTCGGCCCCATATCATCAGCGGCAATAAAGGGCAAATTAATGGATGTAGTTTCGTGACTGGATAATTCAATTTTGGCTTGTTCCGCCGCTTCGCGAATTCGCTGCATCGCCATTTTATCCACGGACAGGTCAATTCCTTCTTCCACCCGGAATTGTTCCACCACCCAATTCATCAAACAAGTATCAAAGTCATCTCCCCCCAGATGGTTATTGCCTGCGGTGGATTTAACTTCAAAAATGCCGTCTCCCAGTTGCAGAATGGAGACATCGAAAGTGCCACCCCCCAGGTCAAAGACTAAAATTTTCAAATCTTGGTCTTGTTTATCCAAGCCATAAGACAAGGCCGCAGCGGTAGGTTCATTAATGATTCGCAGCACTTCCAGACCGGCGATCGTCCCTGCGTCTTTAGTTGCGTGGCGTTGGGCGTCGGTGAAATAAGCGGGCACCGTAATCACCGCTTGAGTCACCTCTTCTCCCAAATAATTTTCCGCTTCTTGCTTGAGTTTTTGCAGAATAATCGAGGAAATTTCTTGGGGAGTGTATTGAGTCCCGCGAATTTCTACATCTACAGTGTCATCTTTCCCTTTCACGCAGCGGTAGGGAACCCGCGATCGCTCCTCTTCCGTATCATCCCACCGGCGACCAATAAATCGTTTAATACTATAAACCGTATTTTCCGCATTGGTGACGGCCTGCCGCTTGGCCAGATGACCAATTAATCGACTGCCACTTTTCCCAAATCCCACAATCGAAGGAGTGGTTCGTCCCCCCTCCGAGTTGGGAATCACAATCGGTTTGCCCCCTTCTAGTACGGACACGCAACTATTGGTAGTACCCAGGTCGATGCCAATGACTTTTCCCATAGTGATTCGGCGGTGGTCTCAAATTTGATGCTTGTTTCAATCCAAGACTTCCGACATAGCCAGAAGTCTTGTTAGGTCTTAAATCCCCAGCGCGAAAGACCTGGAGATAATCCAGCTATTCTCCCGGTCTTTCGCCGCTCTTGCTTCAGTTTTCGGTTACTGGAGTTTCTGGATTTTCCTCTGCGGCTGCCACCGGTTCTGGTGCCACCGCCACTTTCACCATTGCATGGCGCAAAATCCGCGAATCCAGAACATAACCGCGCATCAGTTCTTCAACCACGGTGCCTTCCGGATATTGATCCGTTGTTTCTCGCATAATGGCCTCGTGCAGATTCGGATCAAACTCTTGTCCTTCGGGACGCATGGGAGAAACGCCGAGTTTTTTCAGCGCATCTACCATTTGTTTGTAAACACTTTGATAGCTTTTGTGAATGTTCATTTCCGCATCATTTTGAGGCTTGATCTGCGATCGCGCCCGTTCAAAATTATCGATCACGGGCAACAGTTCGCGGATCGTCGCACATTTAGACAGAAGGTCGAGTTCTTCTTTTTCTTTTTCGGTCCGCTTGCGGAAATTATCAAAATCGGCACCTAACCGGGCATATTGAGCTTTCAGTTCTTCAACTTGTCCTTTAAGCTCTTCAATTTGGGCCTGGTATGCCTGGTTAGACATCATCAAGCTTTCTACGGCAGCCGCTTGTTCTGCGGCCCTCGCCACTGCGGCGGCCATTTCTGCCGCCGAAACCGTCCGGCCTTGATTTCCATCGTCCGTGTCAAATTCTTCTTCTTCAGAAAGATCCTGGTCTGGAACTGAGGGCGCTTGTTTGGCCTCGGTAGAGGTAGTTGGTGCTTCAACCGAGGTCGCATCACTCTGGTTCGATGACTGTTCTAAAGAGTCATCCTGTTGATTGTCCAGATTTTCTTGCTGCTTGTCCTCTTCGATCATGATTGGCTATTTCCCGTTGCTCAAAATTGCGTTCCCAGGCTGATTCTAAGATTTCTTACGATTGTATCTATGGGGCTGAAGGATGTGCCTAGTTTCATCCGCTCGGCCCTAGCATTTAGGATCATATCGCGTTCCGCGAGATTTTTTACTCACTGGATCGACTGATCTGTAGAGGAGAGAGGTTTTTCGGTTCGTAGACTCGAGGTAAGGCTGACCAAAAATCACTTTTTGGATGTTTTTTGTCCGCCGCCTGCCCTCGTTTTGGGTGTAAGCATATCGGTGTAAAGCATATCATAGATATGAATGACTAATGACTAATGACTAATGACTAATGACTGAGAGTAAATCACCAATAAATAATAAGCAATTATTAGTCATAAGCCATGATTAACCATGATTAACCATCATATATAACTTGTTGCAAACTAGCAATAATATAAAAGAGTCAAATCTTTAGGAAGATTAGGGTTTTTGTGAAATCAGGCTATAGTGAAGTTGATGTCCAGATGTTTTGGCAGCAAATCGGTTTGTGCTGGTGTGGGGTTGGGTATTTTTTGCTTCTATGGGTAAAATGCTGACTGCGATCGCACATGATAAAATGTGGCGATTTCGTGATGGACAGGCTCTCGTTGAGACTCATAGAATTTCTCACATAACCCATAAAGCCTTTTGGGATTAGAGCTTTTGATTAGCATCCTTAACCATCAGTGCAAATCCTTAATCAGTTGGAGCGATCGGATTAATGATTGCCATATTAAAAATTAGTAAGATTAGTAAGCTCGATGCGGTCTTATTTTTGCCCGCCCTCCAAGATCCCTACTCAAAAATCCCAGGAGGTTAATAAATTTCTGCCAAAAGGCCAATGTCGTCACAAGCTGCCGCGAAGCGTTGCCCTCAAAGTCCTAATTAAAGAGGAAATCCTTTGCTTAGGACTTTACCAAAATTGATCGTTCACTATCCTATATTTGCTTGAGCAATTATGACTTACGCATCCCAACGACAGGCTCTTGTCGTCCAAAGTAATTTTTCTCCCTTTGGGAATAAGCTTCTTTCATCCGGTTATGTGGATCATAACCAGATGAAAGAAGCAATTAAACAAAGCCGGGACATGAAAAAGCCCCTGCTAGAAGTTCTCCAAGAACTGACAGACAAACCACTGCCCCCGGAATTACTGCGCCAGTACAAAGTGCAGCAACTCTTTGAACTGAAGCTGATTTATGCGATCGAAGCCTTCGATCCCGAACTAACCGAAATTAGCCAAGAACAGCTAATTGATCTGATTGACAATTTGCTGCCCATTGAAACCTGTCGCCTCCATCGCATTCTGCCGCTATATAAAACCGAAACGAATCCCGCAGCTTTGGTCGTAGGGATGGTCGATCCAGACAAGTTGGATGCACAGGATGACCTCAACCGAATCTTGAAATCCCATTCCCTGGGATTCCAGCGTCGGGTAATTACCCTCGAAGATTATCAACACTTCCTGAATCAATACATAGAAGAAAAAGCGCAGGAAGAAGCCGCCCGGAAAAAGCAGGCGCAAGATAAAGCCAACCAAGTCGATCTCACCGTCGATCCGAATGCCTTCGCCGATGTGGATATTCAGGAAGCTGACGCTGAGGATCAAGATGACATGGACCTCAACAAGTCTCTGCACGCAGCCGAGTCAGCGCCGATTGTGAAGACCGTGAACCAAATCCTGGCTAAAGCCTTGAGCGATGGGGTATCGGACATCCACGTCGAACCCCAAGAAGAATTTCTCCGGATCCGGATGCGGAAAGACGGGGTACTCCAAGAAATCTATAGGCTGCCCTCAAAAGTGGTCAACCCCTTGGTGGCTCGCTTTAAAATTATTGCCGACCTGGACATTGCCGAACGCCGGAATGCTCAAGACGGTCGGATCCGCCGGATCTTTCAGGGACGCACGGTGGATTTCCGGGTGAATGTTCTGCCCAGCCGATTTGGGGAAAAAATCTGTATGCGGATTTTGGATAACTCCTCCACCCAACTCGGTTTGGATATGTTAATCAGCGATCCGGAAGCTTTGGCCAAAGTGCGGGAGTTCGCCAGTCGTCCTTTTGGCATGATTTTGGTGACGGGGCCGACGGGTTCTGGGAAGTCCACCTCTTTGTATTCGGTGTTAGCGGAACGCAACTCCCCAGAGGTGAATATTTCCACGGCAGAAGACCCGATTGAGTATGCGTTGCCGGGGATTACCCAATGTCAGGTGATTCGGGCGAAGGGTTTGGATTTTAACGCGCTGTTGCGGGCGTTTATGCGCCAAGACCCGGATATTATTCTGGTGGGGGAAACGCGGGACCATGAAACGGCCAAAGCAGCTATGGAAGCGGCGTTAACCGGCCACTTAGTGTTAACCACTCTGCATACTAACGACGCCGCAGGAGCGATCGCCCGTTTAGATGAAATGGGCATTGAACCCTTCATGGTGGCAGGGGCGCTGATTGGCATTTCCGCACAGCGCTTAATGCGTCGGGTTTGCAGCAATTGCAAAGTTCCCTATCAACCCAGCCCAGAAGATTTGGCTCGATATGGTTTATCCGCCGCCAAAGAATCCGGGGTGATATTCCACAAAGCCAATTTTATTGCTCCGAGCGATCGAAAAGCCGCCGAAGAAGCGGGCACCCTTTGTCCCAAATGTCGCGGTGGTGGCTACAAAGGTCGGGTTGGCGTCTATGAAGTGCTGAAAAACAGTGATGAAATCTCGGCCTTAATCACTCAACGGGCTCCGACCGCTTTGATTAAAGAAAGAGCAGTCCAAGAAGGGATGGTATCCCTACTGCCCTATAGCCTCAATCTCGTGCGGGAAGGCCATACAACTTTTGAAGAAGTAGACCGGGTGACTTTTACCGATACGGGCTTAGAGGCGGAACTCAAAGCCAAGCGGAAAACAGGTCTGACCTGTCAGGGTTGTGGGGCGGGTTTACAGCCAGAATGGTTAGATTGTCCCTACTGCATGACCCCTCGCTTTAAAGATTAAAGATGAAAGTTAGTCGGAAAATTGACGCTTACCTTCATGCCATCCTATTCACAATCAAGCAAAATTTCGCTAGATAATATAGATAAATAGCGGTAATTGGGGGATAAACAACAATGCCACCACAAGGTTTAGTCATTGAAGATGTTCTGGAAGCCTTGATCGAGTCAGGGGGTTCCGATATCCACATCCAAGCGGGAGCACCGATCTACTTCCGAATTAGTGGTAAATTAACCCCTCAGCCTCAATTTGGTGAAACCCTAGCACCAGAAGAGTCGCAGGCTTTAATCTTCCAGATGCTGAACAACCAGCAACGGAAAGAATTAGAACAAAACTGGGATTTAGACAGCGCCTATGGGGTGAAAGGATTAGCTCGTTTCCGGCTGAATGTTTACCGAGAACGAGGCTGCTGGGCGGCTTGTATGCGAGCGTTGGGGGCGAAAATTCCCAATGCGGACAAACTGGGGGTGCCACAAATTCTCCGGGATCTGACTCACCGTCCTCGGGGGATGGTGTTGGTGACGGGACAAACGGGTTCTGGGAAAACGACGACTTTAGCGGCTCTGCTGGATTTGGTTAACCGCACTCGTTCAGAACATATTCTCACGGTGGAAGAACCGATTGAGTATGTTTACCCAAATATCAATAGCTTGTTTCACCAACGCCAAAAAGGTGAAGACACGAAGAGTTTTACCAATGCTCTGAAAGGAGCACTCCGTCAAGACCCAGATATTATTGTCGTGGGCGAAATGCGGGACTTGGAGACGATTTCTCTGGCTTGTTCTGCGGCAGAAACGGGTCACTTGGTGATGGGAACTTTGCATACCAACTCCGCTGCGGGTACTGTCACCCGGATGCTTGAGGTGTTTCCGCCTCAAATTAAACCGGCGATGCAAGCTCAGTTGGGTAACTCTTTGCAAGGGATTTGTAGCCAAAACTTGGTGCAGAAAATTGGCGGCGGTCGGGTCTGTGCCCAGGAAATTCTGGTGAATACGGCAGCTATCAGCAACCTGATTAAAGAAGGTAAGTTTAGTCAGATTTATTCGATGATCCAAACCGGCATGAAATTAGGAATGCAGACAATGGAAATGGCTTTGGCTAAACATTACAAAGATGGCAAAGTTAGCTGGAGTGATGCGATGGGTAAAGCGGTGGTGCCCGATGAATTGGTACGATTGATTGGGCCTAATCCAGAGTTGACTGGAGCCCAGAAAAATTAGAAATCGGTGATTTCACCAACTTGAATGCGAAGAGTGAGATTGGAAATTTCCCAGTGAAAATATGCAAATGATCATATCAGATAGCCAGGAAAATCTCCAATCTCTTTACTATAGCAAGAAACGAGTTGGTTAGGACGGTTATTTTTTTAGGGAATAGGGAACAGGGAATAGGGAACAGGGAAGAGAAGTTGTCCTAAATATCCCTAACATTGGTATAATAAAATTCTATTAAACCAAGGGAAAAGATTGTTGAGCGCAAATGTCTGATATTAATTTGGCTTAAATTTTATGGTTCAAGTAGTTTAGTCAAATTCACTGGTTTTTTCGCTGGTTAAACATCCGACCCTAATAGGGAATAGGGAACAGGGAATAGGGAACAGGGAAGAGAAGTTGTCCTAAATATCCCTAACACTGGTAATTGAATGAATATTGATTAAACCTTTGATTGATTTTCATCAAAGGTTTAATCAAATTTGTTCGATCGCTGTTATCCTCAATTATCCAGAATTTAGCGAAAATTTAAGCGGGTAAATTTCCGCCATCAATGTGATTTTCATTGGATTATAATTGATGGCGGATTTTTTTGGCAGGCAAAAAAATTAGGGCTCAATTTGGATTTAGACTATTTTAAATTCTAAAAGGTTCTAACGATCGCTCCCCCTGAGATGAACGAAGTTTTTTTGGTTCATTTTTGTTGACAATGAATCAGCCCCATTGATTCCCAGTATTGGCGCGATCGCCAACTACCGGGCTAATCCGATCCAATGGTGGTTTTTTTCCTAGATTGTCAGCCAGTTGGTCAAGCGTCTGCCAATCCACGGCTTCAACAATTTAGGAACAGTGACCGGAACCGATCCAGTTGGAAAAGCGACACAAATCCCAAACAACTCTCTACAAACAACAATTAGATTTAAATTGTTGAACGCAAAGGAAAACCACCATGAAATTCTCTCACCAATCTAATCAAGTTTCTTCTTTCTCTGGCAACGCTTTCTCTCAAGGTCGTCAATTTGGTAATATGACTCTGGCTGCGAGTTTGGCTGCTTTACTGCTCTGTGGCAGCGGTGCGACGTTTAGACCAATGGCAGCGAAAGCGCAAACCAATCTCGGCCCGATCGCCCAAGCCACAGCCCAAGCCACAACTGAGCAAACTGTAATCTATGTGAACTCGGCGCAAGGCAGCGATCGCCCTGGGGCAGGGTTGAGTGAAGCCACCGCTTATCGCACTATTTCTTATGCGCTACAACAAGCAAAGGCGGGGACGATTATTCAACTGGCTGACGGCACTTACAGTGCAGAAACTGGGGAAAATTTCCCCCTGAATATTCCCTCTAAGGTGACATTGCGGGGTAAGACTTCCAGTAAGGGTCAAGGGGTGATGATTGTTGGGGGCGGTTCTCATGTGAGTGCTTCCTTTGCCCGTCAAAACGTGACTGTTGTGGCTTTAGATGAGGCGATCGTGGAAGGGGTGACGATTACGAATACCCTATCTCGTGGGACGGGACTGTGGATTGAACAAGGCAAACCTACCATTGCCAACAATACTTTTGCTAATAGTTTGCGAGAAGGTATTTTTGTCACCGGCAATGCACAACCCACGATTTCTAGTAACCTTTTTATTAAAAATGATGCCAACGGAATTTCTGTGGCTCGTGCGGCTAAGGGTGTGATTCGCGATAATACTTTCCAAGAAACTGGATATGGGATGGCGATTAGTGATACTTCCGCCCCCTTGGTGAGTAACAATGGTGTGTTTAAAAATAAGGCGGGTATTGTGGTGTCTAATTCCGCTACGCCAATTCTCCGCAATAATGTGATTGAAAATAATTTGGCTGGTGGGGTGGTGGTCATTGGCACCGCGAATCCGAATTTAGGCACCGTGAATGACCAGGGAAATAATCGCATTCGCAGTAATGGCAGTTCTGATGTGTTGAATAGCACCTCGAATTTGCTGTTGGCGATCGGTAATGATATCAACCCCAATGGGATTCAAGGGAATGTCAACTTTGTTCCCGCCGATGTTCAAGTTGCCTTTTCTGATGTGCAAGGTCACTGGGCGCAATCTTATATTACCGCTTTGGCCAAACGGGGGGTGATTTCTGGTTTCCCCGATGGTACTTATCGCCCCAATGAACCCGTGACTCGTGCTCAGTTTGCGGCGATCGTGAATAAAGCTTTTGCTCCCAAACCCGTTCGGATTAATAAGGTGTTTGCCGATGTGGTCAGCACTTTCTGGGGGGCTGATGCGATTCAAACCGCCTATCGCGGTGGGTTCTTAGCTGGTTATCCTGGGGATATTTTCCGCCCCAATCAAGAAATTCCCAAGGTGCAAGCTTTGGTAGCGTTGACCAGTGGTTTAGGATTGCCTGAAGCCAGTCAGAGTCTGCTTTCTCGGTATTCTGATGCCGCGCAAATTCCTGATTATGCGAAAAATGCGATCGCCTCTGCAACGGCCAGTCAATTGGTAGTCAACTATCCCAACCTGAGTCAATTCAATCCCAACCAACAAGCCACTCGCGCTGAAGTCGCTGCCTTTGTTTATCAAGCACTGGTTAATGCCGGACAAGCGGAAGTTATTCCTTCTCCTTATGTCGTTGCCACTCCATAATCTTCAGTTATTTGTAGTTATTCGTATGGTGGGCAATATTTTGCCCACTTTACTACTCAGATGATTAAAACTAGAACCCAGGCGATCGCATCCCTGGGTTCTTTCTCATTAGTCCTCGCAGATAACCCAGAAACCGGGTTTCTTTGGTGAAAATTACAGTTATCTGTTTTAAGCAAACAAGAAACCCGGTTTCTTAGTCCTCCGCCCCTCCGCCCCTCCGCCCTTCCGCCCCTCCGCCTCTCTCATTGTGTACATTAATAGGGGCAGGAATGCGGGTAGCAATGCCCATCCTACTTTTACTTTTACTTTTACTTTTACTTCACCTGAAGAATGCAAAACAAAATTCATTTTATATCTGGTTTACCGCGATCGGGTTCCACCTTACTCGGTGCCATTCTCCGGCAAAATCCTCGATTTCATGCGGGAATGACCAGCCCCGTAGGGGGATTAGTCGAGCAAATGCTGGCAGCAATGAGCGATCAAAACGAATATTCCGTATTCATATCCGAAGAACAGAAACGGCAACTGATCCACAGCATATTTAACACTTATTATCAGCCGCAAGCGGACAAAGCCGTAATTTTTGACACAAATCGCTTATGGTGTGCGAAATTAAGCTTAATTAACGAACTATTTCCCGAAGCTAAAATTATCTGCTGTGTCAGAAATATCGCCTGGGTGATGGACAGCATCGAAAGACTAATTCGCCGCAACGCCTTTGACGTTTCTCGCCTATTTAATAATCTGGGAGAAAGAGCTACCGTATATAGTAGAACAGAAGCCCTAAGTCAGGGCGGCAGATTAGTCGGATTTGCCTACAGTGCTGTCAAAGAAGCATTTTACAGCGAAAATAGCCATAAACTACTCATAGTTGATTACGACCTCTTGGCCAAAGGACCCCAGCAAACCATCTCCTTAATTTATCAATTTCTTGGGGAAACACCGTTCAAACACGACTTTGAAAACATCGAATATGACGAGCCAGAATTTGACCTGAATCTGAATACCAAAGGGCTGCATAAAGTACGGCAAAAAGTAGCATTTCAACCGAGACAAACCATATTACCGCCCGATTTGTTTGAACGCTACAACAGCTTATCTTTTTGGGAACAACCCAGCCCCACCAGGGCTAACTTAATTGTTGCCAAACCGAATAATTATCCACGGGTTAAATAAAAACCAAAAAGACACAAAGATCACGAAAAATACCTCTTTGTGTCCTTTGTGTCTTTGTGGTAAAATCTATTCTAAAAAAACTTGACAATCTGTTAATAAATGGATAAGATATAAGTAGCAAAATAATTCAGGTTTATTGGGGCTGGAAAAACATCCAACAAGCCCAAACGATACCTGGGAGTACCCGGCCCGGAGTGGCGAAGAAAGTAAGAGCAAAAAGCCCCTACGCTCTCCGGGCCAGGTAAAATCCCTAACTCGTTTCCAAACTCACTTCGGGGAGCCCCGGTGAGGGGCTTCCTCCTGCCCAGAAATAAGAAAGCGGGTTTCTTTTCGGGAAATCTATCATGGAAGAAAAGAAAGGGAGTCAAAATAAATGACAGCTATCCAATCAATCACAACGGCAACAACATCCCTTTATGAACAAGATTTTTATCTGTGGCTACAGACAAATATCAACTTATTAAAAGAGGGAAATTTTGCCGAAATCGATTTAGAAAACTTGCTTGAGGAATTGGAGAGTATGGGGAGAAGCGATAAAAATGCTTTAAAAAGTAATTTAAAAATACTTTTAATGCACTTACTCAAGTATAAATATCAGAATCAAAAGCGCACAAATAGTTGGCTTTACACGATTCGAGAACATCGTCAACGCCTCCGAGATACTTTCAAAACCAGTCCGAGTTTATATCGTTTTTTTGAAGATATTTTTAACGAATCCTATCAAGATGCGAGAGAACTAGCCGCCGATGAAACGGGTTTATCCATCCAGATATTTCCTCCAGAGTCTCCCTTTAGTAAAGAAGAAGTGCTTAACCCTAATTTTTTACCGGCTGATGAGTGAGTTGTTGGTGGAGGTTCAGAAACCGGGTTTCTGTGGTGAAAATTACGGTTATCGGTGGGTGGCATAAAAGAAACCCGGTTTCTTAGTCTAAGCAGACCACCCAGAAACCGGGTTTCTTTGGTGAAAATGTAGGGGCGAATGGCCATTCGCCCCTACTGTTAAATCCCAACAAGAAACCCGGTTTCTTAATCCCCGCAGCTAACCCAGAAACCCGGTTTCTTAATCCCCGCAGCTAACCCAGAAACCGGGTTTCTTATCGGCATATCACAGTTATCTTTAGGTTTCACGACAGAAACCCGGTTTCTTAGTCTAAGCAGACCACCCAGAAACCGGGTTTCTTTGGTGAAAATGTAGGGGCGAATGGCCATTCGCCCCTACTGTTAAATCCCAACAAGAAACCCGGTTTCTTATTCCTCGCAGATAACCCAGAAACCGGGTTTCTTAATCCCCGCAGCTAACCCAGAAACCGGGTTTCTTATCGGCATATCACAGTTATCTTTAGGTTTCACGACAGAAACCCGGTTTCTTAGTCTAAGCAGACCACCCAGAAACCGGGTTTCTTTGGTGAAAATGTAGGGGCGAATGGCCATTCGCCCCTACTGTTAAATCCCAACAAGAAACCCGGTTTCTTCGTCCTCGCAGATAACCCAGAAACCGGGTTTCTTAATCCCCGCAGCTAACCCAGAAACCGGGTTTCTTTTCGGCATATCACAGTTATCTGTGGAATCCCAACAAGAAACCCGGTTTCTTAGTCCCCGCAGACCACCCAGAAACCGGGTTTCTTATTCCCCGCAGCTAACCAAGAAACCCGGTTTCTTATTTAGAGTATATAACGTATTGACAACATATCATACATAAAATAGTCACCAATACCCCCGCCAGCCCGTTGCCAATCTAATTAAAATAAGCCATAAAAACCGGACAGTTCTTTTTTATCTTTTCTATTCCCTATTGTCACCTCTAATCATCCCTATTGTTCCCTCTATTGTCACCTCTAATGATCCATATTGTTCCCTATTGTTCTCTCTAATGCTCCCTATAGTTCCCTCTATTGTCACCTCTAATGATCCATATTGTTCCCTATTGTAACCTATTGTTTCCTCTCCTAAATACTGGTGCTTCACCGTCCCTCGAAGTGAACAAAATTCATCGTAAAATCACCTAAAAGCGAAAAATAAAACTTAATAAATATTAAGCTATAAATAGCTATAACGCTTTGTAAATAAAGACTTTTGCTCCTCCTGACAAGTCAATATAAGCCGCTGAGATACTTTTGAACGAACCGCGATACTGGATGAAAAAAAAAATATCAAAGATTCTTGATGTAATCAGAAAAACCTGCTATAAATTTAAATAGCTTATTCCAGAGGAGCTTTGTCAAATAAATTGACATATAACAAACTCCTTATATATAGGTGTGTCTTGGCTAAATAAATTTATGGCTCTTATGCCTCACAAGGCGCGTTCAAATTAGTTAAAAATACATCAGTCATGTCTACAATCAATCACATCACCAACCCCAACTCATCCCAGGAAAAATATGGCCCGGGCGCCGCTGCCCACTAAGGTGGGCAGCGGCGCGAATTGGTCATCATTGACCCCACCGTATCCGACTATCAAAGTCTCGCTGCCGGAGTCAAACCGGCCACCTTTGTCCATATCCTCAACCCCAACCGGGATGGTATCGAGCAAATTACGGAAATCCTTGGGGCGAAGCATTCGCGTATAGATTGGCTGGAGAATCCACAAGATGTCGGCGCGAATGCTTTGCCCCTACAATCTATCCACATCATCTCCCACGGCAGTCCCGGCAGCCTGAAACTAGGCAACAGCACCCTCAACACCGAAAACCTGGCAGCATACCAAGACCAGCTACAACAATGGCAGGCTGCTTTAAGCGAGGATGCTGACATCAATATATATGGATGCAACGTCGCCCTAGGAGTCACAGGTCAAGCATTCATCCAACAATTAGCGCATCTCACCAAAGCGGATATCGCGGCATCCGATGACCTCACAGGTAACGGAGGCGACTGGGACTTAGAAATCGCCACCGGCAATATTGAATCAGAAATTGCCGTTAATGCCCAGACCGCTGAAGAATACGAATATAGTCTGGCCAACTTTGATGTCACCGTAGCCACCGATGATGGCACGGGGGGCACCGCAAACACTCTGAGTTGGGCAATTTTGCAGGCCAACCAGACCGCAGGGGATGACACCATTACCCTGAATACCGATGTCCGATTTACGGGAGTTCCCCAAGTTCTGATTGACAGCAATATCGCCTTTATTGGTGGCGGTTTCACCGTCAGCGGGGATGTGGATAATAACGGTACAAATAACGCCGGTGACATTCGTCCCTTTGTAATTAAGTCGGGAACTGTCACGTTCTCCGATATGACTATTGACGGAGGTCGTGCTCAGGGCGGTAATGGTGGAAATGGTGACACTGCCGCTGGCGGTGGTGCCGGAATGGGTGGCGGATTGTTCATCTACGACGGCACCGTCAATCTCAGTAATACCACGTTTAGTAACAATCAGGCGATCGGCGGTAACGGTGGTACTGGTCAATCCTTGTTTAGTGGCGGAGGTGGAGGTGGCCTGAGTGGTGACGGCGGGGCTGGCATTTTATTTGGTTCTGGTGGCGACGGTGGCGACGGTGGCATCTTTGGCGCTACTGGCGGCGCGGGCGGTTTTGTCCCTGGCGGCGCGGGCGGTTTTGGCGGTTTTGGCGGCGGTGGCGGCGGCGGTAGCGGCAGCTATGGCGGCGGTGGCGCGGGCGGTTTTGGCGGTTTTGGCGGCGGCGGCGGCGCGGGCGGTTTTACAAGTAGCGTTGGTGGTGCGGGCGGCTATGGCGGTGGTGGTGGTAGTTCTACTAATAATGCCGGTCTTGGCGGTTTCGGTGCTGGCGACAGTGGTATCGCTGTCACCTCTGGTGGTGGTGGTGCTGGCTTAGGAGGAGCAATCTTCATCCGTAGTGGCATCTTGAATCTATATAACGCCACCTTTAACAATAACTCTGCTACCTGCGGCACGGGTTTCAACAACGGTCAAGGCAAAGGCGGGGCAATATTTGCCATGCAGTCCCTCACCAATCCCAATGGCAACAACCAGGGGATGCCCACCACCCTGCCCACTGTCCGCACCCTGGGAGCCACCTTCAGCAACAACACCGCTGCCGAGCAAGCAAACACCCCTGGTGCCACAACTTCCAGCGGCGGTGTTGGCAGTAATCAGGACAATAATGATGTTTACGGCAACATCAGCCCTAACACTGCCCCTGTCCTTACTGATACCGTCGTCACCCTCAGCAGCATCCTAGAAGACGCGGCGGCTCCTTCTGGCGCTGTCGGTACGCTTATTTCTTCTGTTGCGGCCATTGGTACGGGGCAAAACAACATCACCGACCCCGACACAGGCGCAGTCGCGGGGGTCGCCATCACCGCCGCCGACACCACCAATGGCAGTTGGTTCTACACCATCGATGGCGGCACCACCTGGAACCCATTAGGAGCAGTATCCGATACCAGCGCTCGCTTGCTGGCAGCAGATGCCAATACCCGCATTTACTTCCAACCCAACCCCAACTACAGCGGCACCATCCCCAACGCCATTACCTTCCGCGCTTGGGATAGTTTCTCTTATCTCAACGGCAGTACCGCTGACACCAGCACCAATGGCAACATCAGTGCCTTCAGCACCGCTACCGACACCGCAGACATCACCGTTACTGCTGTCAACGACGCACCCAGTTTCAGCAACGCAGGCAACCAAACCCTCGCCGCTTGGACAAACACCCCCCAAACCGTTGCCAACTGGGCCAACACCTTCGTCTTCGGCCCCGCCAACGAAAGCAGCCAAGCAGTCCAAGACTTTATCGTTAACGTCACCTCTGGCAGCACCTTATTTACCAGCCTGCCAGACATCGCCAATGATGGCACCCTCACTTATACCCCCAAAGGCACCCCCGGCACTGCCACCATCTCTGTTCAACTCCAAGATAATGGCGGCACTGCCAACGGTGGCGCAGATACTTCCACTGCGGCCACCTTCACCATCACCATTCCCCCACCAACAGTCAACCTCTCCATCAGTCCCACCACCGGCACCGAAGCAGGCACCACCGCCATCACGGTGACAGCCACCGCCGCAGGCCCAGTATTTGGCAACCAAACCGTTGACCTGGCCTTAACCGGCTCTGCCACCGCCGCCGACTTCGCTGGCACCATTCCCACTCAAATTACCATTGCTAATGGCACCAGCAGCGGACAAGTCACCTTCACCATTGCTGATGACAAACTTGATGAAATCGACGAAACGGCTAATTTAACAATTAGTAACCCATCGGCAGGTATTCAGCTAGGAGCAACTACCACCGGCAGTTTCACCATTACTGACAACGACACCGCCGGATTTGATATCCTGCCCATCAGCGGCAACACCAGCGAAGATGGCACCCAAGCCACCTTTGACATCCGCTTAACCAGCGAACCAACCGCCAATGTCACCATTGGCTTAAGCAGCAGCAACACCGCCGAAGCGACCGTTGCCCCGGCTACCCTCACCTTTACACCAACCAACTGGAATACTTACCAAACTGTCACCATCACGGGTGTAGATGATGGGGTAGCAGACGATGACATCGCTTACCAAATTATCACCACTCCCGACACCACCACTACTGACACCAACTACAACAACCTCAACCCCGCCGATGTCACCGTCACCAACACTGACAACGACATCCCCGGAGTCACCATAGCTCAATCCGCAGGCAGCACCGAAGTCACAGAGGGCAGCACCACAGATACTTATACTGTAAAACTGAACACCCTCCCCACCGGCAACGTGGCGGTGACGGTGACAGCAGATGCTCAAGCCCAAGTGAGTCTCGATGGCACGAATTTTGCCGCCACTCAAACCTTAACGTTTACCTCCGTCAACGGCATCACGCCGCAAACGGTGACAGTTCGTGCTGTGGATGATACAGTAATAGAATCCAACCATACCAGTAGCATCACCCACGCTATTACCACCACTGCCGATGCCAACTATCCCACCACCATGACCGTGGGTGGTGTCAATGCCCATATCACCGATAACGATATCCGCTACACTCTCACCGACAGTAGTCCTACAATTACAGAAGGCAACAGCGGCACTCAGCAAATCGACTTTACCATTGAGCGAGCCGGGGCAATCAACGAAGCCAGCACCATAGATTTTAGCTTTGGCGGCACCGCAGCCAACACCATAGACTATAACCTGGTTTCTATTACTGGCACGGGAGTGACTACTACAGGCAGTACCATTAGTTTTGCTGCCAATGCCACCCAAGCCACCGTTACTGTGGAAATAGTCGGAGACCGAATAGACGAAACCGACGAAACCTTAATTTTATCTCTGCTTAACGCCACCGCCACGGGAACATCCACCATTGTCGGTTCTCCCGTCACTACTACCATTACTGATGATGACAAGGCAGGGATTACGGTGACTCCCACCAGTGGGTTAACCACCACCGAAGCTGGGGGAACTGCTACATTTACCCTGGTACTCGACAGTAAACCCACTGCTGATGTCACTATTACCGTTGCCTCTAGCAACACCGCTGAAGGAACCGTAGACAAGTCAACCCTGACTTTTACTTCTGCTAACTGGAATACCGCCCAAACGGTGACAGTCACCGGGGTGGATGACAATATTGATGATGGGGATATCGGCTACACCATAAGTACCACTGCCAATAGTAGCGATACCAAATATTCCGGCTTAACGGGTACTAATGTCAGCGTCACCAATACTGATAATGACAAGGCAGGCATTACGGTTACTCCCACCAGTGGGTTAACCACCACCGAAACTGGGGGAACTGCTACATTTACCCTGGTACTCGACAGTAAACCCACTGCTGATGTCACCATTACCGTTGCCTCTAGCAACACCGCTGAAGGAACTGTAGACAAGTCAACCCTGACTTTTACTTCTGCTAACTGGGATACCGCCCAAACGGTGACAGTCACCGGGGTGGATGACAATATTGATGATGGGGATATCGGCTACACCATCAGCACCACTGCCAATAGTACCGATACCAACTACAACGGTATCACCGCCGCCACTGTCGCCGTGACCAATACTGATAATGACAAGGCAGGCATTACGGTTACTCCCACCAGTGGGTTAACCACCACCGAAGCTGGGGGAACTGCTACCTTTACTGTGGTACTTGATAGTCAAGCAACCTCTGATGTCACCATTGGTATTACCAGTGATAATACTGCCGAGGGGACGGTTGCGATATCGGCATTGACATTTACCGCCGTAAACTGGAATCAACCTCAAACCGTCACTATCACCGGGGTAAATGATTATCTTGATGATGAAGATATCAGCTACAATATAATTACTGCCGCTGCCACCAGCACTGATGGCAAATATAATGGGTTAAATCCTAGCGATGTGTCGGTGACAAATCAGGATATTGGGGATTTATTCCCAATTCCTACTAATCAAATTCCTCCTTTCATGGGTCTGAGCAGTATTTTGCCCTCAGAAATTAGCAGTAATAATAGCCAAAATAATACTACTTTACCCGAACTTCCGGCTATTCCACCTGAACCCACGGTAGACTTAATCAATATTTCCTTTACTGCCGTAGGAACGGATAGTGCAGAGAATATTGATGCCACACCTAATGATGATGTAATTAGTGGTCAGGGTGGCAATGATGTTATCCGTGGTTTGCCCGGACGAGATGCCCTATTTGGAAATAGTGGAGATGATGAACTTTATGGCAACCAAGGGGCAGATTTATTGCTGGGTAATCAAGGTAAAGACATTATCTATGGTGGTCAAGGCAATGATTTAGCAATGGGTGGTCAAAATGATGACTTAATCTATGGCGATTTAGGTAGCGATACCTTGATTGGTGATTTAGGGAGCGATCGCATATTTGGGGGCTCATCTAGCCCTGGTTCAGTTGCTAGTGATGCCGGTGATTTGCTATTCGGAAAAGATGGCAATGATTTCCTGCATGGCCATGCGGGAGATGACTCAATTTCCGGTGGCAATGATAATGATACCGCCCGTGGTGGTCAGGGTGATGACCTAATTCACGGCGATGCGGGCGCTGATATTTTATATGGGGATAAGGGCAATGATAGCCTGACCGGAAATGCCGATAATGATGTGGTTTATGGCGGCGAAGGGAATGATTTCCTCTGGGGAGGAGATGGTGAAGATTTCCTCTATGGAGATGAAGGCGATGATACCCTAATTGGTAATGCAGACAAAGATTATTTTGTACTGCAATCTAGCTTTGGTTCTGATACAATTCTGGACTTTACTAACGGTATTGACCTAATTGGTTTAGCCGGTGGTTTAACCTTTGACCAGTTAAGTATTACTGGCAGTAATGGGAATACTTTAATAGCCCGTGGCAATGAATTGTTAGTCACATTAACGGGTGTTGATGTTAGTTTGATTACCAGCGCTGATTTCACCTTAATGGTGTAGGTGTTTATAAACCGGGTTTCTTCTCTTTGTGTCCTTTGTGCCTTTGTGGTTTATTTTCACCACAGAACTCTGCCGGACACGAATAAAAATATCTCTCTGTGTCCGGCAGAGTTCTGTGGTAAAATTATCTCTAATTTAAGCAAATAAGAAACCCGGTTTCTTAGTCTTGGGAAGCAAACAAAAAACCCGGTTTCTTGAAGAAACCGGGTTTTTTTGTCCCAAATTAGACGGTTACGACTTTCTTGGAAACGGCAGTCAGTTCACCTTTGGCATATTTAGCGGCGAACTCATCCAGAGTCATTTGCTTGATCTTGGTGCCGTTGCCAGAGCAACCAAAGGCTTCATAGCGATCGGCGCAAACTTTTTGCATATACTTCATGGCTGGTTTCATGAAGTGACGGGGGTCAAAGTTGGAAGGATCTTTGGCAGCCGCTTCACGAATAGCCGCAGTAATGGCTAAACGGTTGTCGGTGTCAATGTTCACTTTCCGCACACCGCTTTGGATACCTTTTTGAATTTCTTCGATAGGTACACCGTAGGTTTCGGGGATGTTGCCACCATACTGGTTGATCAGTTCCAGCAGGTCTTGAGGCACAGAAGAAGAACCGTGCATCACCAAGTGAGTATTGGGCAGACGACGGTGGATTTCTTCGATCCGGCTGATGGCCAGAATTTCCCCAGTGGGTTTGCGGGTGAATTTGTATGCACCGTGGCTGGTGCCGATCGCGACAGCCAGAGCATCCACTTGGGTGGCTTCCACAAACTGAACCGCTTCATCGGGGTCAGTCAGCAGTTGATCGTGGCTGAGGGTGCCTTCAAACCCGTGACCATCTTCTTTATCACCTTTGCCGGTTTCCAGAGAACCCAGGCAACCCAGTTCGCCTTCAACGCTAACACCCACAGAGTGAGCAACTTTTACCACTTCAGCGGTGACGCTGACGTTGTACTCAAAGCTGGCTGGAGTTTTGGCATCAGCTTCCAAGGAACCATCCATCATCACACTGGTAAAACCGTGGCGAATGGCAGAGTAGCAGGTAGAAGGAGCATTACCATGATCTTGGTGCATGGCAATGGGAATGTGGGGGTAGCTTTCCACTGCTCCCTGAATCAAATGACGTAGGAAGTATTCACCAGCGTAGGAACGAGCACCACGAGATGCTTGCAGAATTACTGGGCTGTTGGTTGCATCCGCAGCCTTCATAATTGCCAAGATTTGTTCCAAATTGTTGACATTGTAGGCAGGGATACCATAGTTGTTTTCAGCCGCGTGATCCAGCAGCAGTCGCATAGGTACAAGCGCCATATATAAGCCTCCTGATTACTTGGTTGTGAGCGAGTGGTTTTCGGACAAGTTTAAATATATACGGTCAATCTTAAGATATTTTTTACATTATGTCGAATTATATCTAAGATTTTTTTGCTAGATTTATTCTATAGCTACTATATTTCTTATTTGTTATTTGTTATTGGTTATTTGTTGTTTGTTGGGTAGGGATTCTTTGGCTGTGGGTGGTTGGGGAAAGTGAAAAGTCGTAGGGGCGAATGGCCATTCGCCCGTACAAGTGAAAAGTCGTAAGGGCGAATGGCCATTCGCCCTTACAAAAAAAGTATCACTATTCACTATTCACTATTCAATATTCACTATTCACTATTCACTTTTAAAAATGGGTCGCCCGGGATTCGAACCCGGAACTAATCGGTTAAAAGCCGAGTACTCTACCGTTGAGTTAGCGACCCGTTGATGTGTTATTTAACACACCTTAATTAACTTAACACAGGCTGCGAGAAAAAGCAAGTGTTTTGCTAAAAAATTTTGGCGACTAGCTTGGTGACGGTTTCAAAGGTGCCGCCCGGTTCTAGGTGAATCAGCCGATCGCCTGTATTTAATGCATTACGCAGCCCAGTCCAGGGTTCCAAACAATAGTAGTCTTTTCCTTGAATGGTCCAAAAGACTAAGGCAGAGTAGGGGGTGTCATATTCTAAGGTAATTTGCAAATTCCGACTGGGGTCGGTGACGGTGGCTGACCGATCGCTTAACTGAGGAAAGGCGACATCTATTTCGGGCTGGTTAAAGTCAAAGGTGCCATTGAAGGGGTGATTGGTGTGAGTGATGTGATCGATATACTCACTGGAGGGAAGGTCAATTTTTAGCTGGGATTTGTCCGCTACGGCAAAGTAGGGATGGAATCCGCAGGAAAAGGGCATCGGGTGGTTGCTGAAATTGCTGTAACTCTGGCGAATGGTTAAGGTGTTGCCTTCGAGGATGTAGGTAAATGCCAGTTGAAAGTCAAAGGGGTATAGTCTGAGGGTTTCTGGGTTGCTGACTAGGGTGATGGTCATGCCCGCAAAATTTTTGCTCATGCGTTCGGTGATTTGCCAGGGCAGATCCCGGGCAAACCCATGCTGTTTGAGATTGTATTTTTTGCCTTTATATATATAGGTGTTATCGGGCAAATTGCCGCAAATGGGGAAGAGGATGGGGATGCCCCCACGGACCGATAGTTCTGGGTTGGTAAATCTTTCCGCATCAAGATAGAGGATTTCTGTGTCGTTGATGCACCAACGGGTGATGATGCCGCCCCTTTCGGGGACAACTTCTACGAGGGCGTTGGCGTCACGATCAATGAGACTGTAGGTTTTATATTGTTTTTGTTCAGCAGCGATCGCAAACATTTGATAAGTCTGTATTGGTATTGGATGATGAAAAAATTGCGGCTGGCTATTTTTACTAGCCAACCGTGAGCATTACACAATTAATCCAGAACCGTCAACGGCAAGGATCGATTATCCACGAAGATTCGGCAATAGGGGCAGTTGAATCGGTTTGCGTCCCCCCTTTTTTTTGTTAGTCGCGATCGCTGCACCAGCAGCCACGGCAATGGCAACCGCTGTCCCCGTAGCCAATGCCAGGTAATTCGATGATTCCGGTTCAGGGCTGGTCAAAGCAGGATCGGAGGTGGCTGGGGTTTTTCCTGGTTCCGGTTCCGAGGGAATGGCAATTTCCAGTCCGTCTTGTGCGGATGTAAAGGAGCTTTGTGCAAAAGTGCCCGTCTCATCAGTGGTGTTGAGGGGAAATGTAATGGTTTCGCCATCAGGGGTTTTGGCTATGGTTGAATTGTTGATTGGATTGTTCCCCGCTGCATTGGGGATGTTTTCTGCGCTGCTGGTGAGGTTGGAGGCAAAGACGGAATTTTCTGGATCGGCAATAACTTGGGATGATTTCGCATCCAAAATCATGGGGGAACTCATCGCTTGCTCAAAGATATTGGAGAACATGGCTAGTTCTGCCAGAATGCGATCGCCCCGTTCTCCTTGAACGATTTTTGGTTGATATTTCCGCACTTCCACCGGCAAAAATTCCACCTTCATTTGTTTTTCCCGGACAGATACCTTTAACACAGCGGTATCGTAATCGCTGCGAGCATTGCCACCAAAAATAAAATTCCCTAAAGAATAGGCAATTGGACGACCGCGATAAATTTCTGAACCTTGCAACACATGAGGATGATGACCCACCACCACATCAGCCCCGCGATCGATGGCGAAATGAGCCAATTTACTCTGCCAAGTTTCGGGATAGTTGGACAATTCTACCCCCCAGTGAAAATTCACAATAATCCAATCCACTTGATCGCGAATGGCTTGGATATCTTCAGCAATTCGGGCTTCTAAGGCTGGGTTGGTGCCCGCTGCATGGTCCGTCGCCTGGTGATCTTCCCCGGTATAGTAGCCAAAATAAGCAATTCGTTGACCTTTGACTTCCAGAATTTCTGGCCGTCGGGCTTCGGTGAGGTTCATTCCCGCGCCCACAGAATGAATTCCCGCTTGTTCCAAGGTGGCCAAAGTTTCTTGTAAGCCCGTGTCGAGATAGTCCATTGCGTGATTATTGGCTAAATTGACAATATCAACCCCGCCATGAGTTAAAACCTCCACTTGTTCTGGGTGGGCTTTAAAGTTAAAGGTTTTTTCGTATTCCGTTTCGGCGGTGGTCAGGGTTCCTTCTAAGTTGACCATTGCCACATCTACGTCCCGATATTCCGGCATGGCATCAAAGGCCCACTGATAGTCTTGACCGATTAAGTCCTCGAAGGCGTAACCCAGGGTGACATCACCGGCAAACATCATTGTCACCGTGGGGTCAGATGGGTTTTTGACATCGGTATGTGGAACGACTTTGACTTCTTCTAATGCCGCTTTTACTTGGTTATCTTTACGTTGGTTTTTGCTTTCGTCGGCACGGTCAACGGAGACCGGTGATTTGGGGTTTTGGCGATCTAGGTTGCTGGCTGACTTGTGCTGAAGCTGAGAGGCGACTAGGGAAAAGCCGATCAGAAACGAGACGACAGAAAACCCGGTAAATAAAAATAAACGATTAATTTTAAAATTAAGTAATTTTCTGGCTTGGGCTTGCAAGGCGATCAGGTGCTTTTGTCGCCGTCGGTTGGCTGGGGTGACAATTCGCACGGATTGATGCCAGAGCACGTTGGGCTGTCCGTTGCCTGACCATAAACCGACAATCCGCACGCCTTCAATGACTTCTGAGTTGAGTCGCCACAGGTGATGACAGATGAACTGAATGATGCGATCGCGCATTACGCCGATCAGTTCCGGTTGGTCGGGCAAGGATTCAAACTCGACTTTTAACGGCAGGCAACCGGCATGAACGGGTTGGGCTCGGACATAGATGCCATAAGGGGCTAAGTAGCTATTGATGAGACAGGCGATCGCGCGAAAATTTCCGCCCCGCGCCAGTTGAAACATGGAAGGGTAAGCAATAGGATTGAAACTGGTCATTCTCGTTTACTCCGGCAGCGCAGTTCTCTATTTTAAGAGACTTTTTCTGAATTATAGGATTTATGATTTTTTCTGGTTGCTATCTTATCTCATATTCTTATTTCTTGGTTATTAATTATTCGTTATTATTTATTTGGAGCAAATCCGCAATGCTGGCTTTCGCCCCCCGCGACTGAAGCCTCCGCTGCTGAAGTCCCGGAACCAGCGATGGCGCATCCGCGCCGCTGTACGCGAGCGCCTGAAATAAAATATTTTCCATTAACCCTGCGGCATTGGCGATCGGTTCTGGGTCGATCCACCCCGGAAATATTCTCGCTTCAAAGGTATTTTTATCGGGAATTTCATAAATAAAATTTTTGAGATTAAAATCGCAATACTTAGAAAGATTTAATTTTTTCAGATGAATTTTAGCTTCTGCCCAAGACAGTTCTCTAAATCCGGGAGTGTTGACTAATTTCATCAATTCATCTGGCCATTTGCCTAAACGACGGCATTTAGGATTGGTGCCAACTTCTGTCCGTAAGCGATCGCCCTGTTGCCACAATATATCAACTAGATTACTAAATACTGGCGTTGAACATAAAGGTGTAGCATCAAAATGAAAATGAGTTGCCGCTTCTGCGGGAATGGTAAAGCCTAAATCGTGGGCAATTTTTAATAAGGTTTCCAGCTTATTAAAATGGTCGGTTTCAATGGGCGGAGTAATCAATTCACAAGGGCGTTCTCTTTCTCCGGGAAGAGGGGCAGCAATGGCAATGGGGGAACCAATTTCATCGGTGACGCGGCACATTCCCCCGGTTCCTGCTGTCAGTTCTGTGCCAAATAATTGAGCGATAGGTAGCAAAACTTCTGATAATTCAGCATCAGGATTTGCTTGTTGTTTGATTAAGTGCAATAATCGCAAATCATCGCTAACAATGCGATACCAACCGGGTGAAGGTGGGCAGCTTTTTTCTAAGTCCTCTTGCAGGGTGATATCATCGACACAACGGGCAATTAATTGCCCTTGTTGGTTGACTACTTCAAACCCCAGAGTCAGGTTATGAAATACAGGATTTCCCGGAACTTTACTGGGTTCCGACTGGGGGTGAAAAAAGCGCCGGACAATTCCGCCATATTGATGGGCGATCGCCAGGGCTAAACTTTGCCTACTTAATCCCTTTGGGGCTAATAGTTCGATTTCAAATCCAATTTTCCAGGTTAATTTTTTCATATTTTTTATCAAAAAAATATCCCAAAAATCAATTTTAGGATTGACTAGATCGCAGATGCTTTGTGTGATTTATAGGGTGTAGGGGCGAATGGCCATTCATTGTAGGGGCGAATGGCCATTCGCCCCTACGGAATGGGATGACCCATACGAATGGTGGGCAATGCCCCTAGGATGTTTCCCACTTAATCCTATTAACGTCTGGCCAATCTTAAGGCATTTTCTACAACTTCATCTTTGCCTAAGATGAAATTTTTTTCTGCCTGAATCTTCGCTTCCCACGGACTTTCTTTAAACCAAAATTCAGCCAAGGCAACCGCATCATCGTAGGTATATCCCTTTTCATAAAAAAAGCAAGCACTCGGTTCTGGATCCGATAAAGCTTGAACTTGAGCATCAACCATATACTGTTCTAAGTAGGCAAGGGATCGCTCGCCCGCTAAAATTTTTTGACCCATCAAAACTTTGGCGTCAACCACTGATTGACCCCAATAGTTGCCTAAAATTTTGGCATCACAATAAGTATATTTTCCCGAACTAAAAAAAGCATCTAATTTTTCCTGTAGGGTTTGAGCTAATAATATCTCTGCTATCTCTGCCGAATTATCCGCGATCGCCGAAATATTTTCTATCTCTGGGGCTGCTTGGGCGGCGGCTTTCGATGGGGTAGCAGCGACGATTAAAACTGTGGAAATAAACCAGGTAATAAACAGGCTGAAAAGTTTAGTATTTAGCATGATGGATTGTGCCTCACTTTTTTAGTTAGACCAACATACCTCAACCGGATGGCTCAGGCAAAAATCAGCGGCATAAAAGTTATTATAACCATTATTATAACCATTATTATAACCGATGCATCAATTGTCGGGGTTAAGTATTTATATTGTAGGGTGGGCAAAAAGTCACCATCATATATGGTAGGGTGGGTAAAATATGCATGCCCACCCTACGAATGTTAGGGGCTTTTGCATTAATTTTTGTAAATAGTATTAAAAAATATTTGATAATTTAAGAATGCGATCGCCAAAGTCAATACAATGAGCGATCGTAAGAAAAATACCCAAAATCAAACCGATCGAATGAGTTTAAATCGTTTACAAGTTGTGGTAATTGGCGGGGGGGCGGCTGGCTTTTTTGGCGCGAACGCCTGTACACAAGCCAACCCAAAAGCGAATGTAATTTTATTAGAAGCAGGACGGCAACCCCTGACTAAAGTGCGGATTTCTGGTGGGGGTCGTTGCAATGTCACCCATGCTTGCTTTGAACCGGCAGTTTTAGCCCAAAACTACCCCAGAGGGGGCAAAGCGTTACGGGGGGCATTTACCCGGTTTCAGCCTAAAGATATGGTGGCTTGGCTGAACCAGCAGGGGGTGGAACTGAAAACCGAAGCTGATGGGCGGATGTTTCCGATTACCGATAATTCTGCCACGGTGGTGAATTGTTTGTTAACTGCGGCAAAGAATGCGGGGGTGGAACTGCGGACAGAAACCCCGGTGATGGCGGTGTATCCTAGGGACAAAAACCCAGGGTTTGAAATCGAGTTAAAATCTGGGGAAATGTTGGAATGTGATAAACTTTTGCTGGCGACAGGTAGCAGTCCACGGGGCTATCAGATCGCTAAATCTTTGGGCCATACTATTGAACCGCCAGTTCCTTCTTTATTTACTTTTAAAATTCGGGATGCGAGATTGGAAGATTTGGCGGGAGTGGCGGTGAAAACAGCGCGAGTCCGCTTGCCAGAGGCGAAATTAGAACAAACTGGCCCAGTGTTGATTACTCATTGGGGACTTAGTGGTCCGGCAGTGTTGAAGCTTTCCGCTTGGGGGGCGAGATTTCTCCACGATCGCCGATATGATACACCCCTGATGATTAATTGGTTGCCGGAATATAAGCTAGAAGTTTTGCAAGAACAAATGCAAGCGGTGCGATCGCAACTTCCCCGAAAAGCGATCGCTACCAGTTGCCCTTTTCCCGTTCCCCGTCGTCTCTGGGAAAGGCTGCTTAATGTGACGGAAATTGACCATGAAAAGCGTTGGTCAGAGTTATCTAATAAAGGAATTAATCAATTAATCACCGAACTAACTCAAAGTCGCTATCAAATCGTCGGCAAAGGTGAATTTAAAGAAGAATTTGTCACCTGTGGGGGCATTTCTTTAAAAGAAGTCGAGTTTAAAACAATGGAAAGTCGCCGTTGTCCCGGTCTATTTTTTGCGGGAGAAATCTTAGATATTGATGGAATTACCGGGGGTTTCAATTTCCAAAGCGCTTGGACAACTAGCTGGTTAGCGGGGCAAGGGATGGCAAATTAGTTAGTTGTGGTTGGTTAGTGGTTGGTTGATAATAGATACCGGGTTGCTTTAAGAAACCCGGTATCTGCCAGATATAGCACTTTTCAGGGTTATGAAGTACAAAAATACTTGTCATTCCCGCTTCAGGCGGGAATTCAGAAAACCTCTGTAATCCAGATAATAACCGCTATAAAATTAGATAAGTAACTGCAAAAAAAATTAATTATTAACTTTAGTGCTAGACTAATTAGAAGAAAGTAAACCATAAAAAAGAAGTAATCATGCTCCAACTCCAATTTGATATAAATCTGCCAGATATCGCCAATCCTGTTAATCCTGTTTTTGCCCGCCATGAGACATTTCACCCCCGCTTTGGCTGGATTAAAAAAGGCTTTGATGCGGCGAACAAAGACCCCGGAGTATTTCTTGCTGATGATGCCACGGTGCGCTTAGGGGTGGGTAAAAATATGGTGAATTCTATTCGCTATTGGTGTAAAGCCTTTAAAGTGCTAGAAAATGATTCTCCTACCGAGTTTGGTCATAAATTATTGGGCGATCGCGGTTGGGATCCATTTTTGGAAGATCCAGCATCTTTGTGGCTATTACATTGGAATTTGCTTAAGCCAACTTGTGAGGCGGCGGCTTGGTATTTTACCTTTAACCACTTTCGGGCTGTGGAATTTTCCCAAAACGATTTGTTTCTAGGAATAGGCGATTACCGCGATACTTTAAAAAATAGTATCGCCGATTCTTCCATTAATAAAGATGTCACCTGTATTTTACGGATGTATGTGGAACAAGAAGAAAAAATCGGTGCAAGTGAGGATTCTTTGGACTGTCCATTTACGGAGTTAGGTTTAATTCATTCTGCCGGAAACTCTCGGCAATATAAGTTTAGAATTGGCCATAAACGTAATTTACCAGCGGAAATTATTGTGGCAACTTGTTTAGCTTATGCTAGTTCGGTCGGACAAGGGGCGAAAACGATGGCTATTTCTCGTCTTTTATATGATATTGGTAGTCCGGGGATGGTGTTTAAATTAACCGAAAATGCTGTTTGTGATGCGATTGAAACCGTAGCCCGTCGGGTAAATAAAATTAACCTGTCTGAGACAGCGGGTTTAATTCAATTTTCTTTTAACGATGATCCATTGTTGCTTGCAGATGATATCCTAGAAAAGTATTATCGCCCGTTAGCGGGATAAAGATGTAGGGTGGGCATTGCCCACCATGCTTGTGTCCAGAAATTATGACAAAAATGACTAATTATTTATCTGATTATTTTCAAATCAACCGGCGGTATTCGCGATCGATTAATTTAGAGCGAGATTTAGAAAATATTGATGCCCTAAATGGGTATATTTTCACCGAAAGATCCCTGGAGTCACTCAGACGAATTTTAACGGGATTTCAGGATGCCAAATCTAATCGCGCTTGGACTTTGACCAGTGTTTATGGCACGGGCAAGTCAGCATTTGCTCATTATTTATCGGCGGTTTGTGCGCCAGAAAATCAGCCGATACGCCAGCGGGCTTTAGAAATTGCTGCCGCATTAGGGCAGAGAAACCCGGTTGCCGATCATCTGCTGAAAAATACGATTCCTGATTCAGGTTTTGTTCGGGCAGTTGTGACGGCACAGCGAGAACCGTTGAGTCATACAATTGTTAGAGCATTGTATCGGGGTTGTCAGGTTTTTTGGGGTAGCAAAAAAGGCAAGAAACCAGCGATCGCCCAGGATTTAGCTGAGTTATGCGATCGCGTCAAAGCTGGAGAAATAATAGATAGTAAAAAAATTCCAGCTTTGGTTCAGGAAGTGGCGAAAGCAGCCCAAACCGGGGTGTTGTTGATTATTGATGAATTGGGGAAAAATTTAGAATTTGTTGCCCAAAATCAAGGGAATGACGATTTATATTTGTTGCAGCAATTAGCGGAACTACCCCGGTCAGGTGATTCGCAAATTTATATTATTGGTTTACTGCATCAAGCATTTGCGGATTATGGGGAAAGATTAGCCTCGGTGCAGCGGAATGAATGGGCAAAGATTCAGGGACGATTTGAGGATATCCCGTTTAAAGATTCGGCGAGTCAAATGTTACGTTTAATGGGGCAAGCTATTGAACATCCCCCAACCCCAAAGGTGATTGAAGCTATCTCTAATCAAGCCCAAAAATGGTTTAAAGTATTACCAAGTAATCTGGTCAGTGATGTGACTGACCAGGGCATTGCAGCGGTTTATCCTTTACATCCAGTTGCGGCGTTAGTTTTGCCGGAATTATGCACTCAATATGCTCAAAATGACCGTTCTTTGTTTACCTTTTTGACCAGTGATGAACCTTATTCGTTTCAGAAATATTTACGGGAAATTTCCTGGGATGTGGCGATATTACCCAGTCTGAAGTTAGACCGGATTTATGATTATTTTATTGAGTCGGTGGGGATGGGGATTACTTCTCGACCGAAGCTGCAACGATGGATTGAGGTTCAAGGTCTGATTAATGATGTGAGTAAGAGTCTTGATGCTGATAGTTTGCGGGTACTCAAAACCATTGGCACATTAAATATTGTGACGACTACGGGGGCATTAAAGGCTAATCGTTTTCTGGTGACAATGGCAATGTGCAATGACCCCAACGATCGCCAACAATTCGGTTATTGGGAAAAGATAATTGATGGGTTATTAAATAAGGGCATTATTACCCATCGTCGCCAAGTCGATGAGTTGCGAATTTGGCAAGGTTCTGATTTTAATGTGGATCGGGCGATCGCCGATATTATGCAGTCGGAAAGAGGGACTTTAGTTAGTCTTTTGTCGGAATTTCGACCATTAAAACCTTTGGTTGCCCAACGTCATAGTTATGAGACAGGAACGTTACGTTATTTTGAACGGCGATATATTGATGCCACCACAGATTTATCCCAACTCAATTGTGCGATCGATGGTTGTGATGGGTTGATCGGATATTGGGTTGATGAAGAATTGGCAACGGATGGCGCAACGGATGTGGCAACGGATGGGATGATGAATGGGGCAACGGATATTTTAGGAAAAAGGGATAAATTATCCGCTGTGTCTTCTATATCCGCTGCCAAAAAAGTACCCGCCCAAACCGCAGATGGTAAACCATTTATAATGATTTGTGCTGCAAAATTGGAGAATTTACGGTTATGTGTTCGGGAGTTTGTTGCCCTGAAAAAAATTCAAGAGTCTGCCCCAGAATTGCAAAGTGATGGGGTGGCGCGACGGGAGGTGAGATATCGTTTAGTTCAAGCAGAAGAATTGTTAGATGACAGCTTGAGTCAAGGGTTTGATGTGGTGGCAAATCATAGTCAATGTTGGATTGATGGTCAGCCGCAACTTTTAAGTCGAGTGACTGATTTGAATGCCAAGCTTTCGGAATTGTGCGATCGCATTTATCCCCGCAGTTTAATTCTATGGAATGAGTTAATTAATCGTCGAGAATTGACGACCCAAGGGGCGGCTGCCAGATTAAAACTGATTTCGGCGATGTTAGAACATCAATCAGAGGAAAAGTTAGGATTAGAAGGATATGGCCCGGAAGTGGCGATTTATTATTCTTTGTTAGCCGATACCGGAATTCATCGCCAAGAAGCTGGGGAATGGGGATTTTATCCACCGCAAGAAGAGTCTGGGGTGGGGAATGTTTGGCAGGCGATCGCGGATTTTTGTGGGGAAGCGATCGACAAACAACTGTCTTTAGATTTACTCTATCAGCGGCTTGCTGCCCCACCATTCGGGGTGAAACAAGGGGCGATTCCGATCCTTTTGGCTGCCATGATGTTGTATCGGGTGGATGATTTAGGGGTGTATAAAGATGGGACGTTTATCCCGATTTTGGGATTAGAACATTTTGAGATAAGAAACCGGGCTTTTGTCGTGGGTTTGACCCAGAATCTCAGGAAAAATAGTAAAAACCCTGTTTCTGGGATTCCTGTAAAAAATAGTAAAAATTTCTCAAGTTTTTAAGATGACTCAATCAAACTCGATGCCGAACGATCCGGTTTATACAGAAAGGGCTGCTGAGAGTAGTAGCAGTGAAGATTTATTTGTCAATATTTTTCAGGAAGCATTAGGCTTTGAACGCACTCAATTACTAATTCCTCAGTATCCAGCGATCGATATATATGGAACGGGACGATTAATTGATTTTGCCTTTATTTCCAGATTGGATAAATATGCTTTTGAGATCGATGGTGAGGTCTGGCATTCTCCAGGAGGTGAAATGGTTGATGCTGAAAGCTATCGCGATCAACTTCTGCGACAAAATAGCTTGGTATATCAGGGATGGAAAGTCTATCGATGGACAGATGTTCAGTTAGCGATCGATATAGAAAGAATCAAAGAACAATTGCTGCTATTTCTTGAACGCGAGATTGCCGAAGGAACCCTTGATGGTTTTTTGCCCCGACAAGAAGGGGGTGAAGTTTCTTTACGAGAACATCAAACTGATGCTTTACAAGAACTGCAAAAATTGAGAAATGAAGGCAAGACCATCAGCTTATTAACTCATGCAACAGGTACAGGCAAAACTCATATTGCCTTGTCTGATGCGAAGAGTTTAGGACTGAGAACCCTTTACCTAGCACATAGAACTCCTCTCCTATCGCAAACTCAAGAAAGATTTGCCGAAATATGGCCTGATGCTAGTTCCGCTATTTATCGCAAAAATCAGGGAAAACCAAATACACAGATTGTCCTGTCAACGATTCAAACAATGGCAGCCAATCTAAATAATTTTGAACCGAAGGAATTTGGCTATATTATTATTGATGAAGGCCATCATGCTGCCGCTGAAACCTATCGGAAAGTCATTGGTTATTTTCAACCTAAATTTATTTTAGGATTAACCGCTACACCAGAAAGACATGATGGCCAGTCATTGATTGAGATATTTCAAAATTATGCCCATCGCCTAGATTTGTCAGAGGCGATCGCACGAGGTTTACTCGTCCCAATTCGCTGTGTGCGAGTTCAAACAAATATTGACTTAACTAAAATTCGGTTTAACGGAGTTGATTACCGTAGCAACGATTTAGGTCAGTATCTTTTTATTCCTAGTCGCGATCGCCTCATTGCTGAAACTTATGTTAATCATGCTTTAGGCAAACGGGCAGTTTGTTTTTGTATTGATGTCAAACACTCAGAACAAATGGCTGAGGAATTCCAGAGACGAGGGGTTAAAGCTGCCCATGTTTCTGGCAGAATGAAACACGATCAAAGGCAAGAAATATTAAATGCATATCAAGCAGGTGAGATTCAAGTTCTCTGTGCCTGCGATATTTTAAATGAGGGATGGGACTCACCGGAAACCGAAGTGCTATTAATGGCACGCCCAACCCTGAGCAAAGTGATTTATATTCAGCAGTTGGGACGAGGAACTCGCCCTGCACCGGGAAAAAATTATTTATTAGTTTTTGATTTTATTGATAATACCAATCGCTATGCTCAAGCCATGAATGCCCATCGGTTATTTGGTGACAATTCCTATATTCCAGGGGGACTGGTTGCGGCTCCAGATAAAATGATAGAAGAAGAAAAACGACAGATAGATCAAGGAGAAAAGTCAGTGGTGATACTAAATCTTAATATCTGGGTAGATCGTTATGAACCTGTTGATATCTTTCGTTGGCAAGATGAAGTCAAAGAAATGTATCAAGCCAGTGAATTAGAAGCTGCATTAGGGATTGGAGAAAGCGTTGTTAGACGTTGGGTAGAATCCGATCGCATCACCCCAGACCACACCATTGAACTGGGGAATAGAGTCTATCACTATTTTAAAAAAGATCGACTAGAGGAAATTAGAAGCACCTTTAACATTGCTCCCCTAACCAATGAAGATATCAAAGAAAGGTTCTTTGATTTCGTGAGCAGAATGGATATGAATACTTCCTATAAACCTGTCCTTCTGCTAGGATTACTCAAACTCGCTGACGCGGCTGGTCGGATTAAAACTACAGAACTGACTGGATTTTTTCGAGACTTTTATCAACAAAGATTGACGGAAGGTTTAGTCGTGGAAGGAAAAAAGAAAAAAATGTCCCGTGTTGCTGAACTATCAGATAACGAAATTGAGGGGATTATGCTGACCAAACCCTTTGAAAAATTTGAGCGGCGCAAATTTGTCCGCCGTCTTAAAGAACTGACGATTTTAAAATTTTCAGAACCTCTATGGCGTAGCCTAACCGATCAAGATAAAGCCGAATTGCAAAAAATGGCTAAGGCAGCTTTGCAAAAATATTATGCGCGATATTCGCAGTAGTTATCGGTGCTCAGAAATCGGGTTTCTTGGTTAAATCTCAGCTATGTTGCATAACTTATCCCAAAAACCCGGTTTCTTTGTTGCTTGGTTGCTTGCTTGAGTGGTTGAAGCGCGATTCGCGAGAGCGGATCCCTTGCGCGATCGCACCTTCAGAGAATCGACAATTTAATCAGCAAATAGCTGCAAACATTCCTAATCTGTGGTTGGTGCGTTACGGGGCTATTAGAATTAGTCGGTTAGAATTGAGAATTAATTAAGCGCAAAGACACACCCTACCAATATGCTATAATGATTAAAAACATGGAGAAAAAGCTATGACAATTGTCATCTCTAATGAAGTTTTACAAAACGTAGAAATGTCTGAAGAGCAAATGCTCCAAGAAATTGCCATCATGCTGTTTGAACAAGAACGATTTACCTTGGCTCAAGCCAGTCGGTTTGCTCAGATGAATCAGCTTGAATTTCAAAAGTTACTTGCCAGTCGCCAAATTCCTCTACACTATGATATTGCTGAGTTAAGAGAAGATATGAAAAGTTTAGAAGCAAATAATTGGCGATGATTATTGTTAGCGATACTTCCCCCATTAGTAATCTGGCAGCCATTGGACAGTTGCATCTTTTGCAACAGCTTTATGGGACAGTGATGATTCCAGCGGCGGTTTATCAAGAAATTCTCAATTCTGGAGCCTCAGATTCCGCTACTTTAGCCGTAAAAAATTTTGATTGGATTCAAGTGAAATCAGTTAGCAATCTGGCATTGCTAAAAACTTTCCAATCTAACCTAGATCCAGGAGAGGCGGAAGCGATTGTTCTGGCAATAGAGTTGAATGCAGATCGCCTGATTGTGGATGAACGAAAAGGCAGACAAAAAGCGATTCAATCTGGGATTAAGGTGATTGGTTTATTGGGGATTTTGCTGGCAAGCAAAAAACAGGGATTGATTGCAGAGGTAAAGCCATTCTTGGATGCTTTAGTCGTGCATGGATTTTGGATTCGTAATGAGCTTTATGCAGAATTACTCCAATTATCAGGAGAGTAAGCGCGATCGCCTATATTTCAGAAACCGGGTTTCTTATTTAAATCTTGGTTATTGTGGCAACAATTATCCCAGAAACCCGGTTTCTTGGTTGCTTGATTGATTGCGTAGTTGAAGCGCGATTCGCGAGAGCAGATCCCGAAGCGGGAATCGCACCTTCGGGGAATCTACAATTTAATCAGCAAATATCTGCAAACATTCCTAATCTGTGGTTGGTGCGTTACGGCGCTATTAGAATTTGCTCGTTATAATTGAGAGTTTATTGAGCGCCTAACACACCCTACGAATATTGTTCGTGACCCCTTGTTGGATTCAAATCAATTAGCCAGATATCCCCTCGTGATGGTTTTAATAAATTCATGGTTCTAAACCATCAGCTAAAGTAACATCCCAGGCTTCTCTTTCTTCGATTTCTCCTGCCCAAGCTTCTGGATTATTGCGTAAAGCAGTGTAAGCTTGATTAGCTTCTTCCAAAAATTTCTGTTTTCGGTATTGCTCGATCGCCTTATCCAGAATTTGCGGGATTGATTCCCCAGAACGGGCAGCTAGTTCTTGCAGCATTTTATAAGATGTGTTGCCTATTTCGACTGTACAAAGTTCCATTGAATTCTCTGTTGTTTTTCAAATTATAAAATGATTTTCTTGATTATATGACAAATTCAGAAACCGGGTTTCTTGGTTCAATCGAGGGCGCTTGTTGCAGAAATTATCCCAGAAACCCGGTTTCTTGATGGGTTGCCTGGGATCGGAAACCGGGTTTCTTTGTTAAATCTCGGCTATGTTGCAACAGCAACGGAGAACCCGGTTTCTTAGTTTCTTGGTTTCTTACCAATTTTTTCAAATTGCCAACCCTACAAAATTGTTAAATAAGTTTCCGTGGGACTAATGGGCAACGGCTTCAATACTTGACGATTTAAGTCAACTTCTAACCCCAAAGATTCTAAGGGAATTACTCCCAAAAGCGGGTCATGTCCTCCCGGTAACTCCAAACACTCAAAAGTTCCTTCTCGGTCAAACATGGATATTTTTGCATCTTGGAAAATGCGGGCTTTACCAATCCCCATTGCCGTAGCTACATCGACTTCTTTGAGGATTTTTAAGCCTAATTGCGCGATCGCCTCTGGGGGTAAACATAAAGTCGTTGCCCCGGTATCAACTAAGACATTTTCCAAGGTGAGCGATCGCACTTCTGCCGGTGAAATTGTCCCATCTTCGGCGCGAATTTGGTCAGCGCGATTAATAATTGTCAGCGTTGTAAAAACTTTACCCATATCCTGCTGATTTGTTGCTTGCATAATCTCCTCCTAAAATAGTCGGAGTAAATTTTTATCTTTAGTCTAGCATATATTTTTATAAATTAGCATAAGCTTAACATTTATTTATCAATTTTATTGATAATAACTTGTTAAAATAATAGCGCTTTTATTAAAAAAATCATCCGAACCGAATATGATAATGAAATCTCAGCCAATTTATCTCGACTATCACTCTACTACCCCCGTTGACCCCAGAGTAGCCAACCGAATGCTACATTACATGACCAACGCTTATGGAAATGCCAGCAGCATCGACCATAGCTATGGAGATGAAGCCGAACAAGGGATTAAAAAAGCCGCCCAACAAATCGCCCAATTAGTCAACGCTAAACCCAAAGAAATTATCTTTACCTCTGGAGCCACCGAAAGCATTAATCTAGCTATACAAGGGCATATTTTATCGGTAAATCACCAACAATCTAAACTCCCAATTATCGCCGTTTCTCCGGTTGAACATAAAGCGGTTTTAGATACTTGTCAGGCATTAGCTAAAAAAGGACTATCGGAAATTATTTATCTGTCAATTGACCAACAAGGTCGATTAGATTTAGGCGAAATTGAACAAATCTGTCGCAGCGGTATTTCTCTAATCTGCGTCATGGCCGCCAATAATGAAATCGGCAATATTTACCCCATATTAGAGATTGGAAAAATTGCCCAAACTTATAATATCCCCTTTCTCTGTGATGCCTCCCAAGCTGTCGGAAAAATCCCGATTAATTTTTCCGCCTCTAATATCACTTATCTGGCCATCTCTGCCCATAAATTATATGGCCCCAAAGGTTCTGGGGCTTTAATCGTCAGAAAAGGAACGCACCTAGAACCGATAATTTTTGGTGGCGGGCATCAAAAAGGAATGCGATCGGGAACCCTGAATGTTCCCGGAATAGTCGGGTTAGGAGAAGCTTGTGAACTGCGACAGTTAGAAATGGCCAAAGATGAGGCAAAAATTGCTCATTTGCGCGATCGCCTGCAAAGCTTATTACAAGAAAAAATTCCTGGTTTAGTCATTAATGGCGATCGCGCCTCTCGACTAGCTGGTAATCTGCATATATCTATCCCTGGAATTCCCAACCATGCGATTATTGCCAGAGTCCGCCATCAATTAGCCATTTCCACTGGCGCCGCTTGTTCCTCTGGGGTAGAAACTCCTTCCCATGTTTTAACCGCATTAGGTTTACCTTCAGAAGCGATCGAAGGTTCCCTGAGAATTGGACTGGGAAAATTTACCACTGAATCCGATATTATTCAAGGGGCAGAACTTATCAGCAATGCCGTTGAACAAATCGAGATCATAAACCGAGTTTCTTAATTAAATCTTGGTTTAGTGGTTGGTGGTTGGTCGATCGTAGATACCGGGTTGCTTTAAGAAAGCCGGTATCTGCCAGATATAGGCAATAATCAAACTAACTCAATAAAATATTACAAATATCGATGATTTCAGACAGTTGGCTTGAACTTGGCTTGAGTCGATATTCTTGACTATCAATCCAATATCGCAGTGGCTAATTTGTATTGGTATTTAAAATCTAAACATAAGGAATTATAAGTTTGAGAGATGATTTAGGGCTGGAGTTTCCCTCTGAATTAATATAGGAATGCTATATTGTCCCTTGTGGCAATTTTATTGACTAATCGAGTTGAAATGTTTTTCTTTCTCTCAAAATTTCTACCCCTATTTTTCTATCCCCTAGGTTTAGCTTGCCTGCTGCTGGTCATTACCCTGGTTTTGTTTTGGCGGCGTCCTCGGTGGGTTCCCTATTTGCTGGGCGTGACTTTCATCGTCCTCATTTTAGGGGGCAATGGTTGGCTGTCCAGCGCCTTATTACGATCGCTGGAATTTCGGCATTTACCCCCAAATCCCATCCCACAAGCGGATGTGATCGTGGTTTTAGGGGGGGCAACCCGTCCTCATCTTGCCCCTCGTCCTTGGGTCGAAGTTAATGAAGCCGGCGATCGCCCCTTGTATGGGGCCAAACTCTACAAAGAAGGGAAAGCCCCTTTTTTATTGTTCTCTGGGGGTCGGGTGACTTGGCGGGGTGGCGTTGAAGGGTCAGAAGCAGCCGATATGACCGAATTAGCGATCGCAATGGGAGTGCCAAAATCCGCCATTATCCAAGAAGACTCTTCCCTGAACACCTATCAAAATGCGGTAAAAATCAAGCAAATTTTGCAGCAGTACAATCTGAAAACCGTGTTACTGGTGACATCCGCCACTCATATGCCGCGATCGTATTTAATCTTCAAAAAACAAGGCATCGACACCATCCCCGTTCCCACCGACTTTGTATTTATTGACAACCCATTAGCATCTGAGGGTGAGACCTGGGAGGCAACTGTGCTTAATCTGATGCCAGATGCGGAAAACCTCGTCATCACCACAAGAGTCTTAAAAGAATACCTGGGAATGTTCATTTATTTTCTGCGGGGTTGGCTGTAATCTTTTGTCGCGATCGCCTATTCCCTATCCGCTATTTCTGACTCGTTTTCTCCTCGCCTCCAGCTTGCTGACTCATCCCACGGACGGTTTTCCGGTGGAACAGGGGGGAAAACCGTCCCAGCTTGAATCTCTGAGGATTCATAGGTGTGGTAAGCACATAGAAAAAAGTAGGGTTTTCTGGATTTTCAAACTCTAAAATATTCGGCAATATAGAAACTGTAAAGAGCAAAACGCCAACCCAAAAGACCGAATCAAAACTTATTTTAAATCAAAAAAGCTCGGAGGCCCAACCATGATGAGATTAATGACTTTTCCTTTGAATGAACTGGATAAAATTTATCGTCAAATCGAGCAAACTTTAGATGACTCTTATAATGCCCCTGGACCGATTCCCGTTCGTCCTCTAGTCGAATTGGCAGAAACCGCCGATAGTTTGCTACTCCGAGCGATGCTGCCGGGAATTGACCGAGCCAAATTAAATATTGAAGTCACTAGAGAAGCGGTGTTAATTTCGGGAACTTATCTAGACAAACCCGAAACCGACAAATCCCAATTTTTCCGGTCTGAATTTCCTAGAGGGGCTGAGTTCCGCCGAATGGTTTCTCTGCCATTTGCTGTAGCCAATACCGCAGTAAAAGCCAATTATGAAGAAGGGATTTTGACTCTAACTTTACCAAAAGCCCCAGAAGTGATTAACAAAGTGGTGAAAGTTTCTGTCCTGGATTCCGATCAACCGGGTGCGGAAATTACCCCTAGAGGTGCTGAAGCCCAAGAACCAACGGATTCCGAAGCGTTGGATAATCCCTGGGAATCTTAGACCTAAGCTTGGTTACGCTGCCTGGTCATGGCGATAAAAGTGCAATTTTTAGGGGAATTATGATTGCTATGTAGAGATAACCCTTTCCACAGAACTGTGGAAAGGATTTTTTTTCTTTATAGCAATTTTCTATTGAATAAACCACAAATACTTGTAGGGGCGAAGCATTCTGGCAGATATTTCTTGCCTAAAATATTAATGTACGGGCGAAGCATTCCGGCAGATAGTTTATTGCTTAAAATATTGTAGGGGCGATTCGCGAATCGCCCCTACACCCTACACCCTACACCCTACACCCTACACCCTACACCCTACACCCTACACCCTACACCCTACACCCTACACCCTACACCCTACACCCTACACCCTACACCCTACACCCTACACCCTACACCCTACACCCTACACCCTACACCCTACACCCTACTGATACTTTGCCATGCTAATTTAGCGGCGCCGACAATACCCGCTTGGTTTCCTAATTGGGCTGGTAATAGTTGCAAACCGAGGCGACATTCTGGTAAAACCCGGCGTTCGATTTCCGCCCAAGTTGACGGTAAAAAATATTTGGCACTGGCACTAATACCCCCACCGATCGCGATCGCCTCTGGGCCAAGAACATAGATCAAATTGGCCAAACCTGCCCCTAAATAATGTCCGTAAGTTTCCCAAAACTCTAAAGCTTGGCGGTTGCCTGCTTCTGCCATGTGACCGAGTTTTTCCGGTTCCAGTCCCGTTTGGTGGCGAATAGCCGAAATACCGACATATTGTTCCAAAGAACCGCGATTTCCACTATTACATTCTGGGCCATAAAGATTGATGGTGATTAAGCCCAATTCACCAGCCGTACCCATTGGGCCGGTAAACAGTTGACCATCCAGAATCACTGCCCCACCGACCCCCGTGCCCAAAGTTAGGAGGATGAAATTCCGAAATCCTTGCCCTGCCCCTAACCAAGCTTCTCCCATTCCCGCGCAGTTAGCGTCATTGGCTAAAACCACAGGTTTATGAGTGTGTTTTTCCAGCAAATCAGCCAAGGGGACATTGTGCCAACCGGCTAGGTTGATAGCAACTTTGGCAATGCGTTTGCTGGCATCCACCGGGCCTGGAGTCCCCAGCCCAATGCCTAGACTTTCTCCTTGGGGGTCAATTTTGCTCACTGCTTGGGCGATCGCTGTTACAACCGCTTCCGGGGTGGAAGGTTGGGGGGTTGGCACAGATAATGAGGCCAGACAATTCCCTTCAGCCGTAAATTTTCCCAGTTTAATCGCTGTTCCCCCAAGATCAATCCCTAAAACTGTCTGCTTGGGGTCTTTTACTTCGGTTGCTGTGATATCTGTGGCCATAATTTTTTCCTGCAATTTTGAAATGTTGCATCAATGTTAAATCACTGTTGAATCATGGACTCTTCGATGAATCCGAAGATGATTATCACTGAATGACGCCGAGATAGTAAAGCCACATATCATCATTAGAATATAAATCACTTTCGCTGGTCAGTTCTAAGCCGGTTTTCCAGGAATAGATTTTAATGTCCCTAAAATTGGGGGTGATTTGCTGTACCTGTTCTTGGGGGCGGATATAATAAGTCTGCAAGCGAAAATTGTGGGATTCATCTCTGAGGATGGCATAGCCAGAAGATTTTAGGTGATCCCAGGTAATGCCCGGATTGCATAACCGCAAAAACCCCCACATAACTAAGTTGACATAAGTTTTGATCGGGTTAAAACTCAGGTGTTTTTGCCAATTAAATTCCGGTGCCATTGCTTGAAGATTATGGCTAGAAAAATAAAAATATCCTCCGGACTTACCGACGCGGCGAATTTGCTCAAATACCTGGAGGCGATCGCCGTGAGAAATATAGTCAATGCCATTAAAGCTAAATAAAATAAAATCAAAATAATTTTCGGGAAATTGACTTAAATTTCTGGCGTCACAAACTTCTAATTGGATGGTCTGAGAATAGGCCGAAAATCTTTTCTGACAAGCGGCAATCATTTGCGGCGAATAGTCGATGCCGATATATTCCCCGACCAGAGGAGCAAAGTGTTGAGTGGTGCGTCCTCCTCCTACCCCCATATCGAGCATTTTCATCTGCGATAGTCGCGGTTTCAGCCACTTCAGAATGGTGGTTTCGGCGGGTTGTAATTGTTTCAACTGGGCATAATGTTGGACAACTCCCGGAGTTGAATAGGTTTTATGATTATTTTGGTCAATCATGGGCAAGTGCTTGGGCAAGTTCTTGGACAAGTTGGTTCTCCACTTGGTTCTCCACGGGGCTTTTTTTAGCTTAACATCCTGGAGTCAAAGATTTAGAAATGTGGATTTGCTGTTTAGGAGTAGCGGTTAGAGGGCGATCGCTCATAACTATTGCCGATATTACCGACTACTGCCGATGCCGACTATTGCCGATGCCGACTATTGCCGACAAAAAAAAGCTAAGAAAACTTGATGAGTTTCCTTAGCCGTTGCTTAAAAATAACCAGAGTTTAAATCAGGTTTTCACCGAGAATCAGTTCACTACTCACGATGTCAAAATCAATGAAATCACCCCAATGCTTAAGGATAAGTCTAGGCCAATGATTTCAGTACCCTAGCCGAATTGATCCAAGCGGCAAATTCCCGATAGTTTTATTATGGCAAATTAATCAATCAACCGGCCAATAGTCTATTGCCAATATCCAATTTATCCAAAAAGCTATTCAAAAAGTTAGTCAAAAAGCCATGAGTTTTTTGGCGGAAAGGCAATCAAAAGCAATCAGGGGTGAGGATGGGCTGTTCCCCAGGGCGCGAACCGCGAATTTTCTCTCTGCTTGGGCTTCGGCTTTTATCGCTTATGCCTGATTTTTGGCAAAAAAAAAGCTAGAGGAAATCTGGCAGGTTTCCCTAGCTTTGGTTCAATAATCAACCAGAGGCAAACTTTATTTTTTTACCAAAAAAATTAATTTTTCATTATTATTTCGGCTTGTTTGAGTTGGGCAAATGACCCCCATGGTCTGTACAGACCGTTGACCAAACAACTGGTCTTAAAAGATGAGATAAGTGATTGCGCGGATTGTTTTCTGACTCATAGCTTAATTATTACAGATACACTGTGATGAATTCAAGTGGGCTATTGCATAGACCCATTTTTTCTGAGGAATTGAGAAGTCTTCTGAGATCAGCCCGTTGGGGTGAGACGTTAATCAATCGGTTTAAATGGCGATCCTGAGAAGTCTGACGCACAAAAATAGACACACGGCAAGCATAAGCACCCAGGGTCAATTTGAGTTAGTGCTCTTGCTGCTGCTAGGTCTTGTGTGCCCTGCCAGACCCTATGGGATGGGGGTGAGTTCTCTGATTTCCAGTTGTTCCTCAATGGTGGCTAATAATTTACGCAGACGCACGGGTTTACTTAAATAAGCATTTGCACCTAATTTTAAGGCGCGATCGCGCTCTTCCCATTCAGAACAACAAGATAAGAAGACAAAAGGAATTTTGGCGGTACTCCGGTGTTCGCGCAGAGTTTTTAACACCTGATAGCCCTCTAAATTTGGCAGTTTCAGGTCACAGATAATCAAGTCTGGCTCAAATTGTTGAGCTAATTTGATTCCCAGAAACTCGTCATCAGCCGTCTTAATTTTAAATTCAAAGCCTAAAAAATCCGTTAAGCAGGACAGAAACAGCCGATCGCGATCGATAATTAAAATTTTTTTCATGGGTGGTTTTTTCCAACAAATTGGCTAATTTTTCTAAAAAAAATGCCCCTTATTACCTGAACCAAAGAAGATAATGCTGAATATTTCAAAGCTCAATAAATTTATTTTTAAATAAATTAAAAATAAATTTATCTAAACCTTTGATTATTTATTATCGCCCAAAAAAACTGGAGATTAAGAGGTCTATTGCAATTATCCACTTTTGCCGGATTGACTGGTGCCTGACTGAAAGTTTTTATTAAATAAATTTAAATCGATAAATTTTCCTGAAAATTTTCATTTTCCGGGATTTATCGCGACTTTACTATAGCTTAACATAATTTGATATTGCCTGTGACCTGATTATCTCAGAATGTTTTTCCCCAGGGTCTGACTAGATTCAGCTTGTATAATTTTCTGAGGATATCCCGCAAATCCGGTAATGGGAAAAATTCAGATCGGGTTGGCGCGATTCCCTAGGGGATAGCTTCGCTTCATGCCCTCGTGGGAATACCAATCGGAACACCCAGGCATACACCTCTTCATATACATTACCCACCATCATAAAAATCGCAAACATGAAAATTCTTTGGGCACTTGTCGCAGTTCTTTCGTTCGCCCCGGCTGCCTGGGCGGATCCCCCTCCGGGATCGGGACGGCGTTTGACTGAATATGGCGACAACTTTGAAGAACCGGGGTGGACTTATAACTACAACAATCCCAAATTGCATAACCAATATTATGACCCAGGGTCAGGGTGGACAAATATTATTCCCGCAGGCAACCCACCCCTGGGAGTTTCGGCGAATGGCAGATGGCAAGAAGGGACAGTCCGGGGACATCCCGATATGGTGGAACAGGTGAACACACCGAGAAGGGGACTCCGTGGTAGCAATTTTGCTTTGCGGTTACAGACGCGGAATTCTGGGGCTCCTGGACGAACTGAAGGCACCTTACAGCAAGATGATTTGCTTCACGTTGCCAACGGCAGAACTGGCGCCAATACGCCAGTGGGTAAAGGATTGAGTGTCGTGACCCGGATTTATTTACCGCCCCTGAAAGATTGGGAAAAGCGCCAGGGGTATCATATCGGGTTTCGCGTCGGGGCAAGTGGTCATAAACCGGGGGAAAAGCCGGGGTCTGTGGACTATTGGCCCGGTATTTGGTTGTGGTTGAATCAAGATCAGAATGGCAATAACGATCATTTCCGCATCGTTGTGCGTTCTGATAACGAAGGTCAAGATGTGATGGCCACGGAAACACAATATACTCGCACCGGATGGTGGACTATCGGGATGTCTTTTAATGCCGATGGTTCAATTAGTTATTATGCTAGACCGGGAGTTGGTGATTTAAGAAGGAGTGATTTGTTGGTGTTTCGCCAGGGTTCTCGGAGTCGGGCGGCTACTTATACCCCTTACAACTTGTTGTTTAACGACCTGGATTATCTATTCTTTTCTCTGGCGAATATCGATGGCCAATGGTCAACGGAATTTATTATTGATGATATCGCGGTTTATGCTGTTGAATAATTTATCGCCATGTTGATATCGTTATGTTGATTCCGTAGTAGGGTGGGCAATGCCCACCCTACAGTTGTTGAATTAATCGGGAGTTTTATGCAAATCTTGGATTATGTGATTGTCATCGCCTATTTATTGGCGATTGTGGCGTTGGGATTGTTTTTCCAACGCAAAGCTTCACAAGGTATCGAATCTTATTTTTTGGGCGATCGCAATTTACCGTGGTGGGCTTTGGGGGCTTCGGGTATGGCTTCCAGTATCGATCTATCGGGAACAATGGTGATTGTTGCCTTGATTTACGCCTTGGGAACGAAAGGATTTTTTATTGAAATTCGGGGTGGCATTGTCCTGGTGATGGCATTTTTTATGATTTTTATGGGCAAGTGGAATCGGCGATCGCAAATGATGACCCTAGCGGAATGGATGCAGTTGCGGTTTGGTTCGGGAAAAGAAGGAAATTTTGCCCGTTTAATCAGTGCAGTAGCTAATCTAGTGATCTCGATTTGGATTATTAGTTACTTTGCCGTAGGTGGGGGTAAATTTTTTGGTCTATTATTGGGAATTGATGACCGTTTTGCCGCAATTTTTATGATCTTCGTATCGATGCTATACACTGCTGTTAGCGGTTTTTACGGAGTAATTTGGACTGATGTTGTGCAAGGGGGATTGATTTTTGCGGCGATTATTTATATCTGCACAGTGGCTTTACAAACAGTGACGTTACCCGCTGAATTTGCTATTTCTGTACCCTTAGCCCATGATAAATTTCAACAAATTACCACTACCTTGACGGATTGGAGTAATATTTTCCCCCCAATGGAACTCAGCTTACCAGGTCAATATTCCAGTTATAATTTGTTCGGTGTCACCATCTTTTTCTATCTGTTGAAAACCTCTCTGGAAGGGGTTAGCGGGGTGGGTGGCTATATGAGTCAACGGTATTTTGCCGCGAAGAGCGATCGCGAAGCAGGTTTACTTTCCCTATTCTGGATTTTCTTGCTTTCATTTCGTTGGCCTTTGGTCACGGCTTTTGCCATTTTAGGCATTCATTATGGCATAACCAACGAAGTGATTGCCGATCCAGAATTGGTTTTGCCCAAGGTAATTGAAGTTTATGCACCCGTGGGGATGAAAGGGTTATTGGTCGCGGCTTTGATGGCCGCAGCGATGTCTACTTTTAGCTCAATCATTAATGCGAGTGCTGGTTATTGGTTGAAGGATATTTATCAACGATTAATTAAGCCCGATGCCTCTAAAAATGAACTGATATTTCAAAGTCAATTGGCCTCAGTTGTCGTTGTATTCCTAGGCTTGCTGTTTAGTTTTCCCGTGGTGAATATTAATGATATTTGGGGCTGGCTGACCCTAGCATTTGCTTCAGGTTTGTTTATGCCTTTGCTACTACGTTGGTACTGGTGGCGGTTTAATGGCTACGGCTTTGCTGTAGGAACTTTAGCTGGTATGATTGGGGCGATCGCCATCAAATTAAGCGGCGTACAATTACCAGAATCACTCAACTTTCTGATTCCCTGTTCTATTTCTTTATTAGGCTGTATTCTCGGCACCTTGTTGACCCCTCCTACTGACCATGATGTCTTGGATAATTTCTATAAAATTACCCGACCTTTTGGATTTTGGCATCCCATCAGAAAAAATCTCCCAGACAACATTCAAGCCAAAATTAACCGCGAAAATCAGCGAGATATTTTAGCCACATTGATTGCGGTTCCTTGGCAGTTAGTTTTATTTATGACTGGCATGATGTTCGTGACCAAACAGTGGGAACAGTTCGGAATTTTACTCCTGGCATTAATTTTGCTCTCCATTGGTTTATATTTCACTTGGTTTCGCCACTTATCTAGTGAGGTAAAAGTAGATTTAGTGGATTCAGGGGAATAAAAATCCAATCATCCCACGGGTTAAAACTCCTGGGATGATTTAATTCTGCCATTAATTCTGCCATCGCTCAAACTTATTGATACAATAAGATTAAGTAGGGTGGGCATTGCCCACCAACTCTCCTAAACCTGATATAATTCTCAGACGAACTATTATGGTGATTAGGTAATCAGAATTATGGCTTTAACGGCTGGCACAATTGCTCCTGATTTTACGGTTAAAGATACCAACGGCAACACCGTGAAACTCTCTGACTTTAAGGGCAAAACTGTGGTGCTTTACTTCTACCCCAAAGATGACACCCCTGGTTGCACCAAAGAAGCCCAAAGCTTCCGAGATTCTTATGATGAATATAAAGGAAAAGATATGGTTGTGCTGGGGGTCAGCATGGATGATGAAGCCTCCCACAAAGCCTTTACGGAAAAATATGGTTTGCCATTTCAATTATTAGCGGATGTGGATGGGGCAATCACCAAAGCTTACGATGTAGATGGTGGAGGTTATGCCAAACGAGTCACCTATATTATTGATAGCGAAGGGAAAATTTCCCAAGTGATTGATAAAGTAAATACCGCCACTCATGCCCAAGATATTTTGGCAGAAGTTGGTTAATTTTATCCTTTGAATTTAACCACAGAGACACAAAGAACACAGAGATAATTTTATTTACTTTGTGTCCTTTGTGTCTTTGTGGTTAATCATCTGTGCTTAATAATTAAAAAAAGGATTAATTAATGCCCCATTCTTGATAGGGATGTTCGGCTAAATAGGCATTAAAATAACGCCTATCGCTCGTAACTTCGGCCCCGATCCAATCAGGAATGGTGATTTCTTGATCTTCAGAGTTTAGCTCGACTTCTGCTAAGATTAACCCTTGATTGTTGCCATGAAATTCGTCTACTTCCCAGATTAATTCTCCCAGGGATATTTTATATCGCGTTTTTTCAATTACCGGCTGGTTGCAGAGAGTTTCGATCATTTCTTGGGCATCTTTTATCGGGATGGGATATTCAAATTCTGGCCTTGCCCCACCCATTTTTCCTGGGCCTTTGATGGTTAGATAACCGCGATCGCCCACAATTCTAACTCTGACGGTTTTACCTGCTTCGTTGGCAATATATCCTTGGGCATACAATTCACCGGAACCGAGCGATCGCCACTCATCACTTTTAACTAAAAATTTGCGTTCAATTTCTATGGCCATATTCAATTAGATTTAAGGTGAAATTATCAAAGTAAAATTATCAATCAATCCCTAAAATCGGGGCAATATGGGGTGGGCAATCCCCAAGCTTCTGAATGGGTCATTCTTCTAGTTAATGAATTTGCTCAAAAAATCGCCCCGATCGCAACATCGTCAATGGTGATTAACGGTGATTAATGGTGATTAATGACTAGCTAAAAAAGCTTCCACTTCTGCCCGGGTTGGTTGGGCGGCGATCGCTCCTGGTTTCAGCGTCGTCATTGCTCCAACTGCCGTTGCAAATTGCACCATAAGTTTAACTTTTTCCGCATCTTGGAAACTGCTAATTCCATGCTGGCAAATTTGCTGCACAATTCCCGCAACAAAACCATCCCCAGCCCCAGTGGTATCGCTCGCATTCACATCAAAAGCGGGCAGGATTCCTTCATTTTCCCCCAAGCAATAAGCACAGCCTTTATTCCCATCAGTCACTAACACCCCTTCGATTCCATCTAAACGATAAGTAATCGCCCCCGGATCGGTGGTATTAAATAACCATTCCGCTTCTTCTACGGTGACTTTCAAAAAATCAATTCTTTTGAGCAATTCAGCAATCAATGCGGGGGACTCTTCGGGATTCGGCCAAAACACATCCCGTCGATTCACATCCAATAACACTTTGACATCATAAATATCCGCTAGTTTCAAAGCCCGATTAATGGCTTCACGGCTGTGGGGATAGGCCATTTCTAAAGTACCTAAGACCAGAAATTCAGCGTGTTCAAACAACTCCACCGACAAATCCTTGGCGCTGAGATAGGTATCCGCAAATTCGTCAGGGGCGGCATCCTTAAATCCGGCAAAGGTGCGATCGCTCCTCGTTGCGGATGCAATATCGCCTTCTGCCGATCGCAGCACATAAACTTGGCGAGTGGGTGCTGTCTCATGGCGTTGAATGCCTCGACAATCAACTCCCTCCTTTGCCAACAGTTGCACCAGAGACTCCCCTGGTTCATCTTTGCCCACACAACCGACAAATCCGGCAGAAACACCCAATTTCACCAAAGCACAAGCCACATTTGCCGGGGCTCCACCGGGATAAGGTGTCCAAGACTTCACTGTTTCAAGGGGTTGACCCGCTTGATCCGCCAACAAATCAAACAAAACTTCACCGAGACATAGAACACGGGGATAGTTCATGGCGATACTCCTGCATTGCAATACAGATTAAAGGTAACAGGTCATCGAGGAAAAGTTATTTGTTGGTTGTTGGTTGTTGGTTGTTGGTTGTTGGTTGTTTGTTGGTTGTTGATTGTTGATTGTTCTCTCCTCTGCCCCTGTGCTCCTCGGTCGGTGAGCGAAGCCTGTCCTGAGCGCAGCCGAAGGGCCGAACCGCCGCTCCCCCGCTAATTACTTCGCCTCTTGCAAACCAATGGCAATGCGTTCGCCAAATTCTGGATCGATGTTGGCTAAACTTAAAAGCTGTAGATACTCTTGCCTAGATAAGCCCGCTTGCTGGATAATTTCCTCAGCTTGGGTTTCAATTTCTTTCTCCAGACCCTGAGATGCTACTCCAGTCTCCGCAGCGAGGAGTTCTCCTTGGCGCCGGTCAATTAACTCTAAGACTTGTAAATAGGCTTGGATAAATTGGCTGACTTTTTCCGAGGGGATGCTGTTGATATCAAAAATCGGGGGACTGATTTCTGATTCCGTGACCACGGTTTGAGGCGGCTGGTTGATGGGGGATAACTCCTGAGCAAGGCAAACGGAAGCGGGCAACCAGAATAGGGCAGATAAAATTAAGCCCAGAGTTAAGCCCAGAATTCTTCTGAGTGCTTGTCTCCAAGATAAAGTGAAAGGATGATTAGGCAAGTGCGATCGCATCATCATTAAGTCCTGTGCCGTCTCTGTGATGGGAACCCCCGATCTATCTGGAGTTATGGAAAACGCCATCAGATCGTCAGGGCTTTACTTTATATTGTGCCGATATTGTGCCGATATTGTGCCGATATTTTGCCCGTTGGTGCGATCGTTTCACCGGAAATTTAGGGAATTCAACACCAGCCTTGCGGATACTAGGGTATAAATATTAAAATCTAAGCAGATATACAGATATAGAAAATGCTTATGCTTGACGGGGATTCTCAAAACAATGCAACCCTTTCTGACCGGGAATTACAAGTCATTGAACAGGTCGCGGCTGGTTTAACTAACCAAGAAATTGCCGAGCGGCTGGAAATCAGCAAACGAACCGTAGACAACCATATTAGTAACATTCTGAACAAAACCAAAACCAGCAACCGCGTGGCTTTGGTGCGGTGGGCCCTGCAAAGTGGCAAAGTTTGCATTGATGATGTGAACTGCTGCGTGCTGCCACAAACGGATATCAGTGATTCTACTGAGAATATGCCAGAGGAGTCAGACACCCTGACAACTCAAGCGGTGACTACCGAAGTCAGCCCAATGGATTCGTGAGCCAAATTCCCTGAATAAAAGTCAAATTCGACCTAGATGAGTGAGATGACCAATCAAACTGTCGGACAAAATCGTTTACAGTATCAAATTCCCCGACTGCCTTTGGCGGTTTATCGGGAAGTTTTAGCCCATATCCGTCAAGTGGTTGGGGTGCAAGCGGGTTTGATGCCACAAACTTCCCCACAATTTGATTATTCCCAAAGCCAGGTGGGGGGTTTGTGGATTTCTTATCCTCCAGAGATTTCCGCAGCAGACCGCCAACGGGTTGAGCAAATTTTGCAGTATTATGGCGATCGCTTTGGAGATTGGCAGGTTTGTTAATGGTTGATCGTTGATGGTTGATCGTTGATGGTTGATCGTTGATGGTTGATCGTTGATGGTTGATCGTTGATGGTTGATCGTTGATGGTTGATGGTCGAGCGACGTAAATGCTAAATGCTAATTGCTAATTGCTAATTAGTGAGGTAGATTTGCTAAACTTAGCTAATATTTTTTCGATATTTGGCTGGCAATCTCAAGCCGATCTCTGAAATCTACCGAAATCTTAAACATAAGAGTAAAAGTAATAGAATCTAACATTTGAATGGGTACGATTAAAGCTTTACGAGGAACGCGGGATATCCTGCCGGAAGAAATTGGCTATTGGCAACGAGTGGAGGCAACCGCGAGAGAAATTCTCAACCGCGCTGCTTATCGGGAAATTAGGACGCCGATTTTTGAGGAAACTGCCCTGTTTGAACGGGGTATCGGGGAAGCTACCGATATTGTGGGCAAGGAAATGTACACTTTTAGCGATCGCAAGGAGCGATCGATTACCTTGCGACCAGAGGGCACTGCTGGGGTGGTGCGTTCTTTTATTGAAAATAAGCTGCATGGTCAAGGTGGGGTACAACGTCTCTGGTACACTGGGCCGATGTTTCGTTATGAACGCCCCCAAGCAGGGAGACAACGGCAATTTCACCAAATCGGTGTTGAGGCGATCGGCACCGCAGACCCCCGCGCTGATGTGGAAGTTATTGCTATTGCTACGGATATTTTGCAAGCTTTGGGGCTGAAAAATCTGCATTTAGCCTTAAATTCTGTGGGCAATTCCCAAGACCGGCAGCGTTATCGGCAAGCGTTGGTGGATTATTTGACCCCATATAAAGAAGAATTAGACCCAGACTCCCGCGATCGCCTGACTCGTAATCCTTTGCGAATTTTGGATAGTAAAGATCAAAGGACTCAGGAAATTGCCCTAAGTGCGCCGAAAATATACGAGTATCTTGGCCCGGACTCGCAAAAACATTTTGAACAAGTGCAAACCCTGCTGAATGATTTGGGGATTTCCTACGAGTTGAATCACCGTTTAGTCCGGGGTTTAGATTACTATACTCACACCGCTTTTGAAATTATTTCTGATGACCTCGGTGCTCAGGCAACGGTCTGCGGGGGCGGTCGTTATGATGGTTTGGTGCAAGAGTTGGGCGGCCCAGAAACTCCCGCAGTGGGATGGGCGATCGGTTTGGAACGCTTGATTATTTTATTGCAGCAGCTTGATGCTACCCAGACAACGGCGATCGATTTTTATGTGGTGTCTCGCGGGACCGCTGCGGAACACCAAGCCCTGAAAATCGCCCAAAAACTCCGGCAGTCCGGCTTTTCCGTGGAGTTAGACCTGAGTGGTAGTGCTTTTGGCAAGCAGTTTAAACGGGCCGATCGCAGTGGGGCGGTAGTTTGCCTCATTTTAGGCGACGAAGAGGCGGCTAATGGCACGGTTCAGGTGAAATGGTTGAAAACTGGCCAACAAGAGGCGATCGGGCAAACAGACTTATTCAGCCAATCATTAAATATTAGAAACCGGGTTTCTTCGGCTGCTTTATAGAAAACACACCTCTGTAGGGGCGAAGCATTCGGGCAGTTAATTCTGGGTTATCACGGTAAAGATAATTACCCGAATGCTTCGCCCTTACGCGGCATTTAATCCTGGGTTTTCACGGTAAAAATAATTACCCGAATGCTTCGCCCTACAGCGGTTTTCAGATTACTGAACCACGGTAGGGCGAAGCATTCCGGTATCAGGCTAATCTTTTCAGCAATAATTTGTTTGCCGGAATGCTTCGCCCCTACAGAAATGGCGGGGGCGACTACGAGGCGATCGCCCCTACAATTACCACAACCCCGGAAAGAATTGCTATATAATAGTTAAAAACATGGATGAAAAGCTATGACCATTGTCATATCTAATGAAGTTTTGCAGAACGTAGAAATGTCTGAAGAGCAACTGCTGCAAGAAATTGCCATTATGCTGTTTCAACAAGAGCGATTTACCCTAGCTCAAGCCAGTCGGTTTGCCCAAATGAATCAGCTTGAATTTCAAAAGTTACTTGCGAGTCGTCAAATTCCTCTACACTACGATATTGCTGAGTTAAGAGAGGATTTCAAAAGTTTAACAGAAAATAATTGGCGATGATTATTGTTAGCGATACTTCCCCTATTAGTAATCTAGCAGCGATCGGACAGTTGCATCTTTTGCAACAGCTTTATGGTACGGTGATGATTCCAGTGGCGGTTTATCAAGAAATTCTCAACTCTGGAGCCACAGATCCCGCTACTTTAGCCGTAAAAAATCTTGATTGGATTCAAGTGAAATCAGTTAGCAATTTGTCATGGCTAAAAACTTTCCAATCTAACCTAGATCCAGGTGAAGCGGAAGCGATTGTTCTGGCAATGGAGTTGAATGCAGATCGACTGATTGTGGATGAACGCAGAGGTAGACAAAAAGCGATTCAGTCTGGAATTAAGGTGATTGGTTTATTGGGGATTTTGCTGGCAAGTAAAAAACAGGGATTAATTGCAGAGGTAAAGCCATTATTAGATGCTTTAATCGTGCATGGATTTTGGATTCGTAATGAGCTTTATGCAGAATTACTCAAATTATCAGAGGAATGCGATCGCGACTGATTTAGAAATCGGGTTTCTTATTCTCTCGTTTCTCTCGTTCTCTCGTTCCCAGGCTCTGCCTGGGAATGCCCTTCTAGAGGCTCTGCCTCGCGAACAAACCGTTGAATCTAATTACTCAGTAAACGCTTTTACTAACTCTGCTTCATCCCATCCCGTTTGTTCCATTACTTTGTCTAGGACGTTGGCTAATTCATCTTTTAGACACGGATTCTAAATCATTCATCGGATAAAAATAACCAATTACTTTGCCATCGTGAAAAACCGCGATTCGCGCAGCGATCCGCGCTTTGCGGAAGCGCTTCTTTTTGACTGTGTAATATAGCTTAGGTCAGTTGGTTAAGTTCTCCATTTCAGTCTTTAACTCGTAAACTCAAGCTGACCTTTTTCTATCAGTTTCCATTGATTCGACCCGAATTTGCTAACTTTAGCGGGTTTAATCAGGGTAAATTTGCTGAATCCACGCGTGTATTTCTGACAGTTAAATAATAATTCCATCGTGTTATATTCTGTTTCCTTGCCTATTTTGGATTTTTTGGGAAATAATACCACAATAGAAGAATCTCTATGTAAAGATACAACTACATAGCGAGCATCATCGGCCTCTTTTGTTCCCAGAATAGGGGTGACACCATTGTTACGGGCTTCGCTAAAATTTGAACACTTAACGTAAACAACAGAATATTCAGATTTTTTAAAGAATTCTTCTGAGGATTCGTTAAATGTTTTAACACATTCTATAACCTCCGGTGCTATAACCTCCGATGAACGTTTATAATTGTCAGCCGGTGGCGGATTAGGGTTTGTTTCTTGAACCCGGTTATATCCTTCTGGTTCGTCTTGTTCTTCCTCCTCTGCCTTGTCTATATTATTCAGGTCAGTCACTTCTGTATGGCGATCATCTTCTTCATTATTCAAGTTATTTTCATCTGGTTGAGATTGATCGGCCAAACTATTAAGCTTTTCATCCCTATCTCTTTGTGAATCTTCGTCATTTAATGTTTCACCAGGCGAGTCAGTTAAATCCTTTTCCTTGTCCCGATCATACTGCTGAGTTGGTTGTACATCGTCGGGTAAACTGTTTTCATTTTGATTAGAGGAATTTTGGTTATGATCTGAGCCTGGCTGTAATTTCGCCATTATTTGAGATGGCAGATCCCTCAACAGAGATAGCAGATCCTTTTGCTCTGGTTGCAATTTCTTCATTATGTCAGATACCCGAGTCTCTAACTGAGACGGCAAAGTCTCTACAGTTTCTAAAGCTTTTTGCAATTCCTCAATTTTAGGCAACAGGTCATCTAACTGAATTGACAATTCTTTAGACTTTTCATCTGGCTTTTTGTTTAGAAACTCAGAAATTTTATCAGCCAATTTTTTTTGTTGGCTGGTCAGTTCTTGCTCTCGCTGACTCAGCCCTTCAATTTTTTTATTTACATCTGAAATAGTTGAGGACAATAATTCTTTAATATCCTTTAAATTTTGTAGTGGTTCGCGCATCTGCGAAATCTCATCGATTGAAGTTTTCCAGGAATCTCTCTCCTCTTTAGTGATTACGCTACTCTGAAAGCTATTGTTTGATTCAGCTAAGTTTTTAAATTCATCTTTTAGTGAATTGATTGATTTATTTATTTCACTTAATTCACTCGTTTTATTCTCAGAATCAACATCTGGGGTTTTCTTGACTTCTGCTAACTTCGACTTATCCAATTGTTTCATCAGCAATATCAATAGCAATCCCAGAGAAATGGTACTACATATAAAAGTAGAAAATACCAGATAAACAAAATCATATTGTGCTGGCTTACGATTATTTTCCTCTAATTTTTTGAGTACCGTTTCTATAGAATCCAGTCGTGGTATTATGTTGGAATCGTTGGGTAATTGATCGCTGGCAGACGATTTACTCTCAGTGCTTGTTGCACCTGTTGTCCCCAGAGACAAAGCATTCAGTTTTGCTTCGATACGCTCGAAACTTTGGTTGAGTTTTTCTATAACATTATCGTCTGGCTTAACATCAGGATCTATAGACTTAACAGTTTTGTTAACCGTTTCTAATAAACTTTTAATTTCCGCAAGTTTAGCTTTAGATTGATTTTTCGGAATGTTTTTTTTAAAAAAAATCATTAAATTTTGTGTCAAATATTGTTAAATTTTTTGTGAAATTATCATAGGCAAAATCATCAAAACTTATTGTTTTTTGCACATTCTTAAGTTGCTCTTTTAATTCATCTAAATCAGATCCGATAGTGGGTTCTTTTCCCACAATTTCGTTAGCTGTAGGTGTTGCTGTAGTATCAGGATTCTTTTGTGTGGGCTTGCTGCCGGTATATCCGCAGCCACCCAGCAGACTTAATAGAAAGACTGCTAATAAAACATTGCTGAATTTTCCTTTTCTGATTTGTCTCATTAGTCTTTTCCCGCCAAACAACATAACAGACATTTTAATCCCAAAATAAACGGAGGCTCTCCAGTGCTGATATAGTCGCGTTCTCCATGAATGTCTTCCAGAGCAATTTTTACTTTTCTTTTGATTTTTGGCAAGATTTTTTTACGCTGATATTCTCCCAGAGGCGGGATAATTTCTTTCATTTTCAATTGCTCTACAGAATTGTCAAAAGCTGTCAGAAAAGCCTCAAGATTAGTTAGCTCTGACACCTCAAATTTATTAACTATCTTCGGGAAGCTAATTCGTTGGTTAGCCTCCACAGTGATGATTTCATTTGCTTTACCAGTTACTTTACATTGTTCCCCGGCAAATACCTTATTTTCATCTTCTGCATTCATGCCTGTCAGTTGTGTGTGCTGCTGATCTGCCACCAAGCCACAAGCGACTTCTGCTTTAGGTTGCTTGCTCAGACGAGTCTCTGTCTCTTGTTGAATATCATCAATACCGGCTCCTGCACTGAGCATTCGACTTAACAATTTATTGATATCGGAATTTTGGGTAAATTTACCTCCAGAATCAAGCCAGTGTAAGAGTCGAGAACCGTTGCCACCAATCAGAACAGGAGTAATTTTTAGACTAGCAATCTTCTTTTCTTCAAATAAACCTTTGAGGATAATACCCAGATAGTAGTACAGACCAGCAATCCCGATCGCGGCTCCCTGAATAATTTCCCCAAATTCCGTTATCGATTTGTTGCCGTCAGTGTTGATTGGCTCCGTCTTTCGTTTATCTTTCAGCCATTGCTCACTCTTTCGCCGTAGCGCAGTATCTACCTTGGCAGAGAATTTTTCCTCACCTTTGGCTTCTTCATCAGAAATTTTTACTTCTGATTGGTCGTCGTTAGCCTTATCAGCATTCTTAGGATCATACTTGATAACTTCTTCGAGAAACTTAGGCTTGATAAATTGGGAGAACAAGAGTCTCCCCCCTAACTTAATCGAACATTGATGAATGATACTATTTTTTTGCCAAATGGAGATATCCGCAGTGCCACCACCCAGGTCAATGCAAGTAGTATAACCTAACGATTGCTTTTCCGCAGACTCAAAGTAGTGAGCCAGAGCGATACTTTCAGAGCGGTAATACCTGCCTTTTTGTTTCGGCAAGCAGTGATGAGTCATCCCCGTTTTTTGACCTAACTCATTAATAATGTTTGCCCATGTTGCTTCATATATTCTTTTATAATTGTTGGAAAAAGCGGTAGGATAGGAAATCGTCCACTCGATTTTCCTAACACCATTTTTAGCCGCTTCTGCCGCAATCACTAAAGCCAAATGTTTTAAAAATAGCTCCTTGTAGGGGATATCACCAGTCCGCCATTTGAGTTCGGTCTCAATATGCTCTTGAGTCGAATCGAAATTTGAAATATCTTCAGGAATATAGATTCGTCCATCAAAAATAGGAATGGTGTTACCTCGATGTCCCTCGGTGGTGAGCACCGTCGCCAAAGGAAAATCTTCTTCTTTTGGCGAGCTAAAATATCTATAAAGTGCTGCCGCTCGCCCATTGTCATCAGTGTTGGTTACTTTAAGCAACAAAGGATCCCAAGTTAGTGGCTGGGCTAGTCCCCGATCTGGTTGATAGTAAACATGGGTGAACGAAGTGCCAAAATCCACTCCGACTCTCCAAGTTTTGTTTGGATCTAGAGAATTAAATTCTTCAGGCTTTGTTAGCAAAATCACTCCCACTGCTGCCGATTGATGACCTTTCTGGCAAATCATGTAGGAAGGAAATTTTGTCAACCGAGTGATTTGGAAATCGACCAATTTCTCCGGGTGGGCTTGGGAAAACACTTGGGGAAATACCACCTGAAACCTTGTTTTAATTTTATGATCTAAATCTCCTGATCGGTCATCATAGTAGAAAGCATAGTATTCAGACCATTGAGCAGGTTTATCAGGTTTATCAGATTTATCAGATTTATCAGATTTAGACTTCACGTCAAATTCAAAATTTGGCCAGAGTTCCAAAAAAGGGATGGCTTCTGTTTCTATGGCATTTTCTTTGCGATCGCATATTGTTTAGTCACCTTATATGTTCCCCCAGAGAGAGGAAGCTTAATTGTGACGCTAACTCCAGACCGCGAATCAATGACAACTGGTTGCAACTCCAGAATTTCGTTCAACTCTGTAGCGCTAAAATAATTCAGCAGTTTGGGATTAATCGGTAATAACGGAGTTAAGTTCTTCTCATTATTCTTCTTATTATTATCTACGTTATTATCTACGTTATCATCTACGTTATTATCTACTATGTAGGTTAGCTGTTCCGTTCCCTGGGGCAACTGTGCTCCCGGAAGTTGACTGTCTCCTTTAAGAAAATAGAACTCTGCTAAAAATAAGTCGGCTTCGGTCAAGTATTCTCCTTTATAATTGCGGAGAAACTCATCTCGATTAAATGCTTGCAAACTAACTTTATAAATCCAAATATCTTTGGCATTTTGATCGGACCATTGTCTAGCTAACTTCTTTGGATCTGGGATAAATAAAACTTGTGCGCCAGCCACTTGGCTCCCAAGCTTAAGCTGAACGCTGGAAGGTCTTGATGGCGGTACGATCGGTCTGTCCAGAGCTTTTTGCTCGGGTGCATCTCAGTTAGGCAATAAGTAATTATACTCAATGAAAAGTTCCCTCGAAACAGTCCATAATTGAGGCATTGTTGACAACCCTTGACCCATGAATCCCCAAAAGCAGGCGCTCACTCCAGCAACACCTTGACGCGATTGCCGAAATTCTCTACCAGGAAGCCAACCCCTCTGACCTCACCACCCTTGAAGGCATTGAGAAAAGTGTTCGCTCTCTTGCCCAAGAACACCTCTTGCCTCAACTGGGAATTTTTTTATCCACACGGCGACCGACCGCCACAGCGGAAAACAACGCACCCTGACCAGTATCCTCGGCAAACTAACCCTCACTACAGCTCAAGCTCAACAACTGCAAGTTAAACCAGGAACTCGTTGGAGTCCATACTTTGAAAAGTGCTGTTGGACGGTCAGTGCCAATAGCTCCTACCAGAGAGCCGAAGAAGATATTGCGATGCTTACAGGGGTGAAAGTCTCCCACAGTACGCTGCAACGCTTTGTGCAACGAGAGGATTGGTGTGAGCTAAAGATAACTGAACCAATTGAGGAACTGAGCGCCGATGGCGGCATGATTCGCCTTCGCACCGGGGCGGGTCAACCCGGAGAGTGGCGAGAATACAAAGCGTTAAATGTGCATAAGCAAGGGGGTGTAGCGTTCTTCAAGGATAATCAAGGACTACTGGAGTGGGTGAATGCCCAACCCCGTCAGGCACAGTTCACCTGCCTGGGAGATGGTCATGATGGGGTGTGGAACATCTTTAGTGGCATTGGTACGCCAGAGCAGCGGATTGAAATACAAGGGTTGGTATCACCTCATGGAAAATGCCCACAAGGTGCAGGGGACACCAGCCCAATTGAAGCCGATCCGAGCATTGCTGTGGCGAGGGGAGACCGAGAAGACGATAGACTATTTGCGCCAAGAGCAATTTCGGGGAGCCACAGGGTTGATCAACTACTTGTTGCATCACCAAAAGCGCATCATTAACTATGAGGCTTGGCAAGAAGCGGGACATTCGATTGGTTCGGGTCGGGTGGAGTCGTTGGTGAAACAAATTGGGTTGAGGGTGAAGTTGCCTTGGGCACTTCGGGCTACCGGAGAATGTGCCCAAGGTGCTGAAGCATCGCTGTGCGTACCTGAATGGGGCACTCGCTGCTTGGTTACCTCCAGCAATATAATATACTTTTCCTGAGTATATATACTTATCTCATAACTGAGATGCACCCGTTCTAATCCAATGGCAGTCATGGTGATGGCGCATCTAAAAACCCAAGCGACCAGCGGCAACTCCCAAGAAAGATTACAATGGAAAATAGCGGTAGCTAAAAGCCTTTATCAAAAAGGATATAGCCGCCAGCAAATTTTGGAGCTATTTCGGTTAATCGCCTGGATGATGACCTTACCAGAAGAACTGGAGAAGTCTTTTAATACAGAAATCACGAATTATGAGGAGGAAGCTAAAATGCCCTATATCACCCCCTTGTAACGCTTTGCTATAGAAAAAGGACGGCAAGAAGGAATTCTTGCAGGAATGTTAAAAAACCGTCAAGAGGATGTAATTGAAATCCTAGAAACCCGGTTTTCTCCGGTGCCCGCCTCCCTAGCTGAGACAATTAATCTGATGGAAGATGCGGCGTTATTAAAAACTCTGCTTAAGCGGGCGATTACTATTGGTTCGATCGCTGAATTTGAGCAGTTAATTCAAGAACTAACTCAGCAATAAGCGATTCTCCCTTTAAACCCAGAAGCCAAAACCCAGAAACCGGGTTTCTTGTTTGGTATCACAGTTAACTGTTATGCCCACAACAGAAACCCGGTTTCTTTTTCGGCAGCAACCCGTTTTTGTTCCTTGAAGCGATCGCACCAAGCGGATACCAAAGCAGCGATCGCCCCCATAGCAAATTGAACCATAGAGAAATTACTTCAGCACTGGCATTTCAGGAGTCTTGACAATATGGCTATTCAGTATAATGGCTTGTTAGCAAAGTCGTTGACCACCAAGACGCGGGCAGAGTGGACATTGCCCACTTGCTGCTCTGATTAAATCGCCCTGAAACTATCAGCAGTAATTAGGTTAGATGAAACGCCATTGAGGGTGACGAGAACCTCTCCGCCAAAGGAGATTAACGTTTCCGCCGAGTCTTGGGTAATCGAAAGTTGGGCGAAAGTTAAGCCGTCTCGTAATCCCAAGAAATCAACCCCATTCTCAAAGTCAGTCACCACATCGCCACCGCCACCAGAGCGCAAGACAAAAGTATCGCTACCGGAACCACCCGTTAAGATGTCGCTGCCTAAATCCCCGAAAAGGATATCGTTGCCTTCGCCGCCATCGAGAACGTCGTTGTCTTTACCCCCGAACAGAGTATCGTCGCCACCTAGTCCGGAAATAGTGTCGTTGCCGCGATTGCCGTTGATGATGTTAGGATTGGCGGAACCCGTTACGACATCGTTACCATCGAGCGATCGCAGTCCACCCAGTCGTCCGGCGAGCAGTCCTGACGCCACTGTAAAGACATTATCAGTCTGATTTAAGTTAAAGAACTCCGAGGCTAGAGCCGTATCGCGGCGAACCGTCAAGTTTTGAATGCGATCGTCTTCGGCTGGGGGTACATCCGCTTCGTTAAACGAGCCGATCGCCGTCAGATAATCCGCCACCGCCTTTTGCTCCCGACCTGGGGTATTAAAAGTTGAGTCAGATCCTGCTGCTGCGAGGCTGACGGGGTTAGAGGTGGCAGCAAAGTCTGGGAAAGGATAGCCATCGCCTCCATCTGCCAGGAATTTCAGAGTGACAGTGCGGAAGGAGCGGTTTGGGTCGCCGACTAACTGACCATTTTCTACCACAATATCCGTAACACTGCCCGATTCATCTCGCAGGGAGAGAGAACGCAAGCGCTGTCCAGAGGGTAAAGTGGGATCGAAGCTAAACGCCATCCCCCCAACTTGTGGGAACTGACCCGGAGTTGCCCCGGCTGCTGTTTTCGCCAAGCCATGCTCGATTACTTGTTGCAGTTGCGATGCCGTTAGGGTCAGCACCGTTAACTCATTATTGAATCGCATGACGTTTTCAATATCGAGTTGGGAAACTTGTCCCGCTTCCTTCCCAGCAATAGAATTGGCGAGCGGTGGGGTTTTTTCGCCCTCGCTACTGATGGCCCCGATGGAGTAGCGGATACTCCCCCCATTTTTAATCGAGATCACCACGCTAGGATCGACTTGGCGAGCCGCAAACAAATTAGCATCCGCACCGAGATTACCCAGGTTGGTTTCTTGGGTGCGGACATCGCTGGTGCCGCCGTTGAGAAATACCTCGCTGCGACCAAAGGTATTCCCGTCTTTGGGGGCGGTGGAAAGTTGTGCCACAGCCAAGCCTACCGACAATTCCTCAAAGGGGGGGACGTTCCCGGTCTCGATCACCCCAGTTTTGTCCGTTGCGTAGGCTCCACTGATATTGGGGTCAATGCTTGAGGGAATCAGAACCCCATTATCGTCGAAATCCGCTACCAAGCGACCCACATACTTATAGTTGCCCTTGGTATTAACAATGGCAACGGGTTGCCCGGTGGCAGAGGTTGTGAGAATTGGGTAGAGACCTCCAGAGGTATCTCCGACTCGCAGGCGATCGGTAGCATCTGCCAAGATATCGTTAGATCCCCCCGCCACAATCACATCCACATCCCGCAGGCGAGAGGCGAGTTCCTGGTCGATATTCAGGTCTCTCATGTGAGACAACAGAACAATTTTGTTAATACCTTGGGCGGTGAGGGCATGAATGGAGGGTTGAATGGTGGCCGCCAGAGCATCGAGATCGTTGGGGTCTGAGGGGGATATACCGACATTGCCAGGAGACGAGAGGCTGCCCAGCAGAGGAGTCGTAGCCCCAACAATGCCGATGGGTTGCCCTTGCAAAGAAATCACCGTGCTTTTAGCAATGCTGTTGGGTTGGGGGGCTGTCCGTCAGGCACGACGAATTTTGCTAAATTATTGTCGGTGCTGAAGTCGAGGTTCGCACTCAAAAATGGGAATTTAGCACCTGGATAGTTATAGACTCCTTCGATAACGGGGTCTGCGGGAATCAAGGAGGCGAGGATACCCGTACCGAGGTCAAATTCATGACTGCCGAAGGTGGCGGCGTCAAAGAACAAGCCATTGTTAGTTTCAATATCGGCTCGTCCTGCACCGGGTTTACCAATTACAGCGCTCAGTGCCGGATCGCTACTGGCGAAAAAAAACGGGCCAGGAATGTATAAATCTCCTGAAGTTAGGGTCAGGGTTTGTTCAGGAAATTGAGAACGCAGAGCGTTGATGACGCTGGAAAAAGGGAGGATATCTTCTAGTGCTTCAACACCTGCCTCTTGGTCGGATGTATGCAGTATTTGGAGAGTGAAAGTCATAATTTAATTTTCCTGATCAGTGACAATGATTCTTTATACTTCGGGATTGTAACAGATTCAGCCCAATTTAATAAAAATCTCGGCTCGATGACGCTCAACGCGGTGCCCCTAAATTCTTTTATATTTATATTAGTTTAATAAAAACTTTTATTGTCATATGAAAATAAAAGAATTTAGGATTTATCGGCTTTTTCAGAAACCGGGTTTCTTGGAAAAATCTCGGATCGATGACGAGAAATCGAGGGTAGAAACCCGGTTTCTATCCCCCGGTTCAGAGGACCAGAAGTCCCCTAGGTGGTGACAGTTCTCGTGAGGGGGAAGAGGCAGAAGCCGCCGTCTTGATGGGAATGCGACCGGCGAGATAAGCTAAACGACCCGCTTCTCTGGCAGAAAACCGGTTTCTTTTTTGGCCTGGGGCGATCGCCTGTATATAGCCGCTGATTTCCCCACATTACCATCTTTTATCTTCTATTTAAATTTTGATAAATTTTCCTTTTTAGAATTATGATTTCACTACCACCGCCCGCGCATCCACCGCAAACAGATAGGGGGCAGCCACGGAGGGATTGCCCCCACAAACATTGCCACGAATCGCGATCGCAGAATCAATCATAAAAAGCCCCTTGTCATCCCCTGGTTTCAAATAGATTTCATACCTATCCCGAACAATTTCCAATAACTCGGCAAAATTGGTCGGGTCTGCTTCAAAAGATGGCATAGTACGCTCCTGATTTATAGCGCGGTATCTCAGCAATAAAGGCGATCGCCTCTTGGTAAAAATCTCATCCTACTACTATAAATAACTCAGAAACCGGGTTTCTGTTGTGGATATCAAAGTTATCTTTGGCAGCTAAAAAAGAAGCCCGGTTTCTTAGTCCCCGCAGACAAACCACAGCCCAGAAACCGGGTTTCTGTTGTGGATATCAAGGTTATCTGTGGCAGCCAAAAAAGAAACCCGGTTTCTAAGTCCTCGCAGATAATTGGCAGCGGATATTGGCAGCGGATAGATCGCGGATTGGCAGCGGATAGATCGCGGATAAAAGAATTATCTCATACAGAAAATAGTCACCCCATCCGCTGCCAACCACTATTCTCAAATAAAATAGTCACCCCATCCGCTGCCAACCACTATTCTCAAATAAAATAGAAGAGTCCATCCGCTGCCAATTATCTGTGGTGCGTTACGGCTGGAATTAAGGTTAATTGTTACCCCCCAAAGTCAATCGCCAGCCTAACACACCCTACCAAACTACCAAACTAATTTTCCCCCCTCCGCCTTACTATTACGATGTAGTAAATCAAAATAACAACCAACAAGAGAAAATCTTGACACCCCCTAAAAATCCTGCTATCGTACTATTACGATGTAGAAAGAGAGGCCAAAAAAATGAGTACCCCAACCAACAACCAAACCAGCACCCCAATCAGCACCCCAACCCATATCGGCACCACCGAAGCCGCCCACTACCTAGGCATTTCCACCGTCAGACTCCGCATTCTCCTCCAGCAAGGGCGGGTTAAGGGAGCCGAAAAGCAAGGCCGCAACTGGGTTATCCCCTTATTCAACGGAATGCCGGTCATCGAAGAACGGGGCAAAGGGCCCAAAGCCACCTGGTATAAGCGCCGCCGGGAAGCGGAAACCTGCATCCTGGTGAACCGGCAAATTATTGGCAAAAACGCCAAAGAAGGTCAGAACGAGCCGCCGATTGTGGTTAAAGAAGGCAAAAACCAACATGAATGCCACGAATTAGAAATCAACGGCCCCTGCCGCATCGTGTACACCCCCCATGAAACAGGCCCATGCGGTGCTCGGCTGTGGATTGAAGCAGCGGCTAATGTACCATTAGTGAGAAAGATTTTTGCCACTTTTCAGCCGGTAAGTCAAGAACCAAAAGCGGTTTTTGAACTTTAGTTTTTAGGCTTAGTTTTTAGGCTTAGTTTTTGGTCAATAACACCAGAAAAATACCCGATCGCTAATTGGCTGAAATTCTCGCCCACAGTGCCAGTCCCCCTCCGCGTCCTCTAGCCGCGATCGCCTGTTTTGTCAGCAAAAAATAAGCAAAAAAAGCTTGTTGATTAATTTTTCTTTGATAAAACTTTGCCTCGCTATTTTTGCCATCTCTAATATATCCGTTATAAAGAGTAATGCCAAACATTTGCACTTTCATGCGGGTAAAATCAAAAGCTAAAAGGCTTTTTTTCGGGTAGAATTTAGCCGGGCCATTGATGGTGAATTTAACCGAAGCAACTTGAATAATATTTTGAATGCTCCCTGGGGTAAAGTCTGGATCGTTGCCCATTTCTAATTTTTCCAGGGTTGTGGGAGAGTAACTCAGTTGAATATTGAGAAAAATTGGCAGATATTGTCCAGATTTTTTAACAGTTTGAGCGGTTTGTTTGCTGCTAACAAAGCAGAGTCGCCAATTACCGATTAATTGGCTAAAGTTAGCTTCAGGTTTATCTTTTTTTGCCGTAGACTCACTTTCTAATAGTGCAGTAATCAGGTCGGCACTTGGCGGTTTTTTTATGGTTCTATCGGTGACAGATTTAGCCGCTTGTTCTAGGATTTGGGTTGGTTCAATTAAGTTAGTCATTTTGACAGATTATGAATATTTTTTGAAAAATGAACGAGCTATCCTTAATTGCTGATTAAGGCATCTAATAATAAATCAGCGCCAAAGCGCACTACATCACTGCAAGGTAAGCCGGTTTCCGCTTGAATTTGAGCGATCGCATCTTGGGCAGCAGTTTCATCTAAATGCCCGGTATTTAAAGCGATCGCCGCCACCCGCGAACGCTCCATTGTCCCGGCAGCATTTGCCACCATTTCATACAATTTAATCACTTCTGGTAACGGTGGAATCTTCACATCAGGACAATGCTTGATCGCCGTTTGCCCCACCTTGTGAACTAACAGCAAATGAGTGGGTTGACTGCCCCGCAACAAGGGCAAAGTTGCCGTAGAACCGGGATGAAATAGCGATCCTTGACCCTCAATAAACAGAATTTCCTGGTCAGGGCCAAACTGCATCACCATTTTTTCGATCGCCCCAGCAGCAAAATCCACCCGCACCGCATCCAAAGGCACCCCATCTCCGGCAATCATTAATCCGGCTTGACCTGTCGCTAAGAATTTCGCCCGGATACCTCGACGTAAAGCACAGCGTTCTAACTCAATACTGGCGGACATTTTGCCAATCGCCATATCTGTCCCCACCGCCAACACCCGACGACAAGACAGCGATCGGGCTTTACCTCCACCCACTCCGAGTCCGGGGGGTTCCTGACGCACGTCCCAAATCCACTGACCTTCCCGCAGCATTTGCCGCAATGCCGGTTTTTGGCCAAAAAAAGTATGTAAGCCATTCACCAAAGAAAGTCCAGAGGCGATCGCTGCCTCAATTTCTTGCACCCAATCATCGGGCAAAGCGCCCCCAGATGGGGCAATCCCAATCGCCAAAACATTCGGCTGATAAACTAACGCCTCACCCACCGATGCCACAATCGGCACATCCTGGGCAACTCCTGTCAGTTCAAACAAATTTTTTCCCGCACAATCGCGATCGATCGCCGCCACAATTTGCGCTTGACTATAACGCAGTAGGGTTAAACCTGTTTTCCCTGTCTGCCCCAAAATGCCGCCATGCAGCAGAATCGCCACCCGATGACTACTGGTTAAAAACATCTCTATTTCACTCCTAAACCTGGTAAATAATTCGGCATCAAACACCCATTATCCATAATCGCGCCGGTAAAAGGATCGTCCGTTAAATTCATATGACTATCCAAATCTAGATAATCCGCCAAAGGGGACAGATGCGCCATAGCCGTATTCGCCAATATACTATCAGAATAACAACCAAACATCACCTTTAACTTACAAGCTTTTGCCGTATAAATTGCTCGCATAGCTTCCGTTAAGCCTCCACATTTCATTAACTTAATATTCACCCCATGCACCCGGTCAGCCAACTTGGGAATATCCACACTGGTAAAACAGCTTTCATCCACAAAAATCGGTAAAGGGGCTTGTTCATAAAGTTCTAATAATTGCTTTCTCTCTTTCACCGGCAGCGGTTGTTCCACATATTCCACCCCATGAGTGGCTAACCACGCACACATTTTTTTCGCATCTTTCAGATTCCAACCGGCATTGGCATCAACACTAATTTTCGTCCCTTCTGGGGCGGATTCCAACACTGCCATAAACATCGCTTGATCCGCAGCAATTCCTGCCGGAGAACCCAGTTTAATTTTTATCGCTTTTACCGGAGTAACATTCAGCCAATCTCGCAATCTTTCTTTTGCCCCTGCGGGGGAATTAATCCCAATAGTGACAGAAGTAGGAACAATATTTGCCAGTTGTAATCCCCACAATTTCCACAAAGGCATTCCGACTTTTTTGCCTAACCAATCATGTAAAGCCACATCAATGGCTGCTTTCGCCGCTGAAGGCATTTTCATGGTCTTGATAATTCTTTCTATTCTTTGGCGATCGCAGGGATCAAGACTATCAGCAATCATTGACATTCGTTGCAAACCATCGACGATATCCGCCGTTGTTTGCTGCATTTCTCCAATAGAAAAAGGAGTCGCCTCTCCCCAGCCTGAAATTCCATCTTGTTCGATTTTCACCAAAACATTTTGACTCTCAGCCGTCGTGCCCCGACTAATCGTCAAAGCAAAGCGTTTATGCACCGTAAAAGTTTCGATGGAAAGTTTCATAATTTGAATCAATTTGAAATACAATAATCATATCGGGCATCAGATCGGGTTTTAATCGCTGATGTAGGGTGGGCATTCCCCACCCATTCCCTATATACAGGTTTTAAATATAGAGAATAGAGAAAGGGTCAGTCTTTTGTAAATCAGTCCCTAGCAAATTTGCATAAAACCGATTATCTTTAAACTAACCTAAGTTTAAATCTCCATTAACCGCCAGTATGATTGCCCTTTTATCTTCTGTCATTCCCGTAGCCTTGATTGTCCTGATGGGGTTTTATGCCGGTAAAACCCTAGAATTAGATCAGCCGACTCTCTCTCGTGTAGTCCTCTATGTTCTTTCTCCCGCTTTAATTGTGGATAGCTTATATCGTACCACAATGAATACCGAAAATATGCTGGGCATTTTTGCGGGATTTATCCTCACTTATCTGTTATTATGTTTGTTGGTATGGGTAGTGGGAAAACAATTTAGCTTATCACCAGCCACCCAAAAAAGTTTACTAGCTACCACCTCTTTTCCCAATACCGGAAATCTGGGTTTGCCGGTCAATTTATTTGCCTTTGGGGAAGCAGGTTTAGAACGGGCGATCGTCTATCTTATCGCCTCTAGTCTTGTCACTTTTAGCACCGGCCCAGCTTTTTTGAAAGGGGGAAGTTTTTGGTCTGGATTGCGGTTTACCCTGAAACTGCCGCTAATTTGGGCGATGGTTTTTGGCGTATTGTTGCGGTTATTTGGTAGTGAATTACCGTTTAAATTAGATCAGGGTTTACATCTGGTAGCCCAAGCCGCAGTGCCGATCGCCTTATTACTATTAGGAATGCAAATTGCCAATAGTACCTGGCAATTTTCCCCCTATGAAGGGGCGGCAAGTTTTATGCGTTTAGTGGTGGGTTCAGTGGTGGCATACTTATCAGGCAAACTCTTAGGATTAACCGGCTTAGATTTGCAAGTTTTGGTCTTACAAAGTTCAATGCCAGCGGCAGTTAATTCCTTTTTAATGGTAAACGAATTTGGCGGCGATGCCCCCAGAACTGCTAGAGTAGTGGTGGCTTCTACTTTATTGGGATTTGTCACCTTGCCCGTGGTAATTTGGGCGATCGCTGACTTATAGCGCTTCGCGCTGGGAGGGAATAGGTAATAGGGAACAGGGAACAAGAAAAACGTCAACGGCGTTTTGAGAATTAAACTGTAATAGCAGAGGAAAATGTACAATTACATAACATTAGACTCCTGGCAAAATACCGATATCGCTCCCCCCAACCCCCCTTAAAAAGGGTGGTTTTTAGAATAAAAGCAATAATTTTATTATATTATCATATAACCTTATACAACCAATAAATTATCTACTAAAATCTAAGCAATATGAATTTTGCTCCCGCATTTCCAAAAGAAAAAATTAATCAGATTCTCTGTATTGTCTTATTATTCAGTTCCACCCTATTTCCTTTACGGATTTTACCAGGAAATACCCGGATTGATAGTCTGCTGATTCCCATCGCCGCTTGCTTATTAATTTTTCAGAATTTAACCCACTGGCAAACGGTCTGGAAAACCAATAGAAAAATATTATTAACTTTGACCTTATTTTATGGCTGGATTTGGGTTTGTGCGGCGTTTAGTCTTTATGTAAAAACGGCGATTAAATATAATATCATGTATTCGATTGATATTTTAATATTTTTAGCATTTTTGCTAATGACTGTCGCTCATAACCTGACCAACATATATCACAAATATCATAGAATTATTTTTAATTTTTTAGCTTTGCTGGGATTTATCGGATTGGTCGAATATTTTTTTCCAGAGAACTGGTTTTTTGAAGTATTCGGAGCCTATAACTATCTGGGTCACTATCCCCAAGTCAGTTCATTAATGCAAAATCCCAATCAGTTTGGCACAGTTATGGCGATTGGGTTGGGTCTGGGGATGATTTTAAAAAAAGCACGAGTAATCCAGGATTATGAGTTTTATCCAGGAATGTTTTGCTTATTTATGTCCCTGGCTTTAGCCGCGAGTCGGAATGCCTGGATTGTGTTTGTTTTATTGATGGTATTGGGATTAATTTATCGGCTACTAACCCTGAAGGAAGCAATTATTTATAGTGCAATTTTTATCTTTACCTTACTATTTTTTCCGATTCCCACCTACCGCTTGGGACTCAAAGGTAGTGAGATTTTCCCCTTGATTGATTGGTTGACCCAGACTCAGGCAGAACCCAGGGGTTCAATTCCCGATCCTCAAAGTACCGCCATGTCCAGATTTCTCCTGTGGAAAACCGCGATCGCGCAAATTATTCAGCATCCGATTACGGGCATTGGCATTGGGGTTTTTGCCGAACATATTAGCCCACAAGTGATGGGACGGGTGGGATTACACGCCCATAATATTTTTCTAAATATCGGCGCCGAAACCGGCATTCCTGGATTGTTGATTTTTTTAGGTTTGTTAGGCCAAATTATGCTTCAAGCCACTCTGAAAAATGGGCCGGTGATTATTTTTGTAATTCTCTTATTAGTGTCACAATTACCCGACTTTTTTATCGCCGATTTCACCTTTATGATAGTGGCGCTATATTTCTTGGCGATCGCCTGTCAGCAGGGGAGCGAGGGTGTAGGGTGTAGGGTGTAGGGTGTAGGGGTTTGAGGGGGTGTAGGGTGTAGGGTGTAGGGTGTAGGGGTTTGAGGATGCATAGGATGCATAGGATGCATAGGATGCATAGGATGCATAGGATGCATAGGAAAATTCTCTCTTTTCTTTTCTCTATTCTCTTTTCTCTATTCTCTTTTCTCTCTTCCCCCCACACCGATGGCGGCCGATGGCGGCCCCCCAATTAAAAACCCCCAGCGATCGCCGGGGGTTTTTAACTTTGACATTATTTTATAATAACTGCCAGATTGATCGTCAATTAAACTGGATTAAATGACTAACTCATCGAGGCACCAGAGCGATCGTAGCTCGTCCGCACATCTGAGCGGATTTGGCCTTGAATGGTGGTGCAACCGTCGTCCGTGGTATCAAGACCCACTTCTTCATTAGTGCGAGCCAACATTGCTTGTTGACGATTTTTAGCCGTGTGATGGTGACGCATCATTAAATCGCGGGCTTGATCTTCAGTAGACATAGAACGTTTCTCCAAAAAATGTATTGATAATGTTGCTTAATTGACGGCTGTAATCAAGGATAATTGTTAGCTCATGGTCGAGCCAGAACGGTCATAACTGCTGCGGAAATCCGATCGCACTTTGCCTTGAATTTTGGTGCAATAGTCAGCGGCATCGATTCCCACTTCTTCAGCGCTACGGGTCAACATAGATTGTTGACGATTTTTGACCATTAAAGAATGACGCATCATTAAAGCGCGGGCTTGATCTTGAGCAGACATAGAATTATCCTCCAGGAAATTTATTATTGTTTTTCTTCAACTCAAAAACTTAAAGTAAGGTCATCGCGGGGCTAAATTTTGCGAAAACCCGATTACATTTTGCCTTGAATCTTGCTGTTATCAGGGGCATTCAGACCCACTTCTTCGGCACTACGAGCTAACATAGCTTGCTGACGATTTTTGGCTAAATGAGAGTGACGCATCATTAAAGCGCGGGCTTGATCTTGTGTAGACATCGAATTAATCTCCAGAAAATTTATTATCGTTTTTGTTCAACTGAAATAGCGGTCAGATGGAATTAAGATGGATTAAGATGGGATGAATCCCTAGCTCATGGTGGATCCAGAGCGATCATAGCTAACGCGGAAATCCGATCGCATTTTGCCTTGAATCTTGCTGCAATAGTCGCCGACATCAACACCGACTTCTTCAGCGCTGCGGGTCAACATGGACTGCTGGCGATTCTTGACCATTTGCGAGTGACGCATCATTAAAGCGCGGGCTTGATCTTGAGTAGACATTCTAATTGCCTCCTACTTCCTGAGTGGTGCTCAGTGGGTTGTTTGTCTTGACTCTTTTACTATAAACCATAATTCTGTATTAAAAAATACTATTTTTGTTTTTGTAATAAAACTTAACATTTGACCATAAAATGACTCAAATTCTTGAATGGCAAGTGTTTTGAGTTTTTTCTGCCCCCAAAATATAAGAAAATATCAGAAAACCCTGACAATTTTTTTTCGGGAAAAAATCCCTTGATTCCGTAGCGGTACAGAGAGTTTTAGCCAAAAATATGCAAATTAAATGAATTTAAAATTTATTTTGCGCCGCTACTGCTCAAAAATTGGCTCAAAAAGCTGTGGCGCGATCGCCTCTGGTCAACCCAGAAGATGCTAGAAAAGAACCGGGGATGGTGGGATGGGGGGTTAATTCCCGCCAGTGAGTCCCATGATTCTCCGGCTTGAAATTAACTGCGAAAATTAACTGCAAACGATATTGTCTTATGGGTTTTCGGCAACTGGCAACCGGGCTACTGATTTTACTGACGCTGTTTTGCCCTTTACCAGCTTGGGCACAAGCCACCAAATACTATCCGCCGCCTGCGTCCTACTCCCACTCCGTGCAAACCGGCAAGGACTTTTCTGGGCAAAATCTGCGATCGGCGGAGTTTGCTAATTCTAGCTTACAACGGACGAATTTTAGCCAAGTCCAAGCAGAAGGGGCGATTTTCAGTGGTTCCGTAATGACTGAAGCCTCTTTATCTAGCGGTGATTTTACCAATGCCATGCTGGATTTAACGGATTTTACCGGGTCGGATTTTCGTGATGCGGTGTTTGTGGAGGCGATTTTCCTCGGTTCTACTTTCGATCGCGTGGATATCACTGGGGCTGATTTCACCGATGCGCTTTTAGATGGGGCACAGGTAAAACAACTCTGTGCGATCGCCACTGGGGTAAATTCTAAGACGGGTGTAAAAACCCGCGATTCTTTATTTTGTCCTTAAGTTATGAAACGAATCGGAGTCATCGGTGGCGGACAACTTGCTTGGATGATGGCAAGTGCGGCCAAAAAATTGGGTGTGTCCTTAGTGGTGCAGACACCCCATCTCACAGACCCCGCAGTTCCCCTTGCTTCAGACGTAATCCAAGCCGCGATCGCCGATGGGTCAGCCACGGCCCAGTTAGCCAAAATCTGTGATGTGATTACCTTTGAAAACGAGTTTGTGGATCTCGATGCTTTAGGGAAACTCGAACAACAGGGAATTTGTTTTCGACCCAAGCTATCCGTCTTAGCCCCTTTGCTGGATAAATACGATCAGCGATGCTACTTACGAGACATTGGGCTACCCGTCCCCAAATTTATCGCCGTGGAAAACCGGGAATCCTTCGCCCAACTAGGGGCGGAAATTGGTTGGCCATTGGTAATGAAAGCCCGACGCCACGGCTATGACGGCCAAGGGACGGTGATTCTGCGGGATTTGCCTGCCTTAGAAGCCGCTTGGGAAAAATGGGGCTGTCCGTCAGTATTAATAGAAGAGTTTGTGCCGTTTGAGCAAGAATTAGCGATCGTTGCGGCGCGATCGCCCTCTGGGGAAATAGCCATTTATCCCATTGTCCAAACCCAACAGGAAAATCAAGTCTGTCACCGAGTCATTGTTCCCGCAGACATTTCCCCTGCCTTGGCGACAGAGTGCCAACAGATTGCCCAAACCTTACTCAATAGTCTAGAAGCCGTGGGCATCTTTGGCATTGAACTCTTTTTAGCCCCAGGCGATCGCCTATTAGTCAATGAAATCGCCCCACGGACGCACAACTCCGGCCACTTCAGCCAAGACGGGGCAAAAACCTGCCAATTTGAGCAACATCTCCGGGCCGTCAGTGACTTGCCCCTGGGCAGTACCGAACTCATCGGCCAAGGCGCCCTCATGGTCAACCTCTTGGGATATGAATCCTCCCATGACGACTATCAAGCCAAACGACAACAACTGGCGCAAATTCCCAGCGCCCGCGTCCACTGGTACGGCAAAAGCGAATCCCGTCCGGGACGTAAACTCGGTCATGTCAATGTCGTCCTTGACCAAAAAACCGACCATGAACCCGTATCTGCCACCCTGAGTAAAATTGCTCAAACCATAGAATCGATTTGGTATCCTCATCAGGATTAGCAAACAGGATTAGCAAATATTTTTGTTGGGACTATTGCAATAAAAACCAAATTCGGTACAATAGAAACAGGTAAAGCTGCAACGTTGGTGACTGCCAATACTGTTTTATGATCTATGCTTTATCTATAAGGGAACCAAAAATAGATCCAGTGGCAGTAGACCGAGCTTGTACTCGGAAACTTTAAACAGGACATAATGTTCCCACCTGACGTTCGTCAGGTCAAAAACTGAGGTAAAACGGCGTTGCGGTGAGCCATTTCCCCTTAACTAGCAGGTGCTAGAAAGGGGCTTTTTTTTATCTTGGTTTGGGAAGAGAGGGTGTGGGGCCGCCATCGGCCGCCATCGGCCGCCATCGGTGTGGGGGGAAGAGAGAAAAGAGAATAGAGAAAAGAGAATAGAGAATTTTCCTATGCATCCTATGCATCCTATGCATCCTATGCATCCTATGCATCCTCTCTTCCCCTACACCCTACACCCTACACCCTACACGACGGCGGCTTCCCCCTACACCCTACACCCTACACCCTACACCCCGCTCCCATGCAAATAACAAATAACGAATAACAAAATTAACCGATCTTCCGTTTACGGTTCGGTAAGATTATAATCTTGGATGTTCTATCGCCGAAAAAAATTGCTTATGGCTCGGTACACTAGCTTTTATCGTATTGCCTGCGATCCAGACCGTCTTGGACTATTGGTGGCAGATATTTTGCAGTCTTGTCATTTTCATATTCTTTATGAAAGTGATGATTACATCATGGCTAGAGAAATCTCAGCCGATGTGCCATTTTCTAAGCTAGTCACCGTAGAAGTTACCCTAACAAAAAAATACAAATACGATGAGGAAGTCCGGATGAATGTGGTAGTAAAAACTGATGCTTTACCTTTGCACGCAGATAATCATTGTCGGCAAATCTTTGATTTGATTTGCGAGGTGATTCACGATACTAGGCAGTGGCAAATTCTGGAACAAGCAGTGGGATAAAATTAAAAGAGAATGATATGAACGAGCCTCTCTCATTGATTGGATCGCAAACCCTGTTTAAAAAATTGGTTTAATAGGAAGTAGAGACGTTATCGCTAACGTCTCTACATAAAATCAGAAAGATGGTTCAAGGTGGCTAATTTTTCTGGGTTGTGATTGGTGAAAGTAATTTTGCCCGCCGCAATAGTAAAGAATTGGTGACAACACTCACGGAACTAAAGGCCATCATTGCCCCGGCTGTTGAGGGGCTGAGAATGATGCCCCATTGGGGTAAAAGTAGCCCCGCCGCAATGGGAATTCCTAGGGTATTGTAGACGAATGCCCAAAATAAGTTTTGGCGAATTTTGTTAAAGGTGGCGCGACTGAGTTGGATAGATTTCACTACATCAATTAAGCTGTTACGCATTAACACAATGCCCGCAGTTTCTACGGCTACGTCGGTACTGCCATGTAAGCTAATGCCAATGTCCGCTTGGGCTAAGGCTGGGGCGTCGTTGATGCCGTCGCCAACCATTGCTACTATATGACCGGCAGTTTGTAAGGTGCCGATCGCCTGGGCCTTGGCTGCGGGAAGGACACCGGCAAATACATCATTTTCCTCAATTCCCAGTTGTTGCGCGATCGCCTGGGCAGTTTCGGGGCGATCGCCGGTCAGCATGACGACCCGCAAACCCATGTCCTGTAAATTTTTTACGGTTTCTTTAGCATCCGGTCTAAGTTGGTCTTTGAGGGCAATGCATCCTCGCAGTTGATTTTCCAGGGCAACATAGACCAAGGTTTTACCTGAGAATGACTCATTTTCTGACTCATTTTCTGACTCATTTTCTAACTCATTTTCTACAGGTTCTAAGGTAATCCCATGCTGTTGTAACCATTGGGCAGTCCCCACGAGAACCTTTTCCCCGGCAACGGTGGCAGAAATCCCTAAACCCGGTTCGGTATAAAAGTCTTTAGCATCGAGAAGCGGTAAACCTTGCTGTTCGGCGGCTTGTAAAATTGCGATCGCCAGGGGGTGATTTGTCCCTTGTTCCGCGCTGGCAGCCAGTTGCAACAGTTTTTCCTGACTTTTCGCCCCTTCGCTAACTTCCCCTAGTAAAATACAATCTGTCACCACGGGATAACCAGCGGTGAGGGTGCCGGTTTTATCAAAAATTACGGTATCTAATTGTTTGACTCGTTCGAGAATATCTCCGCCGCGAATCAGTAAACCCTGTTCTGCCCCCACCCCAGTCCCGACTAAGATCGCGGTGGGTGTGGCAAGACCGAGGGCACAAGGACAGGCAATGACTAGGACGGCGATCGCTAATTTTAAACTTAATAATAGCGGTGAGGGGTGAACGGGCATTTCGGCGACATGGGTGAGGGAATGCCCCACAGCGATCGCGTCTGGCCAAATTTTGCTGCCTGCAAAGTACCAGAATAAAAAGGTGAAAGTGGCAATGGTCATTACCCCATAAGTAAAATAACCGGCCACTGTATCGGCTAATTGTTGAACTGGGGCTTTGCGAGTTTGGGCTTGTTCTACCAAACGGATAATTTGGGCCAGGGTGGTGTCCGACCCGGTACGAGTGACCCGGAAGGCGATCGCCCCGGACTGATTCAAACTCCCCCCGGTGACTATATCTCCTGGTTGTTTGGCTACGGGGATAGCTTCCCCAGTCAGCATCGATTCATTAACGCTGGTATTGCCGAGAACCACTTCCCCATCTACGGGGATTTTTTCTCCGGGCAATACTTGCAAAAATTCCCCAACTCGGACACGGTCGGCGGGAATTTCTATGGCGGATGCGGGATTTTGCAGGGTTTGGGCGTCGGCTGATTTGCCCAAAAGTCGGGCGGTGGTTGGTTTGAGGGTCAGCAATGCTTGTAATGAAGCAGCGGCGCGGTGTCTCGCCAGTTTTTCCAGGGTACGACCGAGGAGGATGAAACCCAGTAACATTACAGGTTCATCAAAGAAACATTCCCAGCCGAGTTTTGGATAAAGCAGGGCAACGGTACTGGCAAAATATGCACTCAAAGCGCCCAAACCCACTAAGGTGTTCATGTTGGGGCTGCCATGCCACCAACCGCGCCAACCGTCGAGGACGATCGCCCGTCCGGGAAGTAATAGGGCGGCGGTGGCGAGGCCAAAATGAAACCAAATTCCCCCCAGCCAAGGGAAATGAACGATATGTCCGACGCCAGAAAGGACGATCAGCAAGGCAGCGATCGCTAGTTGGGCAATAGTGGCGCGAATTTCTTGCTGTTGGCGTTTGATGACTTCCGTGTAGGGGCGATCGCCCATTAGTGGATTAAACGCCGGACGCGGTTGGGTGGGAAAACCCGTGGCGGTGAGGCGATCGGCCAGTTCCACGGGGTTGACTGCCCCGACTTGGCATTCCACCGCAGCCATTTCCGTCACCAGGTTCACACAAGCAGAAATCACCCCAGACTGTTGGGTTAACTGACGTTCCACCGCTTTGACACAGCCCGCACATTTCATTCCCCCCACGTCCAGGACGATGGTTTCTACAGGAATTTTTAGATTTATTTCCGAATTATTCACCATTAAATTTGCAAATTTGCGATATTTTGCGATCGATTTAAGTTTCTATTGCAGTTATAGCAACCTGCTAATTATAGATGCAAATCATCTAGAGAATTTGACGATAAAATTTTAAGGGTAATCCGGTGCGCCGCTTCACATCAATTACGGTTTTATAGTCGCCCCTTTGTTCGCGTTCGTTGACAATTTTCATGGCTACAGCAGAGTCAAGTCCGCAAGCGACTAACTCGGAAATTGAATGGGTATTTAACCGCCGCCAAGATAAGTCTAATTCTTTTTTATAGTCGTAAGTAAAGGTAATCAACGGGGTAATTCGCTTGACGGTACTTTCGGGAATTCCCACCAAGTCGGTTAATTCCTCTGGGTCGGTAAAAATATAGCCTTCATTGCGTAAAGCTTCAATATCATTGGCATAGACAATGGGCAGTTCTAATTGATAAACCAGTTCGTTTTTAGAACATTGATTGATGTCAAGTTTGTCCCGCAAACCGGCAATTATTGACGAGGTTACTGCATCCTCTGGTAAGGGCAAGTGCTTGGGATAGGTTTTAATCAAAAAGGGTTTTCTGAGATAAAATGCTAACCCAATTTGCGTCAACCAAATCGGCAGAAACCAGGGAGTTTCTGTTAAAAATAATGCCCCCCCGGTTAACGTTAATCCCAAGGCGATCCAAGAGTTGGTCTTGGTTTTTTCCCCGGCAAAGGCGATCGCCAATCCGCCAAACCCTGGAACCGCAGACCACCAGACCCATTTGGGAATTTGTTGAAACCAATTTGAATTATTTTGTGGCACTTTCACTTAATCTATTTGATTCGCTATATTCTACAAGTTATTTAATAATTTTTGGCGTTTTTCTTCATATTCTTCCGCCGTAATCACTCCTTCCTCATATAATTTTTTCAATTCAAATAAGGTTTGGGTAACCCGATCAGCAGAAAGTCCGGGCTGGGAATTGCTGTAATTCTGAGGCAGCATTGACCAATTATATTTTCGGTTAAAGGCTTCTTCAGATGTGAGGACTAACCCAATAAAATCAAAAATTGCTAAAATCGCCGGAATAAATGTCCAACTAAATAGGAAGTATAGCAAACCGGCTACATTATTTCCTAAGTAAAATTTATGAATGCCAATCCCACCTAAAAAAAAGGCAAGCAGAGCAGCAACCCATTTATTTTTCATAACCTTTCCTTGCAACTGTCAGTGATTGATTTTGGACACACTCCCGATGGTGCGGACGAAGCATTGGTGACTAAATCTTTGGCAGCCAATTAAAGATGATGGCGGCCAATAGTCCCCCCTCTACTTGATTTTATTAAATTTGCTTGATTTAGCTAAAAGAAAATAAATCCCCAGCAGACCAACGGGAATTTCCAGAATAATAAAATAACTTTTTAACAGAACAGATAGTCCGGTGGCGGAAGTTAAAGAAAACGCCAAGATGCCAAACCCTGCGTAGGGGATAAACCGCCAGAAGTTTAGATAGGCTTGGGTTAGGGGATGATGGGAGTCTGCCATATTGTTGCGCGACCAATTCTATATAAGTAGGACTTACGCAAATTGCTTTATACAACTGTTATTCAACCCTTTTAGGTTGGGGTGAGAAAGCGCGATCGCGCCCTACCAGATATAGAGGTAATGCGTAAGTCCTAATAATAATATTGTGACGCTCAACTGGCTGAAACGTCAAGGGATCCCCCCTGGGCGGTAGGGGCTGGGGGGATGAGGGGCTGGGGGCTGGGGGGCTGGGGAGAGTGAATAGTGAATAGTGAATAGTAAATAATGAATAGTGAATAATGAATAGTGAATAATGAATAGTGAATAGTGATAATTCTTTTGTACGGGCGTCCTTGCGAAGCATAATCCGTCAGGCTATATGGCCAGAAAGCCCCTACGACTTTTCACTTTCCCCGCGCCCCTGCGGGAATCAAAGGATTTGCTGTTAAGCCTTGGTTTTCCTATTTTGATTAGCTAGTTTTGATTAGCTAATCTGACCCAAAAATTCATTTTTATTTCACGGTTATTTCATTTTTATTTCATTTTTTGCCAATAAAAAAATTGCCTAAATTCAGAAAAAATTTGTGTTAGATTTATAGCAGAATAAAACCAGAATCAAACTTGAGTAGGGCATCGGTAATGGATCTCGTTAGTAGTATATTAATTGCTTTTGGTTTATCCGCAGATGCTTTTGCGGTGTCTGTGAGTAGTGGCATGACCCTCAAAGGGGTGAGAATTGAGGACGCCGTAAGAATTGCGACGTTTTTTGGCGGTTTTCAAGCGTTTATGCCGGTGGTCGGATGGTGGGCAGGGATGGGATTTCGCGATGCGATCGCCACCTTTGACCATTGGATTGCATTTGGTTTACTAGCTTTCATTGGTGGTAAAATGATTTATGAGGCGCTGCATCCCGATACGGATGAAGATAATGTTCGGGATACCCGCAATCTTTATACGTTATTGCTGTTAGCGATCGCCACCAGTATTGATGCGTTAGCGGTGGGTTTAGGATTTTCTTTGCTATCAATTTCTATCTCTTTGCCAGTGATTCTGATTGGTGTGATTACGTTTATGATGTCATTTTGTGGCGTTTTTTTGGGCAAAAAATTTGGCGAATTGTTTTCTAGTCAAGTAGAAATTATTGGCGGCTGTATTTTAATTTTGATTGGCACAAAAATTTTATTTGAACATCTATAATCATCGAAGCTGAAGTTTTAGGCAGAAGAATCAGAAACCGGGTTGCCTCGGCATCACCCATATGTTACGCAAAAGGGATAAAAAAGCCGGTTTCTGAGAACACTACATCAAGGAATTACGATTAACTGGAAGATTAATTTGGCTTGGGAGAATCTTTAGGTTTATCCACTTTTGTGGATGCCTTATTCATTCCAGATAACGTCCAAACCAAATCAACCATAAGTCCTTTGGCCAATGCTTTCATTTCCGCTTCAGATTCTTTCTCAAAATCTATAGAACCATTAGAATCAGAAAAATCTTGATTTCCTTCACTAGATTGCTGGTTTTGATTTATTTTTTCAGACATATTAGACATTTTCCTTTTGCTTGTTTGGAAATAGGTGATATTTCATCAGGAGGATTCAATGATGAAATTATGACTCGATCCAAGGGTTATCAGAGATTTATGCTAACCAAAAAAAGGTTTAGGTGAATTGCAACTGAAAGATGCGACCCTTTTGTAAAAAGAAGATAAAAACCCGGTTAAGTAAGAACGATTTAAGGGTTTTACCTTTGATAGGTATCCCCCTTTACTTCGCCTTTACCCCGAAGGGGGGAAACCGATCGCGGCGATCTTTTTACGACCATTTACTCCAATTGTATCAGTTCTGCCACGGGTTGACATTTACTCTTAACAATCATTCATTAACCTATCAGGACAAGATTATCTTGGGTTAATGAATCAACGTGAACCCCGATTAAACTGGCAATAGTTTGACCACCAACCAGAAGTAATGTACTGTTATGGTCTTGGGCAATTGTCAGTTGATCGAACGTTAGACCAGGGGCTAAATCAATCAAGTCAATGGCACTTTCATAGTCAGCGATGGTATCAATTCCCCCTTGGGTGTTTAAGATAAAAGCATCGCTGCCAGCACCGCCGATTAAACTATCATTACCGATGTTGCCAGCGAGAAAGTCGTTGCCATCACTACCTATGATGGTATCGTTGCCATGACCACCACAAATGGAGTCGTTACCCAAGTCCCCAGAGAGAAAGTCATCGCCAGCATCCCCATGAATAAGGTCATCGTCTTTGCCCCCGTAGACCGTATCATCACCGTCGTCCCCGGAAATAGAATCGTTACCCTCGCTGCCAAAAATCACGTCATTGCCAGCCCCCCCATAGATTAAATCACGACCATCTTGATCTCCCACATTAATATCGCTGACCCCACCAAAGATGGTGTCATCCCCCTGGTCGCCGATGACGGTATCGTTGCCGCGATCGCCATAAATTAAGTCTTCATCTTTGCCCCCAAAGGCAATATCATCATCTTTTCCGGCGTAAATAGTATCGTTGCCCTGATTACCATTAATAACATCATTACCTCGGTTGCAAAAAATTAGGTCTTGTTCCCCAGCCAAACCTATGGGAAATTCGCTGCCATTTCCCCCCGGAAATGGTATCATTATTTAATTCACCAAAAATGATGTAATTGTCATCATCACCGGAAATGCAATCATCATCTTTGCCCCCATTAATAAAATCATTGCCCTTGCCGCCATAGATAGTATCTTTGCCCTGATTTCCGTTAATCCAATCATCACTTGGCCTAGTATTTGTCACCGTAATGGTATAAGCGATCGCCTCTCCCGGCCCAGGAGTAATATTATTGACGGTTTTACTAACTTCTAAATCCGTACCAGGGGAAATCGTCGTAGTCAGGGTGCTGTCATTATTATTAATAACCGGATCTTCTGTGTTAGAAATGCTACTGGCAATATCCGTCAGTGAAGCCGCACTAGGAACCGTTAAAGCAATCACCGGGTCAATACTCTGAATTTTTATATTCTGTAATTCGTGAATGTTAGTAAAAAAGCCAGTAGTAGCCGCAAAGCCAAACTTGAAGGTCTCAGGAATTAGGCCGTTATTCGCTGCCGTAAGCTGAAAATTGATTAACTGTTCACTCAAGTCGGTAAAAACTCCATTATTATTAAAGTCAATGGCAACGATGATGCGATTGTCGGTGGTTAACTCGATTTGAACGCTTCGTTTAATGGCATTAGAGCGAGTAATGTTTGACCCCGGAAAATCTAAAGTCTAAGCCGGGTTAGGCAGATTAATTGTTTTGAGGTCTGGAGTTCCGGCTAAGTATCGATATTGTGTACTTTGACTCCCACGAATTGCTACAGAATCAGGAATTCTTCCGGTAGCTATACCCCCGGCATTTGTGGATAAAGTTGGCGATCGCCCTACCCGCAATTCATTATCATTAGAAAAATTCCCAAATTCATCAAATCCAACGCCTAAATAGCCACCGACTAACCCTGGGATTAAAGTTGGATTCGTACTGGATGTTTGTTTTTGGGCATAGCCCAAAGACCCACCAAAAGCACCGGCAGTTGTAGGGGAAGCTGTACCATCAATCAGAAAGAAACTAAAGCCATCCCCCGCATAATTAGGGCTGCCACCATAAGCAAACAAATCAAATGTAATCTTTAAACCAGCCCCAGAAGGAAATGGGGTATTATTAATCGCAAACGCGGACTGAAATGTACTATTATTAGTTAATCTTAAAACTCCAAAACCCTCTGCATCTTGCCCAGTCCCTTCTAACCCAGGAAAACCAGGAATAAGCCCTGCCGGGGCTGCGGTCAATTTGGGTGGTTGCGATCTTAAACCACTACCAAATATCCACTCCCCTTGTGGGATACTTCCGTTAAAAATTTCAGCCACATAAGTAGCCGCTAAAATACCAGAGTAGGCTTGGATAATTGGCAATTCAAAAGCTAAACTATCGGGAATTTCGCCCGGTTTAAATTCTAATGCCCAATCGCCCCCAAGTTTGGCAGAACCAGTTAGGTTTTTCGAGGCGACAATCTTGGCATTGGTTAACGCCGCAAGCTGATATAAAAAGTCTTGGTTTTTTGGGTTAGACTCATTAGCTATTTGGCAGCCGATGAATTACGGCATTTTATGTCAGGAATTTTTGCCAATTTTGTAGGCGATCGCTGTATTGGTTTTTGCCGCACTTAACTGGGTTTTGCCTAGATGAATAAGAATAACTCCGGATCTGCCATGAGAAACGATATAAAGTGTATAAATGTACCGAATATTTGCCTTTTTTTAATGAAAATAAATTCACATATTCAAGAAAAATTAATTTTTTTATTTATCTTAATCTTGAAAAAAAGTGTGAAATAGACATCGATTAAATGGATAATTTAAATAATAGTATATTTTCAATTTTTAACCATTAGCAAAATTATTTTTTACGTTAAATATTCCTAGCAATTTAAGTCGATAATTAACAGAAAAATCACGTTAATTTAACCAACATATTAATTAATTTGCTAAAAAATTTATATTTATGGTGTAAAAAAAGAGGTAAGCGAAGATATCCTAATAGGCGATATAGAGGCGATTAATCTTTATTTTTCAAAAATAATTTTAATTTATGTTTAACATAATCCAGCATTTTGCTCTAATCAAATTACCATCATGTTTCTTAAAACATAAAACAATGATTATGCAAGCTAAAATAGCGATAATTATTATTTTTTTCACGATTTTAATCGTTAAAAAAAACAATAATTATCAGCGATCGCAGGCAATTGAATGGCTGTAAATTTGCCTTACTCATATTTTTCTTGATATAAAGATTATGCTCGATTGTACTCAATTTTTTGAGGAACAACAAGTTTTATTAAGATTTGTTACAGGAAACTTGTCCAACGGAGTCTCGATCCGTCTGTTGAACCGGCACAAGGAAAAAACCGCATCCAAATGCCGGGTCAAACAGTCAAAATCGTTTATAATCCAAACTCAAAGCGAATCAATATGAAATTAACCGGAAATCCAACAACTATTGATCTGAGTTAGATCTGAATTAGAGATGAAACCCTACCAGCAAATAGCGATCGCCGAATGTGGGGAACCATTAATCCCCATTCCTGTGGATATTTTGGCCGTGGTGTCTCCACACCCGTATCAGCAACTCGGTGCTGACTATGGAACGCGATCACCCTACATGATGCGGCAGAGTGTCGTAGAAAAACTAATCGTCGCCCAAAACCAACTCCAACAAAAACTAGGATGGCGACTGCAAATTTTCGATGCCTATCGCCCTGTAGCGGTGCAACAATTCATGGTAGACCATACCTATCAAGAATTAATCCAAGCCCAAGGACTAACCGAAACAGAATTAACGGGCGATCGACAGCAAGCAATTCTCAAACAAGTTTATGAATTTTGGGCGCCTCCGAGTTTAGATCCAGCCACTCCCCCACCTCATAGCACCGGCGCCGCTGTGGATCTCAGCATAATCGATTCAATGGGTGAGCCGGTTAACATGGGTTCGCCAATTGACGAAGTATCCCCGCGTTCTTACCCAGATTATTTTGCCACAAGTGATAATTGCATCGAGCAACAATATCATCTACACCGCCAACTCTTATCTGAAGTGATGCAGTTTGCGGGATTTGTGCGTCACCCAAATGAATGGTGGCACTTTTGTTTCGGCGATCAAATGTGGGCTTGGTTGACGGGAAAGTTAACCGCAATATATGGGCGAGTGCAATAACCCAGTTCCCCTAATTCAATAAAACCTCATGTAGAAGTTCCTGGTGCATTCTTGCCCGGTCAACGATGGATTTAATTTTTATATCCGAAAGGGCTTGGCCATTGGTGTAATGTTCCAGCCAACTTTGGCTAATCAGATTCGGATCTTCCGGCAAGTTAGATAATTCCCAGCCAGGGATATTTATTTCTTTCATTAATTGACTCACTTTGGGGTCATAACTGAGCGCAAAACAGCGACATCCTTCGGCAGCGGCCATAATCAAACTGTGATAACGCATCCCAATGACCATTTCGACTCCCGGAAATAGACCTTTGATTTCTTGAGGGTCTTCTAGGGAGAAAATATGACTTTTACCGGGCAGTTGAGCATGAATTGATTGGGCAATTTCTTGGTCAAGAGAGGCTTGAAAAGGCACCAAAAGAATGCCGGTGTTTGTGGCTTTTTGAAAATCAATTAAGGCGCGGGTTAAGGTGGCTAAACGGGCAGGGGTGAGTTGGGGGTGCGATCGCAAATTTACCGCCACACGAGGCGCAGGTAAATTGATGGCGGGTTGGGGTAAAGGTTTGGCGGCCAGTGCCCACACAGGATCCGGCGCCATGACCAGCGGCGGAATTTGCCATTCTGATAATAACTGCGCTGACCCCGTATCTCGGACACTCACGGCATCACAACCGGCAAAAGCTTGTCGGGCTAAATTCCGGATCGCCGGTCGATTTAAAGGGCCGACTCCTTGGGCCCAAGCAATCGTTTTCAGACCCATTTGCTGGGCTAATCCCATCAAGCCAATATAATAGAGGGGGCTCAGGGCGCTAGTGACATCTTGAATTAAACTCCCACCGCCCCAAATAAAGGCATCGGATTGGCGCAATACTTTAAATACATCAAAGGCAGACATCCGATTACAAGCCGCGACTTGGTAGCGATCGCGGGTCTGTTGCGGATTGCCACTCAGCACACAAGGGGTACATTCTGAGGGCAACATTTGCAACAACGACGCCATCAAAGCCTCATCCCCCGCGTTGCCCTTACCGTAATATCCACAACAAACCACCCGCATTTTCATTTCTTCGACTTGCCCTTACTGCATGAATCAATTTCCGTTCGCGGACTTCGTGCCGGAGGGCACTTTACCACTCATATCATGTTGCGGGAACAGAAATTTTTTTTCCAGCGAATCTTTACGAGCTTTTGCCCGATGGTATGATTAATGGTTTGAATCGCACCAACAAAGAGTTAACATTATCATGCACGCTTTATCAATTCCTACTTGGATTATTCACGTCTCTAGCGTGATTGAATGGGTAGCAGCCATTTGGTTAGTTTGGAGATATGGCGAATTAACCGGCGATCGCTACTGGTGGCCTTTATCTTTTGCCATGTTACCCGCTTTCGTCAGCGCCTTATGTGCTTGCACCTGGCATTATTTTGACAATCCCACATCTTTAGAATGGCTTGTCACCCTGCAAGCTGCCATGACCGTCTTGGGGAATTGCACCCTTTGTGCCGCAGCCTGGTGGATATGGCGTTCCGTTCGCTTATCAAAATAGTAATTTAATAGGAATTTAATCGGAAGTAAACAGTAGTTAAATACTAATTTAGCATTCACCTTTCCTAAACAAACATTCATGGCATCCATGATTTTTCCAGAATCAACCATCATCAGAAATGAAAAATTTACCGGAAATTTACTGATATTTATGTGAGTTAATTATGATTTCTAAAGATACTTTATTTGCGGTTTCTCTGCTTCCTTATCTCGGTTTTTTATGGTTGATCACGCGATCGCGTCAGATGCCGCGTTTAGCATTAATTGGATTCTATGGCACTCTTGTATTTGTCGGAGTCACAATTCCAGCGGGAATTTATGCCAAAGTTGCTTACGGGGAAGCCTTAGCCAATATCGACTGGTTACATGGAAGTGCCGAAGTATTTCTTACCTTGGCAAATATTTTAATTGTCCTGGGATTTAGGCAAGCAGTAAAACGCCTGGAAAATTCAAACCAATCATAAATCACCAAAAATCACCAAAAATCACCAAAAAAAAGAGCGTGTCATTCGCTCTTTTTTTGGATGAATTCACTTAAATTCACACTAACTAATTACCAATCATTCATCCGACATCATTCACGAGGTAAATAGGCCATAGGATTCACTGCACCTTGCCCTGGGGGATGAATTTCAAAATGTAAGTGAGGGCCGGTACTGAATCCCGTGCTACCCATTTCGGCGACTTGTTCTCCCTGATCGACTTCTTGGCCTTCCCGGACTAAAATCCGACTATTGTGGGCATAGAGGGTGAAACTGCCATCGGGGTGAGAGATTTCCACGAGGTTGCCATAACCGCCGTCGTTCCAAGCGGCATAGGTGACAACCCCGGCAGCCGCAGCGAAAATCGGTGTGCCCACAGGAGCGGCAATGTCAATGCCATTGTGCATCCGTCCCCAGCGCCAACCATAGCCAGAGGAGAGCAGCCCCTGCGCTGGCCAGATATAGCCATTGAAAATCGCCGGACTGTTCGGCAAATAAGCTTCCGGACCATTCAGAGGAGGCAACTGCGGGGAAACCATCTGTCCCGTAGTCGGCTGTAGCAGAGGCTGGTAGGCAGTGGTTCCGGACGAACCAGTGGCCAGTAAATCCTGGCTGTTTGCCTCTTCGTCTCTGTTGGGTTTGGCGTTTTCTGGGAATGGAGTCCCAGGACGTTGCCGTTTTTTCGGCTTATCTTCCACGGAAGCCTGCAAGAATTGCGGCGATTGCTCAGAAGAATCTTCGGAAGAAGCTTGATTAGACCGACTAGGGTCTGGCGATCGCCCGTTGGCCAATTCCTGATCGGGATGATTCTGGCGTAGCCGCTCAATGTCCGCTCTCAATCCCTGGACATAGCCATTGGAAACGGTTTCGGTGGCAGCACCTTGGCTGGCTTGTGAAATTTGATTGGGCGCTACCGTAGATGGGCGATCGGTCGGCAAATCGGGAACTGTCACCATTAATTGATTGGAAAACTTCGCCGCCGACTCAATGGGCAGTTCGGGCTGAGACTGATATTGGCTTTCCGGTTGGCCAATGGGATATTTTTCGCGTAGTTTGAGCAGATCGGACTTCAAACTATTGACAGAAGGGGTTTTGCCCTGAGATGCACTGGGTAATCCTGCCCTGTTATGGCCGTAATCTATTGGCACAGGAGTAGAATCTACCGGATTTAAATTTCCTTTGCTTCTGCGGGTTGGGGCTAAAGGATAAATCGCATCTGTACCAAGGACAACCGGAGCAGAAACTTCATTGACAAAGGCTTCTGAAGTGAATTCAGCAGTCTGAGGCTGTTCAACTTTGGCGGATTCGTTCAGACTTGTGCTGTTTTCTTGGTTAATCAGAGGAATTTTAATTTTTTGGTTGGCTTTAATGAAGTGCGGATCACTGATCTGATTTGCTTTCATCAGATCGGAGACAGACACATTATTTTTCTGAGCGATTATATCCAAAGTTTCGCCCACACCTACTTGATAAATCCTAGAGGCTGATGACACAGCGGTCGGTGAAATCACCACCGTATTGGTTAAATCAGGGGAAGCGACGACCGATGACTCTGGGGTGGCCTCTAGTGGTAAAGGCTGGGCGGTGAATTGAAATTGTGCGGGCTTGACGGTGAGCGGGAGATCGCGCTTCGGCGTTGCGGATGCAACATCGCTGGAAACTACGGAATTCATTTCCTGAATCTCGCTGTCCGTCGAAACTGTTGCCTCCGAATCGCTAGTGACTTCTAGTTCGGCTGCGGCAACTGATGTTTCTGATGTTTCTGATGTTTCTGATGTTTCTGAAATAGACTCCACGGGTGCGCTGGCGGATCCTTGTGGATGCCATAGCGCTTCTGTCTGCCCTGACAGGTCGTTAGCCGGGACTGGATTGCTAGATTCAATGCCAACCTGGGGAGAATCCAACCGAGGATTCAACTCCACGTCCGTTGCCCCTACATTTTGATAATTGGTGACTAATGGATTAGCTACTTCCATCAGCATTTCTTGATTTTCCGTGGGCGCACTTTGATGGGCTGTATAGCTGGGGGAACCGGGAATGATGGTTCGGGTTGAGGCCGGCGCTGAATTCGGCAGCGTTGCTTCGGAACCGCCCACTTCCAAGCTTTGACTGGACCACTGATTGGGCGAGGGCAAACTGACTGCCAAGCTATGGGTGCTGGGTTGGGTAGCAGAAAAGAAATATTCTGGCTGACTCGATGCACCGGGCGTCACCACGAATGAAGGTTGAGGTTTACCGATTTCCGTTGCCATTGGGACTCCGGGGTGAATCGCCGATAGATTTTCTGTGAGTGACTCTGGCTCATCGGTTTCGGCAATTTCCCCCTGGGTATCCCCGTCGGGGATAGCACCAGTTTCCCTGACATTTAGACTTATCCCTTGATTTTCGGCAATGACAAGCTGGTTGGTGTTTTCTGACAAGTCCTGAGCCAAAGAATCCTCTGAACCAGACAGGGAAATTTCACTGTCATGTCGCGGTAATGTATCCGCGATATCCAGGTCTGATGACAAATCAGGCTGGGGCGAAGTGGTCAGCCAATTTCCGCGATCGCTTGCCGGAATATGATTGGTGACAGCCGCTTCGCTTTGTTGAGGTACTAGCATATTTGACGCTCCCATTGAGATGGCCAATCCTAGCATGGCAGCAGAAGTACAAGCTTTGCTGCGGTTAACCTCTGTAAGCGCCTGTCTTGTTTGTCCGGCTACTGCATCACTACCGGCTGCACAGGAAGGAACAGGCTTCATATTGTCCTCAAATGCTCCTTTCAAAAAAAATACCTCCTAATTACCAGTAAAACTACATCTTGAATCAATCAATGTACTACCAGTCGTATGATGCTTAACATCTTCAGCCAGAGACAAGGGTCGCTGACAGATTATATCCTTTGGTCAGATTACCGTGATTTTTTAATTTCGGCAAGCGGTGAGACATGGAAAACATTGTTAAAGTATCATCGATTTTTTTCTTGGGTGTCTTTAAGACCGGGTTGAAAACTGCCTATCTGGATAAACTTACTCATTTTTGTAGCATAGTAGCAAATAAAATGCAGGCGATCGCAGTAGCATTTCACACACAATCGTGGTCTTTGTTCTCCTGATGGTGGTTCTGACCCCTCACCCCAATGGGCGGTAGATGCTTTGAATCATTGATGATAAAGTATTTCGGTCTTTTGATCCCCTTCATCTAGTTTTGTTCAACCCCAGAAAAATTTATTTTGACATTTCTGGGGATCGATCATTTTTTTATAAGTTTTGCTTATCTTTTCGCTCGGTGAATAGAGAATTTCAACGAGGATTTGCCTAGGGGGTTAATTGCCTGAATTGACCATACATAAGCTTTTCGGGATAATTGACTGGCATAGAAATCGGGTTAACGATTGCCAAAAAAATTAAAAATTGTCAAACTCTGATGAGATCGAGAGTTTGACGGTTCCCTGGTAGGGCGAAATTTTCTTTGGTGAAGCGATCGCCGCTTCACAAAACAATCATTCAATCGAATCATAGAAACACCATATCAGACAATCTAGATTAATCCTTCAGTAGAGATTTTTTGTCATCGACCAAACCAGCGATCTCCTGCGTTCTCCTGAATATATAAAACCCTCAGTCAACCGGGCTGACCGAGGGAGGAGATCGAGCTAGATTTCACAGTAAGCCCAATTGACGACGGGCTTCAAATAAACCAATCGCCACACTGACAGAAAGGTTCAGACTCCTTACTCCGGGCTGTGTCATGGAAATCGATAAAGTTGCATCGCAAGCAGCGAGAACTTCTGGGGACAGACCCGTGGTTTCACTGCCAAATAACAACCAGTCATCGTTGTGAAACTCGAATTGAATGTAATTGATTTGACCACGAGTGCTGAACCCAAGCAACCGACCACCGCGCTGTTGATGGAATGCTTGAAACTCTTCTATGGTCGAATGATAAGTGAGACGAACATAAGGCCAATAGTCTAAACCAGCACGTTTCAGATAGCGATCGCTAATTTCAAATCCCATTGGCCCAACTAAGTGTAGTTCAGTTCCGGTAGCGGCACAGGTGCGAGCAATGTTGCCCGTATTTGGGGGAATTTGTGGGTGAACTAAGACAATTTGTGGCATTGAGTCCCTAAAAATTGCAGCAATAAACCAGCAGCGGATACACAAAGACCCCACCACTGGGAATTTATATCAGAATTGGACTATAACAAAAACTGTGCTACCGCCCACCAAAAATATCTTTGGGATGTCATCTGAGGCGGCGAGGAGAAATTGTCATGGTCTGCTGACTTTTTCTGATTCGGGGCGGCGCAATTTCCCAAGTTATATCCCAGACTTTTCCCACATAAATTTATGTTTAACCAGTAAATCTCACTGGGTAATCAATTAGTTAATTCAGTAAATTTTACGCAACCCTCGCTCCCTCGCTCGACATCTATTTTTATGCCAGGGATCCGCGTAAAAACTTACGGCTATTTTTACCACGGAGGCACTTGAAAGACTAATGGCATAATGCCCCGACCTTGTTTAAAAAATGGATCGCATACCTCACTATAATCATTGCCAACCCCCACCACATGACCTTGCTCAATTGCCACAGTTTTCCCGGCATATTGATGGATCAGTTCATCCAAGTGATCGTTGAGCCACTTTTGTTCTTCTTGTATAAGTTTAGAAAATTCTTGCGGAGATATTTGTTGTTCCAATGGTTCTTTTAGGTCATGTAAGGGTTCTGGTTTAAATCTGGAAAATTCTGGCGGAGATAATTGAGTCATGTCCGATTCTCCTGTGATTTTTGCTAAAAAATCTGATATTTTTTGGCTTATGATTATGGTAACACATATTTCCAAACCCAGTAAAAAAAAATATAAAAATTTAAGATATCAATGGTCAGTTTAAGCATGGCTGTCCGTGACCCTGGGCGAAGTAAATTCTCCAATTCCATATCCAGAAACAACCCTAGTCATTCCAATTGTGCCGATATTTCATTACTGAGGCGGTTTTTTCCTCTTGAGGGCTGTTTGTGATTTAAATCATCAAAATCCCTTGGACGTCTCTACTCAAATTTATCAAACCCAGAGAATTTTGTCCCATAAGTCCCATAAGTCAGACCGGACAATTTTCCCGCACGGCGGCTCCCAATATAAATCAATCACAAGAGCAAATCCCCCTTGGGGCAGTTTTGGCAAAAAAATCTGCTGATTTGTGAGGAGTGAGTCCGGGCGATCGCCTTTTAAATGCTAACAGTTATACTTTTGGTCCCTTTGGCGTGGCTGATGTATTGCTTTCTGTATAAATACTAGCTAGATAAATACTAACTAGGCGATCGGCTTTATACCTCTAATTAAGTAGATTTACTTACGTAATTTTACTTACTAAATCAAAGAAAACCAACTATCAAAAATTGTATTTTCTGAAAATTTTATCAAGGTTTATGCGGGTTTGCTAATAATAAAAATATTGCTGCTATTTGCGCGGAATAATTAAGTCATATTTAATTATGAAAATCAATTAAATATATTTAAATATATTTAAATATATTTAAATATATTTAATCCGTAAAAAAATCCTGCAAAAAATCAGCCACTTTTTCAGGAAATTGACCAATAGCAGTCTCATCGGAGAGTACCATCCCATCAAATCCAGCTATTTTTAAATCATATAAATGGACAACTTCGCTTCTGGTAGGTTGAGGAAAATAGGTCATATATTCCAGCACTTGGCCGGCGATGAATTTGGGTTTAGATAACTGGGGAAACTGGGCGACAAACTGTGCTTGCAATGCTCCCAAAACCCGCAAACCAGCTTGGGTTCCTAAATCCCCACGACAAAACCATAAGTCGTCAAAATTCCCATCGATATCCTGAAGAAACTGCATGGATTCAGGGCGTTCTATTTTGGCAATTAACTGGCGGTCTTGAGTCAATGGTCTGAGGTGTTCGGCTTCGGTGCCATCCAAAACAAATGAGCAAGCAAATTGAACATACTCATACTGTAATCCTAACTCAATGGCAGCGCGATCGCGTTGTCCTACCTGTGTAAAAGGCACCGGATGATCCAGTCGATTAATCCCTTTATAAGCACTTAATGAACCATTGACTAAAACTTCAGCGGTGGCTTGCCTTTGACCAACTTCTGTAACTTTAATTTTGAGGCGATCGTCATTCAGGGAAAGGATATCCCCGACTTGCAAAACCTGGAATAGATCGAGATGTGGCACAGGTAAATAATCAGGAGATGCAGAAACTTCTCCAAAAAATAAGCAAACATTTGCCGGAATTTCTGCCTGGGATGGATACTGACCAATTCGCATTTTAGCCCCTTGCAAATCTAAAATCACCGGCCAGACTTTTCCCTGGTTGTAAAAAATGCTCGACAGCCGATCCAACCATGTTTTTAATCCTTCTAAGCTAAGATGAGCCACATTCAGGCGAAAGCCATCAGCGGTTTGACAAAAATACTCAATGATTTTCGGCGATTCACTGGCAGGCCCCAAGGTAAAAACTCGTTTCATCGGTCAATTTCTCCCCAATCAATAGATTTATTTGTTTACGACTTTTGACTGAGAAATGGGAATTTGAATCAAAAACTCAGTTCCTTGACCAAGCTCTGAATGACATTCAATAATCCCGCCATGTTTCTCCACAATAATTTTATAACTAATCGACATCCCCAGACCAGTTCCCTTACCGACGGGCTTCGTGGTAAAAAATGGATCGAATAACCGCTTTTGTACATCCTCACTCATGCCAGGGCCATTATCCTGAATGCGAATCGCCACCTGAGAAGGTTTGATGCATTCGGTGGGTTGAACTACCTCGGTGGTAATGGTAATAATATGTGGATTCGGTTGATTTTCCAGTGCATCCATTGCATTGGCCAACACATTCATAAAGACTTGATTGAGTTGACCGGCATAGCATTCTACTTTCGGTAAATCTCCATAATTTTTAATGATTTCAATTCCGGAATTTTTGCCTTTGGGTTTGCAGCGATTCTGTAAAATCAACAGAGTGCTATCAATTCCTTCATGGATATTCACCGGCTTCATTTCCGCCTCATCCAAACGGGAGAAATTGCGTAAAGATAAGACAATCTGACTAATTCGTTCCGCGCCAATTTCCATCGAGGCTAAGATTTTGGGCAGATCCTCCATTAAAAAGTCCAGATCGATATTTTCCGCTTCTTCTTGAATTTCTGGCACCGGATCCGGGTAATTTTTTTGATACAATTCCATCAAACCCAGCAAGTCTTCCACGTAGTTTTTGGTGTGAACCAGGTTGCCGGTAATAAAGTTGACGGGGTTATTAATTTCGTGGGCAATTCCCGCCACCATTTGCCCCAAACCAGACATTTTTTCCGTTTGAATTAGCTGGCTTTGAGTTTGTTTGAGGTTTTGTAAGGCTTCGCTGAGTTGTTGGGCTTGGGTTTGGGCAGCCAAGGCTGCGGCATGAGTTTGGGCGTAGAGTTCCGCTTGGTCAATGGAGAGGGCGACTTGATCGATAACGGCGTGTAAGAGTTCCACTTCGCTATCAGTCCAAGGACGCGGCCCGCTAGAATGACTACAAACCACAGCCCCTAGCTGTCCCGATCGCGTTTCCAAGGGTAAAAGCAGAACGGAAGTAATGCCCATTTCACTCATCAGCGATCGTGTATCTTCATCTAAATTGTCCTGGGTCATCACTTCGTCTACGCGCAAGGCTTCGAGACGCTTAATTCGATACGCCAAAGGCCCTGTTTTTTTCGGCGGATATTCGCACAACAAGCTGGGCAGTTCGGGAAGTCGTGATTCATGGGTGACGGTGAGAGAAGATTGGATCGGATTGTGGAAATACCAGACAAATTGGCAGCGGTCAATTTTTAATAAGCTGCGAATTTCCGTCACGGCGGTTTCCAGAATCGTATCCAAGTCCAAAGAATTGCGAATTTGGCTGGCTAGTCGGAACAGCAAGCCTTCCCGACGAGAGAGTAACGCTTCCCTAGCCCAAGCCCGGTCAATGGCCACGGCGATCGCCTGAGCCACCCATCCCAAGGCACTTTGAATCGAATCGGTAAACGGTTCACGACTACATAAAATCATCACTCCCGCTAACCGATCTTCAAGGATTAAAGGATAACCGGCGAAATTGGCTTGCAGTAAACAACTATTAGAAAACAGTTCTTTTAAAGCCCCACTCATGTTGGAAAAATTTCCCATCACCAGTTCACGTTTTTGGCCAATATTCCAGACTAAAGAATCACCGGGAGGACAGCGTTTGGGAAAGATGCTCTCATCTAACAAATGTCCGGCTTGGGCGCGTAGTTCTAGCAGGTTGGCCACGGAATTAAAGATCCAAATATTCGCCGAACTGATTTCCAAATATTTCACCATCGCATCGACACAATGTTGCAATAGGTTTGCTAAAGATCCTCCTTGTCCCAAGGTTAGACCCATTTCCGCGCTAAATGCACTCAGGTGGGCGCGTTCCCAAAGCATTGCTTCGGTTTTTTTGCGTTCTGTAATATCCTGAAAATAAACCGACAATCCCACGGTATGAGGGTTGGCTCGGATATCTAACCAAATCCCAAGTAAAGGTTCAAAGACTTCAAAATGAACTTTGGTGTTATCCGCGATCGCCTGGTGACATTGTTGGCCAATGGTTTCTAATAAACCAGGAAATTCTTGCCAAATATTTTGGCCGATTAATTGTTCGCGATCGAGCATAAATATTTCTTCGGCTCGTAGATTAATGTAGCTAAAATTCCAGTATTTATCTACTACAAAAAAACCATCACTAATACTTTCTAGAATATTGATTATTTTTCGATGAGATTTGACTAATTGTTCTTCGGCTTCTTGGCGAGCGTTAATTTCAAAAATTGCCCCATCAACATACAGCATTTCCCCCGACTTATTAAAGATTCCCCGGCCTTGGTCATGGACCCATTTAATTTGACCATCGGCGGCGATCAACCGATAGTCGATAGAAAATGATGGATTTTTGGGACTGATGTTGTTAAAAGTTTGTTCGACCACGATTCTATCTTCACCATAAATCAAATCATAATAATTATGATTTTCTTGACGAATAATTTCTTCGTTTGAATACTTAATAATCTCAAATATTGCTTCACTGATAAATTCTATTTTAGGCTTTTTTTGAATTTTGGATCGGTAAATAGCTCCAGGAATGTTAGAAATCCAATTGCTGAGTAAGTGTTCTGGTTCTGGCCAGGTTTGGGATAATCTATAGACCGATAAACCTGACGGGGGGGTTTGGCTATATATTTGAGAATTTACTGGTTTATGATTAGCAGAAATTAAGGATGTTTTGGCAGAAGTTTCAGAACTGTTCTGAGCCAACCCTAAAGTAATTCCAGAAATATTAATATTGACGATTAAATAGGCGAATGGTTCACCTTGACTATCTCGTTTTACCGTCCAGTGACTCGCCACGGTAATTTCTTGCAAATTTTCCTGGCGTTCGCGAAGCGGCGCGGATGCGCTATCGCTTTTATTAGATGGGGTTTGGATGCGATTTTTTTTAAGTGTTTTAGGTCGGGATGGGGGGGATGAATCTTGTTTACATTGAAACAGTATCCCTTCCCAATGACCCTCACTGAATAAGTGTCTTTTTACCTCCGCTTCGGCGATCGCAAAACGGGTTTTCAACAACAGATCCGCATTTTGACCAAGCACTTCAGCGCTGGACCATCCATATAGCCTCTCACAGCCATGATTCCAATGAATAATTCGCCCATTGAGGGCAACACCCATCATAGCTAAATGTCCCAAGTCTTGTGCCCCTGATAATAAGAGCGAACTTGGCGTTGATGGAAACTCAATAGAATGATGATTTGGTTGCTGATTTCGCATGACTTATTCCTAGTAAATATGCAAAGGTTGTCACCGTTTGCTATTCTCCTTGATCCAACATTGTCCGCTCTGCCGATTCATGGTCTCGGTGAGATATCTACATCGGTGAATGCCCGATCGATCTCTAACAGGAATTAAAGCATTAAAGATGACTGACGATCTCTTGACCAATCCGCCCATATGACCCTGATTAAGTCCAAGGGAAAATAATTCTGGGTGCGATGTTTTATTCCTATGAGAGAATTTTTTTCGGTTTTTGTTCAGAATCGGACTAAACCTATACGGTTCCAAAGAAGCTTTATCTTCCAAAGAAGCTTTATCTTCCAAACTATAGCTGCCTTGTTCATTTGTTTGCCATCAGACCCAAAGTTCTAACTTTCACCTGAGAGAAGGTGATTCGGAAGCTATCCGTATCCGAGCATTGTTTTTGGGGTGCTGTTATCCCAGGGGTTGCAGAGTCGCCGACCAAAATTATAAAAAATCGCCAACGATAACCCCCTTACACTCACAACTGACTCAAGGTGTGACGAGAATATCTCTTACTTCGATTGTAACTGTCCACTTCCCTAATCGAACAGTTGGCAACGAATAAAGGTCTGAAGTGTGGTGTTACGATTTTATGACTCGGATGGTGAATTTTACTCATGCTGAGTCAAGGGGCATCGAACTATGGACTTAACCAGGGGGCATGGATCCTTTTTGGGTTGGCTCATTGTTTCTCGGTAGGCTGAGATTCAATTGGGATGAGTGTTTTGCTGCTTTTTTCTGTTAAAAATCAGTTGAGGAAATTTTTCCTCGACTCCTAGGAAGGAGATTTTTTCCCGCTTTTTTTTTGGGGATTTTTCGTTAAAAAAATTCCCTTGAGTGGGTGATTGCAATAATCCATTTTTCCCGGTAACTATGGGAGTCAAAACCCTAACTTAAACGCTAACTTATGAGAAAATATATCAGAGATTATATCAGAAGATTATATCAGAGATTGTGAGTCTCGGTTTTTGGTTATGGGATGCCAAGACGCATTTAGCAATCGTTACTTGTAGCGGTGCTTTTGTGCAGGGAAGCGGCGGCGTGGGGATCGGGGGAGCGAGGCAAGGAGGACAGAAGGGATCGAGGCAGCGGGCAGCGGAGGAGTAATCACGAGTAATCACGAATAATCGCCAATAATCGCCAATAATCGCCAATAATCGCCAATAATCGCCAATAATCGCCAATAATCGCCAATAATCGCCAATAATCGCCAATAATAAATAAACTATGGAATAAAACTTAGTAAAACTTAGTAAATTTTGTTATAGAGAGCGATCGCACCACGCGGTTAAAGCCACGGCTAAAGCATCGGCGGCATCATCAGGGCGGGGAATTTCCGGGAGGTTTAGTTCTCGGGCAACGGCGGCTTGAACTTCATGTTTTTCCGCATTGCCATAGCCGGTTAAGGCTTGTTTAATTTGGGCGGGGGTATATTCAACTAAGGGCAGTTTATGCTGGGCTAAAACTAATAGGAGAACTCCGCGAGCTTGGGCGACTAAAATGGTGTTGCCCATGCGGTAGAAAAAGAGTTTTTCAGCGGCAACTAGGTTGGGTTTTATTTGGTTGATTAAAGCGTGTAAATCTTCATAAATGGTGCAGAGGCGATCGCCTAATTCTTGGCTGGATGTGGTTTGAATAATGCCAAAATCAATCGGTGATACCTGGGTTAAATTTGGACTTGCTTGATTTGCTTGATTTTCTTGACAAAGAATTGCCCCGAACCCTAATCTGGCTAATCCCGGATCTAATCCTAAGATACGTTTTTGCATCATTATGTTATTAGTTATTAGTTGTTCGTTATTAGTTGTTCGTTATTAGTTGTCCGTTATTAGTTGTTGGTTATTAGTTATTAGTTATTAGGGCTAGATGCCCGAATAAATAACTAACAACCAATAACCAACAACTAACAACCAATAACGAACAAAAGAATCCCTACCCACCAATAACTCCTTAAACCCCCCTTTCAAAGGGGGGCAATAACCAACAACTAACAACGAATAACAATTAACAATTAACTTTCTTCCGCCATTTCAATGCCAAAGACGCGACAAAATACTTTCTGTACTTTATAGCCAGAGTCAATGGATTCTAGGGGGTCTTTACGCAGACGGTGACGTAAGCAGAGGGTGACAACCCGACGAATATCATCTACGGTGACTGTGGTGCGACCTTCATAGGCGGCGATCGCCTTCGCGGCGCGGTTGGTGACTAAATCTCCCCGTAAACCGTCTACATCTAATTCAGCACAAACCTGAGAAATTTGGACTCGCAAATCATAGTCAATGGTCACGGAAGATAAAAGTGTTTGGGCTTCTACCAGCCGTTTTTGCAAGGCTTCTTGTTCGGTGACGTGCTTTTCCAGATAGGTTTGGGGATTTTGGTCAAAGCTTGACCGTTCTTCCACAATTTGCACTCGCAAGGCCGGATCTTTGACGGTGCGAATTTCCGCGTGCATTCCGAAGCGATCGAGCAGTTGGGGTCTGAGCTCTCCTTCTTCGGGGTTGCCAGAACCTACGAGGACAAACCGGGCTGGGTGACGAATGGAAATCCCTTCCCGTTCTACGGTGTTCCAACCAGAGGCGGCGGAGTCGAGGAGGACATCCACCAGGTGATCGTCCAGCAGGTTGACTTCATCGACGTAGAGGATGCCCCGGTTGGCTTTGGCTAGTAATCCTGGTTCAAAGGCTTTCACCCCTTCGGATAGGGCTTTTTCAATGTCAATGGTGCCGCAAACTCGGTCTTCTGTGGCGCCTAGGGGCAGGTCTACCATTGTGACTTTTTTCTTAGCGATCGGCAGTTCTTCGTGGTGGGCTAGGCGATCGCGCACCATATCGCTCATCATTTCAGGATCTCTGGGATCGCTGTTAAAGGGATCGTCAGCAACCACATCGATTTCCGGTAGCAGATCGGCTAAGGCGCGGATAGTGGTCGATTTGCCCGTGCCGCGATCGCCCATAATCATCACACCGCCAATTTTGGGGTCAATCACGTTTAACAGGAGCGCTAATTTCATCTCTTCCTGACCGACAATGGCGGTGAAGGGAAAAACAGCGCGACGGGAAGTTGTTGTCGGGTTGGGGCTTGCTAGGGCTGTCGGACTCACGAAATTACCTAAATCTTACAATATATATAATTAGTCGTTCTCATTGTGCCATAGAGTCAGACACAACAATCAATCGGATTGTTGGCGGCTGACTTTTGGTGGTTTAGCGGTTGACCCCATCCCCTTTTCCTGTGTAGGTTGGTTAAAAGAAACTGGGAAGGGAAAAATCACCGTAAGCCAAGCAATGGTGTTTGATGCCAATACGAAAACAGAATCACAGCCCAAGACGAACCAAAGACAACGAACGTAGCAACACAGCTATCTAATCCCACCAAGCGCGAAGGAAGTTGGGGTCAATGTCTAATTCATCCGCATCTTGGGCGATCGCCTCAAAATCGGCAATGATTTGATAACAAGCATCCCCACGCCATTCAATGCCATCAATACTGACGCGATAATCTTCGCGATCTGGGGAGATGACATAGCCTTGAAAAGTCCACTCAAACCCTTTACTTTTTTGGGCTTGACCAAATTGAAAAATTTCCCCAATGGTGGGTGAACAATTTTGTCTTTCTGCGGGATCGGCAAAGCCGCGATCGAGCAATTCTTGCAACTGATCCACGGTCAATGCATCAAAGTAATGAAGTCCACCCAAGCGCTGATTTTGCCAATCAATCGGTTGGCCAAAAATAATTGTATCTCTGGTGGCATAATCCCGATTGTAGTTAAAGCACTGTCTGGGGGAAAATGAGGAAAAAATAAAACTCGGATTTAAGGGGTCGATTTGAATGTTGATATCTTCAGGGCTGACCCCCAAGTTGAGAAAGTAAAGCCGCAGGGCTTCTTTTCTATCTAGCGGCGAATTCTCTAGGCATTGTTTCACATTCGGGCAATTGTGAATTACCCCGGTCATGGATTGACAGTCTAGTTGCATTGGGCAATACATGAGGACTCAGTGCGATCGCGCTTGTAGGACTATATAAAATATAAACCCAATCAGCCCGGTTTTTGCCATAAGTTTTGCCCAAACCCCAAAATTTAATTAAAAAACCGGGTTTCTGAACCCGCTGTTTTACCTCTCTTTATGCAGGACATAGCACAACTTAGCAATTTTACCATCGGGAGATTCGCTAATTTTTTGAAAAGTGATTGCTTGCAAGTTCTCTAAAAATGGCAAGACATTATAAGTTTTTGAGCCATCAAATTTATCTTTTTCGGCTAAATTCCATTTCGGCCACCAATTTCGTCCGGTGATTGATGTTGGCACAACATCCACAGTAATTTTGTAAACACCTGTTTCCATCTTTGGGGAATTAAACAACATAGAAAAATCTATGGTATTTTCTTGAATATTCCAATTACTGGCTTGCATAAATTCTGCTACGGCATTTTGATCTATATCCTCAAAATCGGGGCTATCATTATTAAATGTTCCGCCTAATTTTAGCTGAAAATCAGGGGATACAGATAAAACGTAAGGTAAAGGATTGTGTGCAAATTCGTACTGAATATCTTGCCATTGTTCAGCGGAGTCGGTATTTTTGAACATCAGCCGTTCGATGTTTCGCTCGTTTTGCACCAGGAGCATCACGTTGCCATCATTAATTGTGACTTGACGTTCAATTCCTGCTAGATTTGATTCCAAGATATCCGATTCAATGTTTAACAATGAGGGTTGTTCTACTAGGCGATGATAAAAAATTACAAATTGGTCATCGCTAAAATTGAGTCCGTCACTTTGGCTGGCTTGTTTGAGGCGAGCGAAGTAACTGGCGACATTTTCGTAAGTCCCCAAAACCATTACATAGAAGGGGTGAAAGGTTTCCGGTTTATTAGGCGTTGTCGTATAATCAAAATACTCATTGGTTAAACCCACGTCGTAAACAATGCCATCAAATTCGCTCCGCACTCCCAAAATTCCTACGGCATACTCTTTGTCTAAATAGTTGGTTTTTAAGCTATTGAGTACCGCCGTCATTTCCCCTTCTTGTTGATACAAATCGGTGACAACAATATAAACTTCGTTAACTGGTGTGTCGTCTATCGGTTCCACCGCTTTGTCAATTCGCGCATCAAGAAAGGACTCGCTGCTGCCGTCATAAAACCAAGGACTTTGGGCAATTCGAGTAGATGTTTCTTTGCTTAAGCGCGTTCGGTTGATGCCAAAACGATAGTATCTGGGGGGTTGAGACTGGGAAAAGGCAGTGGTGGTCGCCATGTCCAGCAGACGGAGGGTGCGGATATAGCGGCTGTCGGGAATGTTAACAAACCCTTGCATGGATGGGGTGCCGTCTATTTGAACGATCGGGGTGATTGATACTGATGTTGATGCCTGGTTTTCCAGTTCCCCGGTGGTCGGCAGGGTGCATTCCCAGTTATCTTGCTTGATACAGCCAGTCAGAGTTAAGGACAGGATGGTGATTCCTACAGCATAGATGGCTTTGTTCATGGTAATTCCTTGCTCCCTCGCAGGCAGCGATAAATTTTAAATGTAAATTTTTGTAAAATGTAGCAAAATATACAGAAGAAAAAAAAAAAATATGAATACTCTCTAAAAAAGAATAACAAATTCATCAAATTTATTGCATAAAAGAATCATTAAAAAAAATCAGACTCGATAATCACAAGTCAACATGATTTCAAAAAATGACCGATGATATTCAAGCGCGAGGGTGGGAAATATGTCGGCTATTCGGGGCAATTTTTTTGGGATTTATTTTGCTCCAGATAGGTGGTTGGTTATTTTCTACCGGCATGATTCCTTTGACAGCAATCAAACCTGATGAATTTGTGAAGAATAATTATGGTCCTGCCGCTTTGATTGTATTCTGGGCTTCATCGATCGCGGCAGCAATCTGGTGGGCGATCGCTGTTTTTTATTTCCGACCGAAGTTCTATCCTAAAGAAGACACCAGCATTGGTCAATTGATTTGGTGGGTAATCTTCATATTTACCATCTGTATTGCCGGTTTATCTCTACATTCTTATGGAAAAACTATTCCTGAAGCAATTCCCTCAATGTTAGGGAGTTTAGTCATCATTATGGCGATCAATTTTTGGTTAGCTACAGCAGTGAGTACGCCTTTGCTGCTGACTTATGTAGTTCCTGGTGCTCAATGGTTGCAACGTTTTTTGAGGATAAACTAGACTGATGACTCTGTATATTATCGCTATTGGCGGAACTGGTGGTAAAATTGTCGAAGCTGTTGCCCATTTAGCGGCAGCAGGAATTTATTCAGTCAGTGGATCAGATAATTCAGAAAACATTAACGTTTTATTTGTAGATCAAGATCAAGCGAACGGCAATATAGCGGCGTCCAAGAAAACTATTGACAACTATGAAAAATGCTCCAAAATTTTTGATGGCAATAATGATCTGCCTTTGATGCAGTCAAAAATCGAATACCTTGAAGAATGTTTACAGTCTACATCGGGTGAAAACAAGGTTAAGCTTCAAGAAGAGTTTTACCATAGTTATCCTGAAAATGATCGAGTGCGTAACTTATTTCATGTTTTATATTCTTCAGACGAAAGAGATGACGAGCTTGGGGGGGGATTTCATGGCCGTCCCGCAGTTGGTGCGGCGTTTATAACTCGGGTCATTGGAGATCGGCATAACCAAAGTAATTGGCAAAAGTTTATTGACAAAATTTTAGCAGATGTAGCTACAGGAAAAGCACCGAGGGTGTTTCTCTGCGGTTCGATTTTTGGTGGCACCGGAGCGGCTGGATTTCCGACTTTGGGTCGATTACTGTTAAATAAGTTGCAAGCAGAAAAACTGCGGAATAGTGTGAAGGTGGGCGGAGTGCTTATGTTGCCTTACTTTCAATTTACAACATCAGAGCAACAAAAGTCTCCGCAAGCCAAAATCTGCGCGAAGTCTGAAGAATTTATTCTCAGAAGTGAGGCCGCTTTACGATATTATGCGACGAATAAAGATTTAAAATTCGATCGATTCTATCTGCTGGGAACGCCGGGACTTACTCAGGTTTCTAACACTGAGCCCGAAGGCAGTGAACAGCGCAATACGCCTCATTTTCTAGAACTTTATGCAGCCTTAGCGTTGCTAGATTTTTTGCAAATTGGCAACAACAATCAAAACGACAATCAACGAAATCAGGTGTTTCTGATCAGCCGCGAAAAAGCAAACGCGGTGACATGGAGCGATATTCCAGATGAAGATAAAGTTAAGAAGAAGCTGGAAAATGCGGCTCGATTTGCTTTTGTCTGGAATTATGCGATCGCTCACGATTTGGAATATGCGATCGAAAGCAAGGGACCGAATGTTGTCCCTTGGTCGTTAAAGTTTTTCGATCGCGCTAAACTGAAGAGTGAGCATAAGCAGATCGAGGAAATTAATAACTGGTGTCAAGATTATTTGCGATGGCTGGCGATGATTCATTCGGAAACCGGAGTAGAACTGTTTAATATCGATTATTTTGTGCAGGATAAAGCTGAAAAAACACTCAAATCAGACAGCAAAGAAGTAAGAAATGAGTTCAGCAATTTGCTAAAAAGCAGTAGTAGCGTGTTGATTAACAATATTTTGGAACGGCTACCTCGAATGGCTAAAAAGATTAAACCTCCCAATGGCGGCGTCGTGCGATTAGCCAAAGCACTGTACCTCACAATTGATGAAAAATAATCTTAGAAAGGGTGCATCTCAGTTATGAGATAAGTATATATAAGTAGGTAGGTACAAAAAATCCAAAGTATGTAAAGATAAGTAAAGACCAGTCAGCTCGTTGGAGGAAAAAATTATGGGCGCTCGTCTGAGAGTATTTCTGACCCCGGAAGAAGATCGAACCTTGTTTGAACTTAGAAAGGCAACCACTCTACCTCAAAGGGTAAAAGATAGAGCCTCCGTTGTCCGGTTGAATGCTGATGGATGGTATGTTGAAAAGATTGCGAGTCACTTTAACTGGTCTGTTGAGAGAGTCAGGGACACACTGCATCGTTGGGAGAAGAAGGGACTAGGGGGACTGTGGGACAAACCGGGGCGCGGAAACAAACCGAAGTGGAAAGAGGCTGATATAGCTTATGTAGAAGAATGTCTTAGGCAGGAGCCACGCACCTACAACAGTAAACAACTGGCTAAAAAACTGGCGGCAGAACGGCAAGTTTACCTAAGTCCAGATCGCCTCAGACGGGTTCTAAAAAAAAAGGGAATAATTTGCAAACGAACAAGAATCAGTCATAAAAGTAAGCAAGACCCTGAAGAAAAAAAGATAAAACAAGCCGATCTAGATATGCTGGAATTCGCCGCAGCAGCGGGAGAAATTGACTATCAAGTATTTAGACGAGTCGGGGTTTTGTTTATGGAGTTCAGTCGGTTATACCTATTTTCCGTCCAAGGAACAGAAACGTCAGGAACAAACGCCAAGACGAGGGAGAAGACTGAGCATTTTAGGAATAATGCAACCAAAAGTGAGCTTTAATTATGGCCTTGCTATTGGAAGTTTTACCAGTAAATCTTATATGAAAATGATGGAAATAGAAGCGGATGAAGCGGCGGAAGCGTTAACCAAAACCGGACGAATTAGAGTAATAGTGCAAGACAATGGTCCGATTCATAAAAGTTTAGAAGTTCAAAAGAAATGGTCTTCATGGGAAGAGAAAGGATTGTACATTTTTTTACTCCCTAAATACTGTTCTGAAATGAACGAAATTGAATTAGAGTGGCAGCATTTGAAACGTGATGAATTGGCCGGACGTATGTTTGAAGATGAACTAGACCTAGCTTATGCGGTTATGGCAGGTGTAGAGACCCGAAGCGCAGAGGGAAACTATACAGCCAAACGGGTTAAGTTTAAGTCTGGCCTATCTTCTTAACATATCTTTACTTAGTTTTGATTTTTTTCACCTACCTACTTACTCAGGAAAAGTATATTATATTGCTGGAGGTAATTAAGCAGCGAATGCCCCATTCAGGTACGCACAGCGATGCTTCAGCACCTTGGGCACATTCTCCGGTAGCCATTAGACATCTCCGAAAATCCCTAAATACCCTCTATGGCTACTTTTGAGGTTTCTATAACTACTGTGCCTGGTTCTCCAAAAGTAACGAATTCATAGGCTTTTTGATTTTTGTTGATAATAATTAATCAATTTTGTTTCTGAATGCCAAGCATTTATTACAAAATTTATTCACAATTCTTAGCTCTAATGACAATGGCTCCTATTCGCCATCTTATTAGTCCACATACTGTTAAGATAACTCATTCGTAATTTTGGCGATTTAACCGAAATCTTTCTGACGCAACTCGATAAATTTTTATCAGCCTTATTAAATGTTCGACCACAATCCTTTCTTTGGCTTTTAATCGGTTTTCTTCTTTTTTTTCCACCGATATCTTTTGATGAATTGGTTTTTTATGCGGTGTATTAATTGCTGCTTCTCCTACATAAGCTAGATCCCCTATGTATTTTTGCTCTTTTCCTAGTTCCTTCCTTCTTTCTCTCCACAATGTAATATCACTTGTTGCGCCGGGATAACCAACAACTACATCTACTATTTCTTTCCCGTTTGGCATGACAATTACTTGATTTTTAAAGCTATGTGTTTTTTTCTTTCCCGAATAATATTTTTTCTGCTCTTGACTGTCTACAGGTCTTTCCCGAGGCTGTTCATAGCTATCTACTACTAACTCAACTTCCAGCAGAATTTCTTCGATCCACTCCCAGTCACTCTCGTTTTTTTTGACTTGTTCTAATAAACTGGCTGGCAGTAAGTCTCTCAAAATTTTTATCCAAGGATGGAAAATATCATTCGCTGTCGATTCACTTACGTCAAAAATCCTAACATTTGAAATGTCGGCATTTGATGCAGATAAATTAGAGTTAGTAAGATTTGTGACTCTACAGATAATTTCTGGCGACGCCCCCCACCTCCTTTAATTAACCTGATTTTAGTTTTTTCTTTTTCCTCTCGGATTTTTTCCTCTAATAACTGCGCGGCTTGAATCAGTTCTATAAGTTGCTCATATTCCATCCCTAATAGCCTTTTTGCTTCTTGGGGATTTTTGTCCAGATAGTCTTTTAATTTACTCATCTATAATCCTCGCTAAAATTCTATTGTACCATAAATCATCCCGCATAGTTTTTATTTCGGAGATGTCTATTGTGCCCAAGGCAACTTCACCCTCAACCCAATTTGTTTCACCAACGACTCCACCCGACCCGAACCAATCGAATGTCCCGCTTCTTGCCAAGCCTCATAGTTAATGATGCGCTTTTGGTGATGCAACAAGTAGTTGATCAACCCTGTGGCTCCCCGAAATTGCTCTTGGCGCAAATAGTCTATCGTCTTCTCGGTCTCCCCTCGCCACAGCAATGCTCGGATCGGCTTCAATTGGGCTGGTGTCCCCTGCACCTTGTGGGCATTTTCCATGAGGTGATACCAACCCTTGTATTTCAATCCGCTGCTCTGGCGTACCAATGCCACTAAAGATGTTCCACACCCCATCATGACCATCTCCCAGGCAGGTGAACTGTGCCTGACGGGGTTGGGCATTCACCCACTCCAGTAGTCCTTGATTATCCTTGAAGAACGCTACACCCCCTTGCTTATGCACATTTAACGCTTTGTATTCTCGCCACTCTCCGGGTTGACCCGCCCCGGTGCGAAGGCGAACCATGCCGCCATCGGCGCTCAGTTCCTCAATTGGTTCAGTTATCTTTAGCTCACACCAATCCTCTCGTTGCACAAAGCGTTGCAGCGTACTGTGGGAGACTTTCACCCCTGTAAGCATCGCAATATCTTCTTCGGCTCTCTGGTAGGAGCTATTGGCACTGACCGTCCAACAGCACTTTTCAAAGTATGGACTCCAACGAGTTCCTGGTTTAACTTGCAGTTGTTGAGCTTGAGCTGTAGTGAGGGTTAGTTTGCCGAGGATACTGGTCAGGGTGCGTTGTTTTCCGCTGTGGCGGTCGGTCGCCGTGTGGATAAAAAAATTCCCAGTTGAGGCAAGAGGTGTTCTTGGGCAAGAGAGCGAACACTTTTCTCAATGCCTTCAAGGGTGGTGAGGTCAGAGGGGTTGGCTTCCTGGTAGAGAATTTCGGCAATCGCGTCAAGGTGTTGCTGGAGTGAGCGCCTGCTTTTGGGGATTCATGGGTCAAGGGTTGTCAACAATGCCTCAATTATGGACTGTTTCGAGGGAACTTTTCATTGAGTATAATTACTTATTGCCTAACTGAGATGCACCCATTAGAACTGGCTTCTAAGGCTGACCAATTGGCTTCATAATCTAGTAATTTTACCACGGGAAACTGTATGCTTGTCTGAGTTCCCCAAATTTGATAGTCATAGTTTTGGGGACGCCAAGCGGGGCGTTCGTCCGCTAAAATTACTAAGGTAGCAACGGGCAGACGATAGCGGTCAAAGATGCGGTAATTGTAGACAAAAATCCGCTGCTGAAAATCTGTTTCATATTGACTTTGGATTTCAATATGTATCAAGACTAAGCTTTGAGAGTTATCTCGCCGCCATACTTTTACCAGTTTATCCGCTAGACGCTTTCCTACTTCCGCATCTCGGACTATTTTTGGCAGTTCTTTGTCGAGAAATTCATATCCTCGTGACCAATCAATGTCGGCGTAAGCTTCAGGCAGAAAGAATGCCATGAATTCGGGAAAATATAAATCCAAGGCTTCTTTCCAAGGACTGTCATATTCGGCTGGGGTTGAATTAGCCATGTATGATTTTGATTGATATTCTGAGACTATTTTAGCATTAATATTTTAGGTATTTTAAATAAAAAATAAATTTTTACTTTGAAAAAATATTCGACTTTACTTATTAATTAATATGGGCGATCGCGCCAATCAAAAAACCGGGTTACTGGGTTCTGGTTGCTGCTGTGCAAAAAGAAACCGGGTTTCTGTTAGGCATACAACAGTTAACTGTGATATCAAACAAGAAACCCGGTTTCTGATTTCCGGTTTATGGGTTCTGGTTGCTGCCGAAAAAGAAACCGGGTTTCTGTTGTGGACATAACAGTGATCCCGTAGGGTACTGCCTTCGGAACGAAGTGCAGCGTAACGCACCATTAACTTATATTTGGCAACGGATTGGCAACGGATGGGATAACGGATGGGGCATTTAAGAAACCGGGTTTCTGGGGATGGGGGAAAGAAACCCGGTTTCTGAGTCTAATTCCCGGTTCCCTCATCTAAAATTGAACTTATTCCACCACCCAAGTAATCAGATGCAGGGCCAACTCCTTAAAGGACGCTATCAAATTTTACAACCACTCGGTCAAGGTGGGTTTGGTCAAACCTATCTTGCTGCGGATACCCAACGCCCCAACCACCCCCAATGCGTAGTCAAGCATTTACAAGTTCAGCCCCCGTCCCCTGGGGCAACAATTTCTCCCGCTGTTTTAGCCAAAGCCCAGCAGCTATTTGCCCAAGAAGCGGAAATCTTAGAAAAATTGGGCAAACATGACCAAATCCCGCAGCTTTTGGCCTATTTTGAAGAAAACCAGGAATTTTATTTAGTTCAAGAATTAATCACCGGCAACACTCTCAGTCAAGAAATTATTCCCGGTCAGAAACTCAGCGAAACTCAGGTGATTTCTTTGTTAAAAGATACTTTAGCAGTTCTCGCTTTTGTTCACCAGGAAAACGTGATTCACCGGGATATTAAACCCGCTAATTTAATCCGCCGTCAAGCTGATGGAAAAATCGTCTTAATCGACTTTGGGGCGGTGAAAGAAATTAGGAGTTTGTCCACTCATCAGCAGACTACATCTCTGACAGTGGCGATCGGTACTCCAGGCTATATGCCCAATGAACAAGCCGGGGGTAAACCGCAACTGAATAGCGATGTTTATGCCCTGGGGATTATTGCCATTCAAGCCTTAACCGGGTTAAATCCTGACCCCAGAGTTGGGGGACTGCCCCAAGATAGTAATACCGGGGAAATATCCTGGCAAAATCATGCTACAGTCAGCGACGATTTAGCCCATATTATTGATACAATGGTACGCCAAGATTATCGGCAAAGATACACTAATGCCGCCAAAGCTTTAAAAGCTATTATAGGTTTATCTCAGCCGAATGTTCCGACAACAGCGGTATCTTTACCCGCTGCTTCTGGGACTAATGCTACTGTGAAAGTAAATCAATCTACTCTTATGTCAATCTTACAATGGCCACGGGATCATAAAATTGGATGTGCTACATTAATCGTGACAATTGTGGGGATAATAGTAGCAGTTCGTGTCCCAGAAGTGCGAAACTTTTTCCACTTAGATGACATAAAAGATGTCACCTATACAACAGAAAAAGGGATTATCCTCCAATATCCCGGTAATTGGGAAGTGCAAGAAATTAACCCGCCTGTGGGAGGAGACAGAGCCGTTTTTCAATTTCCTAAACAAGACTCTTCTGACCCCTACCAAGAAAACATTACTTTGACCATCATTGACTTACCTCAACCCCTGAGTAAAGAGCAATATTATGAGCAGTGGTTGCGCCCGCAACTGGAAAGCGAATATAATATTAAATTAGTGAATACTCCCAATAGCACTACTCTGGATAATCGGGATGCAAATACGGTCATCTATACGATTAAAGAGGGAGGAATTGAACTGAAACGTCAAGCTTTTTGGACAGTGAAAAATGGCACGGTTTACCAGCTTACTTATAGTGGCGAAGTGGCTAATTTTCCCACTGACCAGCAGGTAATGAAAAAGGTGCAAGACTCTTTTAAAATCCCGTAAAAACAAAAGCCCCCCTTTTTAAGGGGGGTTGGGGCGATCGCTCACCATATAGTATTCACGGTGGAAAGTTGAATTTTTCTATCGCGGCTGATTAGTGGAACCCCACAATATAAAGCGGTAGCCGCAATGATGCGATCGGGAAAGTCGGGAATTTGAGTGCGATCGACACTTAGCATGGTTTGAGCAATTTTGCGATCGAAAGGAATTTCAACTAACACCGGATCCTGTCTGTCAACTTCTCCCAACAAGCGAGTCAAAGTCGAAGAGGGAATTCTACTTTTCTCGATTAAATAAATAATTTCAGCTAGGGTAATTGATGAAAAACCTACGATGTCACCATCCGCCGCTATCTGTTCTATTGTGGCTTGGGCAGTGACAGAAAGACGAGGGTCAGCAAAAATATACCAAATCACCGCATGGGTATCTACGATGGCTCGCAACATTAGATATCCTCCCGAGGAAAATTTGCCCAAATATCACGGCGAGCATCATCAATTTCCTCTGCCGAAGGTGCCGTTCCCAAGTCCGCACAAATCCCCCACAAAGAGCGGCGGGGTTGGGAATGGTTAGGCGGCAATTCTCGCTGGATTTCTGGGGCAAGTTGCTCGATTAAACGAACTTTGTCACTAAGAGAAAGTTGTTTGGCTAATTGTAAAACTTGTTCTAGGGTCATAGGAATAAATATTAAATGCGGCTAAATATTACAGCGTTTTTCAGATTAGTGAACCAAAAATCTTGGGTTCGGGCGAAGCATTCCCGTAAAAAATTTACGCTTTCAGAAACCGGGTTTCTTGTAGCCCCCTAAACGATATGCCTCCGGCACGCTGCGCGATTCGCGTTCGGGATCCGCTTTGCGGAATCGCCCCGGTATGAACCTAGAAACCCGGTTTCTTCTGCGGGAATGCGTTCATCCCCTACGGATATATTTTTCTCGTTTCTAGGCTTTGTCTGGGAACGAGTCAACACACATTATGTTTGGGGAAGATTTTACGCCGCGATTATTTTATTCTAGAGGTCGCTTTAAAATTTGCTTGACAGATCCGTACATCTCACTGGTCAAACCATCTAGTTCATGCTCTATATCTTCCCAACGTCCCAGTTTACTGGTCCACTTGCCATTAGGTAATTGTCTGGCAGCGTGTGTGGGTTCTCCGTCAGGGGTCGCATAGATCGCTATTTTCTCAAAGCCCGATTCTAGGTCGGCATTCTCGCAAGGTTCATATCCCAGGGTTTGATCAGCCTGGATAAAAGCAGCGATCGCCATTTCCGCAGGCACCCCATCAGGCCAATAGTAGGAATTATTTGATTCTAGAGGATTCCACCAGCGGTCATCTTCACCCGCAGCCCAAGCAAAACAGTTATACAATCGCGATCGCTTGCTGGTGATGCAATATCCCGTAGCAGCTAAATTAGGAAAATCTTCTTCTTGGTACGGTTCAAGCCTACCATCTGTAGCCATTTTCTCTGCCCCATTGTATCCAAGCCGCCGCCATCTGGGTTAACCGTCCCCGCTGTTCTGGCTGCACCGGATTAGCCCCTGTAATTGCTTGCAATGCCCAAAACCAATGGTCCGGCTCCTGTTCTAATTCCCTTAAAATCAGCGGGACAACGGGTTGACCCATGCCAATTATTCTTTGGTAAGCTGGGTGCATGGACATTTTTGTAACTAAAGACATCATGCCGGTTTCCCGTCGCCACTGTTCCGCCAGTTCTAAAAATCGGGTTTCTATATCCGTTGTTGCTAAAATCGGATAAGCCCAATTTGCATTGACCCTTGAAACTGAGTAATAATTTTCCATTTCTCCTGCCTTTTTTCTGCTAACATCAACAATTATTGAAAATTTGCCCAAATATCACGGCCAGCATCATCAATTTCCTCTGCCGAAGGTGCCGTTCCCAAGTCCGCACAAATCCCCCACAAAGAACGACGGGGTTGGGAATGGTTATGCGGCAATTCTCGCGCTCATTTCTGGGGCAAGTTGCTCGATTAAGCGAAATCACTAAGAGAAAGTTGCTTGGCTAATTGTAAAACTTGTTCTAGAGTCATAGGAACAGGACCACCGCAAAAATCGGATTTATAATCTATATATGGCGTCAGGTGGGCAATGCCCACCCTACATATAATGTCAATGCGTAAGTCATAAGGAAGTTTAACTTATTTTATACAATAATCTGGCCGGTTATCCTCATAATTTATTCTCGTTCCTAGGCTATGCCTGGGAACGGTTATTTAGAGGCTGTGCCTCGTGTGAATTTGAATTTGTAAAAAAACCCGATCGCCTCTATTTGGGGAACTATAATTTGGGAAAAAATACTTTTTTATATATGTTGTTAATCTGGAGGCAGAGCCTCTAGACAAGCATTCCCAGGCGGGAGCCTGGGAACGAGAAAACGAGGAAATTTGGGTTTTTCTAATTTGGGGCAAAAACGCGATCGCAAAACTCCGATGGCGGCTTTCCACAATTTCCACACTTCAACCCCATACCTCACGCAAATCCAACAGAAAACCGGGTAATACTTCTTCGCCGGATAATTCGGAGGGATTTGCCAAGACTTCCACCTCCAAACCCGCTCGATAAATTTCCACGGTTCTGTTTTGCGGGTCAATTAGCCAACCAAGGACAGCCCCATTGTCCATATACTCGCGCATTTTTTCTTGCTGGGAGATGAGACTATCGGAACCGGAACGCAACTCCACTACAAAATCGGGACAAATATTAGCAAAAGTTCCCTTTTGTTCTGGAGTCAGGGCATCCCAACGTTCTTGGCTAACCCAACAAGCATCGGGAGAACGATTGGCACCATTGGGTAAAATAAATCCAGTAGAGCACTCAAAAACCTCTCCAGGTTTGCCTGCATTCCGCCACCATATATACAACTCTCCAGAAATGCTTCTATTGCGTTTTCCGGTTTCCCAACCCGTTGGTGGATTAACGATTAACTCTCCTTGCGCGGTTCTTTCCAATCGCAATTCTCGATTGCTGGCTGCCAGGGCAGCAAACTGTTCTTGGGTAACGTAAAGCCCAATGGTTTTGGGCAGGTAAATTAAGTATTCTTCCGTTTCCGGCTTAATGAGCGTCTGTACCATGTTGACCTCTTCGACGAGTCATCGCCACAACATCATTAACCCACACTTCCCACACCGCCCACACTGCGATGGCGGCTTCGATGGCGGCTTCCCACCCTTCGATGGCGGCTGCCCACCCTTCGATGGCGGCTTCCCACCCTTCGATGGCGGCTGCCCACACTGCCCACACCCCCCACACTCCCACACTCCCAAAACCTCATCTCCCAGCTTCCATCTTTTTGAGGTCATCTTTTGCTGTTTGGCATTGCGGGCTCCCCTGCTGGCAAAATAGCTGTTCCGCTTTCTGCATATCCTCTATGCCACCCTGTTTATCTCCTGAGTCATAACGAGCCCACGCCCGACTATCGTAAGCCTCGGCTAACTGGGGATTGAGTTTAATTGATTGATTGCAGTCAGCGATCGCCCCCGGCAAATCTCCTGACTTATAACGAGCCCAACCCCGACCGTTGTAAGCCTCGGCATACTGGGGATTGAGTTTAATCGCTTCGGTGTAATCTGCTATTGCCCCCTGCTTATCTCCTGAGTCATCACGAACAACACCCCGGTTGAAGTAAGCCAAGGCAAACTGGGGATTGATTTTAATCGCTTGGTTGTAGTCAGCTATTGCCCCCTGCTTATCTCCTGAGTCATAACGGGCAAGACCCCGACCTAAGTAAGCCCAGGCATCCTGGGGATTGAGTTTAATCGCTTCGGTCCAGTCATCCATCGCCCCCTGCTTATCTCCTGAGTCATAACGGGCAAGACCCCGACTTAAGTAAGCCAAGGCTAACTGGGGATTGATTTTAATCGCTTGGTTGTAGTCATCCATCGCCCCCTGCTTATCTCCTGAGTCAAAACGGGCAAGACCCCGGCTGAAGTAAGCATTGGCAAACTGGGGATTGAGTTTAATCGCTTGGTTGTAGTCATCCATCGCCCCCTGCTTATCTCCTGAGTCAAAACGGGCAAGACCCCGGTTGAAGTAAGCATTGGCAAACTGGGGATTGAGTTTAATCGCTTGGTTGTAGTCATCTATTGCCCCCTGCTTATCTCCTGAGTCAGAACGGGCAAGACCCCGGTTGAAGTAAGCATTGGCAAACTGGGGATTGAGTTTAATCGCTTGGTTGTAGTCATCTATCGCCCCCTGCTTGTCTCCTGAGTCAGAACGGGCATTACCCCGGTTGTAGTAAGCATTGGCATCCTGGGGATTGAGTTTAATTGCTTGGTTGTAGTCTGCTATCGCCCCCTGCTTATCTCCTGAGTTAGAACGGGCAAGACCCCGGTTGAAGTAAGCCTCGGCATACTGGGGATTGAGTTTAATCGCTTGGTTGTAGTCAGCTATTGCCCCCGGCAAATCTCCTGAGTCATCACGGACAAGACCCCGAACGAAGTAAACATCGGCCTCCTGGGGATTGATTTTAATCGCTTCGGTGTAGTCATCTATTGCCCCCTGCTTATCTCCTGACTGATAACGGGCAGTACCCCGACCGACGTAAACCACGACAAGCTGGGGATTGAGTTCAATCGCTTGGTTGAAGTCAGCTATTGCCCCCGACAAATCTCCTGAGTCAGAACGGGCACTACCCCGACCGACGTAAGCCTCGGCAAACTGGGGATTGAGTTTAATCGCTTGATTGTAGTCAGCGATCGCCCCCTGCTTATCTCCTGACTGATAACGGGCATTACCCCGGTTGTTGTAAGCATCGGCATACTGGGGATTGAGTTTAATCGCTTCGGTGTAGTCTGCTATTGCCCCCTGCTTATCTCCTGAGTCAGAACGGGCAGCACCCCGGTTGTTGTAAGCCTCGGCTAACTGGGGACTGAGTTTAATCGCTTGGTTGTAGTCAGCTATTGCCCCCTGCTTATCTCCTGAGTCAGAACGGGCAGCACCCCGGTTGACATAAGTCTCGGCAAACTGGGGATTGAGTTTAATCGCTTGGTTGTAGTCTGCTATTGCCCCCGGCAAATCTCCTGAGTCAGAACGGGCAACACCCCGGTCGTTGTAAGTGAAGGGATCGGGTTTAATATCAATGGCTTTGGTGTAAGCCGCCACCGCTTCCTGATGGCGGTTTAACTCTTGCAGTATTATCCCACGGTTTATATAAAGTAAGGCATCCTGATTTTGGCGTTGAATGGCTTGGTCAATAGATGCCAGAGCTTCTGGGTGTTGTTTTAAAAGTGACAGCGTAACACTCTTCTCCCGCCATGCTTCATAGGCTGTGTTGTCAATGACAATGGCTTGCTCAAAAGACTGCACTGCTTCTTTATACTTGTCTGCTGCCCTCAATGCTAAACCCCTGGCGTACCAAGCCGCATAAGATTTACGGTCAAGCTGGATAGCTTTATCAAATGCTGCTACCGCCTCCTCGGAGCGACCCACCCGCCAGAGTTGGTTGCCATAATTTATCCAATCCCTAGCAGGGGCATTTTTTTTAGGGGGTTCTTTTAAGGTGACAAGCTGAGATTGAATCAAGTCGGTATTATTCTTCACCTCTGGCGGTGGGGTGGTTTCTACTTGCAACCACCGCCGCTTGATTCCCCACAGTTGCAACTGACCTAACAGAGTATTTCCGGGAATGCCCAAACTCAGCCCCAGTTGCACCCCGCCAAATTCTGCGCTTTCCACCCGTCCGTGAATCCCCACTACTCGCCCTTGGGTATCCAACACCGGCCCACCGCTCATCCCTCCTTGGGTCATATTGGTATAAACCATCTCATAACCCTCGGTGAGGGATGCGGTGTTTTGAGCAATCAACGAGCTTGCTTCTGAACTGAATCGCAGCCCTACAGTAAACTGGAATCGCTGATTTATCAGAGATTCTCCCTTGGGCCATCCGGCTGTAAAAACCCACGGGCGGTCATCTGCTTGAAGCCGATAATCGGCAATAGTAGCCACAGAATAGGTGGCGTCACTGGTGAACTGCACCAATGCCAGGTCTTGACCTTCCTGTTGTTTGATTTGGCTATAGTCGAGGGCGTAGCGGCGACCATCCGGGGTGATGAGTTGATAGTTTTGGTCTGAGTATTGCACCACATGGCGAGCCGTCACCACATAATAGGTTTTCCCTTTTTTGGCAATAATCACCCCAGAGCCTTGGTCTGCATCCAGTTGCTGGGATTTTGACCGGGACTCGATGCGAACTGTCACGGCTTTGGCATTGTCATAAACTTGTTTTACCAGACCCGTGAAAGCTGGTTCTACTTCTTTCATCATTTCTGGGGCTGCTTGGGCCAATACGGACAGGGGCAAACCCCAACTTAGTCCTACCATTTTTTGCCGTTCCGCGTCCGTGGGTTTGCTGCCATCGGCATATACAAACGGGTCGCCAAATAGGGGATTCCCATGTCGTCCATTAAAGCCGATGACATCCCCTTGGCCGTTGATAATCGGGCCGCCGCTCATGCCGTTTTGGATGGGATTTGTGTATCCCAGTTGATATCCTTGTTCTAAGGCTTGGTTGGGGATGAGGGATATTTCCCCGGTGGTGACGATAACCCCCCCTTGCCCCCCCTTAGCAAGGGGGGGTTCTGAGAGTTTCCCTTCGGTGACTAACCCCCCCTGCCCCCCCTTGCTAAGGGGGGGTTCTGAGGAGGATTCGGAGGAGAATTGCTCCCCGTTACTAAGGGAGATACCCTCCTGCCCCTTAGCAAGGGTTTGACTTTGTTGGCTTTGCCCCCCCTTAGCAAGGGGGGGTTGGGGGGGTTCCGCCGGGGGTTCTGAGGGGAATTGCCCCCCCTTAATAAGCTAATCTTGTAGGGGTTTGCTCAACACACTCACGGTCTTAAGCAAACCTCTGCGTGTAGATCCGCGATTGATCCGATATAGCAGTCCTATATCAGTTGTGGAATTGTAGGGGTAACAGGTTTGGCAAGCGTGAGCTTACCCCTAAACGCGCAGGGGCTTGCCACCGCGCAAAAGGATTTGCCCCGACAAAAATATTACGATTGAAATAGGATTGCTATATCAGCTAAGATGAAAATTCCCGGAGTGCTTGAGGCAATCATCCCATGACAGAGTTTATCACCCAAGGAAAATTTCGACCCCAGGTAAAAAAAGTCTAGAAAAAGCATACAACTTGGCGATTAACAAGCCGAATCTATCTTTTTCCCAGTGTATGGGTAACAGTTTTCGTCAAACAGTAGCGGGTATATTTGCTCATCCAGAAATGAATCAAGAGATCATGTTGTCAGGACACATTCAGGCAACGATGGAACGAGCCGAAGCAACGGTTGGGGAATATGTGATCGCCGCGCAAGACACAACTTATTACAACTACTCAGGACATAAAAAAATGTCTGGGTTAGGGGTAATACAAGGGAATGTCCGAGGATTGATGCAACATAATGTACTACTGCTCAATGAACAAGGTTTACCCCTAGGACTCTTAGGACAACAATACTGGACTCGAGACGGAGGTTTAGACCTGCCAGAAGGAGAAAAAGAAAGTAGTAAATGGCTCAAGGGGTTGAATGCCATCAATCAGCAAGCCAGTCAATCGAGCAAACGCTTTGTGACCGTAGAAGATAGAGAAGGAGATGTTTTTAGTTTTTTTAAAGCCGAACGAAAGACAAATGTAGATCTGCTCGTCAGGGTATATCAAGCTCGTAATTTGGAAATCGTCAGCAGTAATATAGTCTGCCAATTGCCCGATGTGTCGTCTCACTTGCCCGACTATGGAACCCAACGAGTACGCATTTATCGTCAAAACCGGGAAGTAGAACTGATTCTTCGCTTACGGGCAGGGGCAGTCAATGTTTATCCAGATAAAAATTTGAGTGCCAACAAGCATAAAACCCAAGGTTTATCTTTGGTGGTCGCCCAAGAGATCGGTTGTATCGATCCCAAAACAAACGAAGATATCTTCTGTTCAGAAGATGCAGCCACATGGTATTTACTGACCAGTCTTCCGATTGCCACTACCAGTAATGTCCAAAGGGTGACTCGATTTTATGCCCTGCGATGGCGGGTAGAACGCTTTCATTACACTCTTAAGTCTGGTGCTTTACAGGTGGAAAAATTACAAGCAAGATGATATTCAGACATTGATTAACTCCTTGGCTTTTTATTCGGTCGTGGCTTGGCAGATTCTCGCTCTTACTTATGCCGTCAGAGAAAACCCAGACCAAAGTGCCAGTATTCTGTTTGATGAGTCTGAGGTGATTCTGTTAGAAAAAGTATCTTCTAAAAAAATCATCTCTATACGTGATGCTGTCTTAGCTGTGGCCAAAATTGTCGGCTTTGCACCTACCAAAAAGCAACCATACCCTGGGGTTAAAGTCCTAGCTACTGCAATCGAAAGATTTTTCTTTATTAAGCTTGGTTCTACTGCATGAATCAAAACCCCTACAAGATTAGCTTAATAAGGGGGGGTTGGGGGGGTTCCGCCGGAAAACCCGCTGCCCAGACTTTTTCCCCTGGTTTTAATGCCACATCGGGTTTAGCAAATGTGCCCACGTCATAAGTTCTATCCGCGTTAAATTCCAGTAAGCCTAAATCTTTATCCTGAAAGTTGATATTTTCCCCTTTAACAATAGTAGCGGGATAATCTAATCCGTCTGAGGTTTGAATGCGGATATTTTTCACAAAAGTTAATTCATCATCGCTGTTAGTTTCAGCGCGATATTTACTGGTTCCCTGGACTGCCTGCAAAACGTGCTGGTTAGTGACTACGGTGTAAGTCGAGCCGACTTTTCTGATAATAGTTCCCGAACCACCAGCCTCACCACCGATGATTTTGACCGTAATAGCTGAGGCAAGTTGCTGTAATTCTTCTGGGGTTAATTTGGGGTTAATTTGTTGCTGGGAAATACTGGGCACGATGTTGCAGCTTTGCAGGGTTGGGGTGATGAGTAGTAAAGCACCCAGGAGGATGATTGCTGATGGTTTTTTCATGGTTCGTTATTTCAATTGGGGGTTTTGGGGCAACCACCGCCATCGGATTGCCCCTACCGTTATTTTCTCGTTCCTAGGCTGTGCCTGGGAACGGTTGTCTAGAGGCTCTGCCTCGTGTCGCAATTAATCAATCACAGGAGGCAGAGCCTCTAGTTGGGCATTCCCAGGCAGAGCCTGGGAACGAGGGTATCGAGGGTAGGAGGGTGCGAATCGGGGCGATCGCCGCCATCGGATTGCCCCTACGGTTTGCCATCATTCCACGGGCAACTTTTGCAGAACCTCGCTCATGGGGATGTAAACCTTGTAATTGCCACTTTGAGGAATTGGCCCCATCGCCACACCTTTGCCCAAATCGATTAACATTTGTCTCACGATTTCGGGGTCATCTTCGGGCCGCAGGGTAAACAACATCATGCCGCATGCTTCAGTTTTGTTACTGGCGGAGCAGACCACTGGCAAGTTATTCTGGGTGCTGTTAGTGATATGCTCTAGCTGGCCATTGTCGGCGGCTTGCTGGAATCTGGGAGAGGCTTCTTTACACCGCACTTCGGGAGTATATCCCGATTTGCTGAAATATTCCGACTTCCAACGAATGATGGCTTGTTTTCCCTTGGGGGTTTCCGCGTAGGTGGTATAGGTCCCTTGGGCGTCTTGCCCGCAGAAGTAGCGCGGGGTCACTGTTGGTGGGGATGTTGTGGTTGCGGTGGGAGACGGAGGGACTGATGTGGTTTTGGTGTTGCCGCAGCTAACCAAACCGAGGGTGAGTAATGCTAAACCGGACAAGCGGAAAAGTTTGCTGGTGAAAGGCTGAGTTGACATAGGGGTAGACTCCCTTAGCGATGGGAAGATTCTTCTATAATAGACTTCTGGCAAAATTCCGGATCGATCCCCCCAACCCCCCTTAAAACCGCCATCGGCTTTTAAGAATTCTGCATTTTTGTCTAATATTTGATTCATGTTGCCCGGTAGGAATTCCCGTCCAGGAACCGAGTTTTTACATAAGTTTATGACCCAGAAATTATGAGCCAAGACCCCCCAAATAATCGACCCAGACCAGAAAGACGAGAACCAGGGGAAAACCCCAGAGTTCGCAGAAACTCGCCCCAGCCTTCGGTGGTGAAGTTGCAAGTTATTAAATTGCTGCGGGGTGCGATCGCTGTTTTAGAAGGGACGGTGGAAAAACTGGAAGCTGACCCCACTGCCCCATTGTTGCCACCAGCCCCGATCGCTGTGCGCCAGGTTTTAAGACCGATTCGCGCCCTTTTACCCGCAGGGATAAATCGGCAATTTTCCGACTGGGGTTTAACAAGTGCGATCGCTGGTTTATTGTTGGTAATTCTGTTGACAACTACCACATTAATGCCCCCAGAACCCGCCGAACAAATCGCCCAATTACCGCCAGAAACTCCGACAGAAATCACCGAAAATCCGCCCCAGGAATCGGAAATACCACCGGAAGTACAAGAGACAGAATCCACCGAACGGGAAATCCCCGAAAACACCTCAGAAAAAGCCGAATTACCGCCGGAATTACCGCCGGAAACCAAAACGGAAACAACGCCGGAATCCGAGCAGGCGATCGCGGAATCTGAGCCAGAACTATTCGATGATTCTATCACAGAGGAAATATTACCATTAACTCCAGAACAGATTTTAATTGCGTCAATTGAGAATCAAGTTAATCAATTAACTCGTGAATATTCTCAGGACTTAATTAAATCAATTAATCCCGATTTTAAACGCAGTTTTTTGCAGGTGCAGCTAAATGATATTTGGTATAATTTAACTACGTCACAGCAGGATAAATTTGCTAGTAAACTGCTGGCAGAAGTCAAAGGATTAGACTTTAGTATCCTGGAAATTAGAGATGGAGCAGAAAATTTAGTGGCTCGCAGTCCGGTGGTGGGTTCACAGATGATTATCTTACGGCGTTCTCTGGTGAATATTTCCTAAAAAACAGTTGATATTAGTTGATTTTTTACGGAAATCAGCTAATAAGTAGGTGAACATAATTAATTGCACTTTTCGCTTCCCCCTGATAGGCTGTGGATTCCCGCATTCGCGGGAATGACAGTTTTTTTCTCATGGGGTCTTTGGTGCATTTATTTCTGCCGGTCTACTTATAATATACAAGAGTGATTTCCTTATAAAAATCATCCCTTAAAAAGAGGGTTGGGGGGATCGATACGTTATTTTAGAATAGGTCTAATATCAGCATTCAGCGGAATTTGTTAGGGGTAAATTTACCGCAGCGATCGATAAAAACCTCCTAAAAAACCTCCTGGTCTAGAAGCGATTCCCCTTGGTTGTTCTTCGCTTCACCCATGGTTGGGGAGTGAGTCATCGGCAACCGGGTAGGGATGAAGAGTGCGATCGCTGGTCTATCAGGGTTGGCGATGATTCAGTCACAGCAGGTCAAGGCTATGGGTCATCTGGGTTAGCCGACCCTAGCAGACTATCGGTGTAATCGGGCAAGATAGTGCTAGAATTAAATTCGATGTCAGGCAGAAGCTATCAGCGATCGTAAAGATCGTTCCGGGCTATTGTCAAGAGTGACTTCTTCTTCCCATCAGCTTTTAGCTGTCTAAGTCAGGGTTTTTGGGATATTCCTAGGAACCAATAAGATCGGAAAACCTGAGAGGAGAAAAATCACTCAATTAAACATAGTCTGAACCTCACATAAGCGGTGAGTAAACTTGACACCATTAACCCCTACAACCTATAATAAATTGCGATACCATGCTTAAAAGTATTCTAGGAGATCCTAACGAACGGAAAGTCAAAAAATATAAGCCCTTGGTGATTGATATTAACCTCGCCGAGGAACAAATCCAGAAACTTAGTGACGATCAATTAAGAGGTAAAACCGCCGAATTCAAACAAAAGTTAGCCAAAGCTAAAACCCTCGCTGACGAAAAGGAAATTTTAGACGAAATTCTCCCAGAAGCTTTTGCCGTGGTACGAGAAGCCGGGAAACGGGTTTTAGGAATGCGCCACTTTGATGTGCAATTGCTCGGTGGAATTATCCTCCATGAAGGACAAATTGCGGAAATGAAAACCGGGGAAGGTAAAACCCTGGTGGCCACTTTACCCGCTTATTTAAATGCCCTTAGCGGTAAAGGCGTTCATGTGGTGACAGTGAACGACTATTTGGCCCGTCGGGACTCGGAATGGATGGGTCAAGTCCATCGTTTTTTGGGCTTAACTGTAGGTCTAATTCAGCAAGGAATGTCCCCCAATGAACGACTGAAAAACTATGCTTGTGACATTACTTATTGCACGAATAGTGAGTTAGGATTTGACTATCTCCGGGATAATATGGCCACTTCAATGGCGGAGGTGGTACAGCGTCCGTTTAATTACTGTATTATTGACGAAGTGGATTCAATTTTAATTGATGAAGCGCGGACGCCTTTGATTATTTCTGGTCAGGTGGAACGACCAACAGAAAAGTACAACAGAGCTACGGAAATCGCCAAAAAACTGGAAAAAGATCAGCATTACGAGGTGGATGAAAAGGCTCGCAATGTGATTTTGGCTGATGAAGGTTTTGAGAAGGTGGAAGAAATTTTGGGGGTGAAGGATTTATACGACCCCAAAGACCCTTGGGCTCATTATGTTTTTAATGCGATTAAAGCCAAAGAGTTGTTCATTAAGGATGTGAATTATATCGTCCGTAATGAAGAAGTGGTGATTGTGGATGAGTTTACCGGACGGGTGATGCAGGGTCGGCGCTGGAGTGATGGTTTACACCAGGCGATCGAGTCTAAAGAAAATTTACCGATTCAACCGGAAACTCAAACTTTGGCGACGATTACTTATCAAAACTTTTTCTTGCTTTATCCCAAGTTGGGTGGGATGACGGGAACTGCCAAAACGGAAGAACCAGAATTTGAGCGGATTTATAATCTACAAGTGACGGTGACTCCGACGAACCGGAAATCACAACGCCGGGATATTTCCGATGTGGTTTATAAGGCTGAACAGGGGAAATGGAAGGCGATCGCCCAAGAATGTGCAGAGATGCATGAATTAGGTCGTCCGGTGTTGGTGGGTACGACTTCGGTGGAAAAATCAGAACTGCTTTCTCAGTTGTTAAGTCAGTTAGAAATTCCCCACCAATTACTGAATGCTAAACCAGAGAATGTGGAACGGGAATCAGAAATTGTTGCCCAAGCAGGTCGCAAGGGTTCGGTGACGATCGCTACTAATATGGCAGGTCGGGGGACTGACATTATTTTGGGTGGGAATGCGGAGTATATGGCCCGCTTGAAAGTGCGCGAGTATTTGATGCCCAAAATTGTCAAACCGGAAACTGAAGATGAGTTAAGTTTTGCCAAAGTACCGGGTACGCAAAAACGTTCGGCGGCGAAAGGCTTTGCTCCCGGTCAAAAAGTGAAAACTTGGAAGGTTTCTCCGCAAATTTTCCCCACGGGATTATCCGCAAATGCGGAAAAAATGCTGAAAGAAGCGGTAGATTTTGCGGTGGCTACTTATGGAGAACGCAGTTTAGAAGAACTGGAAGCGGAGGATAAAGTGGCGATCGCTGCGGAGAAAGCCCCGACCCAAGATCCGGTGATTCAAAAGTTGCGGGCGGTTTACAATAAAATCCGCGAAGAATATGAGGAATTCACTCATAAAGAACATGAGGAAGTTGTCAACCTCGGTGGCTTGCACGTGATTGGTACTGAACGTCACGAATCACGGCGCATTGATAACCAATTGCGCGGTCGCGCTGGTCGTCAAGGCGACCCCGGTTCGACGAAGTTTTTCCTCAGTTTGGAAGATAATTTACTGCGAATCTTTGGGGGCGATCGCGTCAAAGGCTTGATGCAAATGTTCCGAGTAGATGAAGATATTCCCATCGAATCTGGGATGCTGACTCGTTCTCTGGAAGGGGCGCAGAAAAAGGTGGAAACCTATTACTATGACATCCGAAAACAGGTGTTTGAGTATGACGAAGTAATGAACAACCAGCGGCGGGCAATTTATGCCGAACGCCGTCGGGTTCTCGAAGGGCAAGACCTGAAAGAACAGGTGATTACTTATGCGGAAAAAACGATGGATGATATCGTAAATTACTATATCAATCCTGACTTACCTTCGGAAGAATGGGACTTGGAGAAATTAGTCAGTAAAGTGAAAGAGTTTGTCTATCTGCTGCGGGATATGGAACCGTCTCAGTTAGAAGATTTATCAATGGACGAAATCAAAACTTTCCTCTATGAACAAGTCCGCATTGCTTATGACCTCAAAGAAGGTCAAGTGGATCAAATTCGTCCCGGTTTAATGCGAGAAGCGGAACGGTTCTTTATTTTGCAGCAAATTGATACCCTTTGGCGCGAACATTTGCAGCAAATGGATGGCTTGCGGGAAGCGGTCGGTTTGCGGAGTTACGGTCAGAAAGATCCGTTAATTGAATACAAGAGCGAAGGTTATGAATTGTTCTTGGATATGATGACGGATATTCGACGGAATGTGGTTTATTCCTTATTCCAATTCCAGCCGCAATTACAATCAGCCCCTCAACAGCAACCTGTGGGGTAATCTGATGATTTGTTGACGGTTGACCAGTGATAATTCTTTTGTACGGGCGTTAGGCGAAGCCCATGCCGTCAGGCTATATGGCCATTCGCCCCTACGACTTTTCACTTGTACGGGCGAATGGCCATTCGCCCCTACGACTTTTCACTTTCCCTCAACCAACAACCACCAACCACCAACAAACAACAAACAACAAACAACAACCAACAACAAACAACCAATAACAATCAACCAATAACAATCAACCAATAACAAAAAAATGGATATTTACAAAAGTGCAATTCGTCCCATTATTTTCTCTGGATTACAACCAGATCCAGAGTGGTGGCATCATCAAACAATGGAAGTTTTGAGCGCCTGGGATAGTACCAGTAATCTGCCATTTAGTAACTGGATTCTGGGACAAGTGGCGAGTTCTTTTCAGTGCAGCGATCGCCGCTTAGAAATGTCTTTATGGGGGGTGAATTTTCCCAATCCCATTGGATTAGCGGCGGGGTTTGATAAGAATGGCACCGCTGCGCGGGTTTGGTCAAAGTTGGGCTTTGGTTTTGCGGAATTGGGAACGGTGACATTTCACGGGCAACCGGGTAATCCTCGTCCCCGAATGTTTCGCTTGCCAGAGGATTTAGCAGCGATTAATCGGATGGGTTTTAATAATCAAGGGGCGGCAGCATTAGCCACCCGTTTATCGGAATGGAAAAGAAGTCAATTCAGCGATCGAACTACCGATAAACCCAGAGAAAATTGGCCGATTTTGGGAATTAATTTAGGCAAGTCTAAAGTCACTCCCTTAGAAGATGCCCCGGCTGATTATTTGGGCAGTTTTCGCCTGTTAAAAGATTTAGGGGATTATTTTGTGGTGAATGTTTCCTCACCCAATACTCCAGGTTTAAGAACTTTGCAAGGGGCGGAACAGTTGTCAGCAATTTTGGATGTTTTGCAACAGGAAAATCAGGGAATTAAACCTATTTTAGTTAAGATTGCTCCCGATTTAGAATGGGACGCGATTTCTGAGGCGATCGCGGTGGCGAAAAATTACCAAATTTCCGGGATGATTGCCACAAATACGACCATTCGCCGCGAGGGTTTAAAAACTCAAATCATTCGGTTAACGGGTCAACCTGTGACAGCAGAAGCGGGCGGTCTGAGTGGCGCACCTTTAAAACAGCGTTCTACAGAGATTATTAGATTTATTTGGCAGGAAACAGGCGGACAAATGCCGATTATTGGTACTGGGGGAATTTTTACCGCTGAAGATGCTTGGGAAAAGATTACTGCTGGGGCAAGTTTGCTAGAAATTTATACGGGGTTAATTTATGAAGGCCCCTGGATGATTCGGCGAATTTGTGAGGGGTTATTAGATAAATTAGCGGCGCATAATTTAACCAGTTTGAGTCAGGCGATCGGTATGGCTCATTCAGTGGGAAAATAAAATTAACTTTTCAACTCCTGCCTTCGCGGGGGTCATTTTGCTTTCATTAGCAAATAACCAACAACAAACAACAAACCAGCAAAGAATCCCTACCCAAAGAATCCCTACCCAACAACGTCTTTTTAGGAGTGCAACATGAGCGGTGAAAAACGGCGGTATATCAGAGTAGATGAAACAGAATTACGGCGTTTGCGGGAACAAGAAAGCCGTTTACGGTCGGTGCAGCAAGATTTACCAGAGCGATTAAGTGCGGTGGCACAGCAAACCAGGCAGGAGATGCAGCAACGGTTAAGATATTTGGCAGAACGGGAGGAAAGACAAGCGGAACAAACTAAACAACTGAGAAGTTATTTAGAAAATTTAGAAGAAAATACTCATCAATATTTACAGCAACAGCGAGAGCAATTTAAATCCGCTTTGCAAGAGGCACAGTTGCGCCAAGAACAAGCGATCGCCCGTCAAAAACATGACCTACAATTGGCGATGCACGCGGGGTTTGAGCAACAGCGCGAAGAATATTTACGGCTGACTAGAGAACAGCGTCAAGAATATCAGCAATTATTCACCCAGGAACGCCAAGCGAGAGAAAAAGGTCAGCTTCAGCTTCAGCAACAAATCGATCGCATGGTGCAGGATATTCAGGATATCCATAAAAGTCAAGAACGCAAAAATCAACTAGCTCAGGATTTGTTGGCGGATGTGCGCGAAATTTGGTTAGCCATAGATCGCGATTATCAACATCAACGGTTTGCTCCCGGTGCGTTGGCAAAGTTACAGCGATCGCTGGATATGGCGAAAAATAATATTGCCGCCGGAGTCAGTGAAGCCGGGATCGCCACCAGTCAAAAAACCTATCTAGATTTAGTCGATTTACGGTTAGAAATAGAACAAAAAGAACAAGAATGGTTGCTACTTTATAATGCTGCCTTACAAGATATTAGAAGTTTAATTGCCGAAGTCCAAGCTAACCGACAATGCACCATTGAAATTGGCAGTGATGAAGATGCGGAAGCCTTTAAATTAGAGGTGGATTACTGGAGTGCTGGGGCGCTGACTGCTTATGAACAAAAACTCGCCGCAATAGAAAGTCAACTGACTACCAATGAAGGGAGTTTAACCACCGAAATTCTCCAAGAATTAGGGGCAAAAATTGAAACCTTGCAGCCACAACTCGGAGAGATTGTGGAACAGGCAAAATTGGCGATTTTGAGTTCTCAATTACGAGCAGAAATAGGCGATCGCGTAGTAGAAGCGCTTTCTGCCCTCGGTTATAGTTTGGTCGATCCACAAGCGGATTCTTGCTATGCGGCAGAAGATCCCCGCCAAGCTTATGGAGTGAAAGTGAAAAATATTGCCGGGGATGAAGTGGTCACGGTCATTACGCCCGATCGCGATTTTGGGGTAAATTCAATTTCGATTAACACTTTCAGCCCCACATTGCTGGATGAAAAAGCAACTCAACAAAATTCTCAGGCAATTTTTGAACTTTTAGACCAAGAAGGCGTCAGACAAAGCGGTGAGTTAGTCTGTAATCCTGAACCGAAGCCGGAATATCGAGAATTACAGCAGTTCAGACAACAGAACACTCAAGTTGAACAAGAAACCCGGTTTCTGGGTTAACTCATGTTAAGTAGGTGAACATAATTAATTGCACTTTTAGTTCCCCGCCGATAGGCTTTGGATTCCCGCCTTCGCGGGAATGACAGTTTTTTTCTCATGGGGTCTGTGATGCATTTATAGCAATTGTCATAGTGATGAAGTACAAAAAAACCTGTCATTCCCGCGAAGGCGGGAATCCAGAAAACCTCTGTACTTCCGAAGGGACAATAACCGCTATATTTCTGCCCGTCTACTTAAACCACCAAAACTTAAATTAAGAAACCGGGTTTCTGCGTGAACCTATGCCAAAAAACCAAGACTTAAACCAAGAAACCCGGTTTCTGATTATGAGACAATTAACAAAAATTATCGCTGCGGGAGACCCAGCGCCTTTATTTGTTTTGCCCACAATTGAAGAACAGGAGGTTTTTCTCGCACAACAAGCAGGGACGCCCATTGTTTTATTATTTTATGGCAATGATGATTTCCCTTCTTGTCGTCAAGTTGCGGCAACTTTTCGCGACTGTATGCCCGAGTTTAAGCAGTTAAATACTCAAGTAATTAGCATTAGTTCAAACTCTCCTTTAGCGGGGCAAAAATTTGCTCAATATTACCAGATTTTTTTTTCTTTTCTCCGAAATAAATTGATGATTATGATGTAATTTTGTTTGATGTTCTAAAAACAATAGAGACGCGAGCGATCGCGTCTCTATATGCTAACAATTAAAGAAAATTTTAAGGATTAGAGGAAAAATTTCCGGGAGTAGATTCGCTGGCATTATTGGAATAAGGAGCGTCTACAAATCCCAATTCATACAACTGTTGATAAGCTTGTTGTCCCAGTTCGCGAGTCGGCTGTTGAGAGCGAATGATTTGAATCAGTAAAGGAATGGCTAATTCTGGCTTGTTGTCAGCGCGATGAACCAAGGCAAGCTGATAAGTAGCTTCATCTCTCATTTGGGCAGTTTCTACGGCTCGATCTCTATAAAAATCCGATTTGTCATTATCAATGCCGGAAAAAGCTGCCGCTAGTTGTTCTGAGAAATTAGACAGTTGATTGAGCATCCCACGGGTTTGTTGTAGTTGTTCAATAGCGCCAGCATAGTTTTCTTGAGCGATCGCTTCTCTTGCTTTTTCCAATAACCGCTTTCCCGCTTCGATACCGAGTAAACTATTTTCCCGTGCCAAGGGCGGAATGGTTTCCGGATCCGAGTTGGCTTCTGAAGTTCTCGGCCCAAACCCTAATTCTAATAGTAGCTGATCCGCTTGTGCGCCTAATTCTCGGCCAATTCCTTGAGATTGAATCACTTGAATCAGCAAAGGAACCGAAAGTTCCGGCTCATTTTGACGGCGATGAATTAAGGCCAATTCATAAGTGGCTTCATCTCGTTTTTGGGCGGTTTCCACCGCTTGATAACGGTGCCATTCCGCAACTTTATTGTCCAATCCTGAGAAGGTGCTGGAGAGTTGTTGATGAAAATTAGATAGCTGATTAAAAATTTGACGGGCTTGTTGTAGTTTTTCAGCGGCCAGGGCATAATTTTCTTCAGCGATCGCACTTTTAGCCTCGGCCATCAAACGATTTCCCCCCACTAGGCTTAACACACTGGTTTCTTGCGCTAAAGGACGAAGATTTTGTGGCCTAGTCGGATTCTCTGAATTTGGGGAGAAACCGAGGGGATTTGTGGTTGGGTTAGACTGTTGAGAATTAGCAGAATTATCAGAATTAGCAGAATTATTCTCCGGCATGGCTTCCTGGGCAGCCGCAGAGGGCATCAAACTTAATGAAGCCACTAAAGGAAGGGAGAATAAATGAATCAAAGCAAAAAGCCGAATTGAGGCAAAAGATACCAACATGGAGATCATCCCGCTAACAACTACCGTGAACTAAAGCATGCATCTAATGCTTCAGAAACGATCGGGGGAAAGCGGGGCGGGGAATACCGCTTCCCAGGACACAGACAAATAATCAACGGTTCTGACTGTTAGATCAAGAAAGAGAAACGTTCATCGATCGCAACCGGCAACTTGTTAATATCTTACGAAGATATTTTGATTGTCCAGGATCTTCGCTCCAAGACTGTCTCCGGTTGAGTCAGCCATTGACCGCGACTGGTTGGATGAAAACAATTTGGTAAATGCCAAATTTTTAGATATCTTAACATTCTTGGTTAAAGCCGCAAGGAATAATCACGAATTCCGGCCTAAAATTCCTCAATTATGTTTGTGTCAATTGTTTTGTGGATCGCCGAAGATATACCATAGGATTCGGAGCGTGGAGAGCGAAGGGGCATCGAGATTAAGCGGTTTCTCAAGGAGTTCATGTAATGACAAATATCGATCTTTCCTACAAAGGCGTTGGCTTGGCTGATGAAAATCTCGGCATTTTCTTACAACGAGGTGGGGAAGAAATTCCCCTGGTGAAGGTGCGCGATCGCTTCACCATCTGTCCGGCCACCTCAGAGGCGATGGACTGGGACAGAATTATTCCCGCCAAACAACATAAAACGGTTACTCGCACTAATTTAGAAGTATTCATAGTGGAACCAGAAAACCTGGCAGCCGCAATGGAACAAGCCCGATCCTTGGACGTAGTGGAATTTGTCAGTCATGTATATCAAGGACAAAACGATCCGGGATTCTTGGTGTATTTGGGCAATGAAATCACCATTCAATTTGCGGACTATGTAGACCCAGCCACCCAACAGGCGATCGCCACTGCCGTCGGACTCAAACTCCTTCGACCCCTCGAAGGAATTCCCCACACCTTCATCTTTGAACTAACCCGCGAATGTCGGGAAAATCCCATCAAAATTGCCAACCGGCTGATGCGTACCGAACAAGTCCTCATCGCCGAACCCAACATCATCACGGAAACCCAGGCACACTACCGCCCCCAAGACAGCCTTTATCACAAACAATGGTATCTCAACCACACTGGCGGCGCTCAACTTGCCGCTAACTCCCACATCAACGTCGAATCAGCCTGGGACATCACCAGAGGGCTGCGTTCCGTGGTCATCGCCATCACCGACGACTCTATTGACCTCAACCACCCAGACTTTCAAGGTCTAGGAAAAATCGTCGCCCCCCGCGACCTCAAAGACAAAGACTTCCTCCCCCTACCCGGTACAGCCGAAGACAATCATGGCACCTCTTGCGCCGGAATTGCCTTAGCCGAAGAAAATGGCACCGGCATTGTTGGCGTTGCCCCTGGTTGTGCCATGATGCCCATTAGAACCACCGGCTATTTAGACGACAAATCCATCGAGGATCTATTTGACTGGGCATCCACCAAAGGCGCCTCAGTCATATCTTGCAGTTGGGGGGCTTCCGCCGTCCACTTTCCCCTCTCCCTGCGGCAACAGGCGGCGGTCACTCGCGCTGCCACCCAAGGTCGGCAGGGCAAAGGTTGCGTCATTGTCTTCGCCGCTGGCAATTCCAACCGCCCCACCTCCGACACCGTAAATGAAACCGGCTGGCCGAACAATGTCATCTCCGGGCGCACTCAATGGCTGAGTGGTTTTGCCACTCACCCCGACGTAATTGCAGTTTCCGCCTCCACCAGCTTGAACAAAAAAGCCGCCTACAGTAATTGGGGCAAATCCATTTCCGTCTGTGCCCCCAGCAACAACGCCCCTCCTGGCATTTGGTTGCCGGAAACGGGCTATATTGCCACCGCCCCACAAATCACCCAATCTCTCAGCGGTCTAGGAGTTTTCACCACAGACCGGGTAGGGGCTGCGGGCTATGACCAAACCGACTTTACCGGATACTTTGGCGGCACCTCTAGTGCTTGCCCGGTGGTTGCCGGAGTTGCCGCCTTAGTCCTTTCGGCCAATCCCGATCTCACCGCCAAACAAGTTAAGCAAATACTCGAACAAACCGCCGATAAAATCGTTGACCCTGACCCTGATCCCCAATTAGGGATTAAATTAGGCACTTATGACAGCAACAGACATTCTCAATGGTTTGGCTATGGCAAAGTCAATGCCGGAAAAGCCGTGGCTTATGCCCATCAACTTTATGCGGTGCAACGGTGGATTTCCCGCTGGACAAAACAGCGCATCTCTCAAATCTTTAAAATTCCTGACTACCAAGCGTCTGCTAACAGTTTATTTCCTTTAAATGTCTTCGGCACCACCAATGCCCCAGGCATCACCAGTGAAGTGTCAATTTCTGACAGTAACCCTGTTAAGGATATTGAAGTTACGGTGAATATTCAACATCAATTCTTGGGCGATATTGAAATCTATTTAATGGCACCAAACCAAAAAATCGTCCAACTCCAAAGTCGGAATTTAGGCAGTCAAACTCAGCTAAACAAATCCTATAATTTGCAAAATACTCCCCTGCTTCGCCAATTTGCCGGATTGTCCGCCAAAGGCACCTGGAAATTAATCGTTGTTGATTGTGTTCCTGGGGATACGGGAACTTTGAATAATTGGGAATTAAACTTAGGATTGTAAGGGCAAAGCATTCCGGGATAAATATAGCGGTTATGATCCCGATGAAGTACAGAGGTCTTCTGGATTCCCGCCTTTACCCCCGCGAAGGCGCGAAGCCTGCGCGAAGCGAGCTTAGGCGTGGGGCGGGAATGACAGATTTTTTTGTAATTCATAACTCTGACAATATTCTGACAATATATTATATTATATGATCCAATAATTATAGGATAATATTTATGTCGGAATGCGGCGGATTTTTCTGTCCAAATATGTATTCATACCCAAAAAATTATTCCTATAATTTATAGGTAAATTTGGGCGCAATGCTTGCGCCCAAATTTTAATGGTATAGCTATTTCAATTGTAGTTTAGACAATACATCAGGGGCGCTTTTCCGTAGCGCCCCTACAGCAGATCAATCTATATCGTAGGGGCGCAATGCGATCGCCCGCAATGCGGAAGTACAGAGGTTTTCTGGATTCCCGCGCGGGAATGACAGGGTTTTTTGTAGTTCACAACTCTGACAAGTGCTTTATCTAGATTTCTCAAAAATTGTCAGTAAAACTGGGGTAATTAAATAATAATGTCCCAAACAAGTTAAGCCCGCTGTGGCTCCCATTTTTTCCCGGAGTTCGGGGCTATACAGTTTAAAGCCTTTGGGAGAAAATGAAATATGTATCGGTTCTTTTTGATACTTAAAACTTGAATCAACTAGATAAAAACGCCCCCCTGGACGGAGCACTCGCTGCACTTCCGATAAAAACTTTTTCGGGTGCTGATAATGTAAAAAACTAATGGTATTAAATACCGCATCAAACTGTGATTCCGCAAAGGGCAAAGACTCGGCGTTGCCTTGAATGAAGATTAGTCGAGGGCGATGGTTTCTAGACTGTCTTGCTTGGGCCAACATTCCCGGAGAAAAATCTAATCCGGTTCCCCGTAATTCAGGAAAGTGACCGGCTAAACGGTTTAAAAGTTTGCCTGTCCCACAGCCAATGTCCAAGACATTAGGTTGGGGCGGCAGGGTGACATATTTTAGCAATCTTTGGTGAACTGCTTGGTAAAAAACTGAGGGAAATGTCCAATCATAGCTGAGTGACCAGGTGTTAAAAAAATCTTCTTTTTTCATTGGCGATGATTCTCCCAAATCTCCGATTAAATTAGGCGATCGCTACATCAAATATAATCATTTCAAATAAGAATAGGATTTTAGTCAGCCCTCAGCCTAAATCCCTCTCCCAAGTTGGGAGAGGGATTTGAAAAGCCGCCACTCTGACATAAGTCTTACTCCCCTCCTCTCCCCCTCTTCCCCCCTATCCCAACTATGGCCGCCCCCCGCGAGGGGGCAGGCGTCGGTTGGGGGTGAGGGGGGGTGAGGCAATATCCAGTGTTTCATTTATTTCTCCGTCTCTTTCCTAGTGAATTCCTAGGATTTCTCCAGTCACTTTTTGTGCGCGGCGTATCAAGCAGTTTCGCCACTTAGTTACTAGGAGGGTTCAAGACGATGGTTCCCATAACGCTATCCATGAGCAATTGACTCATATGCCAACTTTTTTGACCATCTGCTTAGGTCTTATCGGCTTCGGGAGAGCTCGCTTCACAAGATTGATAGGTATTCCGCTCCGTGGGGCTGATGTCGATGACAAGAGTGGATGGCTCCACAGAAGTCTTTGTCTGTGGGACTGTCTCACACATCTCAAGAGTTATCTTTCTTTCAGACGGCTGGAAGAAATACCCCGCGCACGTTTTGAATATTATTCTCCACTTTTCACGGGAACGAATCGCACATTTGAATTAACTATATAATGATTAACTTATCATCATTAATCAAGATTTTGTGTCAACATTTGTAAATTAAAAAATAACTTTATATAAAGGCTTGATGGCGCATCCGCGCCGCGAGAGCGAACGGACTGGAGTAACAGGCAATTAATTATTGGAGATGTCTATTTAAATCTCGGTGACAATGCCAAAGTTACCTCAGTTATCTCAGTTATCTCAGTTATCTCAGCAACCCGGTCTCTTGGTGAGTTTCTTGGGTTAAATGTGCGATGCGATCGCCTCTTTTAATAACGGCGGATTATAGCCCAAACCAAAAGCTTTAGAACTATCCAAAGACACATCTGGAGGACGCGGGGCTGACATTTGCACATTTTTTTGCAAACAGGGTTTCAGCTTCGCGGATTCTAACTTCCGTACTTCCACTAACAAGCGGAAAAAATCATAACGAGAAATTCGTTCTTTCCCCCCTAAATGGATAATTCCTTGCCACTGATTTTCCACGGCCAATAATAACCCCTCTGCCGCAGTTTTGCCGCTGACCGGAGTCCTAAACTCATCCATAAATAAAGACAACTCTTCCCCCGCTTGCAATTTCGCCAACATCGGTTGAATAAAACTTTCGGCTACCGGGCCACCATTGCCAAACATTAACGGCATTCGACAAATTGCCGTCAAAGGATAGCGGGATAACATAGCATTTTCAGCCATAACTTTTTGTTCCCCATAAAAACTCACGGGACACACCGAATCGGTTTCTTGATAAGGCGGATTTAACCCATCAAAAACCAAATCCGTGGAAGTAAACACACAGGGTATTTCTGCATCAGCACATAATCCGGCAATATTAGCAGAAACGGTCACATTAATTTCCTGAGAAATTTGCGGATGGTTTTGACAAAAATTCGGCTGGGAAGCCGCCGCCGCGTGAATCACCGCATCGGGTTTTACCTCTTGAAATAGGTGTTTAAGTTCCTGGTAATTAGTTAGGTCAAATTGGGATAAGTTCACCCCAGGGATTACTAGGGGATGAGCCAAGTAAGTCCCATATACTTGCCATTTTTTGCCCGCTATTTGGCAGATATTCCAGCCCAGAAAGCCACTACAACCTGTAAGTAATAGTTTTTTCATAATCTAAACAACATCTAAACAAGTTTTTTTTATTTCCTTAACCGGGTTTCTTTAGACAATTTCGGCCAGACATAAGTTTTGCCAGAAACCCGGTTTATTTTCTTGGTTCTCGGTTTCTCTTCGTGTCCTATGTGCCTGGTGAAAAGCATATCCTAATTTTGCCTAAAAAAATCTGGCGCTACCGTGACAACCCCTCTATTACTTTTTTCCTGTGCCAATAGCATATCTACCAGTTGTGTCTGGGGCAACTGTTAAAAAGTCTTTCGGTATGGTAGCTTTGGCAAGTAATCTATCAAGTAATCTATATTGATATCACAACTTTACTCCAACATATGCCCCGGTCAAGCCCTTGACCTGAATCCTTGCAGGGGATAAATTCCCCGGATCTATTGAGCAAGCAAATTTGATATAACTAAGCATGGGGATTTTCTTATGGAACCAAATTCTGTGTTATTTACTACGGAAGAGTTAGAACAGTGGCGAAAAAATTTAGCAGTTGCTAATAGAAATAATATTTTTTGTCATTGTCGCAATTGCGAGGCTGAATGGGTTGATTCTTCGGAGGATAATCTTTGTCCCGAATGTGGCAGCAGAAATATTGAGCATATTTCCTGTTGGCAATTTCCTGATGATTAGTTGATGGTTGTTTGTTGTTGGTTGGTGGTTGTTGGTTGTTTGTTTTTGTTTGTTGTTGGTTAACCCAGAAACCCGGTTTCTATTTTAGTTTAAGTTTTCCGCAAGGGTTGACGCAAGAAACCGGGTTTCTTAGCCTAAAAGTTAAGCCAGAAACCCGGTTTCTATTTTAGTTTAAGTTTTCCGCAAGGGTTGACGCAAGAAACCGGGTTTCTTAGCCTAAAAGTTAAGCCAGAAACCCGGTTTCTATTTTAGTTTAAGTTTTCCGCAAGGGTTGACGCAAGAAACCGGGTTTCTTAGCCTAAAAGTTAAGCCAGAAACCCGGTTTCTATTTTAGTTTAAGTTTTCCGCAAGGGTTGAGGCAAGAAACCGGGTTTCTTAGCCTAAAAGTTAAGCCAGAAACCCGGTTTCTATTTTAGTTTAAGTTTTCCGCAAGGGTTGACGCAAGAAACCGGGTTTCTTAGCCTAAAAGTTAACCCAGAAACCCGGTTTCTATTTTAGTTTAGGTTTTCCGCAAGGGTTGACGCAAGAAACCGGGTTTCTTAGCCTAAAAGTTAACCCAGAAACCCGGTTTCTATTTTAGTTTAAGTTTTCCGCAAGGGTTGACGCAAGAAACCGGGTTTCTTAGCCTAAAAGTTAAGCCAGAAACCCGGTTTCTATTTTAGTTTAAGTTTTCCGCAAGGGTTGACGCAAGAAACCGGGTTTCTTAGCCTAAAAGTTAAGCCAGAAACCCGGTTTCTATTTTAGTTTAGGTTTTCCGCAAAGGTTGACGCAAGAAACCGGGTTTCTTAGCCTAAAAGTTAACCCAGAAACCCGGTTTCTATTTTAGTTTAAGTTTTCCGCAAGGGTTGACGCAAGAAACCGGGTTTCTTAGCCTAAAAGTTAACCCAGAAACCCGGTTTCTATTTTAGAAAAAGTTTTCCGCAAAGGTTGACGCAAGAAACCGGGTTTCTTAGCCTAAAAGTTAAGCCAGAAACCCGGTTTCTATTTTAGTTTAAGTTTTCCGCAAGGGTTGACGCAAGAAACCGGGTTTCTTAGCCTAAAAGTTAACCCAGAAACCCGGTTTCTATTTTAGAAAAAGTTTTCCGCAAAGGTTGACGCAAGAAACCGGGTTTCTTAGCCTAAAAGTTAAGCCAGAAACCCGGTTTCTATTTTAGTTTAAGTTTTCCGCAAGGGTTGAGGCAAGAAACCGGGTTTCTTAGCCTAAAAGTTAAGCCAGAAACCCGGTTTCTATTTTAGTTTAGGTTTTCCGCAAGGGTTGACGCAAGAAACCGGGTTTCTTAGCCTAAAAGTTAACCCAGAAACCCGGTTTCTATTTTAGTTTAAGTTTTCCGCAAGGGTTGAGGCAAGAAACCGGGTTTCTTAACTGCATCGTTTAATTGAATGGAGTTTCCAATCAATTAATATCCCCAACGAGTGGGGATTGGGTTTGCTATTCCACCAAAGCCCTTAAGAGGTTCTCCTGTTTCCAATCAATTAATATCCCCAACGAGTGGGGATGCAACTTCTGCCAATCTTTAGGATTGGTCTTACCGGCCTGTTTCCAATCAATTAATATCCCCAACGAGTGGGGATGTATCGGTGTTAAGACCAACGGGTCAAAGGTCTCTATCTGTTTCCAATCAATTAATATCCCCAACGAGTGGGGATTATGATGGATATTTGTATTTAACCTAACCCTTTATCTGTTTCCAATCAATTAATATCCCCAACGAGTGGGGATTTACTCCAAAGCTGGCGTCCTTCTACCGATAAGATATGGAGTTTCCAATCAATTAATATCCCCAACGAGTGGGGATTTAAATGCTGGCTTCGTTGAATTGATTGAGGAAGCTCAGTTTCCAATCAATTAATATCCCCAACGAGTGGGGATCCTATGAAGATGGAAGCGTTTCTCGTGTGACTGAGAGTTTCCAATCAATTAATATCCCCAACGAGTGGGGATATAATTTGGGAGCAATTAAGCTGCTCCCACGAAGTAAGTTTCCAATCAATTAATATCCCCAACGAGTGGGGATTGAAACTTGAACTCAAGGAGAAACAAGAAGAGTATGCGGTTTCCAATCAATTAATATCCCCAACGAGTGGGGATTTGCTCACCAGATAGGAGGAGCTACTGTCAATATCCGGGAGTTTCCAATCAATTAATATCCCCAACGAGTGGGGATCAAATATATATAGTCTCTTCCCTTTAAAGGGAGGGTTTCCAATCAATTAATATCCCCAACGAGTGGGGATGGAGGGAGAGGGAATGAGAGAGGTGGGAATCGAATTCAGATTCAAGTTTCCAATCAATTAATATCCCCAACGAGTGGGGATAGGATGGAAGTCCCATCCTTGAATACGGACGGGGAGTGTTTCCAATCAATTAATATCCCCAACGAGTGGGGATTTTTAAGGTATTGAACTACCTTACTTACAAAGCTTGTTCCTGTTTGTTTCCAATCAATTAATATCCCCAACGAGTGGGGATTTTTCTAGTGCTTGTTTTTTTGTATAGCAATAATTTTGTATTTGTTTCCAATCAATTAATATCCCCAACGAGTGGGGATAAATATTGATCGCACAATTGCTTTATTGGAAGCAAGAGAGAAAAGTTTCCAATCAATTAATATCCCCAACGAGTGGGGATTCGATCGCACAATTGCTTTATTGGAAGCAAAAGAAAAGACGTTTCCAATCAATTAATATCCCCAACGAGTGGGGATACGAAACAGGATGGCAGCCGCCATTCTACATCACGGATTTGTTTCCAATCAATTAATATCCCCAACGAGTGGGGATAATAATCTAGTAACTTAAAACCGCGATCGCGCATATTGGATGCGTTTCCAATCAATTAATATCCCCAACGAGTGGGGATTTAGAATATCAACGAAAAACGAAATCAGAAGGATTTTGATGTTTCCAATCAATTAATATCCCCAACGAGTGGGGATAGTTAATAAAGGGAGCAAAAATTGATAATCTTAGTGTTTCCAATCAATTAATATCCCCAACGAGTGGGGATTCTTCCCCGTGAGTTGTCCAAAATTCACCCACATCCCTGTTTCCAATCAATTAATATCCCCAACGAGTGGGGATTTGATGAAAACTCCGAAGGCCAAGAATGGATTTTTGACGGTTTCCAATCAATTAATATCCCCAACGAGTGGGGATGACATAACATCCAATAACATATCGCCCACTTCTCTGTTTCCAATCAATTAATATCCCCAACGAGTGGGGATAATTATTTAAAGAGGAGGATTCCTACCCTGAGTGGGAACTGTTTCCAATCAATTAATATCCCCAACGAGTGGGGATAACAACCTTTTTCCATGCGCTCTTCTTTCTGAAGAAGAGTTTCCAATCAATTAATATCCCCAACGAGTGGGGATTGGACTACAGACCCAGAAATCAGGGCTGCTATTCATAGTTTCCAATCAATTAATATCCCCAACGAGTGGGGATCGTCAAGAGAAAAAGGCGTTGCTTGCATTAGACCCGACGTTTCCAATCAATTAATATCCCCAACGAGTGGGGATAGCTCTCTAAACAAGAGCTACTCGATTTCATCAATAACGTTTCCAATCAATTAATATCCCCAACGAGTGGGGATGGTTCGTGGGGTATGGTTAGCAGTTAGCCAAGCTGAGAAGCGTTTCCAATCAATTAATATCCCCAACGAGTGGGGATGCTCGGCTGGGATGCAATGCGGTTCCCGTAATATATTGTTTCCAATCAATTAATATCCCCAACGAGTGGGGATAATCCAAACAATAATAACGAAAAGCCCATTGCTCCATGTTTCCAATCAATTAATATCCCCAACGAGTGGGGATATCTGATTGGGTGGAAATTTTTAAGGCGGGGAAGCAAACGTTTCCAATCAATTAATATCCCCAACGAGTGGGGATTCTTCTTTCTGTAGGAGATGAAAGTAGCTCTTATGAGTTTCCAATCAATTAATATCCCCAACGAGTGGGGATTCTATTGCACGACAAATCGTGCAGCGATACCAGCAAGCAGGTTTCCAATCAATTAATATCCCCAACGAGTGGGGATTTTACTTGGCCCCGGCGCGATCGCATTAGCCAAGGGTAATGGTTTCCAATCAATTAATATCCCCAACGAGTGGGGATTATGGAATACACAGAAGCATTGTCTAGTATTGCACGAGGTTTCCAATCAATTAATATCCCCAACGAGTGGGGATTATGGCTTTAATTTTAAACCCAGAAAAGACCAAAGCATTGGTATTGTTTCCAATCAATTAATATCCCCAACGAGTGGGGATAAAGTCTCTGGTCAATTCGAGTCCGATTCAGCTATCTCTTCCGTTTCCAATCAATTAATATCCCCAACGAGTGGGGATATATCTTTTTCTGTAAGCATAGCTTTTTCCTCGTTGTTTCCAATCAATTAATATCCCCAACGAGTGGGGATAAGGTATACCGACCTCTGAGTGAGGATTGGGAGTGGTACGTTTCCAATCAATTAATATCCCCAACGAGTGGGGATAGATTAATCGTTTAGAGAAAGAGATTCAATCAGTGATGGTTTCCAATCAATTAATATCCCCAACGAGTGGGGATGTACTTACTCGTGAAGCCTCCCTTCAAAGGTAAGGGACATAAGGAAAGTTTCCAATCAATTAATATCCCCAACGAGTGGGGATATTGGTATGGTTGCCCATGAAGTAGGTAAGATTGTGTGGAACGTTTCCAATCAATTAATATCCCCAACGAGTGGGGATGTCAAGGTGTCTATGGTGCAGGTGGCTTGACAGTAGAAGATGTTTCCAATCAATTAATATCCCCAACGAGTGGGGATTCCAAGGTGGGTGTTGGTCACATTGCTCTGCTCATGCAGTTTCCAATCAATTAATATCCCCAACGAGTGGGGATTATGGGCTCTCGGTTAGGAAACATTGCTTCAATAGGTCGTTTCCAATCAATTAATATCCCCAACGAGTGGGGATACCTGTCTCAAGTACCAATTATTTCGTTGCTCCCGGAATTTGCAATAAAATGTTTCCAATCAATTAATATCCCCAACGAGTGGGGATGCTCAACAAGGAACGGATACCCTCTTGAGTTATAAAGGTTTCCAATCAATTAATATCCCCAACGAGTGGGGATTGAGGGAGGTAAATCTAATCCTCAATTCAAAGAGGGTTATGGTTTCCAATCAATTAATATCCCCAACGAGTGGGGATTACTAACCTAGCAAGTAAGCTGTTAGGTTTCTAATCAAGTTTCCAATCAATTAATATCCCCAACGAGTGGGGATATACAGTGAGGACCCTATGTTCTCCCAGGAAGTACAGAAAGATTTAGTTTCCAATCAATTAATATCCCCAACGAGTGGGGATACTCTGACTTCATGTCAGTCCTTCAAGCTTACGATGACAAAGTTTCCAATCAATTAATATCCCCAACGAGTGGGGATGGTAAGAACCGCAAAGAGTTAGACATCCATAAACAGTTTGTTTCCAATCAATTAATATCCCCAACGAGTGGGGATAGGAGAGTTGACTGGTACTCCAGGAGCAGGGTTTATATAAGTTTCCAATCAATTAATATCCCCAACGAGTGGGGATGCAACTAGCAATTGGACAGTTTTTAGTGGATAAAGCCACGTTTCCAATCAATTAATATCCCCAACGAGTGGGGATGGTAATCGTAGGATTAGCCCTTGATGCTACTGAAGAAGTTTCCAATCAATTAATATCCCCAACGAGTGGGGATCAATGCGATCGCATCAAAGTAACCTTCAACTAAAATTACACTGGTTTCCAATCAATTAATATCCCCAACGAGTGGGGATGGGGAGTAGCACCTCGCTGGGAGCGCTGGAAGAAGTCCAGTCAGGTAGTTTCCAATCAATTAATATCCCCAACGAGTGGGGATTAGTTACTAAGTACAAGGAAGTCCAATTACAAGTCGTGTTTCCAATCAATTAATATCCCCAACGAGTGGGGATAAGCCATTGGACAATCAAAAGGGATGAAAGGGTAGGTTTCCAATCAATTAATATCCCCAACGAGTGGGGATCCCACCTTGGAGGTGATGACCAATTCACAGCTACCCGTTTCCAATCAATTAATATCCCCAACGAGTGGGGATATGAAACAACAGGCATTAATATCTGGGTTGAAGAATCTAGGGTTTCCAATCAATTAATATCCCCAACGAGTGGGGATTTTGTATCCCATCTATCTCTTCAATTAAAAAGGAGAGTATATGTTTCCAATCAATTAATATCCCCAACGAGTGGGGATGGGGTCTCTCTGTGGAACCCAGAAGCTACTCTTCTGGTGAGTTTCCAATCAATTAATATCCCCAACGAGTGGGGATTAATAAAGAAGTAATAGAGTATAAAGGTTTAAGTATTGAACTTCGTTTCCAATCAATTAATATCCCCAACGAGTGGGGATGATTGACATCGCCGAAGGAGTCTGGGGAACTCCTGACTGTTTCCAATCAATTAATATCCCCAACGAGTGGGGATAAAGAAGTAGAAACTTTCATCAATTGGTATGAGGAGCGTTTCCAATCAATTAATATCCCCAACGAGTGGGGATATGCTGAGTTCTGCTCCTTCAAGGACGCATGGACTAAGTTTCCAATCAATTAATATCCCCAACGAGTGGGGATCTGGGAGTTAAGGAATTGATGGGCTTGCTTGGTGCCGTCAGGTTTCCAATCAATTAATATCCCCAACGAGTGGGGATGATACATCCCGGATGTACTCAAATGAGTACGTCACCGTTTCCAATCAATTAATATCCCCAACGAGTGGGGATGGGTTCCTTGCAACCTGACAATACTAATCCCAATCATATGGTTTCCAATCAATTAATATCCCCAACGAGTGGGGATCGTTCTCCTCCAGCACCGGACATACTCTTCTAATGGGAGTTTCCAATCAATTAATATCCCCAACGAGTGGGGATAGCAAAAATTATAACCCTTATCCTGTGGGATGTCTAGAGGCGGTTTGCGAGGCTCAGGAATTTTGTTGCTACAATTTTGCTAAACCCCGAAAAAAAAATCGCTGAAACCGTTACCCAGAGAGGGTGCGAGGCTCCCGACGAATTAGCTAAGTTTCAGGGATTTTTGGCCAGCCTCGCAAGACCAGGTTACTAGCTAGTTATTTATTTTATCGGGAAATCCGGTCTCTATTTTGAGTTTTTGGTAAAGGTTGACGCACAAAACCGGGTTTCTTGGGCTGGGAGTTAACCCAGGAAAACCCAGAAACCCGGTTTCTATTTTGGTTTAAGTTTTCGGCAAAGGTTGACGCAAGAAACCGGGTTTCTTGGGGTAGGGGCGAAGCATGACCGCAGACAAGTTATTGCTTAAAATATTGTAGGGGCGATTCGCGAATCGCCCCTACGGTGGTTTTCAGAGTTAACCCAGAAACCCGGTTTCTATTTTAGTTTATAGCGGTTTTCAGGTTAATAAATCGCGATCGGGCGAAGCATTCCGTAGGGGCGAAGCATTCCGGCAGTCCATTTAATATTCCAAGCAGTAGGGGCGAATGGCCATTCGCCCCTACACTGCCGGAATGCTTCGCCCGTACAATCTTTTAAGTCATAATTTATCTGCGGTCATGCTTCGCCCCTACAAATCATTGTGGTTTATTTAATAGAAAACCGCTGTAAGTCTTCGGCAAAGGTTGAGGAAAGAAACCGGGTTTCTTAGTACAAGGGTTGAGGAAAGAAACCGGGTTTCTTGGGCTGAGTAACCCAGAAACCCGGTTTCTATTTTAATTTAAGTCTTCGGCAAAGGTTGACGTAAGAAACCGGGTTTCTTACACTCCACCGACTACTACGTTGCTAATGCGGAGACTCGGCCCCGCACAGCCGACGGGTAAACCACTTTGGCCCCCTTTGCCACAACCCCCGGACTCATCCCAGTAGTAGTCATCCCCGATCGCTTCTATATCTGCCAAAGTGCTGAACACATTGCCGGAAAGGGTGACATCCCGCACAGGTTCCGCGAGTTGACCATTTCTAATCATCCACGCTTCCCCAGCGGTAAAGGTGAACATTTCCCCGTTGGTCATGCCTCCTAACCAATTTCGCGCATAGACTCCCTCGGAAATATCACTAAATAAATCTCCTGCGGGAGTTTTACCACGGGCAATCCAAGTATTCGTCATTCTCACAATGGGCGCATAGTGATAATTCAAACACCGGGCATTGCCGGTAGGGGCTTCATCCAGTTTCCCGGCAGTTTCGCGGGAATGTAGCCTGCCCACTAATACCCCATCCTTAATTAATTGAGTAGTAGTGGCTGGGGTGCCTTCATCGTCGTAGAGGTAGCTGCCGCGATGCCCTTCTGGGGCTGCCCCGTCAAAAATTTGCAGGTCTTCTGGGCCAAACCGCCGCCCCAAGGTCATTACTTCTAATAAGTCGGGGTTTTCATAAGCCATGTCCGCTTCGGAAAGATGGCCAAAGGCTTCGTGAACAAATAAACCGGAGAGAATAGGGTCAATTACTACGGTGTAGGTGTTGCCCTTAACTGGAGGTAAGGATAAGGCATTCACAGCCCTTTCCGCAGCCCCGCGCACTTGCTGATCCAAGTTGGTCAGGTCTTCGTAACCCTGACGAGATCCGGTGGTTTCTCGCCCGGTTTGCACCATTTCTCCGTCGCGGGCGGTGGCGGCAAAGCGCATTTCCATGTCTACCCAAGATTGTTCTAATAAGGTGCCGTCGGAGGTGGCGAGGATAAGTCGCTGAGAAATGTCCCCGTAGCGGACGGAAGTGGTGGCGATCCGAGGGTCAACGCTATGGAGAATTTCGCTGTAGCGATCGCAGAGTTGCTTTTTCACCAACAGGGGCAAAGTTCTGGGGTTGGTGCCACTTCTATGTAAATGATAAGTGCCGACCACGGGCTCCACATAAGCCAGACAAGTGGTGTCATCCCCGACTAAACGGGCAGCAGCGATCGCTTCTTCCACTCTGGCTTGGATATGTTCCAAATTATTGAAACTGGCAAAACCCCAGCCTCCCTTGTAACAGGCCCGAACTTGTCCCCCAGTGGACACCCCTTCGCTGAGGGTTTCAATCTTTTCCCCGCGCAAAAAGATATCGGTGCCCTCGGCGGCTTCTAGGCGAATGGCCAAATAATCAACTCGGTGGGCAAATCGCCGAATTAAGTCTGAAAGTAAATTCTTGGCGTCATCGGTGACAATCATTATTTTTTAACCCAGAAACCCGGTTTCTATTTTATGTATGAATGAGTTTATCGCAAAGGCTGACGTAAGAAACCCAGAAACCCGGTTTCACGCAAGAAACCCAGAAACCCGGTTTCTATTTTAGTTTGAGTCTTCGGCAAGGGTTGACCCCAGAAACCGGGTTTCTGACTCAAGCAACCTGGTTTCTGGTACGCAGAATTTTAGCCGCTAACATCGCCGCCCCAAAGCCATTGTCAATATTCACCACCCCCAGACCAGCAGCACAGGAGTTAAGCATCCCCAATAAAGCGGCCAACCCATTAAAACTAGCCCCATAACCGATACTGGTGGGAACAGCGATCGCGGGGGCTTCCACCAAACCCGCCACCACACTGGGTAAAGCCCCTTCCATCCCGGCGACCACAATCAACACATCGGACTCCATCAGGATATGGCGGTTGGCCAATAAACGGTGAATTCCCGCCACTCCCACGTCCCAAAGACGTTGGACGCGAAAGCCGCAAAGTTCGGCGGTGACTGCCGCTTCTTCCGCTACGGGCAAGTCGGCAGTTCCGGCACAAACTACCCCAATGGTGCCCGGATATTCCGGTTCTATGGGGGGAATAGCGGTGGCACAAATCCGCGCACTGCGGTAATAGACCAAACCGGGCAATAGTTCATCTAACTGCAAATAAACCTCTGGGTCGATGCGAGTTGCCATGACCACGGGATGGCGATCGCGCATCACCTGCATAATTTGCCCAATTTGCTCTGGGGTTTTCCCCGGCCCCCAGATAACTTCGGGAAATCCCGTGCGGAGGCTGCGGTGATGATCGATGCGAGCAAATTCCGTTTCTCCGTCCCTGGTGACAGGTTCAAAGGCCATAATTTTGAGATTTTCCAAGGCAGCATCGGGCTTGAGGGTGCCGTTGGCGACGGCTTCGAGTAAGGTTTGTAAGGCTTGTGAGTTCACGGCTAGATGTTTGTTGAAATTTGCTGAAATTTGTTGAAATTATTCGCTAATTGTTAGTTCATAGATATTCCAGAATGCACCACCGATGGCCGAATATTGCACTCCTTGAATGCGATCGCGCACTGCGGACATACTCAAAGGATTCACCAAATGAATCACCGGCAAATATTCTTGCACTAATTTCTGGGCTTCGCTATAGATAGCCTTGCGTTTTTCCTCATCTAATTCTTGGGCTCCTTGGACATACAAATCACCGAGTTTTTGTTCCCAATCAGCGATTTTTCTGCCCACCAAAGGAGTTTGCCCCGGTTGGCGTGATTGATTAAAAACGTGCAATCGACCATCAGGAGCCCAAAGATTTGCCCCATTATTGGGTTCGACTCCGCCGGTAAATCCAATCAAATGACATTCCCAATCCAAAGAATCCGTCAGTTTGGCAACCATAGCATTAAAAGCAATCGGTTGAAAATCAACGGTAATGCCGATTTCACTCAAATCTTGTTTAATTTGTGCGCCCATTGCCTCTCTAATTTTATTTCCCGCGTTGGTAATCAAAGTAAAGCGAACTCGGTTGCCGTCTTGGTCTAGGAGTTCATTTCTCTCGTTATATTTAAACCCCGCACTTAATAATAACTCTTTAGCTTTTTCGGGATTGTAATCATAGACGGGTAAGCCTTTTTCTGGGGAAAGATAATAAGGGCTTTGGATGGAAAGATGAGAATTTTGAGGTGCTCCTAGCCCGCGAAATGTATTGTTAATCATTCGGTCCCGGTTCAGACTATAGGCAACAGCTTGTCGAAAAGCCACATTACTAAACCACCGCAATTTAATCGGGTCTACCACAGGTTTTTGAGTATCCGCATTCCGACCTTGATTCAGATTAAAAGCCATAAAGGTGGTTCCCGGTGCTTGACCACCATTATAAATGGTAAAATTATTCCGATTTTCTTCCTGCTTGAGTAACTCAAAATTGTCTGGAGAAACCGAAATAGAATCTAAATTACCAGAGCGAAACTTCAGCAATGAGGTATCTTGAGATTCGACAATTTCCCAAACTACCCTTTCAATATAAGGCTGAGAATTACCTTGAGCATCTTTGCGCCAGTAGTAGGGATTTTTTTGAAAAAATAAGCGCTCGCTGGTAGTATAACCGGCTAATTGGTATGGGCCATTGCCGATAATTTTTTCCGGTGGTGTATTGGTATTCCAAGTGGAGAGAAACCGCAGATTTCCATCAGATTCTTCCTTGAGGGTAGAACGCAGAATATGGGCGGGTAAAATTTCTTGGCTAGTGGTGCGTAAAAAAGGCGCAAAAGGTTCCGGCAGAATGAATTCAACCCGGCGATCGTCTAGTTTTCTCACTTGGGCTAAAGCGCCACTTTTGCCAATGCGTAAAGTATCTCTAGCACTGGTAGGAATTTTCTCGTTATAGTACAATTCATTGTAAGTAAATACTACATCATCAGCGGTCAAAGGTTGCCCATCAGACCACTTTAAATCCGGCCGCAAGGTGAAGATAAATCTTAGTTTGTCTTCAGAAATTTTCCAAGATTCTGCTAGTCCCGGTTCTACCATCGCGGTGATACCATTTTGCGTGGTTAAGCCCTCAAAAGTTAGCCCAAAAATATTGGGAGATTCTGTACTGAGAACTGGGTTAAAAGTTTTGGGATCGCTGAGTACGCTCAAGACTACTTGATTCACACTTGCGGCTTGACTTTTGAATTGAGCGGGATTGCACCCAGAAAGAGCGATCGCGCATAAAATCGCACATACAAAAGTTAGGGCGATTCCCGTGAGGGATCCGCTTCGCGGAATCGCGAAACACCGTCGCCAATAATTACTCAGGAGTTGCATATATTTATTGTCTTCCTTATATTGCATATATTTTATTCATATATTCTATTAATTTATAGCGTTTTTCTGCTGAATAGATCACATATGCTTAGTAGGGGCGAAGCATGACCGCAAATAATCTCTGGAACCAAATAAAAAATTTTGTCCCGGAATGCTTCGCCCCTACGGGTATTTGTGGTTGACCAACGTGAAAACCGCTGTAATCGCATTTGTCATGGTTAAATCGGCTTTGTAATTTTTTTTGATTTTTGAGATTATCATTAATGCCCAGATTTAAGCAACTATAATATAGCACAATTATCACTTTAATTAAAATATTTTTCAGTGAATTTTCATCAAATTTTACTGAATTAATGTAAACTAAAAATCAGCAAATTTAATGTTATTTAACATATAAATAAATAGCTAATCAATCAGCCTTAATTATTTCTTGTTTTATCTAGCTTGAGTCGATTGCGAATCCGACTCATGGTGGCTTGGCTGAGTCTAACTTGGGTCATTTCATCGAGGCGATCGCACAATTCCAGCAAAGTAGCATCCTGATATGCTCTCAGCAATTCAGCCACGATTTCCATTTGCTTCGCTGTTAACTTCGGGGTCGAACCTCCACTGTGGGGTAGGGGGTCAACCTGTCCGGTTTCCCGATATCGTTTCATCAAATTTTGCACAAAACCAAGACTGACACTAAAACGCTTGGCTAATTGACGATAAGAGCCTTCCTTATTTTCATAAGCCTGAATAATTTTTTGGCGCAAGTCATTAGAATAAGCTTTCATTTAGTGGTTTCATCTTTCCAGCTTTAGATAAGGTAAATTGTACCAGACTTACCCGAAAACTGTCTGAATAGTCCCTGGGTGTGGGGTGTGGGGTTTGGGGTGCAGAGGAGCCGAGGAGCCGAGGAGCCGAGGAGCCGAGGAGTCCGCCGTCGGCTTCCGGTGTAGGGGCGCTTCGGCTTGCGTCCCTACACCGGAAGCAATGCTGACGTCTCTGCTCCGGAAGCATCTCTGTGAACCTCTGTGTCTCTGTGGTTCAATTTACTTATTTCTCCCTTAACTACATCGTAATAGTAAACCCCACTGCCCCACACCCTACACTCCTCCATTTCTCCATAAATCTACTTAGGTAAACCTTCTAGGTGATATTTAAAGTTAGGAGCGATCGCCAACAAGAAACCCGGTTTCTCCGAGAAAAGAAATCGGGTTTCTGGGAAGGTTTCTAAGCCAAAGTTTTCACCACTTGACCTGTGAGAGTTTGTCCCAACCAAGGGGTATTGTGCGATCGCGAAGCTAAATGATTAATCTCTACTTTCCAAGTTTTCTGCGGATCGAATAATATCAGTTCTGCGGAACTTCCCTGGGTAAAAGTTGCCGGTTTTTGTTGGAAACATTCAGCGGGATTGGTACTTAAAACTCGCCAGAGTTGTAGGGCGGTTAACTTGCCAGTTTCTACTAAGTTGTGCCACAATAAAGGTAGGGCTAATTCTAACCCGATCGCTCCTGGGGGAGACTCAGCAAAAGCCACATGAGTTTCTTCATAAGAATAGGGACTATGGTCGATCGCCACCACATCGATCGCCCCATCTTCAACCGCAGAAATCAAAGCTAATTGGTCTTCAATATTTCCTAACGGGGGATCGAGATGCATCGCGGCATCGTAGGGAATTTCTGGGGCTGGATGACATAAAGAAGAATTGGGGTTAAGATGGCCGCGAATATTTTGCACATTTAATAATAAATGCATCCAAGTGGTACTAGCAGTAATCGGCAATCCTTGGGCTTTGGCAGCGCGAATTAATTCCACACTGCGGGCGGTGGAAATTCGCATCAAATGCACGGGAGTCCCTGTAGCGGCGACAATTTCCAAAATTGCGGCTAGGGCAGAAGTTTCCGCGATCGCTGGGGAACCGACTAACCCCAAACGAATGGAAGTGCTGCCTTCCCGGACGGAACCATTGCCCCCTAAATCGCGATCGCAAGGCCACAGGGCGATCGGTAATCCCAGGGGTTGCAAATATTCCAAACTCCGACGCAACAAACCCAGCTTTTTCACCGGCTGACCATCGGTAAATCCCACCACCCCAGCATTGGCTAACTCTGCCAACTCGGTCATCTGTTCTCCTTTTGCCCCCAAGGTCAGCGCCCCCCAAATGTAGAATTGAGGCAGCTTTTGGGGTGACTGTTGGGGTAACAGGTTGAGGCAACGGTGCAACCCGGTGACAGCGGTAGCATTATCAATCTCTGGGTGAGTATCTGGCAGAATCCCTAACCGGGTAAAACCCCCAGCAGCAGCGGCTTGCATCAAAGATACCAGGGTTTCCCGTTCCTCAAATCCTGGTTCCCCGCTATGACTATATAAATCGACTAAACCCGGCCCCAAGATTAATCCCCGACCATCGATCACTTCTGTATCAGCGCCGATCGCTTCAGACAAGTGGGGGGCGATCGCCTGAATGGTGCGATCAACAATCAGCACATCAGCGATTTCGTCTGTATTGGCAACTGGGTCTAATACGCGGACTTGTTGGATTAATTGACTGTTCACAGATTGTTACTGGTTACTGGTTACTGGTTATTTGTTATTGGTTATTTCGCTCAAATAACGAATAACGAATAACCAGTAACTAATGTTATAATGCCCCGGCTGCGGTTCGATCCAAAATCCCACCGAGGTGAATCGTAATATTGGCAGCTTCTATCACCGGCAGACCATCAGGCCCATCAGGATAGTCAATCACCGTCACACTGCCGTTACCTTGCTTAAAATTCCAGAAATGTTCTGGACCTAAGCCAGACAGATAACACATCACCGCCTTATTAATTGCATCGTGACCGACCACCAAACAAGTGGTATTGGGTGGCGTAGATGCCACGATCTCCTGCCAAGCGGGGATACTGCGATTCCAGACATCCTGCAAATTTTCACCCTCTGGCATTTGCACCGTTTCCGGGGCAATTTTCCACTGCTGCAACATCCCTGGAAAAGCTTGCTCAATTTCCGACTCAAACTTACCTTCCCAGAGGCCGTGGGAAATTTCTTGTAACCGCTCATCCAGTTGCAGCGTCACCCCTGGATGTGCTTGTAAAATAATTTCCGCCGTTTCTTTGGGACGCAACAACGGACTGCTGACTGCTGAATCGATCTGCACACAGGCGAGAAAATCTCTCGCTTGTTGGGCTTGGATTCTGCCGTTATCATTCAGGGGAATATCAATTTGTCCCTGAAACTGCTGCTGACGGTTCCATTCCGTCTCCCCGTGGCGCACCAATAACAAACGCGGGCCATGATGACCAGGGCGGGGTTTGGGGAGTTTATGTCCCACATGGGCGGTTAAGTTCATCGACTCTAACTGCACCGGATCGGCCAAGGTTCCGGCAAAATTGAGCACGCTAATGCCACAGTTAGATTGCTGAATCGAATGATAGCGGTCTGGGGAAATCCCTAAAGCGGTACTAATTAAGCAACGATTAATCCCATTATGGGCTACCACTAAAATCGTTTGATTCGGGTGCTGAGTCAGGATGTCTTGCCAGAATTGCCTCGCTTGGTGATGCAATGCTAACACCGGGAAATGTTCTCCCTCTGGGGTCATCATGCATAACTGATGGGGGCGTTCTTTCCAGAGTCGGTAATCTTCAGAATACTTCTCTTGGACTTCCGTGCGCCGCAAACCTTCCCATAAGGGCAAATCAATTTCTCTTAAAAGGTCAATTGGTTGAGCAGCAGGAGCAGGGTGCGCCGTGTTTGCCGCCGTTTTTTCTGATAGGGCAGCAACGATAATTTCGGCGGTTTCTTTCGCCCGTTGCAGGGGACTGCTGTAAACGGCATCAAATGCAATGCCTTGTAAGGCTACAGCAACTTGACGAGCAGTCTCCCGACCGACATCCGTTAACACGGATCGATCTAGGCGGCCTTGGATCCGCTGCTCTACATTATAGGTGCTCTGGCCATGACGAACTAAAATAACGCGAGTGGTCAGGGTTCTATCCTCCGGCTGCGACTTCTAAAATTTTGCGCCCTTCCAGGGCGACTTTTAAAATTTTGCGCCCTTCCAGGGCAACGGAGTCCGCAACCCTGGTGCAAGCGGCAGTCTGAATAAAATAATCAGCGAGAATCGTTATGGTTAAAAATATAAATAACGATGCTTTTGAGAATCTCTTTGGGGTAGATCAGAAGCATTTTACCCCTAAAGAGTGTCTCTTGATAAGTTGAAAATTGTGAACTAATCATATGGCAACGGATCCCTGGGATCGCTGCCCGGGGATTGGTTTGCGTTCAGTTCAGAAGTCGCCCTTCCAGGGTAAAGAACTGTAACAAGATATCTACTCATATCTTTTCAAATCTTCCGGGAGTGAGGTTTTACCTGACAGACATAAAACGCATAACACCAAGAGGGCGAAGTCAATTAGATGAGCGCATAACTATAAACTATGCTCGTGTCAGCAGTTATGACCAAAAAGAAGACGGCACAGCACTTGGAGATGCTTAACTACACATTGGGGGTGGTTTGGTCGTTGGGTATCCGCAGCGAGATAGGTTTGACCAAATCCGCCTTGCCCCAGTGGTTGTAAGATTTGATAGCGTCCTTTAAGGAGTTGGCCTTGCATTTGATTGCTTCGGTGGTGGAATATATTTCAATTTTAGATAAGACAACCGGGAATTAGACTCAGAAACCGGGTTTCTTTTTCCCAGAGAAGAAACCCGGTTTCTTTTCCTGGCGATAGCGATCGCTTACCAAGAGAAAACTTTTTGTTATACAATATTGACTCGGTATTTACTCGGTGAATCTCTGTGTCTCTGTGGTAAAAAAAAGACAAGATACCAGGTTTATTTTAGCAACCAGGTATCTATGATTCTCATAGTTAATTAGTATTTGATGAATATCACCGGATATCGGCCAAATATTTTGAGGGTTTCGGTGCAAGCATTGAGTTCATCTAATGCCGAATGAACTAAAGGATCTTCCGCATCCGCTTCGATGTCAATAAAGAATAAATATTCACCGATCGCCCGTTTAGTGGGACGGGATTCAATCCGACTCATATTAATCCCTCTTTCTGCAAAAACTTGCAACGGTTTGACTAAAGCACCGGGGATATTTTTTGGTAAACTAAAAGCCAGAGAAGTGTGAGTTCCCTCTTGAGAAGGTTGCAAGCTCACTACCCAAAACCGAGTACAATTATCTGGGCGATCGTTAATAGGATAAGCGAGTACGGGAACCTGATATAATTCTGCGGCTCGCATAGAAGCGATCGCCCCGCCAAACTCATCTTGATCTAATTGCTGAACTGCCTCAGTAGTAGAATTAGTCGCAATCAATTTCACTGCGGGCAAAGACTTTTCTAACCACTGCTGACATTGCCCCAAAGCCTGGGGATGAGAATACACAGTTTTAATCCCTTCATAATTACTGGTTCTTGCCAGCAAAGCATGAGCAATAGGCAACAATAAAGCTTGCTGAATTTGCAACTGATCTAACTGCCAAATCGTATCCAAAGTTGTGGCCACACTGCCTTCAATGGAATTTTCCACCGGCACCACTGCCAGAGAAACTTCACCCTCTGCCACTGCCCGCAAAGTTTGGGCGATCGTCGGATAGGGACACAACGAACATTCCCCGGAAAATTTTACCGATTGTTGATTCAGATATGCCAGGGCAGCGGCTTCACTATAAGTCCCCGCAGGGCCTAAATACGCAATTGATTGATTCATAAGAATTTTTGATTCTACATTCAATAATTATTGATGCTGGTATTGATCCTGGAAATCATCGCAATTTATTTAAGTATTTGTACTGATTTAATCCCGGAAATTCAGCAAATTTTCCCCGCCGTCTCAGAAATCAAGGGAAAGCCGATCGCGAATTTTTTAGGGATATGCCCGGATATTTCGATTTAGTCATTGCTGATTCAGTAATCAAGAGATTTTTTTCATTACCTGGGAATTTCTGGGGAATTATCACCATAATGCCCTAGGATGATCGGGAAAAAGTCTGATGGTGAGGTGAAAAATATCACCCAAGTTTATCCGCCAAGTTTATCCGCCAAGTTTATCCGCCAAGTTTATCCGCCAAGTTATTTAATAGTTTCAGTTGCCAGCGCTGATTGACGAGCAAAAAATTCCCACAGCCGAGATCGCCTCTTCATACATTATTAATATTTGTTACAATTTATCACAAATTATTTGAACAATGATTACTGGTTTCTCATGTTGACTCATTTTTTTGCCTCACAATCTGTGGAAATCGTGGTTCCAGAGCAGCCCATACCAATCAGTCACTATTTACGCCAACCCCAGCGTCTGGTACATAGCCTGGTCGAACCCAGTCGGATGGAACAGTTAAGCCCAGAAAAGTTTCGCCTGAAAATGCGTCCTCGCGAGTTTATGATGTTTCGGCTTCAGCCAACGGTGGATCTGCGAGTCTGGGCAAAAGCTGATGGCACCATTCATTTAGCCTCCGTGGGCTGTGAAATTCGCGGAGTGGACTATATCAACCAACGGTTTGCCTTAGATTTAGTGGGTCAATTGTCCCCTTGTGAAGTCAACGGTATCACCTATCTCAAAGGAAAAGCGGATTTAATTGTTCAAGTAGATGTACCCCCTCCGTTGGATATCACCCCACCGATGATACTAGAAACCACCGGCAATGGTTTGCTGCGGAGTATCTTGCTGACGATTAAACAACGGTTAACCCAGCAACTATTACTCGATTATCGTCGTTGGGCTTCCGATGAAATTGAGGCAACGAATTTCTCTCAGCAGCCAGTATTTTCCCCCAATGGTCAAAGTGCGTAATGTTATTGGCTATTGGCTATTGGCTATTGGCTATTGCTTGTTGCTTGTTGCTTGTTATTTATTGGTTATTATTTATTCGTTATTTGATGAATAAAACTAACAAATAATAACTAATAACCAATAAATAACAAAATTTATTCCTGAGAATCTTGCAACATTCCTTAAAGTATTGTAAATTTTATCAAATCATCAAAACGTCCCTGTGTTTTTGCGTAAATTTATAAAATGTATAACAATTTCTTTGCCTCTCAGTCCGTAAAACTAGCGGTGCCCCAGCAAGCTGTACCGATTCATCATTATTTACGGCAGCCAAAGCGGATTGTGCGGGCGATCGCCGACTCCAGCAGGATCCACCAAATTGGCCACGATTCCTATCGGCTGACCATGCGACCATTAAAATTTTTTACCCTAAAAATAGAGCCAACGGTGGATTTAAAAATATGGGCTGATTCTAATGGGACAATTCATTTAAAATCCGTCGGTTGTGAACTGAAAGGCATTGAGACAATTAACGAACATTTTGATATCCAACTTCAGGGGACGATGCAGCCGTGTAAAGTTGACGGAGAAACTTACTTAAAAGGTGGGGCTGAGTTGGGATTAAAGATTTTTCTACCCCCGCCGTTTTCTATGATGCCAAAGCAAATGGTACAGTCTACGGGCAATAGTTTGCTGCGGAGTATTTTGCTGAAAATGAAGCAACAATTAATGCAGCAGTTGTTGTTAGATTACAGTAAGTGGGCGATCGCCCAACCCGAAGAGGCGATCGCCGCTTAATTGATTGCAGGGTGGAGGTTGTAGGGGATCTTCTAGAGCGGGGGTGCAGGGGAAGTGTGGGAAGTGTGGGGAGGATGCATCCTATGCCTAGGATGCATAGGATGCTAATGAAAGAGGTGAACCATGAAAATTCTCTCTTCTCTCTCCTCTCTCCTCTCTCCTCTCTCCTCTCTCCTCTCTCCTCTCTTCTCTCTCCCCCCTCCCCTTCAGCCCCCTGCCCCTCATCCCCCCTCTGCCGACGGGGGGTTCCCTAACGTGGCCTGTCACCAATACCTCGTAGGCCGACACGGACTCCGATTATATCTTGATAATATTATTTTGACATAGCTTGGTGAAATTGTCAAGATCAAAGCTGATTTTTTTCAGAATTAGTGATAGCAACTGGTCTTTAGGGTTTATTTGGTATTGGTGGTTGCCCCTGCTATGATAATCAGTAAATACGTGGATATTTTTCAAGGATAAAAAAGTAATACAAATTATCGTGTTATATCAAATAGTGAAAGCTGATTTGGGGCGGAAAGATTGGGCTGGCAAGGACTAAAAGAGAGTCGATGTTGAGGCGATGCACCATACAAAGCTAAGGCTTTTTTGTGGGCTTTTGTGCCATAACCTTTATTATTAATTAAGTCATATTCAGGATATCGATCTGCCAAGCGAATTATTAATTGATCGCGCCAAACTTTAGCCAGAATACTGGCGGCGGCGATCGGCAAACATTGACTATCTCCTTGAACAATGGTTTCTTGGGGTAGAGATAATCCCGGAATGCGCTGATTCCCATCCACTAAACAAAGTTCTGGCTGGGGATAAAGTTTCAGGAGAGATCGCCTCATGGCCAGCAGAGACGCTTGTAAAATATTTAATCGGTCAATTTCTGCCACCGAAGCGACACCAATCTTACAATCAATGGCCACTTTTATAATCAACTGAACCAAGGATTCTCGTTGATTTGCGGACAATTTCTTACTATCTGTAACCCCGGCATTTTGTAACATTTCCCAACCTGAGTCAGGCAAAATCACTGCCGCTGCGACCACCGGACCAAATAAACAACCCCGGCCTACTTCATCGACCCCAGCCACCGGGCGATCGAATGATAGCTTCTGTCTTTGTACCTGTTGAAGTACCTGTTGAATATTCACAATTGTGCTGCTACGTCATATCTGGTGGAATTAAAAGAATATAAGGTTAACAGTTAATCATTAACCGTTAACCTTATCGTCGGGAATTTGCCAGGAGTATAGCAATATTAATCGTTCAAACTAAATCCCTGAGAACTTACGCATCACCTTGAGATATAGTCAACCGTTGGTGTCCTAGGAGCGAACAACCAGGTGGCACTGATATTCTTTAAATCTGATAAATCTGAAAATTGGCGTAAGTTTTCTCACCATTACAAAGCCGAAGAGCGTCGGCGGCGGCGCCGACTCGTCGGTGCGCTAGTACCCAGGGTGAGATCGGACTTTTCAGACTGATCAACATCGTCGGACTGGTCGGACTGGTCGGACTGGTCGGACTCATCGATGTCATCAGAGAAATCCATCGCCTCAGACCGATCAAAATCATCGGACTCATCAAAATCATCAGACTCATCAGACTCATCAGACTCATCAGACTCATCGATGTCATCCATCTCGTCGATCTCATCCATCTCATCAAGTGCGATCGCCGGGTTATTCTGCACGACTTGCACAACTTCCAAGGGTTTAGATGCAGAACTGACCGAAGCGATCGGGATATTCGGTGTGGTTCCGGGTTCATAAACCGCAATCACTGCTGATTTAGGATTTTTCACCTCACCATCAAACAAAACCAGGGGTGAAATTCCCATCAAGGCATAAACATCTTGTTCATCTTCGGTCATTTGTACCGGAATAATTTCCGGGGGTTCTGCGGATGACTTGTTATAGTCACGCTTAGAGCGGCGATCGGTTTTTTCCAGACGTTCCTCTTTATGAATTGGTCCCGTAGGGGATAAAGATTCACTGGGTTCATCCCATTCCCCTTTACTTTCCCGCAAAGGGGAGAGAGTGGGAGCCGAAAGCCGTCCCCCCGATCGCAGACCCAAGTCCTCGGTGGCATCTTTTTCCCCAACTTCCAGGCGACGGCGGCGACGACGACGACTGGCAGCCCCACCAATTTCCTGATAGCTGGGATGATTCAACAAATCAAGCTCTTGTAAATCACTGGTCGATTCCAAATCCAGCAAATCACGGGCGGGGGACTCCAGGGGTGGAACTTCTCGACTGGGAAGTGAAACCGAACGTTCTCGTTCTTGGGCCAACTGAGCCAGGGACTCGCTGGGAACCACCGGGCGACTGATGGGGGGGAAGGGTTCAGGGGCGATCGGCTCCCCTTCACCGGGCAAATGAATCACATGGCCTAAACCGCCACAAGTTGGACAAACCCGACCAAACAACTCATAAATATTTTGGCCTTGGCGTTTCCGAGTCAGTTCAACTAAACCTAGTTCAGACAATTGGGCAATTTGGGGTCTAGCTTTATCCGCTCGTAGGCATTTAGTAAAATGCTCCAACACCTGCAACTGATCCCGCCGGGAGTCCATATCAATGAAGTCCACAATAATCACACCGGCAATATTGCGTAATCGCAATTGACGGGCAATTTCTGTAGCCGCCTCACAGTTAGTCCAGAGAACCGTTTCCCGCGCTGTAGACGAACGAGTAAAAGAACCAGAGTTCACGTCAATCACCGTCAGTGCTTCCGTGGGTTCAATGATAATGTAGCCCCCAGACGGTAAATCCACTCTGGGTTTCAGGGCTTCACGAATAGCCGCATTCACCCGGAAATATTCCAAAATCGGCAAGCGAGGATCTCGGTGTTCGTCAACCAAGACCCCTTGGGGTGACTTGCCACCACTCCAGTTAATTAACTGTTGCTTCACCCGACTGACGGCGATCGGCGAATCCACCACAATTCGATTCACATCAGTGCTGTACATTTCTCGCAGCACCCGTTGAATAAAATCATCATCCCGGTTTAGCAGGGCGGGAGGTCTAATGGACGCCGCTTCTACCTGAATTTCTTCCCATTCTTTTTGGAGAAATTCCAAATCTTCCATAATGGCTTCTTCGGCCATCCCTTCCGCTTCGGTACGGATCAACAAACCCATCCCCGAAGGCTTAATCAGAATTCCCAAAGCGCGTAAACGGCTGCGTTCCGCTTCCGAGCGAATTCGCCGCGAAAGATTCACCCCTCGACCGTAGGGCATTAAGACCAAATAGCGACCGGGTAGAGTGATATTACCCGTGAGTCTAGGACCTTTATTGCCCGTTGGCTCTTTCATCACCTGTACCAGCACTTTTTGCTGAGGTGCCAACAGTTCGGTAATGGCGCCCGCAGAACGTTTCAAGCGCAGGGGACCGAGGTCGCTGACGTGAATAAATCCATTGCGTTCGGCGTCGCCAATATTGACAAAGGCAGCATCAATTCCAGGAAGTACATTTTCCACAACGCCCAGATAAATATCACCAACCTGATGTTGTCCTGTGGCAACAACCAGTTCCTGGATTTGATCTTCAGAAAAAACGGCAGCAAGTCGATATTGCTCCGCGATAATAATTTGTTTCGGCATTCAATTTCCTCAAAACTTGGCTGAACAGTAATTCACTATCAGCTATTTGTTTTTTGTGGGCGGAGGCTGTCACCTTACATCAGCATTGATTTGATTACTGTGTGGTAAGAGCCTCCGGTTGTCCGTGGTCTAACCAGGGGAAACCATTTCTTTCTAATCAACACAGAATCTTGATGGTAAAAATCATTACCCAATCATCAATGGAGAATGTCAACAACCATGACCCAAAAACCGATCCATCGCGCCGGAAAAATTTCTTGTTAAAGAATTCAAGCTTAGGGACTTGATGGGGTACATTGGACTCCCTGATCGCGAACAAAGGAGCCGATGGTTGGATGGAACCAAAGGACTGTCCATGCTTTTGGAATCGATGTTCCCAATGGCCGGAAGGCTAATACTGGGATACAACCGTGATTTTCCCAATTTTACCAAGAATCGATCAAAAGCTTGAAATTCTTTATTAGTTGGAATTACGCCCAGTTTCTCTAACTGCGAAAGCTTGAGTGAGATCGGTTTAATTGGCTTCTCAAGCCACAACAACTTCTTTCTATTCGGAATTATACCCGATGCTAAGGCTGAAAAAAAATCACGCTCAAAAATTTCGGCATTGGGGAATTGAGTGGATTAGACTCAGGAAAAGGCTCTCTGCTTAGGATTCAAGCTTTTTGAGGGCTTAAACAAGATTCTGATTAACCTTGTCACCGATTAATCACTGTCAAGGAATTGGTGGATACCATCGGTTTACATGACGAATAAATCGATTGGCCATTTTCCGGGTTAATGTTCCGTCTCTAGTCTGAAGTTGAAGTGGCTAGATTGATTATAAATATTCACCCTCGTGGTGAAAACAAGGGTTTTAGCCAGATCCCTGGTTTTTTAGAGCGGACTGATCGGATCACCTTTCTCCCTAATAGGGGAAATCGATCAATTCCCCCTACGGAAACGGGTGAGATTACAAAAATTCTTTCAATCCCGATCCTAATATGAGTTGTTGCCGATGGATATTTAAAAGTTGAAATTGCTCCTGGGTGACTTGTTCCAATAAATAGATGATTTGATGGGGACGCAGGTTGGTGCCATCATTGCGGCAAATGCCACGATACCGGATCTGGCTGGTTTGAGCATCGGGATTGACTTCTAGCAATTCTAGTTCCAGGAGGCGATCGCGCAGATTTACCTGTTTCACCTTGCCTTTTTTCGTGGTCTGTTCCCAGAGAATTTCTGCGGTCCCTAAAATCTGGTCAAGCCACTGCTGCCACTGGGTTGTACTCAATTGCTCATCAACCGGATTTGGGGACTGGTCTGGGGACGGCACCCAAGCCACCGTCAATAAATACTCCGCTTGTTCTAACAACTGGGTGGCGGACGGCGACTTAACTTCCACTTCCTCTACCCGATAAATGGGAATTTCAGCGGGCAGTTGAGCCGCCAATTTAGTTTGAAAATCCCCCAGATCCATAGTCTGAGTCAGTTCAAAATCGACAATTTCGCCGCTAGAGGTCGCACCTAAACTCAGGGCATTCGCGGGAGAGATTCTTGGGCTGGGGTGATAGCCCCCAGAGTAAGAAATGGGTAATCCGGCTCGTCGGACTGCCCGGTCAAAGAGACGCATTAAATCTAAATGGCTGAGAAATTTCATCTCGCCGAGTTTGCCTAACCAGACGCGCAGCCGTTGGGTGCGGTCTTGTAGGGGTTGAACTTGACCGATAAATGGGGGAATTGGTGGGGCTTCAAAGACAATATTATGGCCAAAATCTGTGCCACAAACCCCACAGTGAGAACAGCCATCAAAAGAACAATCGGGGACGGTGGTCGCCGCGATCGCTCGTTTCAGGTCTTCTCTGAGCCAATTTTTATCAATGCCCGTATTAATATGATCCCAAGGTAGTGGGGCATCTAACTGGGCATCGAGGATTTCTGGAGTCTGAGTAGATTCTGGATGACTGGATCCGGGAATTAAATTCCATTCCCCATTTTCAATTTGCCGGTATTTCCAGGTTAGGCCCGATTGGGCGATCGCCTCAGTCCAGGCTTTAAAAGCATTATCCAAACTTTCCCACCAGGAATCCATCCCGGCGCCCAACTCCCAAGCCCGACGCACCACGGGGGCGAGACGGCGATCGCCTCGACCAATAAAATCTTCCATCGCCGAAATCCGCACATCCGTAAAATTGGCCTTAACTCCTCTCATACTGCGAAAATAGGAGCGCAACATTTCTTGTTTGCGCTGAAACTCTGCGGTAGAGACAGAATGCCACTGAAACGGCGTATGGGGTTTCGGCGTAAAGTTAGAAATGGTCAAATTAACACTCAGTGGGCGGCGTTTGGGGGCGCGGCATTCCTGCTGTAACCAGCGCACCGTTTCGGCAATGCCCAGAACATCCGCATCGGTTTCTCCCGGTAAGCCAATCATAAAATAGAGCTTGACTTTATCCCACCCTTGCTCAAAAGCGGTTTTCACCCCGCGCAAGAGTTCTTCATTGGTCAGCCCTTTATTAATAATGTCCCGCATTCGCTGAGTTCCGGCTTCCGGGGCAAAGGTCAGACCGCTTTTGCGGGTGCCGCCAATAATATTAGCGATATTCTCATCAAAGCGATCGACCCGTTGGGACGGCAAAGAAAGGGAAATATTTTGGTCTTTCAGGCGATTCTTGATTTCCATCCCCACTGCGGGCAGGGACAGATAATCAGAACAACTCAAGGAAAGTAAGGAAAACTCATTATAGCCCGTGGCTCGCATTCCTTGCTCGATCGCCTCCACCACCACCGTTGGTTCTACATCATGGGCTGGTCGGGTCAGCATTCCGGGCTGGCAAAAACGACAGCCTCTGGTACAACCGCGCCGAATTTCCATCGTCAGCCGGTCATGGACGGTTTCCGTATAAGGCACCAAACCAATGGAATAAGCGGGAATGGGAGTAGCCACGCGCCGCAACACCCGCGCAGGCACCCCAGGGCGGTTGGGGTAAACGGCGCCATCGGCAGCTAAATCATAGAACTGAGGCACATAGACCCCAGGGACTTGGGCTAAATCTAGCAGCAGTTCTTCCCGACTGAGGCCAGCATTTTTGCCTTCTTCCAGGACTAAGCCGATTTCTGGCAGGAGTTCTTCCCCGTCTCCCAGGGCAATAAAGTCAAAAAAGTCGGAGAAAGGTTCTGGGTTGCCGGTGGCAGTTTGACCCCCGGCAAAAATCAGCGGCCATTGTGGTTGCCCTGCCCCTGACTCCCCGGTGGCTGGGGGGTTTTCCGCTCGTTCTTTCCAGGTGAGGGGGATGCCTGCCAAGTCCAACATTTCTAGAATATTGGTGGCGCCCAGTTCATAGCTTAAGCTAAAGCCGAGAATATCGAAATCCGTTAAATAACGGCGAGATTCCACGGCAAATAAGGGGGTTTGGCTGTCTCGGAGTTTTTGGGCTAGGTCGCGGGCTGGGAGGTAGGAGCGATCGCACAGTTGCCTCGGTTGTGCATTTAAGATGTTATACAAAATGATATGACCGAGATTAGATGCCCCAACTTCATACACTTCTGGGTAGGTCAAAACCCAGCGCACCGTTGCGGATTCCCAGGGCTTGTGAACTGTCCCTAGTTCTTTGCCCAGATAACGAGCCGGTTGTAGGATTTCAGTGGAAATAAGTTTTTCGATTGCGATCGCCACGATATTACTCTACCTTCTCTATGCTGCTAAATCTCAAGTTACTACCGAGTCTATGGCCGATTTAATTGCACATTTAATTTATATAATCTATCTTTTATATATTTTTTGTCCAGTTCAATGAGAGCGCGACATCAAAAATCGTTCCAGACAAAGAAGACTCGGTGGCGTGATGAGTATTATATCGTGAACTTCAAATTTATCCTACGGTGGATGAGGAGATCGCGATCGGGGCGATCGGGGCGATCGAGGCGATCGATCTATTAACAGATTCAGGCGTCCAGGCCAAAATTGACGGCAAAACTAAACGGCAGCCCCAAATATGCCAACTTTCCTGATGGGACTGCCCGGTGTTTTTTTATTCACTTGAAGCGTTAAGCACTTTCATTGCCGTTTTTGATTTGCCAAACAAATGATTTAAAAATGACCCATCAAAAAAAATAATGATTTTACCAGGTGTCACCTCCAGCCGAACACCACCATCATCATTCGGTGGTGTCTTCAGCTTTGGTTAGAAGTCATGGATTTGAACCTTAGCCAAATTTAATCAATTGCAGCTTCAAAAGCGGCACGGCTTTCATACAGTTCAAAGACTCTCTCCAACTGGGTCAACTCAAAAATCATCTTGATTGCTGGATCAACGGAACAAAGACCAAATTTCCGCTGCACTTTTTGAGCGCGACTCAGGGCACTAACTAAAACCATCAGTCCGGCACTGTCGAGAAATTCTACCTTTTGCATATCGACCAGCAATGGAGAATCGACGGCTGATTCTACTGCCCAATGCAACTCAGACCTAAATGCAGCAGCATTGGCGGCATTAATTGGCCCAGAAGGCTGAACCACCGTAATTTCTTTGGCTGAAACACAAGCCGTTCCGTACATAATGAAACTCCCAAGAGAAAGCTAAACCACAGATCAACTTAAATACAGCAAGCCTGTGCCGATCAAACAATATTTTTTAATAACTGTGTTGCCATATTGGCAATACGTTACAAAAGTTTATCGGCTTAAGGCTTATAAGCGATCGACACCGACTAATCATCGCCACTACCTCTGAGCATAATCGCTTTTTGCCTAGTTTGGCTACAAAATAGAGTATATTTTGCCAAATCTTTAAAAAAAAGGGAGCTTTTATATCAAAATCTTATAGTTTATAAAGATTTGGCTAAAAAAAATAATTTGTATTCTACTTGACAAACAGAACTATAAACCCTTGCTGGCCATTAACATCCCCGCAGAATCGCCAACACTTTCGGCTGAAGCCACTCCGATAATTTTAAATAATTTTGTATAATTTTGCATAATTTTGGAGATTGTGCAAAATTATCCGTGAATTTACGGAAGTGATTTAGATCACTGATCTAATACCGATAATTGTCTAAAATTCAGACATAGATTATAAATTGGCAAAAAACAGTTTTAATAAACCTTAAGCATTCAGTTATTAGCTATCAGCCTTCAGCTATTAGCTTTTTAATTGTTGACTGATAGCTTAATGCTGATAGCTTACATTCATTGATTTCAACACGGTAAAAAAAATGATTCGTCATTTAGTCGAAAAAGCTCTTTACATTAAACGATTAACCCCTGAGATTGAGAACGCAATTAATGTAGAGCTTACCAGGCTTGGTTATATTGATGATGCTGATTATGAAGCCCTCGAATTATTGATGAGTGAAATGGATGCTGGGCAGATTGAGTTGGTGGCTAATTTTTCATCACTCAAATCACTCAGCTAATTTGTCAAACTTATCCCATATGCTCTGCAAATATCAAGACCAAGCCTGGGACGAAATTCCATCGAAAAAGTTTCGCCATCACCGCTGTTTTAGTAAAATAGTCCTCTCGTGGGTGACGATTTGACACATTACAGGTTGTAAATGACAAAATTAACCCATAAAACGAGAAAAATTCCGGCCATACTATTTATCCATCAGCTTACCCATCAGCTTGAGATGCGGGATTGGCGAATCTGCTAGGGATGGCAGTCCCGATTCTCTGATAGACACCTTGGATCCTAAACTTGGCATTTTGAGGATTTACGCAACATTTATATATTTAGCGCAATATTGGGCAAAAACGGGGATATTGCCCATACATATAGTTTCTGTGGGTAACTCCTGATTTTATCTTGGCCGTTTGACGATCCAGGAGACCACTTGGCGGTAAACTTTGCAAAGGCTTGATTCTCGTTACCATCTGGAGTGGGTTGTCACATTGTCATGCAGTTTGCCAAACGTTTAGAAAAAATTCCCCCTTATCTCTTTGCGGAAATGGACCGCAAACGCCAGGAGCTAATCGCTCAAGGGGTTGATATTATCAATATGGGAGCCGGAGATCCAGATAAACCCACTCCGGAACGGATCCTCAAAGCGATGCACGCAGCCCTGGATGATCCGTCTAATCATAGTTATCCGCCTTATCAGGGCATCCTTGAGTTTAGAAAAGCGGCTGGTCAGTGGATGGAACGGCGGTTTGGGGTTTCTGGATTAAACCCAGATACGGAAATTATTTCTTCTATTGGGGCGAAAGAAGCGATTCATAATACTTTTCTGGCATTTGTGGAATCCGGTGACTATACCCTGATTCCCGATCCTGGGTATCCGGTATATCGGAGTGCGACGATTTTTGCCGGTGGGGAGCCTTTTGTGATGCCCTTGACGCCAGAAAATCATTTTTTGCCGGATTTGAAAGCTATTCCTGAGTCGGTGGCGCAACAGGCGAAATTGCTGTGGGTGAATTATCCCAATAATCCCACGGGGGCTTTGGCAAGTTTGGCTTATTTTGAGGAATTGGTGGCATTTTGCCGTCATTACGATATTTTGCTGTGCCATGACCATGCTTATTCTGAGATCGCTTATGACGGGTATCAGCCTCCTTCGGTGTTGCAAGTTCCGGGGGCTAAGGATGTGGCGATCGAGTTTCATAGTTTGTCGAAATCCTATAATATGACCGGCTGGCGGATTGGCTTTGTGGTGGGTAATGCCGTGGGGATTCAGGGTTTGCGACAGGTGAAGTCGAATGTGGACTCTGGGGTGTTTAAGGCAATTCAAAAAACCGCGATCGCCGCTTTTGATTCTACCGAGGCAGAAATCCAACCGATGATTTCTCTGTATCAAAAACGCCGGGATTTGGTGGTGGCAGGATTAAAATCTCTGGGTTGGCCGATTTCACCCCCTGGGGCGACTCTTTATATCTGGGTGCCGGTTCCCCCAGGTTATACTTCCCAGGAGTTTGTCTCGTTACTGTTGGACAAATGTGGGATTATTGTGCCTTCGGGTAATGCTTATGGCAAAAATGGTGAGGGTTTTTTCCGTATTGCCATTACCCTGGGAGAAGAACGGATCCAAGAGGCGATCGCTCGCATGAAAGCGGCAGGAATTCGCTACCAATAGATTACAGATAAATTACAGATATCTGGAAAACCAATCACTTTATTCACTTTATGGCGATCGCTCCCATGTCCTTTTTGGTATTGGTAGATATTAGACGGGTTCAGAGGAGGCTTGCCAAACTCGATCCACAAAATCTCTCAGTTGACGATGGGCCAAAATCGGATGATCTGGGGATTTTTCCAAAGTTTCCAACTGCATCAACAGAGGAATCACCTCCGTGTCCCAGGCTAACCGAAATCCGGTAGTAGGCCAAACCAGATCGGCCCCTTGACGCAGATCGTAGAGTTCTTGAGGAGGTTCGGTAAAACGGAGATCATCCTTAATTGGCCAAATGCCCAGCATCAAGGGTCGCAGCCAAAAGCGACCCCGTGATGGCAAAACTTGAATAATTTCGGCGTATAAACAGCGATTTTGATGTTCTAGGCAAACAATCTGACAAGGTTGAAAAGCTTCGGTGTCAGAGTCCATCGTTCCTAAGTTGGCGATCGCACACATCTTTGCTTGATTTCTTTAAATCTGATCTAAACTTATCTAAAATTTTTACAGAACCCGAACCGACCAACGGCTAATATCTGAGGCACTAGCCAGGGGCGGCTGAATATTGGTCAAGTAGAATCCCACACACTATATATACTAGGATAAATCACATCAACGTCCATTTTTGCCAAAGAGGTTATCAGCCGTGTCAGTTGAAACCATTGAAAAACGTTCAACAGTCAGGAAGTTAGCACCGCGTTATCGGGTGTTGCTCCATAACGATGATTTCAACTCAATGGAGCATGTCGTACAAACCTTGTTGACCACAGTGCCGAGTCTGACTCAGCCCCAAGCGGTCAGCATTATGATGGAAGCCCACACCAATGGCCTTGCCTTGGTAATTACTTGTGCCTTAGAACCGGCAGAGTTCTACTGTGAAACCTTGAAAAACCACGGGCTAACTAGCACAATCGAACCGGACGAGTAACCATTTAAGCATTAATCCTGTGAAACTTATTTCCACCAGTCTCAGTGAATATTCAGCACCGCTGAGGCTGGCAATTTTTGTGCTGACTCTGCTGTGCCTCTGGGCACCCTTAGCTATCCCCATTTATTGGCTTGTCAGTGACCCGAATTGGCAAAGCATCCTGACAATGGCTATTTTATATGGTGAATTTATTTTTCTAGTCAAATATTGGGGCAAGCACGTTTACCAAGAACCCAAACTTCTCCACTCATTAGGGCTGGAATTTACCAAACGCAATGGCCAAGAATTAATCAGAGGCTTGGCTTTTGGTTTGGTGGTTGTGATGAGTTTGTTACTTTTAGAATCCGGGTTAGGTTGGTTAACCTGGCAGTTGCCAGAACCAAGCAATTTACCCAAGGTAATTTTAGAAGGCTTTTTAGTGTCTCTGGGGGTGGGATTTGCCGAGGAACTGTTATTTCGGGGTTGGCTGTTGACTGAGTTGCAGCGGGACTATAGTTTGACCGCATCCCTGTGGGCTTCGGCAACAATTTTTGCCTGTTTGCACTATATCAAACCTGTTGAAGAAATGGTGCGAAATTTACCGGCTTTTCCGGGTTTATTGTTGTTGGGTTTGACCTTAGTCTGGGCAAAGAGAAGTAGTCAAGGTCGGTTGGGTTTGCCGATGGGTTTTCATGGCGGTTTAGTCTGGGGTTATTATATTATTAATACGGGTCAGTTAGTGGTTTATTCTGACCAGGTTTCTGAATGGCTGACGGGAATTGGCAAAAATCCGATCGCCGGATTAATGGGTATTTTATTTTTGGGTATAATTGCGGTGTTTATGCGGCGTGGGGCGACGCGAGGGTAATTTGGCAAAATTACCAAAGGAATAGGCAACAGGGTGTAGGGTGTAGGGTGTAGGGTGTAGGGTGTAGGGTGTAGGGTGTAGGGTGTAGGGTGTAGGGTGTAGGGTGTAGGGTGTAGGGTGTAGGGAAGAGGGAAGAGGGAAGAGGGAAGAGGAATAAGGTTAAAGGCAAAGTCTATTTACAAATATGTCTGTATTATTTTGAACTAAAATATTGATCTAAAATAGATAATACCATTTACAAAAATTCATCCAACAGCCCCTAACATTCTTCGGGTGGGCAAAAAATGCCTAGAATAGAGAAGAGAGAAGAGAGAAAAAAGAATTTTCCTCTTTCCTATTTCCTCTTTTCTCTTTCCTCAGTGTGGATTTTTGCCCACCCTAAAATATAAATACTAAAATATTGAGCTAAAATAGATAATATCGGGTTTTAGGAGAAAAACATCATGGAAACCGCAGGCATTTGTTTACCCCCAAGATTAGAGCTAAAACTCAACCTGACTGACGAACAGTTTTGGCAACTCTGCCAGGAAAACGACGATTTAAGATTTGAAGCTACCGCGACCGGAGAATTAATTATCATGCCACCGACTGGAGGAACCACTAGCGATCGCAATGCCGATCTAACTTATCAATTAAGAGCTTGGAGTCGCCAGAATAATCTTGGTAAAGTCTTTGATTCTAATGGCGGATTTCAACTTCCCAATGGAGCAAAACGTGCCCCGGACTCGTCTTGGTTAAAGATGGAGCGTTGGAATGCTTTAACTCCCGAAGAACAAGATAAATTTCTCCCTTTATGTCCTGATTTTGTGGTGGAACTGATGTCGCCAAACGATACTTTAGCAGAAACCCGCGAAAAGATGGCAGAATATATGGCCAATGGCGCCCAGTTAGGTTGGTTAATTAACCGAAAACAGCGACAGGTAGAAGTTTATCACCCGGATAAAGAGGTAGAAATTTTGGATAATCCCGATACGGTATCGGGCGAGAATATTTTACCCGGTTTTGTCTTAGACTTATCGACAATTTGGTAATAGTTCGATCGCTCCTTGTGTTCTATCCAGCCCTAGTCCATATTTCACTGATTAATAATTATTAATCAGGATTTTTTTCTGATTATTAAAATAGGCAATCAAGAGGCAAAAAAATGAAATATAGTATTATTCCTTTAATCAGTTTGATGCTTTGGGTGGGGAGTAGTTTGCCGGGGCGATCGCGCATCCTCGCCGCTGCGCGATCGGAGCAAATTTCCCCAGAAAACCCTGAAACAGTGGCACAAAATAACCCGCAGCAAGGAGAACTTACCAAAGCAGAAATTCTCAACGCTTGTATTCAAGAAAGAGCGGAAACTTTGCCCCAACTATACAGCGATGTCCCGGCGAATCATTGGGCATTTAAAGCCGTGCAAACAATGGCTTATTGTGGGGCGTATCGTTCCGCCACACCCCCCGCTTTAATTGAGGAACTACTCAACAGCGAACCGAACGAACCGCTTAATTTTGGTGACAATTTTGGTGACAAGTTTGGGGATAGAATCTTTCCCGGTTCACCGGAATAATCTTGGGAGGTGAAAACCATAATTTTGATGGCCAATCAATCAGGAAATAAAATAAGGACACGGCAGTGCCGTGTCCCTACAAAAAAACCATAATGGAATTAAACAGTCACCAGTTGTTTAGGCGGATTTTTACTTTCAATCGGGGCAGACAAAGCCTCTTCTAAATCTGCACATCCGAGACGTTCTTCGAGAATTTGCATCACTTCACGGCCAAAATCATTGGGATTTCGGCGCCAAGCTTCCAGACAAACTTCCCCAAAGAAAGACCCTAACGGTTCAGGATTCCAGAGTAATTTCCGGGCTGTCCAAGGCATTAAACTCATTGGATTGTAACCCGGTTTGATCATATCGTTTTTGAAAGCGTATTCCTCTAAATGGGTATGGGGTTGTAACCCAATAAAGAAAATCGCTGGTTCAACTTTATCAGCCCCAAAAATTCGTTCCAGTTCGCGATGATAGGCGATGGTTTGGCGAATAGTTTCAAAGGTTTCATCAATCACATTAAACGAGTAATTGACGGAAACTAAGTCATTAAATCCAGCGGCTTTTAGGTCGCGGCAGTTTTCCAAGACCACCCGTAAGTTATAGCCCATCCGCATTTTTCGCACCAATTCTTGAGAACCACTGGTAATGCCAATCTCAAAATAATTCATCCCCGTTTTGACCATCAGATCACACAATTCGGGCGTCAGGTTGTCAGCGCGGATATAGGCAGCCCAGTGGATATCATCCATCCCCGCATCGATGATTTTTTGCAGCAGTTCCACCGCATCATCAATAAATCGACGGGCGGGGATAAATTGAGCATCGGTAAACCAGAAGTTACGGATACCTCGGTCATATAATTGGCGGATTTCTTTGACTACTTCATCCGCAGGGTTAATGCGGACTTGTTTGCCTTCAATGACGGTGTAAATGCAGTAACAGCAGTTATGGGGACAACCGCGCTTGGTTTGGACGCCAATATAGAAGTCTTCTTCTTGGAAGTAATAGGGGAATTCTGGCCAGATGCTTTCGATATAGTCGTAGTTACAGGCGCTTTTTTCAATGTTGGCGGGTTGTTCGTGAATTAGCCGATCGCGTGGTTGAGTTTCTCCCACCACATAACAGCGTTCATCACTCAAATCTTGACCCCGCAACAGTTTTTCTAACAGAGCCTCCCCTTCACCTACGGAGATAATCGTCCCGTTTGGCAGGCTTCGCCCTAGCTGTTCATAAAACACACTCACGGCGCCACCCCCAACCACCGCCCGAACTTCAGGATGATATTGGCGAGAACGGTTCAATCCCCGTTTGATCAAGCCAATGTTGCGCCAAAGTTCCCCATAATACGCGGTGGCGACTTTTAAGCCTCCCAGGGCTCCCCGTAGTTTAATCAAGGGGTTTTTGGCGTAGTAGAACTCAAAAGCGTTTTGCAACGGGTTGCCAGCGCGTCCTCCCACTGGGGCGTAGATTTGAATATCTCGCCAGGAGAACACCAACAGGGTTGGTTTAAATTCATCGATGCAAGCATCCAGGGCTTTCCCAAAGTCTAGGGGAGGAATAGTCCCCAGATCGAAAATGCGTTGCTCAACTTCGGGAAAAAGTTTGTGGACATGATCCGAGAGATAGACCACCCCAATGGGAAAGATCGGATTACACGGAAGGCGAACGTAAAGGATACGATTTTCCATACTGTCTCAACTGTCACAGTTTTATGAAAGCGCGGTTCATATAACTTAACAATACCACTCTATTCTTGACACAAGCATGATTTTGGCGGCGCTTTCCGCTCCAGATCCCCAGAGGCTCGCGATCGCTGAAACTATCTCTAATCAAGAGTTTGCCGGTATCTTGCCCCGTCCGGTGCCAACACAAGAAAATCTAATGATCCCTATCAGAATCCCTCAAGCCTAAAATCCTTGAATCAATGATTCTCAGATTTTTGAGAAAAATTTTGCCGATTTATTGGCAGTTGGTATTCCTCTTTACAGCGATTCGGGATCGGTGAATGTTATTTCTTTTATACGATAAGAGGTTTTACAATAAAGATTCCTGTGCAGATATGTCTCAAATACTAGATCCCGTTCCATCCGATCGCCCGAATCACATTCTTTGCTGCTATGTGAATGCCACCAGCAAGATTCAGATTGCTCGCGTGACAAATATTTCTAATTGGTATTTTGAGCGCGTGGTCTTCCCTGGACAGCGGCTGATTTTTGAAGCGTTGCCAGAAGCTTTGTTGGAAATTCATACAGGGATGATGGCTAGTGCGATTTTATCAGATACGATTCCCTGCGATCGCTTAATCATCGGCAGACCCAATGATGCTCATCAGCAACCTGACTCAGAAAAAACCCTAGAGTCCGTTGCCAAATCACTTTATAATTCCAAACCTTTTGCCACACCGAATAAGGTAAAAGAGATCGCAGAATCCTTCATGGAACCGGCTCTAACCTTGGTGGATTGATGCCAATCAACCGTTTTTTTTGGTTTTGAGATTAGTCCTACCAGTGCCGGGAACGTTCTCCGAGAAACGGATACATCTGCTGAGTGCATCTTTTATCAAGCTTTGATGCTTGACAATTATCAAAGAAAATTTAGATCTAAAGATCGGACAAAATTCCAGGATCAATCTGAAGGGTCACGCATTTTTGTCAGGATTGATCTTGCAGTAATCAGCCTTCATTCACCAGAATTTTATCTAACAGTGATTTCGCGGATTAAATGGTAAGCTGTTAGTTAATTTGTGGGTTTATTGATGTGATGTGCTGTAGATTCGCTGTCAAGTAGGACGCTGATTCCTCATAATCCCGGAATGCTGAGAAATTTTTGACCGAGGTTTTAGTGAAAGTCCTAGTTAAAATAGTCATCATCGATGTTTCAGGTTTGATTGACCTGAATTTTAGATGATTAAGTGACGAAAAACTGGGATTATAGGTTGATACTAATCTGGGGTTTGGGAGAAACATCTCCTCATTGAATATCCCTTAAAGCAAGACAAATGAAAAAAATAGGTGGCTCAACTCAACGATTGTTGTTTGTGCAACCTAAGAATGAAAAATCAGCTTGAAAAATCAGGAGAGTCGTTGGTGGAAAACCCCAATGACTCTTCTTTTTTTTGTGTTGCTACGTCTAATTTGTGCTGCTACGTCTCAAAATTGACGACGGGAATTCGCTCAGGAGGAATCCCGCAGGCTATGATTAGTGTAGGTTTGTTAATCGTTTTTTTACATTTGTTTACATTGGATCTGCCTTCTTTTCTTTGGTTGTGGAAAATCGCCGCTTGGTCAATGGGTTTGTCTGTGTTGGCTTATGTTCTGTTGGCTGCCAGTGGCGGATTGATGTTTTGGATGAGAAAATTCCCCACAGCAGCCAATCCCCCAGCAGTCCGTCCGCCAAACCCCATTAGGGTCGGAGTGGTGCGATCGCTTCATTATGCGATCGGCTGGATCCTAGTCGCCCTAGTCTTACTACTGCTGGGCATAGGCATCGTCGGCACTTTGGGTCACTATGGAAACCTGGGACATTCCCCACATTTGCTGGCTGGTTTGATGGTAGTGGCTTTGGTCTTATGTTCTGCGGGGGCTGCCAGCCAAATTTCCCCAGAACGTCCTTGGGCAAAACCGCTACATATCAGTATTAACGCTTTACTATTTTTCGGTTTAAGTTGGGTTTCCTGGACTGGTTGGACGGTGGTACAGAAATATTTACCTTAATGTTGGTTGTTGGTTGTTGGTTGTTGGTTATGTGTTATTTGTAGGGTGGGCAAATTTTGCCCACCCTACCGATGAAACGATCGGGAACAAACAACAAACAACAAACAACAAACAGGGAACAGGGAACAGGCAACAGGCAACAGGCAACAGGCAACAGTGGTGAATAGTGAATAGTGATACTTCTTTTGTACGGGCGAATGGCCATTCGCCCCTAAGACTTTTGTACGGGCGAATGGCCATTCGCCCCTACGACTATTCACTTTCCCCGTTCCCTGATAACTGTTCCCCGTTCCCCAAACAACAACCAACAAACAACAAACAACAAACAACAAACAACAAACAACAAACAACAAAAGAACCAATTAATCCCGTGAATCCTCAGAAAATGAACCAAGAAATCTCTACCATGACCAGTGATTTTCCGGCGGTTTTCCGTCTTTCTCCATTAATTAGAATCACGCTGTTATCTTTGTATGTGGCTTTAACGGTGCCGTTGCCTTTTCTGGCGGAAGTCACCGCCGCGCCCGTGGATCCTCGGATGTTATGGGTGGGCTTAGGATTGGGTGCCGTGGCTTTGTATGGGGCGCTGACTGAGCGGGTGATTTTGGATGACCAAGGAATTCAGGTGACTTATGCTCAATGGGTGCCGCGTTTTTTTCGCTCTGGGTGGTCCCTACCTTGGGCAGAGGTGAAAGAGTTGAAACCTCGCACCACAGGTCAAGGGGGATTGGTTTACTATTTTTTGAGTGAGTCGGGTAAAGGATTTTTGCTGCCCATGCGGGTGGCTGGTTTTGCTAAGTTGGTGAAGCTGGTGGAAGCCAAAACCGGAATTGATACAAGGGATGTCCGTCCTTTGGCGCAACCGTGGATGTATCTGATTTTGTTGGGCTGTACTTTGTTGTTATTGCTGATGGATGTTTGGACAATTTCCACGGCGATCGCCCATAATAGCCCATAATATATGAACCAATATTTAAGCTATGGTTGTTATTAGTTATTAGTTATTAGTTATTAGTTATTAGTTATTGGTGATTCTTGACTAGAATCAAACAACAAATAACCAAGAACCAAGAACCAAGAACAAATAACCAACAACAAATAAATTATGAATTTGCCAAGTTCTCCGAATTCTTCTTTACTCCGCTTAGAGCAAGTGAGCTTAACCGCAAAAATCGGCAATAGCTATTTGCTGAAAGATATTTCTTTTGAGGTGTGTAGAGATGATGCCTCGACTAGGGAGGGTGAGTTTATTGCGGTTGTGGGGGCTACGGGAGCGGGCAAAACTTCTTTATTACGGTTGTTAAATCGGCTGAATGAACCAACGTCGGGAGCGATTTATTGGAAAAATCGGGATTACCGCCAGATCCCCGTGATGGATTTACGGACTTCAGTGACTCTGGTACTTCAAGAGTCGAAGCTGTTGGGGATGCCGGTCAAAGAGGCGATCGCCTATCCGTTGAAATTACGCGGAATGGCGGCTCCCGATATCAAGCAAACACTTGCCCTAGGGCTGGAAAAGTGGCGCATTCCCGATCAATGGTTGGAAAAAACAGAATCCCAACTATCGGTGGGTCAACGTCAACTGGTCGCTTTGTGCAGGGCTTGGGTGATTCAACCGCAGATTTTGTTATTAGATGAACCGACTTCTGCTTTAGATACGGGTCGCTCCGCTCATGTTTTAGCAGTTTTAAAAGAATTGACCACTAATGGTCAAACCACAATTTTAATGGTGAATCACCAGTTAGAATTTGCTGCACAATATTGCACCCGTGTCTTGCATTTAGCACAAGGATCATTGATTCAAGATGTGCTGGCAGCACAAATGGACTGGAACCAATTACGGCAAAGCCTGAAAATTGCCGAAACTCAAACGGTGGATGAATGGAATTAAATGATCCCAATGATTCCCAGTCATAGAAATATCCACCTCAGTATTAAGCCCGAAATTAACTCCGGATTGCTGAAGTGGAACCCCACACTTAAGAGCAGTGCGTCATATTTTGTTTGCTTTTTTATCGAGGGTTATTCCGGCTGCCAACCTCAGAAAAATGACGCATGGACATTTTTTGTTGGCCGTGGGAATTCACCTGCAAGGATTCCACTTTCGAGATGACGCGATCGCTGAGAATCTCCATATTCAAGCGATAGCCCACATTTCGCACCGTCTGAATCAAACTCGGTTGCCGAGGATCGATCTCGATTTTCTTTCGCAACGACAAGACATGAGTGTCTATGGTGCGGGGATTATCAATGGCTTCGGGCCAAGCTCTCCGCAGCAGTTCTGGACGACTCATGGGCAGTCCTCCGGCTTGAGCTAACACATAAAGCAAGCTAAATTCCTGGGGAGTGAGTTCGATGAGATCCCCCTTATAGCGAACCCGACGATGCACCAAGTCAATTTGCAAATCCCCATAATCCAGCGAAATCGGTGGGGCAATGCGTTTTTGCCGTCGCACCAGGGCTTCGACTCGAGCCAGGAATTCTTGCATCCCAAAAGGTTTTTTCAGATAATCATCCGCGCCTGCTTTTAAGCCGTTGACAATATCCGCTTCGTTATTGCGAGCGGATAAAATTAAAACCATGCTTTGTTGCTGCTGATACAGCCACTGACAAAATTCCAAACCATCCCCATCGGGAAGTTCCGAATCAAGCACGATCAGATTTGGCTGATGATTGGAAAATAAATCGCGTCCCTGCCGGATATCATTGGCTTGATAGACACTGTAACCGACTTGCTGCAAATGCCAACCTAATAGCGATCGCAGGTGAGGATTTCCCTCAACAATCAAAATAGAAATTGATCCCACCACTACCTCCTAATTGTCGGCATGACCGACTATGTACACCTAGACAAATTTATTTATACAGAAGACTTGCGCCTTCTGAGAACTGGCTAGTTCGCAGAGATGTTTCATTCAAAGGGTACTGTGTTTGAGTCATCTCCGATGATTTGGTTCGCGCTCATGGCAACTCAAGAAATTACAGGCCAAGTATGCTTGATCCTTTGGATGGGCAACATCATAACTAACCTTGGGTTTACCTTACTGTATGAAAATAGGTTCTGCCTAGGATCAATTACAAGCGCCTGTTTTTTAGAGTGCTGACCCAACTTTTCTGAATTGGGCTGATAGAGCGGATGCTTCAAACCCTTAATATCAGACAATTTATCGCGGTTATGGGAGCGATCGCCATTGCTGGTTGACAAATTGCCTGTAAAACCCTCTTTGTTTATATTTCCCTAGGCGCAAATTTCCCATAAGGGTTGCTCACACAAGACTTTCGCTTGGCAAAATAGTGATTTTCACGTTAACAGAGCTTTTGTCAAGGTTTTGTCACATTTGTTACTCTAAATCTTAATTTATTATTAAATAATTGGCAGAAGACGCATAAGATTCATCTTGATCTTCGGCTTAAATTTTGAGAATCAGTAACCATCCGATTCAGAGAGCAATCTCCGGTAAACGCCTCGATTTTCCGGGGATTCTTGCCCCCGATCGCCGCCGATTTGCTGCCATCTCCACGAAAATCCCTTACGGGAGGAGAAAGCGAATCGCCCCTACTTAAGACTAATGCACCATCTCTATATTTGGTGTAAGATTGGGGTATTTAAGGGAACAATTACCCTATAGCTAGGGTAATTCGCTCATTTTTAAAGGGATAGCCATCTTTAATGATTGCCTCATCTGAATTCTGGCTAAAATGGGTATAACAGATTAACATACCCAGAAAACCCCATTTCTCGGTGCCATTTCCGGGTGCCATTTCCGGGTGGCATTTCCGGGTCAAATTCTGCCACAGCTTACAATTGATGCCTCTTGATGACGATCCACTCTCCTTGGCTCAACAATTCGGGTACGGATCATTGTAGATTCGCTGTGTATATTCGCTGTAAATGCGATCGTTCAGACCAGAGCATTTTCATAACCTGGATCGCTGCTGCTGATATCTTTTAAGGTTCTCGTTTTTTCAGACGAGTTTTGTGGAAAAAGTTACCCAAAGCGATGGCTACAGGAGACTAAGCCCAATGTTTTAAATCCTTAGAGCGATCGACGGCTATGTTTGAGCTTGACAGCGAACAATTTTGAGAATTTTTTCGTCTTTTGAGTCAAGTTCATTGATTCAATTTATCACTTAGCTAATCTATTTTAGCATTCTCAATGCCATCGGCGATTACCTACGGTAGGCTACGCCAACCCCTGCAAGCTGTTAAATTTGGGTTCGAGGAAATCACTCTCATTTGAACAATCTCTGAAGATGTTCAACCAGAAATAAACCTACCGATCCCCGTTGATAAAAATCCACTTCTAATTTTATATCTACCCAATCTTAAGAGGCTACCATGCTACAAGATACCGCAACTATCCGTCACTACCAAAAACTTTCTGACGCCCTCGTAGAATTATGGAATCGGGGCTATCGTTATGACGATATGCGAATGTATTTAGACGGCTATTTAGCTGCATTGCGACAGACCAATACGATCGAAGCCTATCTAGTTAACAGGCTAGAAGAAGAAATTCATCGGTTTATTTACGATCCTTCTAATTTTGCCATGCCTGAACTTCAGCCAGAAACTGAAGTAAAGTATTATTGACGACCGGGCAACAATTCTTATAGCAATTGTCATAGTTATGAAGTACAAAAAAACCTGTCATTCCCGCGCAGGCGGGAATCCAGAAAACCTCTGTACTTCCCGAACGACAATAAGCGCTTTAATCTGATTAATCTTAAACTTTAATCTTGAAAAACCGGGTTTTTTTAGCCAAAACCCGGTTTTTATTTGTTTGCACATTTTTTTGAGTATTGCGGTTAATTTTGTTGACGGTTAATTTTTTTTAAACCGTTCTTGGGCGGCTTTAAATGCTTCTTGCATGGCTAGTTGAATTTTCTGGGGATCGGGTTTTTTGCCCCCCATTAAATCACCGAAATAGACACAAGCCCCTTCCCCTAATGCCCAGGTGTAAGCAGCAGCCCAAGAAGCAGCGATCGCACTACCAAGTACCGGGACAAATTTCACCAATTCTCGTCCTACTGCTTGGGCTAAAAATCCCCCAGCGATCGCGCTGACCACCCCTCCCGCTTGAGATGGGGTCAAGGTTTGGCCGTACAATTTGCCCAATAAACCCACCATTGACACTTGCAATGCGGTCAATACGGGCATGGTGGCAAAAGGCAGGGGGACTGCTGCTAGGGTGGCCGCCATCACGGAAAAGGCCAAAATATAGCGCCGACCGACATCTCGGTAAAGATTGCCTAACTGTTTGCTGGCATTTTCATCTAATAGTTGATAAATCGCTTGGGCTTCAGCTTTTGGCAGCATTTCCGCCAAGGTATCTCGGAGATTTTCTAGGCCATAAAATACCGGAGTGTAACCGTCTTCTTCTAAAGTAAAGTCAATTAAAATAGCGCGATCGCACAAGTTACCAAAAGCCTCTTGCAAACTAGCAAATGCTCGCTGTATTTCTGGATCTTCCGGGGGATAAATCGGATGATTATCAACTTCCGGGGGATAAATTTCATGGAGGCAAGTAACCACCAGCAAACAAGGAATATTTGCATCAAATTGTCGCAATTGCTGCACAATTTTTTTTAGAGTATTTGTGGCAAAATCGTTAATTTTTACCGTGACGATTAAAATTTTTGCCCGCTGACTAGGTTGTTGCAAATCTCCCACTAATTCTTGAATAATCTCTTCTGTATTTTGACTCACATCACCGAGTCCGACCGTATCAGTAAAAATCAGCAACGGCAGGTCATTAGAAGGATAAGCATAGCGTTGAGTATGTTGGGTGTGGGGACGAAAACCTTGACCGACAATTTCTGAGGAAACCCCGGTTAGTCCCCGGACAATCGAACTTTTTCCCGCTTGGGGTTTGCCAATTAACGTCGCTTCTGTAGTTGGTAATTCTGCCCTAACTTTCTCTAAAATTTCGGCAATTTCTGCTTCACTGACTGTTAATGATTGTAAAATTGATTGCAACAGTTTTTGGGCAGCGGCTTTGCCCACGGGAAAAAGTTGTTTAATTCGGTCAGTGGAGTTATGCCAAATCCCACTTAGGCGATTTTTCCATCCTAGGGGCGATTCGCGAATCTCTCCTACTTTTTCATCATTCCTAGATGGGTCGGAAATTGGTGCCGGGGACGGCTGAGAATTGTCAGTTTGGGAGTTAGGCTCATGTTGCTGGTTCATAGGTATCAACACCACATATGCGGCTGAGATTACATCTTATTTATCACATTTTATTTATCACATTAGACACGAGTGCTTTGATTCGCGCAAAGCCCCCAGTTTTTATATTTTCAGATTAGTGAACCACAAATATCCGTAGGAACGAAGCATGACCGCAGATATTTCTGGTTAAAAGCTTCAGTTTATTCCCGGAATGCTTCGCCCCTGGTGGATTATACTGCATTAAACGCCATTTTTCGCGATCGCCTCCCGATACCAAAAAGCACTTTCTTTAGGAATGCGTTTGCCCGTTTGCGGGTCTATTCTAACCAGTCCAAAGCGCGGGAAAAAACCATGCGCCCATTCAAAGTTATCCATTAATGTCCAGACATAATAACCATTCACGTTCGCGCCCCCTTGAATCGCATCATGGATCGCGATTAAATGTTCTTGTATGAACATAATTCTTTGGCGATCGCACACATATCCCTCCGCATTGGGAATATCTTTGATGGCACAACCGTTTTCCGTAATGTACATTTTCGGATTGCCATAATTTTCTTGAAAATTCCGCAGAATTTTGGTAAACCCAGCGGGATTAATTCCCCAGCCCATCTCCGTTTTGCCCCAACCGGATGCGGAAATTGGCGTCGTCTCCAGTTTCAGCAAACCGCCCCAGGGTTTAAAGGCGATCCCCTCGGTAAAATAATAATTTGCCCCTAAAAAATCAATGGGTTGACGAATGATTTCTAAGTCCCCATCGTGAATTTTTGGCTGATGAGTACCGATCCAATTCCATAACATTTCTGGATAGTGACCCTTGAACAGCGGATCCATAAATAAAGCGGTGCCATTTTGATCAGCGCGATCGCAGGCAGCAACATCTTCCGGGCGATCGCTGGCCGGTTCATAATGGGACACACTGAGGACAATGCCAATTTCCCCCGCATATCCCCCTTGGCGAAATAGCTGCACCGCTTTGCCGTGGGACAGCAGCAAATGATGGGCGGTTTGGTACGCTTGAGAATAGTCCGCAATTCCTGGGGCAAAAACCCCGTAAGCGTGGCCCAAAAACGCAATAATCCCCGGTTCATTATGGGTACACCACAGCGCCACCCGATCTCCGAGGCGATCGAACACCACCCCGGCATAGTCTGCAAACCAATCCGTACAATCCCGATTGGGCCAGCCACCCAAATCTTGCAATGCTTGGGGCAGGTCCCAATGGTTCAGAGTCACATTCGGCACAATCCCCGCATCCAATAGGCGATCGACCAACTGGTCATAAAAATCTAATCCCTTCTGGTTCACCATTCCTCGTCCTTCGGGCAGCACTCGTGGCCAAGAAACCGAAAAACGATAAGATTGCAGCCCCAATTCTTGCATCAGGGCCACATCTTCCGGCATTTGATGATAATGATCGCAGGCGATATCCCCCGTATCCCCATTTAAAATCCGCTGAGGTTGGTGAACAAATCGATCCCAAATACTTTCACCCTTACCATCTTCATTCCATGCCCCTTCAATTTGATAAGCAGCAGTGGCTGCCCCCCAGAGAAACTTTGCCGGAAATTGTCGCAATATCATCTGATTTATGATCGATAAACCAATCTCATATTAGCCTTTTTACCGGACTTACGCTTCTTGCTGGGGGGTTCTCTCCGCCAAAACACACCAAAATTTGATACCAATTTTTTAAAATTTTGCTACCATTCCAAGGCTTATTTGGGCGTTTTTCCGCCGCGCCCAAATTGCATGAATTTTTGTAAATGGTATAATTTGGTATAATTTTTTAGGGGCAAAGCATTCCGGGAAATAACTTATTGCTTAGAATTTGGTTTCAAGTGAGGGCTTTTTTATTCGCGGCTAAAATTTGTCTATTTTTCCTAAAAATATCTGCGCGGTAATTTCGATGCCGTAGACGCGAAGCAGCATCCGGGTAAGCTATACGCTTTGCCCCTATTGACAATTTTCCCTATTTCTGGCAAAATAATCTTATAAAAATATAATGGAAATCCGTGTCAGCCTACAAGGTATTGGCGATAGGCTAAGAAATAAGCAATATAAAGCAATATAAAGCAATATAAAATAGACGAGGGACGCAATGCAAATAACTCTAGAAATTTCTGATGAGGCGATCGCCCAAGCAAGTCAATTAAGTGATGCTGACTGGTTAAGAGAAATTGCGATCGCGCAGCGTCTCGGAACGAGAATCGCGCTATTTCAACAAGAACTGATTACCCTGGGTCGAGGCAGCAAAATTGCCAGAATGCACCCCATTGAATTTCAGCAGCTTTTAGCGAGTCGAGGCATTTGTATTCATTATGATGTGGAAGAATTTGAAGAAGATATTCAGCATTTGCGCGATCGAGGTTGGTTATGATTGTCGTCAGCGACACATCACCTTTATCGATAACCATTGAATTAATTGCAGATGATTTGCTAATTGATGAACGACTCGGACGCAGAGAAGCCTTGAAACTGGGACTATCTGTAATTGGCATATTGGGTATTTTGATGATCCCTAAACAAAGAGGCTTAATTCCTAGAGTACAAACTCTCATGGATGATCTGGTAAAACAAGCGGGATTTCGGATTAGTCCCCAACTATACGATCGCGTTCTTGCCTTATCAAACTAAAATAATTCTCTCTGTCTCTGTCGGGACACGGAAGCCTAAGTTTTTACGGTGGTGATGATTTTTTACCACAGAGACACAGAGAAACACAGAGAATATGTCGCCTTTGTGTTCCTTTGTGTCTTTGTGGTGATGATTTTCCCTATTAGCCAAGGGGGGTTTTAATCCCTGCGGGAATGACAGGTTTTTTGTACTTCATGACCATGACAATTGCTATAATTATATAGCAATCCGTTTAGAGGTTTTGGTAGGGGTAATTCATAAAATACCCCTACGATATGGGTTAAATTTCCCAAAATATTACAACTTAAATAGGATTGCTATGTCTCACCCGTTGAGATCCGTCCTTCACGCTGACCAAACAGCAAAAAATGCTCAAAGGCACTATCAAAAGCCCCATTTTGAATTGCTTGAGCCACATCAGGATTTTGATTCAGATAGAAATTGCTATCAAATCCTGGGCCTGGGTTGCGTCCTTCATCTAAGCCATGTATGAGAAAGTGCTCTACTCCAGATTGAAAAAACCCGGATATTACTGCCCGATCGACATCAGGATTTTGAGTCAAATAATCCGTTTCATCAAAAAATGGGTTACTCGGACGACCTTCTTTTTGGCCAAATAAAATAAAGTGCTCTAGACCACTTTTCAAGAATCCTTGAGCGATCGCTGCATCCACATCGGGATTTTGCTGCCGATACCACTGCTCATTAAAATAGGCTAATAAGTTTTCTTGAACGTTGGGATCCGCTAAAAAATCATTGAAAGGAGCGCCAGTCAGGGGATCGATATTTTCCTCAATATTTTCCTGAATATTTTGCTGATTCCCAGAGGTGGTTTGCTCTTTTTCAGAACTATTGTCACCAACAGATTCCTTTTCTGTTTCATTTACTTGAGAATCTCTGGTGAAGTTTAATATGTCTGAATCTCCAAAAAAATCCTCATTTAAGTCCCCAAAAAAATCTGGATCTACGACTGAACTGCCTGAAACATCATTTTCAGAAACCTCGGTGATTTGACGATCGCTCATAAGATTGTTGGCCACAGGATCCTCGTTCAGCCCTGGAATATCAATGCCCTGTCTCTCAAAAAGTTCGGGGTTGAATGATTGTTGACTCTCTACCACGCTAGTTTGAACGGGTGAATCCCAAAAATAATCCTCATCTGCGAAATATTGATTATTATTCGTTCTAGATCCGGTTTCAGGATTGTCGCGATCGCCATCACTATTAGACATCAATACTGATAAATCTTCATCAATGAAATTATTGGCTGGGGCAAAATTGCTTGGATTAATGAAGTTATTATCAAACAAATCGTTCGCACTTTCTAACTCGTCAATGCTTCTGATATCAGGATCGTCCTCTTCCTCATCATTCAGCAAAACTGAAGCTAAAACCCCATTAATATTCAACTCTGAATTCATAAAATTTACCTCCAGCTATGCATGATTATTACTGAATATTATTTTGCCGATCAAAATTCATCAACAATCGGCTATGATATTTTTTGTCAAACCAACGAAATATCATAATATTTTTCTGGATTTTTCTGGGAAATAACTTATGCTTTTATCGAAGGTTTTCCCATTTTTGAAAAAGCGGGATTTCCATTGACTTTACTCGATGGTTTGAGTCTCGTTCTTACCCGATCGTCCCTGACCTCATTATGACATAATAAGTAATTTCTGGCAAATCACTAGATCGGGCAGCGATCGCGTCGCGGGTTCTCAGTTCTCAACAACCTTCTCATCTTCCCGGCATATTTCCAGCTAGATTTATGGTAAATTTTGGCTGTCTAAAGCTTTTAGAGGCAATCACTGCCAGCCGATTGCCTCAAGAATGCCCATAAATGAAGGCTTGCAGACAATTTCCGCCGCAAGATGACCGAAAAATCGCCAAAAAAATCTCAAAAAATCTGGACAAAAACCTTGACCGATTTGTATTTTAATCTTTAATATATCAAGAGAATAGCTAAAATTGAGACTGTCATTAATATGTTATCTCAGAACCGGATTTCCGGATCGGTCGGTTCTCTCCTGAAACCTGTTACTTTTTTTACCTGGACGCACTGTTTAGGTTTTCTGATTGGCTGTGGTTTCGCTTCTAGTATAATTGGGTTAGTGGCTTACCTGATTTTCGGCTCCCAGTTCGGGCAAAACTTTTTGGCCATAAATTCTGCGGTGGAAACCAAGCCATCAGACAAAAAATCTGTGGTATTTCCGGAATATTCTAATTCTAAGTATTCTAATTCTAAGTATTCTAATTCTAAGTATTCTAATTCTAAGTATTCTAATTCTAAGATATTAGATCAAATTGCCCAAACAAGTGGCTTATCAACCAAAGTGAAGATTACCGTTTGTAATCTCCAGAGAACCTGTTCGCACCTCCGAGGAAACCAAATCCCAATCAGTTTAGCCAGTTTAATGAAAGTACCGATCGCCGTCACTCTTTTAGATCAAGTGAATCGGCAAAAGATTCCTCTGAATAACCAGATTTATATCAGTAAAGGTAACTTTACCGAAGATGCCTCCGATTTAAAAGTAGAAAGAAAATATCCCCTGGGTAAATTATTATTGGAAATGATTGTCAACAGCAGTAATATTGCTCCCAATCAACTGATAGACTACTTAAGCAGAAATTATATTAACCAAGTGTTAGAAAGTCGCGGCTACCGAGCCACCCGTGTGTATGCTAAATTTATTGGGGATATTTTCATCCCTGATGATGCTGGAGAAAAGTTAAATACTTCAACGACCAATGAACTGACGGAAATGATGGTGCAAATTTATAATCGTCAGCATCCTGGAGATGATAGATTAATTTCTCTATTTGGGCTACAACACGATCGCGAATTAGGATTTGCCGCATTAAAAGGTTCCTCTGCCAAGTGGTTGGGGGAAAAAACCGGGCAAAATTCCTGGGTCATTGGCACCACTTTAGCGATGGAAATTTCGGGAAATAAATATATTTTAACAGTGATTGATGATGGGGTATATTCCGATCAGGCGATTCGTGATGCCATCAGGAAAATTTCTGAATATCTTGCCCAAAAAGGTCATTTTTAGGTTTATAACAATCCAGTAATGGGTATTTTTGGGTTAATATTAATGAGTTGCTTACAGAAACAAATATGTAAACAAATATGTAAACAAATATGTAAACAAATATGTAAACCAACAAATATCGGAGTCAGTTCAAATGAGTTTAAATCGTTTACAAGTTGTGGTAATTGGCGGGGGGGCGGCTGGCTTTTTTGGCGCGAACGCCTGTACACAAGCCAACCCAAAAGCGAATGTAATTTTATTAGAGGCAGGACGGCAACCCCTGACTAAAGTGCGGATTTCTGGTGGAGGTCGTTGCAATGTCACCCATGCTTGCTTTGAACCGGCAGTTTTAGCCCAAAATTATCCCAGAGGGGGCAAAGCGTTACGGGGGGCATTTACCCGGTTTCAGCCTAAAGATATGGTGGCTTGGCTGAACCAGCAGGGGGTGGAACTGAAAACCGAAGCTGATGGGCGGATGTTTCCGATTACCGATAATTCTGCCACGGTGGTGAATTGTTTGTTAACTGCGGCAAAGGATGCGGGGGTGGAACTGCGGACAGAAAGCCCGGTGATGGCGGTGTATCCTAGGGACAAAAACCCTGGGTTTGAAATCGAGTTAAAATCTGGGGAAATGTTGGAATGTGACAAACTTTTGCTGGCGACAGGTAGCAGTCCACGGGGCTATCAGATCGCTAAATCTTTGGGTCATACTATTGAACCGCCAGTTCCTTCTTTATTTACTTTTAAAATTCGGGATGCCAGATTGGAAGATTTGGCGGGAGTGGCGGTGAAAACAGCGCGAGTCCGCTTGCCAGAGGCGAAATTAGAACAAACTGGCCCAGTGTTGATTACGCATTGGGGACTTAGTGGTCCGGCAGTGTTGAAACTTTCCGCTTGGGGGGCGAGATTTCTCCACGATCGCCGATATGATACGCCCCTGATGATTAATTGGTTGCCGGAATATAAGCTAGAAGTTTTGCAAGAACAAATGCAAGCGGTGCGATCGCAACTTCCCCGAAAAGCGATCGCTACCAGTTGCCCTTTTCCCGTTCCCCGTCGTCTCTGGGAAAGGCTGCTTAATGTGACGGAAATTGACCATGAAAAGCGTTGGTCAGAGTTATCTAATAAAGGAATTAATCAATTAATCACCGAACTAACTCAAAGTCGCTATCAAATCGTCGGCAAAGGTGAATTTAAAGAAGAATTTGTCACCTGTGGGGGCATTTCTTTAAAAGAAGTCGAGTTCAAAACAATGGAAAGTCGCCGTTGTCCCGGTCTATTTTTTGCGGGAGAAATCTTAGATATTGATGGAATTACCGGGGGTTTCAATTTCCAAAGTGCTTGGACAACTAGCTGGTTAGCGGGGCAAGGGATGGCAAATTAGGATGGCTAGATACCGGGTTTCTTAAAGAAACCCGGTATCTGCCAGATATAGCACTTTTCAGGGTTATGAAGTACAAAAAAACCTGTCATTCCCGCGCAGGTGGGAATCCACAAAAAATCTGTAATCCAATAAAAACCGCTATTATAAGTTTACGGGCAGAAATAAATGCACCACAGACCCCATGAGAAAAAAAACTGTCATTCCCGCGTTAGGCGAAGCCCATGCCCAAAGGGCTATAGGCGGGAATCCAAAGCCTATCGGCGAGGAACGAAAAGTGCAATTAATTATGTTCACCTACTTATATGTTAAAATTTATCTAGTTAAATTACAGATAAATTATGAAATTGGTAAAAAAATAGGTACACCATGAAAAATATCAAATTAAACCAGTTATCAGAACAAGTGCTATTAGCAAATAACGAGGCTCTGTCTGTAGAGCATAATGGCAAGTTGCTGGGATATTTTTACCCGGCATCTTTACAACCAGTTGAACTCGATGCTGTTTGGGAGCGGTTGGATCAAGTTTTGGCTCAAGCTGTAGCAGAAAGTGGGATTGATCGAGAAGCTTTAATTGATGCTTTAGATCCTAGTCAACCTTTTCCATTTGAAGAAAATTCGCAGCTTATTACCGATTAATCCGAAATTTAAGAGTTGACCCAGGCGATCGGAGTTAGATAAAATTATGAAATTAGTCGTGGATGCTAATATTATGGTCGGGGAAATGCTGCGAATTCGGGGGCGGCATTTGGTGCAAAATCCCGAATTTCAACTATATGCAGCTAAAACGGTTTTAAGTGAAACTCGCCACGAATTAAGACGACGAATGATCGCCATGAGAAATCAAGGCAAGTTGACTGAACAGACCGAGCGCGAATTGTTCGAGTTAGTCAATCGTCTAATTGAAAATTATATTGAAATAGTCGAGCCATCTTCTTACAATTCTCTGGAGATAGAGGCGAGAAAACGCATTCCTAGGGACACCGATGATTGGCCAACAGTGGCAGTTGCTTTGGTGCTACCGGCAGCAATTTGGACGCAAGATTATGACTTTTTGGGATGCGGTTGTCCCACCTGGACGACGGAAACTTTGCTCTTACAGTTGAGAGACGAATAATCGCGATCGCCGATCATTATAAACGCAGACCCACACCAACGGGTTAAAACCCGTGTCTACAGAAAATAAGCTCGCCTGGATGATAGCAATGTAATTATTTTATTACTTAGCAAGGCTTTGAGCCTATTTATTTCATAACAGGTCTGGTAGAGCCAGAATGAGCAAGATATAGACACTCTTCAGGTAATCGAACTATAATATTATCAGAGTTTTTGAGACTTAGGAGAGTGCAAGATGCAGTCTGTAATTTCACGGACAAAAAGACTTCTATGCGTTTTATTTTTGTGTATTTTTACATACATCAGTATTTCCGCTAACGTTGCTCAGGCGGGTGATTATAGTTGCAATCCAAATTTAGGTGGTAAATGTGGAGATAACAACGATAATCGTATAACTATTACACACAACATCTATAATTATCCTAATGATGATGTGGGTCGCGCAGAAGCTTTTGCCGGTGGAGTGATTGTTGGAGCGATAGGAGGCAGTGCTGTTACTATTGCAACTGTTTCCAGTGCAGGAAGTGTTGCTGGCCTAAGTGCGGCGGGAATCACATCAGGTCTTGCTGCAATAGGAAGTATGGTTGGTGGTGGAATGGCAGCAGGAATCGTAGTTTCAGCAACCGCTCCTGTCGCCACAGCCGTAGCAGTTGGATATACTGCCTACAAAACCTGGGACTGGTTGACAAATAAGAAAGAGGATCGGGAACATTCTTTGTAATCGCATGAACAAACATTAAGCAAATTACTCATAAGTATTAACTTGCTGATTTTTAGTTAGATTAATTGTCAACTCGGAATTGTCAAAATAATCTTTTGTAATTCCGAGTTACTTGTAGTACATAGTAAAAGATTATCTCCTAAATATGAAAACAAGCAAAATAGTTTAACCTTTTTTAATTACTGAATTCACTGTTGTCATCTTTTTTCATAGGTAAAAATAACTGATTATGAGTAATAATTTTCAAAACATTGAATTTAAAACAACCATCATTATTTGGATTTTTGCGTTGGCTGGTTTAGTGATTAGCATCCCACTAATTTCGATCTCTGAAACAATGAATTTACTTCCTTTTGCAATTATTATTTCTGCAACAACGCTCACAATTTTTATCTGGAATAAAAGCGATCATAAAAAAATAGCTGATTTGCAAAAACGAACTGAAATCTTAGAAGAAGCATTAATACAGCATGATTCAGATAAAAAATATTAAATTAATTTAAAATCAAATTCGATTTATTTATTGCTGATGTTTTACCGTAAACATTTGGCTAAATTGTGTATTTTAAGTATAAACAAGTAAAATTGAAACTTAGAATTTATATAATGAATATTTTCCGGGCATAACTAATGCTTACCCCATCGATAAATAAATTATTATGAACGAAATCAAAGAATACGATATTGTGGCACTTCTGGAAACTGTCAGCGCCATTCATCAAAACACTCACCAACTCATTCAACTCATATCAATTTCAAAAACTCTTGCTACACAATTCCGAGGTTAATTTGGGCGTATGTAGAGGCGATCCCCCCGCCCCGTGTACTGTTGCATTTTTAATTGAAAACGGTATTAGTTGTTGGTTGGTGGTTGGTTGATCATAAATACCGGGTTGCTTTAAGAAACCCGGTATCTGCCAGATATCGGCAATAATCAAACTAATTCAATAAAATATTACAAATATCGATCATTTCAGACATTTGGTTTGAACTTTGCTTGAGTTGAGCTTCTTGAGTATCAATCCAATCTTTCTCAGCTTTGATCATTTCTGGGGACTCTTGACTATATCTTTGGTGTTGTTCCAGCAAGTAATCATAAAACGATAAAATATCTTCTAAAATCACTGTGGTGATTTCTACTCGTTCGTCAAATATCGATTCAATGGTTTTTAAAATGAGTTGATAAATCTCTTGCTCAAAGCGCTCGTAAGCTTCAATTTTTGCATTTGCTTGAAATCCAATAAAGTTGATGGATTTAAACTTGTCAATCACTTCTTTTTGAAGCTTGCTTAAATAGATTTTAATAATGTCACTATTATTTTCCCAAGAGGCATTTAATTCACGTTCCGCTAAATTTAAACTGGCTTGAAATTTTTCTTGGCTTTTCGGATCCTCCCAAAACAGATATTCAGTAATTTTTTGCCGATTAATTCCGCGATCGTATAAATCGAAAATTTCCTGTAATTGCTCTAGGATTATCTGAGAACAAAATAGAGAAATATCGGCGATCGCCTCAGTAATTTTATTTTGCAATTTAGGGACTTCAAACACAGATAAAAACTTAGGATTTCCTTGAGAATCTCTGAAAAATTGTTTTTTGATGAGAATAAATTGAGAATTACATTTGGTTTTCACGGCATCTACTGTGAGAATTCTTAATCGGCTTTTTTCTAATTTAATTTTTTGAATAAACCCACTAACACTTCCAATTTCATCCCAAATCTCTAGGTAATTAATTTCACAGATTCTTTGTTTAGCTTTCCACGTTTCTCTAGCCAGCTTTATTTTTTCAAAGCTAACCGATAAACTCTCTTGGATTTGACTGATTGATTCCTGGAATATTTTTAAGACAGGACGCAGCGATTCATCAATTTCTTGGGCATATACTTTTAACTCTGAGGAAACTTCAGGCTGTGCAGGCTCCGCTTGAACTTGACGCAGTGATTCCGTAATTATACGGATAGGGATGAGGGGATTGGTAGTCATTGTATTAAAAGCATAGTCGGAATAACTATCGATCTATAATACAGTAAGAATTAGCCAATATCTAGACTCAAAAGCAAAAACAATGAACTACTCTTTCAGCGCAGCCAGTCAAGCTTTGCTTCACGCAGGCAAGCTAGTGCAAGCACATACAGCCGATGGAACTTTATTACCGATATTGCGAGATGTCACCACAGGTCGAATGGTCGAGATAGCCAAAGCTACCGCCGGATTTTCCCTGGAATCGATCGCCGCTCCTGCTCAACTGATCATGGGGCCAATTCAGATGGTTCAAACTCACCTGGGATTCCAAAAAACCTATCAAATGCTGGATACTTTGCAGAAGAGTGTAGCAGTGTTGCAGGGGACAACGGCGGTGATTGGGGTGGGGACTTTTGCCGGAGTCGCTTTATCTGGCGTAAATTTACATCAAACGCTGAAAATTAGAGAAAGTCTCCAAAAAATCGATTTAAAAATCGATCAAGTTTTAGATAAAATTAGTTCAGAGTCGGAGGATATCAAACAAAGAATCGATCAAGTGGCGCAGGATGTTGAATTTAAGATGCACCGCACCATATTAGATCAAGCTTATGGGCGATTTCAGCAAAGTATTTTTAGTCTTAAAAATATTTTAGAAATCCAAGATAGTCATTCTCGCCTGAGTAACTTGGCAAACATATACGGAAATTTAACTCAAGTTTTAGCTGACTACAAAAATCCCCAAATATACAGTCAAAACACAAATGCTCCAGGGCGACTAAGACGGCATGAATGTGCATGGCAAATGGAACAAGCAATGGCGATGATTTTTATCTGGAAAGGTGAGTTTGGGGCAGCGAGTAGTCAAATGCAGCAGTTGCGGGACAATATTTATCAAGATACATGGGATATCTTGTCTTGTTGTGAAACCGAGGAAGAAGTTGATTTTATTTATCCTGAACTGATGCGAATTCACACTCAAGATTTACCGGCGATCGCTGGGTGGCACGCTCAAGTGGATTATTTGAAAACGGCACCGAAGGAAGAATTAGAAGCAATTAAAAATCTGGTAAATACCGAGGAAAGCCCGCAAGAAACCTTAGCCGCATCTCCAAACAATGAACTAATCGAACAAAACAATGAACTAATCGAACAAACTCAATATGAACAGTTGAAAAATACATCTCATTTTCTGGCTTTGCGCGACCATCTGAAATTTACCATTAATCCCCAAGCGCGGCAGAACTACGAAAGCTATATTTCTGCGCGATCGCCCCATCACGGATATCGAGCCCTGGCTGCATCTAACTGGCAGGAAATCTCCGATATTACCGTGGCTAATTTGTATTGGTATTTGAAGTCTAAAGACAAAGATGAGAAACAGACAATAGCATAATCTGGGGTAGCAAAAACCGGGTTTCCCCTGCATTCCCCCGTCTTCACGGGGGCAGGCTGCATGGGGGCAGGCTTATTTACATCTTGGTTATTGTGGCAAAAGCAACGGATAACCCGGTTTCTTTGTTGCTTGATTGGTTGCGTAGTTGAAGCGCGATCGCCCCTAATTCAGAAACCGGGTTTCTTCTTTAAACCTCGATATTGTTGCAAAAGCAACGGAAAACCCGGTTTCTTGATGTTTACAAAATTGTTAAATAGGTTTCCGTGGGGCTAATCGGCAACGGCTTCAATACTTGACGATTTAAGTCAACTTCTAACCCCAAAGATTCTAAAGGAATTACCCCCAAAAGCGGGTCATGTCCTCCCGGTAACTCCAAACACTCAAAAGTTCCTTCTCGGTCAAATATGGATATTTTTGCATCTTGGAAAATGCGGGCTTTATCAATCCCCATTGCCGTAGCGACATCGACTTCTTTGAGGATTTTTAAGCCTAATTGCGCGATCGCCTCTGGGGGTAAACATAAAGTCGTTGCCCCGGTATCAACTAAGACATTTTCTAAGGTCAGCGATCGCACTTGATCTGCGGTTTTTACCCCAGCTTCGGCCAAAATTTGGTCAGCATTTGGTCAGGGCGATTAATAATTGTCAGAGTTGTAAAAACTTTACCCATATCCTGCTGATTTGTTGGTTGCATAATCTCCTCCTGAAATAGTCGGATTAATCTTTTACATTTAGTAATGCATATATTTTAATAAATTGAGATTAAATTAACATTTATTAATTAATAAAATTTACGCTAAACTATTAAAATAATAGCGACTTAATTTAAACAATCAACCGAAGCGAATATGATCGTAAAATCTCAGCCAATTTATCTCGACTATCACTCTACAACTCCCGTTGACCCCAGAGTAGCCAACCTGATGCTACATTACATGACCACCGCTTATGGAAATGCCAGCAGCACATAGCTATGGAGATGAAGCCGAACAAGGGATTAAAAAGCCGCCCAACAAATCGCCCAGTTAGTCAACGCTAAACCCAAAGAAATTATCTTTACCTCTGGAGCACAAGAAAGCATTAATCTAGCGATTCAAGGGCATATTTTATCGGTAAATTACCAACAATCTAAACCGCCGCGCATTGCCGTTTCTCCGGTTGGACATAAAGCGGTTTTAGATACTTGTAATGCATTAGCTAAAAAAGGATTAGCGGAAATTATTTATCTGTCAATTGACCAAAAGGGTCGATTAGATTTAGACGAAATTGAACAAATCTGTCGCAGCGGTATTTCTCTACTCTGCGTCATGGCCGCCAATAATGAAATCGGCAATATTTACCCTATATTAGAGATTGGGAAATATAATATCCCTTTTCTCTGTGATGCCTCCCAAACTGTAGGAAAAATCCCGACTAATTTTGTCGCCTCTAATATCACTTATTTAGCCATCTCTGCCCATAAATTATAGGGATCTAAAGGTTCTGGGGCTTTAATCGTCAGAAAAGGAACTCACTTAGAACCGATAATTTTTGGTGGCGGAGATCAAACAAGAATCCGGTCAGGAACTCTGAATTTTCCCGGAATAGTCGGGTTAGGAGAAGCTTGTGAACTGCGACAGTTAGAAATGACCAAAGATGAGGCAAAAATTGCCGATTTGCGCGATCGCCTGCAAAGCTTATTACTAGAAAAAATCCCTGGTTTATTCATTAATGGCGATCGCGCTACTACGAGGATTTATTAAACCGCAGGTGTTAGTTATGTAGTTAGTTATGTAGGGTGGGCAATTGCCCACCCTACGCGGATTTATTAAACCGCAGGTGTTAGTAATTCCCGATCTTTGGCGGGTTGAACGATGACTTTTCCTTCCTCGTTGATATCCACTAAGGCGGTGTCTCCTTCGCTGACGCGACCGGAGAGAATTTCTTCCGCGAGGACATCTTCCAGTAAGCGCATGATCGCCCGACGTAAGGGACGCGCCCCATACGCAGGGTTATATCCTTCTTCGACTAACCGTTCTTTGAAGCGATCGCTGACTGTTAAGGTAATGTCTTTTTCGGTTAACCGTTTGAAGACATCCCGTAACATAATTTCGGCGATTTCTTTGACTTCTTCTTTGGTTAATTGACGGAAGACAATAATCTCGTCCAGACGGTTGAGAAATTCGGGACGGAAGTATTGTTTCAGTTCTTCATTCACCAAGTTGCGAATCCGATTATATTGGGCATCCGCTTGGTTTTCACTGAATTCAAATCCGAGGCCACCGCCACCTTTTTCGATGACTTTGGAACCGATGTTAGAAGTCAAAATAATTAAGGTGTTTTTGAAGTCTACGGTGCGACCTTTGGCATCGGTTAAACGGCCATCTTCGAGGATTTGCAATAGCATATTGAAGATGTCCGGGTGGGCTTTTTCGATTTCATCAAATAGCACCACGGTGTAAGGACGACGACGGACCGCTTCGGTTAATTGTCCGCCTTCGTTGTAGCCTACATATCCCGGAGGAGAACCGATGAGTTTGGAGACGGTGTGCCGTTCCATATATTCGGACATATCTAACCGAATCATGGCTTCTTCAGAACCGAAGAAGTAAGCGGCAAGAGATTTGGTCAGTTCGGTTTTGCCCACCCCGGTCGGCCCAGAGAAGATAAAAGAGGCGATGGGACGGTTGGGGTTTTTCAGTCCGACCCGGGCGCGACGAATGGCGCGGGATACGGCTTTGACCGCTTCGTCTTGTCCGATCATCCGCTGATGCAAGGTGTCTTCCATGTGCATCAGTTTCTCGGATTCGGATTCGGTCAGCTTGTTGACCGGGACGCCAGTCCAGGAGGAGACAATGTGGGCAATGTCTTCTTCGGTGACGACTGGGGCAATTTCCGGGGTTTGGCTGCCGTCTTTCTTTTTGTTTTGCGCGATCGCCCGAATTTGTTCTTTTATTTCCAATTCGCGATCGCGCAGTTCTCCGGCTTTATCGTAGTCTTGAGAACGCACCGCCTCATCTTTTTCTTTCAGGACTTGGCGCAGTTCTTTGTCCAATTCCTTCGCAGCAGGAGGCAACTGGGAGTTAATTAAACGGACTCGGGAACCGGCTTCATCAACTAGGTCAATGGCTTTATCCGGGAGATAGCGGTCGGAAATATAGCGATCGGACAGTTTCGCCGCTGCGTCCAGGGCTTGATCGGAAATTTTCAGTTTATGGTGTTCTTCATAGCGATCGCGCAAACCAAAGAGGATTTCGATCGTTTCTTCTACGGTCGGTTCGCCTACCATCACCGGCTGAAAACGACGTTCCAGGGCGGCATCCCGTTCGATATGCTTGCGATACTCATCCAGAGTGGTTGCCCCAATGCATTGGAGTTCGCCCCGGGCTAAAGCCGGTTTGAGAATATTCGCCGCATCGATCGCCCCTTCCGCTGCCCCAGCCCCAATCAGGGTATGGACTTCATCAATCACTAGGATAATATCTCCCTGAGAGCGAATCTCATCCATAATGCTTTTCAGCCGTTCTTCAAATTCGCCCCGATACTTGGTTCCCGCCACCAGCAAGCCGATATCCAGAGTGACAACCCGCTTGTTTTCCAGGATGTCGGGGATATCTCCCGTGACAATGCGTTGGGCCAGACCTTCGGCGATCGCGGTTTTGCCGACCCCCGGTTCTCCAATCAACACCGGATTATTCTTAGTCCGGCGACCGAGAATTTGAATCACCCGTTCAATTTCTTTCATCCGACCCACCACGGGATCGAGTTTGCCCTCGACGGCCAATTGGGTTAAATTCGTGCCAAACTCGTCCAGAGTGGGAGTTTTTTGTCGGCCTTTGCTGCCACCAGCCCCAGGGGTGACTTCGGCAGTTTCTCCCAGCATCCGAATCACCTCAGTGCGGACTTTGCTCAGGTCAACTCCCAAATTTTCCAACACTCGTGCCGCCACCCCTTCCCCTTCGCGGATCAACCCCAGGAGCAAATGTTCTGTGCCGATATAATTGTGACCTAATTGGCGGGCTTCTTCTAAGGATAGTTCTAAAACCCGCTTGGCGCGAGGAGTGAAGGGAATTTCCACCGCCACGAAGCCAGAACCGCGACCAATAATTTTTTCTACTTCAATCCGGGCATCTTTAAGATTTACCCCCATTGCTTTGAGAACTTTGGCCGCGACCCCAGTTCCTTCTCCAATGACACCCAGTAAGATTTGCTCCGTACCCACGAAGTTATGGCCCAGACGGCGGGCTTCCTCCTGAGCGAGCATAATCACTTTAATTGCTTTTTCTGTGAAGCGTTCAAACATGGCTTTTTTTCCCTCAAGAGACACTTATGGCACTAAATTCCCTGCGAAGGTACAGAGATGACTTTTCATATAGTGCTTTAAATTTAGCTCAAATTACAAGGCGGATTACCTCACTGCTTTTAGATATGTTTACCGAAGGCAAACCTACTTTCCATGAGATCGATCCCTGTTGTGCCACATTATAGAGTCAATTTGTGTTTCTGGGGGCACGAAATCTGAATGGCTGGTTTTTGGTCGTCCAGGGAGAATCCGGCGCCGGGGAGTCAGAGCAGGCGATCGCACCGAGCCTTCCCTTATCCTTACCATAAAACCTGATGAGCTTCTAAGTTTACAGGCAGGAATAAATGCACCACAGACTCCATTAGAAGAAAAACTGTCATTCCCGCGCAGGCGGGAATCCAAAGCTTATCGGCGGGGAACGAAAAGTGCAATTAATTATGTTCACCTACTTATGTGATATTTCTGAATAATAAATCGTTGATTCCTGGTTAATCTATGGCTACACATCAAACATTAAATTTAGGGGATATTCAGCTTTCTTATTGGGAATGGAACCAAGGGAAAGAACCATTGCTGTTGTTGCATGGGTTGGCTAATCATGCCCTGGTTTGGGCAAGTTTGGCCGAATATTTGCGCGATCGCTATCATATTGTGGCGGTGGATATGCGCGGACATGGTGATAGCAGTAAGCCCAAAACTGGCTATACCTTTAAAGAAGCGATCGCGGACTTAGAAGCATTATTAGACCATTTAGGGTGGCAATCTACCCATATCGTCGCTCATTCTTGGTGTGGCAAACTAGCCCCAATTTGGGCAGTAAAATCCCCCCATCTAATTCGCAGCATGGTATTAGTTGACCCGATTTTCATCACCAAAATGCCAGCGGCCATGAAACTCACCTTTCCTATTTTATATCGAGTCTTACCATCCTTAAAAGAAATTGAACCAGTCCCCACATATCAAGCCGCAGAAAACCGCGCCAAAGCATTACCCCTTTATCAAGGATGGAGTCTGGAACAACAACAAATATTTCAAACCGGAATAGAACAAAAACCCGACGGAACTTGGGCAAGTAAATGTACCATTGAAGCCCGAAACGAGATATTTGAAGAAGTAATGCGCGTCCCCGGGCTTACCGAACCGATTCAGATTCCCACTTTATTTGTGCAACCGGAAAAAGGGGTTAATCGGATGGAATGGCAACTCAAACCTTACAAAACGTACTTAAAAAAATTACGCATTTGCCAAGCCCCAGGCAACCATTGGCCATTCTTAGTAGAACCGGCAGCATTTAACCGCATTGTCGAAGAATTTCTAGCCGAACAACAACCCCAGAAACCGGGTTTCTTCAGATAAACTTTGCCACCAACCAACAACTTTTATAGAAACCCGGTTTCTTCTTTGCCGAAGTCAAATAACCCAAAAACCCAACCCCAGAAACCGGGTTTCTTCAGACAACCTTTGCCACCAACCAACAACTTTTATAGAAACCCGGTTTCTTCTTTGCCGAAGTCAACTCCCCAGAAACCGGGTTTCTGCTGTAAATATCAAAGTTATCTGTTTTTAGCGAAAAAGAAACCCGGTTTCTTGAGGTTACTTGCGGGGGTAGAGAAACCGGGTTTCTGTTGTGGATATCAAGGTTATCTGTTTTTAGCGAACAAGAAACCCGGTTTCTTGAGGTTGCTTGCTGGGGTAGAGAAACCGGGTTTCTTTAGACAAACTTTGCCACCAACAAACAAATGTCATAGAAACCCGGTTTCTTTTTTGCCGAAGTCGAAGCGCCAGAAACCCGCTAGAATAAAATAGCCCTTACCCACATCAAGCAGATGAGTCTGTGCATCAACCCCAACTGCCAAAAACCGCAAAACCCTGACAATCAGCTATTTTGCCAAACCTGTGGATCGGAACTTCTCCTCGCAGGACACTACAAAGTCACTCAACTCCTCAGTGACAAAGGAGGTTTTGGCAAGACTTACCAGGTGGAAGATTTATATGACAATAACAAAGTCAAAGTCTTAAAAGTGCTGACTTTGAACGTTGCCAAAGCGGTGGAACTGTTCCAACAAGAAGCAGCAGTTCTCAAGCAACTACGGCATCCAGGAATTCCCCAGGGAGATGGATATATTGAATTTTTTCCCAAAAATAGCCAAAATCCCGTGCATTGTTTTGTGATGCAATATATCGAGGGGATGGACTTAGAAGAATATCTCGGGCAACGGGGGCGTCCCATCGATCAAAAGATGGCTTTAAAGTGGTTGAAAGAAATTGCGGAAATTCTCCAAGTGGTGCATGGAGAGAATTTTTTCCACCGGGATATTAAGCCTTCTAATATTATGCTCCAACCTAATGGCAAGTTGGCCTTAATTGATTTTGGCACAGTCAGGGAAATGACCGGGACTTATATGGCTAAACAAAATAGTGGGGCAATTACGAAAATTAGTTCCGCAGGGTTTACCCCACCGGAACAAGAGAATAACCGGGCAGTTCCCCAGTCGGATTTTTTTGCCTTGGGGCGAACTTTTGTCTATTTGCTGACGGGGAAGCTGCCCACTGACCCGGCAATTTATGATTCCTATAATAATGAGTTAAAGTGGCGGGGGTTTACTAAAGAGATATCGCCACTGTTGGTAGATTTTATTGATGAGTTGATGGCAGGAAAAGCCAGTCAGCGACCGGATAATCCCGGAGTGATTTTACAGAGATTAGCAGAAATAGAATATCAGCTTTATCCGCCACCAAAACCGATACCAAAACCGCAGCCACCAAAACCAAAGACTCAAACAGTTCCTCCTACTCTTGTTTCTCAGCCATTTTTGAGTCGCCGCAAGTTGATTAAAATTGCGGGGTTTGCGGGAGTGGGAATTATGGGAGGGTATGTGTGGCAGGAAGTTTGGTCAGATCCCCCCCAACCCCCCCTTAAAAAGGGGGGGCAAGAAGATTCTCCCCCCGTTTCAAGCGGGGGGCAAGAAGATTCTCCCCCCGTTTCAAGCGGGGGGCAAGAAGATTCTTCCCCCTTTTCAAGGGGGGCAGGGGGGGATCGCTTTTCTTTTACAACGGTGAAAGTAAATGATCGAGGAGAAAAAATTAACTCCGAATCACTGCAAGCAGAATATTCCAGAGAAGACTTAGGTAATGGTGTCACTCTGGATATGGTGGCTATTCCAGGGGGGACATTTATGATGGGTTCCCCAGAAACAGAGAAAGAGAGAAGTAGCAGCGAAGGGTCGCAGCGTTCGGTGACAGTACCCGCTTTTTTTATGGCTAAATACCCCGTGACTCAGCAGCAGTGGCAAGCAGTGATGGGAAATAATCCCTCTAATTTTAAAGGGCTAAATCGTCCGGTGGAAAATGTTAGCTGGAATGATGCAGTGGCATTTTGCCAAAAGTTATCGCAAAAAACGGGTAAAAATTATCGTTTGCCTTCGGAAGCAGAATGGGAATATGCTTGTCGCGCAGGAACTACCACCCCTTTTTATTTTGGGGAAACGATTACTACGGATTTAGCGAATTACGACGGAAACTACACTTATGGTAATGGGCCAGAAGGGGTATATCGTCAGCAAACCACTGATGTAGGCAGCTTTCCGCCCAATGCTTTTGGACTCTACGATATGCACGGGAATGTCTGGGAATGGTGTGCAGACCATTGGCATGAAAATTATAATGGTGCGCCGACCGATGGCAGTGCTTGGACATCTCGGGGAAATTCTAATCTGAGGCTGTTGCGTGGCGGAAGCTGGTACGGCAATCCCAGGCGTTGCCGTTCGGCGCGTCGTTACTTCCGCGATCCGGGCTATCGGGGTCACGATATTGGCTTCCGTTTTGGGATCTCCCTGCCGAGAACTTAATTTCCCTCTGCTCTTTTTCCCTCTTTCCCTCCCCCCTTCGCGCTTTGCGCGAAAAATTTTTTTTTCAAAAATGGCTGCCAACCTTATCCGAAAATAAAATATATCCGCGTTTGTCCCTAAGAAAAGAAACCGGGTTTCTGTGGTGATATCCGCAGTTATCTGTTTTTCGCGAAAAAGAAACCCGGTTTCTGGGGGTTTCTTGCGGGGGTAGAGAAACCGGGTTTCTTTTGTGGATATCCGCAGTTATCTGTTTTTTGCGAAAAAGAAACCCGGTTTCTGGGTCCCAACAGGAGGCGATCGCGACACAAGAAACCGGGTTTCTGTTGTGGATATCCGCAGTTATCTGTTTTTTGCGAAAAAGAAACCCGGTTTCTAGGGGTTACGATAAAAACCTGTAGGGGCGAAGCATTCGGGCAGTTAACTTTAGGGAGAAACGGGGAATTTATTATCCGAATGCTTCGCCCTGGCTTTGGGGTTGGTGGGTTTGTTCACAATATCAGGGCAAAGCATTCGGGTATGAGGTTATTTGGTAAAAGCCGAGATTAACTGCCCGAATGCTTTGCCCCTACAGACTATCCCAGAAACCGGGTTTCTTTATCCGTTGCCAAATCTCAGAAACCGGGTTTATTCAGTAAACCACAATTATCTGTAGGGGTGAGGCATTTTAAATATCATTTTAAATATACCGAACCTGATTTTGCATCTCATCTGAGGTCACTTGATTGAGAATAATTAGTAATCGTTGGGCAATTTCTTGGGGAGAACGACGAACCGCAAAAATGACACCATAATGCATCTGCCCTGAATCAAAATAAGCTTGTACCAGCGATTCAAAGTCAGTTCTATTGTGAGTAATCATAGTTCTTTCTTGACTGACAGCATAGGCAAATTGCTCGGCATCAGTAGCATGAAGTTGTTCGGCATCTCTGGCAGTAATAGCATCAAATCCTCTGGCTTGCAGCAATTCTGCCACCAAGACATTAACATCTTCATCTAAGTACAAACGAATAAATAAACTATTCACAATACTATTCACAAATCTCTCACTAATGGATCAATCAGTTCATCGGGAATGCGGTTTTGCTCGATATAACGATTAATTTCCGCTTGATGATCGCTGTAGTAAGTTAATGCGCCAAAAACTTGTGCTAAAGTTAAATGAGGCATTCCTTTGGAAATTTCTTCTGGTGCGACACCCATGCGCCAAGTTTCTACAATTGCTCTAACGGGTGTACGAGTGCCTCGGACAATTGGTTCTCCGTGCAAAATCTCATCATCTCGTACAATGTAAAGATACTCTGTTGCTTGAACCATGATTACCTTCAAAATTCATAAATTATTGATGGGTTAAGGCTCGGTTTTAATTCGCTTTTGAAACCCTAAATTTAGGGCAAGCTAACGCACCATACCACTGGCATTTTTATTTTACCATAAAAACTATCCCAGAAACCGGGTTTCTGTTATATCCGCAGTTATCTGTTTTTTGCGAAAAAGAAACCCGGTTTCTGGGGGTTGCTTGCGGGGGTATAGAAACCGGGTTTCTTTAGACAACCTTTGCCACCAACTAACAAATTTTATAGAAACCCGGTTTCTTCTTTGCCGAAGTCGAATAACCCAAAAACCCAACCCCAGAAACCGGGTTTCTGTTATATCCGCAGTTATCTGTTTTTCGCGAACAAGAAACCCGGTTTCTTTGTCCGCTAAATTAATTCACTAGGAGTCATAATGCGGGGAGTTTCTACGGGAAAATCCTGGGGATTTCGGGTGACAATAACTTCTAATTGATTCACCACTGCCGTTCCATATTGAATAGCATCTTCAAAATCCGCAAAATTTGCCGATAAAGCCACCCGAATTGCTTCATCATTCACCGTAGCAATTTGGCAAACGTTGACTAACCAGTTTAAAAAATCTATAGTCCAGTCTTTGCCTCTTGCTTTACGAACGATATAATAAATGTCGCTCAAAATAGAAGGGGAAACATATCCTTCAATTTCTTTTTGTTCCACCTTTAATAAAACTTGTTGACTTGCAGCAAAATAAGGCTGACGTTCTACGGCTACATCTACAATTACATTGGTATCGAGTAAAACTTTCATAGGTCGTATTTTTCCTTGAGGGCTTCCCATCGTGCTTCATCTGGATTAAAATCTGGGGGAACGGGTGGGGCATTATCTAATAAATCCCGCAATGATTTCAGTTTAGATGCCGGTTTTTTTGGCTGTTCTGCTGATGGTTCGGGGGCTGACCCGTTAGGTTCTGGATTTGCTGTCACCGATCGCAATAAAATAATTTCTACTTCTCCTGGGGGAATATTCAGCGGTTCCGCTAAAATTAAATTACCGGCGCGATCGATGGTTCCTGTGGTTTTGTAAGCTTGCATATTTTATCTCCTTATTTTACCTTCTATTGTAGCACTTGGGGGTAGAGAAACCGGGTTTCTGTTCTGGAAATGTAGGGGCGAATGCGAGAACGCCCCTACTGTTTTTAGCGAAAAAGAAACCCAGTTTCTGGGGTGTTGCAGGGGGTTGCTTGCGGGGGTAGAGAAACCGGGTTTCTGGGGTGGATATCCACAGTTATCTGTTTTTAGCGAAAAAGAAACCCGGTTTCTGGGGGTTACGATAAAAACCTGTAGGGGCGAAGCCATGCCGAAGGCTTTATGCTTTGCCCCTACAGACTATCTCAGAAACCGGGTTTCTGTTGTGGAAATGTAGGGGCGAATGCGAGAACGCCCCTACTGTTTTTTGCGAAAAAGAAACCCGGTTTCTTGAGGTTTCTTGGGGTTTCTCTATCTTATATCTGATTTACTCTCAATAATTCCCTCCGCTTCTAATACCATATTCCGCAATCCTGAAATCATTGAATCCGGCGCATTTTGCCATAAACCCCGTTCTTTTGCTTCTAACAACCGTTCCGCCATATCCCGCAATGCCCAAGGATTTTTCTGCTGGATAAAATCCTGCACTTTCTCATCAAAAATATAGGCATTTGCTACCCCTTCATACATATAGTCTTGCACGCAATTTGCTGTAGCATCGTAGGCAAATAAATAGTCTACAGTCGCGGCAATTTCAAACGCCCCTTTATATCCGTGACGCATTACCCCAGCGATCCATTTGGGATTAATTACTCGCGATCGATACACCTTGGCAATTTCTTCCCGCAATTGTCGCACTTTCGGTTTTTCGGGAATGGAATTATCCCCAAAATAAGTTTGCGGATTTTTGCCGGTGACAGACCGAACCGCTACCGTTAAACCTCCTTGAAATTGATAGTAATCATCGGAGTCTAATAGGTCATGTTCGCGGTTATCTTGGTTATGTAATACTATTTGCATTTCTTTTAACCGCTGGTTAAATGCTTCGGGGGCAGAATGCCCTTCCACATTGCCAGTAGAAGTGCCCGTATAAGCATAGCTACTCCAATTAATATAAGCCCGGGCTAAGTCTTCATCAGTTAACCAGTTTTGTTCTTCAATTAACCCTTGCAGTCCAGCCCCATAAGCCCCCGGTTTACTACCAAAAACCCGATAGTGCGATCGCGCCTTTGCCTGTTCTGAATTAAGTCCTAATTCTTGCCAAATTTTAGTTTCTGTTTGTACTTGAAAAGCCAAAGGATTTTGGTCTGCGGGTTCCTCCAAACTTGCCACCGCATTTACTGCGCGATCGTATAAATCAATCAAATTCGGAAAGCCATCCCGGAAAAAACCAGAAATTCTTAAAGTCACATCAACCCGAGGACGACCTAACACCGATAAAGGGATAATTTCTATATCCACTACCCGACGAGAAGGGCCATCCCAAACCGGACGAACGCCTAATAATGCTAACGCTTCGGCAATATCATCTCCCCCGGTTCGCATGGTGGAAGTTCCCCAAATTGATAACCCTAAAGTTTTGGGATATTCGCCATTTTCTTGAGTATAACGTAAGATGACTTCATCCGCCGCTTTGCGGCCAATATCCCAAGCGGTTTCTGTGGGAATAGCGCGAATATCTACGGAGTAAAAATTGCGTCCGGTGGGCAATACTTCCGGTCTGCCTCTGGTGGGAGCACCAGAAGCCCCACTAGGCACATATCCGCCATTTAATCCATGTATTAATTGGCTAATTTCTTGCGGAGTTTCTTGTAGGGCTGGAAAGAGAAACTGGCGAATCCAGTTTAATTCTTGTTCCGTGGATTTTCCCGGTATTTTTGATAATTTTATTTGGCGATTATCCTGTAGGGGCGATTCGCGAATCGCCCCTACATTTAGGGTAAAATTAGAATCTGTTAGGGGCGATTCGCGAATCGCCCCTACATGGTTTTTAATCACCTGTTCGACTAATTCGGCGGCGATATTTTCTAACTGTTCGATCGCTTCTCCAATATGCCCATATTGGGGATGGATGAAAGCGGGATCGACGGTTAACGGGTCAAAATCTAGCCCTAAATCTTCTGCTAATGCACGAGTTAATCCCAGACGACCCACACCAGGACAACGGGCGATCGCGACGATTAAATCTCGTAATTGTCTGCCTTGGGGACATTGACCAAATATATGCAGCCCATCGCGAATTTGTGCCTCTTTTAACTCACAGAGATATCCGTCTAAATTGGCAATAATATCGGTAATTTCATCATCCTTAGTGGCGGATTTTGACTGATTTACATTATTATTATCCGATAAAGATAACTCCTGGTGTAAATTTTGGTCAAAAATCAACTTACTGAGGCGATCGCGAATAATTGAAACCCGTTTTGGGTCTAAATTTTGGGCTTCGTAATACTCATCAATCAATCTTTCCAATTCCAACAGCGGCCCATACAACTCAGCGCGAGTCATTGGTGGGGTTAAATGGTCGATAATCACCGCCTGGGCGCGGCGTTTTGCCTGGGAACCTTCCCCTGGGTCATTGACAATAAACGGATATAAATTTGGCCAAGGCCCAAGGGCAATTTCGGGATAACAATTTTCCGATAAAGCTACCCCTTTACCCGGTAGCCATTCTAAATTTCCATGTTTGCCGATATGCACCATTGCATCAGCCTGAAAATGCTGTTTTAGCCAATAGTAGAACCCTAAATAATGATGAGTCGGTTCTAAATCCGGTGCATGATAATTGAAACTAGGGTCAAGGTCATAGCCTCTAGAGGGTTGAATTCCCACAAAGATATTCCCCAACTGAATCCCAGAAATGGGAATATCACTATTTAATATAGTCTCTGGATTTTGCCAGCGATCGCTAATTTGGGCTTGCACTTCTGGCGGCAATGTGCTAAAATAATTCTGATACTCTCCCTGGGGTAACTGTTGCCAAACCGGGCGAAATGTTTGCCCTTCTGGGTCATTAGTAATCCCCGTAGTTAGTCGAGTAATTAACTCATCTCCATCAGCGGGAATATCGCTGACAAAATAACCCGCTTTTTGCAAAGCTTTGAGGATTTCCACACAGCTTGCGGGGGTATCCAAACCCACCCCATTCGCTAAACGACCATCACGGGTGGGATAATTAGCTAAAATTAAAGCAATTCGGCGTTTTTCTGGAGGAGTTTGCCGCAATTTTGCCCAATTTTTTGCCAAGTCAGCCACAAATTCAATGCGATCGCGCACCGGCTGATAAACTACCACGGGAGTTTCAATATTATTATCCTGAGTTTGGACTAATTTAAAAGAAATTGCCCGACTAATAATCCGTCCATCTACCTCTGGCAATGCCACATTCATCGCCAAATCGCGAGGGGAAAGTCCTTGAAATCCCGATCGCCATTGTTCCTCAGTGCCACTACTCAAAATAACTTGCAAAACTGGCACATCAAGCTGTTGCCAAAATGAGATATTATTTGATGATTTAGTATAATTTTGATCGTTAGACTGAGAATGAGACTGAGAATTACACTGAGAACTAGACACAGACTCTTGAGCGATCGCAAATCCGGTAGTATTCAAAATAACTTGAATATCTTGAAAATAAGATAAAATTTCGGCTTGCACATCGCGATCGCGCAAGGAAGAAACAAACAAAGGCACCGGGTCTAAACCTCTTTTAGCCAATGCCGCACAAAGGGCATCAATGGGGGCCATATTCCCCGCCAAATAATGAGCACGATAAAATAAAATGCCTATTTTAGAGGCAAGAAACGGGGCAAGAAACCGGGTTTTTTGAAAAAACCCGGTTTCTGAGGTTTCGGCAAGATCCCCGGTTTTTTCAAAAAACCGGGGATCTAAAAACCCGATATCTGGATTTGTTGACAGCCAATCATATCGACCCACCCTGGGCACCGAAACCGGCGCCGGAGGTTGATAATTTTTGCCCAAACAATTGTCAGCAATAAATTTCAGGGCATTCCGGGTATTTTCCACCCCGCCCTCGGTCAAATAGCGCCAAACTTGGTTAACCACCCGCAGGGGAACCGTGGAATGACCCATTAAATCTGGATCCGGGCGATCGTCTCCCGGCAACACGATCAAATAGCCGCCGGTTTGTTCCACCGTTGCTTTCACCACTTCCAACCCATAAGACCAATAAGCGCGACCCCCCAGCAGCCGCAAAATAATCGCCTCAGCCTTAGCCAAAACCTCCTCAGCATAAGTATCAATACTCAACTGCTGCTGAAGCTGTAACAAATTCGTCACCCGTAACCCAGGGAAATCCTTGGGCAATTGGGTGATAGCGGCAGAAAACACTTGAATATCCGTATCCGCAGCAGTGAGGAACACCACTGGCGCCGGGGTTTGTTCCACAAAAATGACCCCTTCCGTTTCAGAATTCCAGCCTCCGGGAATTGCAGCGAGACGGTGCATAATAATTGAATCTCCGAAAGTACAGCAATTCAGTTTAGACCATTTTTGCTGAAGCGGTAGAAAGGAGAAAGGGAAACCAGGTTTTTTCGCGATCGAGAATTTGGCAAAAACAAGAAAAAATCTGGTTTCTGGGACAAAGACCCCAGACAGATGTGGATAAGTCCTAATTTCTGAAATCTGACCAAAATATTAAAACTTTAGATAGATTTTTAGATTTTTCTGGATCGATATGGTATATTAAACAGCCAAAATTTACTAAAAACTACTCTGTGATACTCAGAACCCAAACAGGAACTACAATTAATCTGTATAATCTATAATAGACATTCATCCATCCCATTTACTCGCACTCAAATTAATTCTTTAGGAATAAGTCAGCCATTATCGAAGCGAAATCATTGGCGAAATCATCCCTCGACGGTTATATAAATTTAGAATAACTTAATAAATATTAAGGTTTTTTTGCGATCGCCTAAGCTACAATCATTCATTAAATAAAATTATTTGGTGCTATAATCAATCCAGGTTAAATTTTTCATGGCCTAAATATATGACTTAAAAATTAAAATTTATGAATTATTAATGCTAACCATAATAAAAATCAATCCCGGAAATTTTTAAGTTAATTATTTTTTTAGATTTTTGCCAGGGTTTGAGAAACTATTCTTTATGGTGTTTTCGCTTTAAATGTAAAATAAGATCGTTTTTGAGATATGCTAGATTTCGAGATAAGTTGTGAATTAAGTGGTGATGTAATCCCTCGGTTGTTCCGGGCTTTTGAGGAAATGATTTCCCCTCTAAATGCTTTATGGATTAGGGAACATTTGGCGTGTGATTTAGTGGCGACGGTCACCGCAACAAAATGTGAAGATTTTACTTTATTTTTGTCAGAAAAATTTAAAGCCCTAGTCTTGATTGGTGAAAAATCATCCGCCACCAGCCACCCAAGACAGCGAATTCAGATCGGTTTAACTTTTGAAACCGAGGCGATCGCGAGTTTTTGTAATCAATTAAGCAGTTTATCAGACTTATCCGGCGATCGCATAGCCGAAATAAAAGCAGCCTGTCAGCCCCTTGAACCCAACGATGCTAAAATCCAAAGTCAATTTACGATCCGCTTACTAGAACTTATCTCCAGCGAGGGAGCGAGCGAAGCCGAAACATCGCTGCTGAGTTATGAAAATGAATATCCATATGTGTCAATTTGTCAACCAATTGAAAATGCCTTACAGCAACAGATTAAACAAGAAAAACTCCTGTATCAAGTCACCACTCAAATTCGCCAAAGCCTAGAATTACCAGTTATTTTGTCAACAGCGGTTGAAGAAGTGCGGCGGTGTTTAGATGTGGATCGACTTTTAATCTATGAATTCGCTCAAAACCACCTACTTAAAAACTCAGACAAGTCATGCAAAAAAGAGCATTCGGCTGTCCCACCGAGTCAGACCGAATCTAATCATTATTGGGGTTGCACAACCTATGAATCGAGAACCTCATCAGAGATTCCTTCGATTCTAGAGTTAGAATTGCAAAACGATTTAGTCTCCCATTTAGACTTAAACAATATAACATCTAACCCATTGACTTTAGCCATTAGTGATATTAATATCGCCTATAAAAATCAAAAAAAATTATTAGAATTTATGCAAAAAGCTCAGGTGAAGTCTGAGCTATTGTTGCCAATTGTGGTCGAGGAAAAACTTTGGGGTCTCCTGATTGCTCATCAATGTTCTACAATTCGTGAATGGCAAGAAAACGATCGGCGATTTCTCCGAGATATTGCCGATCATTTGGCGATCGCTATTAGTCAAGCCTTGCTATATCGTCAGCTACAGGAACACAAACAAATTTTAGAAGAAAGATTTCACCATCAGAACCAAGACCTACGGGATGCCTTGATTGCCGCCGAAGCAGCCAGCCGATCTAAAAGTGAATTTTTGGCGGCGATGAGTCACGAATTGCGGACTCCTTTAACTTGCGTAATCGGGATGTCTTCCACCTTGCTCCGTTGGTCATTTGGTCAACTGAGTGATAAGCAACGCCATTATCTAAAAACCATCCATGATAGCGGCGAACATCTCCTAGAATTGATTAATGATATCCTGGAAATTTCCCAACTCGAAGCGGGCAACGCTGTGTTAAATCTGCAAAAAATTTCTTTAATTCAAATGGCGGATCAAATGTTGAGTAAAATGTCAGAAGAAGCCCGTGATAGCGAAATTTCTTTACAGAGAGACTTTCAGCTTAAACCAGAAGAAGACCAGCTAATTGCTGATTCCCGGCGAATTCAACAAATTTTTTATAACTTATTAAGTAATGCCATAAAATTCACGCCTGCTGGAGGCAAAGTGACTGTCAGAGTTTGGCGAGAATCTCATCATATGATTTTGCAAGTTGAAGATACCGGGGTTGGCATTTCTCCAGAGCATAGACCGCTGATTTTCAATAAATTTCAACAGTTAGACAGTTCATATCATCGCCGATATGAAGGAACGGGACTTGGTTTGGCTTTAACCAAACAACTCGTAGAACTACATGGCGGTTGGATTAATGTCACTTCAGAAGTGGGATTTGGGTCAATTTTTACCGTAGGATTACCCATTAAAAAATTTAACCATAATCCATCGGTCAGCGACATGGAAATGAATCATAATCCCCTAGGGGGAATTGTTTTAATTGAAGAAGATGAAGAAACTGCCACATTTTTTTGTGACTTGCTCACCAATGCTGGTTATCAAGTGGTTTGGCTGGTTGATGCCATTCATGCTCTAATGAATATAGAAGTGTTACAACCTAAATTAGTGATTATTGATACTCCTTTATCGGACATTGAAGATTGTGAACTCATCGAAGAGTTACGCAGCAACGACTCAACCAGTTTATTAAAAATATTAGTATTAATGAGTCCTGAGTTGCTCCCAGAAGATTTGACAAATTTTTGGGAAGCTGGGGCTGATGACTATTTACTTAAACCCATTAATCCAGAGTTTTTTATAAATAAAATAAAGGCTTTTTTTGCAAGTTAATTTTATGGAGATGGGGAATGTTTTTGAGGGGATATTACGGCGGTACAATATGACAGGTTCACCGAAGAGTAACATCCGGCGAAAACGCCCCTTTTTGCCCTCGTCCGATTCCACTTCCTTTAGCCTACCGGCAACCAAATAGTAGTTAAAGAGGCGATCGCGCCTCTGGATCCGATCAAAGCGGCATCGCGCTTTTTAAAGTATAGGGAAGTGGTGCGATCGCGCCTCACCACCTTCCGATATTTTCTCAGCAATATATTATGCTTAAACTAGACAGTATGTTAACGGTCAAGCCTGAACATCAGTTAGTTGAGTTATGAACAAGATTCAAAATTTCTGATGGTTTCAAAGGATTTACTTTTGGGATTCCCTGAAAATGAGTAATATTGTAAGTAGCCAAATAATCAATTTTGTAAACATCAAAGCCGCTATCCGAATATCGAATATTTTAGCTGAAGTGATGTTATGATTTACTGCTAACTCTAAGACTTTTTATACTCTCTCTTCAGTAGAATAAAGAATTTCAAAATTACTGTTCAAAATTCTGGCTAAAATAAGTAGCTTGAATTAATTCTTTTCTATCCAAAAATAAATTTTTTTCATATATTTTTTCCCGATTCAGATATTCGTCTTTAACTCCTAACTGAAATGTAGGAAAAGGATATGTTTTCTGTGGTTTGATGGCAATTGAAACATCTACTTCATCACCTTCTCGGAGATTTTCCGGCAAGGGTTCTATGAGAATAATGGTTTGTCCTTGTATGTAGCCTTTCATGGGGTTGAGGATATGATAAGGTTTAACTTCTATGATTATAGAACAGAATTTACCAGCGATCGCGCCTATAAGATGGAAGGGCAAAGCATTCGGGTAATTATTTTAACTGTGAAAACGCGATTAACTGCCGGTAAGGGCAAAGCATTCGGGTAAAAAATTACCTGTAAAAACCGAGAATTAGCTGCCCGAATGCTTTGCCCCTACACCCCTACTATCCTACCTCAGCAATATCGTCCATCAACAATCAACCAACAACAAACAACAAACAACCAACAACAATCAACAATTAACTATCGCCCTAACTTTTGCCGCACACGGTCTACAAAAATATCCACTTCTTCTAACTTTAATTGGGTGGCAATTAAGGCAAACACCCCTAAACCTCCTAAACCCGCGATCGCTAATTCTAAAATCACAATTAGAAAACCCTGAGTGCCTAAAATTTGCTCAATACCCCACAAGATGCCCCAACTGGCAGCCCCGGCAACGAAACTGGCAGCAGTTAAAGAGGCGATCGCGCCACTCCAACTTAAAATCGGCAACCCATTTAATTTCCGATCTAGCAACCACAACAATGCCACCATTGAGGTAATATTCACCCCAACTGTTGCCAAGACCAAACCCGGTGCGCCAAAGCTTTGGACTAATAAATAATCCAGCACCCCGTTAAGGAAAATATTTACCATACTGACGCGAAACGGCGTTTCCCCATCTCCCAGGGCATAAAACACGCGCACCACCACATCACGACCGAGATAAAAAAACATCCCCACCCCATAAGCCATCAACATGGGGGCGACAAATGCCGAAGCTTCTGGATTAAATGCCCCCCGTTCATACACCACCCGGACAATGGGCACTGCCAAAACAATCATTAAAATGCCCATTGGTAGCATGGTAATTCCCGTTAACACTAACCCTTGGCGAATGCGGTCTTTTAATTCCGGCCAATTTTGCGGGTCAGCTAACCGGGAAAACACCGGCATCAAGGGCACCAACAGCATATTAGAAATAATTCCTAACGGGGTTTGCACTAATAAACCGGCATAACCCAACGCGGCAGCCGCTTGAGGAATAAACGAGGCAAACCATAAATCCGTATAAACGTTAATATGCAGCATCCCGGAGGAAAGGGTGGCCGGACCCATTACCTGCATGACTTCTTTCACTCCCGGACGGTTAAATTCAAACCGTGGCCGCACGGTGCCCAAACCGCTACGCCATTGGGCAATTAACTGGACTAACCATTGCAAAATTGCCCCAGCGAGGGTGCCCCAAGCCAAGACTCTACCACCGAGTAAGGCATATTCTGGGGCAGTAATTTGGCTACCGAGATCCAAGGCTAAAATCCCGATCGCGCCAATTAAGGCCACACTAGAAAATAGGGGACTAATGGAGGGCAACCAATATTGATCCGCAGCGTTTAATGTGCCAAAGCCAATGCCAATTAAACCCGCTAACATGGCCAACGGTGCCATAATTCTAAATTGTTCAATGGCAATATCTTTGGTCATTTGTAGGGTTTGAAAATTTTCCGGGGTCATGCCCTGGGCTAATGCTTGGGCTTCGGTAATATTCAATCCGGGCGCTACCAAAGTCATCAGGGGTTCGGCAAATATGACTAAGGCGATCGTGACCACCAGCAATAAGCTAGTGACTAAGGTATTAATGGTTTCCACCAATGGTCCGGCTTCTTCTTTGTCCCGCTTCGCCAATACACTGATGATGGCACTGTGAAATGGGCCATTAATTCCACCGAGGAGGATTAACAAAAATCCGGGAATTACATAGGCGTAATTATAGGCATCGAAGGCGGCGCCTACCCCAAAAGCAGCGGCGATCGCTACTTGACGGACTAAGCCAAAAACTTTACTAATCAATGTGGCTATGGCCACAATTCCGGCAATTCCCGCTAAAGAACGAGCGGCTTTTTTTTGTTCAGACACGAATGGTTACGAGTTCCTATAGTGGTTTCCCTTATTTAAGCGTTAATTGGCAGTATTCTGATGGGTGAAGGGAGAAATGTTTATGATTAGTAATGTGATATGAATTACTCTTGGGGTTTTATTATATAGATATAGGGCGTTGTCCGACTTGGCGGTTTATGATATCTTCTCTGTGGAGCGAATGCCTAAGTTGGGGGATGCTTTGGTTTAGTATAATAGTAGGATGGGTCTTAATTTTAGGACTTATTTTAGCAAAAAAATAAAAAATCGAGGGAAATAATGATGAATAACTATAAAGTTACAGCAACCAAACAACGACTTGATTTATTAATGGAAATTGAGCAGACGCCCGAAGAATTTATCCCAGAATTATTAAACTTTGTGCGTTTATTTCGTGAAATTTTGATGACAAACCAGACATCTATTAATGCTTGGAATCATGCTATTAATCAAATTAATAATAGTGACAAAAATCAAGAAAAAATTAAAAATTTATTTGAGTCTTGGGCTGAATTAGATGATGAAAATGAACAAAAAGAAACTTTAAAAATTATTGAATCTCTTGATGGGGTTTCAATTGAATGAGTAAAGTTATTTTATTGGATTCTGCACCAGTGGGATTAATTACTAATCCTAAAGCGAATCCTTTAGCATTGCAATGTCAACAATGGTTTTTAACTCTTTCTCTCTCAAAGAGGTTATCAAGTAATTTTACCCGAAATTATAGATTATGAAATCAGACGGGAGTTATTAAGAGCGAATAAACTTTCAGGTATCAGAAAATTAGAGCAACTAAAATCAGCAATTATCTATCTTCCTCTGACTACAGAAGTAATGTTAAAAGCAGCCGAATTATGGGCTGAAGCTAGAAAACAAGGTAAGCCAACCGCCGACAATAAAGCCTTAGATGGTGATGTTATTTTAGCATCTCAAGCGATTTTAGTGGCTCATCATGGACATGAGGTAATTGTGGCAACAAGTAATAAAAAGCATTTAGCTTTATTTGTTGACGCTAGAGAATGGCAAGAAATTTAATTAAAAATGCTATTTGCACAATCCTTCGATTAAAAATTTTACAATTAATGCTGATAACAAAGTTACTAACTGTTCTTCTGTGATTAAAATTTGTCCATCGATAAATAACATTGCTAACCCATGAACAATTGACCAACAAGCTAATGCTTGAGTTTTGGGATCTTCATCTTTAATTAATCCAGCTTCTTGACATCGAATAATCGTATTAAGTAGCACCATAAAAGCTTCTCCTTTAACATTAAAACCCATTTCTTGAGACTCCACACCTTGAATTAGTTGGTCAACCAATATATTTGACATTGTTTCTAGTGTTGGTGATAAGAAAGGCGATTTTTGCGTAGGATTTGTGCGATAAGCTCCAAACATTAACCGAAAATAAGCCGGATATTTCAAGGCAAATTTAACATAAGCAATCCCAGTATTTTGTAACTGTAGCAGAGGGCGATCGGGATATTTATTAACTTCGGCTTGCAGTGCATCTCGAAATATTGTAAAACCTTCTTCAGCGACGGCTTCTAAAAGTTTATCTTTATCAGGAAAGTGTTTATAAAGGGCATTGTGAGAGACTCCTATCATCTTGGCGACTTTTCTCATGGAAAGTTGACTAATTTCGCCCGTTTTCAGTAATTCTACGGTGGCATCAATCAAACGGCGAGGTAAATTACCACGATGATAGGGTTTTGGTTCATCGATCGACATAAATCTTAACAAATATGATGGTTGACAGTGACAACTTTTTGAAGTAGAGTAAGAATTAATCATATTAGTGCATAGTGGGGGCGGCTAGAACTGAGATTTCAAATAAAAAATCGCCTAAAAGCTTTGTCAAGTAAACTTTTGCGCCTAATTTTTGCAATTGGATTTGCATAATTTTGGCTACTATCCCCGATATAAGAATAAGGAGGATTTTTTACCCCCCATGTCTTATCGTTCTATTTGTAAAGTTTTGTAAGTTTTGTAAGTGTTGTAATTTTAATCCGCCAACCTCAATAGTGTAGCCCTAGACTATCAGATTTTACCAGGAGAGGAATTTTAACTATGTTTTCACCAATTCCCCTGACTCCCGTCTTTTTCAATCCCAATGATTCCCAAGATGGGAATAGTTCACCGGATTTTGGACATGATAATCATACACATATCGATACTTCTCATAACCTAAATGAACAGCATAGTAATCTGCTGTCTAATAATGACTATTATGGAGATAGCTATGGACTAAACCATAATAGTTTTAATGATTTAGCGGCTCATCAACATTTTGATCCCAATCATCCTCATGGGAGCGTTATCGGTCATCCAGCGGAAGAAATGAACCATTGGCATCAACAAATATCGTCAGATGCTTGTGGTATTGCTACTCAACAAAGTGCGATCGAACATATTAATCATCAATCTTATTCTCAAGAACAGTTGCTAAATCATGCTCAAGAAAATCATTGGTATAGCTCCCATATTGGTACACCTGCGGAAGATTTTGGTAAATTAATTACTGAACAAACTGGTGTAAATGTAGAGCATCATTATCACGGTACGATTGATGAAATAGCTACTAAATTAAGTCAACATGAGGAAGTTTTTGTAGGAGTAAGTGCCGATATAATTAACTTACCAGATCGTAACTCAATTCTAGGACAAACCGCGCCTGATTTATTTGATCCTCATCAATATCAAGGAGCAGAAGCTAATCATGTTGTGCAGGTAATTGGTGTTGAAATTGACCCAATTAATTCTCATAATTCCTACGTTATTGTTAATGATTCTTCATCACCAGATGGACGAGGTTTAGAAATTCCTTTCGATCAGTTTCAGGAAGCAATGAACGCTAGTCATGGTTATATTGCTTCTACTGAAATTCATCACAATAATTTAGCAGGAAACCACGATCATGGTATGGCTTTCAGAGGCTGTGATGATTATGGATTTGATAGCGATCGCAAGGATTTCTATATAGATGGACATATTCGGGGTCATTGTGTAGGACGCAAATTTTATACTGATTCATCATATCATGGTACTTATACTACTTACAAAGGTCGTATTGGTACAGATATGAATATTTACGATTCTCAAGATATTAAAGTTGGCTATATAGATGATTGTGGTCGTATTCATAATGCTCAGGGAGTAATGGTAATTTCAGACACTAATCATAGTGGTTTTGCTAATGCAGCTTATTACTTACTAAATTTGATAGGATAGGTGTATAGTTATGTTTTATTTCTCAATGTTTTTTTGATAAGATTAGGACTAAAACCCTAGAAAAATCTCAGCTAATTATATTTTAGAAAATAGGTTGGGTTAAGCGTAGCGCAACCCAACACCAAAACAAAACAAAAAAAGTTTTAATTTTATGAGTCTTGGTTCTATTATTAATGGTATTGCTAAAGTAGCAAGCGCGATCGCCCCCGGATTAATGGCAATTAATCAAACCCGCTCTATAACTACTCAAGCTAAATCTGTAGAATTAGCTCAACAGCGAGATCATGCTAACTTTGAGCTTGGTATTAAACGCATGGAATTTGACGCTAAAATGGAATTAGCACGTCAAGCAGTGAGAGCAAGAGAGCGTCAAGAAGACAAAGAATTTAGCTTACAACTTAAACAAATTGAAGCAGAAACCCTAATTCAACAAGAAAAAATGCGTCAAGTATTTAACGCATTAGAAGCCCAAAAACAAAGGGAATTTACTGAGTCGATCGAACAATTCAAAGCAGAATTACAAATAGCACTCCAAGCTGATAGTATCGCCTTTCAACGCTGGAAAACCGAAACAGATCGCCAATTTTCCCTAGAAATTACCTTACTTAATGCTCAAATTAACCGTCAAAGAGACAAACAAAACCGAGATGATCAAAGGCGCGATCGCAATAATCCCGTCTTTTCTGTAGCTGATGACATCCTCAAAACCGTTGAAAATCGCTCAGAAATTCCCTTAACTGTCTTCTTTTCTCCACCCGTCTTACGTTACGATCCCCTACCTAATGCTACCGCCCAGAGTCAATTTCCTATGATGGAAGCCACCCTTTCAGGAGCATTACGGGAATTATTCGAGCAATATACCCAGAAACAACGCCCCATTAAATTTATGGCGGGGGAATGGGTGACTAAAAATCGCCGTGCGGAGTCAGCAGTTAATGATATCTTCAGGGAATTAAATTCTATTCCCGTATTAGTCTTAGAAACGGAAGTAGAAGAATCATTTTTCAACATTAATATCGGTTTTTGGAATAATGACTTTGATGACGCAAGATTTAAAACCGTAGTGCGTAAATTCCGCTGGCAAGATACAATTAGCGAAATTTCCCAGAATCTCCTCAAAAAATGGCAACTTGAAGGGCGACAAATTCAAACAGACTACGATCGCGCGGAATTTAGTCGCCGTAGTCGAGAAACCTTCACCCATTATATGGAGCTTTTACACTGTATTCATGTAGGGATGGTGACAGATGAATATTTCTTAATTTACGCCCCAAATCGTCAATTACCCCTCTTACCTAGCCTATTGTCTGATTTATTCGATGAAGCTAATCTTCCTGATGAGGAGCGTTTAAATCTCACTAAAGCCGTGATCGACTATTCTAATCAATTGTTTGATGCTTTAGAGCAAATAGAACCAGCGATTATGATAGATTTACGTTTACAATGGGCAAATATTCTCCAAAATATTCGTTCTCGTTATACCTTTGAGGAGCAGGTAGAAAAAATCATGCAAACTTGGTTAAAACAAAGAAAGTAGAAAGTAGGTTGGGTTAAGCGACAGCGCAACCCAACAAAAAACGCCCAAAAAACTTTGGAGGTCAAAAATGACTAATCAACTTACTAGAGAGGAGCTTATTACTGAAATTAGCAAGAATCTCTTACCAGAAGATGCTAATTTTGTCAAGTCTCTTAATCAATTGTTGCAAAACTTAGGAGAAACCCATTTTCTCAATATTGCTACATCCTGTTATCAGCGTGGTTTGGAGCATTTACAAGCAAAAAACTATGATTTTGCTCGTCTTGACTTCGATCGCACTATTAAACTTAATCCTCAAGCGGATGTCTATTACCAGCGTGCTAAGGCTTTCTATGGTTTAGAAAACTATCAAAATGCGATCGCAGATTTAGATAAAGCCACTACTTTACAACCCCAACGAGCAGAATTTTACGATTTACGGGGAGATGCTTATGTAAAATTAAGGAATTATGAGATGGCTTTAGCTAACTATAATCAAGCGGTAACTTTAGGATATTCTAGTCAGAAATTGACTGATTTACAACAAAAATGGAATAATAAACTCCGTCAAGAAGAGGAAAAACGTCAAGCTGAGGAAAAACGTAAGGCTGAAGAAGAAAAACGCAAACGAGAAGCAGAAGCTAAACGTAAGGCTGAAGAAGAAGCAAGACGTAAGGCTGAGGAAGAAGAATTAAATCAGTTAAAATCAGAGAAAGGCATTGATTATCGTCCATTACGGGATTATTTGAAAAATGGTGAATGGCAAAAAGCTGATGAGGAAACCTCAGCCCGAATGTTAGAAGCTATGGGTGAGTCTGATTGGGGTAGTGTTTATAGTAGCGATCTACAGAATTTTCCTCGCACTGATCTACGCACTATGGATAAGCTATGGCTTAAGTATAGTGATGGTAAGTTTGGTTTTTCTGTGCAAAGAGATATCTGGACTTCCCCGCAAGTTGGTGGTAAAGTAGGTGAGTTAGATTATGATAAATATTGTAAACTCGCCGATATCGTTGGTTGGCGCAAAGCAGGAGATTGGTTGAGCTATCCCTCTGGTTTCACTTTCAATACAAATGCACTACCCGGACACCTCCCTTTGTGGGGGTTTGTGGGTGTGGTGGACTGGGCGCGGCGCGTGGGGGCGTGTTCGTCGTTCGTCTGGGTGTCGAGGGACCAGATTCTCTTTTCTCGTCTCTAGACTATAGCACATAAAGCTTTTACAGAAAAATAAGTATTTTTTATCAAAGGTTTTGGCACGGTGGGATCAGGTTTTGAGAAATTCATTACCTGTTAGGGGGGTGTTAGGGGGGCGTTATAAAGTCGGGGATTTGCAAAAATTTTTGCTTCCAAAATTAAGCTATTTAAAATCTCCGACTTTTTAAAGTTAAATTGTAGCGAAATACACAGTAGGATTTGTAGGTTGGGTTAAGCGAAAGCGAAACCCAACACCATCAATATTTTGTTGGGTTTCGTACCTCAACCCAACCTACTAAAAATACTGAATATTTGTAGGTTATTAGTAAGGCGATCGCTTTTCTGGTAGGAAGATAGGCGATCGCTATTTTATTTTTGGATAAGCGATCGCTTTTTTATTGGGCAGTAAGCGATCGCTTGTGGTTCAGAAACCGGGTTTCTTAAATAGACCTCTTGCAAAATAAATATTTCGACCCCCCCAACCCCCCTTTTTAAGGGGGGCTTTTAGGAATTTTGCAAGAGGTCTAATAAATTTAGGTATTCTGCCAAAAATCGTCGCAGAAACCCGGTTTCTTGGTTTGTGGGCAAAGAGGCGATCGCTTATTGGCTAAATTCTCTGTGTCCTTCGTGTCTCTGTGGTTCAATTCTTAAAAAATTATCTTGGCGATCGCTATTTTATTTTTGGATAAGCGATCGCTTTTTTATTGGGCAGTGGGCGATCGCTTTTTTATTGGGCAGTAAGCGATCGCTCTTTGGGGAGTTTGAGGGGCGATCGCGTGTGGTTCAGAAACCGGGTTTCTTATTTTAAATCTCGGTATTGTGGCAAAAATTGGAGGCAGTTACCCGGTTTCTCGGTTTGTGGGCAAAGAGGCGATCGCTTTTCTGGTAGGAAGATGGGCGATCGCTATTTTATTTTTGGATAAGCGATCGCTTTTTTATTGGGCAGTGGGCGATCGCCTGTGGTTCAGAAACCGAGTTTCTTTTTGGAATTCTCGGTCGGGAGGCAAAAACAACGGAGAACCCGGTTCTCTCCTTGTGGGCAAAAAGGCGATCGCTTATTGGCTAAATTCTCTGTGTCCTTCGTGTCTCTGTGGTTCAATTCTTAAAAAATTATCTTGGCGATCGCTATTTTATTTTTGGATAAGTGATCGCTAGTCAGAAACCGGGTTTCTTATTTTAAATCTCGGTATTGTGACAAAAGTTATCTCAGAAACCCGGTTTCTTTTCTTTCTTGTCCCCTATGAAACCCTCCTGCCGCAGCAGAAACCCTTATTTCCTGCTCCTGGTACTCTTTTGTTTAAGAAAATAATAGCTGATTCAATAAAAAACAGAAAGCGGCACTACCCAGAGGCACAGTCAGGTTATCAATCCCAATTTTAGAAAAAGCTTCTAAGACTGTCGCAAGAAAGGCAACCGCGATCGCACTGAGCCAAATTTGCCAATGATTTCCCTGCACCGAGCATAAAATTAACACCGTAAGTCCATAACTAATCAAAGCCATCGTTAGTGACCCTTCAATACTCTTTTTTTCCCCCCACAATTGATAGGGATGTTTACCAAATTTTCGACCAATTAAGGCGGCAAAACCATCCCCAAACGCCATAATTAAAATCCCGATCGCCGCATAATAGGGTTTTTCCAAAGGCCAAAACCAGGCAATTAATAGGCCAATACTCACCGCATAGAAAAAAGTCCCCCAACTGTGGCGACCGACACTATTAATCCCAGGAAATAAGGGTAAAATATAAGATAATAAGGCGATCGCTGCTGCAAAAACCGAGGCAGCAATCCCCACCCAAGCGGGAACCTGCAACCACCAGGCGAAAAGAATCACATTACCAGTGCCAATGTGAACGATTTTGCGGACAATTTCTGACTCTGCATCGGTGACTTGATACAGCGCTTCCGCTAAAACCAACACAAAACCCAACCAAATACCGACCACGGTAATTTGTACCCATAAACCGGGAACCGATGGCAATTCCAAGAGTGAAGTGAACAAGGTAAGAATTAAACTAATAACAACCACAAACATTATCACTCTATTAGACTATTTAGACTATATTAGACTATGGGGCTGAGGCTATGAAAAAATTAATGATTACCTTGATTCACGGTTATCGATCGCTCATTTCGCCGCTATTTCCACCCAGTTGCCGATTCCATCCCACTTGCTCTCAATACGCGATCGAGGCGATCGAGCGTTTTGGCGCTATCCGTGGCGCTTGGTTAGCCACGAAGCGGATTTTACGGTGTAATCCGTTCCACCCAGGGGGCTATGACCCAGTGCCAGAAAAGTTGGATTGATATTTGAAGAGAGGGTGTAGGGTGTAGGGTGTAGGGTGTAGGGAAGCAGGGGTGCAGAGGGGCGGCGGTTCGGCTTCGCTCACCGACCGAGGAGCTTCTGGAGCAGAGGCGAAAAAGAACACCCCAGCACCCCAGCACCCCTTCCGGTTCCCTGTTCCCTGTTCCCTGTTCCCTGTTCCCTGTTCCCTGTTCCCTGTTCCCCAACCAACAACAAACAAATAACAATTATTTTCGCTATGATGATACGGTCAAAAAAAAGTGAAAAAAAGAGTTTTACCACGATCGCTGGTAAACTTGATCCCAGATTATGTGGCGATATTCATGGTAAAAAACTAAAACGATTATCGGTAACTTTGTTATTTCTATATTTAATTATAGCTGGGAGTAGCGTAAAAGCATCAAATGCTCAAATTGCTAACGGGGAAACACTCAGAGAACCTCCTTTAGATTTGAGATTTTTAGAACTGGGTATTCCCACGGAACCAGAAAATGTTATCACTGCTAATAATATTGCCGAAAGTGGTTTAACAATTCCTAGTTTGTGGTGGGTGAAAGAACAATTTGCAGGTAAACTTTTAGATAATTGGTTAGCGTATCCCAATAGAAATCAACCGGGAGGTCGTGTGGATTTGGTGGTGAACCGACAAGTTTGGAGTTTGTTGGATTATTTACAGCGCTATGAATTCGTAAACCATTTTGGCACGGCGGCTAAAGAACAGCAGTATAATACGAGAGTTTTTAACCGACAGGGCGGACTGTTGGCGGCTTATACTTGTGATTTTAATGTAGAACCTTCGGTTTGTGAAATTTGGCTGGATTCTTCGGGTTTCCAAGGCACTCGTCAACCACTCAGTCCATAAATGAAGTATTCTAGAAAATTGGCATTTTGATGGCTCGGAAAAATTTCAGACAAAACCTAAAATAAAGAAGCAAATTATAATGATTAAATCTTGGATGGCGATCGCGGCAATAACTGTTTTAGTAGCGATCGCGGTAAATCGACTAAATGTGGATGATGTTCGCTGGTTTAATCGGCTACAACGACCAAAATGGCTGACTTTTGAACGCTTAATTCCTTTAATTTGGACAATTATTTTTATTTGCGGGGCTTGGTCAGCGGTGATTGTGTGGGAAAGCCGCCCTGGAACCCTAAGAACTTGGGTATTTATGGCCTTTTATTTAGGGTTAGAAATGGTGACAATTGCCTATACTCCCGTGATGTGTAAACTCCAAAGTTTAAAAGCCGGAACAATTATTGGGGGAACCGGGGCAATTTTAAGTGTAATGTTAGCGGTCAGCGTTTTTCCGGTGTCTTCTTGGGCATCTATTTTACTCTTGCCTTATGTGCTTTGGAGTCCCATTGGTACTTATACAACTTGGGCAATGATTGGGTTAAATCCTGATAGTGAATAAGCATCTATTAATGTTATTCTTTATTGGTTATTTTTTACAGCGTTTTTCATCTGAATAGAATAAGTAAGGGCGAAGCATGACCGGATTAAATGTCTGCTTTTAAGCCACAAATATCTGCGGTCATGCTTCGCCCCTACGAAAATTTGTGGTTTAGCAACCTGAAAACCGCTGTATTCGGCTCGGCAAACAACAAACAACAAACAACCAATAACCAATAACCAATAACTATTAGATAAAAGTTCTTTTAATTTCTACCTTCTTCTTCTTGCTGTTCGTGTTCGACGACAAAAACATTAGAATAAAGGTTGGCAATAATTTGTTGGCCGTGCTGAGTTAAGGAGAGATAACTTAAAGCATCTTTGACATAAGGATAAACCCCATGCCAATAAAACTTAGCATAATTTTTTCGCAAGTCTCCGGGATGCCGATACCCTAAAGCTTTGTTGGTTCCGGTTTCTTCAAATTCATAAAATAATGCGCCAATTTTCTTTAAATAACGGGGATCGCTGAGTTGACCAATTAAATCAGCGGCTCGGACTAACCCCGGAGAGTTGATGGTATCTTGATGATCTTCGGCTTTGGGAACGGGAAAACGAGTCAGTTCTATATTTTGTTTAATTAATTCCGCATCGATTAATTTATGACCGCCAAATCTTTCATCAATAAACAGTTTCGCCCGGTCTACATGATAAGGAGTTAAGCTGGCATCGGATGCCCCCGGTTGAAGATAAACCATGTCGCCATTTTTTCCGGTGGCATAATATCCGTTTTTATCTTGGCGACAAACTCCCTTGACATAGCCGATGTCATGGCAGACTAAGGAAATAATATAGTGTAACCAATCTTCGCAGGAAATGCCCCCTTCCCGAATATGTTTTCCTCGGAGAATTTCCTGACCCACTAGGGTGACTAAAATGGTGTGTTCGACATTATGGTATAAGGCGTCACTATTGGCAATATTTTCTAAGGCCATAGACCCAGCCCAGGCAATAATTTCCGCATAGTCTGGTTTGTAGCCTCCGTAGGTTCGACGGTAGCCATCTTGGATTTTTTGCACAAAGGAGTCAATCAGTAGTTCAGTCGCGTTAAAAAACATATTTTTTGACAACGAGAAATTGTGACGATAGACGATCGCAGAGGCGAGACCTTTCCCTTTTTTTGGGTGATACCAAATTCGCTGGCTCAATAAACCATTTTATTATAATCCCCTAAAATACTTATGGATTCCCGCTTTCGCGGGAATGACATATTACTTTATCAGTGGGTTTTGCGAACCGTATTTGGTACGGTTTATTCGGGAAATTATGCCATCTCTGGATCTAATTTAACAGAGAAACTGTGATGCCGGTTTGGTGGGATTGGGGGTTGGGGTCTTTACCCCTCAATTGCCCGATCGCCCATAGCGTCCCGTAGGAAATCGCCTCTTGCTTCTGGGATGGCTTTACTGGTTGTTCAACCAGCCACTTGACACTGTTGAAAGCCGACGAAGAATCCCTACCCGATTTACTGGGCGATCGCCTCTAAGTTTTTCTGCTTACGGCAATCGATGCCAGACGGCACAGGACTGAATATGAACAATCTAAAATTTTGGCAACTTTTCTTTACATTACGTTAATATTAGTTACATGGTCGTCAAGGGAAAGAATCATGGGCTATGAATCTTTATCAAATCTAGAAGACGCAGTTAAAGAGGATCCTAAGCGTCAGGAAACTGCCGATTCCGCGATAGCGGAGGCTTTTGCGAATCGCACTGAGGATCTAGCCGCAACATCCGAGATTGATGGGGATGAAATAGGCGATTCCCTACCGGGATCCGCTTTGCGCCATCGCGCCGCTGATGTAGCGGAGGATGAAGACGAAGCGGAGGATGAAGTCGAGAAAAAATCAGAATGGTTGTTACGATCGCTGCCGACAATGGCGGTAGGCATCGTCATTGGGGTGGCGATCGCCCTTGGTGGCATGGGTTTTGCCGATACAGGTAAGGGTAATGCCCCCGCAACTAATTCCGATGGGAAAGTGGCTGCTGCCGGTGCAACCGGGGCAGCACAAGTAAACCTTCCAGGAGCCAGCCAAACTGTCACCGTGGCAGGGGTGAAAAGCGATCGCATTGCGCGAGCCCTGGAAGCCACTGGAACGGTTCAAGCCTTAGATTTGCTGCCGATTTTGCCCCAATCTCCTGGCTTACAAATTCAACAAGTTTTAGTCGATGAAGGGGATTTTGTCACCGCTGGTCAAGTCATGGCCATTTTGGATGACTCCGTAGTGCGATCGCAGATATTAGATGCCCAAGCCCAGGTAGAATCCCTGCGTTCTAGCCAAATCCAAACCGAAGCCGGGGTATGGCAGGCGAAATCCGCTTTGGAACAAGCGCAAGCCGGTGAAAGCGAGGCACAGGCAGCAATTTCCCAAGCACAGGCGGCGAAATCAGAAGCGGAAGCAGGACTAAGAAGCGCGATCGCTGCCAAGTCGGAAGTTGAAGCCGCCCTAGCTGGAGCACAAGCGGCGAAAGTGGAAGCCGAAGCCGGACGAGCGCAAGCGGTGGCCAATCTTGCCAGAGCCAAAGCCGAATTAGCCCAAGCAGAACGGGAGTTACAACGCTATCAATCATTAGCCAGTGCGGGCGCCATTTCTCAACAAGAACTCGATAACCGCCTGACTACAGTGGAAAATGCCCTGGAAGCGGTGCGGGTGGCGGAGGCCAATATTAAAAGTGCCGATGCCCGAATTCAAAGCGCCGTGGCTAATATCAGCAGTACCGAAGCGCGGGTCAAGAGTGTCGAATCCAATGTCAGCAGTGCCGCCGCCAGAGTAGAAAGTGCCGTGGCTAACATTCGTAATGCCGAAGCCCGACTGGAAAGAGCCGCAGCCAACGTCACCAGCGCTCAGTCCCAGGTAGAAAGCGCCCGCGCTACGGTCAACAGTGCGGCGGCCAATGTTATAAGCAGTCAAGCCAGGGCAGAACAAGTCCAAACTCAGGGCGATCGAACCCTGGTTCGGGCTCCCGCCAGTGGCATTGTGGCCGAACGAATTGCCCGCGTGGGGGATGTCACCAGTGGCTCTGGCAAACTTTTTTCGATTATTGCTAATGGTGAGTTAGAACTCCATGTCAAAGTCCCGGAAACCCAGTTACCTCTGGTCAAAATTGGCGCTAGTGTCAAAGTGACATCGGATGCAGACTCGCGAATTGACCTACAGGGAACCGTGCGAGAAATTTCCCCTTTGATTGATGCCAATAGTCGTCAAGCCACGGTCAAGGTTAGTTTACCAAGTAGCGATTTGTTGCGATCGGGGATGTTTTTGCGGGCGGCTTTAACCACCAGTACCACGGAGGGATTAATTGTCCCGGCAAAAGCTGTGTTACCTCAAGCCGATGGCAGTTCGATTGTTTATCGCCTTAAGGACAACGACATCGTAGAAGCACAACCTGTTCAGGTTGGTCAAGTCATTAACGCTGTGGGTAATGACCTATCCAAGGCCACTATAGAAATTCAGTCGGGTTTAGAGGTAGGCGATGCCATTGTAGTTGATGGGGCGGCTTTTGTGAAAAATGGCGATCGCGTCAAAGTAGTTGATAATTGATAATTGATAATTGATAATTGTCAATTATTAATTATTAATTATCAATTAATGCCAACCACCAACAATCAACCACCAACCACCAACAAATAATAAATGTCATTTAATATTTCTGCTTGGTCGATTAAAAAACCCGTCCCGGTCTTGGTCATGTTTATGATCATGACCGTTGTTGGCTTAATGTCCTTTGGTCGATTGGGCATTGATTCTAATCCCAATATTGATATCCCGATAGTCAGTGTCACTGTCACCCAACCAGGGGCAGGCCCGGTAGAGTTAGAATCCCAAGTCACGAAAAAAGTTGAAGACGCGGTGGCGGGCTTGGGTAATATTGACGAACTGAGTTCAACAGTCACCGATGGGGTTTCTACCACGGTGATTAATTTTGTCTTGGGAACGGATACCGATCGCGCCACCAATGATGTTCGCAATGCGGTTTCCCAAATTCGTCAAGAATTGCCCCAAGATGTGAATGACCCGATCGTGCAACGGTTGGAATTTGCCGGTGGGCCAATTATGACTTACGCGGTGGTGTCGGAGCGGCGATCGGTCGAAGAACTGAGCGATTTAACCGATCGCACCATCGCCCGCGCCTTATTACAAGTATCTGGTGTGGCACAAGTCAATCGCTTAGGTGGATCTGACCGAGAAATTCGGGTGAATTTAAACCCCAAACGGTTGCAAGCCTTGGGCATCACTGCCACCGATGTGAATAATCAAATTCGGGCGTTTAACATTAACTTACCCGGTGGGCGATCGGACAGTGCCGGAGTCGAACGCAATATTCGCACCCTGGGGTCTGCCCCCACCGTGGACACCCTGAAAAGCTACGGCATTATCTTACCCAGTGGGGAGTCAGTTCCCTTGGAAAGTTTAGCGCAAGTCGAAGATGGGGTAGCGGAAATTCGCCAATCCGCTCGCTATAATGGTCAACCCGTAGTCACGTTCTCCGTATTGCGGAGTAGTGGCAGCACCTTAGTCAGCGTAGAAGAAGGGGTGCGCGAGGCAGTGGCGGAATTAGAAAAAACCCTGCCGGAAGATATTAAATTAGAGTTAATCTTTACCCGTGCCAACTCCATTCGCGAATCCTATCAAGCCTCCATTGATTCTTTGATTCTCGGATGTGTACTCACTACTATAACGGTCTGGATATTTTTACGAGATTGGCGAGCCACTTTCATTACTGGCGCTGCCTTGCCTTTGTCGATTATTCCCACCTTTGCGGTGATGCAAGCCCTCAACTATACCCTCAATGGGATGACCTTACTGTCCCTATCTTTAGCGGTGGGTAACTTGGTGGATGATGCCATCTGCATGATTGAAAATATCGACACTCACCTAAATATGGGCAAACGTCCCTTTCAGGCGGCCCTGGATGCCGCATTGGAAATCGGGTTAGCGGTGGTGGCGACCACCGCGACCATTGTGGCGGTATTTTTGCCCGTAGCATTTATGGGTGGAGTTCCTGGCCAATTTTTCCAACCCTTTGGGGTGACATTTGCCGTTTCTACCATGTTTTCCACCCTGGTCGCTACCACGGTCGTTCCCATGCTGAGTGCCTATTTGCTCAAAAGTAAACCCCTCGTAGGGGCGAAGCATTCGGGCAAATCATCTCTGAATCACAACCAAGAATTGACGCCCCGAATGCTTCGCCCTCTCTCGGAGGCAGGGGAGCAGAGGATCGCAGGGGCGGAGGAGTGTGGGAGTGTGGGAGTGTGGGAAGCCGCCATCGAAGGAAATTCCCCCTCTTCCCCCTCTTCCCCACACCCCACACCCTACACCCCACACCCTACACCCTATAAAATTCAGCCCTATCGATCGCTCCTCAGTTGGGCTTTGAAACATCGGATTACTACCTTATTAATTGCCATAGCCTTTTTTATCGGCAGTTTGCAGTTAGTCCCGTATATTCCTAAAGGGTTGTTTGACAACGGCGATATTGCTTTTAGTACCGTCAATATTGAATTACCTCCCGGTTCCACATTGCAGGATACGGAAACCGTGGCGCAACGGACTACGGCATTGTTGCAGCAACATCCAGCGGTTAATACTATTTTGGAAACCGTCGGCGGTGGTGGCAGCGATCGCGGTGTGAATAAGGGTGTCCTCTATGTGAATTTAGTGCCTAAGAGTGATCGACCCATGTCTCAAAAAGAATTTGAGCAGGAAATGCGATCGCAATTTACGCAAATTCCGGGCGCCCGAATTAGTTTTGCATCTACAGGTGGGGCTGGTGGCCAAAGCAAGGATTTATCCATTGTCCTCAAAAGTAATAATCCCCAAGAACTGAAGATGGCGGCGGATGCGTTGGAAATTCAAATGCGGCAAATCCCCGGATTAGTAGAGGTTTCCTCTTCCGCTTCTTTGGTCAAACCAGAGATTTTGATTAAACCCGACCCCAAACGAGCCGCCGATTTGGGGGTTTCCGTACAGGCGATCGCCCGGACTGCCTCCCTAGCTACCATTGGCGACATTGAATCCAACCTAGCCAAATTTGATTTGAGCGATCGGCAAATTCCCATCCGGGTGCAGTTAGCCCAGGAATATCGCGACAATCTCGAACTGCTGAAAAACTTGCAAATCCCCAGCCAGCGGGGCACTTTAGTCCCCTTATCTGCGGTAGCCGATATTACCCTGGGCAGTGGACCGGCACAAATTCAGCGCTTTGACCGATCTCGCCAAGTCACTCTGGCTGCCAACTTACAAGGGTTATCTTTAGGAGAAGCCCTCGAAGCAGTCCGCGCATTGCCCGCGATGAATCCGTTACCCTCCAGCGTAGAAGAACAACCTTCGGGAAATGCCGAAATTATGCAAGATATTTTCGGTCGTTTCTTAGGCGCACTTTCCCTAGCGGTACTTTGTATTTATGCCATTTTAGTCCTGCTTTACAACAATTTCTTCCATCCTTTCACTATTTTGGTCGCCTTGCCGTTATCAATTGGTGGAGCGTTGTTAGCATTATTAATTACCCAAAAAGAATTAGGGTTATTTGCCCTAATTGGGATTGTTTTGTTGATGGGATTGGTGACAAAAAATGCTATCTTATTAGTGGATTGTAGTTTGGCCAACCAAGAGCAAGGATTAAAACAGTTTAAAGCGGTGTTAGAAGCGGGTGTTTCTCGCTTACGACCGATTTTTATGACCACTATTTCTACTGTAGCGGGAATGATGCCCATTGCCTTAGAACTTGGCGCGGGGGGTGAGGTGCGTTCCCCAATGGCGATCGCTGTTCTTGGCGGCTTTTCCACTTCCACCCTACTAACTTTAGTGATCGTGCCGGTTTTATTCACTTATATTGATGGGTTCCAGCGGTGGTTTTTTGGTCTATTTACTGGTAAAAATCGGCGGCGTCGCTTAAAATCTGTAGCGAAAGCTAGGAAAAAACAGGTCAAACAGAATGCTTGAGTAGGGGGCGGGTTCATGCCCGCCTTTACCCAGTTGTAGTTGTAGTTGTAGGTTGGGTAGAGCGAAACGAAACCCAACCTCCGCTCCTTTGTGTCCTTCGTGTCTTTGTGGTGAATCATTCATTATTGAAGGAATAATTTATATTTTAAGTTGTAGCAGTTTCCGCTCCTTTGTGTCCTTCGTGTCTTTGTGGTGAATCATTCATTATTAAAGCAATAATTTATATTTTAAAATGATCAAATGGTCATTGTTTCCATACGACTAAAATTACCCCATTGACAATCAAACTCAAGCCGAGAATACGAGTGAGGGGAATGGTTTCTTTGAAGATAAAATAACCCAGTACCACGGCAAAAACATAGCTGAGGGCAGTACATGGGCCAACAATACTCAGTTTGACGCGGGTGAGGACTAAAATATAGGCGATCGCGCCCAAACCGTAGCAAGTCAAACCCACCATTAACTCTGGAATTGTCACGATATTTAATACATGAGTAAATAAATTACTCAGATTAACTTTTCCCAGTTTCAAAGCCCCAGACTTTAAAAAAAACTGTCCGGATACGTTAGCGATAATAGACATTAATAATAAGCAAAATTCGGCAAAATTCATAGAAATAAATATCTCTTTTTTTCGTGTTTTTTTGTGGTTACATTAAGCAAATAAATACCAAAAAACCACTTATTCGGATTAAGCAAAGAAACCGGGTTTTTGTTGTGCTAATGTAGGGGCGAATGGCCATATAGCCTGACGGCATGGGCTCCGCAAGGACGCCCCTATGTTGCCAAAAAGAAACCTGGTTTCTGATGAAATTATACCATTAATGCTTTGGTAAAGCATACGCCAGATAGACCATCCGTTTAAATTCCCTCCGACCGCGAGCCACTGAATCTAAAATTAACCCACAAGTTAAGCTTAAAAAAGCTAACAACATAATCGAAGCGGCCAAAATTGCCGTAGGAAATCTGGGTACTAATCCGGTTTCCAGAAAGGTGGCAATCACCGGAAAACCCAGTATCAAGGAAATGAGTGCCAAAACGATAGCAATGATACCAAAAAACAAGAAAGGCTGAATTTCTTTAAAAAGCAATAAAGCCGTTCCTAAGACACGAAATCCATCGGTAAAAGTTCTGAGTTTGCTACTTGAATCGGGATGTCTTTCTGTGTAAATCGTGGGTTCTTCCCCAAAGGGAATCCTTAATTCTAAAGCATGAATGGTTAACTCTGTTTCCGTTTCAAATCCACTGGATAAAGCGGGAAAAGATTTCACAAATCGATGGGAAAATACTCGATAACCGGACAGCATATCTTGTAGTTTAGCGCCAAACAGAAATTGCACGCAGCCGGTTAAAAATAAGTTGCCCGCCCGATGACCGGGACGAAAGGAAATAAAGTCCCCTGTGAGCGATCGCCTGATACCTACTACCATATCTAATCTTTCATTTAATAGACGTTGGATTAGTCGGGAAACTGCGGCGACTTCATAAGTATTATCCCCATCGGCCATAACATAAATATCCGCTTCAATATCCGCAAACATTCGCCGAATTACATTCCCTTTTCCCTTTTGGGGTTCAAAGCGGACGATTGCGCCCGCTGCTGCTGCTTGGGTGGCTGTATCATCCGTGGAACGGTTATCGTAAACATAAATCTTGGCTTCGGGAAGTACCGCCCGAAAATCATTGACCACTTGGGCAATGGTTAACCCTTCGTTATGGCAAGGGAGCAAAACCGCAATCTCCTTTTCTGTCATTTTTACCTCATGTAGGGTTGATTCGCGAATCAACCCTACAATATATTTGTGGTTCACTTGAATAGAAAGCGCTGTAGGGGCGAATGGCCATTCGCCCCTACATGATTCGTTGCATCATATCAAGGGCTGCTATTACTCAGGATGATTAGTGCTGTTTCATTTATTAATTTTCTGTAATATTACTTAAGAAAAGTTATTACAATATAGTAGGGGCAAAGCATTCGCGTAACAATCTTGGCGATTCTCCAATCAAATTTCAGCGCGGTAAGCTTTGCCTTTACGGTGGGCGATCGCCGTTCAGGAAACGTCCCGTAGGGAATCGCCGAAAAATCATAACCGTTGGATGAGGTGGATGCTTTGAAGGTTTTTAGTCAGTTGGAGCCGCACTTGCGCCGCAGCTTGTTAACCTTATTTGCTGCGGGCTTATTATTTTGGTCAAGTATTGCTGCTTTACTGCCCACGTTGCCTTTGTATATTCAATTCGTGGGGGGCAACAGCCAGCAAATAGGTATTGTCATGGGTTCCTTTGCCATTGGACTGCTGCTGTTTCGTCCCATGTTGGGGCGCATGGCAGACGATCGCAGTCGCAAGTTAGTCCTATTAATTGGCGTTGCGGTGGTAGCGATCGCCCCCTTGGGCTATCTATTTATCACATCCATTCCCTTATTAATGGTCTTGCGGGCATTTCATGGCATCAGTGTCGCCGCTTTCACCACCGGGTTTAGTGCCTTAGTTGCCGACCTCTCACCGCCAAACCAACGGGGTGAATTAATTGGCTATATGAGTTTAGTCAATCCCATCGGAGTGGCGATCGGGCCTGCCCTGGGCGGATTTATCCAAGCTGGTTATGGCTACCCGCCATTATTTATCACTTCATTTGCCCTAGGAGTCGTGGGGTTGTTTTGTGCCAACCAAATCACCGAAGTCAAAGGGGAACCAAAAGATAGCCATCTTTCCCCTCAGCAGCAGCCATCATTTTGGGGACTGTTGCTGACCGACCGACTCCGCATTCCGTTTGTGGTCATGCTAATGATTGGCTTAGTCTTCGGAATTATCAGTACCTTTATCCCCTTGTTCATCCAAGAGAGCAAAATTGACTTAAATCCTGGATTATTTTATAGCGCTGCTGCGGTTTCCAGTTTTAGCCTGCGGTTTGTTACGGGTCGTGCTTCCGATCGCTACGGTAGAGGACTATTTATTACCGCCAGCTTAGTCTGCTACACCATCGCCATGATCGTGCTCGGTTTCGCCCATTCACCCCATAGCGTGCTGGCAGCAGCGGTCATTGAAGGAGCGGGGGCGGGTACATTGATTCCGATGATGGTAGCACTAATGGCCGATCGCTCCTTAGCCAAAGAACGGGGTCAAGTCTTTTCTCTTTGTATTGGTGGATTTGATTTGGGAATTGCCTTGGCAGGGCCAATTTTAGGCTCTTTTGCCGATCTGTTGGGGTATCGGACTTTATTTGCGATCGCTGCTGGTCTAGCGGTGGCAGCATTAATCGTTTTCCTGACTCTATCCAGCAAAGACTTGCGACATTCTTTTAAGTTTGCGCTGGGTCGAGAAAAAGATATCTATGCTTTGAGCGAATAAACCTAACCATAAACCTAACAATAAAAAAGCCAAAACAATATAATGCTTTGGCTTTTATCAATTATCAATGATCCATAATCAATTATCCATTATCCATATTTCATCAATAGGGTTAGAGCTAAAATAGACAGATGCGACGATGTAAACCCAACTCTTTCGTTCATGGTTAATCTTTAGTGGCTGAACCCCGCAACTCGCTATCTCCTCGACATAGGTGAATACCTCTGGAGAATACGTTCGTAGGATATTGAGGCTACGGTTAATATCGGCATTAATGACTCGATTAGTAATTGTCGGTATTTCTGCCAGTCTAGAATTGCTCTTGCTTCGCCTTTGGGGAGTTTTTATGGTTGTCGATCGCCCGAATCAATTTTTCTGTTGCCTGTTGCCTGTAAATTCGGGAAATCTCTTTTTAAATTCATTAATAATATTCTGTTGTTTGCTAGTATCTAGAACAGAAAACAATACGGTTTTAAATTTATTGGCAAATTGACCGTTGGGTAATAAGTAATCGCCGAACATTTGAGCGACGATCACCGGGTCATTTCTAAAGACTCCACAGCCCCAAGCGCCTAATATTAGAACATCGCATTGATAACTAGCAGCTAAACTTAAAATCTTGGCACCGCGATCCCGCAATACTTCAGGGATTTTGTTCATATCTTCCGGTTGATTTCTAGCAATCATTCCCGCATTCGGGGCGGCACTGGTAATAAAATCAACCCGATAAGGGGTTTCTAATAAAGTTCCGTCATCTTTACGGAATACTGGACAACCGGGAGAATAAATCATCCGATTAGAATATAAAAGCGATCGATTAGCCCGATGAAATTCATAGTATTGAGGACAGTTTAAAAGGCTTGGATAAAGTGCGGAACTTCGGGCTAAACTTTCTTCTTGGGCTTAGGCTCCATTGAGAAATCCACCGCCCGGATTTTTCGCCGAAGCAAAATTCAGGACAGCAATTTTCCTGATTTGTTTTTCAGTGAGCGATCGCGCCATCCGTTCTGCACCCATCAGGGTAGTTTCATTTCTCACCTCAAATTCCGTGCTAGAAAATGCCCCTGGTTGGGATAAAACCTCTGTTTCTAAAGTAGATAAACTATCAGGATCATAGTATTTTGTGGCCGCGACACAAGCTGTTATATGATGACCAATTTTAATTTCTGTACCCTTGAGGTTCAGGTAGTAACCTGTTTTGAGAATATTCAGAGTATCTTGGGCGATCGCCTTTCGGTTCATAATGATTAGCTCCGATTTACAGTGACTAATTCAATGGTAGCCAATTCACTGACAACGGCACCGCGACCAACTCCCATCACATCTTTAATGGCGGGGGTAGGAGTCGAACCTACTTATTTCAGCTTCTGAGACTGACAAGCTACCGTAGCTTATCCCCGCATTTCATCAATAGCCCCAACGGGATTTGAACCCGTGTTTTCTGATCGAAAGTCAGAAATCCTCACCACTAGACGATGGGGCCTTTGTAATTGGCGCAAATTCTCCGAAGAATGAATCTTTTTAAAGATTTATCCGCAGGATTTGGGCTTTTTTTGGACGTAGCAGCAGTGAGCGATCGCTTTTTTTGGGTTTTGCTGGATTGGCTGCTTAAGCCGTTTGGCTCTCTCCTGTCCCTCACATTTATATACTACATTATATACTACATATTGTCAATGGGTGGGACGAAAAAATTTTTATTTAAAGAGTGCTTCTCTAGATATCAGGCTAAAACTCTTGTTTTATAAGGATTTAAATAAAGATTTATGAAAAAATACGCAGAGATTACAGGGTGAAAACGGCTAAAATGATGTAGTATGCGTAAGTACAGGTTGGCAATTTATATATTAAGTAAAGATTAAACCGTGAGGGGCGATCGCCCTAGATTTCCGTGGGACAATATGCTACAAATGAGGGGTCAGACCCATCAGGGTGCTAGGTCGATGAATAGAGACAGCACTCGAAGATCGGTGGCATCCACAAAATTTCTCAGTCACTTGTGAATGATTCACCCCAAGAGAGTTCTCAATTATGAATACTCACGCTCGCTGTACCCTGTCTCAGTTAACCAGTAGCCAATTGAATGTATTTTGAACAGTGGTCGAATTACTCGCGCCGATCAAAATGCGTTGCTGAAAATTTTTGCCTGGGAAAATCCCATGAGTAAAGAAGACCAAAGGCGACTTAAACAAGTTTTTGATAGTCTGGATATGGGGTTATTGCAAGTAATTGATTAGTGGTATGGCATCAGTTAAAGATTGAATCTGAGTGAGTCATAATGTTTGGTTTGGTATCCCTGATGAGCGATTGATTTCAGCTTTTTTATGACGATTCTTCTCCAGATATTTTTTGATATTTTTATAATGAGCAATTTTTTGGATTTTACCTGATGTGTTTTTTCAAATTTAATATGATTCAATATCCCAAGGGGCGCACAATGTTGTGCGCCCTTGATATTTTCTGGAAAATTTTGCGGTTTTTCGGAATGTAGGGGTCAACAGCCGTTGACCCCTACATGACGCAATTTTCTAGACGCAATTTTCTAGACGCAATTTTCTAGACGCAATTTTCTATAATTGCGATTTAATCGACTTCTTTGAGCAAAGATGCGCCGGTTTGAGCCTGTTCCCAGCATTTAAACAGATATAATTCCGTGCGATCGCTCATTACCGTGAGAAATAAACCCTCAGCCGTATGGGAATTAGAAGCAATCCAAGTCCCTTGTAAAGTGACTTCGATGTAATCTTCATCGGCAACAGACAACTCGATTTTTTCACTGTCATAACGCAGGGCCTCTGTATGAAGCACATTCACCAAAGGCAAATCTGCGGGCAGCAAAAACGACGCTTTGCTGGGTTCGACGAGGACACTTTGACCAACTCGCATAGCCAAAATAACTCGCCGCACAACTAACTGCTCCAGGGAGTCAGCCAGAAGCTCTAGGTTAAAGCCGGTTTCTGTATATGTAATCTTCAACATTTCCGGGTAGGGATTCTTTTCCTGTGAGAGTGCTTAATCTCTTGGCTGAGGGTAAAAAAACATTTCTCAGCCTGATAACTGCTGTTCCCGCCAAAAATGTTCGGCAAAAGCAACAGCGGGGTGGATAGGGGCGCGTGGTTTGGTTAACAGTGGCATTCCCGCTTGTTGCGGAGTGCGATCGCCCTTGCGGCAATTGCAAGAATTGCAAGCAGTGATGACGTTATCCCAAGTATGACTACCCCCTTTGGATCGGGGAATTACGTGATCTAAAGTTAAATTTTTGTGACTGCCACAATATTGGCACTGGTGACGATCGCGCCTAAGTACCTCTCGACGGTTCACTGGTGGCACTTTCCAGATCCGTTCATTCCCGGTAAAGGTTAAACGAATTTGAGTGGGTACTTGCATCACTAGAGAAGGCGATCGCACCGCTATACAGGTGCAGCCGATCTCCGAAGGGCTGAAATCCAAAGGTTCAGCTTTTCCGGTCACTAACAGCGCGATCGCTCGTTTAATATTGACCCGACTAATCGGTAAATAATTTTTAGAAAAAACCACCACCGACTTACTTAAGACGTCTGTTATCCCAGTCACGACTTTGCTCCTGATTAAAATAGCCCCCGCTTCACCAAGAAAGCGGGGGCTAGAGAATTTAAAGTCTTTTAAGCCTATACTGGCACAGCATAATTATGGCTGTACCTCCCGCGATATCTATTCAGTTGTGGTCTATCCAACCGATAGTCTTCGGTTGAATCTAAATTTTCATTAATCTCTTCTACAGCATTGACTGCTGTAAACAGGCACGATGCTCCCTGTTTCTCGCCACCGGGCTCAAAATGGCATATCCCCAGCATAGCGGTTGTCCAGATGCCATTGATGTCATCTAGACCACTGCCAAAGCTACTGGCGAAATGCCGTGTGAGTGAATAGGTGGATGAGTATGTCACAGGTTTCCTCGTTGAAAGCTACTACTTGAATCCTACAAAAAACATACTACACTAATAATACAGATATGTCTACCCATAAGAGGAAAAAATTATGTCCGCAATCACAAAAACCCCAACCACCGAAATGGAAGTCACCAGCATCCGTCTAGAGAGAGAGCTAAAAAACCAACTCAAAGCGATCGCCGGGAATCAAGGCTATCAAGCACTAATTCGGGAAGTGCTCTGGAAGTTCGTGCAGCATAAATCTGGAGATGTGAAATCTTACCTTTCGCGATCGGATATTCGAGCCAGCTTTGATGCTACAGCGCAACATGAGGAACGGTGCGCCATTACTGGCAAGATTATTCGACCCAATGAACCGATGTTACTTGGACTGACCGTGACCGGAGAAATGATACCCCTCAGCAAAGAGAGTTTAGCTGGCTAGGGCTGATGCTCCCCCGTGCCGAACGTCTGGCGATCGGGGGAGCCGTTTTGTCGATCATAGATTTCCGGCGCTTAAAATTGCCCGAACTGCCGCTAACAGCTTGCCATGACTAGACCCATTACTGCCAATCAAGCAGCCCCATTGGTTCACATCCTCGGAATCATAACTCAGGGGTTCCCCGTTGAGATGGGTTAATTTTCCCCCCGCTTCGGTGAGAATTAATTCCGGGGCTGCCAAGTCCCAATGTTTAGGGGCTGATTTTCCCGAAAAGGAAATATAAATATCCCCTTGTTGTTCCACGATCGCCGCAATGCGGCAACCAATACTGCCGATTTGATATTCTTGGCGACAGGGTAAAGTATGTAAGATTTTTTTAAATTCTGGGGTTTGCCGGTGTTTTGTCACTAAAATGGTTAAGTCTTCCAGGCGATCGCGCTGAGAAACTTGTAGCTGCTTCACCTCACCACTGCGAGTTTCTACAAAAGCCCCCATACCTTTTTGAGCATAATATAATTTCCCCGCTTCTGGAACCACGACCACCGCTAACATGGGTCTGCCTTCATAGACCAAGGCAATATGCACCGCATAGTAATCATTATGGTGAATAAAACCCCCGGTTCCATCGAGGGGGTCAATAATCCATAACCAGGAATTTTCGCCTTTAAACGCTTGATGGTGATCGGTTTCTTCGCTGAGATAACTAAATTCTTCCTGACCGAAGGCAATGCGTAATTTTCTTAGGATATACTCATTGGCCGCTAAATCCGCAGCAGTCACTACCCCATCTTTTTTTTGTTGAATTCCCAGGGTTAAATTCGCGGTTCCGTGATAGTAACCTTGCAGAATATCCGCCGCACCCCAACCAACTTGACGGGCGATCGCGCCGATTTGTTTTAGTTGTTCATCTGTCAAACCAAGCACGATATTATCCCTCAGAGAATTTAGCCGTTGGCTTTTGGCTGTTGGCTGTTTTATTCTACAGTTGAACATTGTATCATAGTTTCTCGATTGCCAAAGCAGAGGGGCGATGTAGCGATCGCCCCTCTGCTTTGATTTATTTAACCAGGCCGGTTATTTTCAACTGGCTATGGCTGAGGAATTAGCTGGCTTTGTTGGCTTTGCGTTTGCGAGCCGCAACTAAGGCACCACCACCGAGAACAGTTCCTAAGATAGTCAGAGGTTCTGGTGCAGCTTCGGAAACCATGCCGCCACCTTCGTCACCACCACCGCTGGATACTGGAGTGCTAGGAATAGAAGGTTCTTCGACAACCGCCGGTGGTGTGCTGCCACCAGTGCTAGGGGTCGTGCTACTATCATAGTTACCAGGGATAGCAGCGCTGCCGGTTTTGCTGCTTTCAGCACGGCCATTAGAGGTATTGCCAACACTCATCAGACGAGTACCAATCATGTCAGAGCTAAAGTCAGCGAGGGAAACCCCAGAGAGTTTGAATGTAGCAGTTTGATAGTCGTCTTTGCCGCCTTTGAGACCTTCGGAGCCGATTTCCACCCCTAAGTTGAAGCTGGCTTTCATGCCGTTTAGATCCGCACTGTTGCTAACTCCGCCCTTCGTGGCATTGCTGGCACCGCTGATACCTGTCACCGGGCCACCACCGGCACCTCTGACACTGACTCCACCGGCATTGGGAAGGTTAAACCAAACAGCCCGCAAGTCGCCAGTCCATCCTGCGGAACTCGGTACGACGTTAACTTTGACTTCTACTCCTCCGTTGACTTCTTTTAAGTTGACGCTGACGGTGGGATAGTCTTGGGTATTCGAGTTGGTCTTGTCGGTGAGGGTCAGGGTTTTTTCAGCGGCTTGGGCTGGCATGACTGATAACATGGCAGAGGCGATCGCCATCGTTCCAGCAAGTACAGCACCTTTAGATGTAAAAAGTTTAGTGGTCATCATGGTCATTTCTCCTGTTCTTTGGTAGCGAATCTCAATGCGTGAGTAGTTTTCTAACGGTGGAGGGTGTTATTGCCTAGCATCGGTGTTGTTGTAGAACTACCACATTGCCGAAGATATATTTTTCACCCTGAGAACATCTGGAGCCTGATAAAGAAATCCCTGGACATCTAAAATAATTAAAGAGCACACCCGTTAACAGTCACCTGGTTATTTTTATTTTAAGCAATTGCTCCAGATAGTTCGTTATTTATCTGATTTGCTTCATTTCCTCCGATCATAGCAACATTCATCGGGGTTTGGCAAGGGGTAATCTCGATTTTTACAAAAAAAATATAATTCCTTGATAATTGTGAAAATTTCTGAAAATCTTTAAGTATTGTGCTCAGTAGCGATCGCCTTAATGCTTAATTAAATTTTCTGCCTTCGGTTTATATACCGACTTTTTATTCCGTGATTATACGGATATGATATCAATGATTTACGGAGAAAATTTTTAATTTTTTACTAAAAAACATTTTGATAGCTTTTGTTTCACATAGCTGGCAATCAGGCACTCTGTCACAATCATCCTATGATCCATCAAAAATGCAACCGTAAGGGCGCGAAACCTTTTCGTTCTTAGGGCGCAACCATTGCGCCCCTACGCCCAAATCCTTATTTTTACGGAGACGGTAAAAATCCAATCAGGCCAGACGATCGCTCCTGAGTAGCCCCTGAGTGGTCTGGCCCCCTAAGTATAAAACTTACTTGAGAAATTCCAGGCAGAGTTGCCGGAAATGATCCCCCCGTTGCTCAAAATTTTGATATTGATCAAAACTGGCACAAGCGGGAGAGAGTAATACTACCTTAGCTCCAAGTTCTTGAGCCAATTGAGCCGCCCTGGGAACAGCACGATCCATTGTGCCAACAATTTCATAACGTTGATGGCCAACTTCTTGCAAGCGTTGGGCAAATTGCGCGGCGGCATCCCCAATTAATAACACTGCTGCGGCTTTGGTTTGAATGATTCTGTACCACCCCGTATCATCCCCAGTTTTGGGATCCCCACCGGCAATGAGAATCACTGGCGCTGCTACGGATTTTAACCCGACTTCGGCGGCGTCGTAGTTGGTGGCTTTGCTATCATTAATAAACTCAATGCCTTGCCAAGTGGTAATCAGTTCTAAGCGGTGGGGGACTCCGGGGAATTCCGCAATGGCTTGGGCGATCGCCTCTTTTTTGATCCCCGCCAAACTAGCGGTAGCCACTGCCATCAGCAAATTTTGTTGATTATGGTCGCCACACATTCGCAAAGCATCAGCCCGGACGATTTTTTCTCCTTTAAATATCACCCAGCCATTTTCAATATAAGCGCCCTTTTCTGGATCGCCTAATAGGTGACTTTTTCCCTGGGTGCTAGTCCAACAAGCATCGGGCCAACGAGTAGCTAAATGTTGCCGTAAATAGGGGTCATCGCCATTAATTACCCGATACTCAGACCGTTCTAATAGAGAAGCTTTGATGTTGAAATAGTTCTCGATAGTATAGTGGCGACTCAGATGATCGGGAGTTAAGGTGGTAAAAACGCCAATTCTCGGCGCTAAAGAATTAGAAGATTCAATTTGATAACTGCTAATTTCCGCAATCATCCAATCAATCGGTTTCACCGATGCTGATTTTTGGGGATTGACCGATTCCCAAACCAGTTCACAGGTGGCATAGCCGATATTGCCACAAGCCGGGGCATTAAATCCAGCAGTTTGGAAAATAGCCGCAATTAAAGCTGTTGTGGTGGTTTTGCCATTAGTGCCCGTGATACCCACCCAGGGGGCTTGGTTCAAATTACGCCAAGCGAGTTCCATTTCGCCAATAGTTTCAATGCCCATTTCTCGCGCTTTCACCAGGGGAGGAATATCCCAAGGAACTCCGGGACTGACTACTACTAACTCCAGGGATTCATCTGGGGCGAAAGTATGGTCTAAATGCACTTCAATGCCAATGGCAGCGAGTTGTTGTTGTTGTTGGCGCAAACTGTCAGAATTGCCGCGATCGCTCACGGTGACTTGCCAAGCTTTTTGTTGCAATAACTTCGCTGCGGCAATTCCTGATTTTCCTAAACCGATGATATGGGCTTTTGACATAGACGGGATATTTGATGAATGAAGATGACTGATGAGCAGCCGACGGAGGTTAAAACCTCCGTCTCATAGCTCAAGTCCATTAAAATGGACTGAAGCGAACAGTTTAAGATAATTACAGTCGTCTTTAGAGGACTTACAGCAATTTTCTCCGCGAATAAACCACAAATTTTTGTAGGGGCGAAGCATTCCGGCAGATAATTTATTACTTAGAATATTGTACAGGCCCGCGCATTCCGTAGGGGCGAATGGCCATTCGCCCGTACAAGGGCGAATGGCCATTCGCCCCTACAATATTTTAAGCAATAAGCTATCTACCGGAATGCGCGGGTCCCTACTGCCGGAATGCGCGGGTCATACCGTGGTTTAGTAATCTGAAAACCGCTGTAAGCTTTTAGCAGGGGGTTTATAGCCCCCTGCGGGTGATGACTGCGGGTGAGGACTGCGGGTGATAACTGCGGGTGATAACTGCGAGTTATGAGTGCGAGTGTTGCTATCTAACTTTTAACGATCGCGCCAAAATCTGCTAAAACACGAGCATGATTCCGCAATAATCCCAAAAGATTTAAGCGGTTGCGTTGAATTGCCGGATCTGAATCCATCACTAGGACACTTTCTGGGCCATCAAAAAAGTTGCTGACCGTTGGGGCAATTTCTGCTAAAGCATCGACTAATTTTTGATAATCTCGTGCTTCACGGGCGGCTTGGGTTTTGGGAACTAATTGCACCAGAGAATCATAAAATTCTTGTTCAGAAGATTTTTGGAATAGTTTGGGTTCGATCGCTTGCTTAGGTTCTAATTCAATGGTATCGAGTTCTCCTTGTTTGGCTAAACGGGAGGAACGGTTTACGGTTTCATAGATATTATTTAGGATGCCATTATTGCGGATAGATTGCAAGAATAAGGCGCGATCGCGCAAATCCAACAAATCTTTTAATCCCCGTTCCGTATATTCTGGGTCATTTTCCCCTAATACCGCATTCACCAAATCATAATCAACTCCGCGCTCTTCTTGCAACAGAGTTCTAATCCGTTGTAAGAAAAAGTCATACAATTGTGACAATAAATCTGGGGAAGTATCGGGGTAAATTGTGCTAAATTCACAGGCGGCTTGTTCTAGCAAATGATATAAATTAAGGGGTAAATCTGCCGCCCAAATAATATTCACGATCGCCGTAGCTGCCCGACGCAAGGCAAACGGGTCGGAAGAACCAGTAGGCAACATTCCCAAGCCAAAAATACTGACCAATGTATCCAGTTTATCCGCTAAAGCGATCGCTTGCCCTGTGATAGTATCTGGCAAACTATCACTAGCGCCCCGTGGCAAATAATGCTCAAAAATTGCCGTAGCTACTGCCTCGGTTTCCCCAGAAATGCGGGCATATTTTTCACCCATCACCCCTTGCAATTCAGGAAATTCATAAACCATCTGGCTGACTAAATCCGCTTTACAAAGTAATGCAGCCCGTTGGATATCTTTAGCTTTTTCGGCGCTGAGGGATAATTGATCTGTAATGAAACTGGCAATTTTGATAATGCGGTTGACTTTCTCCCGCACCGAGCCTAATTTTTCTTGGAAAGTGACAGTTTCTAACTGGGCAACATAACTTTCTAAAGGTTTGGCGATATCGGATTTGTAGAAAAACTGGCCATCAGCTAACCGGGCTCTAATTACTCGTTCGTTGCCATTAGCAATAATTGCTGATTTTGCCGGATCGCCGTTAGAAATGGTGATAAAATAAGGGAGTAATTCTGTAATTTGCTTACCCGTTTTATCTCCATTTGTCTGATTTTTTAATACCGGAAAATACCGCTGGTGTGTCACCATAACCGTAGTAATTACTTCCGGCGGTAAAATTAAAAAGTCGTCGTCAAATTTGCCGATGACCGCTGTAGGCCATTCGACTAAGTTGGTGACTTCGGTGAGTAAATCGGCGGAAATTTCCGCAATGCCACCGACGTTTTCGGCGGTGGCTTTGACTTCCGCAATGATTTTTTCTTGGCGTTTTTCTGGGTCTACTTCAATATAAGCTTGCCGTAAAGTTTCGGCATAATCTGCGGCGTTAGCAATTTCCACGGGTTGAGGATGAAGGACGCGATGACCGCTAGAAATGCGATCGCTTTTGAGAGTTTCTGAGCCATTTTCTATGGCGATCTGCAGAATTTCTCGGTCTAATAATGCCACCAACCAACGCAACGGGCGAGAAAATCTTAAATCCCCATTTGCCCAGCGCATAAACCGTTTGCCTTCTAGTTTGTTAATCCATTGGGGGACGAGTTCCGTGAGAATTTCCGCTGTAGTGCGTCCGGTAATTTTTTTGTTGACAAAGACAAAATCGCCTTTGTCCGTGGGGCGAATTTCTAAGTCGCTTAACTCGACGCCCTGTTTGCGGGCAAATCCTTCGGCAGCTTTGGTGGGTTTCCCATCTTTAAAGGCTGCTTGGGCTGGTGGGCCTTTAATTTCTTCTTCGCGATCGGGTTGCTGGGTGGGCAAACCAGAGATTAAAACGGCCAAACGGCGCGGGGTGCCATAGACTTGGGTGGCTTCGGGGGTGAGAAAGTTTTCTGCCAGAGTCCCCGGAATGAGCGATCGCCACTGAGAAATCGCCGGTTCGACAAAACTTGCGGGTAATTCTTCTGTACCGACTTCTAATAAAAATGTAGTCATATTCGATCGGGATAACCGCTTGGGGTTTAAGGTTCGTTAGAATAGTGTACCGTGGCTTGATGTTTCACAATTCTACAGGGACAAATTTTTCCTAGTGGGGCGGGTTTCGGGGTGCGATCGGATTTCCAATCCGATATTGATTTTTTTGTCAACAAATTTAGGGTGGGCAAAAGTTTGCCCACCCTACGGACTCAAGGTTGTTTATTAGAGTTATTAGTTATGAGGGACTGGTAACAGTTTTAACATATCCACATTTAAGGATTTACAGAGGACATTAAACTTGCCAAATAACCATTTTAAATATTTCGATATCCCACTACAAAAACGGTATAATTATGTCATTTATTGCTTAGTATGCACGGTTCAAAACTCCACCATTTTATAAATATTCTGGAGCTATATTAAGTATTAAAAAATGTAACAATTACTTGAAAATCACCATAATTTTTCTTAAAATATAAATTAATGGTGGTTTTAAATTTAGGAAAAATTCGCAGAGAGTCACGAATATGCAAAAAAGTATTCAGCTAAATTTATTCGAGCCTTTATTAGAGATTCCCTACCATTCTCCTGACATTCCATTTCAACCCAAAAAAACCGTGAAGGCGATCGAGCTGTTTGCCGGGGCAGGGGGTCTAGCATTAGGATTAGAAAAAGCTGGCTTAAAAACCCAGTTTTTAGTAGAAATCGATAAAGATGCCGTGGCTACTTTACGACACAATCGACCTGATTGGCATATTATCCATGATGATATTTCTAAAGTTTCGTTTAAACAAATGTCGGCAGATGTAGTTACAGGAGGATTTCCTTGTCAATCATTTAGTTATGCCGGTAAAAAGCTAGGGCTGGAAGATACCAGAGGAACTTTATTCTATGAATTTGCTCGATGCGTTCAAGAAATTAAACCCAAATTATTCTTAGCGGAAAATGTCCGGGGCTTAATCAGTCATCAACAAGGGGAAACTTTAAAAATTATTTTAGCAATTTTAGAGTCTTTGGGTTATCAAGTTCAATATCGATTGCTGAATGCAGTGAATTATGATGTCCCCCAAAAGCGAGAAAGAATTATTATTGTGGGGACTCGTTCCGATCTAAATGTTCAGTTTTTTTATCCTGAACCTTCTCAAAAAATTCTCACCTTAAGAGATGCTCTAAACAATGTTCCGCCCTCCGCAGGAGTCAAATACAGTAAAAAGAAAGCAGAAGTGTTAAAATTAGTGCCGCCGGGGGGATGCTGGAGAGATTTACCGGAAAATATCCAAAAAGAATATATGATGAAAAGTTATTATTTGGGTGGGGGTAAAACTGGGATGGCACGTCGGATTTCTTGGGATGAACCGAGTTTAACTTTGACCACTTCTCCTTCTCAAAAACAAACCGATCGCTGTCATCCCGACGAAACGCGACCTTTTACCGTCCGGGAATATGCCAGAATTCAAACGTTTCCTGATGATTGGGAATTTATGGGAGGGATTACATCACAATATAAACAAATCGGAAATGCGATTCCGGTAAATTTTGCCTATCATTTAGGACGCTCAATTATATCCGCTTTGACAGGATGTTTTGGCGAAAAAATTAATCGAGCGTTTTTTAATTAATTCGAGTCAAAGTAAAAGTAGGGTGGGCAAAATTTGCCCACCCTACGGGATCAACCGAATTTATTGATCGGAAGATGTGTCATTTTCGTGTTCCCCATTACAGTGTTCTTCACAGTTATCGTGACAGTTATTGCGAAGTTCAGTGTTAAAAGGGTTGTCCTGTTTAGTTAAGGAAACTTGAGCGCTGGCAGGTTCAACGACGAATCCCCCGAAGCTAAACCCAGTGGCGATCGCGCCACTCACCGCCGTTAAAACGATTTTAACTAAAGTCGCTTTCATGTTAGACAAACTCCTAAATCGATATTTTAAGCATAGAGAACAAAAATGAAATCAGGATGAAATTGCGATCTTCAGGTAAAAAGCGATCTACAAACGGGATGATAGAAATCGGGTTTCTTTTGGGGATATTAAAAGTTGTCTTCGCAACCCACAAAAGAAATTCGATTTCTTTTTCCCTGTCACCAGAAAGCGAGACTGCCTCTACAAATCTCCTCATTGAGGCGATTCCCCCCCGCCGAAGAGGGGGCAAGCTTCGGGATCCGCTTCGCGGAATCGCAGAAACCCGTTGGCTGACCCGACCAATATTACCGACCCATCGGCATTCATCACCCATCCGGTAGCTTCCACAATGGGGGGACTAGAAACCCGGTTTCTTGAAGAAACCGGGTTTCTTGAATAACTTGAAGAAACCGGGTTTATTGAATCACCCCGGTTGGTTTGACTTTTGTCCTCTATTTCCAGCGATCGCAAATCCTGCCAAACTGTTTGACCCCACAGCATTTCTGTGGGACTTTGGGGCAGACCACCGCGTCCGACGATATAAAACTCATTGTCTTGATTGGCAACACAACCGGAAGTAATTCGATCGCTCGGATCAACCAAAGCTGAGGATAATTCTACCAATCCTGCGGCTGGGTTGGCATCGGGATTATTAATTTCCACGGTGCCATCTACCCCCAACTCAGAACTAGCGGTAATATCGCTTTTAGGGGTTAAAGTAGGGCGAAACTCTGAGCCAAAAATGCCCCGACTGGTAATGTTAATATTGCCGCCATTTCCGCCTACCGCATTGGCGATAATATCGCTATTTTCTAAGGCCACAATTATATCGGCATTAATGGTTAAGTTGCCGCCATCCCCGATATCGCCTTTGGCTTCCACATTGATTTGACTGCCGTTGCGTAAACTTAATAAATCACGCACGTTAATTTCTACGTCGCCGCCAAAGCCAAACGCTGTTGTGGCATTAATATTTCCGCCGCTTTCTAAATTGAGGCGATCGACATTTATTTGCAGCCGTCCTGCGTTGCCAGTTCCTTGATGGTCTACGCGGATTTGTCCGCCGTTGGCGATCGTGAGGCGATCGCTATTCACCGTTAATTCTCCTGTCTTTCCCGTAGGAATTGGCGCAGCAAAGAAAACTTGTTGAATATCTTCTGCCCCCGCAAAAGCATCCGCACTTAGGGAAGAAGGAATGCCAAGACTTGCCTTGCCAGAGATGAAAATATCCGCAGCATTGATCGTTGAATTTCCGGCATTTCCCGCACCCACAGTCCCCGCAGCAACACTCCCTCCGTCTTGCAAAATCAGACGTGGGGTATTGATGACTAAATATCCAGCTTGCCCCAGACCAAAGCTTTGGTTGCCGATTAAACTGAGAATGTTCGGCATCAATGAACTGTAACCATAAATTTCAATTGACTCAGACGCATTAACGGTCAAATTACCACCGTTTCCCGTTCCCGAACCGGGCAGCGGTTCCCCTAATGTAGAGGTGGAAAACAGTCCGACATTTAATATTTCTGCGCCTTCAAGAATTCGCATTTGTCGAGTTGAGATATTCACATCCCCCGCATCCGCTCGGCCAAATGTTAAGCTGCCAATTAAGGTAATATGATCCAGGGCTAAAGGACTAATTCCAGTTAACTCAATGGTGTCGGCATTGATGATGATATCTCCTGCATTGCCCGTACCACCTTCGGGGACAGAAATGCCAACTAATTCCATTAAAGTTCGCGAACTAATCTGTGCCCCGTCAGAAAGGTTAATTTTGCCCGTTGATACTTGAATATTACCGCCGTTTCCCGAACCAAGGGCGATCGATGTAATCCCACTGTCAGCTATGGGGAAAAGCGGGTTAACTCCTCGACTGGCGATCGCGTCTGTGGCATTAACCAAAATATCTCCACCCTTGCCACTTCCTTGAGTCCAAGAAAACAAAAATGCCCCATCTCTAAAACTTAAATTTTCCGCTGAAATATTCAAGTTTCCTCCGGCAGCTTGCCCTGATGTATAGGTGGCAATTCCACTGACAAATATAGGATTAAATGGCAGTGAATTTTCAGCGGTTATCCCTTGGGCAATCACGTTAATATTGCCACTATTGCCGGTAGCTTGTGACCCCGCTAAAGTAGCAATTTGTCCCCCAGATAAAAAAGTCGCTTGTTTGGTAGCAACGCTGATATTTCCTCCAGCACCACTGGCAAAGTTTTCGCTAGAAATCCGACTATTGGTATTTTGTTCTAGCCAAGTTTCTGGATCTATCGCCTCTAAGTTGATTTCTCCTAAATTAAATCCGGGCGGTAAAGCAAATCCGTCAACTATCATTGATTCCGTAGCTTCTACCTGAATATTGCCTGCGGTTCCCGCCCCTTGGGTTAAAGTCTGGATTCTTGCCCCATTATTAATCGATAAATTCGCAGATTTTACCTCAATATCTCCACTATTTCCCGTGGCATTAGGTGCTACTTGGTTGAGAATCCACGCACTAAAAGGAAAAGCAGATATCGTTCCGCCTAATGATAACGATTCTGCCGCATTAATGGTAATTTTTCCACTGTTAGCATCTCCATTAGTTAGGGAGACAATTTGCGACCCCTCTAAGGCAATATTTTTACCTGTAACGGTGATTTGACTCAGAGGATTATTCACCACAGCGGGAGAAAATATGGCGGAACGATTCGCTAAATTAATATTGGCAAATTCATTGACTAAATCATAGTTAACGACTAATCCAATCGGAGTTGGCATTATTCCCACGGTGCCATTTGCTACGCTGCCGATTTGAATTATTCCCGATGGGGCAGTGACAATTCCTCCGTTAAAGTTAATCCCATTTCCGATTAAGGCGAAGGTTTGACCGGGGGCAACGGTTAAGCCTAAATTATCGGTGGGGATGATATCAGTAATGCCGGTGCCATTGACAGAAATTGCTGCCGAATTTTCTCCCATTTGTAACCCAATGGGCACATTAACAGATAGTAGGGGCAATTCCCCCGTGGTTGCCCCCGTTTCGCGAACCTCTCCTACATTGGCAGGAAATTCTCCATCGGGAAATAACACGCTATTAGCGGTACTGCCAAAGAAAGAACCACCGATCGCTAATCGGGCATTGTTGCCAAATATTAGCCCATTGGGGTTAATTAAAAATAAGTTGGCGGTGCCATTGGCACGAATCAAGCCATCAATATTAGATAGATTATTTCCGGTGACACGAGTCAGGATATTTTGAATGTTGAGGGCATTGTTAAACAACACTTCGGTGCCGGTATTCACGGAAAAATCCGAGAAACTATGAAATAAGTTATTTCCGGCTGCGGTGCCTCCGTCAATTGTAATTAAATTGGCTTCAGGGGTGACGATACTGTTGTTGGGCAGAGTGCCATCAGGGATAATTTGAGCAACAGCGATAGCAGGCCAAAACCAGGGGCATAATAACAAGACAAACCAGAATCGCTTTGATTCTAATATTGGTTTCATATTCAATCTATTCTTTAATCTCATCAGGGATACGCGATCGCTTTTCCGTAACACCCTGAAAAAAAAGCGATCGCTGCGATCGGGCATTTTAACTAATATGCATGATTATAGCGGTAGCAATGCGGATTACAGAAGTTTTCTGGATTCTAGCGGGCGCGGGAATGACAGATTTTATTTGTACTTCATAACTCTGACAAGTTCTCTATCCTTGGGCAAACAATAAAAATCCCACACCATGAATATGCTGATGGTGTGGGGATATGGATGTCGTTGCAATTGAGTTTTAAACTTTACCAAACCGGCGATCCCGCTTTTGATAAGCCAACAATGCCTGATGAAACTCTTGGCGATTAAAATCTGGCCAAAGAGTATTAGTAACATACAATTCAGCATAAGCAACTTGCCAGAGGAGAAAATTGCTCAGACGCATTTCCCCACTGGTTCTAATCAACAAATCGGGATCCGCCTGTTCAGCGGTATAGAGATGACGAGCAAACATAGACTCGTCAATTTGTTCGGGAGTAATCAGACCTTGCTGTACTTTTTCGGCGATCGCCCGACAAGCGTGGACAATTTCTTGACGGGCGCCGTAATTCGTCGCTACAGTAAACTCAATCCCCTGATTATTTCGGGTTTCGGTCATCGAGCGAGAAATCTCCGCTTGCAGTGACTCTGGCAGCGCTTGTAAATTCCCCACAAAGCGAATCTTGACATTTTCTGCCATCATTTCTTGGAGTTCTTGCCGCAATACCCGCTCAAACAGAGTCATCAAAAAATTGACTTCATCCAGAGGGCGGCCCCAATTCTCGCTAGAAAAGGCATAAGCCGTCAACGCGCAAATTCCCCAATCCTTGCAGCAGCGCAGCAGGTCTTTTAGTGAGTCAACTCCCCGCCGATGTCCCATAATTCTGGGCAGTCCTTGCCGTTTTGCCCAACGACCATTTCCATCCATAATCACTGCGACATGTTTGGGCAATCGCGCCGAATCTAGATCAGCGGGTAACTGTTGCAGTGTCGTTTGCTTAACAATCATTTTTTCTCTCGAGAGGAAGCCGATGATGGAAGACGGAGTAAACGCACGGCTAGTGCGACTCCAGAGGATCCTAACTTACGCGTAATTTGCCGCAAGTCAGGGGCAACTACTTCACGATCCGCCGATTGGGAAAATCGAGCTTCTAGTAGTTCTTTGAGTTTACTACTGGTTAACGGTCGATTCAGTGTACCCCGTTCAGCCAAAGAAATAGAGCCTGTTTCTTCAGATACAACCACACAGATGCAATTTTCGACTCGCTCAGTAATTCCCATTGCCGCACGATGCCTGGTTCCCAGTTGCCGGGAGGCTTTCCGGTCTGACAAAGGCAGAATTACTCCCGCTGCCATAATTCGGGCTTCGCGAATCAATACTGCGCCATCGTGTAGTAGGGTTGATGTCTGAAACAGAGTTTGCAATAGTTCTTTAGAAACTTCTGCATTCAATTTCACACCGGGGACAGAAAAATCTCGCTCATCAATCGGCTCACTGGTTTCTAGAATCATTAATGCTCCCGTGCGGTTTTGCGAGAGTTCTTTAACCGCTTCGACTATTTGATCGATGACGCTATCGGATTTGGGAATCGCTTTGCGCGATGATTGAAATAATTGGAGCAGTTCTCCTTTGCCTAGTTGCTCTAGTAATCGGCGAAATTCCGATTGCAATAGCACGGCCATGGCTACGGCAGATCCAATCACCAAATTATTTAACACAAAACTCAGCAGCCTGAGCTCTAATTTGGTGCTGACTGCCGCTGCTACCATGAGCAGTATAAACCCCCGCACCATCCACAGGGTTCGCCGTTCACCGATGATGATCAACACCATATAAGTGAGTATCACTACGAGCAATATGTCGATGGGGTCTTTGAGCCATTGCTGCCAAATTTCGGCAAGCTGAAGCGCCAAGGACTGAGTCCAAGTCGGATTGATTAGCAATTGTTTCCATGTATATCCCATTGGCTCAGGATTGACCTTGCGCTTAAAGAAGTTTTTTGATTAGAAACGGTGCGGATGCGTGGCTGACGCGGCTCCCGATCTTTTATACTGCATCTGAGTCCGTTAGACCTGTGGAATCGTCAGTCTTTCGGGCAGGCGATCGTGTTGAATCAGATCGTCATAAGTTTCTCGTTGCAGAATCAGATTCGCTTCCCCTTGGCAGACTAAGACCGCTGCCGGTCGCGGCTGCCGATTATAGTTAGAGGCCATACTGCAATTGTAGGCGCCCGTGGCCATGACGATGAGAATGTCGCCGGTTTCTAGCTTGGGCAGTTGGGCGTCTTTGATTAAAATATCCCCAGATTCGCAGTGTTTTCCGGCAATGGTGATGGTTTCGGTATGTTCGGCAGACATCCGATTGGCGATCGCTGCCCGATAGACGGATTGGTAGGTAATGGGTCGGGGATTATCGGACATTCCGCCATCGACGGAGACATAAGTGCGAATGCCGGGAATTTCTTTTTTGGCACCCACGGTGTAAGCGGTGATACAGCTTGAGCCAATCAGCGATCGCCCTGGTTCGCACAAGAGTTTTGGTAAGTGTACCCCACGAGACTGACAAGCAGCAGCGATCGCTTGACTCACCACTTTCACCCACTCAGAGATACTCGGTGGATCGTCCGCTTCTGTATAACGAATCCCTAAGCCACCGCCCACATTTAACTCGCTGACGGGCAGTCCATATTCTGCGGCTTTTTCCAGCCATTCTACCAACACCCCTGCCAAATCCTGATGGGGGTTTAATTCAAAAATTTGTGAGCCGATATGAGCGTGTAAGCCAATACAATTTAAACTGGGTTGCTGGCGAACAAAGGCAAACACTTGATCCACTTGTTCCGGATCAAAGCCAAATTTACTATCTAAATGGCCGGTGCGGATATACTCGTGGGTGTGGCATTCGATCCCAGGGGTTAAGCGCAACATGATTCGCACTGGGTGAGAAGAATATTCCGCAATGGCTGCCAAGGTTTCCAACTCTAACCAGTTGTCTACCACAATGGTGCAACCGGAACCGACCGCTAGTTTTAATTCGGTTTCTGATTTGTTGTTCCCGTGGAAATAAATTTTTTCCGGGCTGACGTTGGCACAAAGGGCGGTGTAGAGTTCGCAACCTGTGACTACATCAATGCCTAAGCCTTCGGAAGCCGCGATCGCGCATATTGCGAGGCAGTTCCAGGCTTTAGAAGCATACAACACCAGAGTTTTGCCGGGATAATATTCTTCAAAGGCTTGACGATACTGTCTGCAAGCGGTTCTCAGAGTTGCTTCATCCACAATATAAAGCGGTGAACCATATTGCTGTACCAAAGTCACCACATCACAACCACCAATTTCTAGGCGATCGGCGCTGTTGACCTTTGCGGTCAAAGGCAGCAACTCTTGATTCGGTGAGCGCAATTCAGGGTTAATCCCGGAAGCGTGTAAGTATTGACGGCCAGATTTTTCGGCAACGCGAGGAGGAGTAGATACCATAATTTAATCAATCGATCCTAAGTTTAGAGCGTTTGGGTGAGGAGTTCTCGTTTTCCAGTGTACAATTTGCCATTGTGATTTCTCTGTTTTAATTTTGTAGTTTTTGTGACTTTTTTCAGAATTGATCCCCTGACCCCAGAATTTCTGACTGCCGTAGCCGAATTGGACAAGTCTTGTTTCGGTGGGATTTGGAGTTTGGACAACTATCGCCAGGAAATGGAAAGTCCCAACAGTGATTTACTGGTAGTTTCCGTGACTCCCGCCCCGTCCGCCGCCGATCGCCCCTCCCGAACCTCATCTCCACCCATACTTGTTGGGGTGGGCTGTTTGTGGTCAATTTTAGAGGAAGCGCATATTACCCTATTGGCGATCGCGCCTAATTATCAAGGTCAAGGGTTGGGTCAAGCTATGCTCTACCAATTACTCTTTTGTGCGTGGCAACGGCAACTAGAATGGGCCACCCTGGAGGTGCGGGTTTCTAACACACCAGCCATTTCTCTTTACAAAAAATTCGGCTTTCAGGATGTCGGTCGCCGCCGTCGCTATTATCAAGATACGGGAGAAGATGCCCTGATTCTGTGGCGCTATGGGTTACATCACCCTGGGTTTAAGAATTGGTTGGCGGAATGGAAACCCCAAATCTGCGATCGCCTCACCCGGTCAGGCTTTCGTATCTAAGCTTATTTGTTGTTTGTTGTTGGCTATTTGTTGTTGGTTATTGGTTATTTGTTGTCTGTTGTTTGCCAAGAACAGTGAACCGTCAACAAAGAACAAATAACAGTAAACAGCCCACTATAAATAGTTAATTAGTAAATTAATATTAATAAAATCTGTATATTTACTTACTGCCATGATAAACAGTGGTAAGATTATATCAAATACATGATTCAGACCGATAGGCCAAGCGCGAATAAGTGCTGCCTTTGCCATAACCCGCCAGAGCATAAATTCTCTGGCTAATAGCTCAAGTCAGTTAAAACTGACTAGCCAAATCTCTAAATAATATCACCATGAATATCCCAGTGAGAAAAACTCGGAATTTTTCGACCGATTAGACTCTTAGGACTGACTTTTTGGGATGATGTTTGGGATGATGTTTGGGATGATGTTTGGGATGATTTTTGGGATGATTTTTGGGATGATTTTCAATATTTTGGGATGACTTTCAATATGTAGAGGCAAGGCATTTAGAGGCAAGGCATGAATTGCCGATCGCTGATATGGCGGCGATGCTTAAATCCTGACCTGGCACTGCGCTTGAAAAGGGCTGATTCGGCACCGAGAATGATAAGTCTCGTGAGGTTTTTTATGAATAAAATCACACTTTTTGGGATGCCCGCAGAAAAAGGTCGTTGGCTACTAATTCCCCTCGGCCTGACCGTTTACCTCTGTTTGGGTACAGTCTATTCTTGGAGTATTTTTAGGAAACCTTTAGAAGATTTCCTCAACATTGGCGCTACGCAAAGTTTACTGCCGTTTACGGTGCTCTTGGTGGTCTTTGCTATGCTGATGCCGATTACAGGTTTTTACATTGATAAAATCGGCGTGCGCCAAATTACGGCCATTGGTGGAGTCGTGATGGGACTGGGTTATATTCTGTCTAGCTTTGCCTCAAATTTGCCCATTTTGGTGGTGACTTATGGGGCGATCGCAGGGGCTGGAGTTGGCATTGCTTACGGAGTGCCGATCGCCGTGGTAGCGAAATGGTTTCCCGATCGCAAAGGACTCGCAGTAGGTTTAACGGTAATTGGCTTTGGTTTGTCGCCATTAGTGACTGCACCGTTAGCCCGCATTGCGATCGCTGCTTATGGACTAATGCCCACTTTTGCCATTTTGGGTGTTGCCTTTACCGCGATGATTTTAGCCATTTCCACCCAATTAAAAATACCGCCTAAAGGATGGCAACCTGCCGGTTGGCAACCGAATATTGTTCAAAACCCCGCCTTGATCGCCCAAGAAAGAGATCGTTTGCTGCGATCGCCGGAATTTTACGGCCTCTGGTTGTGCTATATCATTGGCACTTTTGTCGGACTCTCTGCGATTGGCATTTCCAGTCCCGTTGCCCAAGAAATTATTAAACTTGACTCAGGGTTAGCGGCAATGGCGGTTTCCTTGTTTGCCGTGTTTAATGGTGTAGGTCGTCCCCTGTTTGGTTGGTTAACTGACCGGATTCATCCCCAAAACGCAGCGATCGCCTCTTATGTGCTGATTTTGATTGCTTCGATTATGATGATCAATGCCACTGAAGGTCAGACAATCACCTATTTAATTGCCTTTTCCTTATTCTGGTTATCCCTAGGCGGCTGGTTAGCGATCGCCCCCACCGCCACCTTAAGCTTATTTAAACCAGAAAATTACGCCAAAAACTACGGAATTGTCTTCACTGCTTACGGGGTTGGCGCATTATTAGGCACCTTGGTTGCCGGACAAATCCGAGATATTTTTGGCACCTATACTTATGCCTTCTATGCCACTGCCGCATTAGCGATCGTTGGCATCATCATCGCCGAATTCATGCTGAAAAAACATCATCCGAAACCGACTAAACCGGCTACCGTATAATAAAATTCAACAATTTCAGCAATCATCATGTTTGGGTCTAAATCCCTTGATTAAAACAATTAAATAAACCCTTGTCGGGATTTATGTTGATTTAGGCGCGTTCTCTCATTCGCCCTTACATGAACATAAATCCCAATCGGGTATAAAATTAATATTGACATCCAATTTACAGCGGTTTTCAGACTAATGAACCACGGTATGGCCCGCGCATTCCGGTAGAGGCCCTTACAATATTGTAAGGGCGAATGCGCTCGTCGCCCCTACTGCCGGAATGCGCGGGCTACTACAGATAGTTCTGGTTTACTCGCGGAGAAAATTGCTGTAATCATCATCGAGGAGCGCATAAACATGAAATACTTATTATTAATGGGCTTAATGGTTTTTTTTCTCCTAGTTTCTTTAACCCCATTATTAGGATATACTGACAAAAAATGGGTTTTACCATTCATGTGGGGATTATTTGGTTTATTTACAGTAATTGGCTGGTTACTATTTATCTTTATTGGTGCATTTGATTTTTAAAGTTTTTGAGTTTTATAGGACTTATAGGACTTATTTGTTATTGGTTATTTGCCAATAATACCCAATAACAAATAACAAATAAATAGGAATAAAAACTATGAATAAACAACGAAAATGGCTTGATGCGATCGCGCCTTTTTTCCCCAATTTAATATCGCTGTTTTTATCATCAAACACCCTTAACGCCCAAATCATTCCTGACAGTACCCTGCCCAACAACTCAGTAGTCAATATTGACGGACAACAACAACAAATCACTGGGGGTACGGAAGCAGGAAATAACTTATTTCACAGTTTTGCCCAGTTTAATGTCCTAACTGGAGAAACTGCCCATTTTCAGAACCCTGTCGCCATTCAAAATATCATCACCCGTGTCACCGGGGGGCAAATCAGTAATATTGACGGATTAATTCAAGCCAATGGTAACGCTAATCTATTTTTAATCAATCCCAGTGGCATCATATTTAGTCCCAATGCCCAATTAAACATTGGCGGCTCATTTTTAGGCACAACCGCAGACAGCTTATTATTTCCTAATGGAATAGAATTTAATGCTAATATAGGAGCAAATGTAGGAGCGGTTCGCGAAGCGCCCCTACTATCAATTAATCTTCCCATAGGCTTGCAATTTGGCACAAATCCTGGGGTCATTAGAGTAGAAGGAATAGGTCATAGTCTCAAGACCAACAATCCCATATTTTCACCACTTCTAGGACCTGGTGAAAGTGCCACAGGTTTGCGCGTCCCATCTCATGAAACCCTCGCTCTCGTCGGTGGTGACATATTTATAGAAGGAGGAATTCTCACCGCACCAGGTGGAAGAATTGAATTAGGGGCAGTGGGGCAAGGAAGTGTCATCCTGAATGCCACATCATCCGGCTGGACTTTGGACTATCAGGGACTATCTAATGTTGCTAATTTTAAAGATATTCAACTCTCTCAAAGAGCCCTCGCTGATGTCAGTGGCACTGAAAGTAGTTCCCTACAAGTGCAAGGACGTAACCTGGTGATAAGTGATGGTTCTTTATTGCTGATGCAAAACCAAGGAACAGAAAACGATGGGGATTTGCGGATTAATACTACTGAGTCTATAGAAATTCGAGGCTTTATCCCCGATGGAAGTATCAGCAGTGGACTACGCAGTGAAACCCTGGGCGATGGAAACGGTGGAAATATTGTAATTTCAACGGCAAAATTACTCCTGGACGATAGCGGAATTATTGACAATAGAACCTTCGGTCAAGGGTCAGGGGGAAATATTCAAGTTGATGCCTCTGAGTCCATCGAAGCCATTGGTTTGACTTCCATACAGCTTGGTCAAAGTGGTCTACTTACGGCGAATTATAGTTCTGGACAAAGTGGCAATATTACGGTGTCCACCCAAAATTTGACCCTTAGAGATGGAGCCATATTGGTTTCTGGAGTTTTTGGGAGTGCCCTGGGAGGAGAAGTAATCGTCAATGCCACTGATTCTGTAAAACTGATTGGAACCCACCCAACATTCGGGAATAGAAGCATTATCGGAACTAATGTGTTGGGTTCGGGAAATGCTAACAGAGTTACAGTTAATACGGCTCACTTATTCATTGAAAATGGCGGATCTGTTTCTACCAGTACCTTAGCATCAGGCCATGCCGGAGACTTGACAATTAATGCGACCGAATCTATAGAAGTCAATGGCACATATGATAATAATCATAAAAGTGCGATCGCATCCAGGAATTATATCTCACCCCCACTAATCAGACAGTTCAGATTACCTGAGATGCCTTCTGGAGATGCGGGGACGATCGCCATTAATACCCCGGTACTAAAAATCGCCGATCAAGGTGAAATCTCAGTTGTCAATCAGGGTACAGGAAATCCGGGGCAAATCCTGATCAATGCCGATACAATCATGTTGAATTCTCAAGGCAGTATCTCCGCGCTCACTAGAGAAGGATCCGGAGGAAATATTACCCTGAATACTCGCAACCTGGAAGTAAATAATAGTACCATTAATGCCTCTACTTCTAGCTCTGGAAATGGTGGTGATATTAACATTAATGCCAGTGAATCTGTAGAAGTTATTGGCACTGGATATGAGAACTTACAAGAAGGGATTATCACTCCGGCTGTGAATAGAAGCCTGACTTTAGCAAATTTTACCACGGGAATTTTCACCGTAAGCGAAGGGTCAGGAAACTCCGGAAATATTCTCATAGCAACCCCCAATTTTAGTGCCAGGAATGGGGGACTGGTGGCGACGACGACTTTAGGCGCCGGACAAGGGGGAGAAATTATCATTAATGCGGGAAATATTCTCACTATTGATAATTCTCTTTTGGCCACAGGCACGTTTACTAATGCCAATTCAGGAGATATTCATCTCACCAGTCAGCAAATGATTGCCCAAGGCGCTGCCCAAGCATTAACTTCGACTTTTGGATCCGGAAAAGCTGGGAATTTAACGGTGAATGTTTCTGAATCTATTGATTTAATTGACCCCAGTAATTAAAGCCTTTTCTTGGCCACGGGTTTATTAGCTTCGTCTGCGGAAAATGCGGCGGGACAAGGAGGAAATATTACGGTAAAAACTGGCAGATTTAATATTAGCGATGGGGCCGCTGTCACTGTCAGTGGCTCAGGAATTGGTAATGCGGGAAATATATTTCTTGAGGCAGTTTTTCTATTTTTAGAACAAGGGATAATTAGCGCGACCAGTGCAGCGGGAGAAGGGGGAAATACTACCCTAAAAATTGGTGACATTTTACAGTTAAGAAATCGTAGTGCAATTTCTACTCGTGCCGGAACCGAAGCCAGTGGCGGTGGTAATGGCGGAAATATCAGAATCGATACACCTTTTTTAATTGCATTTCCCTCAGAAAATAGCGATATCACCGCCAATGCTTTTGCGGGAAAAGGCGGGAATATTAATATTAACAGTAGTGGGATTTATGGTTTAGTTGAACGCCAGCAACTCACCCCCCGCAGCGATATTAGCGCTAGTTCTCAGTTTGGGTTGGATGGCAACATATCTATTAATACAGAAATTGATGCTACGGCTGGTTTAGTAGAGTTATCTACTGAGGCAGTTGATCCAAATTCGCTGATTTCTCAAGCCTGTGCGGACTATCAAGGGAGTTCATTTACTGTCAGCGGACGGGGTGGTTTACCCTCAGACCCGACTCAACTTTTGGAAAGTTTACACCCGTGGCAAGATGTGCGATTTTTATCTCAAGATTTGTCAATTTTATTGCCTATTTTAACGTTAAAATTTGGCATAAAAAAACAAAATTTATTGACCAATACAAGGGCAAATAATTCAGTTGTTGAGGCTACCGGATGGGTGATAAATCAGCGAGGTAACATAGAATTATTTGGCGATATTCCTGATGGCAAAAATCACGTTTTTTTTGAAAACAAACAATGTTATGCTCCGGTTCAATAAAAATAGACTATTGTTAATTTTTGGTGGTTGAAGGTTGAGGCTTCAAGGTTTACTGGTTTGTTGTTTCAGAGAATCAGTACCCTTTTCAAGGGATATTTACGATCGCCAATGCGATCGCACAAATTCTCTATAACCAGCGATCGCATTGCGATGCTACTGTACATAGGCATGAAATTTAACCGAAGTAACTGCGGGAGAAGATATACAAGAATCAAATATTTTCATAAAAAACCGGGTTTCTATTTTACAGCAATTTTCTATTGAATAAACCACAAACACCTGTAGTGGCCCGCGCATTCCGTAGGGGCGAATGCGCTCGTCGCCCCTACTACCGGAAAGATCACGCCCTTGCCGTATTCTATTAAAATGAAAAGCGCTGTAAGAAAGGGTTTTTCGCCAAGGTTAACTCAAGAAACCCGGTTGATTTTCAGGATATCAAAGTTATCTTCTTTTCGCCACCAAGAAACCGGGTTTCGCTATCCGCTGCCCACCACTATCCGAAAATAAAATAGTCAGCTTATCCGCTGCCAACCGCTATCCGCTGCCAGCTATCCCAGAAACCGGGTTTCTGTTCGGGATATCAAAGTTATCTGTTTATTGCCACCAAGAAACCCGGTTTCTTGCGGGGGTACAGAAACCGGGTTTCTGTTCGAGATATCAAAGTTATCTATTTTTTGCCAACAAGAAACCCGGTTTCTTCTGTCAACCGATATCCCCTATTTAAAACTCTATTCCCCCAAATTCTTCAGCCGCCAACTCTGATAAAATTTTTGCCTCATCCTCGTCATCAGTAGGCATAAAATTATTAGCCGATTCCGCGAAGCGGATCCCTTGCGGGGATCGCCCATTTTCTGTCCAAGATAACGGTTGCGGCATTGCGGCTGTTTCTACAACCTCTTCGGCAATATCAGAAAAATCCTCGACTTCTAATGATATGTCGTTCATCGGCTCCGAAGATTGCTCTATTCTATCCCGATAAAAACTATCTGAATCCTCGAAATCCGTGACCACGGTTCCGCCAAACATATCCGCTAGTTTTTGGGCAGCCGCGATCGCCTCTGACTCGTCCACATAAACTTTTGTCGTTTGCTGCGGTCGAGAAACTTGATAATTCGCGCTTGTATTAACCGTGGCGATCGCAACAGCGGTGCGGAGCACTATCGCCCCTGCCCCTGGTTTTGCCACTGCAACCGACTGGGTTAACGGCACATTTCCTTGACCATTAGCAACCGTTACTGTTTGCACAGGTGGCGTAGTTTGAGTTGGCCTTTGCGCGGGCAAACTTTGACGCACTTCTGACACAGGCGCCGGTTGTGGGGTCGGAGGTGTCGCTGCCGGTGTCGCTGCCGGTGGCTGAACCGGGGCAGTGGGCAACGACCTTTGTGGTTGACTGGTTGCCGGTGCTGGGGTCGCGCTGTCTCCAGAGACTTCGAGACGAACTTGGATCGCCCTTCCCAGGACTTTAGCAAAAGCGTCTTTAATTTGTGGCAATTTCGGTTCAGCCGCAATTTTAATCAGGTTTTGCGATCGAAAACCCAATCTAACTTCATGTTCTTGAACCGAAATCAAGGTTCCCTGTTGTTTTAATAGGGCTTGGCTGGGCAAAGGAAGATGGGCAAGTACCTGTTGCCATAAAGACTGCAAATCATTCAAGTCAGCCGGACTATTGGGCACTTGTGCTGCCTGGGTTTCTGGGTTTGGCAGATGCCCCGAAGCGGATCCCGAAGCTTGCTCCCTCTTCGGCGGGGGGGAATCGCTTTGTGGGGCTGGAGTTGCCGCCACCGCAGGGGTTTGACCGTAAGACCGCTCCCCAGCTTGGGGTTGACTGACTGGGGTTGCCGGAGTTGGAGTTGCCGCAACGGGCTGATAGCTAGGCTGTGTTCCCGGTTGCGGGGAAACCGCCCGTGGACTGGGACTTGCGACAACTTGCTGCGTCACATTCAAAGCAGAAGGCAGCAATCCTAATAAAGCCACTTCCAACCACAAACGGGGCTGCGTAGTATTTTTAATTTGCGCTTCGCAAGCCCGCAAATGTTGCTGACCTTGTAATATTTTCCCCACATCTTGAGTTTGGGCAAATTGACGTAATTCTGCCCAAGTTGCCGGGGTAATCGCTACCAAATCCGCGCGATCGCCCGCAGTTTTCGCAATCAATAAATCCCGGTAAAAACTGGTCAGGTTTTGCAACACCACCAAAGGTTCTCGACCCCGATCCATAATTGCCCGCACCCGGTCAAGAACCGCCTCTGGATTATCCGCAGCGATCGCCTGCAACAACTGCATCAAATCTTGCTCTGGAACAGCCCCAACCAAATTCCAAACTTGCGCGATCGTCACCTCACCGGGCAACAAACTAAGCTGATCCAGCATACTTTCCGCATCACGCAATCCTCCCTGAGAAATTTGCGCCACAGTCAGCAATGCTTCTGGGGTAATATTAATATTTTCTTTCCCCGCAATATCCTGTAAATGCTGCACCATTGCATCCAAAGGAATGCGCCGAAAATCAAAGCGCTGACACCGAGAAATAATCGTCGGCAAAACTCGTTGTGGGTCTGTCGTTGCCAACACAAAAACCACATGACTGGGCGGTTCTTCCAAAGTTTTTAACAATGCATTAAAAGAAGAAGCACTCAAAGAATGGCATTCATCAATAATATAAACTTTGTGGCGACATTGTACCGGGGCAAATTGCGCTCGCTCAATCAACTCGCGAATATTATCAACTCCCGTATTACTTGCCGCATCAATTTCAATCACATCCAGAGATGAACCATTAGTAATACTGCGACAAACTTCGCAAATCCCACAAGGTTGATCCGTCGGACTATTACCCTTAAGACAGTTCAGAGATTTCGCTAAAATTCGCGCACTAGAAGTTTTGCCGGTGCCTCTTGGCCCCGCAAACAAATAAGCTGGAGCGATTTTATTCAATTGCAGCGCATTGCTCAAGGTGGTGGCGATCGCCTCTTGACCAACTAAATCGGCAAAAGTTTGTGGACGATACTTATGATGTAGTGGCTCGTAAGACATAATTAGCTCAAAGAAGGCGAAAACAACCGGGAAATCTATATATAGATCGATATGGAGAACGGGGAACGAGGAGCAGAGGAGATGAGGGGCAGAGGAGAGAGAAGAGGGAAAAGGGAAGAGAGAGTTTTCATTAGCATCATTAGCATCTATGCATCCTCTTTGCTCTTTCCTCTTTTCTCTTTTCTCTTTTCTCTTTTCTCTTTCCTGTTGCAATAGTGCCTCTTGCCTGTTCAGCGACTTAATATTGCGCTAATCAATGATATAATTAAACTGCGCTGTCAATAATCCATGCAATTTTTTAGTAAAAATTAATGCTCTCTCACGTTTAGATCGGGGTAGATCAACGATATTAAGGTTAAACGAACCGGAAGCGCATCCGCGCCTCTTCGCGAATGAACAGTAAACGCGATAAGATATTTAAGATACAATTTGGACTAGAAAGCCGATCTTGGTGACAAAGCGTGCTAAAGACCCTCTTAACTGACTTCCGCATTATATTCGATCGCGACCCAGCCGCTCGCAACTGGCTAGAGGTACTGTTTTGCTACCCTGGATTGCAAGCCTTACTATTTCACCGTTTCGCTCATTGGCTGTATGTGGTGGGAATTCCGTTTATCCCCCGCTTAATCTCTCACCTCTCTCGGTTTATCACCGGGATCGAAATTCACCCCGGCGCCCAAATTGGCGAAGGGGTATTTATTGACCACGGTATGGGGGTGGTGATTGGAGAAACCGCCATTGTGGGCGACTATTGCCTCATCTACCAAGGCGTCACCTTGGGAGGCACCGGCAAAGAAAGTGGCAAACGTCACCCCACTGTCGGAGAAAACGTAGTCGTCGGGGCTGGGGCAAAAGTGCTCGGTAACATTCAAATTGGCAACGATGTCCGCATTGGGGCTGGTTCCGTCGTCCTGCGGGACGTACCTTCTCATTGCACCGTGGTCGGAATTCCCGGTCGGGTTGTCTTTCGGTCAGGGGCCAAAGTTAGCCCCTTGGAACACGGGCAACTGCCTGATTCTGAGGCGAATGCAATTCGGGCTTTAGTCGATCGCATTGAAGCCTTGGAAAAACAACTAGAAAGTTTACAAACACAAACACCAGTGGCGATCGCCTCGACTAAAGCAAATAAATTAGACATTTTGGACTCTAATCGAGCCGCCTTAGAAGCTGTAATGCAGTTATCCCTCGATCCAGAATTAGCCCCTAAATGTTTAATCAAAAATAAAGCGATCGAGCAGTTCTTAGATGGTGCCGGGATTTAATCAAAAACCCAGCATCGCTGCGGAAGATAAAATTGTTGTTGGTTGTTGGTTGTTTGTTGTTTGACCAACAACCAACAACCAACAACCAACAACCAACAACAAATAAAATATTACCAAGAATCAGACTGATGCTCTACTTTCGTAATATGAAGCCCTGTATTCATAATTTCTACATCCGTGAGACTACACAAATATTCCTGATAACTATCTTGAGATTTATGCCAAGGCAATTTCACCGTAAATGTACTCCCTACACCTACGGTACTTTGGACAGACATATCCCCACCATGTAAATAAACACAGCTTTTGACAATAGATAGTCCCAACCCACTGCCGGGAATATTTTCGATATTGTTGCCTCGATAAAACATCTCAAAAATTTGAGTTTGTTCGGCGGTGGGAATGCCAATCCCACGATCTTTTACCTGCAAAATAATTTCTTCATCATCCGTAGCATCAATTTCCAAAAGAATCACCCCGCCCTGGGGGGAATACTTAATGGCATTCCATAATAAATGATTTAAAATTTGCTTCATCAAATCCTTATCAAACAAACCATAAATATGGGGTTTTTCTAAATTATTATTTAAGTTAATTAGCACATCTATTTGATGCTTTTTGTTTTGAGCAATTACTTTAGTCCTATTAATATAAAACTTTAAATTTTTCACAAATTCCTTAGAAAATTCACATAAATCTAACCAAACCGGATTAAAGTTTAAATTTCCAGTTTTGGCATCTTCCATTAGTAGTACATCATTTAACATTTGCGTCATATATTCCGCCGCGCTTTGGAGGCGTTCCACATGGTTTAAAGCATTTTCTTTTTGCAACTGTTCTATATAAAACTCTAGTAAATCTGCGGAAGATAAAATAGTTGCCAGAGGAGTTCTAAACTCATGGGAAACCATCGTCAAAAAGCGAGATTTTAAGTAATTAATTTCCTTTTCATTTTCTAGGGATTGACGCAAATAAGCTTCTAATTGCTTGCGTTCGGTGATATCGGTTTCCGAACCAGCCATCCGACAAGGCTGACCATTGCTATCTCTTAAAGTATCACCTCGCGACAAAAACCACCGCCAAGTTCCATCTTTATGTAGTCGGCGATATTCTACTTCATACTGACTGGTTAACCCGGCTAAATGATTCGCTAAAACCACCTTAACCCGTTCTTGATCGTCGGGATGAATCAGTTTTTGCCATTCTTCCCAATTGGGATTAATTTCATTATTAGTATAGCCCAGCATGGCTTTTAAATTCGTGGCCACATAAAGCTGATTATTTTTGATATCCCAATCCCAAACCCCGACTTCTCCCGCGCTTAAAGCCAAGGCATAACGTTGTTCGCTTAATCGCAATGCTTGATTAATTTGTTGCTCTTTTAGGGCATAACGAATTGCGTGTTCTAAAAGCGTTACATTAAGTTCACTTTTATCGAAGTAATCAGTGGCACCAGCCGCTGTAATTTCTTCGATTTCTCTGGATTTTAGCTCTGATTCTGTGAGGATAAAAATTGGTTGATTACAGCCTTTTTTTCTGGCTTCTTTTAAAAGCTGTAATCCCGCATATGAATCCGGCTCTAATTCGCGATCTATTAAATAGATATCAGCTTGATTATTAATGGTATTTTCTAAGCCTTCTGCATAAGTCTTTACCCAGTTTAAATTAAATTGAAAAGTGCATATTTTATCTAAAAAATCTTTGAATACCTGATAATCATGCAGTTCTCTATCGATGAGTAAAATATTGACAATATATTGAGACATATTTGATATTTTTTTATATTACAAAAATGGTTTGCATAATTTTTTTTTATTTTTTATTTTAAAAATGGATTTTAAAAGATGATTTTGATAGGATCCGATGTTTCAGCTTGATTTCGGGGAAAGATAAAAAAAATTAAAGGATGAATTAAGCAAGTTTTAAACGATTTCTAAACGATCGCCTATCTGGATATTACCACCGCTGATGACTTCTGCTACCACCCCAGTTTGTAAATGACCAAAGTGTTCGGTAAGGAGGCGACATAACGGCAAATCGCGATCGCCCGTTTCTGGATTTACCTCAATATTGACACAGCGACCAATCCGGGCAGAAACCAGCATCCGGCTTTCTCCAAGATATAACTCTTTTCCTACCCAGTCAAACTCACCCCAAGGAGCAACCCCATCTATGACAATATTAGGGCGAAATCGGCGAATATCTACTTCTGCACCTATGCAACGGCTAATTTCATCCACAGTGGCTTGACTGATAATCGAAATATGTCCAGACTGGCGATCGCTATAACGAGTTTCCCCTCGCTGACCTGTTCCCACCAACTGCACTGGAGAATACTGAGGATGACGGGCTTTTTCCGTAGGTTTTAATCCAGCCAAATAGCCAGTAAAAAAAGCACTAATTGCCGCCCGTCCCTGGGAGGTATTGGTGGCAGCCACCAACAGAGGCGAATCACTTTGGCCAATGCTAACCCTGAGTTCGGCATTCTCTGGGTCATAAATACATTTTAACCGAGCTAAACCAGGCCAGTCATTCTGCACCGCAAAGTATTTTTTACTCTGCCAGGGCAAGGTTTCCGGGGAGGGAACTTTTTCCCCAGTATCCACAAACATTAAAGCCATAGCCCGATCGCCTTTAATACCATGTCCAGGCAGGAGCAATGCGCGATCGCACCCTTGGGGAGTCAGACCTTTAATCGGGTGAATAAATAACTGTGTAACCGTTGCCTGGGACATATTTCCGGGGATGTTTGACGATAGGATTTGGCATTTCCTTCCCCTAGAAGATTTGTGGCCTCTCAAAATTGAAAAAAAGCGACAAAACCACCCACGAGAAGGTACGCCAACGAAATTATTGACGACTCACTGCCGAAGTTTGAGATTTACTACGCTCTCCACCCAAGCTAGAAAAATAGAAACTACCTACGGTGAATAAAAATACCATATAGCCCACCGCTTGAGCCAAATAGAGATGAGAGCGATAGCCAAATAAAGCCTTAAGAATCATACCAGGAAACTGGCGATCGGAAAGAAATTCGCTAGTATCCCAAACCATTGGGCCGAGGAGACAGGAACCAGAACCAGAAAAGCACAAGTCACTAAACCGAGCATCGATCTCAGATAAAATCATCGCCGCATTATCAACATTTTTTAACGCGGAAATCACCAACCCAGAGACAATCAAGAGTAACAAGATGCCCATGAGTTGAAAAAATAGCCGCAGATTAATCCTGACACCCCCTTGAAACAGCAAAACTCCAATCAGCACCGCCCCCAGCAACCCTAACAATGCCCCGATCGCTGGTGTCCATCCTTGCTGAAACTGAGCCACAATAAATAACACCGTTTCAAAACCTTCTCGTAACACCGCAATAAAAATTAACGTGAATATGCCCCAAGCCGCTGGCTGATTTATCCCAAACTGGCTGCTGTCTTGGGCGGAACGGGGGGATTGGATCGCCGAACTCACGGCAGTTTCAATTTCCCCTTTTAAAGCTTTAGCCTGCTTAGTCATCCAAATCAGCATCCAACTCAGCATAGCGATCGCCACCAAACAAAATCCCGCCTTGAGCAAAGACTCCACCACTGGGGCATAAAGGTGATCGGACTGACTCAGGGCGAATAAAATCCCACTAAATAGCCAACCCACTAAGGCACTGACCACAATTCCACTAACAACACCACTGTAAACCCAAGGGTTCAAATCACTGGCTTGAGCTTTTTTCAAACAAGCCAGGACAATTCCCACTACCAGGGCTGCTTCCACCCCTTCTCGCAGGGTAATCACAAAAGTCGGTAAGGCCGCACTAAAATCCATAGTTTGATCCTTTTGATTGATTAAGAAAATTCTAAGGCAACAGGGTGTAGGGTGTGGGGTGTGGGGCAGAGGGAATAATTGATAATTGATAATTGATAATTGATAATTGATAATTGATAATTGATAATTGATAATTGATAATTGATAATTGATAATTGATAATTAATAATTGATAATTGATAATTGATAATTTTGTTTAATTGTCAATTATCAATTGTTAATTATCAATTTTTCCCCGCTCCCCTTTGTAAAGATTTATGGATCCTGAATCTGTGGATCCCAATTAAATGGTAAAATCAGCCAAATCACCACAATTCCGACCGGATTTGCGGAAATAATTAACAATTGATCATTGACAATTGATAATTAAACAAAATTATCAATTGTCAACTATCAATTATCAATTATCCATTTCGTGAGGACTTAGGGGTGGTTTACTGGAGATGGTGTGGCGACTTATGTATTGAAAGTTAGCCGCACATTTCACCGCAAGTGTGTCAGGAACTACGCACAGAAACCACAGTAGGGGCAATTCCCCCGTGGTTGCCCAAATCTTACAAAAAAGATATAGACGGTGCGTAAATACTGTGCATTTAATGATTCGGACAGAACGCGAGTTTTTTTGAGATCAACGACTAATGTCTAACTCTACAACTATGACGGCTCCAGCCTCTGGAGATACTGATAAAAAGCTGTCGAAGCTGGAAGCACTCAAGGAGCGTAGTAACTTCTTGCGAGAACCTGTAGCCAGTGAGTTGCTTCAGGATACCAATTACTTTACAGAAGATGGAATTCAAATTCTGAAATTTCATGGTTCCTATCAGCAAGACAATCGTGATAATCGGGTCAAAGGGCAAGAAAAAGATTATCAGATGATGTTGCGGACTCGATCGCCAGGTGGATTTATTCCCCCGCAACTTTATCTGACTTTGGATCGCTTATCGGATCAATATGGGAATCATACTCTGCGAGCCACCACTCGCCAGGGGTTTCAACTGCACGGCATTCTCAAGAAAAATCTGAAAAGCGCGATCGCGGAAATTGTCCGCAATATGGGGTCAACCCTAGGGGCTTGTGGCGATCTGAATCGCAACGTCATGGCACCTCCGGCTCCCTTTCACAATCGCCCAGAGTATGACTATGCCTTGCGCTATGCCAACAATATCGCCGATTTACTCACTCCTCAAAGTGGCGCTTATTATGAGATTTGGCTAGATGGGGAAAAAGTTATTAGTGGGGAAGAAAATCCTGCTGTTAAAGAAGCCCGCCGCCATCAGAATAATGGCACTCTGTTTGAGGATAGTCCAGAGCCGATCTATGGCACTCAATATATGCCCCGCAAGTTTAAAATTTGCGTCACCGTACCGGGAGATAATTCCGTAGATATCTATACCCAAGACCTGGGTTTAGTGGTCATTTCTGACGAACAGGGTAAATTGATCGGATTTAACGTCCTCGCAGGGGGTGGGTTAGGTCGGACTCATAATAAAGAGGAAACTTTTGCCCGGTTAGCAGATCCCATTGGTTATGTAGCCAAAGAAGATGTCTATGAGTTGGTGAAAGCTGTGGTCGCCACTCAACGAGACTATGGCGATCGCCAAAACCGCCGTCATGCGCGGATGAAATATCTCATCAATGACTGGGGGGTGGAAAAATTCCGCGCCACCGTAGAAACCTATTTTGGCAAAAAACTCGAACCCTTTAAGCCCTTACCCGAATGGAAGTATGAAGACTTTCTCGGTTGGCACGATCAAGGGGATGGGTTGATGTTTCTGGGCATTTCTATTGAAAATGGCCGAGTTTTCGATCGCGGTGATTTTAAACTCAAAACCGCCTTGCGGGAAATTGTCGAGAAGTTCAACATACCAATGTTGGTCAGTCCCCATCAAAATGTGATTCTCTACGATATTAAGCCCGCCAACCAGCAGGAAATTAAACAAATCCTCCAAGGCTATGGGATCAAAGGCGAAACGGAAATCGATCCCCTGGTGCGGACTGCAATGGCTTGTCCCGCTTTGCCTACTTGTGGATTAGCGGTGACGGAATCAGAACGCGCCATCCCTGGAATTTTAGAGCGAATTCGGGCTCTATTAAATAAACTAGGGCTATCCCAAGACCAATTTGTAGTCAGAATGACCGGCTGCCCAAATGGTTGTGCGCGTCCTTATGTGGCAGAATTAGGGTTTGTCGGCAGTGCCCCAGAAAGTTATCAAATTTGGCTCGGTGGCTCCCCCAGCCAAACCCGACTGGCTCAACCCGTAATTGAGAAGCTACATATTGATTACTTAGAGGCATTCCTAGAGCCGATTTTGGTCAATTTTAAGCAAAATCGACTTTCTGCCGGTGAGAGTTTTGGCGATTTTTGCGATCGCATTGGACTCGACACCATTCGTGAACTTACCGCCTCTTATCAGCAAAATACTCCTGTAACTAGCAACAAAATGACTACTGAATTATTGACCGCCCCCGTTGACACAGATTTGACTCCCAGCACCGAAACTATTTCCGAAGAGATCGTCGATCAAGGTTCTGAAGAAGACGAAAAAGAACGTCGCCCCCGTCGTCGCGTCAACCTCAGCGAAGATATTTATCATCGCCTGAAAAATGAAGCCGCCCGTCAAGGCAAACCTATGAGCGAACTAGCGGCGAATGCCCTGGAAGCTTTCCTCGCTAGTCAACAATCGGCGGATTAGATTGATTGTTGTTGGTTGATTGTTGTTGGTTGGGGTGTAATTGATAATTGATAATTGATAATTGATAATTGATAATTGATAATTGATAATTGATAATTGATAATTGTCAATTATCAATTGATAATTTTATTTAATTGTCAATTGTCAATTATCAATTGTTAATTGTTTTCCCCCGCCCCTCTGCCCCTCCGCCCCTCTGCCTCTTCATGTCTCAATTACAAAGAATCGCGATCGCACCAGCCCAAATTCAAGGTCAGCAAATATTGCTCACCGCCGAACAGCAGCACTATCTGATGCGAGTGCTGCGGTTAAAAATAGGCGATCGCTTTATTGTCATCGATCCTCAAGGGGGTTGGTGGTTGTCGGTACTCCAAGAAAACAATGGCCAAATTCTCGAACCGATAGCCATTGCCACCGAATTACCTGCTACCGTTTCCTTAATTGTGGCTATGCCCAAAGGAAATGGCTTAGAAGAGATAGTGCGTCAAACTACGGAACTCGGTGTGAGTGCGATTTATCCGGTAATGAGCGATCGCAGCCTCCTCAAACCTAGCCCCCAAAAAATTCAACGGTGGCGTCGCATTGCCCAAGAAGCCGCCGAACAGTCAGAACGAGCAAAAGTCCCGACAATTTTTGAACCGATCGCTTTCTCTGAATGTTTAGGGCAAATTTCTCAGGCTTCATGTAGGGGCGAACAGCCGTTCGCCCCTACCCTCACCCAGGAAAATTCGGGGGGATCCGACACCCCCCTTATTAAGGGGGGCGGGGGGGGATCCGACTCTAAAAAATATAAATATATCTGTGTGGCTCGTGGGGATAGGCCACATTTACTCAAAACTTTGCAAGGATCTGACCTTAAATCTGAAGCAAATCCCCAAATCGCGATCGCCACTGGGCCCGAAGGCGGCTGGACAGCCACAGAAGTGGAACAGGCGATCGCTGCGGGTTTTCAGCCAATTTCTTTAGGCGATCGTATCCTCAAAGCCGTTACCGCCCCCATTGTCGCCTTATCCCTCGTCGCTGCTTACTTAGAAAGTTAGAAACCGGGTTTCTGCGTTAACTGATGCCAATCCGCCAATCCGCCAATCCGCCAATCCGCCAATCCGCCAGGGAATAAATTCCCGTCGCTTTTAGCTAAAGTCGGTTAAAACCGACTGAAATCGATAATTTGAAATCAAATAATTATAATTGGATTTATTTACAACTGAAATCGATATAGCGGTTTTTATTGGATTACAGAGGTTTTCTGGATTCCCGCCTGGGCGGGAATGACAGTTTTTTTGTACTTCATAACTCCGAAAAGTGCTATAATTTGAACTCAAATTATAACGTTTTTAACTAAAAATGCCACATTATGGGCGCAATGCTGTCGCCCAAATTAACAGCTTAATTGTAGCAATAATTTTTGAATTTGGTATAATTTTAGTCGGATTTATCCGACTTTAGCTATGAGGCGGGGGTTTTAACCCCCGACGGTTTTTCAGCCCTTTGAAATCGATAATTTAAAATCAAAGAACTATTTTCAAATAGATATTTTCTCCCAGACCACAAATCCCCAGACAAAAAACCGGGTTTTTTTTAGAATTCCACAGATAACTGTTGATATTCACCAAAGAAACCCGGTTTCCGATCTATATATTTCTAATTAATTGTTTTACTTATTTCCCATTTGGCTGGCCATATCTAAGAAAGTTTTCATATTAGGACCAGGACGACGACGGGGGCCTGTGCTGGGCATTAAATATTGGGTCGCAAATCCACCCACGGGTTCCGCAGCTTTTGCCGGTGCTGGGGCTGGCTTGGCTGGGGCTGGGGCTGCTGCTGGGGCCGGGGCGGGTTCAGATTTTTTCGCTTTCGGTGCCGGGGCTTTCGGTGCCGGGGCTTTCTCAGTCTTCGGCGCTTCTACTTTGGCGGCAGCGGGTTCAGCTTTTGGTGCAGCCGGTTCAGCTTTTGGTGCAGTTGTCGCTGACCCAGTGCCTTTGGCTTCGTCCAATTCTAAGAAATATTCAGATTTTTTGCCAAATAAGTTTTTTAGTGCCATGATGCCTGACTCCTGTTGTGTTGTCTGTGTTTTCGTGGATATGGGATTATCTGGTTTAGGGCGGATGCCGCTTTAGTTGGATCCGTTTCGGTAATCGCCACGTTATACCACTTCTGAGGAAAGAGGAGAGAGGAAAGAGGAAAATTCTCTCTTCTATGCATCTCTCTTCTATGTATCTCTCTTTGTGATATCTGGCTAGAAGATCGATAAAATTCTGAGATTGATTATGAAGTTTTTATAACGCCAAAGGCAATAATTGCTTAAAATTCTTAATAAAACTTCACAAACTTATTAAAGCCAAACGGCGATCGCCTCCCAGAGCCTACGGGTGTGGATAAATTGCAAGGAACCTTAATGCGACAGGAATCCCTAGCCAACAATAGGATCCTATTCCTTGCTAGGACTTATTTTATCTAAGGATTAGCAGTCAAAAAGGTAACGTTGATTTGGATCCAAGGAATTACTGACGGAATTGGTATGGAAGCAGTTTCTAAAGTTATGGCTTCTGCACAAAACGCAGTGCATAAATAATATCTGTCAATGTACATCCAGCATTGTAAATAAACACGGCTTATCGGACGACAATTTTGAGGCAATACTAAAATATTATTATTCCCAGATGACCTCTTCACTTCTCCACTAATAATAACTAAACTTGAGAATTTAGTTATTTTAAATGTACTATATAAACTCTATCCTTCACTAAAAGTGTACGGAATATCGGACATTCCTACTTGTAGATTAGTTCTTGCCGCTGATACGGTACTAAGCCCGGTGCCCCCATTCGCGATCGCAGCTATCCCAGTAATATTGGCGGCACTCCCGGAAATATTCCCAGAAATTTGAGCGCCGGTCTGAGTATGCGATGCGGCGGCTGCACCGATCGCCTCTGGGGTAAGCGGGTCAGTGCCCTCGATTGCGTGGTTTGGGGCGTGGGTCTCAGAAGTCTCAATGATTGGTCGTAAAGGAATCATAATTACCAGTTTTCAGTAATCAAAGCTTCGGCGCGTGAATCAGGTGTCGAGTTGCTTGCCCAAAGGAAATTGATTGCAGTTGTAGGCACAGCAGAAAATTCATAAGCGTACTGGCCGGGAATTTCAATTTCAGCATTTGCGGCAGTAGCTGGTTTGCTGGCCACCGTACCTGTTGCCACATACAAAGTATTAACAGAACGATTGATCATGATTAATCGCTTTCTGTCACTACGTGCGGCGATCGCATCGACAGCCGTCACAGACACAGCAATGGTAGCATGAGCGCTATTGCTGTAAGTTTTGGTGTTGTTGCTGACTGGTTGATTGCCAGTAAATTGTAACATTTTTACTCTTTGTTTTTTTCTGGATAACTAATGGATAATTTTCCTAAAAAATTGAATAAGTATTTTTTTATGCTCTTGAATATTTTTAATTTATTTTTATTAAAATTAAAAATAAATTTTAGCATGACTTAAATTTTCCCAATCTTAAGCTATGCTAAAATTATAAAATGGTTAAAAATGCGTAAAAATGCCAATTAAAATTGTTAAAAAAAAACTAATTTTTTTAACAATTAAATGTTAATTAGCCTAAGATTACCTCAAATTACCCAGACAAAAAAGCATAATGTTCTCCGCGTATTCGTGCATCAAAATAACAATCAATAGATTCAAAACCGTCCTCGACACAATCCACAGCAAGTTGATTGACGACTTGTGCTTTTTCAATGGAAGAATCGTCCGAAAGACTTCCTAAGCCAAAAGTCGTCGCGTCTAACAGCCAATCAACCCAATTGCCGTTAATACGGCCTGCGTAATCTAGCTCAATCCAAGTTTTTACAGCTTGATTGTAGGAGCGTTTGCTAATCGTAAAATCAAGATTTTTATCTCCCATAAATTAACCTTTTTGTTTAGGGATTCAACTTAGCCTAAGCTGCGAAAACCGACAATCATCAAACTTTTCCTAGAAAAAAAGAGGTTAAAGCAATCAATATTTTAAGCAAAACTGGTAATATAAAAGGGTAGCTGGGGATTAATCCCCAGCCGACGGTTTATCCGCCTTCAGCAGAGCAATGAAATCTGTAAAAGAATGATTAAGTTTTATCGTGGTTAAAATAAATCGTTACAAAGGTTAAGAATTAGTTATGAGTCATAAATAAAATGGCGAAAAAAAAACTGGAGTGTCGTAAAGAATTTAACTTCTGAATATACGGGGGAAAACTATTGCAGTCTTATCAAGGGAACCGGACGAGAGTTTGTTGTTAACTTTTGCTTAAAACCAGAGGTCGAGAACCCTGCTATTCCTCCGTTTCTGCCGCCGTCTCCACCCTGCAATATCAAGCCGCTGGCCAAGCTCAGTTAAGAGCTTATGCTGAGTCGATCGCTCATTATCGGCTTCAGCTTTGGGAGCGAACGGCTGAGGGAACTTTTTACCGAAAAACTTTCCCAATTTTCAAATATTTCCCAGATCATCAGCTAGATATTTTTCCCTTGTTGTGGGTAACAACCGAGGCCGGAATTGGGGATAAAGAACTTTTACTAAAATTTGATGGCACTGTTTTACCAATAACTGATGATAAAATCTCGGTCTGCCTCGACTACTACTGTTCAGGACGAAATTTGGTTTTCGTTAAATATTCCGGCAAACACGGAGATTGAATTTCAGCGTCCTGATAATTATACTATTTTTAATTACCAAAGATGCACTCATTTGGGGCGCTTGGACGCCTTGCCCCTACAATATCTGTTATTAATTTGGCATCGGTAGGGGCGCCGGGGCTGGCGCCCAAATTAACCTCGAAATCGTAGCAATAATTTTTGAAATTGGTATAAATACTTGGAAAACGGAAAACCAATCATTGATTACACAATGGGGCAAGAGAAAAAAAATCCGAAGCATCTGACTAAAAAAAATCGCAGCGACGCTTCCGACAAGCTTTAGGGCTGGGGGAAGTTGTCCGAAAATCAGGCGCTACTGTCAATTCAAAGTCCAAGGCAAAAGGGTCAGGAATGGCGCGATCGATAATGTGGCTGTACGTCAATAATAAATTTGAAATGTCACTCAAAGAGAATGGTGTTTCAACAAAAAGTTTGTTGAAACACTATTCGCCGAATTCTTGAGTATTGGCTGAACCGTGCTTATCAATTACTGCCTGATGGTTCCTTGCAAAAACTTAGCGGGAAAGCATTGTATGCCGCTCGTGGTGCAACTATGCGAAAGGTGGCTGCGATGATTTACAAGGATTTCGCCATTGTCACTGGGTTGTCTTGAAGATAGTGATATTTAATCCTCAGGGGTAGAATTCAGACTTGTTGATTGCGGTTGGCTTTGAGTAAGTCTTCTACACACCAAAACCCCATTGAAAAAATCCCATTGAAAATAGACAATTGACAATTGTTTACTCATTCATTATCCATTATCTATTATTTTTTCCCACACCCCACACCCCACAGCCTACAGCCTACACCTCTTACCCTGAGCCACACCCCACACCCTAGACCCTGTAATTAGCTGATGTGATCGAGCAATTGGCGAACGATCGCGGCATCGGCAGCATCAGGGACGATCGCCAGATAGGATTCCAGGTCTTGCCGTGCTTCTGACCAGCGATCGCTTTGATAATATAAAAGGCCGCGATCGCGCAGTTGGTCTGGGGCATCGGGAAACAACAGCAAAATCCGGTCAATTACCCCCAGACATTTTTTCGCCTGCATTTGTTGGAGATAAATCATTTTTAAATTCATCAGCATCCGGGCTAAAAACTGTCGTGACGTGACTGGGGCAAAAAATTCTGGCCGCAACTGCACAGGTTGACCATACAGTTGACTTAATCGGGGCTGCCAATCTTCCGCAAACAATATCTCCCCGCGATTAAATGCATCCACAAAAATCCCCGCATCGGCAAAATCTGGACGAATGATAAAATGTCCGGGCATTCCAATGCCGACCATCGGAAAATCGATGCGCCGAGCCACTTCCAGATATACTAACGACAGGGTAATTGGAATCCCCGTGCGCCGAACAATTACGTCACTCAGAAAACTATTGCGCGGATCGTAGTAATCATCGGTATTGCCCCGAAAACCAAGGTCATCAAACAAATACTGATTAATGGTCTTGATGATTCGGAGGGGATAGCGTTCTGGGGGCAACTGTTGCCGCACCTCTTCCGCCATCACATCAAAAGTTTCGAGGGATTGCTCGACATCCAGATCGGGATATTCTTCTTGAGCAATATATAAAGCCGCTTTTGCCAGATTAATTTGTTCATCTGGCTGCTGGATTTCTTGGTAAAATAATTGTCGCGCTGCGGAAAATTCCATGTTACAAGTGAAGACTGCCTTTTAGGTGGTTCTATGCTGTTTTTCTATTTTAAGTCAGGGATACATTTATTAACCGTTCGTGGTTGATGGTTCTTGGTTGATGGTTGATGGTTCTTGGTTCTTGGTTAAGCGTTGCCGGTTCACCGTTCACCGTTTCCTCCACTTCTACGGATGTACTATTATAGCTGATGCTCTATTAAGTTAACATCAGTTCTTTTATGGAAAAATTTCCACCGTATTTATCTTATCTCGGAATTGGTCTAGGGAGTCTGGTCGGTCTTTTGTTATTAGTTTGGGTTATCGTTGCCATCAGGATTTTGCGGAAAACCAAAGGATTACCTCAAGCAATTGGCACGTTTTTGACTTTGATTGTCGAGGACAATGTGACCGCAGCTTATCAGTTGACGACAGATAATTTTAAAGTCAAAATGTCTAAACAAGCTTTTAGCAAGTTTATTAAAAAGCATAAAATCAATATACTCGTACCCTGATGTCAATTCCTACCGTTGAAGAAAATTGTCATTCTTTGGCGGTGACATTGATTACGAAAACGGGTCAATAAATAACCTTAAAAATCTCTGTTATTAAAAACAAAAAAAATTGGCAAATTGAGTATTTATAATATGAATATCAAGGTTAAAATCCTGATCTTGCCGGGAAATTAATCGTCAGCTTTAAGACAGAATCTCTCTAGATGCAAGCGAGATATTTAGTCGGGGCATTCGCTCGATTTGCCCCAAGAAATCTGCTATGATTCAGTGTACTGACATTTGAGGGGATAATTTAATATCGCTCGGCAGCAAATCGCGGTCTGCGATCGCGATGACGGTCATGGAGTTTCCCCGAAAAATCTATCATTTTATTAATATTTTTTTATATTTTTTTTAGATTTACGTTAAAATTCGTGTAATTTGTGTAATTTGATGCGGAAATTTTGTCCATTTTTACTCAATTTAAAAATAGATTAAATACATAACGGGTTGGATCCAGCCCCTTGATGCTCGTACTCATACTAAATTTAAATCTACCGCTAAATCTAGCTCCGAAGTGAAAATGCAGGTTTATCGGCATTTTGTTCCATTGTCACCAGGGAATTAGCAATAATGGATATCGTGACTAGCGAAACCGAACCGATCCCAGTGTCACCAAGCTATCACTTTTGCTGGGTAGTATTGAATCAACCGCATCTTAAAGTGCTTTCTTGTCGATCGCCTTAAAGGGGCGAAAAATCTTTCAGCCCAGCCAGGAAACGAGAAGTGTTTTTTAATAAAAGACACTTGGAGAAAAACTTTTCTAGCTTACTCTCTAGCTTACTTGTCCCGTGAATGAGTCCAGGTTAAAAATTTTTAAATCAGGGTCTAGAGTCATAACCGCTTCACTCGGCATTTGGCCAAAGCTTTAATTAACCGTGGATGACTCGCGCATAAAACCGAGCAGATCAAAAATATTCGATCGCCAGTTTTTTTTGATTTGAGAGGTCAAAATATATAATTACTTAATCTACCTATATTTTTTGTGATTCATTCTGAATGCGATCGCTTTCATAAATTTGAATCAAGCTTCACAGGAAAAGCCCGTTTACCTGAAAACAAAACCCAAAATATAAAATATGGACATAAACAATCTGGACATAAACAAAATGATTGCTTTCCAAGAACAACGAGGTTATACGGACATAAAAATGTATGCGTCTTTATTGCCAAGGCTAATTTTAGAGATAGCGGCTGCTGACGATCTTGATACCGCTTTAAGCCTTGCAGTAGAGCGGATTTGTGAAGCAACGGACTGGGATTATGGAGAAGTGTGGGTTCCCAGTCCGAATGGGGATTATTTGCAATGTAGTCAATCTAAATTTAATCGGGATTCCTTGGCGATCGCTCAATTAAGAACCCATAGTTTAGAATTTATTTTTCCCCCTAATATCGGTTTGCCCGGACGAATATGGGTGACGAAAAAATCAGAATTTTACCCTGATATTTCTAAATTGTCAAAAAATTTTTTTTCCAGAGTCGAAATGGCGAAAAAACTGGGAGTCAAATCCGGTTTTGGTATCCCCGTTGTGATTTCAAATGAAGTCGTTGCTGTAATTTTATTTTTTATGCTGAAATCTAACCCGAAAAATCCAGTTAAACTGGAGATGATTCAAAATATGATGCCTCAATTGACCGTGTTACTCCATCAAAAACAAACCGAAAAACAATTAAAAGAGACTACGGAAAAATATCGGAGTATTTTTGAAAATGCGGTGGAGGGCATTTTTCAAACCACCGCCGATGGTCGTTATCTAACTGTTAACCCGATGTTAGCGACTATCTACGGTTATGATTCCCCTGGAGAAATGATGGCTAATCTGACCGATATTGAGCATCAACTTTATGTAAATCCTCAACGTCGGAATGAATTTCGCCACTTACTGGAAAAACAAGATGCGGTCTGGGCATTTGAATCAGAAATTTATCGGAAAGATGGCCAAATTATTTGGATTTCAGAATGTGCGCGAAAAATTCGCAATGCTGCGGGAGAAATCATTGGCTATGAGGGGACGGTAGTTGATATTACCCAGCGTAAGCAAGCAGAAATCGAATTGCTGAAACGCGATCGCTTGCTGGAAGCTGTGGCCGCAGCTATGAATGAATTATTGTTAAATCCTAACCACCGAGAAGCGGTGAATCGTGGGTTAGGAAAATTAGGGGAAGTGGTGGGAGTGCATCGGGTTTATGTCTGCATAGAAAGAAAAAATTGCGATTTTAATTGCGAATTGACTGGCGCTCGGCTCGCCAGTCAACCTAGCTTAATTATGGAATATGAGTGGACTGCTGAGGGAATTTCCAGCGCCAAAACAGCGGATCATCTGCTGATTCCCACGGACTCAAAGATTTTCCCCTGTTTATTAGCTGGTGAACCCTTGACGATCTTGACGGAGCAAATGAGTCCAGGCGATCGCGCTGTATTTGGTTATCCCGATGTTGTTTCCAGTTTGTTAGTCCCTATTATTGTCCAAGAAGAATTTTTTGGCTATGTGGGATTTGATGATTGCCAAACGGCAAGGTCTTGGTCAAAAAGTGAAGCATCAATTTTAGTGGCGATCGCCGGTAGTATTGGTGGTGCGATCCAACGCCATCAGCAAGAAGTCCTGATTCACCATCAAGCGTTTCACGATCTTTTAACAGGTTTACCCAACCGACAGCAACTCGAACAATCTCTACCGAAAATGCTGGCGATCGCGCAACAGCAAGAGCAAAAAGCCGCTTTCCTGTTTATCGACTTAGATCGATTTAAAATCATCAACGATACTTTAGGTCATGGAGTAGGGGATCAACTTTTGCAAATCGTCGCCCAACGATTAAAACAGTCCCAGCGAGAAGATGATATGATTATTCGCTGGGGAGGCGATGAATTTATTGTCATCCTGAATCAGATTCACCATTCAGTCGATGCTGGTCATATTGCCCAGAGGATTATTAACTCCATCCAGCAATCGTTTCTGATCGATGAGCATCAACTATATATTAGTTGTAGCATTGGCATTGCCATTTATCCTGAAGATGGCATCGATGCGTCCACCTTGATGCAAAATGCCGATCTCGCATTATATCGGGTCAAAGAAACGGGACGAAATAGCTATGAATTTTACACTCCCTATATGCACTCGGAAATTCCCGAATACTTATTATTAGAAAATAATGCGGAACAGGCGTTGAACCAACAAGAGTTTCTCCTGTTTTACCAGCCATTACTCCACCCAACAACCCGTGAGATTAGAGGAGTGGAAGCATTAATTCGTTGGCAGCATCCCACCCTCGGATTACTGCCAGCAGAAAAATTTATTTCTTTATTAGAAGAAAAGGGCTTCATGGTCAAGTTAGGTCGCTGGATTTTAGAAAGTGCTTGCGAGCAACTGTCTATTTGGCAAACCCTTGGCTGGCCGCCGGTTAAAGTTTGGATCAATTTGTCAGCGGCAGAATTTCAGCAACAAAATTTATTAGCTATTATCAGTGAGGTGTTACAAGCAACGGGAGTTAATCCTGAATGTTTGGGCTTAGAAATTAATGAAGCTACGGCGATGCAAGATTTAGAATTTACTCGCCACAGATTGCAGCAGTTACACCGGATGAGAATTGCTTTGGCTTTGGATAATTTTGGCAGTGGGCTTGTCTCGTTAACAGCACTCAAAAGTTTGCCTTTTGACCGGATTAAAATTGATCGTTTTTTTCTCAAAAAAGTAGCAAAAAAATCTAAAGAATTGGCGCTACTACGCACCATGATTGATTTGGGAAATCAACTGGGTTTTCCAGTGGTTATTCAAGGAGTTGAAACTCCCGAACAACAAGAAATTTTAGCGACATTTGATTGTGACGAAATGCAAGGTAATTTTTTGAGTCCACCACTGTTTGCGTCGGAGGCAAATCGTTTGTTTAGTTTGCCCAGTAAATTTCATTTATCCTAAGTGGATAATAGGTAATGGGTAATAGATAATGGGTAATGGATAATGGGTAATGAACCTGGAGAGGCGATCGCACCAATCAAATCCTTTCAAAATGCTATAATATACCCTATAAACTGCGATGAGAAACAATTAACTATGGCCATCGCCCAATCATTAGAACTGGGAATTACTAGCCTTCCCGACCATACTCAACTACCTGACTCCGACGGTACTTTTGTGAAAAACTTTCAGGAGCATCCCCAAAGTATTTTACTCACTGATTCTCTGAAATCGACATTAGATCAACTGCATCCAGACCAACAATATGCGATCGGTCAAGACTGTGGGATTTATTGGCGATTAACCCAACCCCCAGAAAAAGGGGCGGAATGTCCCGACTGGTTTTATGTTCCCAACGTTCCGCCAACTTTGGATGGACAATTCAGACGTTCTTATGTCTTATGGCAGGAATATATTCCTCCTTTAATTGCCATTGAATTTGTCTCAGGAGATGGTTCAGAAGAACGCGATCGCACTCCCTTATCCCAACTCTCTGGAGAACGCCAAAAACCCGGTAAATTTTGGGTATATGAACAAGTGATCCGTCCGGCTTTTTATGCGATTTATGAAGTACAGAAAGCCAGTGTAGAAGTATATCGCCTAATCGCCAATCATTATGAGTTAGTGGCAGCGAATGAACGAGGTCACTATCCCATTGAGCCAATGGGCGTAGAATTGGGCATTTGGCTCGGACAATATGGCAACTTAGAATTGCCGTGGCTGCGGTGGTGGGATAGTCAAGGTAATTTGCTACTAACCGGAGATGAACGAGCAAGAATTGAAAGCCACCGGGCGGAAAAGGCCGAATTGGAGTTACAGCAGGAACGCCAACGGGCGGAAGCGGAACGCCAACAAGCCGAAGTAGAATTACAGCAAGAACGCCAACGGGCGGAAGCGGAACGCCAACGGGCGGAAGCGGAACGCCAACGGGCGGAAGTGGAACGCCAACGGGCTGAACGACTCGCGGAGTTACTGCGATCGCAGGGAATTAACCCCGAAGAACTGTAAATAACTCTGGCGGAGAGGCGATCGCCAATTTGCCGCCCTGGAAACTATGACGATTTGGTCTTGATAATTACACTTAAGCTCAAGTTTCCACCAACGGCAGGGAATTAATTCCCTGCCCCGCATTCGCGGGGGTTGACACCAATGTTGGACGAAGCCCCCCTAGGGAAACTCCTGTTGCCCCTATTTTGTGGGGTGCGATCGCTTCGGCGTTGCGGATGCAACCGAAGCGACAGAAACAGGGTTTCCGTGCTTAATCTCGCTGTTTAACCTCGCTACTTATTTAGTCTCACCGATCGTAATCACCGCGATCCTTGTCTAAACGCTCAGATCCTTACACCTGAAAACTTTCGATGTAGGTTGGTCAATGATTTCTCTGGGGGATGCTTCCAGCACGTAGTAAAATCAGAAGAGTAGAATCAAGGTGTGCATATGTCAAATTTTAGCTTATCCAGGTTTTGTGCCACTTTAGGTTAATCGATTTTTCAAGGGATAGTTTTCGATTCAAAAAAATCAGTGGGTGCAATGATAAAAGTGGGTTATTTGATCTCTCATATGACTGTGTTAAGATGACTGTCTGTGCGCTGAATATTGTTTGTTTAGCCTGTTTTTCACAATCTGTTTCGATTCCTGGAGATGCTATATGTTCCAGCGATTCTTTAGATTTGTTTATGGCAAATTCCTGTTCTCAGGAATCTCTTAATTTCCCAATGGTTTTTAACGATGAAAAAAAATATTCACAGGTTCGTCAGAATTAGTATTCTGCTAATTATATGCGGATTTTGCCAACCCTTGCATATAATAAGTTTTGCAGAAAAAATTTCCATATTTTCTGCAAAATTATTCTCGCTTACTGGAATAACAATATCGGAAAATTTAGGAGTAAAATCATCCATAATTGATGAAAAATTTGCCTCTATTAATCAAAACAAAATTAGCATAAGCTTGCATGAACATTTTACAAAAAATGCCATAAGCGCATTAATTCTTGAAAATAAATGGGTCAAATTAGGTGCATATTCTGATAATCTTAATGAGAAAAAATACCAAAATTTTCAGTTAAAATCAGCCTTATTGTACACGGGAATATATCCAGAAGTTTATACCAGTAAAGCCGATCGCTTATTGCCCCCACCAAATCATTTTTCTCATTTTTCTCATTATTTAGATGATTTACATATTTATGACTTTCAATTATTTATGGTAATTTCGGGTTTGACCCTGGGCGGAATTGCTATTTTTATTTACCAAGCTAAATATACCGCCAATCAACTGAAGCAGAAAAAAAATGATTTTGCCACCCAAAGTTATTTAAATAAATTCGCCATAAAAACCGTTAAAAATTCTCGGATAATTCATCCTTTAATCACCGATAGTCAAATAATTCTGGATGCTTCTGGTAGAATTCAGTTTATTGCCGAAAATTTATTAGTAAAATTAGGCTACAATGCGGATGAGTTATTAAATAATAATGTTAATGCAATTCTGGGTAAAAGTGATTTTTTGTTTCAGCAGACTCAGAATATTGAAGTCAAAATTCCCGAAATAAAACAAATCAAAAAAAAATTAAAAACTAAACAAGGAGAAAAAATAATTGCCTTGATTTATTGGGCAAAAATACATAAAAACAATAAATTAAAAGGCGTTTTTTTGTTAATTAAAGATATTACAGATAGTCACCATTTGCAAGAAGCACGACGCAATGAAAAGAAGTTTTACCAACTCGCTGAAACGGTTCCTATTGCAACTTTTATTTATCAAGACAAACAGTTCGTTTACGTTAATTCAGCAATGGAAACCTTAACCGGCTATGGTAAAAATACCTTGCTCGCCATGAATTGCTGGCAGGTGATTCATCCCGACTTTCACCAAAAAATTAAAAAAAGCTTGCAGCATAAAAAAAATACTCAGCAGCCTGTCACCTGGAGAGGAGAGATTAAAATGCTCACCCAAGCAGGTGAAGAACGGTGGGTTGATTTTACGGTGAAATTAATTAAGTTCGATCGCAAAGTTGGCCTATTGGGGACAGCTTTCGATCTGAGCGATCGCAAAAAGATGGAACGAACCATCAAAGGCAGCGAAGAACGTTACCGTAATTTGATTGAATTATCCCCAGCGGCAATTTTTGTTCACAAAAAAGGCAAATTAGTCTTTGTCAATCCCACCGCCTTAAAACTCCTGGGAACCAGGAATTCTAAGCTGGTGCTCGGTCAACCGTTGCAAAAATTTTGGTTAGAAGATTATAAAGCATTAATTCAATCTCAATTTAAGCAAGCCAGCCAAAATAATGGCATTTTAGATCCAGTTGAACATCAACTGATTCGGGTTGATGGCCATCGGATTCAGATGGCATCGACTTTTACCCCAGTCATTTATGAGGGGGAACCGGCAATTATGACTACGGGGATCGATATTACTGAACGCAAGCAAGCGGAACAAGCACTCCGAGAAAGCGAAGCCCGCTATAAACAACTCCTGGGGTCTGTCACTGACTATATATATACGGTGAGAGTGAAACACGGCAAGGCGATCGCCACGGAACATGGTCATGGCTGTATTGCGGTCACAGGTTATAGCCCAGAAGAATATCAAGCAGATCCTCAACTTTGGTATGAAATTGTTTACTCCGAAGACTTGGAACCCGTAAGAAACCAAACGGCGCAAATTCTGACGGAAGGAAAAGCCGAACCCTTAGAACATCGGATTATCCACAAAAATGGCGAACTCCGTTGGGTGAGAAATACCCCAGTTGTCCGCAAAGATGCCCACGGTCAGATCGTCTCCTACGATGGCTTAATCAGTGATATTACAGAACGGAAGCACGCGGAAGAAAAAGTCAACTACCAAGCGTTTCACGATCTGCTCACCGGACTACCAAACCGGGCTTTATATAATCAGCGTCTCTTAGAAGCGCTAACCAAAGCCCAGCATCAGGGTCATCACTTGGCGGTGATGTTTTTGGACTTAGACCGATTTAAAACCATTAACGACACTCTCGGTCATGCGATCGGGGACTTACTCCTACAGCAAGTAGCCCAACGGATTTGTCATTGTCTGCGGCAAAATGACACCCTATCCCGGTGGGGGGGTGATGAGTTTACCTTGCTGCTACCCCAAATTCATACTCCTGATGATGCAGTTCATGTCGCCCAAAGAATTATTGCCGCTTTAAAACCTGTGTTTGACCTAGACGGACACCCCTTGCACATCACCACCAGCATTGGTATGGCGGTCTATCCCCAGGATGGTCAAGACATGGAAACATTGCTAGGGAATGCGGACGTGGCTCTATACCAGGCCAAAGAACAGCGGTCTACTTACCGAATGTACAGTGCGACGATGAATTCTCAAGCCTCGGAGTTGTTGGCGTTGCAAAATAGTTTGCACGCGGCTTTAGAACGCGGCGAAATACAAGTGCATTATCAGCCTCAAGTTAATGTAAAAACTCGGAAAATCTTTGGCATGGAAGCATTGGTGCGGTGGCAACACCCAGAATTCGGTCTGGTGCCCCCCAGTCGCTTTATCCCTTTGGCGGAAGAAACGGGACTGATTGTGGAAATTGGGGAATGGGTTCTACGCAATGCCTGCGAGCAAAATCAATCTTGGTTACAAGCGGGCTTTTCACCGATCCGTATGGGAGTTAATCTCTCAGCGCGTCAATTTCAAGAAGCCAACTTGGTGGAGATGGTGGGAGAAACTTTAGCCAGAACCGGTCTGCCTGCGGATTTGCTGGAGTTGGAAATCACCGAAACCATCGCCATGCAAAATGTGGAATGGACTGGCAAGGTGCTCGGTCAATTGCAGTCTCTAGGGGTTCACCTCTCGATGGATGATTTTGGCACGGGTTATTCTTCCCTGAGTTATCTGCAAAAATTCCCTTTCCATAGCCTGAAAGTGGATCGGTCTTTTGTCCGAGATATTAGCATCGATGAACAAGATCGGGCGATCGCCCAAGCGGTGATTGCCCTCGGTCGCGCCTTAAATCTCCGCGTGATCGCCGAAGGGGTGGAAACCGTGGAACAATTAGAAGTCTTACGGGGAATGCATTGTGAAGATATGCAAGGTTTTTTGTTTAGTCCGCCGATTCCCGCCCTACAAGCTACTAAACTGCTAACAAAATATAATCATCATCATCGGCAACATACTGCTTAATTCGTTATGTCCCTGGTGACGAAGCCAAAAATCTCACCGATCATAAAAACAACATGAATGCAAATAACATCAAACGCTTACTAGAAACTAAACAATGTCAAGGGGGCATTCTCCATGATGCCAACCTGCCGCGATTTAATCTGAGTCAAGCGGATCTCAGCGGTGCTAAGTTACTCTTTGCCAACCTGAATCGGGCAAATCTGAGTCAAGCGAACCTCAGTGGTGCGGATCTGAGTTTTGCTAATTTAGTCGGAGCGAATCTGAAAAATGCTGACCTGAGTGGTTTAGATGCTAAAAGCATTAATCTATTTGAAGCCAACCTGACTGGAGCAAACCTCAGTGGTGCAGACCTCAGTTTTGCGAATTGCGTCAAGAGTAATTTAAGCGAAGCCCACTTAAGTGGAGCCGAGTTTCAGGGAGCCAATCTGATTGGGGCTCAGTTCAATCATGCCAACTTGAGTGGAATTCACCTCAGTGGGGCTAATCTTGCTCAAGCGCAAATGTTGGAAGTGAATTTATCTAATGCTGATTTGAGTGGTGCGCGGTTAGTGGATGCAGATTTAAAAGATGCCAATCTGAGTAATGCTGACTTGAGAAATGCGAATCTCGGCAATGCCGACCTCCGGGGCGCTAATTTGACTGGTGCAAATTTGACCGGAGCTAATCTTGGCGGGGCGAAATTAGAGGGGGTGATTGGGATTTATCATAATCCGATGATGATGCAACCGAATTATCCGCCACATTATCCCCCGAATTATTCACAAAATGCACCGAATTATCCACAAAATTATCCCCCAAATCGGGGAATTTCTCCATCGCCTTATATGACGAATGGAGAATCGGGAAATTATCCGGGTGGGGTGAATGGTTTAGCCCTACCTCGTCCAGGAATGCACGTTCAAGGCTAAAAGTTTGACATTTAACAAATGTCACAAAATTCTGGTGACGAAATTCCGGTGACGAAATTTCGGTGACGAAATTCCGGTGACGAAATTGGTGCCTTGGGCAAGGAGTTCCAAGTCACGGATCCCTTAATATTCAGACTTTAACAGACTGGCTCAAATTCATCCTAGATTTCGGAGTCATGGGAGCGGGAATCTGAAAACCCGGACGGGGGCTTTCTTTGGTCATTTTATCCCTTGAGGGAGGAGCGATCGCTTGATTCCCCCTGCCTCAACCCTGGATATATTGGTGAAAGGTTCTGCGATCTGAACCTTCCAAGCGGCACATGGCAAGCTAAGATGAGAATCGTTGTCCAATTCACTAAACTTGTGATTAGAGCAGCGTAGGTTATGGATCGCTGCTGCCGTGGATCGTTGTCAAATCAATTTACTAAAACATAGCCTTATGAGTCCTGTGATTAAATTTATTCGACCCGCTGGGCTGCTAGACCGCACTAGAGCTAGTCAGTTTAATCAGGAGGTTAACAAATGTCTGGAATTCACTTCTGATGTTGAGAGTAAAGCTGACATCGTTTTAATTAATTTTAAAGATGTGACTTTTATGGATAGTTCTGGCTTAGGTGCGGTGGTTTTAGCCATTAAAACTGTTCAAGGAGCGGGGATGCACATTTATGTGTGTTCTCTGAATAATCAACTCAATATGTTATTTGAACTTTCTGGCTTGAATAAAGTCATCGAAATTTTTCGTGATGAAGAGGAATTTAAGCATAAATTTTGCTCAAAAAAATAATCGTAATTAAGGAGAATAAAAGGAGAATGAATTGTTTTTTATCCTGATTGATTAGTAAAATATAATTCAGGTTTTTCCAGCTAAAAAAAATCAGATAATCAATAAAATTATGGGCGGTCTTACGATCGCCCATAATTTTATATGATTTAATAATTGCCTCGCCCGGAGAAAAACTGGAAAAAGATTTTAATAAACTGAAACAGCACCTTTTGTTTGATGGGAAATGTTTGGGTGAAAATGTCGATCTAAAGAAAAAATTTAGGCTGAATTAATCAAAGGCAAAATGCAAGAGTGATACGTCATCATTAAACGCATCATCAAAGTTTAATGAACGAACGGCTTGTAAAATATTTTCCAGACTACATTGATTTTTCTCGGTGTAATCAGCGAGGACTTGAATGAAGTTATCTAATTGCCAGATTTCGCCATTGGGTAAGGGAATTTCATAAATCCCATCACTAAATATGTATAAGTTGGATGCCGGTTCAATTTGACAAGAGTCGTTGATATATTTTGCTTGGGGAAACATACCAATAGGGATACAACCCGATGTAGAAAGTTGTTTGACTTCCACAAGGTTTTCGGGATTTTTGGTGATTAACATGGCGGGGGGATGACCGGCACAAGAGTAGAGTAAACTTCTAGTGCTTCGGTTATAGACTCCATACCAAATGGTAAAGTACATATTCCGCTGTCGATCCATCTGGAATGCTTGGTTCAAGGCATTGAGCACTTGATTGGGTTCATAAAAGTTGGTGTTGGGCAGAAAGCGTGATCGCAAAAAGTTGAGTACGGACACGGACAACAATGCTGCCCGCGAACCATGTCCCGATACGTCCAGTAAATAAATGGCTAAATGGTCGTCATCCAACCAATAATAATCAAAACAATCTCCTCCGAGTTGTTGGGAGGGAATAAAGCGAGAATCAATGCGGACAGGTTCGATGGCGGGGATTGGCAACAGAGATTGGACATAATCGGCGGCTTCCATTAGTTCCGCTTGTAAAGCCGCTTCTGCCCGTTTGCGTTCGGTAATATCAATGCCGACAAATACAGCGGCTTCATTGCCTTGCCATTTTTTGGCAATCACCATATCACTGTGAAAAGCGTCATTGACTTTTGTGTCAATTTCTATAGAGGCTTCCTCGGTTTGATTGGCAAAAAATTCCCGCACAAATTGACCAAATTTTGATTCACGAAAGCCGACTTCTCGACCGACAAACTCTTCTGGGGGTAAATTATAAGTGGCGGCTAAATGTCGATTAGCGCCTAGATACCGAAAATTAGAACTAATTAAAGACACGGTTCCGGGTACTGCATCTAAGACCGCTTGGAGTTGATCGCGAGTAGTTTGTAAGGTGGTTTCCGCTTGTTTTCGGCTGGTGATATCATCCACAAAGCCTTCCACCCCGATGGGATGGTTGTGGAGATCGCACAAGAGCTCAAAGGTTTCTTCGATCCAAATTTTTTTGCCATCCCGTCGTTTTACTTCGGCTTCGCAACAGATGCGACCTTCAACGGTCAGCTTTTTGATGCAGTCAGCCCAATGATCGGGATTGACATATAATTCAGCGCCATTGCTGACGCTGGCGAGAAATTGTTGGGGAGAATCATAGCCATATATTTTGGCTAGGGCTAAATTAACGGTGGTGTAACCACCGGATAAGGTGGCTTGAAAAAGTCCTTGGGTGGCATTTTCAAAGATTTGTCGATATTTGGCTTCCGCTTTTTTCTGGGCGGTGATGTCCTGGAGAATAACACAAATGGAGCAGGGGTTTCCGTCTTGCCAATGACAAAATATTTTGCCCTGACAAAAGAGGCGATCGCCTTCTTTGGTTAATAAAATTAATTCGACATTTTCTAATGTTTGTTTAGAAATCAATAGTTGTGGTAATTGCCAGCAATCTTCTCCACAGTCTGGATGCAGAATATTGCCCCAAGAGAGATGACTAAATTCTGCTTCTGTGTAACCGAGGGCTTCACAGCAAGAGGGGTTGACATAGAGAAATCCTTGGTCTGACGACCGGACGATCGCCATTAAATTAAACGTCTGTGGTAACAGGGTTTCGAGTAATCGTGAGGTGATATTTTTGTCGCCATTGGACTGCTGAATTTGTGGGACGAATTGCTGTTCTGAATGCTGGAGTTCTGGATCTTTGACCCCAGATTCTAAAAGGGCGATCGCCTGTCGAGCAATAATTTCTAGTCCGTCTTTTTGTGGGTCGGTTAAAGATCGCGGTTGATCGTCCATAATGCAAAGGGTTCCCCACAAATAGCCATCAGCGGTTCGCAGGGGGACTCCGGCATAAAAGCGAATGGCAGGAGGATTGACCACCAAAGGATGATGACTAAATCGGGGATCTTGGAGGGTATCTGGAACTATGAATAATCCTGATTGCTCGATGGTACAGAGACAAAACCCGATATCAGGAGCAAAAATCGGCTCGGCAGAATTGTTTGGTTGTACCCTTAACCAACTGCCGTCCCTCTTTCGCCAGTGGATCTGGGCAATGGGGGTGGTACAAATTTGCGCGGCTAGGCGCATGAGGTCTTTAAATGCTGCTTCAACTGCCATATTAAGAGCTTTCTTGCGACCCCAAGAGCGATCGCGATTTTCAATGATGGAGATTGATAATTTATGATGAGCCAATTGCTCTGTCTTCGGGATAGAACCTGACATTAAATATTTTTTGCATTAAGATACAATATACTGTATATAATATCCAGGATCTGGAGTGAGTATCTTGATAAAGTCTCCACCCTGTTTTGCCCAAATTATCAGAGCAGTAAGCTAATGGATTTCCTAATCAACCAATTTTTTTTCTCAACAGCAAGCAATTACGGCTATCGGGGGTTCGACTGTAATCTAACTCATCGGTTAACCGATCCATAAATAGTATTCCTCTGCCGCTGGTGCGCTCGAGGGGGTTGTATTTTTCTTGAGAAATCGATTTGAGTTTTGATTGCAAATCAAAAGGCTGGCCATAGTCCCAAATTCGCATCTCAAACCAATTGCTAAGTACGGTGACTTCAATATCAATTGGAGTGGTACGAGGCAAATTATGATGAGCATGGCGGACTGCGTTGGTGAAGCCTTCTGCCAAAGCAGTTTGACATTGCCACCAGAATTCATTGGTTACAGGTAAAGCATTGAATTGCTCAAACCATTCTAGGACATTTTCTAACTGATTCAGATCGGTTAATACCTGAATTTGCGATCGCTTCAGTGGTGGCTCTGGTTTTTCCGCTTGCTTGTTTAGCTGGGCTGTGAATTGCTTCCACCAGCTTCCAAGGTTTTTTAACACAATTTCTAAGGAATAAGGATAAATCTTGAATCACTGGATTATGGTTCTCGGTAACTTCACAAAGCTCCACTATTTTTGTGAAAAATTACCCAGATAGTTTTGAGTATTAACTTAATATCATAGAGCAAATTCCAGTTTTTTTGGTATTGTCGGTCTAACTGAACGACATCTTCAAAATTTTTAATGCTTGAGCGGCCATTTACTTGCCATTCGCCGGTCATGCCCGGTTTCACGTCTAGCCGTTGCCATTCTGGAATTTCATAGCGTTCCACTTCATCGGGAGTGGGGGGTCGGGTTCCCACCAAACTCATCTCTCCTTTAAGCACATTCCAAAATTGTGGCAGTTCATCGAGACTGGTGCGCCGCAGAAAACGGCCTACTTTCGTAATTCGCGGGTCATTTTTGTTTTTGAACAATTTCGCCCCTTCAATTTCGTTTTTGACCTCTGATTTCCGCGCTTCCGCATCAATGTACATGGAGCGGAATTTCCACATTTTAAATGGCCGATGCATCCAACCACAACGAATTTGACCGAATAAAATTGGGCCGGGACTATTGAGTTTAATGGCTACGGCGATCGGAATAAATAAAACCGCCGTAATGCCTAAACCCACGAGCGCCCCGACAATATCGATCAAGCGTTTCACTTTAGATTTCACCGAGGGATGAGTCGTCGGTAGAGAGGCCATTTGTTCCTTATCCAAGGTGGGAATGACTTGCCGACCGGATTTTTGGGAATTTGGCTGATAATTTGGCTGATAATTCGGCTGATAATTCGGCTGATAATTTGGCTGATAATTCGGCTGATAATTTGGCTGATAATTTGGCCGGGAATTTGGCTGATAATTTGGCTGAGAATCAGGCATTTCCTCAATGGTTACTCGTTGTAACAGGTCGGTCATGGATAAGACTGCCATGACTTGCGGTTGCACTTGACAGAGTACCAAGGAAATTTTCTGTTGTCTGGTGGTTTTGATGTTATAAACTAAAGCACCAATTCCACTACTGTCAATAAAAGTTGTTTGACTACAATCAAGTACGATTTTGTGCGGAGTTGGCTCACGCTCGGCAAGTTGGTGACAGGTTTGCTTAAAAGCAACGGCTTCCAATATGCTGATCCGAGGTGGTAAGTGAACGGTGGCGGTATTGCCATTAAACGAAACCGGAAACTCTGCGTTGGGGTTTTGAGTGGGCATAGAACCGGAAGGGTAAATAAGCGAGTGATTTTGGCCTAGTTTTGGTCTAGATATTTTAACTAAACCTGCCCCCTTGAAGGCGGGGGTCAGAGATTTTGGGGTCTGATTTACCGGGGGTTTGTTGATGACTCTATTTGAGGATCTAGCTGACGATCTCGGTTATGAGGACAGCAAGCGAATGCCTTGATCTTTGAGATATCGGCCTGTAATTATCTATTGTTTGGCGCGATCGCCCCAAATAATAGATATCATAGAGCATAGACTGGCACTGAATTATTTTTCAATAGTACACTATCTATTTGCCCGGTTACAACCACCCACGCCAAGCGGATTTGACAACATTCTATCCAGGGCTGCCACTCTGAAGTTTTATTTTTCCGGCGGGGATATTTTCCCGTGCAATATGGGAACTGTGCAACCTAAATTCTCCTTTTTGAGCGAGAATTTTTTATAGTTTTTTAACGTTTTTTGTTTTGGCAATAAAAAATCAGTTTCCTGGGATCTGGCGGGTTAAAAAAAGTTAACATCTGGGGTTTTTGCTCAGGGACTGAGCAAAAACCCGGTTGCTGCGTTGATTTTCTGTACTTACGCACGATCAGGCTCGGTGTTAGGGGCAATGGATCAATTGCCCCTACGGATAGCAGTAAAATCAGGACTTTTGTTTTAGTGCTGCCTCAGAATATAATCCCCTGGGGTAATTGATCGAGTTCTCCAACCAGAGATGGAAGTGACGGTTCAGCGCTATGGATCATAGCTCAGAAGTATTCCCGGATACGCGGGTAGGGCGATCGCGATTTACCAGCCGTTCCAAGGGGTCACTTCTAGAACTTGTCTGGGGGTAAATACCACCCGGTAGCTGACCACTGGAACATAAGCTAAGTTACCGTCACTGTTTTTTCTCAGAGCCGCAGAAGGCTGATGTAATTGGCGCAGAGGCGTTTCATAAAGATAATCTCGGGCTGGTTGATTTTGCGGTTCGTAGTCGGCGATCGCCCCATCTTCTGTCACCAAAACTTTATAAATTAAATCCCGCTGAAATGTTGGTGTCGTTTTCCACTCGTCAATCAGATTGTCACGCAACTGCTTAAATAAGGTTTCCACCATCGCCGGATCTTGAATCTCAGGCGGTGGGCTGGGTCTGCCGGTTAGCCCCCGGTAGGGACTCACTTCTGGCACCCCATTGGGTTCGAGTACCACTTTAAATAAGCCAATTTCTTCCACCGGAGTGGTGCCACCGCCAGTCTGTTTGTACAGAATTTGCGATAAGGGGGTTTGCTCAACATAATCTCTGGCGGCATCATTTTCCGCTTTGTAGCCGACGATCGCCCCATCTTTGGCTACGGAAACTTGATAGATTAACGGTTCGGTAAACGTTGCCGGATTTGTCCAAGTCTCCACAAGTTGATTCCGCAATTGCTGCTGTAAAATTGTCAGTCTGGTGGGATCGGTAATTTCTGGAGTTTGCGCCAGAAGGGTTTCTAAATCTGAAGCGGACAGGGGTGAACCAGAGTTAGCGGTTCCCGGTGGCTGATTTGCCCCGGAAGAACCGGCGGTTTTCCCATCGGTGATTTCATTCCGAGTGGACTGTGTTACCGGATCCTCTGTAGGCCGTTTAATTTCTGGGATCGGTGCCATGAAAAAGGCGGTGGCGGCGATCGCTAAACCGGAGACTCCCACTGCCAAAGGAACGACTTTCTTCGCGACTGGTTCTTGGGTGCGGAGATATTTCTTAGAAACCGGGGTTAAACTCAGGGTCAATGCGGGGAGAGTGCTTTTATCGGCAAAGAACTGATCCACCGCTTCAATCAAATCAAATAACTGCACCGTGGTCAGATCCACCTGGATCGGGGCCGACTGACGCCCAAGTTCCCCAGACAAGACCGTTAAGCGATGCAAATTACCGGGAATGGCTTCGAGGTTGACCCAGGTGCCTTGATGCGGCTGCTCCCCACTACCATTATTGGGTAGCAGAATAGGCGATCGCACCCCGCTCAACATTTCCTGAGCATAATGACTGACTGCCGTCACCAAACTCTGAAAAAAATCTAGCCCACCGCTGACGGGTTGCTCCAATCCAGTCACATAACATTGAGCATTCAGCAGAATCGACATCAAAGGCTGCACATTGGCACCGAGGGTCGTCTGTTCGCTTAACCCTTCCAAAATCAACCGGCAATTCGGCAAACTATACTGACGTTGAATAGTCATTCAACTTCTCCATCAAACAAACTAATCCAAAAACGTTGTATTCCGGCAGTGCCGGTGCAAATAAGTAATTTACTCAGCAACTCCAAAGCCAACTCATTCAACTTCTCATTAGAAGAATAAGCCAAAACTGCCGCACGTTTCGGGTTCATCCGGCTGCGAAAATGCGCTCTAAATCTTTCGAGATATTTCCCTAAGAGCAAATGGTGTTCTACGGGAATTTGTTTCCGATTGAGTTGCTGGTAGTCCATGAGCAACTGTCGAATTAATGCGGTTAAGCGTCGAGCCAAAAAGCCCACAATCGAGACCAGGGCTTTCCCCTCTGCTAAGGATAAGGGACTGCGTTGGCTATAACGGCGTAAGGGATTGGTGCTCCGCATCCGCCACAAGGCCACCCGATTTTTAATAATCGGTTGCAGTCCTAAGTCTTTGGCTAAAAGCAAGATTGCTTCCGACCCACCGAGATCCAGGGCTTCAATCGCCAGCAACATTAAATCTATTTCTAACCGACCCCGACGGGGACATCCCTTGTGCCATTCCCCTGGAGGATCGGGCAAATTATCTAAAATGAGCGGTTCGCTCGGATCCGGTGGCTTGTTAGAGCCCATTACGTCTACCACACTATTCATAATCAGGATAATAGTTTACGAGAATCAGTATATTCTCAGATTCTACAGAATTAGACTACAGAGGTCGGGCGAAAAGCGATCGGCCCTCTATCTGATCATAAATTGCCGTCGCGATTTAATCTCTACCGGAAAAAAGGCGATGGATTAAATTTCGACCATTGAGAAAGGATCTGACCCTCGGAAAATTCCCTCTCACCCTTTCACCCAAGGGGTCTAACTTGTTTTTTCCTGGGGGCGTTTTGTCAACCGCTGAATTCAAGTGGCATATGTTAAAACCGGCAAGTTTTTTGGTGAATGGTCTATGATTCATTCAGGTTAATCATCCAGGCTTTTAAGCTAGAGTTCCTCCGCTGTAGGGTGCGTCTTTGCGGTCACTAATTATAAATTTATAATTAAAAACCCTAAAGATAAATGTCCGCTCCCAACGCACCATATTATGGGCATTTTTGGTTGATTTGCACTGACGGCGATCGCACCACTAGGCCTGGTTGCTTGCCCTGGTTGCTTGCCCTGGTTGCTTGCCCTGGTTGCTTGCCCTGGTTACTTGCCCTGGTTACTTGCCCTGGTTACTTGCCCTGGTTAAAATCTACAACTTATATTCACCCGCAAAATTATCGATTTATGGATATCAAATCTCTCATTCGCAATATCCCTGATTTTCCCAAACCGGGAATTATGTTTCGAGATATTACCACCCTACTGCAAAATCCTGATGGTCTGCGAGGTGTGATTGACCTGATGGCGGCAGTCTGTGCGCCCCTTCAGCCAGATTATATTCTGGGAATGGAGTCTCGTGGGTTTATTTTTGGCACCCCGTTGGCTTATAAGTTGGGGGTGGGTTTTATTCCGGTGCGGAAACCGGGCAAGCTGCCAGGGGCGGTTTATTCCGTGGAGTACGAGCTTGAATATGGCACCGACCGCTTGGAAATGCACCAAGATGCCCTCAAAGAAGGCGATCGCGTCTTAATTGTTGACGATTTAATTGCCACCGGGGGTACGGCTCAAGCTGCGGCTAAGATGGTTCAGCAAGCGGGGGCAGAATTAGTCGGTTTTTGCTTTGTGGTGGAATTATTGGCCTTGGGTGGTAGAGAAAAACTCCCCAATGTCCCGATTATCTCAATGGTTGAATATTAAAAGAAACCCGGTTTCTTGGATAATTGTGTTATGGCCACGAAGAGAAAAGTATGGATTTAGACGCTTTATTTACCCTGCATTGCGATATCCCCAGGGAAGGCCCCGGCAGCGATGAAGCAACGTGAGGCGATTCATCGTTTACCCGGTTGGCTGCGATCGCGCGATTTTATTGAACCCTGGGGCGGGCAAATTTTGGATCTGGGTTGTGGTCTGGGACGGCAAACCCTGGTATTAGCGCAGGAACTCCAGTGGCCGTTCGCAGCGGTTGATTTCCTTGCAATTCCATCTTCCCTACCTATTGCGACTTCAGCAAGCTGCCGTGGACCGAGGACTGGATCATTTAATCACGATCCGCCAGCAAGATATGGCGCAGTTAGAAGATGCTCCGGGTAGTATCGATCTCATATGGGCAGAAGCTTCGATTTATATCCTGGGATTTGCCAATGGCTTAAAATTGTGCCGTCCTTTGTTACGAGAGGGCGGCTGCCTGGTGGTCAGCGAAGCTACTTGGCTGATTTCCGCACCCCCCCAAGAAGTTCTGGACTTTTGGCAAGCCGAATATCCAGCCATGACCCCGATCGCGGGCAACATAAAATTAGCGGAGGCGGCGGGTTATCAAGTGTTCGATCATTTCATTTTGCCCCGGTCGGCTTGGTGGGACGAATATTTGACCCCATTGGCAAAGCGGGTGCGTCAGCTACAACCTGAAGCGAGTCAGAATCCAGGATTGGCCGAGGTGTTGGCCGCAAGGGCAAAAGAAATTGATATTTGCGATCGCTTTGGAGATTGTTTCGGTTATGTTTTTTATCTCATGCAGCCCTCTTCCTAAAACCTGAATTGGGGTTGAGGATTTCTGGTGAAAATTATGGCTGATTTTTGACCCTTGAAATCCCTAAAAATTTCTGGAAAATTTTCTATGCTTAATCTCAGTGAACCCAATGAATTAGACAACGATATTGTCACTCTAACCAAAATTCAGATTGCCCTGAAAGCCGCAGCGCGATTCCGCGAAGCGGATTGCTACCGCGAATCGCTTCAAAGCAACTTATCCCAATTAGTCATGGAAACCGACCTAAAAAGCGATCTAGGTTTATGGCAATGCAAAGTTACCTGGAAAATTTGTTAAATAATTATCCAGATTAGACGCATTTTATTGGTAGTTCGCAAACGGTGAATGACCGGAAAAATGCCCAATAATTGTTAAAAACATTTTCTTGATCAGCACGGCAAAAGTTCAGTGCAGAAACCCTCAGTAATATTCAGGGAAATATTACCCAAACTGCCCCTATAATTGATGACTTAGAACAGGTTGAAGCGGATTATATTGTTGTCACCTTGTTAATCGGCACCGCTTAAGATCGCCCCTTATTTGCATCTATTAAATCTGCCGCTGAATTAAAAGCTGCATTACAAAGGCCGCAATGCCGCCAGAATATCTGCTGATTTTTGAATTATTGTGGAGTCCGCAATTGGCAACTGATAGCCTGTCCGCCTCGCAATTTGCTCAAGATTATAGTGATTTAATCCCGATCTAAGCCTGCCCCCGTGCAGACGGGGGTTAGATATTTGGGGGAAGTTAGATATCTGGGGACTGAGTGAGCATAACTGCTTGATAATAATTAGGAGAAAATCGGCGATCGCTCCCAAAAGCAGATGTTTTCATCGGTTATGATAGGGTGTGGAAAACCAATCAAGACAGTCAAGAAAGGGTAATATTTATGAGCTTAAAAGACCGCATTGGCGAAGAAATTAAGGCCGCCATGAAAGCTAAAGATAAAATCCGCTTGGAAACGGTGCGGAGTATCAAAAAGCTGATTCTGGAAAAAGAAGTCAGCGTCCGTCCGTCCGGTCAGGATAGCTTAACGGAAGAACAAGAAATTGAATTACTGGTGCAGTTGGCGAAACAACGAAGAGACGCGATCGAGCAATATCAACAAGTTGGTCGCGAGGATCTAGCTGCCCAAGAAGCCCAGGAACTAGCCATCATAGAAGAATACTTGCCCAGTCAACTTTCCGACGCCGAAATCGCCAGTACCATTGAAGCGATCATCGCTCAAGTCTGCGCCACCTCCATCAAAGATATCGGTAAAGTCATGGGGCCTGCCATGCAGCAGTTAAAAGGAAAAGCCGATGGCAAAAAAGTCCAAGAAATCGTCAAAGCCAAACTAGGATAGTTGTTAGTTGTTAGTGCGATTCGTTCAGGCGGAAAGTCTAGGGATAAAACCCAAAACGTGCGTCTGGTGTAGGTTCTGACCTACATAACTCTGGGGGTGTACAGGATAGTCCTGTAGACAAAGATTCCCGGAGGGTTTTTCCTCCGAGGTCATAGACACCTCACCCCACGGTAAAGATTCACTATCTTTACTCGTGAAGCGGGTAGGAAAGCTGATCATCCCTAAGCAGATGGGAAAAATCAGCAAGTCAAGCGCTCATGGGCAGCGAGAGCGAATTCCCGGCTTGAACCCTCTCCAAACAAAAGTAGCGAAACTGCTTGTTACGCTGCGTCCAAAATGGCATAGGGAAAGGTGACGAATTTAACAAGTCAGTCACAAAGGAATCCCAGAAATACCTAGGGGGACAGGGAAGACCCTAAAAGCGCATTCAACCACCACTAGGGAACGAAGTAAACCCATATTTCTCTTACCAGTAATGGTAAGTAGCGATAGTGTGTAAGCGGATGAAATATTGGGAATGGGATGTGGCAAGAAAGCTCTTTTCCGCCGGTTTTGCCAGTGGATATGCAGACGTGCCACGGCTGTGAAGTTAGCGATTATTAGTAAGTCCAAAGGACGCACAAAACCAGTCGCTTACGACATGGTGTGATTTTAAAGGGACAAAGGATGAACGCTATGCCAAACGGGAACGTTTAACGACTTCCCCATTAGGATGCTATTGGTTTAGCAAGCGCAGCTAGGAGCGGAGTGCCGCGAAAGTGGCACGCTCCGTTCTGAATGGGAGGTGGGAGTTGTGAAGCTCCCATCGACCCCTACCGGTAGGGATTCTTTGGTTGTTGGTTGGGGAAAGTGAAAAGTTAAAAGTGAAAAGTGATGCATTTCAATGAAATACCACTATTCACTATTCACTATTCACTATTCACTATTCACTATTCACTCTTCCCTACACCCTACACCCTACACCCTACACCCTGTTGTTAGTTATTCGTGATTGGCTTTAACAAATCACGAATAACTAGCAACCAGTAACTAATCACAATAACTTTACGCAAACTTTACCCATGAATACTACCATCGGGCATGGTCGCACCTGTTAACAACGCTTCCCTTAAATCAGCGCCGACGATCGCCGCATCTCGCAAGCTGGCACCCCGGAGATCCGCACCTCGCAAGCAAACGCCGTCGAGATTCGCCCCCCACAAATATGCTCCTTGTAGGTTGGCATTGGATAAGTCTGCCCCGGTCAATTTCGCTAAATTCAAATTCGCACCACTGAGGTCTGCGTTTCTCAAGTCAGCTTCTCGCAGGTCTGTTTTCATTAAGTTGGCTTGGAGAAAGCAGCTTTTGCTTAAATTGCTATTGTGCAAGTCTGCACCTCTCAAGTTCGCCTCATCCATTTTCACATTTCTTAATTGAGAACCGCTGAGGTTAGCACCACTAAAGTTAGAACCTTGAAATTTTCCGCCACTCATTTTCACTTCGATGAGTTCCATGGCACTGAAATTTACCGCGCCAAGGTCTAAACCATTTAAAAAAGCTCGACTCAGTTTCACCCCATTCATTTGTGCCCCTTTGAGCAATGCCCCACTTAATCTGGCACCACTGAGGTTAGTCCAATTCAGGTTAGCTCCCGTGAGGTTGGCACAACGCAAGTTAATCCCATTTAAGTTAGCCCCACAGAGGTTAACTCCCGGTAAGTTCGCTCGATAAAGACTCACCCAGTCCAGCACCGCACCCGTTAATTTTGCCCCAGTGAGATCCACATTCGGCAATTGTGCGCCGGTGAGATTGGCTTTCGTGAGATCCGCTTCAATTAAATTGCTACCTTTGAGTTTGACATAACTTAAATTGGTACTATAAAGAAATGCACCGTTTAAGTTGACTTCCATTAAAAAACAGCGTTCTAAATGACCGCGAGCGAAGGATGCCTCCATTAAATTATCCCCGGAGAAGTTAGCGTGGGTAAGCTCCGCACCAATTAAGTTAGCAGAGGATAGGTCAAATCCGCGAAAATCCCGTTCTCCTCTGGAATATCGGTTTAAAACTTCATTTTCCTTCATGATTAGAACCTCACGAGCGATAAATCGACTCAGATAGATTCCCAGCAACAATGTTGACTTCGCTTATAGAATTACACCCGTCTTACTTAATCTCGATAATTTTTTTACTGCTTGGTTAACTGTAAACTGGCTACTGTAAACTGGCTACTGTAAACTGGCTAATGAGTGCCGATATCATCAGCATATTTTACGGTAAACTGCTGGTATTTATCTGTTGTTTATATAGTATCAGATTTAGGCAAATAAGTTTATGTCTTAATTTTTTGTTACAAAAAACCTGGGACTCTATTTTGGTATTTTTGGTATTTTTGCTAGTGGTGCGATCGCGCTTCGGCGTTGCGGATGCAATATCACTCTGTAGTTATTCGGAGACGACTTTAAGCAAAATTCATATTGCCCGGTTTTTTTAAAGTTATCTTTAAATTGGCAGCAATTGCTTGATTTTCCGGCGATCTTCGGGTAAGGGAGACTTCGCTAGGGAAAAGCATATGCTTGCCGATTATTTGATTTTTTTACCTATCGATGATAATGGGGATGATGATCCCCGATGGTTGAATTAATTATATTCTTGATAGTTTGCCTCAGCAAAGAGGGCAGGAATATCCTGATAGTCTATGGGCCAGTCTTCATTTTTTCCCCCAATAATAAGTTGCTGGATTTCTACATATTCTAAGCTGAGTTTTTGCAGGGCATTAATCAGGATATCGATCGCGATCGCATCACTGGTGCCCAAATCAAACCAACATCTTGCCCAGGTTCCCTGGTATTCCAACTCGCCCATATTGTGCATTAAAGAAGTGAGACTTTGGTCAGCGTAATCCAATTCATAATGCATATAACTAATGTCAATCCCAGTATCCTGGACTTGTAAATTCTCCGCATTGAATCCGCCCAGCTTACCGAGTAAAAACCAGGAGTCAAGAACTTCCTCAATATATTGCTTTTCTTGGTCGCTAGGAACGGTGCTAAACTCTAGCCAAAACCAGACATCAAAAGGATTAAATTCGCGAAAATAGACTTGCATGACGTTAGATTATATATTTGGTTTGATTGATATTATAGCCCAGTTTAGACCGATTAAGTCTTCAGATCCAGATTTACAGGAGAATCGAGCGTCAAGGTACAAAGGAAGCATCTCGTATTTGTAAATCTGATAGTAAGACTGTAGGGGCGAAGCATAAAGCCTGACGGCATAGCGCAAGCATACCGGGCAGTTAATTATCGGGAAAGAACAATTAAGATAACTAGCCGAATGCAACGCCGTTACAAATATGTGATCCACCAGACTTATCGAAGCGGTAATCGATCCTAACAGCAATTAATCGGCTGATTTGCTGGGACTAATCTAGTCCCCCGATCGCCCCCGAACCCTGTTTCAGGGTTTCTATAAGCATCTATCCTGAAATCCCCAGTTTTTGATAGAAACCCGGTTTCTTTTACCTCATTCTGCCAATATTTTGCTAAAATAAACATAACGTTAAACGGTTTTTAAGATTATGCTACTAGAATATAATCCTAGACATTGCTTGCCTTCCGCTGAAGATTTACCCGATTCTGATGATACACCTGTGGATAATCAACTACAACATCTGATTCCTGGACTACTTGAAGCAATTCTGGCATTAATTTGGTCAGAAAAAATGGATTGGTTTTTTGGGGTGGATATGGGGATTTATTACGATCCTTACCAACCGGCGATCGTTCCTGATGGATTTCTTTCTATCGGAGTTCCCCGAATTATTGACTCAGATTTACGGTTATCCTATGTGTTATGGGAAGAGCAAAAACTGCCATTAATGGTGTTAGAAGTAGTTTCCCAAACTCGCCGGGGAGAATATACCGATAAAAAATTAGAATACGCTCAACTGGGCATCTTATATTATGTGATTTATAAGCCGTTGCGGAAAAGAAAAGCCCGGTTAGAAGTGTATCGACTTGTAGAAGGAGAATATCAATTATTACCAGGTGAACCTGTGTGGTTATCAGAGATAAATTTAGGCATCGGTCGTGGGGTGGGAACCTATCAAGGGATTAACCGAGAATGGCTATATTGGTATGATGACAAAGGAGAAAGATATTTAACTCCAGAGGAGCGACTTTTAACCGCAGAAAAAGAAATACTCGTGGCTAAACAAAAGGCAGATAAATTAGCAGCCAAACTGAGAAGTTTAGGAATTGATCCAGAGGAATTTGATTTCTAGAATCTTATTGACCACAGAGGCACAGAGGACACAGAAAAAAAACCCGGTTTTGGCGGAGAAAAAAAAACCTGATTTTTGCGACAATTGAAAGCATCACCACCGAAATATTTGTGAAAAAACCCGGTTTTTGGATCTGCAAGAAAGGGGCGATCGCTTCCCTGAAAAGAAACCGGGTTTCTGCGTTAACTGTTGCATCACAACCAAAATATTGGGTAATAAACCCGGTTTATTAACACCCATGAAAGGCGCGATCGCGAAGCTCACGCGAGGGAATCGCACTTACGGAAATTGCACCAATTTATGCTAACAAAGGACTTCTGATAGAAATTCCTTGTTTTAGAGATATCTGCACCCAGAGCAACCAGTCGGAGTGAGATATACCATAAGCAGTAGGATTGTAGTAACAGTTTAATTCACATTCTAGCAGATTTTTTAATTGCTCGGTTGCGAGATTTTGGGAAAGCAAATGTTCGATTTCTTTGATGGTTGTTTCTACTTGTTCCAGCGACTCATCTTTAAGGTAGTTGCTGATAACGGCGAGAGCATCGGGGGCTTCTAACTCCCAGTCTTGATGGAAGTAAGCGCCGCAAAATTGAGCGAGGGCGGGGAAATTTTTTTCGGTCATAGTTCTGGGTATGCCGTCAGAATATAGTATCCTAATGGTACGTTAAAATCTCGTTTTAAAACAATTTGTATGTTTTGCGCGGGTACGGAATTAGAATCCCCGCGAGTTAAAGTAACGCCGATAGGTTTACAGCAATTTTATGTTGAGTAAACCACAAATTTTTGTAGGGGCGAAGCATTCCGGCAGATAGCTTATTACTTAGAATATTAACCTGACTGCCGGAATGCTTCGCCCTACCGTGGTTCAGTAATCTGAAAACCGCTGTAGTCGCAGTATGCTTGATTTGTAACCGAGAAGAATTACCAGCAAGCCAATTGGTAATTTGGGTTTGGTTATTCGCGATCGCATCTGCTATGACTTGTTCCGCAATTTCTCGATTGGTGAACGATGATGAGCGGGGAATAGCTATTTGATTAACAAGCCGATTAGCGAGTTTGGTTTCTGTTACATCAACGTGCCGTGCTAATGTATGTCCTCCGGCTAATTCATGGGCTGTTAGACCTCCACCTGGAGTTATATTACTAAAGTTCGTCACGGGTTGGATTTTACTGTCTGCATTGATTTATTTTACTATAAATTTCCCGAAAAAGCGATCGCTTCCCTGAAAAGAAACCGGGTTTCTGCGTTAACTGTTGCATCACAACCAAAATTTTGGGTAATAAACCCGGTTTATTAACACCCATGAAAGGCGCGATCGCGAAGCTCACGCGAGGGAATCGCACTTACGGAAATTGCACCAATTTATGCTAACAAAGGACTTCTGATAGAAATTCCTTGTTTTAGAGATATCTGCACCCAGAGCAACCAGTCGGAGTGAGATATACCATAAGCAGTAGGATTGTAGTAACAGTTTAATTCACATTCTAGCAGATTTTTTAATTGCTCATTTGCGAGATTTTGGGAAAGCAAATATTCGATTTCTTTGATGTTTGCTTCTACTTGTTCCAGCGACTCATCTTTAAGGTAGTTGCTGATAACGGCGAGAGCATCGGGGGCTTCTAACTCCCAGTCTTGATGAAAGTAAGCGCCGCAAAATTGAGCGAGGGCGGGGAAATTTTTTTCGGTCATAGTTCTGGGTATGCCGTCAGAATATAGTATCCTAATGGTAGGTTAGAATCTCGTTTTAAAACAATTTGTATGTTTTGCGCGGGTGCGGAATTAGAATCCCCGCGAGTTAAAGTAACGCCGATAGATTTAGTCGCAGTATGCTTGATTTGTAACCGAGAAGAATTACCAGCAAGCCAATTGGTAATTTGGGTTTGGTTATTCGCGATCGCATCTGCTATGACTTGTTCCGCAATTTCTCGATTGGTGAACGATGATGAGCGGGGAATAGCTATTTGATTAACAAGCCGATTAGCGAGTTTGGTTTCTGTTACATCAACGTGCCGTGCTAATGTATGTCCTCCGGCTAATTCATGGGCTGTTAGACCTCCACCTGGAGTTATATTACTAAAGTTCGTCACGGGTTGGATTTTACTGTCTGCATTGATTTATTTTACTATAAATTTCCCGAAAAAGCGATCGCTTCCCTGAAAAGAAACCGGGTTTCTGCGTTAACTGTTGCATCACAACCAAAATTTTGGTTAAGAAACCCGGTTTCTGAACACCCAGGAATCAACCCGGTTTATGGGTTCTGAGATAGAGGGATTTTGGGGCGATCGCTTGGGAAAATGACGAGATTTTAGCTATAATTTAGTAGAAAGGCTAACCTCTTAAGTTATTAAAGGTTACTGACTAACTTATAATGATGAAAATAAATCTTTCTAATCATGTCAGCCAAAGATATCTTTCACGATACCGTGCGTTTAGCCCTGGAAAAAGATGGATGGACAATTACCCACGATCCTCTGTTTGTCAAAGTTACTGTGCAAGTTAGCATTCAGATAGATTTAGGCGCAGAAAAATTATTATCGGCTGAAAGGGGAGAACAAAAAATAGCAGTGGAGGTGAAAAGTTTTGTTGGCCGATCGACTATCTCAGAATTTCATACTGCTGTTGGTCAGTTTCTTAACTATCAATTAGCCTTGGAAAAATTGGCACCAGAACGAGTTCTGTATTTGGCTGTACCCAACGATATTTATCAAGAGTTTTTCACAGATTCGTTTGTGCAAACGGTGTTGGAACGATATCAAATAAAACTATTGGTATTTCATGCAGAAAAACAGGAGATCATTTTATGGAAAAGTTAAATTATCGAGATTTAGTTCAGAAAGTTATCTCTCAACACGCCAGCGATCGGTCAGAAAAAGATGTAGAAACTACTGAAATTGTTTTTGATACAGAACGCGATCGCTATTTATTGTTGTATGTGGGATGGCATGATGAAGAACGAATGTATGGATGTCCGATTCATATCGATATCAAAGATGGCAAGATTTGGATTCAGCGCGATTTTACAGAAGAAGGATTGGCAAATCAGTTGATGGAATTAGGAGTGCCAAAAACCGATATTGTTTTGGGATTTCGTTCCCCTTATGTGCGGCAGTTTACTGAATTTGCCGTGGCTTAATTTTTGATGGGAAAAAAGAAACCGGGTTTCTGCGACAATCTTTGCCCCCCAACCAAAAGCTTAATTAAGAAACCCGGTTTCTTAACACCGAGGAAAAGCGCGATCGCTCCTGGAAAAAGAAACCGGGTTTCTGCGTTAACTGTTGCATCACCACCAAAATTTTGGTTAAGAAACCCGGTTTCTGAAACCTCACTAAAAGCGCGATCGCTTCCCAGAAAAAAAACCGGGTTTCTGCGACAATCTCTGCATCACAACCGAAATCTTTGTGAAAAAACCCTGTTTCTTAACACCCATAAATCAACCCGGTTTCTGACACTCCACGAAAAGCGCCTCCACCAAAGAAACCGGGTAGGTAAAAAGAAACCGGGTTTCTTAATTAAATCTTGGTAGGGATGCAGAGATTATGCTACAAACCCGGTTTCTGGGTTGAAAGCGGGAGAACAAAAACCGAGTTTTTTGATAAATTTTTTAGGCATAATTTATTCAAAGACTTAGCCACTACTGCCGCTCCAACTTGGCTTGGCAATCTCGCTGAAAATTCTCAATAGATTTTCTGGTGCTATAGGCCAAAATTCCATCTATTTCACCTTGATAGAAACCAACAGATTGCAAAGTTTGCTGAATCCTCATAACTCCGTCAGGATTTAACGCGGCACCTTCCCAGATGACATTGTTAATTTCCCCGATTAACTTAACGCATTTACTTCCTTCAGTAATTTGCTGCTCCCGTTGTTGTAATTTATGCTTGGTTTGAGTCAAGTTTTGATTGGTTTGCGTCAAATTATATTGGGTGGTTTGCAGTTGGGTTTTGGTTGACTCTAATTTATTCTGAGTGTCTGCCAGTAACTTTTCTAATTTAGGAACTCGTTGCAGTTTTTCGTTGGCTGTCTCTAATTCTTGTTCTGCTTTCTTTAAGTCGGCATTGACTTGAGCAAGTTCAGTCTTTGTCTGCTCAAGCTGCCTAATTGCGCGATCGGCTTCCGCAAATTTTTGTCTTGCATACACACCAGCAGAAATAAGTAGCAATAAGGCAGCGATCGCGGCCATACCAGAATAGGATAGTAGTCTTTTCTGAAAAATCTCAAGTTTATGGTCTTTGAGATAATCATCGTATGTTCTATCACAGTATTGGCACTTCTTAGTATTATTAATTGCCTCCGCGTGTGGATTGGTAGAAACGCCGGTGCATTTCCAAGATTGGTTAGAGTTAGATGGTTGTGCATTCATTTGAGTTTCCTTAAAATTAGGTGCTCTGATTTCCTCGGGCATCATAGAATCACTGTGTAATTCGAGTCTGAGCGATCGCTCTTCAGAACTTGCTTTGCTTTGACATTTGGTTAACAATTGCCCTTTTAACTTCAATTCCTATCTCTGGCTTTATTGCTCCTTCTGCAATCAAGGCATTTATTTTTGCTATAACAATTTGGTCTTGGTTTTTTCTAGCTAATTTACTATATTTTGCACTATAACCGGAAAAACTGGAGGCGAGTCCACAACCAATTCCCATAAGTGAGGAGAACGATATAACTATTACCCAGTCACCAAAATCGTCGGGAAAACTGCCGGTGACAACCATCAATACTACGGGTATTAGTTGGGCAGTAATTAAGCTGTATATAATGCTGTTTTTCATCATCTTTACTCCGTGGTCTATACCACAGTTAAATATTATATCAGCTTGATATGCACCCTGATTTTTACCTAAATGAAGAAGCCTATTCCTCCTTTTGATGGCAGCTTTATGGTCTTTGAGATAATCATCGTATATTCTATCACAGTATTGGCACTTATTAGTATTATTGATCGCCTCCGCGTGTGGATTGGTAGAAACGCCGGTGCATTTCCAAGGTGGACTAGAGTTAGGTGGTTGTGCAGTCATTTGAGTTTCCTTAAAATGTGGAGTTAGAAATACAATCAATAATGGGTTGAATTAAAGATTCTGGTACTGGTATCCAGCTAAATGTTGCCTTGAACATCAAGCCAGACTCTTCAACTAGCAAAGATTTTTTCAAATCTTCAAGATAGTTTAAGAAATCCGTTATAGATATCTTCTGCACATATTTTTGAGCAGCACTGGAAAATGCTTCTTTGTAAAGCTCTTTTTCGACCGCTTTATCTCGCCACCACTTGAGCAGGGTCATATTTTTGTTTGGTAATATGTATTGAGTGAAAGCCTCGACAGAAAATTTTTCTACATCAGATATTTCTTCTCTTTTTTCGTTGTTCAATTGCAGTTGAAGTAACAATCCTATTAACTGCTGTTCTTCAGCGGGATTAATTGCTTTATCTTTATCGTAGAGATAGGGGATTATCAAATCAGCATTGCAGGCTTGAGGGAGTGCAGCTTTGAGAATATCTTTTTGTTCAGTGCAACTTAAACCCCATGCTTTACAATCATTAAGCAACTTGCGCGTTTGTTTGGGACAGGTGTAGCGAGGTATTATTGTCTTCGCATAACTCTGCAAAGACAATAGTAGATCGGGGGTCAGAGCAGTTTTAACCCCCAGCGGTAGTTCTAGATCAATTTCTGGTTCCCAACTAAGACGTTGCAGATTTAACCAGTCGTTATTTGTAAATGTATTAGTCACGCTAGGGCTGGTGACAAAATTTTTCAAGTCCTCATCAACTTTCTTTTGTTCTATCCAGGTTCGGCAAAGGTAATGCAGTAAGTCACCCTTAATCCAGTCAAGGCGCGAGCCATCTCGCAAACAGCGCGTCAACGCAGAAACATACTGTTGGGAACTAGGAACAAGCTGATTGAAATTGTCAAGGGCAAGACTTTGCCATGCAGAGGATTTGTCAATAACATTTTTCCTGATATCCTCATTATCATCGATTAGCGGGAGCCATTTTTGCATCACCGGACCAGGGAAGATATTTCCCACTAAGGTGTCCACAAATTCAGTCTGCTCTTTTTGGGTTTCATAGATAGCCTGAGCCAAGTTGATCCAATTTTCACAGATATAATTCTGCTGGATGCTCTCGAAAATTGCCTTGAGTTCAGGCTGCTGTTGCTCAAACCAAGTATAGGTTGTATGAAAATCATCGCGACTGAAATTATTACGAGAATTTGGGGTGTCTTTAATCACCTCAACCAATAGCAACTTGGCTTGTTCCTGGGAAGGAGACCATTTTTTCAGAAATGTTGCGTACCAATTATCCTTTGCGGCGTTATCCATCTCTATTAAGTGGGCTATCTGCGGCAGTTTTGTTAAACCTGCATTGCCCTCTGCAACAAGGGTGTCAAGCAATTCTGCTACTTTTGGGTTTTTTGTGGTAAGCTGTTGGCGTAAATTACTCTGTTTGAACTGTTCCACCTCAATACTAGGCAATAAACCAGCCAGATTTGAGGTGAAACGGTTGGATAAAACTTCAACAGGAACTTCACCTAGCAGGGCGGTATCGAGTAGCGAAAAAGTCTCTTTCTCAGGCTCAGTTTGAAAAAAAAACTTGGTTAGTGGTAAGGCAAGATGATTGGTAGCCAATTCCCATGCCTCTGAGAAATCAGATTTAGCTTTATCAGCTACCAAAATTGTACAGAGTCCAATGAATTTTAAGACAATTTCAGGATCTTTACTGTCGCGGCGGTTCTGCTCTAATAGCCCTTGCTTCAGTAATATTTCAGCTAAGGGTAAATTTTGCCCTAGTTCATCTAGCAGCAGAACTAACTTGGCATTTATAAGGCGACTCCAAACCCTCAACATTAGGGTAATCGCTTGAGGTTCTAAAAAAGCCTTTTTAGCTAACTCTTTCCAGGCAAACATAAGTCCCTGTTGATAATCTTCATTGATTATCAGGGGGATTAATCCATCCCAAATATGGATAGTCAATCCAGAGAGATATTTAGTCAAGCACTCATCTTGCTTTTCTTTAGGTAATGCGGGAATTAACCGGACAATTTCTTTACGGGCAAACACAAATCCCTGTTGATAATCTTCCTTGCTTATTAGTTGAATTAACACATCCCAAATATCGAGAGTCAATCCAGAGAGATATTTAGTCAAGCACTCATCTTGCTTTTGTTCAGGTAATGCGGGAATTAACCGGACAATTTCTTGACAGGCAAACACAAATCCCTGTTGATAATCTTCCTTGCTTATTAGTTGAATTAACACATCCCAAATATCGATACTCAATTCAGAGAGATATTTTGTCAAAAACTCGTTTTGTTTTTCTTCAGGTAATGCGCGAATCAGGCGGACAATTATTTTGGGGTCAGCTAGGGACTCCAGGGTAATATCATTGTCAGCAATTGTATCTAGTTGTTGAATCAGTCGCTTAAGTGTATCTGGCGCGGTCGCGGTGGTTATATGGTCGCGTATGTAATCAACATAGGAGTTTTCAAATGTACTCTCGTCAGCCTGTCCCTGAAATGTTTGATTAACACGATTCAGCAAAATCATATTTTCGGGCAGCGATCGAGAAGAATGTTGATTGGTTTTCACCACCAGTGTTGCCCAAGGGCATTGCTGCTCATCAAGGGTTCCGACGGCAACGGATATTTTAGGACGAATACTAGCAGGTAGTAGGAGCAAAATGATCTCCATCCAGTTCTGAGGAGGAATACCTGTTTGCTCATTGGTGAGCAGGAGCCTTTTGCCGTTAATTATTGCTGCTAACGCCGATAAAACTAAAGGCTTTTGCTCGTTGCCATATTGCCAGCATTGCCGAATTTTATCAATTTCTTTATCTATAGTTTCGGCTGATATTTGCTCTTCTAAAATTGGAATAGATAAAGGTTCTAAATTGGCATTAAACTCTGTCAAGAGGGGGATGGGTTGTTTAAACATCCAAAGGAGTAGTTTAAATGCCCGACCTTGCAACGCTGACATGGATGTGACGGGAATAAAAACATAGCGGTGCTGAACGAAATCGCTACCTCCGCAGATAACAGAATGACCACGATCATCTACAGCAGTTTCGGCTTTGACTAACACCAAATTATCCCCTTGGCAAAAGATACCAACTACCTTTGGTTGTCTATCTGGCGCTGTTGCACCCCAAAAGCGATGAGTTCTTTCTGCCATAATTTTTAAATTAGCTGCATTGGTCAAGTCAGCGCTATGAGCAACAAGCTGATATCTAGGGTCTCTGTTGCTAACCAATTTTCCGTGAATAAACTGTGAGTACATAGGTCAAAGGGTTTTATGTTGTGTGAATGTAGTCTGTGCTGAAATACTCTTGCCACCAGCTATGACTTTTCCTTGGATTGTTGCCGAGATGGTGGTTGTTTTTGAATGCTACAGGACTTTCGCAAAACATCCATATTTGGTGGTTTGTAGGGGCAATTATCCCGTGGTTGCCCCTATCCATAGTGTTAGTGCGTAAGTCCTATGCTATCAATTAACCACTTAATCGGTGCGATGACATTGAATGGTTCATATTCCACTTCTGTATTAATAGTTGGTTGGGGGAGCGAAGGTAGTTCTGGAGTGTTTGATGTCTGGTTGAACGATTCCCAGTCATCATCTGATGACGAACTAGAACTAGGGGGAGTATTAGGTTCTCCTGATGGAGCATCAGGATCATAACCCCCCGAATAACCCCCCTGTAGCGGTTGAGGCGGTTGAGGCGGTTCAGGCGGTTGAGTTTCTGGGATGTCTGGGTAGATTACAGCTTCCCGCGACTTGCCATCTTTATCAAGATAACGACCAATAGATGCTACAGAAAAAAACTCATACCGACCCTCGCTGAAAAAATTTTTCAGCTTTTTAGTAAAAAACTGATTACCCATCACATCTTTAGCTAAATCTGCTGATTTCTTTCCTTGACTCCATATCTCCTCTTTGTCAACCTTTGTCACGCAGAATGCTATATACTGCTCTAGTGTAGTAACCATGTCATTGTCATTTTTGCGAGAGCGTTTTTGAAATTCTCGAAATAATCTTAGTAGCAAAGTCTTGTAGGACTCTCCTTGTTTTTTGCTTCTTATCGGATCGATCAAGAAAATAATTCCATCACAACTGCGTAAATAGTCCACGATATCGCCTGATGTATCCTGGTTGTTCTGCGCCTCATGTATCTTAACTGTTTGAGCGCCATTGCCACGTATGTCTTCATAAAATTCTCCCGGAGCATCAATAAAGTTCAGTACGATTTTAGAGCCTGTTCCTTGAGAAAACTTGGGTATTAGAATATAAGTGAAAATATTGAGATTTGCAGTCGGTTGGGTAGCAGGTGGGAATTTTCCAGCATCAATCTCACTAATGTGTGTGTCTATAAAATCGTCAGCATGATCATCTCCTGCCTGGACTCTCCATTCGTCTGAATCCTCTAGCGCAGAGTAAAGCATTGCTAAATAAGTTGTCTTTCCAGAACGGGACGTTCCCCAAATTCCTATGCGTATATCCTTTGGTCCGGTTGGTGAAGTCTGTTTATTTTTCAACCATGCGGTTAAAGCCGTTCGTAATTGTAAGAACTGGTTGTTATTGTTCATAAATCTCCGGAGTGGGCTATTTCAAAAAATTGACTGATGGTAGTTTTCTGTTTGGGAATACTGACTTGATTACGATTTGATCGTTTCCAAGGTAGCGAGTTTACGTTCTATCAACTCAAGACGTTTCCAGTTGGGATCGTCGCTGAGACTTTCGTTGATTTTGGCTTTCAAAATTGCGTCATTTGAATAGCGCATCTTGGAAAATACATCTTTGATGTAGCCTAATAACGAATCCTCAATCACAATCATTTCATATCGATACAAATTCAAGAGTCCAGTAATGCAATATTGATACACGAAAGATTCATACATTTTTCGCATTTCTGCAATAAATAAAGTAAAATTATTGCTACTTACCTCCGGCTGACGTGGGATTTGAGCAAGACTATCAAAAAGCTGCTTTTTCTCAGGTTGACCGTTAGCACCCATAGCCGTAAAGTAAAGCGCAGGAGCAGTCATTTGAGTCATGGCAATACGACTCGCTATTTCCGGTAGGGTGCGACGCATATTTGCATCTATTTTTTCTTTGATTGTTGATTGAAGTAAAGAAACTTCTACATAGCCGTAGCAACCGCTAGAAATTTTTTCAGCAAGCTGAGAAGTTTGTACGCTGTCTCTGTAAACTCGAATCAAGTGATTTGCCATTAATGGCACTTGATGATTTAGTTCATACCAAAGATTGATTTGAGCCTCGGTTAGTATGTATTCGTAAATTGGTTTAGCAATATTGCTATGAGTGAGACGGTCTTCTAAAGCGAGAAAACTTTTTTTCCACAGTTCAGGCATCTTCTCCTGAATGGCGCGATCGCTTTGATCGCAAATGGATTGAGCTATCTTTTGGAGTTCACTGCCTAAATTGTCCAGTCGTTGCTCTTGTATTTCTCGGATTTGTTTAACTAATTTTTCTTGTTCTTTTTGTCGTTGCTTGAGTAAGTCTTCTACTTTTTCTGTTAGGTATGATGTACCTCTCCGATTAATATTTTTACTCAGATTTTGGAAATTGTCAATCAGCATATTAATAATACTGTCCAAAGCCAATTTTCCGTCGCGAATTTGTCCCTCAATCCGATGCTCACGAGCAAATTTGGTCAATTCTTGCACCAGCTTGGGAATTTGACTGGCTTCTAGGACTTCGCGATCGCTTTTCCCTCGAACACCTAGTTTAAGGGTAGCTGCTTCATAAGTGTTAGTATCTTCAATTGTCTCTCCTTTAAGTTTCTTTTGAACGTAGTATGCAATCCAAGAGGATGTCTCAAAATAAGGACGATCTCCCCCGCGATTTGAAAAATTTATCGCATAATTTGAAACCAACAATTCCATCAACTCGCCCATCTGTCTCCGCAGAATATTCTGTTTCTCTGGGCTGTCTGTCATAATGCTATCTTTAGCATTAAGGACTAGAAATATCCGCTCGCCCGCTCGCTCGTTTCCTTCAAAGCTAATATACTTTCGCGATCTATCAAGCAGATAACCATCGCCACGAGTGAGAATCCCGTTTGGGCTTTGAATAAAAATTACAGCATCAGCTTCTTTAATTCCTTCGCTGATAATAATATCGTGTAGGGGAGTGCCATCAAGCCCTGGTAAGTCAACTAAACATACATTCTTGGGCAATTTTAGTGTAGCGATTCCATCAGGACTCTCGCTTGGTACAATGTGATAGGTCACGGACTTGACTAAGCCAATTCGACGATTCAAAGAACCAGGGCTGTTGATGTCGCTATTTTCATCAATTAAATTCATCAATTCTTCAATGTCTCTTCGGTTGGCAAGAGAAAAATTCTGCCGCAACTCCTTACCAAGATTATTGGCATACTGTCTAACAATATCTGCCAAACTCAACCGTAGCTCCTCAAAATCTCTGTTTGCTTGATCGGGAAGTTGAATGGCTGGCTGTAACTTTTCCAGTGCTATGGCGTAACCTGCATCAAGATTGCCAGTCAGCCCGGATTCGTTCAATCTATATGCTTTATAGCGACTGACAAAATCTGCGACCAAGCTACGAATATTGGCTTCATCACGGTAAATAACTTGGGCTGTTTCCTGTTGAGCATTAGCGGCGTCAAAGAAAATTTCTAAAGCTGCTCCTGTTGCTGGTTTACCTGATATTTTTGCCAGCACTAAATCGCGTCCTAATATGGCGTTAATTGTTGTGCTTTTGCCAGTTCTTGCCTTGCCAATCACAGCTATGCGGTAAGGCTTTTCGTATTTAAGTGCTTTTTGAGCAAGTTCCAGCTTATCTTTAAAGTCTTCTTGCCCTTCAGGATAATCTGTAAAAAAATGTTGCAGCTTTTTCAGTCGCTCAACCTGAAGGGCAAAACGTCCCACCTGATCGGGCGTAGCATCAGGTAAGTGTTTTTGGATTTTGTCACGTAAACTTTCCAAAGGGGCTGATGTCACCATGTTATGAACTCCTAAAGACTAAAATGATTGAATAATGATTGCGATCGCTTGAAGCGCCGAAAGTTTAGGGGTTTATCGGCGATCGCTCAAATCAGATGCCAAATCTTGATTGAGATTGTTGAAAGGTGAATCAATATTCGTCAATCAATCATTGACTAAAAACGCCAATTCCGTAATAACAATCAGAAGTTGAACAACTATACATATCTACCTCTAAACTGAACTCTCCTGTCCCAGTAGGAGAAATCTGGAGCATCGGGTAGTCATCAGATCCGCGATCGACCGCAATTGAATTCCCATTTTCGTCATAAATTTCCAGGTCGATATCGCTGCAATCTTCATCGCAAACGCCAACAATGGCATAAGTCCCGCCTTTTTTCAAGGTGAAAGTTAGGCGATCCTCACTGTTGGCGCCCAAGCTATCGATATAAGGATCGTAAAAAAGCTGATAATCTTCCAATCCCAACGTCATTGCGGCCATCATTAGCTGACCGCGTATTTGCTCTTCGTAACGGTTGCCTGCGATCGCCACCGTGGGAATAAGAAGCGAGGCACTGGCAAGCAGACCAAAAGTGACTTTAGCCGTATGATTGACTTGCATAGTTTTGACTCCATCTATTTATTGCATTCACTAACTTATCGGGCAAGAATTGAAAATTTATGCAATTCGCGGTTAGCGCAACCAATCTTTAATCCTGAATCCCCAAATGTTCTTGCCATCAATTTGTCCAAATGTCCAGATTATTCACAAATCATCGGATACCCACAGGCAACCCTACGGGAATCGCAACCCTGTAAATTCAACGAAAAATTAGATTATGTTCATCTTGCGCGATCGCCAATTGCTTGCCTCGATCGCTCTCAAAGCGCTAAAATCTCCAGCCGCCCAAGATGCTGCCAAAACTCGTGCTTTTTCCCCATCCAGGCGATCGCCAAATATCCCTTGCATCTTAGTCAGCAAATCTGGACTGGTCGCCAAACTTTTCAGGGAATTCTCAACATCTTGCAGCGCATCTGAAACTTGAACATTCAACAATTCAGCATCACTTTTCAGCGATTTCATAATCTCAATTCCTCATCAAGTTACTGAGTGACAAACATAAAAAGCTGGATATATTCAGAAACCGGGTTTTTTGGCAAAGCAAATTCACCGAAGTAATATCCCTGGAAAAACTCGGTTCCTTAGCCACCTTCCCCAGTCCCGCGAAACTCCCATTCGTCTCAGACTAGATGAGCTAAATATTCAGTTGATTTAAAATGATTAGCTGTCGATACTTACAACCGTACAGCGTCGTTGCTTTTGAATCATCCCAATCAAGGCATGGGCTTTATATTTCCGGTTGTTTCCGGCATTTTGCCCCATTGATTGATGCGATATTGGTGCGGGTTTTTCCTCGCACCAATATGGCAATCATACCACAGATAATAATTTCCTATTGTTAAGATTTATTGCCAAGCCACCGCCTCACTTCTTCATCGGTAATCACATAACGATAATGGGTTCCTCCCTTAATCACAATCCTAATTTTTTCAGTTCTAGGCCGATCGCTTTCAATGGATAAACAACCAAAACCTGTCTCTTGCCAAGTTTCAAGCAAAAGGTCTTGAATTCGAGCAAAAACTTCGTCAATATTAGTCTGCTTACTGTCAGGTTCAGGTGAAATCATATTTGGGTGAAAAGTTTAAAAGTCAGTGGTCATAGAGTCAGTCAAGACAGAAACCGGATTTTCATCTGTTTAGGGATAGCAACCTAAATAGACAAGGAATTTTTCCTTTGTCCTTTGTCCTTACTAGCTATAACGTTGGAGAAAGCCAAAACTTTCCAAAATTTCCCAAAAAATTCCCAAAAATTTCCCAAAAATATTTTCAGGGGGTAGGCTTTTCGCCCCGCCACCTGCTTCTATCGATCGCACGCAGCCGGGTGAATCAGGCTGAGGAGTTGGGTAAGAGAGCGCATTTTCATCGTCAATGTTCTCCTTAAAATAGGGGTTACGTCAGAAACCGTGTTTTTACGCAAGTTTCCTCAAGTAATATCCCTGGAAAAACTCGGTTTCATTAGCCATCTTCCCCAGTCCCGCGAAACTCACATCCGTCACAAACTAGGTGGTCTAAATATTCAGTTGATTTGAAATGATTAGCTGTCGATACTTACAACCGTACAGCGTCTTGGCTCGAAGATTTAGCCCTTTAAACCTGCATTTCGCACCATTGATTGATGCTATATTGGTGTGGGCTTTTCCTCAAGCTAATATAACAATCATACCACAAATCATAATTTCCTACTGTTAAGATTTATTGCTAATCCACTTAATAATTTCTTCATCAGTAATCACATAAAGATAATGGGTTCCTCCCTGTAAGGGCGAACCATGATTGTATTGGATTCTTGATTTTAGAAACAGGGTTTCTTGTAGGGGCAAACACCGTCACGGAATTGCCCCTACAAGATCATACTTTTTAGGGCAAATACCTAAATTTCTGGGTCAATTCCAGCCGATCGCAACTGTGCGGCCAATCGTTCCGATCGCTGTCGTTCTAGCTCTAGCTGTTGTCGTTCTAGCTCTAGCTGTTGTCGTTCTAGCTCTAGCTGTTGTTCTGCCAACTTCTTTTGCTGATATAAATCGACATAATCAACAAATTTTTCCCCATTGGGCGCATAAAGTTCTAAACCCTCATCGCCCAACTCAAAACGCACCCCCAATCGCGGTGAAACCCACCCCGGCATTGGGTCAATCACATCGAGCATCCCATCGATTCGCCGCCAACCGCTTAACTCTTTCCTTTGCGGATCGTAAAGGTAATATTCCTCTACCCCATAGCGATTGTAAAAGACTAATTTTTTATCCATCTTAGTTTGGGTGTCGCTTTCAGAGCGCACCTCAAACACCACTTGCGGCGGGATATTATTTTCTAGCCACTGTTTGTATGACTTGCGATCTTCTTTCCCTGTCCCAAACGCCACCATCACGTCAGGGGCTTGGGAAATAGTAGGTTTTCCCTCTACGGGATACCAGAGTAAATCTCCCGCAACAAACACATTTTCATCATCTTTAAAAATGGCGTCACAGCCGCCTTTTATGGTAGTAATCCATTGGTATTGGATGGTACTATCTGCCATTGGTTGACCGTCACTGGAGGGATAGATAATAGTATCAGTAATTAGCTGCATAGTAGTTGCAGAGTCTATGACTCGGCGGTAGCAACAATGTTTGAACCAGACTATTTGCCGTTAAGCTGACTGATATAATCAAACAGCCAGATTTGATTATATCTTATTTTGATTCAAATTGGCTATAGGCTTTGTCGTTTGGGCGGAATAAACCTGGTTTATTCATCAATAGACAATTCTGGCTTTCATACCGGAGAATACTCCCCCAAGCACCCTAAACAAGGGGATTTATTTAGGGGTGCAATAGGTCTTTTATAGGATAATTATACCACGAATCATAATTTTCTACTGTTCAGATTTATTGCTAATCCAACTACTCACTTCTTCATCGGTAATCACATACCGATAATGGGTTCCTCCCTTGATAACTATTCTAATTTTTTCATTTTTAGGTCTGTCACTTTCAATGGATAAACAGCCAAAACCTGTCTCTTGCCAAGTTTCAAGCAAAAGGTCTTCAATCCGGGCAAAAACTTCTTTAATGCTAGTGGTTGTGTTGTCAGTTTCAGATAACATCATATTTGGGTGAAAAGGTTAAAAAGGGAGCATCCCACTTTTGTAGGGGTTCTCGCATTCAGACCGTTAATTATGGGTTTTCACACTTAAAATAATTACCGGGTAAGCTTTCACTATGCCGCTTTATGCTTCGCCCCTAGTCTCTGATTTGCCAATATGGGATGCTGCTGTTACAAGTCAGTGGTCATAGAGTCAGCAAAGATAGAAACCAGGTTTTCGATCGGGATTTTTGTGGGAATCAGAAAATTTTCCCGTACAGCCCCCTGTCTTGGTCTGCCATCTGATTGCGGAACCAGAATGTTCTAAAGCTACATACCTAGAACAACCCAGGTTTTGACCGTATTTTTACGGAACCCCGATTTTGCCAAAAAAAGCTGACAAAACTGGGGTTTTTGAGCATAAGTCATCATGTCAATACATTAACAGCCTTTCAAAAGAAAAAAGTTGCCAAAAAGTGAAGCCCGGTGAAAAAAAAGTTCCCAAAAAGTGACATCATAAGTACAATAAAGTGAATAAAAGTGAATCAAAGTGAATCAAACGGGGGTGCATCCCTCTCTCCAGAGGCATAGACCCTGTTTCGATGACGATTGGTTAATTATGGGTAGGGCTATGGATAGGGCTATGGATAGGGCTATGGATACGGCTATGGATAAGGCTATGGATACGGAAAGCATCGTTCAACGGGTCAACCAGATTGTTGCTCAGAAGACTGGTACATCTCTCAAAGATATTCAGATCCATATTCTCCGGGGGTCGTTGAATCAAGAGGGATATGTTAAGATGGCTCATCAACTAAATAGAAATGAAGCAAGTATCAAGAAACAAGCCTCTTCTCTTTGGCAATTACTTAGCCAAGTTTTTGGGGAAAAAGTCACAAAGACTCGCTTAGAAGCATTAAGACGATCTGTTTTACCAGGTGCGATCGCTTTTGGGGAAAAATTACAATTCAGCGGCCATATAGATTGGGCAGATGCCCCGGATGTGCAGCATTTTTTAGGGCGAAAAAAGGATTTAACCACCCTTCAACAATGGATTAAAAGAGATCGCTGTCGTTTAATTGCGATTGTCGGATTTCCCGGAAAGGGTAAAACCAGCCTAGCGGTTAAATTAGCGGAAGAACTCAGCCTAGAATTTGAGGGGATTATTTGGCGATCGCTCCTCAATGCTCCTCCCCTGGAAGAAATTCTCCGAGATTGGATTCAATTTATCTCCCACCAACAAACCACCACCTTACCGAACAGCCTAACTCAACAAATTTCTCTACTCATATCTTATTTAAAACAAAACCGATATTTACTCATCTTAGATAACTGTGAATCGATTGTTGCCCCAGGAACCTCAGCCGCAAAATATAAATCCGGGTATGAAAACTATCACCAAATCTTAGAAACCATTGCCAAAACTAATCATCAAAGTTGCTTAATCCTCACCAGTCGCGTAAAAATTAGTCACCTAGAAGCCCTGTCAGGGCCGAATCAACCCGTGCGCTTTTTGATGTTAGACGGTTTAACGGTTGCTGACGGAAAAAAACTGTTTAAACAGAAAGGGGAATTTTCAGCCACCGACACCGAATGGGAAACTCTAATTAATTTTTATCAAGGCAATCCTTTAGGCTTAAAGCTAACCGCTTCGCATATTCAAAATCTGTTTGGCAGTAATGTCAGGGAATTTCTAGAAATCGGCAACTTTTGTTTTCAAGATATTCGAGACTTATTAGATTGGCACTTTCAAGTTTCTTCCGGTGAAGAAAATCAGCTTTTATTTTGGTTAGCCATTCACCGAGAACCTGTGTCACTCTGCCAATTAAAAGATAATTTAGTTGGCGGCATCTCTCAACAACAATTATCCAATCGATTAGCATCTCTCCAGCGGCGAATGCTGCTCGAAAATATCGAAAATATTGAAGATAGCCAAAATATTGCAAATAGCGATCGGCAACAACCGGATAAGCAGCAACGCTTTACCCTACAGCCAGCGTTGATGGAATATGTCACTGAAAAATTTATTGAAATCGTTACCGAAGAAATTATTTCGGGAGAGTTTAACTTATTTATAACTCATGGGTTAAGGTTGGCTAAAAGCAAAGATTATATTCAAAGCAGCCAAGTCAGAGTGATCATTAATCCCCTGATTGAAGCTTTATTAGAAAAATGGCAAATTTCGGCGATCGACCTTCAGAATTATTTGAAAAAATTAGTCAATCACAGTCAACAAAAATATGCTTTTACACCTGGGTATATTGGCGGCAACTTAATCCATCTCCTTTGTCAGCTAAACACCAATCTCCAAGGTTATGACTTTTCGCAACTGGCCATTTGGCAAACTAATTTACAAGGCATTAACCTCCAAGATGTGAATTTTTCCTATTGTCAATTTAAAAATACCATCTTCACCAGATGTTTTGGCGGAATTCATTCCTTAGTCTTTTCTCCCGATGGAGAAATTTTAGCCATTGGCGATTCCCAGGGAATCATTAGATTATTAAATATACAAACTGGGAAAATTATCGGGACTTTTGGCAAACATAAATGGTGGGTTTTTTCCCTTGACTTTAGTCCCGATGGTAAAAAATTAGTCAGTAGCAGTTTAGACCAAACCGTGAAAATTTGGGATGTTCCAACAGGTCAATTATTACATAACCTAGAGGGACATACGGAATGGATTTGGTCTGTGGCTTTTAGTCCCACTGAAGCGATCGTTGCCAGTGGATGCAACGATAAAACGATTAAAATTTGGGATGCCAATCGTGGTGAATTACTACGCACGATCGCTGGCCATGAAGGATGGGTTTTAGGGGTGGCTTTTACTCCTAATGGGCAGATTTTAGCCAGTGGCAGTTTTGATAAGACGATTAAACTCTGGGATGTGAAAACCGGAGAATTGCGGCAAACGATCGCCGGAAGTGATGATGCGGTTTGGTGTGTTGATTTTAGTCCTGATGGGAAAAAACTTGCCAGTTGTGGCTATGAAAAAGTGGTTAGAATTTGGGATATTAAAACCGGAAAATGTGAAAAAATTTTATCAGGACATGAGAAAGAAAATAAAGTTTTAGCCTGGAGTCACGATGGTAAAACTTTAGCCACTGGGGGTTTTGATGCCAAGGTAAAATTCTGGTCAATGCCCACGGGAAAATGTCAGGCCACATCACAACAATATAAAACCGGAATTAGAACATTAGCTTTTAGTCCTGACAATCGAACAGTGGCATCGGGAGATAATGACCAACTGATCAAAATATGGGATAGTCAAACGGGCAAATGTGTTCAAACTCTGCAAGGACATACTAACTGGATTTGGTGTTTGGCTTTAAGTCCCGATGGTGAAATTTTAGCCAGTAGCCATTTAGATCATAAAGTGAGACTTTGGAATGCGAAAACCGGAGATTGTTTAAAAACTTTAAGCGGACATACTGCTTGGGTTTGGTCGGTAGCATTCAGTCCTGACGGCAAAACCGTAGCGAGTAGTAGTGATGATGAAACAATTCGCTTGTGGGATATAGAGACGGGAAATAATACGCAAATTTTAACTTATGAAACAGAGAAGTATCAAGGGGGTATTTGGACGATCGCTTTTAGTTATGACGGCAGTTATTTGGCCAGTGGCGGTCAAGATTCAACGATAAAAGTCTGGAATCTCAAAACAGCTAAATTGACCGGAGTTTTAGCGGGACATAAAGCTTGGATTTGGAATCTTGCCTTTCATCCCAGGGCGAATATTTTGGCCAGTGGTAGTAACGATCACACGGTAAAAATTTGGAATATTAAAACCGGGGAATGTTGCCAAACCTTAGCGGGACATGAAAATAATATTAGAGCCGTGGCATTTAGTGATGATGGGCGATTTTTGACCAGTGGCAGTGAGGATAAAGTTGTAAAAATTTGGGATTTACACTTAGGAGACTGTTTGCATAGTTTATTCGGACATGAAGGGCTAATCTTGTCCGTTGATTGGAGTAAAGATGGTCAAGTATTCGGCAGTGGGAGTGATGATTGTACTATAAGATTATGGCAGGTGAAAACTGGTGACTGTCTGCATACACTTAGGGAACATCAAGATACAGTCACTTCCGTGATGTTTCACCGGCATTTGCATCAAGTAATGACCGGAAGTTCCGATGGAACCATGAAGTTTTGGGATCTGGTGACAGGTCATTGTTTAAGAAGTGTGACAATTCCGAATATTTATCTGAATATGAATATTGGGCAAGCTGAAGGCTTAATTGATGCGGAAAAAGAAAATTTAAAAGCATTGGGGGCAATTGACTGTCCCGGTGGGTTTGAGCAATCGGTTTGAAAGTTATCTTTATGGGCACTTTCCAGAAAAAAAACCGGGTTTCTGCGACAATCTTTGGCTTTCAAAAAAAATCTTAATTAAGAAACCCAGTTTCTGACACCTCACGAACAAAAAAACCGGGTTTCTGCTGAGAAAAAGAAGCCGGGTTTCTGCGACAATCTTTGGCTTTCAAAAAAAATCTTAATTAAGAAACCCGGTTTCTGACACCTCAAGAGTATGATGAAAGACGACCATAGCAAATCGTAATTTTTGCAACGGAGAAACGAATGACACTCAAGCGATTAATCTTAACATTGCTGACGGTGATGGTAGTGGGTTTGGCGGGTATTTCTTTAGCGACTAGCTGGAATGAACCTCAGATTCAAAGTCGTCTAGAACTATATCAAACCAATCTACTCCTACACGGATCGGAATACAAGGGCGAAAATTCAGAAGACCCTAGGGTAAAAGCTGCCCAAACTTTATTGGGTCAGGAGTTTATTCAAACGGCCCTGAAGCAATATCAAGCAGTGCGCGAGTCTACCCAAACCATTTTGCAAAGCAACCGGGCTAAATTAGAAGCGAATACAGAAATCGGTACGGTTGACGATCGCCCCGTGGAATTGCTGCAAAAGGCGATTCACGACGGAGAGTTATATTTAAATGACCTAGATTTGCGGATTGGCATTTTGCAAGCGTATCAAGGTGAGGTGAAAACTGCTCAAGCAACTTGGGGACAAATCAGCGAAAGTGCATCCACCCAAACCGAAGCCCAAAAGCAAATCACGGCTATTTTATCAGGCCTTTGGAGTGAACCACCACGTCTGGAACCCAATGCCGAAGAACTGCTAAAAACCAACTTAGATGGCTGGTTTCGCTATCAAGTATTAAGCCAATTATATGAACAACAAGGGCGAACCAGTGACCTAGAAATTCTTCAGGAAAAACAGCAACAAATTGCCGGTCAAGCATTGCTAAAACTGGTGTTTATTGGTGGGTTGCCCGTGTTGGGGGTAATCGTCGGTGGGTCATTGATAATTTTTTTGCTGGTGCAAGTTTTTCTAGAACCGCAAACAGCAATTTTAGCCTTACCCTCGGATAACGATAACCAAGAAATTTGGCAAACTCCCTGGGATTGGGAAACTATTTGGCAAGTGCTGATTGTGGGCTTTTTCTTTGTCCAGCAAATCTTATTACCATTGTTACTCGGACTGCTGCCGATTAAGGCTTCAGAACTCGGTGTCCGGCTTCAATCTTTCTATGTGTTGGGAACTTATGTGCTGTTATCAGTTGGTGGTTTGTTGGTGCTTTATTTATCATTAAAACCATTTTTCCCATTACCAGAAAATTGGTTTCGTTTTAACTGGCGGAGTAATTGGATTCTCTGGGGAATTGGCGGCTATTTAGTCGCCCTGCCTTTGGTAATTTTGGTGTCTTTAATTAACCAACAAATTTGGCAGGGACAAGGTGGCAGTAATCCCCTATTGCAAATCGCCCTAAATAATAAAGATAGTGTGGCGTTAGTGGTATTTTTTATCACCGCATCAGTGGCCGCACCTTTGTTTGAAGAAATTATGTTTCGCGGCTTTTTGTTGCCATCTTTAACCCGATATCAGTCCCCCTGGTCGGCGATCGCCCTGAGTAGTTTGTTATTTGCGATCGCTCACTTAAATGTCTCCGAAGTTATCCCCTTAGCTACCTTGGGCATGGTGCTAGGATTTACTTATGTGCGATCGGGCAATCTTTTAGCCCCAATGTTACTCCACTGTCTCTGGAACAGTGGCACCCTCGCCAGTCTATTTATTTTAGGCAGTAGTGCCAATTAAAATTGACATCATCCCGATATCTGTCAGTTTATAGTCTGACTTAAGTCTGACTTTAAAAACCAAGAAACCGGGTTTCTGGTAAAATCTCTGAATTATCAACAAGATTAACGCCAGAAACCCGGTTTCTGAGCCTGTTTCTCAAACCTCAAGCGAAAACCAAGAAACCGGGTTTATGGTAAAATCTTTCTGATAAAATCTCTGAATTATCAACAAGATTAAAGCCAAAAATCTGCTTTCTGAAAGCTTGTGCAACCATATTCAATTTAATTAAACTCCCCGGGTAGGATTCGAACCTACGACCAATCGGTTAACAGCCGACCGCTCTACCACTGAGCTACCGAGGATCGTGTAGCCTTTTTCTTAACCTTAAATACTATAACCCGATCTACTCGATTTTGGCAAGCCTTTTTTGAAAAAAATTTTTTCACCCTGATTTTTCTCCCTCATAAACCCATCCGCATTTGGGCGAGACGCTCTTGGGCTTTGGCATCCAGCGATTGAAACAAGAACCGTCCAGTAGGTTGCTTGTTCTGTTTATGCTGGTGGCGACGCTGACGATTCGTATTTTCTACCGCCTTCGCCAGATGTTTCGCGGACATCCACTCCGCGCCATAACCAATCACCGTAAGTTGTTGCGCCCGGTCTGAGGTGGCAACGATCACCCGGCGATCGCGCTTGTCGATTTCCCGGTGCAGCTTGGCACAGGTTTTCTCGATATAGGTATCGGCAGTCTGACCAAACTCTGTATAGTGAACCGATACGCGATCGGTGATAACTTCCAGATAGCTAGGTTCCCGGCGATTTTGGGCATCAAAAACCACTTTGGTTTCTAATCCTTCAAAAGCACTGTAGTTGACCAATAACTCGATCAATTCCCGGCGTGAAGCTTCTAAGCCGTCACGCTGATGTATTCTCTTCAGGTCAGACCAGATCCCGATCATGTTGTAACCGTCTACTAGGAGTAGCGATCGCCTTAAGGAGGGTGGCATTGTAGTTAAGGGTGATCAAAATTCTTAAAATTTCATATATTTTAAACAAATTTAAACAACGATCGCCCTTGGTTTCTGAGATTTCTTGACTTTTTGTTAAAAAAATTAAGATTTTCTCACAAAGAATCTCAGATTTCTCCCAATCTCATAGATATCATATTGCCAACTTACCACTTTTTGACTACTTTTTTTACCACTCTTGTTGCATCAAGCGTTGTTTCAAGGGTTCGGGATTCCCAGAATCAACCACCCCCCCATCTTCCAAGAGAAAAGCGCCGTCACAATAATTCAACTCATCAAAACGGTGTGTCACCCATAATGCGGTGATGCCCCGGCTTTTCACCAAGCGTTGCACTTGGGCGACCAAATCTAATTGACTGTCCGGATCTAACAATGCCGTCGGTTCATCCAATAACAACACCTCACAATGACGGGCGATCGCCCCGGCGATCGCGATCCGTTGCTTCTGCCCGCCACTGAGGGCATAAATCGGTCGGCGTTGCAAATCCAGCAAATTTACCGCGCTGAGGGCTTCCTCCACTCGTTGCCGAACCTGGACTGGTGAAAGTTTTTCCTCCACCAAGCCAAAAGCCACATCAGCGCCCACCGTCGGCATCACCAATTGATGATCCGGATTTTGGAACACAAATCCCACGGGAGGCAAAATCGAAATCTCACCCCTTTGGGGAGTCAATAAACCGGCGAGTATCCTTAATAAAGTAGATTTGCCACAGCCATTTGACCCCAAGAGCATCCAAAACTCTCCCTGGGGCACCGCTAAGGAACAGGATTTTAACACCTGTGTTCCATCAGGCCAGGAAAACTGGAGATCCTTAACGCGAATTGCGGGTTCTCCAGTCACCAATTTCTGTTCAACTCCTAAGTTGGGATTCATTCCGCCAAGGCTTCACTCACGAGGGCAGCAAAACCAGGGGCTTTTCCGGTGGGACTAGCCCCGGATTTTTGAGACAATTGCACCGCAATAATCTCATTGGCGTAAACCGCCACTTTTTTCTCTGGCATTTTTTCGCAGGTCAGCTCTAAAATTTCCGAACTTCCCGCCCGCATAGCAGCCAGGATGTCTTGGTAAAGGGATTCAGCCGCTTCGATGGTCTTCCGTTGGACTGACAAAGGCAGCGGATTATTTTTCAGAGATAGATCAATGGTGAACATTCAGTGTTGAGAATTCTCAGTTGATAGGCCATTCTAGTATCTCAGAATATCTCAGGTACTTGGCACTGTGTGAAGATAAAAATCCATTTCATTGCAGATATTTAGGGAAAATTAAGGGAAAATTACTCGACTTCACCTCATGGCTCGAACCGATACAACCGATGCACCGCCCTGGTATGCGGTGGTATGCGCCATCGATTGACCCAGGGCAATCGACTTCTCAAGAAATTCTTAAGAATTTCTTAAGGATTAATTTGGGGAAAAAAGACTTGAAAATTATCCAGTTTTGCCTATAATGAGAAACTAAGTAAAGAAACGTAAACTCTACTACCACTCAGAGCACTTATCTGCTATGGGTCTGTCTCTGACAAGTAAGTCGCCAAGATTCGGTAGTAAAGCATTCGTGGAATCATAATCATAACTTTGGAGATACGCTAAACAATGACTATTGCCATTGGACGCGGCCAAGAGCGAGGATTGTTTGACGTCCTCGACGACTGGCTAAAACGCGATCGCTTTGTATTCGTAGGTTGGTCTGGAATTCTCCTATTCCCCTGCGCCTTCCTGGCGGTTGGGGGCTGGCTGACCGGCACCACCTTTGTGACTTCCTGGTACACTCACGGATTAGCCTCTTCCTACCTGGAAGGCTGCAACTTCCTGACCGTGGCCGTTTCCACCCCCCCGAACAGCTTAGGCCATTCCTTACTGTTCCTCTGGGGTCCAGAAGCCCAAGGCTCCTTTGCTCGCTGGTGCCAATTGGGTGGACTCTGGACATTCGTCGCCCTGCATGGAGCTTTCGCTTTGATTGGCTTCTGCTTGCGTCAGTTGGAGATTGCTCGACTGGTAGGGATTCGCCCCTATAATGCGATCGCCTTCACCGGCCCAATTGCCGTATTCGTCAGCGTCTTCCTGATGTACCCCTTGGGTCAGTCTGGCTGGTTCTTTGCCCCTAGCTTCGGTGTCGCTGGTATCTTCCGTTTCATCCTCTTCTTCCAAGGTTTCCACAACTGGACTCTCAACCCCTTCCACATGATGGGAGTGGCGGGTATCCTCGGTGGCGCTCTGCTTTGCGCCATTCACGGTGCCACGGTGGAAAACACCTTGTTTGAAGATGGCGAAGGAGCCAACACCTTCCGGGCATTTGAACCCACCCAGTCGGAAGAAACCTACTCAATGGTGACTGCCAACCGTTACTGGTCTCAAATCTTCGGGATTGCCTTCTCCAACAAACGCTGGTTGCACTTCTTCATGTTGTTTGTTCCCGTCACCGGGCTGTGGATGTGCTCCATCGGTGTGGTGGGCTTAGGTCTGAACCTGCGGGCTTATGACTTCGTGTCCCAAGAATTGCGGGCGGCTGAAGACCCGGAATTTGAAACCTTCTACACCAAAAACCAACTTTTGAACGAAGGTCTGCGGGCTTGGATGGCTCCGGCTGACCAACCCCATGAAAGCTTTGTGTTCCCCGAAGAAGTTCTGCCTCGCGGTAACGCTCTGTAATCAATATTGGGTTTGATATCAATTAGTCAGTTTCTCTGAATTTGATACTCTCTTACGGTGATTCACCACAAAAAAACCTGCCTGATGGCAGGTTTTTTTGTTGAATCAAACGGGATGGTGAAATAAAACGGGATTAATTTGGACGATGGCGATCGCGATCGCGAGAATATTTTCGGCTGAGTTATTTATCTTTGCCAAGGAAAATAATCTCAAAAGAAAATAATGTAATTAGAATTACATTTAATCAAGAAATAATGTAACTTAAGTTACACTTTTTATAAAAAATAAAGCAGTTCAAAAAATTTCTTAAAAATGGGCTTGACATTAAAAATTTATGTGTTATCTTACAAATCAAGAACGATTTGAAAAATAAACCGTTCAGGGAAACAGGAGGTGATGCCTATGCCAGATAGTAGTAAATGCATGGGTCATCAGTTTGGATTAGGCCGGCTGTGTGCCGGGACTGTTCTCTAACAGCTAGTCTCTGGAAAATCAGAATTTTTCTGATTTTTATCAAGGCTGACTGTTCGGTTCTCCCGGCAGTCAGGTTTCCAAAACTGAAGACCCGCTACACCGCTCTCATCCATTGCAATTAGCTTATGGCTATTTGTCCGGGGTGAGAGCGGATAGCTTTCTTTAGGAGAAATTAGAGAAAATTGATCGATATTCTCAACAGAGATTTATTCTAAACAGAGATTTATTCTAAACAGAGATTTTTTACAGAGATTTTTTTTAACAGAAAAGCCCCTCTATGTTTAAACGCTTAAACACAGAGGGGCTTTCGCTTCAACATCAGTCATTGCTGATGGGTGGCACCTCGATGGTTCGTTCCCCAGTGGCAATATCTAATAAGTTTTCTAGGGTTAACGGTTCCTGGGTTTGAGGGTTGATGGGTTCGAGGACATCCATCAGTAACAGGAGTTGATCGATCGCGAGGCGGGTAATTTTCCCGCCTTCAATGCGGTTAATTTGTGGGCCTGAGATTCCTGGCACCAGTTCCGGGTCAATATAGAGTTCTTTGCCCCGGTCTTTGAGCAATACAGATTCCTCATTGGCAATGTGTTGGCCTAGATCGTGGACGGAAGTCCACCCGCGAAAATATCTCAGCCAACGCAGATATCGCCCCAAGTGGATTAGACCCACTTGAGTCAATCTACGGTTCTTTTTCAAGGGTTTTTGAGACATGGACACAAAATGATCAGATCCGATATTACAGATCGAAATAATAATACGTTCTTTTACAATATCAGATTAGTGGTTACTAATTTTTTACATAGCTTTAGGAAAGTAGGTAATATGTAATATTTTGCTGATAATACTTGCCCTTAGCGCCGATCTGAGTTAGGACTAAATTCCGGCAGGTAAGGCAGGGTCAGTTGATCTCACAGAGGGACGGGGACAAGGTTTGCTGACAGCGAGAGATTTCCTGGGGAGTAAGACGATCCCATGAGATGTCTTGTCTGAGTTCTATGCCGTTGATGCCAATGATGATTCGGGGTAATTCCTGAATATCTAGGACTTTTAAGGTGTTGAGGTTATAGGTGGTGTAGCTGGTGGTGGCCGATCGCAATTCTATATCAACCACGGTGAGGGTTTTTTCCCCTGGGCGATCGCTTTCCAGGAGTTGCCTCGGCCCGCTACCGATCGCCCCTGCATGAAGCATTTGCAACTGCCCCCGATGACCGGGAAAATAAGCGTGGTGATGGCCACTAATATAAGTATGGACGCGATACCGTTCTAAAAGACGACGCAATTGTTCCCCATTGTCCAAGATTTCCCCGGTTTTGTTCCGACCGACCGCCACCGCATAAAGGGGCAAATGGCCGATCGCGATTCTCAGTTTGGCGTTCTGGGCCACAGGACTGGCTAAACTTTCCTCGACCCAAGTTAATTGGGCTGGAGGAATTTTGGCGGTAGAAGCATCCCAGACTAAACAGAATACTTCCTCGTCGTTGGCAGCGGCAGGAGTTAGCCGAAAACTATAGTAAAAAGGAAAATGAGTGCGATCGATCCAGTTTAAGCCTGGGTCATGTTCGGGATCTTGCCAGTAGGCTGCCGCAATTTCTCGGTCTAGGTGAAATTTGAGTTGACCGTTGGCATCAAGGGCGCCGGAACCATCGTGGTTGCCAATGGTGAAGCCAAAAGGAAGATTGGCTTGACGGAGTTTGGCGGCAATGTGCCGATCGAAAGCTTGCCATAGAGCCTGAAGATTTTCTCTGGTTAAAGATAACTTTTGTCCGGCTACCATGTCCCCACCGGCAATGACTAAGTCCGGTTGCCAGTCGGGAATCAGCGCGATCGCCCGCTCCACTTCCGGTTCATAAGTAGTAGACCCATAAGCACTGTTGAAATCGCTAATCACAACTAGCCGCAAATCCCCGCGCGGAGGTGCAAATACACCAGGGGGCGCCGGGTTCAGCGGCTTTTCGCCAGGGGAAGGGATGGAGGCATCAGAAGAGTCAGAGGTGCGATCGCCTATCTTGGCAACGGTGCAACCACCGATCATTCCCGCCAAAACTAAAAACTGACGGCGATTTAATCTCATTGGTTAACGACCTTCCGGGGCTTCCGGAGCAGAGGAGATGAGGAGCAGGGCAGATGAGGGGCAGGGCAGATGAGGGGCAGGGCAGATGAGGGGCAGAGGAGATGAGTAGGGGCGCAATGCTTGCGCCCTTATGCTCCCCTGCTCGATTGGCGGCTCCCCTGCTCCTCATCTGCCCTGCTCCCCCACACCCCACACCCCACACCCCACACCCCACACCGATGGCGGCCCCAAAAGCCTATTCCCCATTCCCCGTTCCCCATTCCCGGTTTAAAGCCTCGGCTTTTTCCTGGGTAGACTGGCTATATTGACGATAAAGGGCGGCGCGATTTTTCGCTGTCTCATATCGACTATGATCCGGGGGAACGGATGCCATAAGTTTAGAGGCTTGATCCCACAAAGCCGCGATCGCCAACCAATCCTCAGCAGTTTGGGCATTCTTTCCTTGGCTAGAAGCTTGTTCTGCCAACCGCACCGCTTGAGCAAAATTCTCTGTATAATTGGCCGTTGGCTCGGCGGCAGTAGGCGAAACCGTCGCTTCAGAACTGGTCGGCGGTTGAGTTTCCTGGGGCGGAGTTGCGACTGGTTGGCGATTTTGACCTTGATACAAATACCAGCCAATCCCGACACTAACCAAAAAAGCCAAACCAGCCCCCATCATTAGAGAATTCAAAAATTGACGTTGTTGGCGTTTTTGCTCTGCCACTGCCGAAGAAGTGGTCAAACTCAAAAGCAATTGACGAGGGTCTGTTTGCTCAGTGCGGATATCTTCCAGTAAACGCTTAAAAACATTGGGCTTGCGTAAAATAATTTTTTCTGACCACAATAATTGATTCTGGGGATCTCGCATAATTTCTTCCAACCAAAGAAGCTGTTGCTCGCGCACCAATCGACTATTAATATTGACGTGGTGAATATTCCTAGGTGACAGAGACTCCAGAATCTCACGAATTTCGTTGACTACCGTCGATTGCTCTAAAGCTGCCTCGGTGCGAGCCTCACAAAGAATTTGTAACACCCCTTCGGCCAACACTGCACGGGTTCTCACCCCAGAAGCCGCTAACTTTTCATTAAGCACTTGTATAATCGCTGCCACACTGCCTTGGCGAGCTTGTTTAGCAATATCATCAATAGAAGCTATCATCGTTGAAATCATTACTTGTTGATGGAATAGGTTGTCAAAAGGTTGTCAGCTTTCTGCTGTAAGCCGTCAGCTTGCCGCTAAATCATCCAGATCGGTGATAGCACAGAATTTCACTTGAGTACCCCAGGCATCCAGAAGCAATATGAATTCTGACTCACTCAACGGGCAGCGAATAGCTGACGGCTAATCTCTGACCGCTAATTGCTGGCTTAAATAGTAAATTGATTTAGATGATAAACGAAATTTACTCCGTCGGTGTATATTTTCAGAAAGTTTAAGACAATTTTTTTTAAAAATCTCCATATTTCTCTGTTTGATTACGCCTTAGCGGATGCAGATAAAAACAAGGGCAATTTTCAGATTGCCCCTGTTTAAACCAATTAAACTAATTAAAGCAAATCAATTAGACAATCGGCGTCAATCGGCGTCAATCATCATCGCCTAATTTTAACGGGCTTCAATGACTAGACCGACACTTTCATTGGCCATATTATCCACCGCACATAAGGCATAATTTCCGGGGGAAACGCTCACATTGTTGATATTTGCTGGCAGAATTATGGCTAATTTCCAACTATTTCCTTGCTGCTGATACAAAGTCCAAGAACGAATGTCATTAGAGGTAGCTGGATTCCAACTAATTTGCCCAAAACTGACCTGAATTCCCGTGGGAGGTTCGGGGGGAATCGCATCTAACCAGGGCATTGTTGGTGGTAATGCCGGTTGAGCATAAAGATTTGTTTTGAATCTTTCATTCACTCCTAGCCAATTTTGGTTGAGCACTTTGGCACTGTATAAAATATTACCCAGGGAAAGTTTGTCAGCTTCTTGACGGGAAATTTGCACTTGTCTTTCAAATTCAGAAATTGGCCAAGAATTTCCATCGAGTTTACTGAGAAAATTACCGGCATAAATATGCCGACGCAGAGGATTATTTTCAACCCACCATTTGAGCAATACAGGATAACTTTGTTGCGGCGGATCGATGCGCCAGTAGAGTTGCGGGGCTAGGTAGTCTAACCAACCTTTTTCTAACCATAATTTCACATCGGCATAGAGGCTTTCGTATTGATCTAAACCGACGATTCCCGGTGCTTTTCCAGGGCGGTAAATGCCAAAAGGACTAATGCCAAATTTGACATGAGGTTTTTCCGCTTTAATTCCTCGCCAGATTCTTTCAATCATCAGATTGACATTTTGGCGTCGCCAGTCTGCCAGAGAAAGAGTCCCCCCAGAATTCCGATAAGCGTTATAAGTTTTGTTGTCAGGAAAGGGAACTCCTGCTTCAGGATAGGGATAGAAATAGTCATCAATATGAATGGCATCGACATCATAGCGACGCACTACGTCCATAATCACATTGTAGGTTTGGTCTTGGACTTCTTTCGCCCCCGGATCCATCCAAATTAATTGGCCATAAGAATAGGCATATTCTGGATAAAGTTTGGCCATATTATTGGGCGCTAAGGTATAGCTGGTGGCGTTTCTTGCCCGGTAAGGATTGAACCAAGCATGGAGTTCTATATTCCGTTTATGACTTTCGGCGATCGCAAATTCTAAGGGGTCATAAAAGGGGACGGGGGCTTTGCCTTGTTGTCCGGTTAACCAATAACTCCAAGGTTCGAGTTCCGAGGCATAAAAAGCATCTCCTGCGGGTCTAACTTGTAAGACCAACGCATTCATATTTAAAGCTTGAATCCGGTCAAGAATTTGCACCAGTTCGGCTTTTTGCTGGTCTACGGTTAGGTCGGGACTGGACGGCCAGTCAATGTTGGCGACTGATGCTACCCAAGTGCCGCGAAACTCCCGCTGATGTTCCACGCTCACTCGCGTAAACATATCATTATTCTGAGTGGGGAACGGTGGCTGATTTTGTGGTTGATTTTGTGGTTGATTTTGTGGCTGATTTTGCGGATTATTCTCTGTTGGCAAGGGTGGTTGATTTTGCGGTTGAAACTGCCAATCAGAATAAGAAGGAGATGGGGGTCCAGAATTTTCTGGCAGATCGATCCGAATTGGATAGGCATAGACTTGAGTCACGGTCATGGCAACCAGGACCAAACAACCGGCGATCGCCAATGGGAACGTGAATGGGGACTTTTTCCCGCGATGAAAAACCCGTTGTTGCAATATCCAAAGGTCTTGGAAAATCCCAATCACAAGACGGATCAAGGATGACAAGGGTTTAATTTTAGGCATTCTTCTGAACATTTGGCTTATCCAATTCATCAAGTAGTAATTCCCTCTGGCAGTTTTAAAGTGTAACATTTGGTTAAGTTTACCCAAATTTGGGGATCGGTTGAGTTTTTTTCACCTGAAATCAGCCCGGACTGAGGGGTGTCCCAGTTGACTTAAGTGCTTCGGCTTCGGTTCCAAGCCTCATATTTGGCAATGTTTGGGTGATTGCTTTGGACTTGAAGAGATTTTACTCAGAACCATACCGATGATTTTTGGCATAACAGAACATACGGCCAAAGCTTCAGCCAATCCCGAAGCTTTGGCCAAATTTAAACCAGGGCAAAATTAGGCCGTCGATATTCCCCACAAGATATCCTACAAGACAGCGAAAAATATGGGACACGGCAATGCCGTGTCCCCGGTAAATATTCAATTTTTTGCGGGCTGTTACTCTGAATAAAGATAAGTTTAGATCCGGTGAAAAATTAGCTAAAAATTAGCCCCGGATTATAAGAGAACTATGTTAATTATTATATGTTTGCTCGTAGTTACTGTTTACAAAAAAAACAGCATATCCAATAGACAAGAATGCAAAATTCGTACAAAGCCCCCACCCCCCTAGCCCCCCTTCAAAAGGGGGTTTGGGGGATCTATCGGTTATTTGGCAAGAGATATAATTTAGAATTCATCACATTTTTTACTACATGAGCAATTAAAATTATCAAAAATTATCAAAATTTTAAAAACATTGAAAGTATAACAATTTATCAATTTACTAGATATAACTATCGGCTAAGATTGCTCTTTTAAAATTGCTCCTTCAAGGTTGGCAGTTTTTAAATAAGCTCCTTCTAAATTGGCTTGACTTAAATCAGCCCCTCTCAGGTCTGCTAAACCCAGAAAAGCGCCGCTTAAATTGGCTCCTTTTAGTATCGCTCCTTTAAGGTTAGCAGCAAATAACCAAGCCCCGCTTAAATTGGCATCCCGGAGGTTGGCGCCACTTAGGTTGGCATTTTCTAAATCTGCATCGGCTAAATCTACTTTTTCGAGAATAATTTTGGCTAAATTAGCATCGCTCAGTTGTCCTTGATGGAGAGAAATAGAACTAAAATTTCTCTCTCCAGATTGATATCGTTTTAGCAGTTCTTCCGGTTGCATATTGCAGTCGATCTCCAATTGATTAATTTATTTAACCACTCTAGTTTATGGAGAAATTTAGCGGTTGCGCTGGTAAAACTAGCCACTTGCTTAAGTGGCACATAATTGGTCAGGACTGAGCCGCGAGAAACGGTTTAATGGCAAAATCTCCTAATGTGACAGTAAAACTCTGCTGTTTTTCGGTGGCGGTAAAGTTGATGATGACTTCACAAGCAACGGCCACTGTTAGGGTGACTAAATTTCTGGCTAAGGGATATTCACAAATGTCATCGTTGGTGGGTGAGGGGACGCGATAATCTTGGTTCCAGATGATTTCGGCATAGTCACTGGCCATTCCCAGATGCAAACAAGGAATGTTGTTGGTGGTGCAGTAATCTTTGACCGCTTGGCGGCTAATGCTATTGTCAAAGGTATCAATGACTAATCCCGGTTTACTAATAAGTTGCTTGGCATTTTGGGGGGTTAATTCTTTGGCTTCAATTTCCAGTTTTACCCCTAAAGCCCGATAAAGACTATTGGCTAAGATTTTGGCTTTGAATGCGCCAATATCTGAGCGATAATAGGGTTGGGTGGATAGGTTGCGTTCTTCTATGCGATCGCGATCGATGGTTTTGAGTTGACTAAAGCCACTGCGGGCTAAACTTTCCGTAAGATTAGCCCCTAGTGCCCCGGCGCCGCACACTGTCACGGGCAATGTTTTTAGTTTTGCCATGACTTCTGATGTTCTATAGATTTGTTCGTGAAAAAATATAGACATTTTTTTAGTTTTTTCTATGGTAAATCACCGGCAAAAATATCGATCGCTATATGTGCATTGCCCAGCTATTTTTAGCTTACCTTTGTTTACCAAAAATAACCGGGTTCAATGTTGGTTTGGCGGGTTTCTCCATTATATTTTAGGAGATATTCCCGGGCGATCGCCTTTTGTTTGCGGAGTTTTTTCACTTCCTCTTTGCCTAATTCTGTATCGGTAGATAGGAGAATTACTTGATGAGAAGCGGCGGGAAAATAACGTTCAATTAAGTTTTGCCGGTGTTCGGAGTCGAGACGACCTAATGGGGTGTCAATGGCTACCGGAAGTTCCCGTCCCGAAACCCGGGCAAGTCCCCAGAGAAAGGCGATCGCTAATAGTTGTTTTTCCCCGGCAGAAATTCGATGTTTGGGCACGGGTTCTCCCTGGAGATCGTAGAGAGAAAGGCTAAAGTCTTTGGTGTCAATGGCTACCCGGTGAACTAAATCTAATTTATGGAGTAAATAGCGGAAACAGTCGGTGACTTCTTTTTCGAGTTTACTGAGTTTTTTGATGGTTAATTTTTCCCGAAATAGTTTTAGGGTGTCTTGGACTCTGGCCGCTGTTTTAATTGTATGTTCATCTTGTTGGCGTTCAATGGTGTTGTCTACATAATTGATTAATTCTTTTTTGGCTTTGTTAATTTCTCGTTCTAGTTGGACAACGAGATGCTGGGCGTTTTCATAGTTAATTCTGGCTTTGATTAAGGCGGTTTGGGTCTTTTGTACCGCGTTTTTTAACTGTTCATAGATTTCCGGCGGTGGGGCAACTGCCAGTTGTTTTTCTATGGCGTTGAGTTGCAGTTCTAGCTGGTCAATTTCGGCGCGAGTTTGTTGGGCGGATTTGATGCGATCGCCTAAGTCAGATTGCACCACAATGCCCAGAGTTTCTAAGGCTTTTTCGTCCGCTGCTAACCAGGCATCTTTTTCGGCACCAATTTGATCTAATAGTTGTTGGTTTTCGTCCGCTAAAAATTGGTCAATTTTTTTGATTTGGTCGGCTTTTAATTTTAAGTTTTTGATATACTCTAAGAGGCGATCGCCCGTTGCTTGGACTAAAGCTTGAGCATTTTTTGCCTGTTGTCGCTTGGTTTCTCTTTCCCCTTGGGTACGGGCCGCTATTAGCAATGGTTGAATTAATGCTAAGGGTAATTTTTCGGCGGCTAATTCTCGTAAATATTGGCGCGATCGCTCAATTTGCCCCTCTAAATCGGCTTTTTGTCTTTCCAGGTCTGCTTCTCTTGAGGCAATTTTACCCCCTTCCGAGAGAAAGCGATCGCTGGCTTCTTTGGCTTTTTTTTCGGCTTTTTCCAACTGAGTTTTTAGGGTAGCTTCCTCCGCTTGTGCCTCCGCTAACTCAGCCTGATATTTTTTCAGCTTGATGTCAATTTCATCTAAACTAATTTTTTGTTGGAAATTCGCCAGCTTCTTTTGTTTCCGCTTGACGAGAATATCAATATCAATAGATAGCCTTTCGATTAATTCCAAGCCCAGCAGGGACTCGATCGCTTTGACCACCGTCGAGGGGGGAACCTCTTGTTCTGCTAACTCTTTCACCTGTTCCCCATCAAATAAGAATAGGTTAGAAATTCCCAGGGGCAGCAGATTTTCAATATACTCGTCCCAAGTTTCCGTTAGATAATCGTCTTTCCAGTAATCTTGCTGACTTTCATTCCACTCTAAAATCCCTAACGTATCTTTGCCGTCTTTGGGGTTTTTTGTCCAATAGCGGACAATTCTTAATTCCACCCAGCGATTGCGATCGATATGTTTAAAAGCCAACTCCAAACGGCTTTTATCCGTAAACGGAGATTGGCGATTCACACATTGAGAGAGAAAATCACCATAACTCAAATTTCCCCGCGTGGAACATTGCGCCCGTGACCCATATAAAGCGAGGCGAATTGCATCCATCAGGGTAGTTTTTCCGCCCCCATTCATGCCGCCAAATAGGATAATCGGGCGGGTTTCTCCAGCTTCGGCTTCCGGGTGAAAGTTAATGATTTGTTTGCCCACATAAGGGCCAAAATTTTCTAAGACAAGTTCAGTGAGAATCATGGTTGATTATATATGTGGTTATGGGTTGCGAATCCGTTATCTATCTGTTGTTCAAATCAATCATCACCATCCACCGCATCCACTCCTTGCTGCCCATATTTAACGTCCGACCAAGGGTTTAACTCAAGCTGTTTCACCTCATCAATACCCCCACCACCAGCGGCAACCTTTAAATCCCGCTGATAATAAGCAGTTCCTACCGCGTCTTTTTCATCACGGGAACTACTTTCAAAGCAACCATCCAACGCTTCAAAAATGCCGCGTCGTTTAACGTAATAGTGGGATTCGGTGCCAATCAGTTTTGACATCAGTTCTAAATACATCGAATCTTCAGCACAAATTTCCTGAAGAATTTCCCATTCATCGCTGCCTAATAGTTTTTTGGCAACTCCTACTCGCGGGTCATTAAAAGGTTGCCCGGTGACTTCTTCATAGATTTTCGGCAAACTGTCATCTAACTCGTGTTTTTCTTCCAGCCAAATCCGGCGAATTTCGCTGAGTTCGTCATCAGAAATCAGGGTAATATCCCTCATGTCTTCCGGGGCAGTTCGCCGAATTTCTGTTTGCGCTTCCAGCAGTTTCCTGAGCAAATATTCTCGATATTCTTTAGTATATGGCCCACGAATCGGTTTGACAGAAATTTTGCCATCAATATTCCGTTCAAAGAGTTGAACCGTACCCCAAATTCGGCGAAAGTCTCTTTTATCGTGTTCGTTCCATATATCTAATTCGAGACGAAAATCAACGAGAGGCTGTAGCCATTCTTTTTCTTCGTCATTTTGGATCATAGCGTTTAAAGATTTATCGCTATCTACCAGGGTGCAAACCCAGCAACCAAACCGTGAACTACCACAACTAGGGGTTGAAGTATCTACTACTAACGGACATTCATTATCCGCAGTGGCTCCTCGATACATGGCGAATAAATCTTTATTGCTATGTCCCCAGGGATTTTCCCATTGCATTAGATATAGCCAAACTTCATCAGTCCGCCAATCTTCAATTGGGCTATAAAGTAAAGAATTCGGCAAATGAGGATGTGGACTCAGGCGATCGCGCACTCTTTTAGCTTCACGCTTAGTCATAATATTAGCGCGATTAATACTTTCAGTTTTGCGAATACCTAAAACTACAATTGCCTCACCATTAGAACGGACAATATTGCGAATAAATCGGTTAGATGGATCGATCTTTAATCGCGAAGTACACCATCTAAATTTGTGACGAGGGGCTGGATAACCTTTGCCAATTAAACCAGTCCAATATGTTTGAGAAATTTCTGGCTTTAAAAGATGTGCCTGAATCGGCATTTCTTTTTCTTTTGCTGCTTTTCTCAGACGCTCCATCGATTTTTTCACCCAAGCAGCAACAATCGGATTCTCAACTAATGTATCTGTAGTAATTACATAAATGGTTTTTTGGCGTTTTTCTTTAGGCAATTCGGCGATCGCATTCCAAACCAACTGTAAAACAGAGGTACTATCTTTTCCCCAAGATACACCAATAATCCAAGGGATATCATCCGCACAATATAATTCTTGAATTTCAGCGGTTAAAAATTTGATATCTTCAACTAGCTGATCAACACTACGTCCTGGGAATAGTAATGTTTGTGTCTCTGCCACTTTTTTCACCTCTGCTTATGGTCTAAATATATTTTTTCTATGCCAGTCTAATGCTTTAATACTGGGAAAATATTGCTCTAAATTTGGTAAAGAAATATTTTCAAAATGAAACTCTTTTAATGGCTTGGCATTCGGTGAATCTTCTTGTAAATCTTCAGCTACTAAAATTCTATAATTATCATCTATACTCAACCAACCGCGATCGAATGCCCAATGATGATTTTTACACAGTGAAAGTCCGTTATTAATATGACTGTTATAAAACTGTGCAAATGGTTGAATATGCGCTCCATCGACAATATTTTGAGTTAAGTTTCTTGTGACTTTTAATCTACAAATTGCACATCGGTAATCATAGACATGAACAACTGCTTTACGAAAGAAAGAATTTCTGACTAATGCTTTTCTGATGACTAACTTAGGTTTTTTCTCGAAATCGGAAAATTCATCATCTTGTGGCTGTTGGTTATGGTTTTCTTGTAATGATTCATTGACTCGTAAAATATCTTCTATTTCTTGTTGGTAATCGGCGAACCAGACAGCAATCAGAGTATCAATCAATTCTTGCAGAGAATTATTATCTTGCAATAATTCAAATAATTCTAGATCCAAACTAGCATATTCAACTGCTTCTTTTAGCTTATTGGTAGTTTTGGGTTGTAAGCCATTAAATTTGTCTGTAAATTTTAAATGCCAAAATCCCTCACTTTGTAAATGAAAAAATGGATAATGTAAACCGCCTTTATACGAGGAATCAGACGATAAGACATTCCAGTATTTTTTAAAGTTATCAATTAATTCATCTGAGACAAATATTTTATTATCTTGGATTGTTCCTTGTGTAATTAAATCAATTACTGATAAAAGTAAAATAGGCTTATAATAAGCCTGTCCCTTGGTTTTATTCCGACTTACATTCAAACTAGAAAAAATTTCTGAATAGTAATTTATATCCCGATTCTGATTTTTTGATGATTCACTGTTACTCATTTTTCATTTCCTCTAGAAAATCGATCGCCCACTAATACCACTAAAGAGTCATGTTCTGGGGTGAACGACCCACCCAAACACTGTCACCAATCAGCAATTAAGCAAATCGCAATTGGGGAATATCGGCAAAAGCGATCGCCTCTACTCTGGAACATAGTTGCACCCTAAAATATTGACAAAAAAACAAAAATGTGCATTAGGCATCGGCGTCCTAGGTAGTTTTTATCTAGACCGCATTATTTTTTAAAAACTGCAAAAGTATCGTAGCATATTAACCAGCGATTTTCAAAAACTTTACAAAAATTGCTCCTCAGCAACCATGAACAGCGACCCCAAACAACCTCCGAACATTGCCAAGCAAATACTGGAACAGGATCAGCAAGACCGAGAAGCCCTAGCCCTGCTATTAGATCGCCATTTGTCCAGAAGCGATCGCCTCCTAGTCCAGCAGACTCACATGGGCAACACCGAAGCCTTCATTGGATCCGTGACCTTAGAATGGCTAGACAGTCGAGTCCGTTTTGCCTCGCAACTGCCCCTATTCCGCAAAAAATTTGACCCGGAAACCGACAACGTAATCCGGGACGAGGAAACCATCGACGATATCTTGCAACGACCCCTCGACTGGTCTAGACAAGCGCCCCTCAGCCTGTATCTGGTCGCCCGCAAAGCCCACAAATTCCCCGCCGTCCTGGTTGTCCTCAGCGCCAGTTGGGTAGACGACCCCCACGCGGACGAATGGGACGAACAAGGACGCGCCCGCCAATCCGCCGCCGATTTCACCCCATTAGATAAAGATGGCACCGTAGGACTATTAGACATTACTGAAAAAGTCTCTATTTTTGCCCTAGATGGCCAACACCGACTCATGGGCGTTCAAGGGTTAATGCAACTAATTAAAACCGGCAAAATTCAACGCTATAACAAACAGAAAAAGGCGATCGGTAATCCCATCACCATTGAAGACCTACAAAAGCAATATCAAGTTGAACCCAACCATGTCCAAACTTTAGCCTATGAAAAAATCGGCATTGAATTTATCCCCGCCGTCGTGAAAGGGGAAACTCGCGAAGAAGCCCGCTTGCGAGTTAGGTCTATTTTTGTCCATGTTAACCTCATGGCCGTTAACCTCAGCAAAGGCCAATTAGCGGTACTAAATGAAGATGATGGTTTTTCCATTGTGGCTCGGAAAATTGCCGTCCAACATCCTTTATTTAAAGAAACTAAATATCGCAAACCTCGCGTTAATTGGGATAGTGCTACGGTCGCCAGCAAATCCACAGTTTTAACCACTTTACAAGCGCTCAAAGATATGTCTGAGCGTTACTTATCTGCTCGTTTTCCCACTTGGCAAACTTCAGACAATAAAGGGTTAATTCCCATGCGTCCCGAAGATGAAGAACTAGAAGCTGGAGTGGCTGAATTTAGTCAGCTTTTCGACCATTTAAGCAAGTTATTAAGTTATGAACGTTTAGAATATGAAGCCGAAACCCCAAAAATGCGCCGATTTAGCCATGAAAAAAGCGGCGGTGAGGGGAATTTTCTTTTCCGTCCCGTGGGTCAGGTTGCTTTTGCTCAAGCGATGGGTATTTTAGTCTATGAAAAAGGATTTTCTCTGGAGAGTTTATTTGAAAAACTTAGCCGGTTTGATACAGACGGCGGTTTTAGTGGCATGGAACATCCCCAGTCTATTTGGTATGGGATATTATACGACCCAAATCGCAAGCGGGTGTTAGTGGCTGGTCGTGATTTAGCGGCCAAGTTGCTGGTGTATCTTTTAGGGGGAATTACTGACAATTATGAGCGAGCTAATCTGCGGAAAGAAGTGGCGATAGCTCGTACTTTTGGCAGTCAAGCCATGAACTTTGATGGTAAATTTGTGGAGCCGAAAAAAATCGTTTTGCCTCCTATTTTGGGGTAATTTGGCAACGGATGGGATAACTGATGGGGTAATGGAAAAATAAAAGGTGATTTTTTTACCACAGAGACACAAAGGACACAGAGAGAAAAACCATTATCCCATCGGTTGCCAATCACTATTTATGACTAAAACAGTTAATCTATCCGTTGGCAACTATCCGCTGCCGATCAAAAAATAAAATGTGATTTTTTTTACCACAGAGACACAAAGGACACAGAGAGAAAAACCATTATCCCATCGGTTGCCAATCACTATTTATGACTAAAACAGTCAACCCATCCCTTGCCAACTATCCGCTGCCAACTGCCTAGGAGTTGCCAATTTTTACCCGCCCCATTAAACCTCAATTATCATCATCAAAATCAGACTCTTCATATGAATATTCACTTTCGTTTAAAGTGGAAATTTCCTGATTTAATGGTCTATCAAAATTCTCTAACCAGTCACTAAATTGCTGTGAAGTAATGCCAAACCATTTCCGACAAAATTTACTCATCCGGTTTTTAGCCTTAACATTGGCTTTTTGTTGGCAAACTTTAGAAGTCATACTGGGATAATTCTTTTTCAGGGTTTTTTCTTCGTCTTTTACCAAAGCGTCTAAATACAATTTTCTTGCTTGACTTAAAAGACGGGCGATCGCCTCTTTTTCTTCCGGGGTAAATTCCTCGCTTCGAGAAACTTGCATAAACTCTAATAAGAGATACCGGAAATAGACCGCATCAGCGGGAGATAGTGTGGTAAAGTCTAAAAAAGCATAGTCTTGTTGGCGATCGAATATCTTAATCCGATCTAATGATAATTCTAAGGCCAAATTCCAAGACCGGATCCAAACTTCAGCCCGTTCTTTAAAAGTCTTGGCATCATACCCTAAATCGTGTTTTAGACTCGCCAAAGTTAAGACCGCACCAGATAAAAAAGCCTGAGTAAACAGCCACTTGTAAATATTGTCGGCAGTTTTCAATAATTCATCATTAATTTCTCGTTTCCGGTTAAATAATTTCTTGGCACGTTCCTGCTCAAACTCTTTTTCTTTATATTGAATAATTTCCCAAGCTTTTACGGTTTCAGTTTTATCTTGAACTGTACCACCATCCAAGCGAGCCGTTTGATTATTTTTTAACCATTGCTCGTGATCTTCTTTAAGAGTCCAGTAAATCCCTAACCCTTTGAACATCGCATCATTTGCCAAAATAGCATGAGCCGCCCCAGCCGTCCAGTTATTTTGTAAGTCTTTTAAGGCTTCAATGTGACATTTAAACGGAAAAAATTCAGAAAAAATATTCATAATCACACTGCCCCAGCCATCCCAAAACTTTTCAATTAATGTTTTTAACTGTGTCTTGGGAAAATGCTCATTCCTTAAATCATTTCTCACAAAAGCTATCGGCCCATTCATTCCTTCATCGACGATTTCTGAATCCAGCCATTTATTAATTTCTAATTCATACTGAAGTCGCCGGTCTTTGTCAGTTTTTTTCGCGGTTCCTTGAATCGTTTTATTCACATCTTTAATATACTTATCTGGCCCGCGTAATGCCCATTCTATAGCACTATTCAGCATCAAAATGCTGGCTAAAGCCGTCTTGCGAACTGGCACCCCTTCCCCTTGTTCATGGGGATAATCGTATTCAATGGCGTGCAAAGGAAACCGCGCATCTTTTGTGCGGAGATGATTTAAAAATTCCCTGACAAAAATAGACGTTAACTCGGAATCCGAAAGCAAAATCAATCGAGATTTACTGGGGGTTCGCGCATTCTTATTTACATCCACAAAAAGCTTCCGCGCCGCTTTATGAGGATTTGGCCATAATGAATTGTCAGAGGTAGGGTGTGGAAACCAACAAATACAGACCGGAAATTCGATATTTTCCAACAAATCAGGGGGCGGATTATTTAATAACTCGTTAATTCGTTTCTCATAAAAATAACGATAAGCCCCACCAGTCCCCGCATCCCAATTGCGATCGATAGTGCGACGAATCGCTAACAATGCCATTGCCCGATGTTGCCCATCAATCACCACCAGTTTAACGTGCTTAGTATTAAAATCTAAGCGACCTAGGGGAGTTTTATGCAGCATTTGATTATTCTTATCCCAGAATTTTAACACCCGAAATGCCTCTCCATATTGCGTTTGTTCCCAGGTATTTCCATCAACCTGGGTAACTGAAATATCTAGATTTTCAGGATAACTATCGATTGGATTTGGCCCATCAAACGGTAATACTGCTGCAAGAATCGGCGTATAAAATGCCGGACCGCCAAAATTGGGTTTAAGCAAATAATCGACTAAATCTGTGGCTACCCGGTAATCATCCAGATCCCGTTGCAGCAATTGGTTAAAATCCAGATCGTCAATATTGAGAACTTCGCGCACTGGGGCTAAATATTTAGTCAGAATGCCTTCGGGAGTAGTATCTGCTTTTAGCTTGGCTTTAGTCATTAAATAAGAGACTTTTCCGGCAAGGGTATGGAATTCGCCATAAGTTCCTTGAGTTTTAACTTCCCAATCTTGGATTGATGGACCTAGCATTTTTTCGTTGACTCCTATATATATTGTTTCTGGGTTTCCCTGTGTGAGAGAAAGAAACCGGGTTTCTGGTCGGGAAACCAAAGTTAACGGTGGAACTTGAACAAGAAACCAGGTTTCTTGTTTTTACAGAAACTTGCTCAAATCAAAAGAAAACTGCCCGGTATCTTCCTGCTTAAACCGCTCAGAAATCAGCATTAACATGATTTGCTCGGTGTAGTCCACGGCGCCGCGCAATTCATCCCGCAAAATTTCTAACCCCCCATTGGCATATTCTTCAAAAATCTCCAGCCGTTTTTCCACCATTGTTTGGTCTAGAGTCCCCAGAATTTTCGCGTCTTTGGTTTCGGCGATCGCCAATAATTTGATGGCGACATCGTACCCACGGGTGACAAAAATATCCAAGTTAATTGGGCCGGGATCTTTTTTAGAAATTTGTCCCAAAGGCGATCGCTTCTTGCGTTTTGCCCCCAAAGCCGCAGCAAACACCATCACATCCGCATAGGTGGGAAAGGGAGAGTTATTATTTTCTGAAGTAGTTAAGGATTTAATCAACTCAGCTTTATCTTTAGCAATCCTAATTTTCAGAGCACTCATAAAACGGTTAGGCTATAATTAACGGCTATGATTAACAATAAAAAAGCGCTATAGATCATTATCTCATATTTTTTAGCGATCGACACAAAATCTCCGCCCCCAAAAAATTAACCCAGCTATCCCGTATTTTTACGGAGAAATCATGGAATTATACGGATAGCAATGGCGTTTTCCCATGAAAAAGGGTGGACAATGCCCACCATAAGAAAATTTTAATGATCTATGCCCATAGAATTTTAAATTAAAAAATTACCGCCAATTGCCCACCAAAGCAAACCCCGACCATAAACAAGGATGAAAGATTATATCATCCTTTAACCTTTTCTCATTAAAAATAAAAACACGAATATAATCAACTTAATCGTTATACAAATCCGGCAAATGAAATCGAACCAATTCCACAAAATTTGGCGCATCAACTGCCAAAGCATTTAACACATCACTGACGCTAATTGGGGGTTGACGAAGCTGTTTTGCTTGTTCTATAATAATTTGCGTCATAATCTGCGGATTTTCATTAAATAAACAAATTAAAAATTGATCCGCTGACCAAGCTTCAATTTCATAAATTGATAAAGCTGATGCGGGAAAATCTTTGAGATTGCTCGTCACAATAATATCAGCTTCAGCCATCACTGCTGCCGCGAGGATATGGCGGTCTTTTGGGTCATTTTTCATCTCTGGAATCAGAAATTCAAAACCCTTAACTGTAGCATTGGGGAAAAATTGGCGCATAGCCGATAAAAGTCGCTGTACTTGCTGGCTATTCATCTTATCGGTTTTGAGCAGATTCCGATTTACTTCTTCAAGAATTGTCTCACTCCAATAAACAAAACATCATATATGCCTTTTTCCGCTGCACGCAGTAAAGTATCTCGCAGGGACGATTTAAATAAAATACAAGCGTCTAAGACCACTTTGAATAAACCTGATTTCATCAATCTATTCCCTATTAAGCGTTTATTCTGCTGATATTTTAGCGGTTGGTTCGCTTAACTCAGATCCCAGAAAATAAAGACCGGCATCATGGCTCATCTGGGCAATGTCTCTAATATTTTTATGCCGCAATTTTGCCCAATTTTTCTGATAATCAATTAGATGATCAAACTGAATTTTACGATTAAGTCCTTCTCCGGTACTCGGAATCTCACCATTTTGGAGTATTTCTACCATATGTTGCCGGGAAAAATTCAGTAAATAGGCAGCTTCATTGATGGTTAATGGCTGATGAAATGTTTCTATAACTACCCCTTTTCCCTGGTTAAATTGATGGACAACTTGGCGAAGTAACTGCAAGATACACTGAGGCATTGGGATGGTTTCTCCGGTTTCTCCATCCAGGATTTGTAATTTGCGATCGGAGTGACCATTATTCAGCATATTTAATATTTGTGCTAATTTGGCTAAATCAGCTTTTTCGTTTTCATCGGCAACAATGGGTTCAATATTTACTTCAGTCATCGGTTAATTCTCCTATTTTGCTGGCATTTTGCTGGCAATTATGCTTTTATTATATAACGTGATTATGATCGATCGCCTCTGGGTTAAAACATCTCTGGTAAAACCTCTCTGGTAAAACATTTATGGAGAAACCGTCGGAACTGGCAATAATTCCAACTGATAACGATACAAAGCCACCGGATGACCTCCGGCATTAAAATAATCTGGGTCTTGGGGAGATAAATAAATCGCCGTAATTTGGTCAGCAGCGATTCGCGTTCGCGATCCGCTTTGCGGAATCGCCCCGGAATTTTGGAACTGATAACGGGTCGTAGTTTCCACTTCATTTAAATAAATATCCGTTTGACCATGAAAAATTTGTTGGGTAATTTCTGTAGCCACAAATTCATCCGGGGCAATAGTTTCACTTAACCGTCCTGTGACCACAGAAACCAATTGGCGATCGCCTCGCAGTCCCGTAATTTGCCGATTGGGATTTTCCGGATCGACTTTCACCGACAATATGCTATCATTCCCTAAATACGCTTGGGCAATATTCAACCCATTAAAAGCGCGATCTGCGACGACCAAAGTTTCCCGAAAATCCTGATTTTTTACTAAAGGAATCGGCACCAATGTAACCTTTTTACCCTTAGATGAATTTTGCCGATAAGTCGGTTCGCCAAACTTGACTAAAAACTTGATTGGTTGATGCAAATACTGACGATTACTTTCAAATCCGGGCGTGATTAATTTGGGGGCTAAAGGGGCAACTAAATCCACCAAGGTACTGCTGACTTCCCAAGTTCCAGCCATCCATTCAGGATAGCGTAAATCTCCTTGGGCTATCTCAACCGGGGGTTTACTTTCCCAATGGGGAAATTGGGCAATGCGATCGCCCAAAACACCGGCGATCGCTGAGTCATTACCCCACAACACCAGCATCAAGACTAAGCAAACTTTCCAGCAAACTTTCCAGCAAACTTTCCAGCAAACTTTTACAAGTAATTTCATAATAGTGGCATAATCCAATTAAAATTGTAGGTTGGATTGAGGCACGAAACCCAACACAAACCATAAAAATTCGTAGGGGCGAAGCATGACCGCAGTCAATTCATGGGTCTAATCAATAACTTATATGCGGTCATGCTTCGCCCTTACAATATTTTACCCAATAAATTATCTCCTCTTGGGGCGAAACATGACCACAGTAAGGGCGAAGCCTGACCGCAGTCAGGGCGGCGTTGCATGACCGCAGTCAGGGCGGCGTTGCATGACCGCAGTCAGGGCGGCGTTGCATGACCGCAGTCCAATTAATATTTTAAGCAATAAGCTATCTGCGGTCATGCAACGCCCCTACAATATTTTAATCAATAAATTATCTATAGTTTTAACCAATAAATCATTGGCGGGAAAAATTACGAATGGGCGATCGGTTAACTTAAATTGCCCGAATATTTCGATTCCGGGATCGGAATTGACAGATCGGTCAGAAATTTTCCCAGAGGCACACAGACCTGAACATAAACCCGTAAAATAGAACAAAGTAAAAATAAACCTGTAATTTCTCTATGTCTATATTGGCAGCGATCGCGGTTCTTGCCCTACTCATTTTCGTCCATGAACTAGGACATTTCCTAGCCGCTAGACTCCAAGGCATTCATGCGAATCGTTTTTCCATCGGCTTTGGCCCAGTATTGTGGAAATACCAAGGCCCCGAAACCGAATACGCCATCCGAGGCATTCCCCTGGGGGGTTATGTGGGATTTCCCGACGACGACCCGGACAGCGGAATTCCCCTTGATGACCCAAATTTACTCCGCAACCGGCCAATTCTTGACCGGGCGATCGTCATTAGTGCTGGGGTAATTGCCAACTTAATCTTTGCCTATGTACTATTAGTCGGTCAAGTCGCCATCGTTGGCATCCCAGAATTTAACTACCAACCGGGAGTAATTGTGGCGGAAATCATGTCCCAAGACTCTGCCGCTTATCGGGCTGGACTGCAAGCAAAAGATATTGTACTTGAAGTCAACAACCAAAAACTTGAGGCTTCCGAAGAAGCCATGCAACTGTTCATTCAAGAAATCCAAAATCATCCCAACCGAGAACTTTCTCTAATAATTCAAAGGGATGAAAAAACCTATCCCATAACCATTATCCCCAACGATCAAAACGGCAAAGGAATTATTGGGGTTCAGTTAGCCCAAAACCGGGAAGTTTTCAGACATAAAGCGGCAAATATTATTGATGCTTTTGTCTCTGGGGCGAATGAATTTCAGCGCCTCACCATGTTTACCCTCAACGGATTTGGTAAGCTAATTAGCAACTTTGGGGAAACCGCTGAACAAGTCGCAGGCCCCGTAGCAATTGTGGCGATCGGTGCCAATATTGCCAAAGATAATGCGGCCAACTTATTCCAATTTGCCTCGCTAATTAGTATTAACTTAGCGATTCTGAATATACTGCCCTTACCTGCCCTTGATGGCGGACAATTAGCGTTTCTCCTAATAGAAGCCTTACGAGGCAAACCCTTACCCACCCATATTCAAGATGGCGTGATGCAAACCGGGTTAATGCTATTATTGGGTCTAGGAATTTTCCTAATTATTCGGGATACAACGCAACTGGATTTTGTCCAGCAGTTATTCCAAGAATAACCAGAATAAATTCCGTGGTAGTGGTAGGGTGCGTTAGGCTGACCAGCCGTAACGCACCAACCAGCAATCCCGTGGTAGTAGTGGTAGGGTGGGTTAGGCTGACCAGCCGTAACGCACCAATCAGCACTCCTGTTGTAGTAGTAGGCTTAAAAATGTAGGTTGGGTTGACGAAGGAAACCCAAAACGAAGAATAATGTGGGGTTTCGTTCCTCAACCCAACCTACGAATCAAGCCACGAATCAAGCTAAATTCAATCATTCATTTAATAGATTCTATGAGTATTACTCGAAAATGGGCAGCCAAAGAACAACGGGCTATTGAAATATTGATTCGCTTAAAGCGCCTTTATCCCGATGCGAAATGCAGCCTAAACTATGAAACTCCTCTACAATTATTAGTCGCCACAATTCTATCCGCCCAATGTACCGATGAACGAGTCAATAAAGTAACCCCCGCATTATTTCAACGGTTTCCTGATGCCCAAGCTTTTGCCGAAGCTGATATCGCAGAAATCGAAAATTTAGTCCGTTCAACGGGCTTTTATCGTAATAAAGCGAAAAATATTCAAGGGGCTTGTCAAAAAATTGTGGAAAAATTTAAAGGTCAAGTCCCTAAACGCATGGAATTATTGTTAGAATTACCGGGAGTCGCCCGGAAAACGGCTAATGTGGTATTAGCCAATGCTTATGGTATTAATCAGGGAGTTACGGTTGATACTCATGTCAAACGTTTAAGTAATCGTTTGGCCTTAACCACTCATCAAGACCCGGTAAGAATTGAAAAAGATTTAATTAGATTAATTCCCCAAGAAGATTGGGAAAATTGGTCAATTCGCTTAATTTATCACGGACGGGCTGTTTGTCAAGCTAGAAAACCTATGTGCGATCGCTGTGATTTGGCGGAACTTTGTCCCTCTAAAAATGAATGAGCGATCGCCAACAGTCAACCCCCAAAAGCCAACCAACAACTCACAACAAATAACCAACAACAAATAAACTCATCAACACCTAACCGCCCAGTAGCAGCCTGCAAAATATTCAGGATGATTAAAAATTTTCGGTTGGCGCATAAAACCCATATAGTCAGCGAGTTATTAAAAATAATAGCGATAAAATAGCGAGCCAAAAATTAGTAATTATCATGGTAATAATTTGACTCTTTTATCAAAGATAAATAAATTTAATTCAATCAAATCAATCTGAATCTGAGTTGACAAAATAGATCATTGATATATCATTGATGGTTGATCCCCGATCGCTCAAATAGTAATTCTGCCTAATTCTGCCTAACTGCCTAATTCTGTCTAATTCAAGCCTAATCAAAGCCTAATTCAAGCCTAATTCAAGCCTAATTAAGATTTCTGTCATAAATTTTACCACTAAAATTGATAAAAGCAAAAAAATCTCAAGTTTTGAGGTTCCCTGACCCAATATGCGGGGATTTGTGATTTTCTGTGTCTCAGGAGTCAAATTATGTCACAATAACTGACATTATTAGACCCATGAGTGATTTAGGTCAATCCCAGCCTAAGTCGATTCATGTTAACCCGATGAAAACATTACATTTTATCTTATGACAGTATCCAGAACGATTTGCCTAGGTTTTCTGGCAATCATCAGCGTTGGTACGATTTTACTACTATTGCCTTGGTCAACCACAGAACCCGGTTTTAGTGATGTCATCACTGCTTTATTTACTTCCACTTCCGCCGTCTGTGTCACCGGGTTAGTTGTGAAAGACACGGGCACATATTATACAGGATTTGGACAGTTTATTATTGTATTGCTGATTCAGTTGGGTGGCTTAGGTTACATGACCGCCTCAAGTTTTTTGCTATTGTTACTGGGTCGCAAATTTCGGTTACGAGAAAAGCTGGCCATTCAACAATCTTTGGATAAACCGGGAATGGCGGGAGTTTTGCAGTTGGTTAAATCCATTATTGCCGCCACTCTGATTGTGGAAATTACCGGCATTTTTTTACTGATGCTAGTCTTCATCCCCAATTATGGTCAAGCTTATGGGCTGTGGTTGTCAATATTTCATAGTGTCAGCGCTTTTAATAATGCGGGATTTGGTTTATTTTATGATAACCTAGTCCAATATGTAGGAAATCCTTTAATTAACCTGGCAATTACCTTGTTAATTATTTTGGGCGGCATCGGCTATCAAGTAATGATGGAATTATTTTACTGGATGCGCGATCGGCTACAAGGCCGTTCCCAACGAGTCATATTTTCCCTTCATTTCAAAATTGCCACCACCACCACAATTTTTCTGCTAATTTTCGGTACTCTGATCTTTTTCATCATAGAATTCAGCAATCCAAATACCCTAGCCAGTTTGACCTTTGGCGAAAAAATATTAGCAGCTTGGTTTCAATCTGTCACCACCCGTACCGCTGGATTTAATAGCATTGATATTGGCAAAATGACCACCGCAGGTTTATGTCTCAGCATTGTGTTAATGTTTATCGGGGCTTCTCCGGGCAGTACCGGCGGCGGGATTAAAACCACCACCTTTCGAGTATTACTGAACACAGCGCAAACTGTTGTCCAAGGCCGTCAACAAGTGCTGTCTTTTCAGCGGCAAATTCCCATAGAATTAGTCCTGAAAGCTGTCGGACTGATTATGACCGCGATGTTTACCGTGTTCGCCGCTACTATGATGATTTGCATTAGTGACCCTGAAATTCCCGCGATTCAAATTTTGTTTGAAGTCGTTTCTGCTTTTGCAACAGTGGGCTTATCTACGGGAATTACTGCCAGTTTGACTCCCTTTGCCAAACTGGTTTTGGTTTTGACCATGTATATAGGTCGAGTCGGTCCATTGTTGCTGATGAATGCAATTCTGGGAGAACCCCAGCCCACAACTCTTCGTTACCCCGACGAAGAACTATTAGTTGGTTAATCAAGCATTGAATTTGTTGCCATTTACCATAGAGAATTAATAGGAGCATTAATGGTCAACTTATCGTCTCTAAGTTTTCTGCGTAATCTCCGCACCGACAACAAGCAATTTGCGGTGATTGGGTTAGGTCGTTTTGGTCGCGCTGTCTCTTCCACATTACATAGTTTGGGATATGAAGTGCTGGCAATTGATAACAATGAAACGAGTGTTAACCAAGCGTTAAAAGAGCAAATATCCTCCCATGCAATTCAACTAGATACTACCGATCCGATCGCCCTGGAGGAGGCAGGACTTTCTGATTTTGATGTGGTGATTGTAGCCATTGGGAATTATCTCGCCCAAAGTATTATTACCACTTTGAACTTAAAAGAGTTGGGCGTCAAGCACGTCGTGGCCAAAGCCTCCTCAGAAATTCACATGAAACTGCTGAATAAAGTCGGCGCCGATCATGTAGTTTTTCCCGAAAGAGAAATGGGATGTGAACTCGCCCGCAGTCTGACTAAACCTAGACTTTTAGATCAGTTTGAACTCGACCCCAATCATAGTATTGTGGAAATGCTAGTTCCTGCCCAATTTAACGGGAAAACCATCGCAGAATTAGAACTGAGAAATCGGTTTGGCATTAATGTGCTGGCGGTGGGTTCTGATGAGAAGTTTGAAATTAATCCGCCGCCGAATAAACGCATGGAAAAAGGAACGATGATGGTAGTGATTGGAGCCAATAAAGATATTGATCGCATCCCCTTGTAGTTAACTGTAGGGTGGGCAATGCCCACCCTACACCTATTTTTTAACTAATTTCTGGGTCTAAAACAATCTCAGTTTGATGGATTAAATCCTCAAAAGATAGAACAAATTTACTCCGAGAATAAGCCCCCGCTAGATTTTTCATTAAAGACCTTTGCATTTGGCTAGTCATTTGCCATAAAATTTGACGGGTGGGTTTAACCAAACTGTTCCATAAATGGAACAAGGCTAATTCAATATATTTCTCTGTTTTTAGCAGATCATCAAACACGACCCGACTCATCAATTGAGTTGGCTTGATCCACGCAAAAATCTTGGCTTTGTTGTTAATTTGATGCCAAAATCCCATACGAGGTGATTTCGCTTTTTGCTGGTTCAGCAAGACACTCACCGTTGGTTGATCGGTGAACTCATCCCCAACCATTTCTGGTGAAAGGAATAAGGGCAGTGGTAAGGTCAGCCATAAAATCAACAAACCGACGATCATTCCCCGAAAAATTCCCATAGCAAAATAGACCCATGACTAGAAAAAGAAATGGGACTTATTTAGTCCTGTAAGAAAGTCACTTGATTTTCCCAGGATGGCTGTGTTTAATGCGATCGCTTCTCACCGCCATGCTTAGTCAAACTAGCCCCCGGCTGCTCCATAGACGATCAACATCTATTTGCCGACTTTTTCCGTCGTCATATGCGTTGATTTGACCGGGTAAGACTATCTTGACTGACGGTTATTTCTGTGCTTTCTGGGTGACAGAAGCAAATTACCCACTCAACTTACCCTTGGTAAGTTTTTGTCTTACAGTTATCCAAGTCTCATCGTTTCTACTTCCAGATCCGATGGCCGGATGTCAAGCCCTCTTTTTTGATTATAACCCCTTTTATAAATTTATTGAGATCCCTAGAGCAAATTTCTGAAAAATTTATTTTTTTACTGCCAAAATTATTACAAATAGATTTGACATTAGCCATTAGCCATTAGCCATTAGCCATTAGCCATTAGCCATTAGCCATTCAAAGAGTAAATAGGACACCTAGGAAAGAGGCAGCATAAGCGATCGTCAGTGTAAATCAACGCAGCCGAACACTTTAGTTCTTAGTTCCAGTCTTCTCTTGGCAATGTATCCTGGCCATAGCCTGTAACAACAGCGATCGCGGCATCACCACTGAAAACTGAAAGCTGATACCTGAATGCTTACAAAAGCCCACCCTAGGGAATGCTATCAAATACTGGCCAAATACTGAAAATCATTCGGTGGTTCAAGCTGACCTGAAATGCGATGAACACCCGAAAATCTCAAGATAATCTAATTAGTTTTGAGTCTTAAACAAGCAATACTGAAAAATGCTGGAGGGAGAACTATGGAGAGGGAAAAACCGGATTGAAAAACACATTGAAAAACACATTGAAAAACACAACTAAGTGAGATATCCTCTGCTTTTTCAAGGAAAATAACCTTAGCTTAAGAGAATTGAAACCCACCGTGTTTCTATCCATCCCATCCCTGAAACAGCAGAGGTTTTCCCACCTGAGCCTGAATCTATACTACACACAGTTCTAAATATTTGTGTTGGGTCGATTCAGTCATCGAAATTCATATCGCTGAATGTTAATTACAGCAGCCCAGTGTTGGTTCCGGGCGTACCAGTGACCAATTTAACCTTAATAATTTTGCCACCCATTTTCATAATTCTTTGCTGTTCACTAAACCAGTTATCATAAGGCACTAGCTTGGTGAAGTAGGTGTTTTGCAATTCTCGTTGGGTACGAATACGAGTTTGACTTGGGACGCAAGCCGTCACCTTGAACATACGCATGAGTTTTTTCTCCTGATTTAATTGAGAAAATTGTAAATGTCAATTGAGATTATCAAAATTAAAGGCAGGGAGTCGAGAGTCAATCCTAACTCGTCAAAACTCATCTTGTAGATAAGCCCTCGACCAGCTAGAACTCACTCTTGACTTCCCTGACCTCAATAGACTCAAGACAATGCTATGATTTGTAGCATTTCCCTGTCAGGGTGGCTATACTAGCTCAAACCAGAGCTAATGTAGTCGAAGTAAACACCCATTTCTTTGCCAGCGTCAGGGCCGACCAGAGAAGCGGTGACTTCTTTCATGGCTTGGATGGCTTGCACGGTAGAACCGATTGGTACACCCAGGGAGTTGTAGGTTTCCTTCAGACCGTTGAGCACGCGCTCATCCAGGATGGAAGGATCGCCAGCTAACATAGCGTATGTGGCGTAGCGCAGGTAGTAGTCCAAGTCGCGAATGCAAGCAGCATAACGACGGGTGGTGTACATGTTGCCACCGGGACGGGTGACATCACTGTACAGTAAGGACTTGGCCACAGCTTCCTTGACGATGGTAGCGGCATTGGCGCTGATGGTGGTTGCAGCACGAACGCGCAGTTCGCCGGTTGCGAAGTAAGACTTGAGCTTGGCCAAGGAAGAGCTATCGAGGTACTTACCTTGGACGTCGGAGGAGTTAATTACAGCGGTAATTGCGTCTTGCATTGTTTTGATGATTCCTTAAACTGCTTAATCTGGTGACAATTGGCTAAAAGGTGCGGAAAGAATTAAAGAATTAATCAGAGGATTAACTCTTAGGACATAGCACCAATTACATAGTCAAAGTAGGAAGAAGCTTCGGCAGCATCTTCGGCAGAAAGCAAGGAGGAAGCAGCTTCCTTCATTTCACGGACGCCTTGTGCCACTGCATCAATGGGGGTGCCCAGAGATTTGTACATTTCACGAACACCAACGATGCCGATTTCTTCGATGGGGGTCACATCACCAGCGATGATTCCGTAGGTGACGAGACGCAGGTAGTAGTCCAGGTCACGCAGGCAGGTGGCGGTCATTTGCTCGCCGTAGGCGTTTCCACCAGGAGACACCACGTCGGGACGTTTTTGGAACAGACGATCGCCAGCGGTCTTGACGATGCGTTCACGAGATTCACTGAGAATTTGAACGATGCGGAGGCGCTTTTCGCCGGTGGTGACAAAGCTCTTGATCCGATCTAATTCGCCTGGGCTCAGGTAACGAGCTTCAGCATCGGCATTCACGATGGATTTCGTGACGATACTCATTAATTACTTCCTCCAAAAGAGAATGATGTCCAGATAGGTCAAAGATTGATCTGGATTGTGGGTTTGGGTGAGAAAGCGGAGATTCTTTAAGTTTTTTTACTTAAAGACTCATATTTGAGCCTCTCTGCTGCTCCCGACAATATTGTACGGGATAACGTCACCCAAAGAAACTCAATTCAGTTTTTCTTTGACTTCAGTTTTGTAAGTATCGCTATTTTGCAGCATTAGGTTAACACTTGAGCGATTTGCTTAATATTTTTTTACAAATCCGTTAATTTTTGGCCGATTCACCCACCCCATGATTAACCTCTTATGCTTTCATTACAAGAGTTTCAGGGACTTATGTGTTGCTACCTCTTGGATGTAATGTGATTGGTGATTCGTTATGGGACAATTCCTCCCCCCAATCACAAACAACGAATAACAAGCAACAAAAGAATCCCTACCCAACAACAAATAACAAATAACAAATAACAATTAACAATTAAATTGCATATTTTCGCAAATCTTCCAGAGAAACAAATTCTAGGGCTTTTTCATGGGTGGCAGAGAGAATGACCGGGGGCGCCACTCCAGCTTCCAGGGCTTCTTGCCAGCGGCTGGCACATAAACACCAGCGATCGCCCGGTTTCAGTCCCGGAAATTGATAGGCAGGCATGGGGGTGGATAAATCGTTGCCACGAGATTTGGTAAATTCGAGGAATTCCTCGGTGACTTGGGCACAGATGACATGGCTGCCAAAATCCATCGGGCCGGTTTTGCAACAGCCGTCGCGATAAAATCCGGTGACGGGATTGGTACAGCAAGTTTCCAGGGTTTCGCCTAAGACATTTTTTGCTTCAGCCATAAGTAATTCCGATGTGATGGTTGGATGGATTGGTTTAAACCTATTAGTCTAAGTAGGTGAACATAATTAATTGCACTTTTCGTTCCCCGCCGATAGGCTTTGGATTCCCGCCTGTAGGAAGTAAAGAGGTTCGTAGGAGAGAGGAGAGAGAATATCTTTACTCTTTACTCTTTACTCTTTACTCTTTCCTATGCATCCTCTTTCCTATGCATCCTCTAATGGGGTCTGTGGTGCATTTATTTCTGCCCGTCTACTTATTATGTTCACCTATATAGATGAAATTTTGGGGGCAATGGGAATCTCTATGATAAACTCGGTGCCTTGATTGGTTTGACTTTCATAAGTTAATTGCCCTCCATGTTGTTCTACGATAATTTGGTAGCTGGTGGAGAGTCCTAACCCTGTCCCTTGTCCGACGGGTTTGGTGGTAAAAAAGGGATCGAATATTTTGCCTTTAATCGCTTCTGGAATACCCACCCCATTATCTCGAATCAAAATTCTCACAGTGTCTTGAGAAGTTCTCTCGGTGAGAATCTCGATTTTAGGGGCAGACTCAGAAAGCGATCGCACTTCTGCTAAAGCATCGATCGCATTAGTCAAAAGATTGAAAAATACCTGATTTAATTAGGCGCCATAGCAAATCACGTTGGGTAAATTGCCATAATTTTTCTCCACGGTTACTTGGCGCAAATTTGCTTCACCGTTAATCCGACTTTGCAATAACATTAAACTACTCTCGATACTGACATGAATATCCACGGGTTTCATTTCAGCTTCATCTAACCGGGAGAAAGTGCGTAATCCTTGGACAATCTTGGCAATGCGATCGCAGCCATATTTCATAGAAGTCAATAACTCTTTCACATCAACTCGCAGATAGTCCAAATCCATCTCTTCAATTTTCTCTTGAATCATGGGACTGGGATGGGGCAATTCCTCTCCATAAGCATGAATCAGATATAGTAACTCATCAAAATAATTCTGGGCATAAATCACATTGCCAGAAATAAAATTAATGGGGTTATTAATTTCATGGGCAATTCCGCCAACTATTCGTCCCAATCCAGACATTTTTTCCGATTGAATCAATCGGACTTGGGTGCGCTGCAATTCCTCTAAGGTTTGGGATAACTTCTGATTTTTTTGTTCTAATTCCTCAGTCCGTTGCTGCACTTTTTCTTCTAAGGAAGCATAAAGCCGAGAATTTTCTAAAGAAATCGCTGCCTGGGTGGATATCATTTGCAATATTTCCATGGGTTTCGTGGTAAACACCCCAGTAGCTAAATTATTTTCTAGATAAACTAAGGCAATTAACCGTCGTTGATTTAATAGGGGAATACAGAGGATTGATTTGGGTTGATGGGTTTTAAAGTAAGAGTCGTTACTTTGGCTAATTTCTTGACTAGCATTCTGATAAACCAAAGGTTTTTTAGTGCGAATAACATATTGAATAATTGACTTAAAAAGCTGATTTTTTTAAGTCAATTATTCAATATAGCCGTTTGCTCATCTCCTGGCACTTCTCCAATAGCTTCGATTTTCCATTTATCTAATTTGACATAACTTTTATCACCGGATTTCACGATTAAATAACCCCTTGGTGATCTGGCGGTTTTAATAAAAATTGTCATTAAATTTTTCAAAAGTTATTCTAATTCTAAAAACCGAGAAATAATTTGATAATTTTTCGCCAATGCCGCATAATCTAAAAAAGCATTAGCATTATTATCCCCAGGATAAGATGAAATTGTTGTGGTGTTAAACTCAGGGAAATTACCAATTTGGAGGATATATTGAGAGTAGTTGGCTTCCAGTTGTTTTAATTTGTTTTTCGCCCCCCAGCGATCGTAAGAAGAGTAACTCTGGCTGAGGTAAATTTTCGCAAAGTGTTCTTTCCCTAAACCCAGATAAAAATAACCAGCCATTTGATTGGCTAATGCATGATCTTGGAGAAATTCGTTTTCTTTCGCTAAGGCGATCGCGCGATCGTATAAATCCATTGCTGCGAGAATATTTTCGTTTCTCCGCGCTTGTTCCGCTTCGATCAGCAGCAACTTATGTTGGAAATTTTTTGGACAACTTTTCACCCATTGGCTCATCGTTTGCTGATTTTTATTGATTTCATTCAGATAAAGATACCAATTGGGCTGATTTAACATCAGTAAGGAAGCATAATAGTAATATTCTGAGGATAAAGTAAATCCCAAGATACTGGTTAAGATTTTTTTGGTTGGGTTGATATATAGGATGCCTTGGGCAAAATCCTGAGTCATACAACAGAGTTGCATTTGACAGATATAATAAATGGTCAAAGCAAACAAAGATTCAGAAGATTTACAGCGATTAACAAATTCGCGATCGCTAATATCCTTATCCCTTTCAATTGTGCTGTCAATTTCCTCGGCATCAACTCCCACGAAGGAAATGATAAATTTTTTAATCGCGAATAAGACATCAATACCTAACCTAATTGATTTTTGCTAGTTAATGCAAAAGATAAATAATCATTTAATTTATTTAACATTCCAGGAAAATACAAGCCTTTAATCAGTAAAATTTAAACTCGCTAAGTCTGACAATTGCAAATCATCCAATAATAAGAATAAGGGATGTTCTGGGTTACAGAAATATCGGATAAATAAAATATTTAAATAAAAGATTAATTAAATCGATTTTGGGCTTCCACCAGCCCGACTTCAGCCACCGCAGGCTGAGAACTAATAATTAACTCTAATTCAGGAATCACATCAATAATAATTTGCCCTTCCCTAATGCGGAGAATATTTTTTCTCGCCATTCTTGTAGTTGCTCTTCACTTTCTGTTAAGATTTGTTCGATTAATTCTCTAAAAGCATTGATTAAGGCTGAGTAGGGAATATGAGTTGGCAATTGATCGAATTTACCACTAATAAAATAGCCCCGTTTGGCGATAATGGCTTTGTGAATTTCTGCCACTAACGCTGATTTGCCGATACCGGAATATCCGCTAATAAGCATTATTTAATTGGAGAGAATTACCCCGTATCCATGAGCGATCGCCGGTTCTTTGCCCAGACTACTGCTAACTCGTTCAAAGGCACTAATTAACTCAGCAATTTCCGCTTCTCTGCCATAGAGTTTTTGGAAAATATGGAATTGATCGGCAAAATTCCACGCTCCCAAAGCAAAGGGTTCAATAAAACCAAGGGCATTAAACTGCCTTTGACATTCTTGTAAATCCGTCAGGAAACCCCAAGCACTTTGATAACGTTCTTCCGCATTTTCGCCATCAATTTCAGCACAATGTTAGCTAAATTTGAGGTAATTTCGGGACAAATAGAGGAGATGGGGGTTGGGTGGCTAAATGACAGTGGACTAATTCCAGTGGATCTTGGCTGGTAAATGGCAGTTTTCCCGTGAGGAGTTCGTAAAAAGTAACCCCAAGAGAGTAAAAGTCACTGCGATAATCAATTACCCGGTTCATCCTGCCAGTTTGTTCTGGGGAAATATAAGATAAAGTTCCCTCTAAAACATGGGGATTTTTAACTGTGGGATTTTCTCGACTCAGTTGGGTGGCAATGCCAAAATCAATTATTTTCACCTCATTGGTAGAGGGGTTGATGATAATATTACTGGGATTAATATCTTTGTGAATAATGTTGCCACCGTGAATTTCGCCAACAATCTTGGTAATTTGAATGGCGATCGCCAAGAATTTAAGTAAAGGTAGAGGACGACCTGCCAGATATTTCTTTAAGGAGATGCCCCCAATGTCCTGAAACACCAAAAAAGGCTTTTGTTGATGGTATTCCAGGCTATCTACTTTGACGACGCCGGGGAGGGAGAGATTTTGCGCGATATTGCATCCGCAACGCTGACGCGATATTGCATCCGCAACGCTCCTGCGCGAACGCATCAAAAAAACCCCCAGTCTCATCAACAGACCAGGGGTTAAACATTAGAAATGAAAGGTGAAATCAGAAGTTAGGAACGCTTGTAAGGCACCACATCCTCACGGAAGTAGCGGCCATACTCTGCACCATCCACCAAAGCATCCACAGCGGCAGCCAATCCTTGGTCTAACATCAACTGCTCACACTGATTCACTTCTGGGGTAGCGCCAGGAAGTATGGAACTGCGACCCAACAGGTGACGGCACAACAACTCAGCGGCCTTCGGTGCCGGATAAGGAGTCACAAACCGAGCCTTGTAAGCATCGGAACTGGCCAACTGGCGGACAAACTCGCGCACGGAAATTTCTCCGTTGCGGAGTTTAGCTTCAGCGTCCAACAAGCGAAACTCTTGGGGAATTTCCTCAGAGTAAACATCCATAATCTGTTGATAGATTGCTTGGATGCCTTCTTCCACTTGCTCCACACCACTGTTCGGCGCGATCCGGTGAATCCGGGCGGCTTTCTGGACGGCCACCGGCTGAGGGCTGACGCCGTTCACCGATCGCCCGATTTCCACCACATCAAATTGAGCAGCGGATTCGGTGGTCTGAGACATACCAGACTTCACCGGCTTAAAGCTGGGCACAACGATATCTTTACTTTGCTTGGTTAGCTGGTTGTAAAGAATTTCCGTATTCGGGAAGTTAGCCGCAGGCAGGGTCGGGAAGCGGCAGAACGGCACGGTATCTTCATTAAAGGCTTGGAGATATTCCATGCTGTTCACCATTGCGGTGATGAAACCACGCAGACCTTGAGCCGCGAGAATCTGGTTATACTTGCGAATTTCCTGCTGATTCAAGGGCGCACGACCCAAGAAATGCTTGGTGCCGAGTTCAATCACCTTGGTATTGGGATAGGGAGTGTAGAACTCTTTAACATAGAGTTTGGAACAACCTAAGCCTTCAATGAATTCCTTAACGGTGATTTCCCCATTCCGCAGTTTGCTTTCCAGGACGCTGAACTCGTTCTTGATGATATAAGGATCGAGATCGCGCTCAAAGATTTGCCGGTAAGCCGCCAGAATGACGTTTTGGGCTTCCACGGGAGTCCGGTTGGTGAGCTTGAACACCTTGGTTTGCTCGCGCCGCTTGCTGACCCCTTGGGCAATCCGCATTTCCACATCGGGCAAGCTGCGATCGCCCACCGCACCCAGTTCGATAAACAGCGGGGTTTCTTCCTTAACAATCTTGAGATTCTTATCGGCAATGCTGCCAACACGGGTACTGCGTAAGGATTGACCCGCTGGAGTCAGATAGCGCTCATAAGGAACGGTATCTTCCCCAAAAGCTTCCTCATATTCTTTGCTATCGATAATTGCATCGACCAAAGCATAGAAACCTTTCTTCGCCGAGATATCAAAATAGGCATTCATCTCTTGACGACCATAAGTAGGACGTCCTAATAAACGCCGATGGATATACTCGATCGCCTTACAGACGTACAGGGGAGTCCAGTACAGTTTCAGGAAAGCTGGAGACTTAGCGATTTGGCGAATAAATTCGCGCATGGTGATTTCGCGGTTTTCCAACTTAATCTCTGCCACTGTCAGACGCTGACCCGAATACACGGGACGGCCAAAGACTTGGCGGTAAGCGGCATCAATCACCGTTTGGGTGCTGGCTTCAATCCCACTGATATTGGCACTACGGGCGCGATCGCGAGGAACTCCAGTCAACTTAAACACCTTAGCGCCCAAAGAACCGGGATTTTCACCCCGTGCCCCTGGGTTGCTCAACTGGTTATTAATTCCCGGTCCTTGATGAATCAGAATCCGGCGACTATCCTTACCAAACGGTGCGGGACGGTTCTTGGGATTCCGGGTTTCTTTCGGGAAAATCGCGCCAAACTGGATTTCCAGAGGATCGTTGCCACTGCCATAGGGATGCTGATCCGGCAACGGCTGGGTGTAATCCGCAAACAGAGTAATAAACTGTGGCACCTTGCGGAAGGGAGCGCTGTAATTAAACAGGTCAAACTGCACGCCCCAGTTGCGGCATTCTTGAGCCTCTTGGCCCAAACCGCGCAGGTAAGGCACCGTTTCCTCACCAAAGTAGTCAGAATACTCTTGGGAATCTACCAAGGCATCGACCAATGCGGATAAACCGCCACTAGAAACAATTGAGAAATATTTATTAAACTCTTCGCGGCTAGAAAGACCCCGGCCCAAGAAGTGCCGATGAGCCAATTCCACCACCCGGCTATTCACAAACGGGTCATAAAACTGTTTTTGGTATAGAGGCGATTTGCCCAAACGACGGACAAACTCTTTCATAGAGATATCGCCATTTTTTACCTGAGACTCCAGGTAAGACAGGCTCAAGCCATAAGCACGAGTAATATCCCGCTCAAAGATTTGCCGATAAGCTGCCTTCACCACTGATTGTTTTTCAGAGAAAGACAAACCGGGCTTCATCACAAATTTTTGCCGACGCTCAGATGCATTGAAATAAATCTGAGGCAGTTCTAGACCTTGTTGATCGGTTGAAGGCCGTTGGCGCAACTTATTAGAAGGAGTAGAACCTTGGAACTCAGTTAATACCAAGTCAAAGCATTGACCGACAAGGCTTTGAGCTTCTGCATCTCCCTTGAAATAAGACAAACTGGCTTGTCTCATTCCTTGGATGGCCACAATAGTCGCCGCCGAAGAACAAGCCCCTTCAATGATTTCCCGCAGTCCGCGCACGTTCACCGAGAGAATATTCATATCCCCGGCCACGATCGCGTAGGTAATATAACGCAAGAACCAAGACAAATCCCGCAAGGATTTGGTCATATTGGATGGACCATAGCGGGAAACGTTAATCGGTTGGAACCCTGGGGGAATTGGTCCACCGCCTGGGGCTGTGGAAAAAATCTCACCCAACCGGCTAAAGATATTGCCACCGCTGGATTTACTTTCCACATAGGTGACAGTTCCCAGTTTCATCCCTTCTTGCAGGGTCATCGGATCGCCTGCTTTGGTCATTTCCATTGGGCGATCGTCCGCTGGCTTTTCTAAGAAAGCCAAGGGAGAACCCCCAGTGAAAATCCGGTTCGCACCACGAGACACAATCAGTTCTGAGTTTTGAGTCAGGACTTCCGCAATCTCTAACCGCTTGGTGCCGGATTGAAAAAATACTTGCAGTTCGCTTAATTCAGAATTATCTGGGAAGCGATCTTGTTGTTCCGCTTGCGAAATGGTTGCAACGGCCACTGTTTGATATAGTTGCGGACGTGCAACTGAGCTTCCACCACTTGCCTTTACACTCATGCGATTTCAAAAACTCCCAACACAGATATTACTAGATTCAACCGAACTCATATAGTTAATCGGCACTTTCACTCCAGTCATGGTTAACAATTCCAGAGTGCCTTCCCTCGATTCGGGGACGGTGAATCATGCCATTGGTTCGACCGTCTGGGTTTAATCAACACAATCTTATTTAGATTAAAACGATTCGGCCTTAACCTCTCAATTATTAAGAATTGTGTAGAAATCTTACGATAGACCCACCATTGGATCTTATGGGTTCATGGGAAAAACTGAGAAAAAAGATAACTTTTGTTACGCTTTCATTGCAAATTACTAACTGCTTATAGAAAAAGAGGAGTTCTAAAGCTTTCGCGGATTACCCGATCGCCCAGCGATCGCGAGTCACGGGCAACTACCAAGCGATCGCCCATTGGAGCCTACTGATTCCTTTGATAATTGGGAAAACGGGTAAAAATCGTTAAATTTACCCCGGCAAATTACGGAAAAATCACCTCGGATTTTGGCAATATTTGCGGAAAACTGACCGAACAAAAAAGGTAAAAAAATTTTTTCCTATTGCACGATAAAAAAAGTCGATAAAAGGTTAAAATAATCGGGAAAATAACCATCATCAATCACGGATAAATTATGAATTCTGAAAGTAACATTAGTCAGGCAGTCCAACAACTTTATGATACTTACCCGTTTCCCCCAGAAACCCTCTTAGATGAACCCCCACCGGGATATAACTGGCGCTGGAATTGGCCGGTTGCTTATAGTTTTTGCACCGGACAAAAACCAAAAAATCAGGCCATTCGGATTCTTGATGCCGGTTGTGGTACTGGGGTGGGAACCGATTATTTAGTTCACCTCAACCCGGAAGCCCATATCACCGCTATTGATTTAAGTAGCGGGGCATTGGAGGTCGCCCAAGAACGCTGTCAACGTTCTGGGGCAGACCGGGTGACATTTCATCATTTAAGTATTTATGATGTGGGTCAACTGGAGGGAGAATTTGATTTAATTAATTGTGTCGGGGTACTGCATCATTTACCCGATCCAATTCGGGGGATTAAAGCTTTGGCGTCTAAGTTGGCGCAGGGGGGTTTATTTCATATTTTTGTCTATGCAGAGTTAGGTCGCTGGGAAATTCAACTGATGCAGAAAGCGATCGGGCTGTTACAACAAAATTCTAGCCTCGATCGACCCACAGGCGAAACCTATCAAGAAGGGGTGAAAATTGGGCGGCAAATTTTTGCCGCATTACCAGAAAATAACCGGATTTTGAAACGGGAAAAAGAACGTTGGGCAATGGAAAATCACCGGGATGCCAGTTTTGCGGATATGTATGTGCATCCTCAAGAAATTGACTACAATATTGACACTTTATTTGAATTTATTGATGCATCAGGATTAGAGTTTTTAGGGTTTTCTAATGTAGATTATTGGAATTTAGAGCGACTTTTGGGCAAGGAACCAGAGTTAATGGAACGGGCAAAACAGTTGAGCGATCGCCAACGGTATCGACTGATTGAATTACTCGATCCAGAAGTAACTCACTATGAGTTTTTCCTGACTCGTCCCCCATTAGCGATCGCTGACTGGTCGAATGATGAAGCATTAAAAGCAGCCTATCCCGAAATCAGTCCTTGTTTACATGGATGGCCAAGCACACAAGTCTTTGACTATAACTACCAAATCGTCGATTTTTCCCCGGCAGAATTTGAATTTCTCCAAGCTTGTGAAACCGCTAATTCTTCTGAAACAGCCAAAAAGACTATCGCCGAAATATTAGCCAAAGTTGACCTAGATTTGGATGGGGTGCGGAGTCTGCAAAAACGACAAATTATTTTACTTTCACCGGCTCAAGGTTAAGCATAGGAAAAATACTTAGAAACCGGGTTTCTTTAGACCATCTCTGTCACCTAACCAAAATGCTGATAGAAACCCGGTTTGTTTGCTTGAGCACATTTTTGGCTATTGGTGCGTTACGGCGGGAATGAAGATAATTAATTTGAGCCATAAATTTTGCCCCGCAAACACGCACCCTACCAAAGACTACCAAAGACGTAGGCTTGAGAAACCGGGTTTCTTTAGACCATCTCTGTCACCGAACCAAGAAACCGGGTTTCGTCAAAGAAACCCGGTTTCTAACCCGGTTTCTTTGCTTGGTTGATTTCGGTGCGATCGCCCTTCATTTGTTTATGCTAGGATTAAGTAGCTTAAACATTAGCAAATAAGAGATTTTCAATAAAATGCCTCAGCCAGCAATCATCACAGAACATATTGAAATTACACCAGGAGTCCTTGGTGGTAAGCCCCGCATTGCCGGTCATCGAATTGCCGTAGCACATATCGCTGAAATGTATCTAAAAATGGGAATTTCTCTAGAAGAAATTGCGGGCAAATATGATTTATCCTTGGCATCGGTTCATGCAGCAATGACTTATTATTATGATCATAGAGCAGAAATCGATCGTCATACCGCTGAAAGTCGAATGCGGGTAGAAGAATTAAAGCGCAATAGTCCCCCATCTCCGTTACAAGAAAAGTTGAGGGCAATTAGAGGTGAGTGAGAAAATTCGGTTTCATTTGGACGAGCATATTGACCCTAATATTGCGCGGGGTTTACGTCGTTATGGCATAGATGTAACCACAACATTAGATGCAGGGTTGCGGACTCAAAGTGATGAATTACATCTGGCATTTATTCGTGAAGAGCAGCGGGTGATAGTCACCCATGATGATGATTTTCTAATTATGGCCAGTGATATCACCGATTATCCGGGGATTGTCTATTGTGCGCCTAATTCTCGTTCCGTTGGGGAGATTATCCGTAGTTTGATTTTAATTTATGAAGTCTATACCCCTGAAGAAATGAGCGGAAGAATTGAATATATTTGATATGATTGCAAGGCGATCGCCTCTATCCAGAAACCGGGTTTCTTTAGACCATCTTTGTCACCGAAACAAGAAACCGGGTTTCGTCAAAGTTACCCGGTTTTTAACCCGGTTTCTTTGGTTGTAAGATGAATTATCAATATCCTGGTAAATTTAGACTAATTTGAGATAAAATAGAATAGATTTTTCTGGAGCAAAAGAGATGGAAACAATTAAGCTGAATTCTCATGTGGTAACCGATGGTATTCTCCAAATTACGATGCCAGCTAATTTAAAAAATACTGCGGTTGAAGTAGTATTAGTAGTACAGCCGTTATTATCTGAAGAAACTAAATCCAAGTATAATGCCTGGGGGAAGTTGACCACTAAAGAATCAATTCAACAAGCCATTGAGCAAATGCGAAAATTGCAGCAACAAGTGGCGTTGTCACCAAATTTTATTCGAGAAATGATTGATGAAGGGCGGAGATTTTAATGCATTTTGTCTTAGATTGTTCGATCGCAATTAGTTGGTGCTTAGTCGATGAAAATAACGATTGTACCGGCAATTTGGTCACTAGAAGTCGCGAATACTCTACTGGTGGCGGAACGACGCAACCGTATGACTCAGGAGCAATCACAATTAGCGATCGCTTTGTTACAATCTTTGTTAATTCACGTTGACGAAGCAACGGATAGCAAGGCGTTCTCTTCAACATTTTATCTGGCAAGAAAAGAAGGTTTAGCCGCTTATGATGCGGCATATTTAGAGTTAGCCATACGATTAAAATTGCCAATTGCAACACTCGATCGCCGCTTGGCAGAAGCCGCAACTCGCTGCGGGGTAGATTTGGTAGTTGTTGATGGTTAGAAAAATCCCAGAAACCGGGTTTCTTTAGACTATCTTTGTCACCCAAGCAGGGGGTTCATAGAAACCCGGTTTCTTTGCTTGGTTGCTTGGTTGCTTGGGGGCAACAGAGAAACCGGGTTTCTTACCCAAATCTCTGTCACCCAATCAACATTATCGCAGAAACCCGGTTTCTTTATTGTAGGGTGCGTGTTTGCGGCGAAAAAATTGAGATTTTTACCGAGATTTATAAATCCGCCGTAACGCACCAATATTTAGCAATAAAGGTGCGTTACGTCTGGAATGGAGATGGTTAATTGGAGGCATAAATTTACCCCCGACTAACGCACCCTACCAAAGACTACCAAAGATTACCAAAGACTGTAGGCGATCGCCTCTATCCAGAAACCGGGTTTCTTTAGACCATATTTGTCACCCAACCTAGTAGGGGCGTTCTCGCATTGGCCCCTACTAGAAACCCGGTTTCTTTGCTTGGTTGCTTGGGGGCAACAGAGAAACCGGGTTTCTTCAGACCATCTTTGTCACCCAACCTTAATGCTCATAGAAACCCGGTTTCTTTGCTTGGTTGCTTGAGTACCTTTTTGGCTATTGGTGCGTTACGGCGGGAATGAAAATAATTAATTTGAGCCATAAATTTTGCCCCGCAAACACGCACCCTACCAAAGAGGTGGTTAAACTAGATACACATCCTTAATTCTGTTAACCTATGATTTCATTTAAAACGATTCTTCACAACGGCATCATTAACATTCCGTCTCAATACTCCTCCCAATGGGAAGGAAAAACCATCTGCGTCATTGTGTTAGAAAACCAGGAAAGCACACCGTCATCTATTGATATTGAAAACAACCCCCTCAAAGGAAGTATTATTTTTGAGGATGACCTGATTTCTCCCATTGATGAGCCTTGGGAAACAGACGAATGATTATTCTCGATACTCATGCTTGGCTTTGGTGGGTCAATGAATCCGACAAACTAGCTCCTCACGCCGGAGAAATCATTCAGGGAGCAGACCAGATTGGGATTTGTGCGATTAGTTGCTGGGAAGTAGCAATGCTCATTGCCAAAGATAGACTCGGGCTATCAATGGATGTACAAGTCTGGATTGATTTAGCACTACAAGTTTCTTTGCTTAGTTGCTTGCTGATGGCGTCAGAAACCGGGTTTCTTTAGACCATCTTTGTCACCCAACCAAAATGCTGATAGAAACCCGGTTTCTTTACTTGGTTGATTTTGGCGCAATCGCGCTTTTTTAACCACAAATAAAGGTGAATGAATCAATGGCGATCGTGAGGAAATTTAATCTAGCTTTAAGTGGAGTTTGAGGGCAGTCTCTACTATTTGCATAACTTCCTGACTCAAAAAACCCACTGCATCCCCACCGATCCTTTGTTTAGAAATAGTTCGCACCTGCTGCGCTTGCACCTTGGAAGGCTTGGATAAACCGCTATCCTCCGGATTGATTAACACTTCAAAAGGGTAAACGCGAGTCACATTAGAGGTAATGGGTAGAATTGTCACTGTATCCGCTGCGCGGTTATTTGCATCGTTACTTACTATAAGCACGGGGCGGCGTTTATCCATTTCCGATCCAACCGCCGGACTGAGATTAGCATAGTAAATTTCACCACGTTTCATCGGTTAATCCATCGGCAATTGTAATATCCCAAGCGGAATCAATTTCACTAGATGCTTCTCTGTAAGCGGATTCTAGTTCTTGATTTCTCAATAATTCTAAAGCTAATTGAATCACTTGGTCAGGGGATTGACATCCTTTGGCGGTTTTATAGTTCTCAATAAATTGTACTAGGGATGTTGGTAAGGAAATTGAGATTTCTTTAGCGGGCGACATCTTAGTTATTGATCGTTATAGATATGATTATTTGATTATAGCATCAGCGATCAACTTAATTCAGAAACTCGGTAATTGACACCAAATCTCTGTCACCCAACCAAGAAACCCGGTTTCTAACCCGGTTTTTTTGCTTGGTTGCTTGCTGAGGGCTTCAGAAACCGGGTTTCTTTAGACCATCTTTGTCACCCCACCAAAATGCTGATAGAAACCCGGTTTCTTTATTGGTATGGTGCGTGTTTGCGGCGACAAACTTTAGATTTTTACCGAGATTGATAAATCCGAATAGACGCACCTTTTTATTTATAAATGATGCGTCTAGTCGAATTTTTAGATTTTCTCGCGTCAACCCAGCCTACAAGAGTCACGCTCTTAATTACAGAGACCGAGCTACCGATATAGCAAGACTGACAAGATTTGGGTAGGCATCTCTAATTTCTTTACTTCCCCATCTATAGCCATCGTTGTGAGGATCAGAGAAGTGGATATTTTCAATATCTCCATTTTTGGAATATTTTACAGTCCAGTGTGGATAATCGTGTGTCTGCCCTGCTCTTCTTAACAGGAAAACACGACCATCGTCGCGTTCCCTGTATTCGAGAGGATGACCTTCATCATCAGAAAAACCTGCTGATTGCCAGCTACTGTACGCCATTTGTTCTCTAAAATTTCTTAAGGTTTACACAGATTGATATGATTCTAATTTTCCTTAAAAATCAAAGCGTTGTCTAGGCTAAAATGCTCGATTTTGTTGGCAATTTTGTCGGCAACCCCAACTCCACCGCGTCAAAAATGTTGGAAAATGCCAGAAAATGTTGGAAAATGCTAGGAAATGTTGGCTATAATACGGAAAATCACGAAATCTACCCGAATCCATGAATCTTGATGAAGTGCTAAAAATGGCTGACGCTCTGGTGTTTGCTAAGACCGGGCAACACCTTGATGACTTGCAACAGGCGATCGCACGGGGAACTCTGCAAGGTAAGAAATACAGCGAAATTGCCCAAGAAAAGCACTGTAATGAGAGTTATGTTCGGGATGTTGGAGCAAAATTATGGCAGACACTTTCAGAGGAGTTGGGAGAAGAGGTTAAGAAATCAAATTTTCGCTCGACAATAAAGAGGTGGCAAATCTCATTATTTTCAAATGTTGTACAAGATCACGTTCAAGCTGGTAGCATTAACTTTTGTGGACAAGCCAGACAACCACCAGATACACCCAACCAAACCCCACAAAATCAAGCAACATCTAACCCCCAACAAAGCCCAAGTTTCCATCACGATTTAAGTGAAATGCCCAAGTTAGGCAGCTTCTATAATCGTACTGCTGAACTGGAACTACTCAAAAAGGAAATCCTCACAGAAAAAGCACAACTTTTAACCATTACTGGCATCATAGGAATGGGCAAAACCGCCCTGGGGATAAAACTTGTAGAAGAAATTAAACATGAATTTGAATATGTGATTTGGCGTAGCCTGGAAACTTGCCCGACCCTTAACCAATTGCAAAATAATTTAACCGAAATTTTTACCCAGGGGGATAATCAAACTTCACCGTTACCCCCGATCAACCTGATGAAATATTTACAAAATCATCGCTGTTTAATTATTTTAGATGATATCCATTACCTGTTTATGCGGGGAGAATTGGCCGGTCATTATCAACCAAACTATGAGGATTATCGCAGTTTCTTTAAACAAATTAAAGAGCGATCGCATCAAAGTTGTTTTCTCTTGATTGGTTGGGAATACCCGCGAGAAATTGCTCAAGTTAAACACCCAAATACCCCTAGCTTAATCTTGACCGGGTTAGACACTGCATCCGCTCACCAAATTATCGCCGAACAAGGATTAGAACCGGAAGCAAACGGCTCCCGATTCATCGATCATTATCAAGGCAACCCGTTATGGTTAAAAACTGTGGCGAATTTTATGGTTGAATTAGGCTTAACCGTGACTGAGGTGTTACAAAATCAGCCTTTATTATTTCCCCAAGATTTGAAAGATATTTTACAGCAACCGTTGGCTTACCTATCGGAACCAGAAAAGCAACTTTTATCCCTATTAGCTAAAGAAAATGAAGCGATCGCCCTGGTCAAACTATTAGAAATTGCCCCGATGCCATATGCCGATTTACTGGATATCCTACAATCTCTTTGCCGTCGTTATTGGATAGAAAAAACCGATCATCTTTATGGAATGTCACCTGTATTGAGACCGTACCAATTTTGAATAAAAAAAGCTGAATAAAAAAAAGCGTCTATTCGGGAATGAAGATAATTAATTTGAACCCTAAATTTTACCCCTACTAACGCACCCTACCAAAGACTTAATACCATCTTTGTCACCAAACCTTATGGCTGATAGCAACCCGGTTTCTTGGTTTCTTTGCTTGGTTGCTTCGGGAGCATCTCCATTAAATTAATCTATAAGTAGAAATACTTAGATAATTTAGGCACCAAAAGCCCCATTGAGATAGGCGCAACGATGCTTGAGTACCTGATTTCTCTTATGGTTAAAATTGTCAAGGAATTCTAGGGATTTCTGAGACAATTTCCCAACCCTAACCCTAATAAAGAACCATAAATAACAAACAACCAACAACCAAAGAATCCCTACCCAACAACCAATAACTAATAACCAATAACTAATAACTAATATTTAATAACTAATCAAAAAATGTTAAGCTATCTCAAAGGCACAGTCGTCGGCGTGCAAAAAATCGCTCCTTGTCGAGTTATTCTCACCGTAGAAGTGAATCATATCGGTTATGACTTGCAAATTCCGCCTCGGATGATGCAGCAGTTGCCCACGAGCGTCGGGCAACCTATTCAAGTATTTACCCACTTACAAGTTCGGGAAGACCAGTGGATATTATATGGCTTTGCATCAGTAGCGGAACGGGACTTATATCGCCAGTTAATCAGTGTGAGTGGGATTGGTTCTCAGTTGGCGATCGCCCTCCTGGATACCTTGGGCATGACGGACTTAGTGCAGGCGATCGTCACCGGCAACACCAAAGTGCTAATTCAAACCCCTGGGGTGGGCAAAAAAACCGCTGAACGCATTGCCTTGGAACTCAGAACCAAGCTGGCAGAATGGCATCAGCGATCGGGTTTATCGACCACAGCCACTCCAGGGCTAAACCCAGCCCTCCAAGAGGATATAGAAATGACCTTACTCGCTTTGGGATATACCCCCAGTGAAGTCATGGCTACTCTGACCAGTCTCAGCCGAGATCCGCATTTATCGGCGGATACCGATGCGGATGAGTGGATTAGACAGGCGATCGCGCTTCTCAGTCAATAATTGTCATTTGTTGATTGTTGATTGTTGATTGTTGATTGTTGATTGTTGATTGTTGTTGGTTGGTTGTTGGTTGGTTGTTGGTTGGGGTGTGGGGGGGGAAAGTGATGCATTGAAAAGTGATGCATTGAAAAGTGAAAAGTCGTAGGGGCGAATGGCCATATAGCCTGACGGCATGGGCTTCGCAAGGACGCCCGTACAAAAGAAATATCACTATTCACTATTCACTATTCATTATTCACTATTCACTATTCACTATTCACTATTCACTACACCTCTTACCCTGAGCCTGCCGAAGGGCTACACCCTCTCTTCCCCCTACACCCCACACCGATGGCGGCCCCACACCCCAAAACCGCGCTTTCACAAAAAAATCAGGCAAATAGATGAAAACCCCTAGACCCAATCGAAAAGAATTTGCTATGATTAAAAATTGCTGTTTTAGAAAAATCAAAAAAAATCAATGGGTTTGCCACAACCAGTCAAACAACAAATCATCAACGAATACCAAAAGCATGAAACGGACACCGGATCCGCTGATTTGCAGGTTGCCATTCTCACCGAAAGAGTCAAACAACTCAGCCAACACCTAGAAAATAATCCCAAAGATTACGCTTGCCGTCGAGGACTTCTAAAAGTGATTGGCCAGAGAAAGCGGTTGCTGTCCTATATACTAAACGAAGACCGGGCGCGGTATCAGGCACTGATTGCCCGCCTCGGCATTCGTGGTTAAGTGGTTAAACAGTAACAAAACTTATGTCGTCGGAATCAACACGCGATCGCTTACCCTTTGAACCCGGTAAACGAAAAAAATCAGCCAAAAAAGCCGCTGATCGGGCAACAGAGCAAAATCAACCATCACGTCCCACTGCCAAAGCAGAAGCCACCAACAACCCACCCAGTAAGGCGATCGCCAAAGAGGACAGGGCAATCCCGGAAGTTGTCAGCAATCGCATGATCCGCCGGATGGCGATTTTATGTGGAATACCTTCCGCTTTGGGGATGGCTACGTTTATCGTTAGCTATTGGATTACGATCAATGAAATTTTTGAGCTACCGAATACAGCGGTGGTGTTGGTGAGTTTGGGCTTTTTTGGCTTGGGCGTCTTAGGGTTAAGCTATGGCGTTTTGTCGGCGTCTTGGGATCCTGAAATATCTGGAAGCCTGGTAGGGTGGAGCGAATTTACCACAAATTTGGGACGAATGACCCAAGCATGGCGGACGGCAAAAGAAAAACGTCAACAAAATTAGTTGTCATCAGTCAAATCACCAGTAAATGTTGGGTTGGCAGAGTCAATCGTCAACACTCAACATCTAACCGTCAAATAAAGATATACAAGACTTACGCATCAGGGTTTGACCGTTGCTGAATCTGATGAGGTGGTAAAAACATACCGCCCCCTGCGGATCAGCCGATACCATGCGTAAGTCTTCGTTTATTAGGGCTGCGATCGATAAAATAGATGACAAAGGACGTAGCAACACAAAAATTGAGAAATTTATGATTATCGTCACAAAAGTCGGGACTCCACCAGCGGAGATTGATCGGATTAATGAAGAACTGAGAACCAAATGGGGACTAACACCAGAAAATATTGTTGGTCGCTACAAAGTGGTGATTGGTCTGGTGGGAGATACCGTTGACCTAGACCGAGAAGTTCTCCAAGAAATTAGTCCTTGGATCGAGCAAGTTTTGCGAGTCGAACAGCCGTTTAAACGAGCGAGTCGTGAGTTTCGCCAAGGGGAAGCCAGCGATGTAGTGGTGCCTACCCCCGCCGGGTCGGTGATTTTTGGCGAAAATCAGCCTTTGGTGACAATCGCTGGGCCTTGTTCCGTGGAAAATGAGGAAATGATTGTGGAGACGGCACTGCGAGTCAAGGCTGCCGGTGCCCAGTTTCTCCGGGGGGGTGCCTATAAACCCCGCACTTCCCCTTATGCGTTTCAAGGACATGGAGAAAGTGCCCTCGGTTTACTGGCAGCGGCAAGAGACGCCAGTGGTCTGGGGATTATTACGGAAGTGATGGATGCAGCGGATCTAGAAAAGATTGCGGAAGTAGCAGATGTGATCCAGGTGGGGGCGCGAAATATGCAGAATTTCGCGTTGCTGAAAAAAGTGGGCAGTCAAAATAAACCCGTGTTGCTGAAACGAGGGATGTCAGCGACGATTGAGGAGTGGTTGATGGCCGCTGAGTATATTTTGGCCGCCGGAAATTCCCAGGTGATTTTGTGTGAACGGGGGATTCGCACCTTTGACCGGGACTATACGCGCAATACTTTGGATTTGTCGGTGATTCCGGTGTTGCGATCGCTCACTCACCTGCCGATTTGCATTGACCCCAGTCATGGAACTGGTAAGTGGGAATATGTGCCTTCAATGGCAATGGCAGCGATCGCGGCGGGAACGGATGCTTTAATGATCGAAGTGCATCCAACGCCCAATAAAGCCCTATCCGATGGCCCACAATCTTTAACCCCAGCAAAATTTGACAAACTGATGCAAGACCTGTCTGTAATTGGCAAAGCGGTGGGGCGTTGGCCGCAGCAAAAAACACCAGTTTTAGCCTAATTTTCTAGGGCTGAAATGGCTAATTTCAGCAATTAATTTGGTAATTTTACCAGATTCACGGACACGGAAAAAGCCCGTGTCCTTATTTTTACACCATATTATTCTATCCCATTCAAATATCTTTAATTCACAGCTTTTTATATTGTAAAGACCGCAGAAAATTGACTTGATTTTCTACTTTTTGAAGAAGCTGATTCAGCACGGGTAAAGAGTCTAATTCTCTGGGCATAAGATCGGGATTATTCCGAGCATTTCGCTCTAGTTGGTTAATTTTATATTCAAGTTGATGGGCTAATCGTAAAGCATCTCGACTCAAAGCCACAATTTGTTGCTGTTGATAGAATTTTAAAGCTGCTCCCCGTAAAACTTGCAGAGTCGCTTCTTCCCCATTCACCCCAGGCATAATCCTTAAGCGTAATAATAAATCCGCATTTTGATAAGAACGTAAAATTTCCACTTGTTTCGGTTCTTTGACCGGCATTAAACTTAAATTAACTAAGCGCTTAAATTCATTCAGGGTACTTTGAAATAAAGGTTCAGACATATTAGATAATACCGATTGCACCACCCCATTTTGACTCCAAAGAATTCGGCCTTTTTGCATTTGTCGCTCGAAGTATAAGCGACCAATTCCTCCTTGTAAAACTCTGGCTAATAATTCTTGCAGGAGTTGATTGGGTGGTAAATGCGCCAGTGACTCAAGATCCTTACCTAAATGAACGGAATGCACCGTTAAAACTGGCAATTCATTCAGGGATGGGGAGACCCCAGGAGGAACTTTTATTTCCGGCGGCTTGTTGAGGCGACGGGCGGCGGCTATTTGTTGTTCAGTCCGCACCAAATTCCCCGCCGGATTATAAACTAAAGCCGATTCATTATTTTGATTAACTGGAGGTTCGCTTTCCTGCTCTTTAGCATATTTGCTCGGACTGGGTTTGGCGGCAGCAGCGCTCGATACCGCAGCATGGCGAGAATGAGAATATTTTAAATAAGCGGAAAGGGTGTCACTATGCACTTTGGATTCTAAAGATTTTGGCACCAAGGAACAATTTACATAGCTCAAAATTCGTCGCACATAATCAAGGGCAGAGACATCTTTAGGATCGACCATACCAAGATGGAGGCGACTTCCCTGGATCGATAAAGGCAGGACTTGATAGTAAAGACAGACTTCAAACGGCAGGATGCTATCAATCAACTGGAATATTTGCTGAGAATCAATTCGGGCAGACCCGTCACTTGGAGATGGGGATGGTATAGGCATAGATGGCATGATTTTAAATTCAACTGAGGCAAAACTTTCGGTGACACCAATCGCAGGTATATACCGCTGGCTTTATTTTCTCAGGATAAAATTTGCGATGATATACCTCCGACCCAAGGATGTTGAATGCTAGGGAGTCGGTCAGAGGGTAGAGAGATTGGACTGACATATTCGTGAGGCTTTTCAGGTTAAGTCTCACGCCTACGATCGCCACGTCAGGAGAATCAGCGAGGTTTGGAACAGGGTTCCGATCCTGGATTCATCAGGAATCGGACATGGATGTACCCGCATCCCATAAAAAGTGATCGGGTTTACTTAGTGTATCAAGAACCAATTTTCCCGATCAGGAATTTCTTACGGATTGGGCGGTTAAATACAGTTGAGTCCATTCGGTCAATACTTGAGAAGTTTTTAGATGTAAAGAAGTCGCGATCGCCTTGATGGGTTGACCGGCTTTTAACTGGGATAAGACCTGCCGTTGGATCGGGGTGAGACTATCTAGATATTTCTGCCATTGAGTTGGGGTCAAACCCAGGCTATGTTCGGTTAGAGAGGTTTGCAGCCAGTTGGTGACTAACTCTGGTTGAATTTTCAGGCTAAAAATCCGCATGGCATGGTAGCTGATTTTTTCCCGTAAACGATAAATTTGTTTGATCGGCAGGTTGAGTTCTTGGGCGATCGCCTCTTGGGAACGACCTTGCAAATACAGATGCAGCCATTTAGCCGCCATCGGATCGACTTTTTTGGCTAAATAATCGGCAAATTCTTCACAGACCGCTTGACGCAGACGCTGTTGTTCTTCCCAGGCTTGTCGATCTTCATATTGGGCGATCGCTTGTTCATCCAGGAGGCTTACAGGGTCATCACTGTCATCGGTGGTAATCTCTTGGGAGACTAAGCGAATTAACTCGGTATCGGGTACATGGGTGAGTCCAGCGCGTCCCGACTGGCGCAGATAGTTAAAAAAGCGATAGGTCAAGAGGGGCTGGTTGCGGACTGGACGCAGACAATATTCTTCGAGGCTTGCCAGTAATAAGGCATTGCGTAACCGGGAATCTTCCGTGCATTGACCGATCCAGGTTACTTGTTTTTGCATATAGCGATCGCGCTGACAAAGTTCTTGGACAACTTCTTGGATCACGTCTACCACCGTGCGCTGGCGATCGCGACTCAAAGCCACCCAAGTGCGGATCTTATTGCGAACTAAAAATAAACTGGCCAAGCGACGAATTAACTGGTTATACCCTTGGGTCATGGGTACGCCCAAATAACGCTGTTGTAAAATTCTCCAGCGGTAATCCATCCCCTGAGAAATCACCAAAAGCTCTTGATCGTTCAAGTGATTCAGCCGTTCTGGGTTTTCGCCTAACAGCCAGCGGATCATCCCATCATAACTGCTTTGATATTCTGGAGCCTCCCGCAACAGGCGCGATCGCCAATCTTGTGTCAGCTTTTCTTCAACCAATATCATACCGATTGCACTCCTTCCTCACCAGTCCAAGCTCTGCTGATTCTAATCTCTCATATATTTTTCCTTGTCGGTTGCGGCAAACACGCAATCAATAGCGTAATTAGCGCATAAGTCAGATGTAGTGGCGATCAAATTCAAAATGGTTTGAAAAGATTTGAAAATGATGGGAAGCTGGCAACGGATACCCCTCAAAATCCCGATCCGGAATTTTTTTATACCCTTTGAATACCGAATTGTAGATCCGTCAGGTATGGGATAAACCATCAATCAGGGGTTAATTGCGTCGAATTTGGTAGGATAATGGTAGGATAAATGGCGATGAATAGAAATTGATAATTTTCCGGCGAAAAAACTTGGTTTTAATCAACAGAGGACTTACTCATCAAACCCTAGAAGCTGACTGAGTTTTACTGCTACTCTCGCTCCCAGATTTATTTTTGGTTTAAATCTGAGAGCGGTGTAAGTCCAATTAATTGTCAAGAAAAACAGCCTTCAGGGGTTAAATTTTGCCCATGGGACAAAGGGTTGAAAAATTCGCACTAATTCTGGTTTAGCCACAACTAATGTCGGAAAATTGCGATCGCTATAATCGTGACCCGGTTTCAGGGGAAAAATCTGGGCATTATCCAAAGGTTGCCACACTCCTCCTGCCGCTTGGACAATTGGATAAGCCCCACAAATATCCCAAACTTTGGGGGTTGCTTCGACTCCGCCAATAGTTGAACCGGCGGCCACGCAGAGAAAATTGTAACTCGCGACGCCTAATAAGCGAATTTTGCAGGGAAAAGGATGCTGGACTATCGGAATACTGCGAGAACAAAAATTAAAAAAGTGATTGTGAGTCGGTTCATCAGCGCAAGTTTCGATCGGGCGATTATTGCGAAACGCACCCCTAGGCCCTTTTAGATCTGTTTGGCCATACCAAAAGCCATGAAAAGAAGTTCCCAATGGGGGCATATAGATGTAACCAAACACGGGAATGCCACGATAAAGTAATCCCAAAGAAATCCCCCACAGGGGAATGCCACGGGCAAAGTTGGTGGTGCCATCAAGCGGATCGACGACCCAACACCATTCGGAATTAGGGAATATCCGCTGGCTTTCCTCGCTCAAAATCCCATGATCGGGAAAATGAAATGCGATCGCCTTGCACAATTCTTCATCAGCCCATTTATCTGATTGGGTAATTAAACTCCCATCTTTCTTTTCCGAAGGCTGAACCTGGCCAAAATCCGCAAGCAGTTCACTGCCCACTTTGTTACAGGTGGTCTTGGCAAAATTTAAGACTTGATCCCAAAAATCTTTCATTAGTCAGTGGTCAATGGTCAAATGTAATGCTTGTAGGTGATGCAAAATGTAATGCAATCTGTGTAAACAGTCAGTTTATCGCAGTGGATTTCTCAGCCAGATCATCCACATTAAACCCATTAGAGATGGCCAAACAATACGCCACTTGGCGCCAGTTGCTCTACTTGGGGGCACCCCAAGCCTGCCCCCATGCAGCCAGCCCCCCGTGCAGACGGGGGAAGCCTGCCCCCGTGAAGACGGGGGACGGGGGACGGGGGACGGGGGGCGGGGGGCGAGGGGCGGGGAAGCGCAGTGGCTTTAGTCTAGTTCCCCTTCGATGATCGTCATAATCGTTGCCCTTGCATTATCGCGAAACTCTTGGATATTCACCTGGTTCAGCAAGATAATTGACAAGAGCATCCCAACTGCTTGGGTGGCAAACACCGTGCCGTAAGCCAGAACTGGTTCGGTGAATAGATTTCGACCCGCATCCAGAATGGCACCGCCCAACACCGTCGAAAGTCCTCTGGCAATTGCTTGAGCTAATCCCCATGCGCCAATAAATGTACCTGCTGTTTCCGCTGCTGTCAAATCTAACATTAAGCTTAAGACTCCAGCGGTAAGGATGCCTGATAGTAAACCAAATAAAACTAAGACACCCATGAGCATTCCCGGTTGACCGACAAATCCGGCCATAATAAATAATCCAGAGCAAACTGCCGCACCGATACAGCCATATTTAGCTGTCTTTTGTTTGCCCAAGCGCGGCACAATCAAAAAACCAGTAGACCCAATTCCCATTAAAGTACCCATGCCCAAAAATGCATTCAGGCGAGTGGTTTGGGCAATTTCCATTTTGAAGACTTGGCCACCATAAGGTTCGAGAATAGCATCTTGCATAAATAAACTAATCGTCATTATTAAGACGAAGCAGAAAAATATCCCGGTTTGGCGGTTGGCGGTTAAAATCTTTAAGGCTTTGCCGAAGGTAATTTGATCTTCCCGGTTGGCAACCGTAGAACGGATGGCGTAGCGAGAATACTTTTTTTCTACGCCAAAAGTAGCAATGATGGCTAAGGAAAATACGATCGCTGGAATAATGATAAAGAGTCGGTTAATCGAAGCTTTTAATTCCGCGATCGGGGCATCTAAAGCGATTTGCTTGAGTAAACCACTACTGACAATTGCCCCAATAATAATCCCCACCATGAGCATTGACCAAACAATACTGACCAGCTTGGAACGGTTATCATCATCAGAAATATCCACCAGTAAAGCGGCAAAAGGAGTGGAACTCATACTCAGGGCTAATCCGTAGAGGGCAAAGATCGCCGCGAGTATCACAGCCCAAGGATAGCTGGCGGGAGTCCAGCCGTTGAGCGCTACAGTATCACCGAGTTGCCAAACCACTTGCAAGGCCACAAATGAGAGACTGGTAAATAATAATGCACCGAGCCAAACATATGCAGTCCGGTGCATCCCCATCATGGGTTTGGCATCGGACATTTGACCAAACCATACTCTGGCAGGGGCGACAAACTGATGCATGGCGATCGCCCCGGCGGTAATTAAGGCCGGGACTTTCAGTTCATCAATCATTACGCGATTAATCACACCCAAGGTTAATAGGGTCATCATTCCTAGTCCCATCTGAAATGTCCCCAGACGGAACATAGTGAATAGATTAATTGGTGGCAGTGTTTCATTCATTATTGGGGCGTCCGGTTGTGGTTCAGATAACTGATTTGTTTTCATCGTTTCAGGGGTGATTAATTGTCCTCTAGATTTTTATTTAAGATACCTTTTTCTCGTTCAGGGCTGATACAAATATATCCAAATATATATACACAAATATATAATTTAGACTTAGTTATACTCTACCCTATATGGGATTTTCATCTTTGATGTAAATAATTAATCGGGAATCAATCGTGTACTCATGGGCGGTTAAATCCCGATGATTCTGGTTGATTGGCAATTCATCGCCAATCACAATTGATAACAATCCATCAGTAATTACCGGGGATTCTAGTGTTCTGAATCTCTCAAAAAATTAAGACCTGAGTGATGATTCTCAAGTCTTAATTTTGGCAGTTTTTATGATTAAACCAACTAGGCTTGTTCCTTGGGTTCACTGTTGCCACTTGGAGAAGAATTATAAAGCTCATCTAATTTCTGACGGGCATCTTCTACCGTCATTGATTTCATTACTAACAAGGGTTCATTCACTAGATTCCCTTGATCGTCTAAAAATTCTGGGTGAGGCACTCGTCGAGACCGGGGGGAGGCAACGGGAGACAAGGGAGAATTTTGGTTCCAATTGGTCGGGGAGTAGCTTCTCTGTGATTCAGCACTTAATGTAATCAGACTGCGGACTAAATTACCTACTGCCAGAATTGCTAGGCCGGTAAACGCAAGAATATAAAGTAGGTGTAGCATCGGGTTTATCCTCCAGTGTATTTGATGTTTAATCAGGTGAGCAATTGGATTTGCGATCGCCGCCAAGCTGCTTTTTGCTAACCCTGGGCTTTTATGTAGCGAAACTCTAATCTTAATTTTCGGTTAAAATCGCTTTTTCTTCAACCTATTGTATTGAACCTATTGTTCTGATTGCTGTTGTGCCGCTTGTTCTTGACGAAAACGAATGCTGACTTGCCAGCACTCCGTTAGGAGTTGATGCCAGGGCATGAGTACCTGCATTTGCACTCCCGCTTGACCATTGGTTAAAAGAAAAAGCTGCTTGGCAATCTTGACTTCTTCTGATGCTGCTTGCACTCGTGATAGCATATCCGCCTGTTTTTCTGCACCGAGAAAGTCAATTTTCTCAGTTTCGAGCAAAGTCCGCGATCGCCCAAACCAATAGTGGAAGTCCTCTAGTAACGGTTCTAGTAGGTTTTTGAGTAATTCTGATTCGCCTGGATTCGGGGGGGTCATAGGTTAAAAAAGTCCTAGTCTATGGAATTAATATTAACTTAGTTTACAAATTTTAACATTAGTGGGCTGATTTTAAGCTAACCGCCTAGTTAGTCTCATAATTTTTTCTAATTTTTTAATATTTAGAGGGTTGATATAATGTAAATAGTCAGCAACTTGTTATTATAGCAGTTACAAAAATTCATCCAACAGTAGGGGCAAAGCATTCCGGCAGATCGTATCCGCTCAAAATATTAACCTATATACCGGAATGCTTTGCCCATCCTCCCCTAAGTAGTCGCCCCGCTATTCTACTGTTGCATTTTTAATTGGAAACGGTATTAAATCAATTAATTAAAGTAAATTAAAGAGATCCGCGATCGCCTTGAATCAGAGATCGCGGATCTGGTTAGATTATTCAAGTGTAAACCTGGACTTTCGCCGTTCACGGAGGAACCCAGCCAACTAGGAGATATCAATCGATGAATCCACGGGGGAAATCAAGCTTCATCCTCAACTTGCAGCCACCCGCGCCGAACGGCGTGCAACAGTCGGTCAATGGCATCCCGCTCATCCTCGCTCAGAGAATCTTGCATGAGAGCAGACATTAATCCCCATCGATGGCGGGCGCTGATTTGTTTTGTTTGCCAGATCTGATAAAAGATTTCTGAGATGGTTTGTTTATAAAAATTAACGTAAACTATCATTTGCCTAAGATGCGAGATTTTTCTGGAAGTTTCTCTATATTTAGATTATCTTTGATTGGCGGGAAATATTAAGTAAATTTAATCCTTAATCCCCAATGATCATTCTCACTAAGCCTTGTGACAGAGATCATTGCCTGGGTGAAGCTGAGGGGGAATCCGGGAATGTAACTAATCGTTATCATTAGATTATCTTTACTGCTTCTACTTAGGAAGGGATCAATTTGAGATGGGAAAATTTTTAACAGATAATAGGCAGTAGGAAGTAGGTAGTAGGGAGTGGGGAGTAGGCTGTCTTCTTGAGTCAGAAAGCATCGGGAATAAAAGACAATTTCCCTTGCCCTCAGAAATGCGGAACGCGCCTCTACGGTTTCTAAAGGCAGTTGCTAAAAGCGGTTTCTAACGGTGACTTTCTAATAAAGTAGTAGTGCTGTTGAGAATTAGTTGCGCCGAACCAAGAAAGAACTCGCGATCAATATTTTCCACCACATCCGTGGGCTGATGATAATGGGGATTGCGAAGGTTGGCCGTATCCGTCACCAAGACCGCCCCAATCCCTTGATACCAGAAAGGTGCATGGTCACTACGCAAGGTATCTGGGGTTAAAACACCTTTTAACGGAATGGGTATGGTTAAAACTGGGCTGGTGTGAATGTTTTTACTGGCGATCGCGTCAGTTTTTACAGAATTGAAGGTATTCAGTAAGGGTAAATTTTCCGCATCCCCAATCACCACAATAAAATCCCCTTTGTTGCTAGGGGGAGTAACCGGGATATTCACAGGATAGCTTTGACATCCGGGAATATGGCAAGCATAGCCAATCATGTCAGCGATAATTACCCCTTTTAAGTTAGCGCGGAGTTGCTCATTGCCCGCAAAAGCCAAACTGCCCCAAAGCCCACTTTCTTCTTTGTCAAAGAAAGCCACTCGCAGCGATCGCGCCGTTTCTCTATTTTTTAATAACCGAGCAATTTCTAAAACCGTAGCCACTCCCGTGGCATTATCATCGGCGCCGGGAGAAAATGCCACCGTATCATAATGGGCAGCCACTAAAATCGTCCCAGCGTCGGGGTCTGTTCCGGGGCGATCGCCATAGAGGTTAATTCCCTCCTCAAACTCTTGCTGCTGGGTTTCCCATCCCGCTGCTTCTAGCTGATCGATAATATATTGACGGGCTTGTTCTCGTTGTGATTCAGAATAACGCTCAAAAGCCAAGTTCTCTAAGTCGGTGAAGATTCTCTTAGAAGATATCGTAGGAAAATCAATCGGTGACAATGTTTCCGGTGGTTTTGGGGCTTCCTCCGTCTTGATGGGTGAAAATTCGGACACAAGTTCAGGGGTGGGAATAGTTGCCGGGGGAGAAGAAGCCCGGTTTCTGTGACTGGGGGCGATCGTCATTCCCGCTACCAAAATCATCAACAACACAAACCCGATAAATTGCTGAATCTTATTTATCATCGATAGTCAATGGGCAGCCCCGTAGAATCTGTGAATATTTTTACAGTAGCATGAGTGACTTTTCCTAGGCAGAGTTTTGCCGATCTTGGGCGATCGCTCAAACTAAAATACCCCGTATTATTAAGTGAAAAACTTAAAATACGGGGGCATCGATCAAAGTTAAATATAATCATGCTACCTGATATTAAATTGCGGGAAGTCCCTGCTGAATACGACTGGACACACTAACCTAAGCGGAGACTTTCCCGTCATTATCGGTTAGGAATTAAGCAGATTTTTGATTTTTGCGCTTGCTGGCATTGCGTTGGAATAAGCCACCAAATCCCAAGGCTAAACCACTACCCATAATAGTCAAAGGTTCCGGTACATCTGTTGCTAAAGTCATTTGATAAGTTGAACTTTGATTTGAACCCCAATTTGTGTAGCCGCCCGACAGTTGACCCTTAGCTAAGGTAGTACCATTAAACTTAAACGCACCAGTCAAATAGGGGAAGGAAACTGTAGTGCCAGTGCCGAAGGCTTCCCAGCTAATGAACTGAGTTTCATCTAAATTAAAGGTTAGCTCGGCTATTTCTCCCTTAATGCTTTGCGTACCAAAGCTAATGAATGGGGTGACAGGATCGGTGGTGCAAAGAGTAGGGTTTCCGATTCCACAAGTGAATGCCAAATCATTGATTTGAGGCAGAGAACCGTCCGCAGGAAATGATAGTCCAGCAAAATCATCGAATTTATCATTAACTACATTCTCAGAAAATTTCCAAGTAAAGCCATTGGCAGTATCATTAATGTCCAAGTCTCCGGATAAGCCAACACTACCATGTAGACCAACATCTAGACTGGCGGCTTGGGCTGGGGCGACTGCTACGACGGTGGCGGCGGTGACGGTAGCGGCGATTAAACTGGTTCCTAGACCTAAAGAAGATAAAGTTTTCATGGCTGTACTCCTGGTATATTCGTGAGAATTTTTATTTATATCTATCTCAGAGACTTGAAGAATTGCTCTCTGTGTGATTACTTACGAATATACTCGGAGCTTTTTGGGAGAGGCAATAGCTTTTGCGTAACTTTACGAAAGCTTTAAAATTCGCCAACGAGTTTTCAGGATTTTCTCGTTTAACCTTCCTTGGCGCTTCATATTACCTTTAAAAAACTATCTAAGTAACCCGCTTCTTTCACTTAGAAGCTATGATAAAAAATACCGTAATCCGTAAAAATACGGATATTTTATTTCAGGATTTTTACGGATTGCGGATATTTTTGTCGGGAGAGAATTTACGGGATGCTCCAATCCGCAAATCTACGCAAATTAGATCATCTTTAAAGTAAAAAATTGCCAACAAAAATAATTAAAATTGACGGTGACAAAATTTGCTTATAGCGGTTATTATCCCGATGAAGTACAGAGGTTTTCTGGATTCCCGGCGATGGCGGCGCGGGGGCAGGCCGCCATCGCCGGGAATGACAGGTTTTTTTTGCACTTCATAACTCTGACAAGTGCTGTAAGCGATCGCAGAATTTGTCTAATTCATCGGCCACTCAGGACTGCCGCCGAAACATAAACAGGGGTGGTGAGTATGACCCACCACCCCTGTGAAGATGGAAAATTACCGAGGAAAAAACTCTGATTCGGCTTCGGCGATCGAGAGGAAGTTTCCTCGGAGTTAATTGTTTGTTTGTCAACGGAGAATTTCCCTGGTAAATACAGCAATACTACAGCACTAATACAGCACTAATACAGCATTAAGCCGGTGTATTGTTGTTTTTTGAGGCAGAGTTTTTACGTCGCAGTAAGCCAGCCAAACCTACGGTCAAACCAATTCCCAGAGTGGTGGAGGGTTCTGGGATAGTTGTTGGTACTGCCGCCAAAGTCATCTGATAAGTTGACGAGTTTCCGGTTTTACCACCAGCAAAATTGCCCACCGCAAGAGTTGTACCATTAAACATTAATGAACCAGTAATAGCAGGGGCGGCAGATGTGGTGTTAAAGAAGTTATTTCCCCAACTCATGTAATTAGCGGCATCTAGGTTAAAGCTGAGATTGGCGGTGACTCCCTTAATCGTTTGCATACCGAAGTCGATGAATGAGGCGATCGGGTCGGTGGTGCAAGACTTCATCGACACACCAAACATACTTGGTGCGGATATACAGCTAAATTCCAGGGTACTGATTTGCGGTTTAGAATTGTCCGCAAATGAGACGCCTAGGAAATCACCGAATTTATCGTTGAGGACATTTTGCGAAAAATTCCAGATAAAACCGTTGCTAGTATTAGTAATGTTCAGGTTTCCGGACAGTCCCATGCTACCGGATAGTTGAATCGCTTGGGCTGGGGCAACGCTTACCACAGTGGCGACGGTGACACTGGCGGCGATTAAGCTGGTTCTTAAATCTAGAGATGGTAAAGTTTTCATCGTATTTTCTCGCTTCTGTGATGTTCTACTGCTGTGATTCAGAGGAATCCTCCGTGTTATTACGCACAATTCTAGTCGGATCTAGGCAGTAACCGCTATATATGCGGAGTAACTTTACCAAATCTTTAAATTTCCCCCACAAATTATTGCGGGTTTAGGGCAAGGCACTGGTTGTGACTTCATCATTATAGCGGTTATTGTCCGAATGAAGTACAGAGGTTTTCTGGATTCCCGCGCGGGAATGACAGGTTTTTTTTGTACTTCATAACTATGACAATTGCTATAATTAATAATTGCCAGGAATTGCCCGGACAAGGCAATAGTCCGGGCAATTATTAACTCTAATTATTTACCTTATTTACCCTATTTACCCCATTCGGTGTGGAAACTGCCTTCTTGATCAATTCGTTGATAAGTATGGGCACCGAAATAATCTCGCTGGGCTTGGGTCAAGTTTTGGGGCAAACTGGCACGACGGTAACTATCAAAGTAATCTAATGATGCACTAAAAGCAGGCACGGGAATTCCTAGGGTATTGGCCAGAATTAAGACTTCTCGCCATGCTTGTTGTCGGTCGAGAATTGTTTGTTTGAATTCTGGGGCTAAGAGTAAATTGGGTAGGCTAGGATTATCGCTGAAGGCTTTTTTAATTTTATTCAAAAATCCAGCGCGAATAATACAGCCACCTTTCCAAATTCGGGCAATTTCACCTAAGTCTAAATCGTAGCCAAATTCTTGAGATGCCATACTTAATAAGGCCATGCCTTGAGCATAAGAGCAAATTTTTGAGCAGTATAGGGCATCGCGAATTTTGCTGATAAACGCTTTGACATCTCCGTCAAATTTAGCGGTTGGGCCGGTGAGTTCTTTGCTGGCGGCTATGCGTTCTTCTTTGCTAGAAGACATGATGCGGGCGTTGACCGCTGCACCGATGGTGGGAATGGCTACGCCTAATTCTAAGGAACTAACCACGGTCCAGCGTCCGGTGCCTTTTTGTCCGGCGGCATCGACAATTAGTTCGACTAAAGGTTTGTTGGTTTCTGGATCGATTTGTTTGAATATGTCAGCGGTGATTTCAATTAAGTATGAGTTGAGTTCGTCGGTGGTGTTCCATTCGGCAAATACTTCATGGAGTTGATTGTGGTCGAGTCCCAAGGCGTTTTTGAGGAGGTCGTAGGCTTCGGCAATTAATTGCATATCGCCGTATTCAATGCCGTTATGCACCATTTTGACGTAGTGACCGGCTCCTTTGGGCCCAATGTAGGTGACACAAGGGCCATCATCGACTTGGGCGGCAATTTTGGTGACGATCGCTTCTATTTCGTCGTAAGCTTCTTTGGTGCCTCCGGGCATTAAACTGGGGCCATTGAGTGCGCCTTCTTCGCCCCCGGAAACTCCCATACCGATATAGCGGAGTCCGGTGGATTCTAAGTATGCTACTCGGCGATCGGTATCTTCATAGAGAGAGTTACCGCCGTCGATAATCATGTCTCCGGGGTCTAGTAAGGGTTTGAGTTGGTCAATGACCGCATCTACGGGTTTACCGGCTTTGACCATAATCAAAATCCGCCGAGGACGTTCCAGGGACTCGACAAATTCTTCTAATGAGTAGGTGGCTTTGACTTGCTTACCACCAGCGCGGTTGGTCATAAAAGCATCGGTTTTTTCCGCTGTCCGGTTATATACGGCTACGGGAAAGCCATTGCGTTCCACGTTCAGGGCGAGGTTTTCACCCATGACGGCTAAACCAATGACACCAAATTTCTGTTTCGTCATAATGTGATGATTCTGATGTTTCTTTTGATGAACTCTAAGAAATCAGAGTAGCCCGATCGCCTGTAGGTTGTAATGGAAAAAGATATTAAGACTTGGCGATCGCCCTAGAATCAAAGGGGTTTTATCAGCGATCGCTGACATAACAGACTCTCGGACAAAACCTCAGAAAGAGGGCAATCAAAATAATTCTGGGAAAAAGCGCGATCGAGAACGGGGTCTGAACGGTAAAATTGACCACTGAGAGGACACACCGCCGAGTCTTCGTAGCACAGTACCATTGAAAGGAGCGCAAAAATGCTGGCATATATCTTAGCTTTAGCAGTCGTTATCGGTAGCTTCGCGATCTACATGGCTGCTTTCTTTTTTCCAGAAGTCCATCGTAAAGGAGATATATTCTGGAGTGGCATTGGCCTTTTCTATGCCTTGGTGTTATGGTTCTGTGCTGGAAGAATTACCGGCGCAGTGCTTCTGGGTCAGACTGCTAGTGTCGCCCTTTTAGTCTGGTTTGGCTGGCAAAGTATGCGTTTGCGTTGGGAAGTCACCCCAGCCCGACAACGCACTCAAGTCCCCAGCAAAGTTCAAACAACGGATCAAAAGACGGATCGGGACTTAGAGCAAAAACCCGCCAACGTTTTATCCAAACTGACCGGAAGTTTTACGACCTTATTTAAAGGCAAGTCCCCAGGGGAAACGCTACAACCGGAGAAAACTAAGACTAAAGCCAAGAAAGATAGCAAGAAAGACAGCAAGAAAGACAGCAAGAAAGACAGCAAACCAGACCAGAAAATCGCCGCAGAAACCCCGGAAACCTTGCTTTCAGAGTCTACGGTGGAGCCAACTGCTGCTCCTGAAGTCGTCGAGGTTACTCCAGAGACTCCAATCGCAAGTCAGGCGGACACCGCAACGGAAAGCACTGTTGCCGCAACTGAAACAACCGTTGCGACTCTGGAAGAAACTAATGAGACTAAACCAGAATCAACGGAAGAAATTGCGATCGCTCAACCTGTCGCTCAACCTGTTGTCTCTGAAGCACCGCAGGAAAGTCAAGCTGATGCCGCAGAAACGAACGCCGTGGCAAATGTAGAAGAAATCACCGATCGCCAGACTGAAGCAAAAGAAGATTGGGACAAAGAAGATGTGGACTTTGACCCAGAGTGGGACATTGAGAATCCTCCCGTATCTTCCCCTGCTGTGGGAGAAGATAGTTTAGGGTCTGGGACGGAAGCGGCAATCACCGAGTCCGCAGTTTCCCCAGTTTCTCCTGTTTCCGCCGATAATTTAGTGGCAGTGGATCGAGAAACCGAGTCGAAAACCGAGTCGAAAACGGAAACTAAGACTGAGGATCGGCAGGATAAGTCCGATCGCGATAAGTCAGAGGCGATCGCTGGGAAGAGTCCCAAGAAATCTAAAGGCAAAACCGCTAAAGAAAAACTAGGGGCAAAAGCCAAAACCGAAGCCAAAACCAAAGCCAAAACCGAAGCCAAAACCAAAGCCAAAACTGAAGCCAAAACCGAAGCCAAAACCAAAGCCAAAACTGACAAATCTAGCGGTGGTGTCACGAGCAAAATTCTGGCACCGATCGCCGGTTTATTCGGTACGATTCCAGGACTATTTGGCAAAGGGAAAAAGGATAAGCAAGATAAACCAGACCAAACACCCCTAGTTCAACCGGATCTTACGGATCTTAAAGAGTCGGAGGGCAAAGATGACACCCCGGAAATAGGGGCGAACGCATCTCAAATAGAATCAGCGGCAACCGTTGAAACAGCCGTTGAAACAGCGCTTGAAACAACCGTTGAAACACCCGATCTGGAACCAAAAACTGCACGTCCAGACACTTTAGAATCAGTTGCCACAACCGTTGAAAGTGCCGAACCGAAGGTCACGGAAACTGAATCTGACTCATTATCAGACCCATTACCAGAAGTTGCCGCAACAGAGGTGACAAGTTATGATTCAACGGACGATTTCACCCCAGAATCTGAAATAGAAGCCACGACTGTAAATCGAATTTCGCCAGTGGTGACAGAAAGCCAAAAGTCTCCAGAAAATACGGAGATCGCTGAAGTGGTGCTGGAAGTGGAAGAATTGCCAAATAACCCCGAATCTGCCGAAGTGGTGCTGGAAGTGGAAGACTTGCCAATGACTTCCGAAGCTGCGGAAGTGGTGGTAGAGGTTCAAAATCCAGTTAATTCTGAAACCTCCGAAGAAATCACGGAAATTCAGGATGATGCGTTAACGGTTGATGCAGCGGCAGTGACCACGGTGTTAGAAACCGAGGTTCTGACAGAGGAGAATCAAGTAGAACCCTCGGAGGATGAGGAGAATCTGCATTCACGAAGCGTTGCGGATGCAACATCGCGAAGCGTTGCGGATGCAATATCCGCTGAAAATACCCCAGGAGAAGAGGGGACAGTTTCCACAGAAACAACTGCGGAAACAACTGTGGAAAACACTGCCGCATCTTCTGACCTAAACAAACCAGAAGAAACGGATCTATCTTCCTCTAACCAAAAGCAAAAAGACTCTTCAGAACCCAAGTCAGAATGAAAGTCAGAACCAAAGTCAGAACCAAAGTCCAATAGTGACAGCGAATATTAGACAATTCTGGCTTTCATTCCGGGATGGTGGATCCCCCCAACCCCCCTTAAAAAGGGGGGCTTTTTAGATTTTTCCAGAGGTCTAATATACAGAAAAAAGCTGATTTTATCTGCGTTAGATCCGGGGGAAGGTGCGATCGCGAAGCGTTGCGGATGCAACATCGTTAATAATCTCTAATCATCGCTAGTTATGACCAGTTATGGCCGCTTATATGTTCACAATTCCATCGGGCATCACCGTTTTAATCATCTGAGTATCCCTTAAATTCGCTTGATAAAGATTAGTATCAATTAAAATAGCCTGACTCAGATTTGCTTCAGTCAAATTCGACCAACTAAGATTCGCTCGATAGAGACTACAGCCTTCTAAGTTCGCGCCTCGCATCGAAGTCCAACTAATATTGGTGCTTCTAAGTTGTGCTTTACTCAAATTGGCTTTACTCAGATTAGAACCACTCAAATTTGCTCTAGTCAAATCCGCCTCAACGAGAATTGCATTCGTCAAATTAACCCCATTGAGAATAGCATTGGTCAGATTAGCTTTGGTCAAATTCGCACCTGTAATGATAGCAATACTTAGGTTAGCGGATTCTAATGACGATCCAGATAGGTCAGCATCCATTAAAATCGCTCGACTGAGGTTAGCATTACGACAATTGCTGCCACTAAGATTAGACAACCGAAAGCGCGTTTCACTAGCAATGCAGTGTTGAAGATTCACTTTTTCTAACGTCGCTCGCTCCACATTGGCTCGACTCAGGTTAACCGCACTTAAGTTAGCTTCACTTAAGTTGGCTCTACTGAGATTCGCGGCAATTAGGTTGGCTTGACGCAGGTCTACCGCAGTTAATTTGGCTCCAGAGAGATTTGCTTCTCGCAGATTTACCCCTGTTAAAATCGCCCCTGTGAGGTTTGCCTCCCTTAAATCACAATTCCTTAAGTTAGCCTCACTAAGGTTGATTCCCTGTAAGTGAGCCATTACCAGATCCAAGTTGCGAAAATCTCTTTCCCCTGCTTGATATCTTTCGCTTAGTTCATTGACATCCATCTAACATTACCCTCTGACTATAGAATCGGTCTAAATTTAATGGTCTATTGTTATAATTTATCGCCTTCAATGGACTATTTCAGCTACCTTGGTGGTAATCCGTACTAAATTGTCAGAGGTGCCGGGGATGCCAGGAACTCTTGACCGTGAAAAAAAATCCATAATCTGACGGGTGCGTTGTTTTCGACGCCGATCGCTTAAATGATAAACTGAATTAAAGAACAGGGATTTTTCATACATAAACTCTTCCGGGGTGCCTAAAATTGGCACGTTTAGAGTTTGATACAAGTTTTTAATGCTCTCAAAAAAGGCTTGTGTCCCTGGTTGTTGCTACTCTTAAAAGTAAACGGTACTAGGCCAAGTGGCGATCGCGCTCACCTGATGGCGATGTTGCATCCGCAACGCCGAAGCGAACGCACCCTTGAATATATTTAATTAAATTTTATTAAAATAAAAATTCATTTTAGCATGGCTTAAATTTTTCCAATCTTAAGCCATGCTAAAATTGTAAAATGGTTAAAAATGCGTAAAAATGCCAATTAAAATTTTTAAAAACCAATTAATTTTTTTAACAATCCAATGTTAATTAGCATAAAATTACCTCAAATTACCCAGACAAAAAAGCATAATGTTCTCCGCGTATTCGTGCATCAAAATAACAATCAATAGATTCAAAACCGTCCTCGACACAATCCACAGCAAGTTGATTGACGACTTGTGCTTTTTCAATGGAAGAATCGTCCGAAAGACTTCCTAAGCCAAAAGTCGTCGCGTCTAACAGCCAATCAACCCAATTGCCGTTAATACGGCCTGCATAATCTAGCTCAATCCAAGTTTTTACAGCTTGATTGTAGGAGCGTTTGCTAATCGTAAAATAAATATTTTTATCTCCCATAAATTAACCTTTTTGTTTAGGAATTCAACTTAGCCTAAGCTGCGAAAACCGACAATCATCAAACTTTTCCTAGAAAAAAAGAGGTTAAAGCAATCAAGATTTTAAGCAAAACTGGTAATATAAAAGGGTAGGTGGGGATTAATCCCCAGCCGACGGTTTATCCGCCTTCAGCAGAGCAATGAAATCTGTAAAAGAATGATTAAGTTTTATCGTGGTTAAAATAAATCGTTACAAAGGTTAAGAATTAGTTATGAGTCATAAATAAAATGGCGAAAAAAAACTGGAGTGTCGTAAAGAATTTAACTTCTGAATATACGGGGGAAAACTATTGCAGTCTTATCAAGGGAACCGGACGAGAGTTTGTTGTTAACTTTTGCTTAAAACCAGAGGTCGAGAACCCTGCTATTCCTCCGTTTCTGCCGCCGTCTCCACCCTGCAATATCAAGCCGCTGGCCAAGCTCAGTTAAGAGCTTATGCTGAGTCGATCGCTCATTATCGGCTTCAGCTTTGGGAGCGAACGGCTGAGGGAACTTTTTACCGAAAAACTTTCCCAATTTTCAAATATTTCCCAGATCATCAGCTAGATATTTTTCCCTTGTTGTGGGTAACAACCGAGGCCGGAATTGGGGATAAAGAACTTTTACTAAAATTTGATGGCACTGTTTTACCAATAACTGATGATAAAATCTCGGTCTGCCTCGACTACTACTGTTCAGGACGAAATTTGGTTTTCGTTAAATATTCCGGCAAACACGGAGATTGAATTTCAGCGTCCTGATAATTATACTATTTTTAATTACCAAAGATGCACTCATTTGGGGCGCTTGGACGCCTTGCCCCTACAATATCTGTTATTAATTTGGCATCGGTAGGGGCGCCGGGGCTGGCGCCCAAATTAACCTCGAAATCGTAGCAATAATTTTTGAAATTGGTATAAATACTTGGAAAACGGAAAACCAATCATTGATTACACAATGGGGCAAGAGAAAAAAAATCCGAAGCATCTGACTAAAAAAAATCGCAGCGACGCTTCCGACAAGCTTTAGGGCTGGGGGAAGTTGTCCGAAAATCAGGCGCTACTGTCAATTCAAAGTCCAAGGCAAAAGGGTCAGGAATGGCGCGATCGATAATGTGGCTGTACGTTAATAATAAATTTGAAATGTCACTCAAAGAGAATGGTGTTTCAACAAAAAGTTTGTTGAAACACTATTCGCCGAATTCTTGAGTATTGGCTGAACCGTGCTTATCAATTACTGCCTGATGGTTCCTTGCAAAAACTTAGCGGGAAAGCATTGTATGCCGCTCGTGGTGCAACTATGCGAAAGGTGGCTGCGATGATTTACTCGGAATTGCTGAAGGAATTGTCTGATTAGGATTAAGCATAAAACGCCACTGCTGTTTAAAGTGGCGTTTTATAATTTACCAATTATATCCCCGAATTGAGAATTGCCGGAAGATAATTGATATCGATTGGCGGCGCTAGAATTGCTTTATAACTTAAAAACAATTTTAGACGCACGTCAAGATTTGGATCGAGAATATCGGGAGTTAATTATGGAACTATCGCCCCTGTATTTGCAGCGACTATAAATCGCTACCCAACAAGGATTTGAACAATAAATTTAACAATGAATTTAACAAGGAATTCAACAAGGAATTCAACAAGGGCAAAGGCTGATGGTTGAAACCATGCTTCAAGTGAATTTTGGCACAATCGAGCGGGAGTTATCCCAAATTATTGATCCGTTAATTCAACTATCTGCCCTGGAAATAACTCAACTGATTATGCAACTGAATCGAGAAGAGTTGTTAGCCAGATTTCACCCGCAATCCTAGGAATCTTTTTGAGGGATTCCCGCAACCCGGTTTGACCAAAAAAACCGGGTTTTTTGTCGGTAGCAAAACTTAAACCAAAAGTGATAACGCATCGATCCCCCCAACCCCCCTTTTTAAGGGGGGCTTTTTAGAATAAAAGCACTCTTGTCTATTCATCGTGACTATTTTCGAGGGAATAAGGGATGCCCAGACTTTTCGGAGGCAGGGCTTTTCCGGCTAATCCTAGTAAGGCAAATAAAGCCAGAATGTAGGGTGACATGACTAAAAATTGATAGGGAATATTTGCCCCAAATGCTTGAATTCTTAACTGTAAAGCTTCCGTCGCCCCAAATAAGAAACAAGCCCCAATAATCCCTAAAGGATGCCACCGACCAAAAATTAGCGCTGCTAGGGCAATAAATCCTTTTCCGGCACTCATTCCTTCGGTAAAAAAATTAATTTGTACCAAGGTAAGATAAGCCCCTCCTAAACTCGCTAAACATCCACTGACTATCACTGCACCATAGCGCACCCAGGCAACGGAAATTCCCGCAGTTGCCGCAGCTTGGGGATATTCACCCACCGATCGCAAGGTTAAGCCAAGGCTGGTATGAAATAAAAAATAGAGACTAAAAGCTACTAAAATAACTAGCAAATAAACCAGAATATTCTGTTGGAATAAAATAGCGCCTAGGAGTGGGATTTTTGCCAGTCCAGGGATGGCAATCGCCTCAATTCCGGGTAATCTTTGCGTGCTATTACCATTAAATATTAGGCGGGCGAAAAATGAGGTTAATCCCGCCGCTAGTAGATTAATTCCTAATCCTGATACTAACTGATTGACTGCTAAAGTCACCGATAAGAAAGCGTGAAGTAAACCCACTAATCCGCCGCCGATTAATGCAAAGACAATTCCTACATAAGGATTGCCGGTGTAAAAGGTAGCGATCGCGCTAGAAAAAGCGCCGGTTAATAACAAACCTTCCAGGGCAATATTCAGAACTCCCGACCGTTCCGAGTACATTCCCCCCAGGGCGGCAAATGCTAAAGGGACGGCTAAATCAACGCTAGAAATCAAATAATCATTATAATTAATCATTATAGTTAATTGTCATTATTTAAACCATTTAACCATCGTTTTTCTACCGCCAAAGCGATCGCAATAAATAGTACGGTTAATCCCTCAATAATATACACAATTGTAATCGGGACTCCGGCACTTCTTTGGATAATATTCGCCCCACTACGCAAAGCGGCAAAAAATAAAGAAGCCAACACAACACCGCTAATACTACCACGACTTAAAAAAGCGATCGCGATCGCATCAAATCCGTAACCGGGGGACATTTGTTCAAATAAACGATATTTTAATCCCATCACTTCTGAAGCCCCCGCTAACCCTGCTAAACCACCTGCTAAAGCCATCACAATCATCAGGGTATTTTTCACCGAAATACCGGCATAATGGGCGGCGGTAGAATTAAAACCAACGGCAGTAATTTGATATCCTAAAGGCGATCGCATCAACAATATCCATAAAACCGCTGCGGTAATGAAAGCGAGTAAAATACCCAAATGGGCTAAACTGTCCGGTAAAATAATCGGTAATCTGGCGGTTTTGGCAATTAATGGAGAATATGGACTCGGTGCAGCGGGTGCTTTTAAAGGGTTTTGGACTAGGTAACTGACTAAATTTATGGCAATGTAATTGAGTAATAAAGTAGTAATCACTTCATTAACTCCTTTTACTGCTTTCAGATAACCCGGTATCCAACCCCAAAATGCCCCAAAAATAAAGCCAGAAATTAGGGCTAAGGGAATATGAATTATCGCCGGAATTCCCTGTACATATAAACCCACTAAAGTGCTACCCAAAGCACCAAAATAAATTTGTCCCTCACCCCCAAGATTAAATTGTCCCGCACGCAAGGCGATTAATACCCCTAAACTGGTGAATAATAGGGGGGTCATTTTGGTGAGGGTATTGCCAAAACCAAAGTAAGTAGTCAGGGATTCTTGAAATAAAGCGGTGTAGGCGCTGATGGGATTTGCTCCGGCAAAAAAAATCAGCATCCCACCCAAAATCAGAGCGCAAATCACCGCAATCAGCGGTGATATAATTGGCCGAATAATTGGCCGAATAATTCGCCTAATTAATTGAAAGGGTTTATTCGCGATCGTCATGTCATGTTTGCTCCTCCCATCAATAAACCAATCTTGTCTAATGTAGCGGTATTTGCATCCAAAATATCCACAAATTCTCCCCGATAAATAACTGCTATGCGATCGCTCATCGTCATCACTTCTTCTAACTCGGTGGAAATATACAAAATCGCGGCACCCCGTTCTCGTTGGGCTAATAACTCCTCGTGAACCGTAGCGGTTGCACCAACATCTAATCCCCTGGTGGGTTGCATGGCGATAATTAAATTTGGTTCTTCTGCCAGTTCTCTGGCTAATACGACTTTTTGTTGATTTCCCCCTGATAGTTGACTAACTTTTACATTCTCTCCAGAAACGCGAATTTTAAATTTTTCTATGCTCATTTGAGCATTGCGTTTGATCGCCTTTGGTTGCAATAATAAATTACAGCAAAACGGCGAATTTTTAAAGCTCTTTAAAATTAAGTTTTCCGCAATGGTAAACGGCAAGATTAACCCCATTTTTTGCCGGTCTTCAGGAATATAGCCGATTTTCGGATGCACCAAAGAACCAGGGAAAGAAATTTTACCCTGATGGATACTTCTTAAACCGGCGATCGCATCAGCCAATTCTCTTTGTCCATTCCCATCTACCCCCGCAATTCCTAAAATTTCTCCAGCCCGTAATTCAAAGGAAATATTGCGAAGAGAGGGAATATTTCTATCATCTAAAACTTGCAATTTTTCTACGGATAAAATTACTTGTTCGGCTGTGTATACAGATTGATTAACTTGTTGATTAACTTGTTGATTAACTTGTTGATTAACTTTTTGATTAACTTTTTTATTAACTGTTAAACTTACCCCTTGTCCCACCATCAAGTCTGATAATTGCTGAGAAGTGACTTCTTGAGTGCTTCTGGTAGCGACTACTTTACCTCGTCTTAATACGGTGACATTATCACAAAGTTTAATCACTTCTTCTAATTTATGGCTAATAAAAATAATCGTCTTCCCAGCCGCCGCTAATTGTCGCAAGATATGAATAAATCCTGCGACTTCCTTGGGGGTTAAAACGGCGGTGGGTTCATCAAAAATTAATAGTTTTGCTTGGCGATATAATACTTTTAGGATTTCGACTCTTTGCTGTTGCCCTACAGGTAAATTTTCGATGCGGGCATTTGGCTCAATTTCTAGGCCATAACTTTGAGCTAAAGCAAAAATTTCTTGTTGTTTTTGCGACCAATTTAAGCGCCAACTATTTTCGGTGCCTAAAATAATATTTTCCGTAACGGTCAAGTTAGGCACCAGCATAAAATGTTGATGTACCATGCCGATTCCTAACTGAATTGCCTGGTGGGGTGATGTAATTTTGACGGGGCGATCGTCTAGATAAATTGTACCCGTATCCGGTTGATATAGACCACTTAGAATATTCATTAAAGTGGTCTTACCGGCTCCATTTTCCCCTAATATTGCCATAATTTTTCCCGTTTCAACCCGGAAACTAATGCGATCGTTGGCAATAAATGAATGAAAGTGTTTACTAATATTTTCTAAGCGTAAATCCATGATTTTTTTACATTACCAGAAAATTATACCAATTTGAAAAACTACTACGACAATTCCAAGGTTTATTTGGGCGAAAAAGACGTGGCGCCCAAGTTGGATGAATTTTTGTAAATGGTATTACCAATTTCAAAATAATCCACAGTCTGTTTTAACCGACTTGGGCTATTAGCCTGGGGTTTTAACCCCAGGCGGTTTATCTATTTTTTTCACGCAACGGGTATCTTTTCCGGCTTCTTGACAAGGTTCAAAGATTATTTTTTGCTGAGAAATGGCTTGTTCTATTTGCAAGGCATTTTGTTTAATTGGTTCGGGTACGGCGGAACCAAATTGACCTAAATATAAGATATCTTTTCTGTCTAAACCGATATTATATATCTGTCCCTTGAGTTCTTTTTTTTGAGCGAGTTCTGCTAAATAGGCGATCGCCACATCCAAGCGTTTGATAATACTGGTTAACACGGCTTTGGGAGCAACTTGTAATTGATCTGTTGTATTCCCAAAAGCATAAACTCCTTTATCGCTGGCGGCTTGTAAAACGGCGGGAGAAGAACTATCTAACCATTGATAAATTACATCGGCACCATCGGCAATTAAAGCCAGTGCCGCTTGTTTTGCCTTCACAATATCATTCCAATCCCCCACAAAGGTGGAACTTACTTGAATATTCGGTTTAACGGATTTTGCGCCTAATTCAAATCCCCGCAATTCTTCCTGGGTTGCCGGAAATTCTTGCCCTGCTAGATAGGCTAATTTATTTGATTTAGTCATTGCCGCCCCAATCAGACCACATAAATAACTCCCTTGTAAGTGATCGATTCTTAAAGAGGCAATATTTTCTCCTTGATTATTCCCATTAACCCCGACAAAAAATGTATTGGGAAATTGGGGCGCAACTTGTTCTATAGATGCATCAAATTGTCCCCCATGAGCAAAGACCACATTATAACCCTTGCGGGCAAAGTCGGTTAAAACTTCCGCTTGATCGGTTTGGGCAACTTGTTCGAGATATGCCACTTCTGCCCCTAACTTTTGTTTCGCTAGGTTGATTCCTTCATATCCCGACTGATTCCAAGCTTTATCGGTGATTAGACCAGGAAGTGCGATCGCAATTTTAAACCCTGCCCCACTATCACTAACGGTGCTAGTTTGATTACTACTGCAAGCTTTCAGTAATAAGCTAGTCCCTAAAGTCGCTGAACCATACACCAAAAATTTCCGGCGGCTAAAATTTCGTTTCATATTTTCTCTGGATGATATCTAGTCATTTTATAGTATTTGCACAAATAATTCGTCAAGCGATCGCCGAAATTAGTTCGGCGATCTAAAATTTTTCCGCAAAATCAGCTATTCTGAGGTTGGTTTTCTTATATAATGCGATAATTTTCTGTGCGAATACAGCAGACTTGCCCATTCTACTTTATTCGGGACAAGACCGGAGCAACCACCGCCAACGGAATTGCTGAATTCCGTCCGGGACAACCACGGAAAACCGGGGCAACCACCGCCAACGGAATTGCCCCTACGGTCTGAATGCTTTGAATATGTTACCGTAAAGGTGAAATCACCCTAGTTGTACTCTAGGTTTTAATTCAACATGACTGCGGAAAATTTTTTAACGATTGGCGAAGAAAACATCTCTTTACCCCAAGCACTGGGTTATTTGCGGGCAAGTGGAGACTTGCAGCAATTTCTGATGCGAATTCTGCGGCAGCACGTGATTGCCAAAGAGGTCGCCCAACGCACGGATCTGGAGGTTGACTCTAGCCAAATCGAACAAGCGATCGTCAATTTTCGACTGCAAAATCAACTGGTAAATCCCCAAAGTTTTGACCAATGGCTGACCAGTCAAGGCACTAACTATGTTGATTTTCGCAAACAAGTGACAGCGGGATTAAAGTTTGAATTGCTCAAACAAGCGATCGTCAATAGTAAGGTGCAAGAAATCTTTGAGCAAAATAAAGATTCATTTGAGCAAGTGATTCTTTCTCGGATTGTGGTGGATAATTTACCCAAGGCAGAAGAGTTAAAAACTCAGCTTGATAAAAAGCCTGCCCAATTTGAAAAACTGGTGAAAGAGCATTCCACAACCGGCGATCGCCTATTTAATGGCATGATGGGGGCGGTGACATTGGGTCAACTCCCAGACCAAATTAGTGAATTGCTCAAAGATGCCAAACCGGGAGATATTGTCGGGCCTGTAGAATTTCAGAATTTATACAGTGTTCTGCGACTGGAACAACGGATTCCCGCCACACTTTCTGGACAACTAAAACAAAATCTAGAAGAGCAAGTATTTGAACAATGGTGGCAATTCCAATTACAAAATCAGCCGGTGAAACTGCATATAGAACCGCCAAAAGTTGAAGCTTGATATTCCCAACCTAACCTAAGTTTAAGAAACCGGGTTTCTGCGTGTATTTTTGATAAGGACAACCTTTTCCAGAAACCCGTTTTTTCTAACTTAGTATTTTTTTATATTAACATTTATCTAAACATTTTTTTGCCCAAGGGTTATATTCAAGATATTTATGTTAGAATGATGGGTAGAGTAATGATTCGCAAGGCGATCGCCTATGAAATTAATTGAAGTTACAGAAACACAAGATCCACTGGCGGAATCGGCTAATTATAAAGAACCGATAGTTTTAACTCGGAATGGACAAGTGATCGCGGTTTTAATGCCTCTAGAAAGTGAGAGCAACTTGGATAATATTTCGACTAACTGGCGTAAAATTATAGAACCAGAGGCGTTTGCTAAAAAAACTGAGTTGGAAACAACTTTTTATCAGCTTGTGGAGCAATGGAAAACAGAAACTCGCGGCATTTCATCCACAGAACAACTATCAATGCACTCAGCTTATCAGCAAATCATTGGCATGGGGAGTGAAGTTATCCCGATGCTGTTACGGGAATTGGAAAAAAATTCTGGGCGCTGGTTTTGGGCTTTAAAATCAATTACTCGTGAAGATCCAGTGCTTCCCGAACAGAGAGGAAAGACCAAAGAAATGATCGAAGCTTGGTTAAATTGGGGGAGAAAAAAGGGTTATATATGGTGATGAATGAGGACTGGATTGCTAGGGTAAAAGCTTGGATAGAAAGGGATTTTCCTAATTTATCAGCAAATGGATATGAAATTACCAGTCCTGATACGATCGATTACAATTGTATCGCTTGGGCAGCGGGTGACGATCAAAGGTGGTGGTGGCCAGATTCGCAAAATATCGATTATTGGCCAGAGGGAGTACCACGAGAAGTCACTGTAGAGGCTTTCCAGCAGGCTTCTCAAACCATTGGCTATGAAGTTTGTGCAGATGATACTATAGAACCAGGATATCAAAAAATAGCCATTTATGCAGATTCTCATGGAAAGCCAACACATATCGCTAGGCAATTAGAGAATGGAAAATGGACGAGTAAGCTAGGGCAAGACGAGGATATAGAACATGAAAATTTACCCGGACTTGCCGGGGCAATTTATGGCAATGTTGTTGTGATAATGAAACGGATCAATTAATCGAAATATTTAATTGAATTATAACCCAAAAAACCAAGTCAATCGTAGGGTGCGTTAGGCGGTGAGAAAATTTTAGAGAAAACTACTAATCTTTACTGTCCGCCGTAACGCACCATAAGCAGCATTAAATTTTAATCAGTAATGCACCGATTAACCTAATTATTGGTGGTAGGGTGCGTTACGGCTCGAACAAGATTAATTCTTGCCATCAAAAGTTTATACCGAGCCTAACGCACCCTACCACCCCGCTTACTTATTTTCATTTTTTGATTCAGTGTCAACTTTCCAGTCATCTATGGACATATCTAATGTTTCTATGACTTTCTGGCAAAATTTATAAATATTTTCTGCCGATAAATTCACTTCAACAAAAGCACCATTCTTGAGTTTTCTTGGACTACGAAATTCTTTTTCATCCCAGCCAACAAAGCGAGGAAATTTCTGTATAACTTCTGTAAAATATTCTGGCTCCAAATTATCAATTATTACAGTCAGAGTCACTTCTGAAACATCTCGCCAACTTTTCACTGGATATTCTTCGCCAAAACAGTAAAGCTTCTTGGGAGTTGTTCCTGTTAAACTGCTTCTTTCCTCTGTATTTTTTGCAGATTCATCACCAAAGTAAGGCCAAATCTTGAGAGCAATGTCAGCGAGATAATGAGATCGTTCTTCAATTTCCTCTCTTCGCCAGCATTGTTGATCTTGAAAATACTTATTCATTTCGAGATGGCTATTTTGAAAATTATTCTTTTTGACTTCAAACTCAGAATTATAATTTTCTGAATTGTAAGCTGTGAGAGTTAAATTTCCTAAAGTATGCTGCAAAAGTTCATGGGCGATTGCCCAATCTTCTCCTAGGTGTTTTTTCCACCAATCATTCGGAGTTTGTGGCATGATATGCTCAATGGAAAGTTTCTCAAAAGAAACCTGTTCTTTATGACCAAAAGATTCTTCAATAGATTCTAGAATAAGTTTGCCTTTTTCAGAGCGATTAGTGCCATAGAGTTGCACCTCCACTAATTTTGCTTTAAACACTACATCTTTTGGATATTCTCGATGTTGCAGGATTAATTTTAATTTTTCCACAAAATTATCAGAGCCTAGGTCAGTGGCTTTACTTACTTGGGAATAGAGCAAAGCAAAAATTCGATTAAGTCCTCTGGTTTGAATATTACAAACAAAACGACGCAGAATAAAATTTTCTAGAATTCGCAAAACCGAAATAAATTCTGCTTCTGTAATTCGAGACTTCATCCAATCATCATAGCAATTTAACAGGAATGGATAAACCGTTGCCACATCGAAACGATTTAATCGATGTAGATATTTACGGACAACTGGATTAGGTTCTCCTTCAGGATTTAACAGCTTGGCATAATATTCAGCAAAAATATATAAATCTTGTAAAGAAGAGAAGGCATCATAATTGTTAATTCGATCCTTGATTTCAAAATAAATTTCATTCTGTTTAACTACTACACCATTTTTAGTTAGATAATGACGAATAAACTCGGTTAAATTATCACCTAGTAAATTCTGCATGGGTTGCCAATATTGAGCATAGACAGATTCTTGAGACTTGGTATCGATTCGCATGAAAAAATAGTTGCGAATTAAATCTGCTTGAGTCAGGGGTCTTCCTTTCGCATTTAGACTTTCAAAAACTAAATACGGATCATCATCTGGACTCAAGACAACACTAACTAGAGAAAAATTACTGCCAATAACTTGTTTAATTTTTTGAAGTTCTAATGATGCTTGCTTTTTGCGAAGTTTTTTTAAAAAAAATTTATAGCATTCTGAAATTGCCGTTTGCTCGATTTGAGACTCTGACTTGATGATCTCGTAAAAGGATGACCGATCAACCTGTGTCGGTTGTAATTTATAGTAATCAAAGCCATCTTCATAAGGGTTGGTCAGAAACCTATCATTAATTTCTGCCGCTAATTTTTTCTCAGAGTTTTTAGCAATATCTCTGAGAGCAGAAAGCAAAATAAAAACAGTGGTTAAGCGTTGTTGTCCATCAATTAATAAATACTTACTGACTCCTTCAGGCAAAGATGTAGTGGGCATGGTGACGATCGAACCCATGAAATGAGGCCGTGGATTCTCTGCCTCACAAAGTTCTACCAAATCATTCCAGAGTGCTTCCCATTCGGATTTTTTCCAGCTATAGGGTCTTTGGAATAAGGGGACAAGGTACTGTTTTGTTCCCTCAATTACTTGTTGCAGCTTTGTTTCTGATGCTTGCATGAGTCCCTGCTTCTTTAGACGATTGACTATTGTGATGAGCCACTATTCTTTGACGATACCACTCAGGGTCTAAATTTTTCAGCATGATTCATGGGGATTCATTGACCCCGGAAAACCGATCGCCCCTACTGACCGATCGCCACAAGATTTGAGCCAGAATATATTTTATCGGTATAATTTCCGATGTCATCCGATAGAAAGTTGTTAAAATAATCAACAACGTCATCACCCAACAAGCAGCCCAGACTGAATGGTTCATATCAAGAGCATTGAACTGACGAATTTTAAATCTTTTGGTGGCACGACCAATATTCCGTTGCTGCCCGGTTTTACGGTGGTTTCTGGCCCGAATGGATCTGGCAAGTCGAATATTCTCGACGCGATGCTATTTTGTCTGGGCATTTCCACCTCCAAGGGAATGCGGGCGGAACGTTTGCCCGATTTGGTGAATCACGATCAAAGTCAGCGCCGCAATAGTACCGTGGAAGCCAGCGTTCAGGTGACATTTGATTTGGGAGAGGACTGGATCGATCGCCCCCAAAAGACGAAAGCCACAAAATCGGACAATGACATAGCCGAAGATGAGACAACGGACGATGTAGAAAATTTAACCGACTCTACAGAAGACCCGGAAGCCAACGAAGCCGATAGTAGCGATTCCGGGAATCGCCGCAATGAATGGAGTATCAGCCGTCGCTTGCGGGTGACAAAACAGGGCACCTATACCTCCACTTATTATATGGATGGGCAACCTTGCACCCTGAGCGAACTGCACGAGCGGATGAACGAACTCCGCATCTATCCCGAAGGCTACAATGTGGTGCTTCAGGGGGATGTGACCGCGATTATTTCCATGAATGGCAGGGATCGCCGCGCCATTATTGACGAATTGGCGGGGGTTGCGGCGTTCGATCGCAAAATTGCCCAAGCCAAAAGTAAGTTAGATGAGGTGAAAGAACGGGAAGACCGTTGTCACATTGTCGAACAAGAACTGATTCGCAGTCGCGATCGCCTGGACAAAGACCGGGTGAAAGCGGAAAAATACCAAAAACTTCGCACGGAATTGCTGGAAAAGCAAAAGTGGGAAAGCATTCTGGCATGGCGACAACTGAAGCAGCAAGAGTGGGAATTGCGGGAAAAAATCGAAGCGGGCGATCGCACCATTGGCGAACTCAGCCTGAAAGTTTCCCGGATTAACTATGAAATTGAGCAAACCAACAATCAGTTAAATGAACTCAATGCCCAGGTAAAAGCCTTGGGTGAAGACCAACTGCTGGCCTTACAAACCACCCAAGCCAACCAACAAGCGGAACAAAAACAACTCCAACAACGGCACGAGGAACTTGTCACCAGCCAACAGGAAACCCAAGCCGCAATAGCACGAATCGAGCAAAAAGTCAAGGAAGATGAGGCAGAACTTGCTCGAGTCCAGGAACAACAACAGTTGACTGAGGCCAAACTCGCTGTCTTGCGGACGGGACGGGATGCAGCGGCAGTGGCGTTACAACAAGGTCGGGAGCAATCCCAGGCGATCGCCGCTGCTAACCAAGCTTGGGTAGAACAACAAACCCAACTGCACCGGCAAATTGAAACCTTGCAAAAAACCCTCGACCCCCAAAGAACGGAACAAGCGCGATTACTGGAAAGAGAGCGATCGCTAGAAGAACAAATTGCCAAACAGCAACAAACCATCCAAGACTCAGAGGCAGAAATTGTCCTGAAACAAGACAGCCTCAAACAACTGCAAAACCAAGAACTGGTCTGTCAAACTGACCAAATCCAAGCCCTAGAAGAAGCCCTCAGCGAAGCCGAAGCCGAATTGCAACTGCAACAAGCCACCCAAAAGCGCCTCCTGGAAGAACAACGGGAAAAACAACGACGCCTGGATAAACTGGAAGCCCAAGCCCAAGCCATCAAAGAAACTAGCGGTAGTGGGGCCAGTCAAGCGATCGTGGACGCCAAACTGCCTGGGGTTCATGGGTTGGTCGCCCAACTGGGGCGAGTGGAACCGCGCTATCAACTCGCCTTGGAAATTGCCGCTGGTGGCAGATTAGGCAATATCGTGGTGGAAGATGACGAAGTAGCCGCCGCAGCAATTAAACTGCTGAAACAAAACCGGGCAGGTCGGGCCACGTTCTTACCCCTGAACAAGATTAAACCAGGGCGTTTTGACTTCAACGAAGGACTGAAAAATGTCCCCGGTTTTATCGACTATGCGGTCAGACTGATTGCTTGTGACAATCGTTATCAGCCCATTTTTGCCTATGTTTTCGGCAGTACCGTAGTGTTTGAAACCCTCGATGCGGCGCGATCGCACCTGGGGAAAATTCGCATTGTCACCCTAGATGGGGAACTCCTAGAAACTTCTGGGGCAATGACCGGGGGAACCATCCAAAATCGTTCCACCCTGCATTTTGGCACTGGAGACAACACCGATTCCACGGAAGTCGCCGAATTACAAGCCCGGTTAAAGCAAATTAGCCAAATCTTAGAACGATGCGCGATCGCCACCGAAACCGCCAACACAGCGGTCAAAACCCAATCGCAACAACTCATCCAAGCCAAACAAGTCCAGCGGGAAGTGCAACTGCAAGTGCAACAACTGGTCAAAGAAATCAACGGCTTAACTGTATCCGTTGAGCAAATGCAGCAACAACTAGCCAACAATCGGCAAGAATTGACCGCTGCCAAAGCCCGCTTGCAACAATTAGCCACCGAATTACCCGCCAAAGAAAGCCAAATCGACCAATTACGTCAAGCCCTAGCCGAACTGGAAAATTCCAGTAAAAACAGTGAATGGCAACAAATTCAAACCCAACAACGGCAACTCGAAGAAGCCTTACAAACCGCTCAATCTGCCTTGACCCAGGCAGAAAAAAATCACCAAGACTTAGACTCTGCCTATCAGCGATTGGCGGAAAAAATCGCCGCAGGAAAACAGCAGTTAACCCAACAGCAAACCCAGCAAAAAAACCGAGAAATTGCCATTTACAAAGTGCGTCAGCAATTGTCAGAAATTAACCAGCAAATTCAGGCCACCCAAACAGCTTTAGGGGAAATCGAAGCCAAATTAGGGGCAGAAAAAGCCGCTCGCGATTTAGCCGAAACCAAATTGCGAGAATTGCACCTGTCTCGACAACAGAACAACTGGCAAATTCAACAACTAAGAGAAACTCAGCAACAACGGCGAGAACAACTTCTAGCCTTGCAAGATGAACTCGAACTGAAATTAGCAGATTTACCGGATCCCTTACCAGAAGTACCTGAAGATATTAATGCCAAAATCTTCGAGTCCCTGCAAAACTTACAGAAAGAAATCCGCGACTTGCAAAAACGACTGCAAGCAATGGAACCTGTAAATATGTTAGCCTTGGAGGAATATGAACAAACCACCAATCGCTTGCAGGAACTTCAGTCTAAACTGAAAACCCTCGAAGATGAACGCACGGAATTACTATTGAGAATCGAAAATTTTACCACCACCCGGTTACAAGCTTTTCAAGAAGCTTTTGACGCCGTGAACAGCAACTTTACCAACATTTTTGCCGAATTTTCTGATGGAGATGGACATTTACAGCTTGATGATACCGACGACCCATTTAATAGTGGTTTGAACCTGGTGGCACATCCCAAGGGTAAACCCGTGCAGCGGTTGGCTTCCATGTCTGGGGGTGAAAAATCTTTAACCGCCCTGAGTTTTATCTTTGCTCTGCAACGCTATCGCCCTTCGCCCTTTTATGCCTTTGACGAGGTAGATATGTTTTTGGATGAGGCGAATGTAGAAAGATTAGCTAAAATGATCAAACAGCAAGCACAGCAAGCACAGTTTATTGTGGTTAGTCACAAAAATCCGATGCTGAAGTCCGCAGAACGCATTATTGGGGTAACTCAAGCGCGAGGCGCTCATACTCAAGTGGTGGGATTAAAAGTTCCCTCCTAAGAATGCTTCGGTGTAAATTTGATCGTAATTTAACTTTTATAGAATTCGAGATCGGAATTTTAGCAAGAATGACATCTGAAATAATCCGCCCACGCTCCGAAATATTAAATACTCAAGTCATTACCCGTAATAGCGGCAAACGCATCGGGGTAGTGAAGGAGCTATTGGTAGACATTGACCGACGGGAAGTGGTGGCGCTCGGTTTACGAGATAGCCTGATTTCTCTCGCCGGTATGCCTAGGTTTATGATGCTCAGTAGCATCCAGAAAATTGGTGACGTAATCCTCGTCGAGGATGAAAACGTGATCGAAGATATCGATGTGGAAGCATATAGCAACCTGATTGGCAGCGAAGTGATCACGGAAACCGGGGATCTATTGGGAAAAGTTCGGGGGTTTAAATTTAACGTAGAAACAGGCGAACTCTATTCTCTAATTATTGCGTCATTAGGAATTCCCCAAATTCCTGAGCAAATGCTCAGTACCTACGAATTGCCCATTGATGAAATTGTCAGCAGTGGCCCGAATCGGTTAATTGTTTTTGAAGGGGCTCAAGACCGCTTGACTCAATTATCCGTCGGGGTGATGGAACGCTTGGGCATTGGGGAAGCCCCTTGGGAAAAGAACCGCGAAGAAGAATTTCTCACGCCGAAAATTCGCATTGACAATCAATTGGGCACCGGCGCCAAGATTCCAGAACCAGAACCAGTGCGGTTCCGCGAAGCGGATCGCGAACGCGAATCGCCTGCACGAGTCGTCGAAGAGGCTTGGAGTGAAGACGAATGGGATGAACCGGAACCAGTTCCCGTCCCCGAACCCATCTCAGAAGCCATGTATTATGAGGAAGAACTGGAAGAAGATAACTGGAATGAAGCCAGTAGAGGCGATCGCTATGAAGATTATCGAGATCCGGTAAATCCTTACCGTGAGCCAGAATATGCCCAAGAATACGACTATCCCGATGTAGAAGCGGATGCTTGGGCCGACGAAGGAGAGCAAACTCCCTATACACCCCCCCGCGTCAATATCCCACAGAAACAGAAAACTCCAGAATATGAAGAAGAACCGGGATATTAACTAACATCAAGACTCTCCAAAGTAGTAGGGTGGGCAAAATTTGCCCACCCTACTTTATTTGTTTGTTATTGGTTGTTGGTTATTGGTTGTTGGTTATTGGTTGTTGGTGGTTGTTGGTTGAATTGAATAACAAATAACAAATAACAAACAACAAACAACAAACAACAAATAACAACCAACAAATAACATCAAAAAGCATAATTACTGAAGTTGATATAAAATAACACCAGTCAGAAGTTATATGGTATTTAGCTAATGCTAGACTCAACTCTCCTAGTTCCACTGTTATACCTGGTTTTGGCTGGGGTTTACTTGGTTGTGGTTCCCTTTGCTACTTATCTCTATTTACAACAACGCTGGAATGTTGCCACCTCCTTTGAGCGTGGTTTTATGTACTTTTTGGTCTTTTTCTTTTTCCCTGGATTGTTATTACTCAGTCCATTTTTGAATTTTCGCCCTCAACGCCGGGAAATCTAATCTCTGACTCTGGGAAAGTTGTCGTGAAAATTTCATGGTAATTTTTAGGATTCAGTGATTTTACCTGCTTATAGTAAAGATAAAATTACTGAATCCTCAAACCATTGATGATAATTTTGATAATTTTGATAACTTTATTCTGAATAATTATGCGTAGAATTGATGTAATTGGCATTGGTTTGGGAATGTTTTTGGCCGGTGGATTGGTTTATTTAGCCTTAGAATTTGCCGGATTAGATAGTCAATCAGCGGGAATTTGGAGCCAAGCTGTCCTGGTGGGGGGAGTGGTTGGCTGGCTGTTGACTTATTTGTTTAGAGCCCTGACTCAACAGATGACCTTGAATCAGCAAATTAAAGAGTATAAAGAGGCGGTTTTAACGAAGCAGTTAGAAGAAATGTCCCCGGAAGAATTAGCCAAGCTTCAGGCAGAAATTGAAGCGGAGAAAAAATCTTAAAAGTGAAGATTTTGGTAGAAGATTTTGGTAGGGTGGGTTAGGCGGACAGTGAGATTGGAAATAAATCAGCCAGTTAATATTTCCGCGCCCTTCCCACCACAGCCAAATTAATTGAAAAAACGGTGCGTTACGGCTCGAATTGGGTTAATTTGTGCTAATTTAATGTTCATGGCCAGCAAACACGCACCCTACAATTTACTTAGCACTTGTCAGAGTTATTAAGTACAAAAAAACCTGTCATTCCCGCGAATGCGGGAATCCATCAAACCTCTGTACTTCATCCGGATCATAACCGCTATATACAGCGTTTTTCAGGTTACTGAACCACGCTAGGGCGAAGCCCAAGCGGTATTTAATTTAATATTGTAGGGGCGAATGGCCATTCATTCGCCCCTACCGCAGGAATGCTTCGCCCCTACAGGTATTTGTGGTTTACTCGCGGAGAAAATAGCTATATGGCTGACAACTAAAATCTATCGGACAACCAATCTAAGTTACGACCAACCAACAATTCAGTCATTTTCGCATGATGCGTATTTTTCATGGCTACAGTTTGCCAATCAAATCTATGTAAATTTGCCCAGGCTTTAACTGCTTGACTTTCATCATAAGTCATCAGAAATTCTCCAGCCATTTGGCTCGCTAATTGAAATAATTTTTCATGGTTTAATTGAGCATACTGATAAAGACGATGCCCTGCTTTTTTCCCCGCTGCTGTGTAGGGAGGATCGATAAAAAATACCACATTATGCCGATGAATATTCTGGGTAATAATTTCTAAACCATCTCCAGGAATAAAAGTAATGCGATCGCGTATTTCAGCAATCTGCAATATCCGACGTTTCAAGGTTTCTGGATACCAGCGAGACTTTAAACCTTTCCCTTTTTCTCCTTGCTTAATCATCCCGGCACCAGGGGCTAAAATTCCGCCTCGATTTACCCGATTTTTCACAATTGTTTGAAAAGCTTTTTATTGTAATGAACTGGGTTCATTTGACAAGATTTCTCTCACCGCTTCAGCGGTCATTTCAAACTTAATAATTTCCTCTGCTAACCACTCTGCATCTTTAGATAAAATAGTCTGCCAAACTGCTGCCACTTGGTCATCTAACTCTACCATTGTCACATGATTGGCTAATTTTTCAAAAGCCACTGTTAAACTGACAATTCCGCCACCAGCAAACGGTTCAATAAATTCTTGGGCTACATTCGGTAAACTATTTAGCCATTGTCGAATTCGAGGCACTAACCAAGTTTTTCCTCCGGGATAGCGAAAAGGACTCCTTTGAGGAACCGAGGAAACATTAGTAATTTGGTTGAGGTTTTGTTGATCGAATAGGGAAAGTTGTTGCATGGCGATCGCGTAATTATCGCGTAATCATCTCCTAATTAGAGTAAATCGATTAAACTGGGCGCATCTGGTGGATTCACCTCTTCTAACTTTTCATCTAATTTTTCTTGTAGATATGCTACAAAATCATTCATAGTGAATATTTTGCATAGGGAAGATTTTCGTAGGGTGGGTTAGGCGGACAGTGAGATTAGGAAATAAATCAGCCATTTAAATTTCCTCGCCCTTCCCACCACAGCCAAATTAATTGAAAAAATGGTGCGTTACGGCTCGAATTGGGTTAATTTGTGATAATTTAATGTTCATGGCGAGCAAACACGCACCCTACAAGCTAATAGATATTTTGTGACATATATATGAGACAGATCAATGAAAAATGAAACATTTAGGTTAAGCCGCGATCGCTATATTTAAGACTTGATTTTTCGCCGTAATACATTTTATAAAAGGTCATACGTTACTTATGAAGCTGATAGGATATAATTAGGTTATGATGAACGAATATTAGTCAATATTTGCTCTCACTGTATTAATGGGTATTAATGGATCGTGGCTGACAGCGGGAATTTTGGGTATCAATAAATTTTAATTGTTGATACAACATCCACATACGGGGTAAATCAACTCCGGCTAATTTAGCCATGCGAAGAGGGTTGCCTAGGATGGCTTCGACTTCCAGGGGATTGCCCCGATCGCAGTCTAATTTCATACTCGTCAAATATGGCTTCATCTTCTCCGTATGATCCAACATTTTTTCAATAAAAACATCGGGAATCGTGCGGCCAAAAGCTGCTGCACCAGCCACCACTTCTCGCATCAAATCTTCGGCCAAATGGCGAATATGTTTATTGGCCATCAATTGATTAGTGTCAGCATTTAAAATTACAGAGAGCCCATTATAAGGCACATTCCAAACCAACTTTTTCCAGCGAGTCAAGATTAAATCTTCATTCAGGATAGTGGCAATTTGTGCCTGTTCAAAATCCCTAGCAATTACCCGTAAATTTTCCGTAATCCCAGCGGGTTGACCGTTGGGGGAATATTCAGCCAAGGTAATCACCCCATAGTCTAAATGGCGAATATGTCCCGGCCCAACTTTATTAGAGCAAACAAAACATAAGCCCCCAATAATCGGGTGATGGGGAATAAAGTTTGCCAGAAATTCTTCAGCCCCTAACCCATTTTGGAGCAAAACAATCATGGTATTTTCTTTGAGTAAAGGAGGCAACAATTGCGGCAGTAAATGATTTTGGGTAGTCTTCAGGGCAACCACGACTACATCACAAGGAGGCATTTCTTGGACATTTTGATAAGCGTTGACTTGTTCTAAAGTAAAGTCACCATCTTTTGATTCAATTACCAGACCATTTTTTCTGACATACTCATAATCGGTATTCAGTAAAAAATGCACTTCAAATCCGGCTTTTTGGAGTAGACCGCCGTAAAATCCGCCGATCGCCCCTGTGCCAATAATTGCATAACTGTGATTTGTCATCAAACCCGGTAAATTGCTCATGTTCATGGTTATATATAGGCTATATCTGGGAATATTATCATTAGACACTAACCGGGCAAAATTATCGCTCGTCTGAGTGGCTTTTTTAGCCCTGGAAAGCCAGAATTGTCTATTATTTATTAGCTATTGGTTTAATTATATAGCCAGTATATAGCCAGAAAGCAAGAGTTAGTCAATCAGGTTCTTCGGGCGATCGCCCCGTTCAGTCCCCACAGTAACCACAATTTTTCTACCCCCTGAAATGCTACACCCCAGCCCCAGATAACCGGGGTCGGGGTGCGGCATCTAATTTAGATTAACTCAGATTGACTTTGAGGACTTTATGTTGCTCGGCTTCTGCTTAAGGGTCAATTTTAAAATACCATTTTTATATTCAGCTTCTACTTTAGTATTCTGAATTCGAGTTGGCTGGGGAATGACTCGTTGGAATTGACCGTAGCGGAACTCACTGCGAAACTTGCCTTTTTCTTCCGCCGTGAATTGAGATTTCCTTTCGCCGCTAACCGTGACAGCTTCAACGGTGACTTGCATATCTAAATCTTGGGGATTGATTCCGGGAATTTCTAGGTTTAAGTAAACGGTTGTCGAGGTTTCTTGGATTTCTGCTGGGGGAACAAAATTGACTGCCACATTTTCCGATTCAGGATAGGTGGTTAAGCGATCGCATACCTGGCAATAATAAAAATTAACTTAAAAACCTGCTTTCTGACTTCCCGGCAAGACTATAATATTTTGCAGTGTTTACCTACCTAGCAAACCAGGTGCATATTGGCATGAACAAAAGCCAGGAAATCCAAAGCATTATCGCCCAGCGTCAACCGCTGGCCCAAAAGCTGGGAGATATCGAGAGTCGCTTATCGTCCCTGTATGGTTTGATTCAGAATTTGGCACAAGAACGCGATCGCCAGCTTGAGTATTGGTCGGGGGACGCGGCGACCCAGGCAAAGCTAAAAAGTCTCGACTTTGCCCAATTTGAGCAAATTGCCACTTCTTCTCTAGCGTCATTGCACCGACTCCAGAGCCGATTTTCCCGCAAAGCCCTGAATATTGGGGTAACTGGGCGCATGGGACAAGGCAAAAGCACCTTGTTGCAGAGTTTGAGTGGGCTGGAAAACGAGGTGATTCCGGCAATGCAGGGGAAAGCTTGCACCGCAGCGCGGAGCACTATTTGTCATCAACCGGGGAATTTGACCGCCGCCGAAATTCAATTTCACGATCGCGAGTCTTTTTTAACAGAGGTGATTATTCCCTATTACGAGAAACTCAAACTCACCCCGGCGCCCAATTCTTTTGAAGCGTTTGCTCATGCAGAAATTCCCAGGCTGGAGCCGGGGAAAGAGTTAAGAGCGTGTTTTTAAACATTGAAAAATACTTACTTTGGCCATGAAAAAAGTAAAATTTGTTCTACTGATTTCGGGGTTACTAGCTTCTCATATGCTATTCTCAGACAGAGTTATGGCGGAATCTTGCTATGCTCGAAGAGCCGATACTCAGGGTAGAACTGCTTCTGATGGGAGTTGTCTTGCTTTTCCTATTTTTGCTGGAAATGCGTGGGGTAAAAGTTATGTAGCTCCTTATGTTATGGGTTTTGTTACTAGGGCTATACAGGCAGGCAGTGCGGGTGATTATAATTCGGCATTATTGCATTTTGAGGAAGCCAGCCAATCCCTTCTTAATAATGAATTGATATCTGCAAGAGACGCGGAGCCTTATCAAAGAGAAGTTAATCGAGGGTATTTAGCGGCTCAAGTAGCAAAAAAATGGGTAGACCAAGGAGATTCTGTCGCAGCGCGACAAGCTTGGATTGAAATTAGTGGGATTGATTACTGAACAAAGTACGGGCTGAATTTTTCTAACGAAGGTTGTACACCTAGAGAGTTGAGGGCGATTTAGGGCGATCGCACATAATTGGGTCAACAGCCTTTGACCCCTACCGTCGCCAAAAATAGTTATCCTATAAATATGTAACCGGAGTAAACCAACAGAGATGGAAACTATTACAATTCAAGTCGATGCTGAACTAGCCCAAGCTTACCGAGAGGCTGAACCCCAGCAACAAAAAAATGTCTCGTTCATGTTTAATTTGATGATTAAGGAATTACTCACCTCTAATTCTTTTAACGACCTTGTAGCACAAATTAGAGAAGAATCTGCGGCCAATGGATTAACTGCTGAAATTTTAGCCGAACTATTAGAACATGAATAAAAAACGTTTTTCCCCTGGCTTATAAATGGAGGAATAGCCTCAAAGAATGCATTCCCATGCTGGAGCAGGGTAAGGAGTTAAATAAATAGTAAATATAGAAAATAAAAAAGCGATCGCACATTTTAAATCTATCCTCTGTGTCCTTTGTGTCTCTGTGGTAAAAAATCTCAATTACACCTCCATGACAGAAACCGCCAGGGAATGAATTCCCTGGCTAATAGCGAAAGTCGGTTAAAACCGACTAAAATTTTTTTAATATAAGCATTAAGAGTCGGTTAAAACCGACTTGCGCTATGAGGCCGCCATCATTTTAATCCCCGCCGGTTGTGGTTGATTAATCTAAAAACCGCTGTATGTCGTGCGATCGCGCTTTCACCAGAAACCCGGTTTGTCAAAATCCCAAATTTTGCTAAAATGGAAACCCTATACAAATTATTAGATAAAATCAAGCATAACCCAGGACTTTATATCGATTATTCATCGGTGACAAACCTATATATGTTTCTCTGTGGATATGAATCACGCACAACTGAATATTTCCCTCAGTGAAGAAGAAGCAGAATTCCAAGAATTTCAACCGTGGCTACAAGAACGGTTTGGCGTAAAAACTTCTGCATCATGGGCGCGGATTATTTTGCTTTATGCTATTAATGAGGAAGAAGGATTTAATACTTTTTTTGATTTGCTAGAGGAGTTTAAGTTCGATCGGGCTACTCAGTCGGATCAACTTCGATTTGACAAAACCTCAGAAAATGAGTTTATTTTATCAGGAAAATAAAAAAGCGATCGCACATTTTAAATCTATCCTCTGTGTCCTTTGTGTCTCTGTGGTAAAAAATCCCAATTACACCTCTATGACAGAAACCGGGTTTCTTTCTGTGAAAAATAAAAAAGCGATCGCAATCAATCCTCTGTGTCCTTTGTGTCTCTGTGGTAAAAAATCCCCTGGTTTATTTTACCGGGAAATAAAGAGGCGATCGCTGCTACTCCAGATAGTATTGGTGGGTTACCACACCGAACGGCACCCTACTAATAGAAAAGTATTGCCTAAGTCCTGTTCAACCCTATTTTTTATCAGAATTTTGATCAACTCATGCTTTCCGCTTGCGAGCAGATTTCGCACCTAAAATCCCCAACCCAATTAAACCAAGAACCGTAGAAGGTTCAGGAACCGAGGCGACGGTGACATTAAATCTATCTTCTGTCCCAAGTTCCTCACTACCATATACGCGGTTTAAAGCAGTCAGCCAATCATTTGTCGGGCCTTGAGTTAACCAACTAAATGGTTGGGCTGTGGTAATAAAATCTTCCACTTCAAATGGATTTTCATTACCATTATCATTACTTTGAATATCATAACCCCAAGTCCAACCCACTAACGGCTTGACGGAAAAGAAATCATCTTGGGCTTTGTTGGGATCATCGCCAAACACTTCATCTAAGACTTCAACTAACCAAGTTTCAAACTTAGCCTCTGCACGACCACCAATAGATAAAACATCAGGGAAAGAGGCGGTAGGCTGATCGAAGAAATAATTTTCCAAACCTGGTTCTGCATCGTAGTAAGGCAAGAAATCAATCAAACCAGGGGGCATCATAAAATACCCACCGGGGGGAGGATCGAGCAAAGGTTTTTCAATCAACGTACCATCGTAAAATATGGTAGGGCCATCGGCTGATGTTATAGCACTAATAAAGCCATATTTGCCACTTTGATTGGGATTAAACATCGCGTCCATAATCACCGATCCGGCTCCAATATTAGGAAACTCTTCTAATGGATAACCGGCGCGCACTGTATACTCATTAATTGTTAAAACGCCCTGATTCAGAGTTTGGCAAGAAAATGCTCCATCCCAGCATACAGCGCTTGCCGCTTCTGGGAGAGCAAGGCTGGACAACGCAGCGAAAAACAAGGGGTAAGTAATCTTTTTCATAACCTTCTGATAGCTAACTTTACTTGATAATATCTAATTTGAACTGGATCTAATTTGAACTGGCTCGATTTAATCGAGGGATTCCCTGTAAGGTAGGCAGAAAGAATTAGCCTTTTTACTCAGACTATTGCAGATTACCGCATACCAGCGGGATGGATTTAGCGATCTGGCTATATCTGTTCCAGATTCACTTCTCAAAGAGAAAAATACTGAAAGCATTTTTTTCGTTGAACCGCTAAATTTCACTTGGCTTTATCCGTAATTATACGCAGGTTTTAGAGAAAATACCAGGGGACGGCTTCAACTTTACAAAAGCTTTAAATTTTCCCGGTTGATTTCCCTGGGTTTCGCGGATTTCTTTACACAATCTTTAAAAGACTGAAGAGACCGCGTAAGGGTACTTAACGAAAAAGGCAATTCGAGATAACCCCGCCCGATCGCTGGATCGGGGAAAAAGGCCGTGGAGTTTGTGAGTCACTTTGACAAATCATCAGAATTCACAAATCATCAGAATATAGATGGGAAATAACCATCCAACAATTGTCATAATATGACAAAGTAATAACCCTAGTTAAGTTTTATAAAGAAATATAAATTTTTTTACCATAAAGTTACCAGAAGGAAACAACCAGAATCGACTAAATATTCATAAGCATCAAACTTTTAAGATTGATTGGCTAAAATAGATTGTGTTCGGCTGAGTCCAGCTAACGGTTGAAATCAACCAACAATCTGATAGCGATCTATTGATTAATCGTGTATCTATGACATTTCTGAACAAAACATGACCAATTTTGCCAAAAATCCCCAAAGGCGATCGCGCCTTTTGATTCAGTCACCATCGATTCACCGTGAGGAAATAAATGAGAATAAAAATTAAGACTTGGATGAAAACTTGGATACATTTCCTGCTGGGGTTACTCCTAGCATTTGGTTTATTTACTTGTCAAACCACAAATATGACCACAAATTTTTCCCAGGCAGTGGAAACCTTACCACAGGTTGCCCCACTTCCGAAGCCACAAATTCCCGACTGGATCGAACAAATCAGCCCGACGGAAGAAGCCGAACCCCTTGCCCAAATTCGCATCCGGTTTAAAGACCCAGTAATTCCTCTAGAGAGTCTCGACTCTCCCGAACAGCAAATCAAACTAAACCTATTTCAAATTCAGCCTGCTTTACCGGGGCGATTTCGGTTTTTAACCCCGCGCATGGTGGGATTTCAAGCGGACGAACCCCTGCCCAAAGCCACGCGAATTCAAGTTACTGTAAAAGCGGGTTTAGCAGATTTAAATAATCATCGTCTGACTCAAGATTTGGCGTGGACATTTACCACTGACCCGATCCAAATTACCAATTTACCTGAAACTAATCCTAATCCATATAGTTCAGGATATCTGGATATCAAGCCAAACCTAGAAATTACCTCAAATGTTCAACTAGACTTGAACTCTTTGGCCAACAATGCCACCTTAATTTCTGAGGCTAATCAAGAAAAAATTAGCCTAAAAGCTGAACAAACAACCGCCGAAAATCAGCAACCATATCCGATTTTTTTAGCCAATGGTTCTACGGATCCATTTAATCTGATTAACCGTCAATGGCAGTATCAGCTAATTCCTCAACAAGAACTGCAAAAAAATACTCGTTATCGCTTGGAATTAGATCCAGGAATACGGCCTATCCGAGGTAATTTAGTCAGCGACAAAGCGTTTACCAGTCAAGTAGCAACCTATGCTCCCTTAAAATTTGAAAAAATAGAAACCAATCGCGGATGGGGATCCAGATTTGATCAAGGAATCTCTGGATTAAGATTTAATAACCCCTTGAACGCTGATTCAGCCTTAGAAAATATTCGCTTTAGTCCTCCACCTAACCCAGACATTCCTCTATTAGAAATTTATGAGGGCAACAACTATGTTGGGGTTAACTCTTGGGCATTAGAACCAGAAACAAATTACACCATTACTATCGGCGAAAACCTTAAGGATACCTTTGGTCAAACCTTGGGTAATTCCTTAACTATTCAGCATAAAACAGGAAATTTATTGGCCAATATTTTTACCCGAACAGGGTTAAATATTTTTCCCAAAGGTGCCAAAGCTAATTTTAAAATTTCCACGGTAAATTTGCCGGAATTAAACTATAAAGCCGCTTACAAAGTCGTGCAACCCACTGACTTAGTATATCGCAATAACTCAGAAGAATTTCTGCCAAGTTCAAATACTTGGAAAAAGTTCGATATTTCCGGTAAAAAAAATCAAATCACCCAGACTGAAGTCGCTTTAGAGCAAGAACTGAAAGCCCCTACAGGCATGGTGGCTTATGGAGTCCAAGCCAAGACAGTTCCTTACTCAGAAAATAACCAGCAAAAATGGCAAGAACCCACTTATTATGGTTTCGCCCAAATCACTAATTTAGGCGTCTTTACTCAATTGTTTCCCAAATCTGGATTAATTCGGGTCAATCATCTATCTGATGGGGCGCCAGTTGCCGCTGCCACTATCGAGATTTATCAGTCAAAATTGAATGAAACACCTCGTCCTGAACCGAAACCTTGTGCTACTGGAATTACTGACCAAACAGGAACTTTTATCCTGAATAATCAGCAGTTAAAACAATGTATTCCCAATAATGAACCACCAGAATTATTAGTGATTGCGCGAGAAAACCAAGATTGGGCTTATGCTCGATGCGATCGCGACAGTGGCAGCTATGGTTATGGCATTTATCCCGAATGGGACTATGGCCAAATTCAACCACGGGGGACTATTTTTTCCGATCGCAACCTGTATCAACGGGGTGAAAAAGCATCATTTACCAGCTTGGCGGCTTATTTGCAAAATAGCCAGTTAAAGCTGGATAAAAATAGCCAATATACTGTCACCTTGTCTCAACCAAATGGCACGCAAAAAAATCTGGGTAATTTTACCACCAATGAGTTTGGGACATTTTCTTTTGACTGGGCAATTGAACCAGATAGTCCTTTAGGAGACTATTATTTATCAGCCGATGGAAAAAATGGCAATGTCCTTTCTGGTTATGTTCGGGTAGCAGAGTTTAAACCGCCAAATTTTCAGGTGGATTTAAAGCTAGATAAAGAGATTGCCATTAGCCAGCAAACTATCGAGGCAAAAGCAGAAGGTCAATACTTATTTGGCTCCCCCTTAGCGGCAGGTCAGCTTAAATATTATGTCACCCGCAGTCAGGCAAATTTTACCCCCAAAGGTTGGGAAGAATTTGCTTTTGGACAACAGTGGTTTTGGCCGGAAAACCCACCATCAATTGATGCTGAAGTGCTGCAAAATTATGCTGAGTTAGATCCTCAAGGTCTGGGAACTTTTACCTTTAAAATTGGTAATGACTTACCCTATCCCATGACCTATCAAGTATCCGCCGAAGTCTCGGATAGCTCAAATCAAGCAGTGGCCGCTTCTCAGTCGGTGATTGCTTTACCCAGCGATCGCCTAATTGGGTTAAAAAGTGACTTTGCGGCTGAAGTGGACAAAGATTTTACTGTAGAAATGATTGCCACTGATGCCACAGGTAAAGTGCTTAAAGGAGAACGAATTCGCCTGCAACTCCAAAAAGTTGACTATAAACCGATGCCGCGTTCAATGTCAGAAACTTGGCCAAAATATAAACTTGAATATACAACCGTAGCGGAAAAACAAATCACATCTGGCGGCCAAGCCGAAAAGATTTCTCTCCAAGCAAAAGAAGCGGGTTATTACCGCATTCGGGCTAATTTTGCCAATGCCAAAGATGAAGTAATGGCGACCGATTTATCCATTTGGATTAGTGGGAAAAATCCTGTATTTTGGGGATATCCTGGAGAACAGGAAAATGCCCTGGAAGTTAAACTAGATAAAGATACTTATCAACCCGGTGAAATCGCCACCGCTGTTGTACAATCTCCCTATCCAGAGGCCGAATTATATTTTGCCGTGGTGCGAGATAAACCCATCTATAAAACTATCACCAAAGTAACCGGAGGGGCGCCGCAAATTCAGTTTACTGTCACCCCAGAAATGCTGCCCAATGCCGCAGTGCAAGCGGTGTTAGTCCGACAAGGTATTTCTCTGGATCAAGTGGAAGCGGGAACGGTGAAAGATTTGGTAAAAATTGGTTTTGCCCCATTTTCCACTAGCTTAGATGAGAAATATCTCCAGATAGAAGTGAAGCCAGATTTAGAGGCTGTTGAACCTGGGGCAGAACAAAGCCTCAAACTGACCGTTAAAGATGGGAAAAATCGGCCAGTTAAAGCACAAGTTTCCCTGATGGTGGTGAATGAGGATGTCCTGCAATTGACGGGATATCGTCCCCCGGATTTGGTGACAACAGTTTATGCCCAGCAATTAATTCCGACGCGGTTTACGGATAACCGATTTGCGGTGTCTTTGAAGGATATTATTTTTAATCAAAATGAGAATCCTCAATTGTCACCACGGGCTGCTACTCCAGGAGTGGGAGATGTATTTCTACAACAGGAGTCGGAAAAAAATCAGTCTGCCCCATTACCTGCAAATGCTCCTGCAGCAGGCCGATCGCAGACCCCAGAAGAACCGGCGCAAGCGATCAATATTCGCAAAGATTTTAAGCCCTTGGCTTATTACAATGGTGCCGTCATCACTGACAACAATGGTCACGCCACTGTTCGGTTTAAATTACCGGATAATTTAACCACTTGGCGAGTGATTGCGATCGCCGAAACCGAGGATATGCGGTTTGGCAAAGGAGAGAATACTTTTATCACCAAAAAACCGCTGATGGCCAATCCATTGCTACCCCAATTTGTCCGGGTGGGCGATCGCTTTTTTGCCGGTCTTGCGGTCACTAACAATACGGGCAAAAAAGGCAATTTAGAAATAAATGGCCAAGTGGCGGAAAATATGCAGTTTGCGGAAAATGCCAGCAGTACCCAACAATTAAGCACTCAAGCCAAACCGGATACAACTGGCTATCGTTTCCCGATCGCAGCCCAAGACATTGGGGTAGGAAAGATAAAATTTACCGCCCAATTAAACAAGCGGGACGGCGATGGTTTCGAGGTATCTCTGCCGGTGAAAAAACTGGCAGTTACAGAACAGGTGATTTCTACTGGAGTCACAGAAAATCAGGTCAAAATTCCCTTAAATGTGAATCAGAATGTAGCGCCCAATGTGGGAGGTTTAGAAGTTTCTCTGGCTTCTACCTTAATCCCCGAAATTACTGCCCCAGCGCGGCAAGTATTTGAAGAAAATCGCTTGCCATTCTTGGAACCGGCAGCCTCTCAGTTAGCGATCGCTGCTAACCTGCAAATTTTAGGGCAAAAATATGGTCAAGCTTTTGGGGAATTTAACCCCACAGCCCAGGCAGAAATTGCCTTAAAACAACTCCAAGAACTTCAGCAGTCTGATGGCGGTTTTGCCTCATGGCCAAAACAATACCAATCCGATCCATTTGTCACCCCCTACGCGGCGGAAAGTTTAGCCAAAGCGTTGGCTGCTGACTTTAAGGTAGATCCGGGGATGGTTTCTCAGGTAAAACTGTATTTGCAGCGTCTCTTAGAAAACCCGCAACAATATGATTATTGCCAGACAGAAATCTGTCAAAATCAGTTGCGACTATCCGCACTGATGGCTTTAGCCGAATTAGGAGATAAACGGGATAGTTTTTTAGGGGATATCTATAAACAGCGAGAAGAATTAGACCAGTTATCTCAGCTTAAATTGACCCGCTATTTATTTAGCTTCCCGCAGTGGCAAGATGAGGCAAAAACTCTGTTCGATCGCTTCCAGGAAACAGTTTATGAAACTGGGCGATCGGCCACAGTCAATTTACCGCGAGGCTGGTATTGGCTGAGTACCCCGACCACTCAACAGGCGGAAACTTTACGGCTATTTATTGCCCAAAAAGCTAAACCAGAAGTGAGCGATCGCCTCTTACAAGGGCTATTAAATTTGCGGCGAAATGGCACCTGGCAAAATAGTTATGCCAACGCTTCTGCCCTGACTGCATTAGTGGCTTATGCCAACACTCAACCCACCCCACCGAACTTTACCGCCACGGTAAAATTAGCCGGGGAAAATATCGACTCGATGCAGTTTCAAGGCTACGAAAATCCCAGTCGATTTATTAATGTAGCAATGGATCAATTACCCCAGGGAAATGCTGACTTAACCTTAGAAAAATCAGGGGCAGGTAGCCTACATTATTTAACCGCCTATAGCTATCGCTTATTAGGCAATGCCCCCGGACGATTTAACGGCTTGCGCGTTGACCGAAAAGTTCGCCTTGCCGGGGAAGATCAAGTGCTGGCAACAATGGGGTTATCTGCCTTAAATCAACCCGTAACCGTAGAGGTTGGACAAGTGTTTGATATTGGGTTGGAAATTATTACTGACCACCCCATCGATCATCTGGTGATTACTGACCAATTACCCGCCGGTTTTGAGGCAGTAGATACCACTTTTCAAATCACGAATCCGGCAGTTCAAGCCCAAGTTGATAGCTGGGAAATTGGTTATCAAACCATTTACGCAGACGAAGTGGTTGCTTATGGCGATCGCCTCAATGCCGGGGTCTATAATCTGCATTATTTAGTGCGGTCTGTAACCCCTGGAACCTTTGAATGGCCTGGGGCAGAAGTGCATCTAAAATATGCCCCAGAAGAGTTTGGGCGATCGGCCACGGCTACTTTGGCAGTGAAAGAATAATTACTACCAAAAAACCTCAACCTGGTTCCTGAATAAGCCCGGTTGAGGTTATGCTTCAGAGGTTATGCTTCAGGCGATCGCTAACAGCAAACTGGTTTATTGTGTTAGCTATAAAACCAGGAATTCCTGGTTTATTTCCGTTTACCGATTGACCCATAAAAATAATTGACAAGCGGCTTTTAATTGGAAATATCCCCATTTTCCTTGCCAGTCAGAAATTTTCCCAGTCCATCGGCTTGATTTTTGCAAATCAGGTAGAAAAATCAGGCGTTTAAATTCTTGGATGAGAGACCGATCGTGACAAATGGCAATAATGTCTTGCTGAAAATAATAACTAAATAAGTCAAAGTTAGAAGAACCGATGATTAAGTATTGGTCATCGATTAACATGGATTTTAAGTGGGTCATGCCATCAGGGTAAAGATATAGGTCAATTCCCGATCGCCCAGTTTCCCAGCGAGTATAATGGTCGTAAACTCCCCAGTTATTCGCCGCTGAGGTAATGAAGGAAATTTTCACACCGTTTTTTCGGGCAGTTCGCAGGCGATCGTAAAAAGGAAATGACAAATAAGGGGTTTCAATGATAATTGATTCACGGGCTGACTCAATTAAATCAAAAAATCTGGGAAATAGCTGAGAATTATTCCTGCCATTGAATAAATAGAGTTCAATGTTGCCAAAATTCTGAAATTTCTGCTGATGTTCTCCCTGCCAACTGGCTAAAAAGTCAGTGGTTAAAAATTCTGCTATCTTGGGGTCTTCAATTCGCAGCATCATATCATGCCACGCAAAGTTATGCTGGCTAAAATTAATTCCGCCAATGTAGAGAATTCGACGATCAATCACAATCATTTTTTTATGATTGCGATCGGCAAATTTGCTGAAAAATAGCCCGACGGGATTAATAAATTTAACCCCGACTCCATTTTGATTCAGACGTTTAATGATTTGCCAAGTTTCTCTGGCTTCTTGCTGTAATTCTGATTTGAGTAAATTTGGCAGACTATATAAAAATTGATCGCTAATCTTATACTTAGTATAAGAGTCGATCATCAATTTTTTATCCCTAGCCGCAGAAGCTAATAAGGCTTCGGCCAAGTTTTGACCGACGCGATCGCCCTCAAAAGAAAGGGTTTGAATATAAACTTGGTCTTGGGCTGATAAAATATCGGCTTTCAAGCTTGCCCAAAAGTCATGTGAATCCACTAAAATCTGAAAATTCATAACCACAAACCTTTCAACAATTGAGGAATTCCTACACAAAAGATAAACCGGATAAACCGTCCAGCCGCCCCAAACGTAAAAAAGTTAACCAACTTAATTTTTAACAGAGCCGAGCCAACAGTGACGACAAAAAACGGCGAAAAACTCACCCAACCGGAAAGAAAAATAAACCAGTTGCGGTGGTTGCCCATTTTTTCCATTTTTTGGATAACTTTTTCAATCTGGTTGGCGTATGCTGTTTGAGGGAAAACTGGATCGCACCTTGAGTGGCAAAAAACATCAGAGATTTTCCCAGCATTTGTCCCAAAGTAGCCAAAAGAACGATCGCTAATAATTCCCCAAGAGATTTGGGCAAAAGTGTGGAAATTGAAAGCAAGTAAACTTCGGTGTTCAGCAAGGGAAATGCCCGGGCGACAGTACAAATAATTAAAGTCGCCGCATAAAGTCCGAATTGACTAATTAATTCCGAAACATTCATGCAAGATAATCCGCTGTAAATTGTATCTTTTGATGGGGCAAAGCATTCGGATGGGGAGCATCCCCAGCATTGCAACTACACCCGTAGGCTCTTGGGAGGGCGAAGCATTCTGACGAGTGATTCTCGGTTGCTCGCGAGAGATTCCTCGCCAGAATGCTTCGCCCCTACCGGGGAAAATAATTAATCTGCAATTAATTTGCGGCACCAACTAGGGCTGATTCCCCTGGATCTGACTTCTGAGGGTGGCGCCAGTTGTCAAACACAGCGATCGTATTCACACAGGTCTGCAATACGCAGCGCAATCCTTCTCGGTCGCGTACTCGGCATCCAAGTGCTCCTGAGTGTATTCTAGGAAGGGAATGCCCGGGTAGCCCCTTTGTTGGGAGCAGCGATGCACCAGACCATCCTCGCAAACGTAGAGATAGCGGCCTCCTGCCCGACACCGCCACTGGTTAGGACGGCCTTCCACAAGGTTATTTCGGAATGCCATAAAGTGCGACATCGGCCAGGGGGTTGTGGAACGGTAATCTTGGTAGATGGCTCGTTCCTTTGAACCGAGAGGCCGCAGTTGGCCATTGCCATCGTGGACTACGCTCACGGTACTCGTGAAACCCAGTTTCCGGGCATGACGACCAATGGTCAAAGCATCCTCTGGGTTAGAGATGCCAGCACCAATCACCGAGTTGATGTTCACGTCGAAGTTCCCATAAGCCGCTAGGTGATCGAGATTATGCCCAATGGTCGTCTTGGTTGGGTTTCATGGTCTGCCGTTCCCTTGTAGTATCTGCTTAAATTTTATAGTTACTGGGAGGAAATTGGCATTGTAGAAGCTTTCGCATATAGCCTAGCAGGGCGACAATTTATGGAATAAACAGAAAAATTTATTTACCACAAAGACGCAAAGGACACGAAGGGATGGCTGCTGGGGTCATGGCGGGGTGCGAGAAACCCGGTTTCTTTTAAGCTACAGTGGAATAGACGATAATAAACGATACAAATAGGCATGAATAAGGGGGCGATCTATGACCCAAAAGCTTTTACTGGTGGATGATGAGCCCGGTTTACGAGAGGCAGTACAAGCCTACTTGGAAGATAGTGGCTTTGAGGTGAATGTTGCGCCAAATGCTCAACAGGGCTGGCAATTGTTGGAAAAGACTCTACCGGATTTGGTGATTACGGATGTGATGATGCCCCAGGTAGATGGGTATCAGTTTCTTAAGCAGATGCGGGAGGATCCCCGGTTTAAGGCGCTGCCAGTGGTGTTTTTGACCGCTAGGGGGATGACCAGCGATCGCATTCTGGGGTATCAAGCGGGTTGTGATGTGTATATTTCCAAACCTTTTGACCCGGATGAATTGGTGGCGATCGTGCAAAATTTGCTGCAACGGCGGGCGGCGCAAAATAGTGAAGATGGGGATGAAGCGGGGATGGCGGATTTAGTCCGTCAAATTGCAGAAATTAAGGCGTTGCTAACAGGAAATACGGGAATTGTTCAGACTCCCGCACCGATTAAAGTCGATTTAACTCCCAGAGAACAAAGTGTTTTAGATTTAGTAGCCCAAGGATTAATGAATAAAGAAATTGCCCGTCGTTTAGACACCAGTGTGCGGAATGTAGAAAAGTATGTGAGTCGCTTATTTAGCAAGACCGGCACCAACAGCCGCACTGAATTAGTGCGCTATGCTTTGGAACATGGATTAACGAAGTAATATACATATGACAAAATAACCGATCGATCCCCCCAACCGATGGCGGATCAAAGGGGGGCTTTTTATAATTTTGCCATAATTGTCTAATGATGATTTAAACAGTGATTTAAACAGTGATTTAAACAGTGATTTAAACAGTGATTTAAAGATAGTCGGTTGACAATAACTGTCAACCGTTAGCCATGAACGTTAAACATTTTTGGGGTATGAACACTCAACCAGTGGCTCCTTCTCTAGAGACGCAGCTTAGAGACGCAGGAGCAGGTTAGAACCATGAGTATCGGTGCCGCAGGTACTTAATAAATGATATTCTGCGGCTAACTCTTTTACTTGTTGAGTTTGCCCGGGACTCGGTTGCCAAGGTTTAGGGTTGCCGTAAGCATAGTAAGTTTCTACCCCATCAATCCCTAGGTTAGCCGCTGCTCGAATTAAGTCCACAGGCGATCGCCGATAGCGGACGGGATGCGCTAATACCGCTAATCCTCCGGCAGCTTGAATGGCGGCAATCACCTGAGATGCTTGATAATCCCGACCTTTAGGGGCTTGTCGTTGCAGGTAAAGCTCCATGCTAGGGTGTGCGGGATTAAAGGCATAGCCGAGAATATGAACTTCCGTGCCAATTAAATCAGCGTTAATTTCTACCCCAGTCCACAAATACGGCTTCGGCGCCGGGTTAGAGTCATACCCATGAGCTAATTGTTTTTGAAGTTGGTTCTGATATTGGTTCTGATTTGGCCATCGATCGAGCCATTGCTGTGCCACTTGATAGCCCCCGATGCTGTGGTGATCGGTAATAGCTAGTCCTTGCAGTCCAATGCTTACCGCTTGGGACATAATCTCTTCTGGCTTTAACTGACCATCGGAGAAGGTTGAGTGGAGATGAAAGTTGTAAGTCAGCGGGCAACTATTGCCGTTAATTGTTTGGAAAACTTTTTTCAGTGCTGACTTATTTTGAGCCGCACTGAGGGTCAAGGTTGAAGGTTCTGCAAGATTCAGAGTCATAGATCCATTGGGAATGATTGATCTTTTTCTAGCATATCTAATAAGATATGTTTCTAGGATATCTAACTTGCAGAGGTACTTGACGGCGATCGCCTTATGGCAATTGATTAAATGAATAAACTATTGACTTTGACTAGACTTGACTAGACTTGACATATTTTGTAGGATTTTATACGACTTTTTTAGTAATTTATTCAATTTTCATTATTATATCCATAACCATCAATTATCAATCCTCAATCATTAACTATTAATTATCAAGAATTAAGAGCTAATTATTAATAACGATCAAGGAGGGGCGATCGCCCATGACGGCGTTGGTGCGATCGCAGAGTAAAATCGCTCATCATGTTCACCGAAAGCTTAAGGATTTTCAGGATTATTTTCTGCATTCCGTGCTTCCCAGGCCATTTGTAAAATCGCCGACCAGCGTTTTTGCGCTTGTTTGACAGTACATTTAATCGCGGCAGCAATTTCTTGGTCAGTAGCGTGGTGGCGTTTCAGTTGCAACAACTGAAATTGTTCGGCAGAAAGTTTCCCCTGAAAAGCTTGCCACTCTTGCAAAGACATCCCCAAATTTTGATCCAAATCAGCCCCTAACCATTGATGCACCAGTTTCCATTGACTAGAAGACCGAGCGAATTTTTCCACATGGTACTTAAACCGCTGTTGTAAATAGTCCCGTTGGCGAGGTGTCAGACCCAAAATTTCATCAATATCCGGAGCAGACAAATCTTTCAGCTTCAACACCAGATAATTCACACAATCCGGTTGACCTTGATCTTGCAAGTATTGAATCAGTTCCGCCACCACGCGATCGCGCAACACCGCATCTGCTGGATCGACCGTCTCAGAAATCATTTGCTCGCGCACTTGTTGCGCTGCATAGGAACGACCATGCTTTTCCGCTTCTTCTCCCTTGGGAAATTCCACAGTTTGCTCAATATCCATCACCGTTTCCTGGGGCTGACCGTAGGCAAAGCCTTGAGCGCGTAAAATAATCAACTGCTGATTGCGATAACCGGGTAAATTAATCCGACGCTTGGCATATTGCTCCGTAAAAGCCATATACTCAGCCAGTTGCAATTGAGTCCGGGGAGTATAGTCTTCCGGGACATCATGTTCCCGTCGGAAAGCCCGCAGCACCTCGATATAGAAATTTTGTAAGAAATCTTCAATTAGGTTGTAACGAGCTTGGAAAGTCAGATATTGATTAGAGGAAATATGCCGATAGACCATCGAGCTCAGTTGAGCGTGTAACTCCACTCGTCCTTGTCTCGAACCCAGGCGGAAATATTCCACGCACTTTTGCAACCGCTGACGACCCAGGTTGACCTGCCAGTATTGCACCTTACCGGACTTTTGGATGCGATCGCTCTTAGTGCAAATCCGGTTCACTTCCTCAGCAATCCGTCTTGCCACTTCTGGAGCGCTACTTGAGGCAGTTTTCAGCTTCGTCAACAGTTCGCTCAACAACTCATTCATTAAAGTTTCCAGATCCATCCCTTCTACTTCCGTTTCTGTAGCGAGAGGGGATAAATTCACACTCCGATCATCGTTCAAAGTCATGGTTTCTTGGGCAGCAATTTTGGTTTCGGCATTACGATTCACAGAATTTGCAAGTTTGACGTTCATGATTAAAGCCTCTGGTGGCGACACACCTAATACAAATTTGATTTATGAGCATGGTTCAGAAGAGGTTTCTGATCCGCTTCACATCGCTCAACTGTCCCCAATCTACGAGGCTTTAATTGGGTTTAGTGCTTCCAGGTTGCCACTATCCCAACTGCCTAATTTGATCGTGGCCACCGGAAAAACTGACCCCCAGTTATCCCAGGATTCAAACCTGTGCTAACCGTTGCCCCATAAGTGTTTTCAGCCATTCACACCGCAAATCACGCCACAAAATTTCACTTTCCCGCAGAAAAAGTTAGGGAGCCCACCCCTTCCCGCAATGGACAATTTCAAAACTGGCTGTCCCAGCAGTGAATGCTGGGCTAACTGGCACAATCTTTGCGATCTGTAAATTGGCTATAACAACACAAAATTTCCATACGGACAGATTCCTTTCCGATCCGGAGAAAAAATATTCCACCGCCACTTGCTCTAGGGCCGTCGGTCTCCGACGGCCCTAGAGCAAGTGGCTCTTTGATCCGCGCCATCAAAATGCCATCAGAATTTCTCTCTATCTGGAAAATAATTTATAACAGATTAGTTACTGCTTATAATCACGACAGGAATTATCGTAAACCAATAATTGCCCAGCAACGCCTATATATCAACGCCTATATATCAACGCCTATATATCAACGCCTATATATAAAGATTTGTCATCATTTCTCATAATCTTGAGGAATTTGTGGGGATTTCCTCACTGCCATAACATCTTTTTTTGTGCCTAACTGGATCCCGTCTTTACTTTCAGCCAAATTAATAGATTTTTTCCGGATCTGTCAAATAATAAAGCCGGACTTAAGGCAACACTGATATTATGTTGGATTAGCAACAGAATTTGTTGACGAATTTTTATCGATTAATTCACATAAAATCGATTCATAATATATTGTGACATATTATTATAGCATATTTTTTTGGATAAAGAAATAATTCCCACATTAAAATTTGATTAATTTTTGACCCAACTCGATCATCTAGCACATTTCAGAAATTAGCTGGCTATAATGTGAAAAGAGAGTAAATACCTAGTGATTTCAATCCCTAGGAGACAAGACATAACAGAAATTGAGACAGTTAAGCCCATGAAAGTCACAAATCAAGCCGAACTTGAAGCCCTAATTCAGCGAGTCAAAGCGGCTCAAGCAGAATATGCCACCTATAGTCAAGCCCAAGTTGACGAAATTTTCAAAAAAGCAGCCTTAGCCGCCAATGCGGTGCGGATCGCCCTAGCGAAAATGGCTGTAGCTGAGACAGGGATGGGCATCATTGAGGATAAAGTGATTAAAAACCACTTTGCCTCCGAATACATTTACAACAAATACAAGCACGAAAAAACCTGCGGCATCATCGAAGAAGACAAATCTTTTGGCTTCCAGAAAATTGCTGAACCTGTAGGAATTCTCGCGGGAATTGTTCCCACCACCAACCCCACATCTACGGCAATTTTTAAAGCATTGATTGCCTTAAAAACTCGTAATGGCATCATCTTTTCTCCCCATCCCAGGGCAAAACAATCGACGACTGAAGCGGCCAAAGTTGTCCTAGAAGCTGCGGTTGCTGCCGGGGCACCGGCAAATATTATCGGCTGGATTGATGAACCCACGGTTGCCCTTTCCCAAGCACTAATGCAGCATCGAGATATTAATTTAATCTTGGCTACGGGCGGGCCGGGAATGGTGAAAGCGGCTTATTCTTCGGGACATCCTTCTTTAGGGGTTGGGGCAGGCAATACTCCGGCCATTATTGATGCAACGGCTCATATTAAAATGGCAGTTTCTTCGATTCTTTTGAGCAAAACTTTCGACAATGGGATGATTTGTGCCAGCGAGCAATCAGTGATTGTCGTGGATGAGGTTTATGAGAAAGTTAAGCAAGAATTTGGCGATCGCGGGGCTTATTTCCTCACCCCAGAAGAAAAAGCCAAAGTTGCCAGCCTGATGATTATTGATGGCCACTTAAATCCCAATATCGTTGGCCAATCCGTAGAAACCTTAGCCCAACTCAGCGGCATTTCTGTCCCACCAGGTACGCGAGTTTTGATTGGAGAAGTGACAGAAATTAGCACCAACGAACCATTTGCTTATGAAAAACTTTCTCCCATCTTAGCTATGTATCGGGGGAACGATTTTAAAGATGCCGTAGAAAAAGCCGAGGCATTAATTGAATTTGGCGGGCGGGGTCATAGTTCAGTGCTCTATACTTCTCCGGCAAATAACGAGCATATCAAATATTTTGAAAACCGGATGGAAACCGGACGGGTATTAATTAATACCCCAGCCTCCCAAGGGGCGATCGGCGACCTCTATAACTTCCGACTCGATCCATCTTTAACATTGGGATGCGGCACCTGGGGCGGAAATACCGTCAGTGAAAACGTTGGCCCCCAACACTTGCTGAATATTAAAAGTGTATCGGAACGCCGGGAAAATATGCTCTGGTTTCGGATTCCCCCGAAAGTCTATTTTAAATATGGCTGTATGCAGACCGCCATTCAAGAGTTGCAGGGGAAACAGCGAGCATTTATCATCACCGATAAACCTTTATACGAGTTAGGAATTACCCGCAGTTTAGAACAAGTCCTCGAAGAAATTGGCATCAAATCTGATGTGTTCTATGATGTAGAACCCGACCCATCGTTAAAAACAGTTAATAAGGGATTAGCCTTAATTAACTCATTTAATCCTGATGTAATCATCGCCATTGGTGGCGGGTCGCCAATGGATGCCGCCAAAATTATTTGGCTAATGTATGAGCATCCAGAAACCGACTTTGAAGGACTGGCTACCCGGTTTATGGATATCCGCAAACGGGTTTATGAGTTGCCGCCTTTGGGCAAAAAAGCCATGATGGTGGCTATTCCCACCACCTCCGGGACTGGTTCAGAAGTCACGCCCTTTGCGGTGGTGACGGACGATCGCACGGGGATAAAATATCCTCTAGCTGACTATGCCTTAACTCCGAATATGGCCATTGTCGATCCTGAATTAGTGATGAATATGCCCAAAACTCTCACCGCTTATTCGGGAATTGATGCCTTAACTCACGCCTTGGAAGCTTATGTTTCCGTCTGTGCTTCCGAGTTCACCAATGGCATGGCATTAGAGGCGATTCGGTTACTGTTTAAATATCTACCATCGGCCTATAAAAACGGGGCGAAAGACCCGAAAGCGCGGGAAAAAGTCCATTATGCGGCCACAATGGCAGGGATGGCTTTTGCTAATGCTTTTTTGGGCATTTGTCACTCAATGGCCCATAAATTAGGGTCTACATTCCATGTCCCCCACGGATTAGCCAATGCCCTGATGATTTCCCACGTGATCCGCTACAATGCCACGGATTTACCCTTTAAACAGGCGATTTTTCCCCAGTACAAATACCCCAATGCTAAATGGCGTTATGCCCAGATTGCGGATTACTTGAAACTGGGTGGGGAAACCGACGATGAAAAGGTGGAAAAATTAGTCGAAGCGATAGAAAATCTCAAGCGGGAATTAGATATTCCTATGACGATTAAAGAGGTATTGCCTGAAGATGAGCAAGCCTTCTCCAAAGAACTGGAAGAAATGGCCGAACAAGCTTTTGATGACCAATGCACTGGGGCGAATCCCCGTTATCCTTTGATTAAGGATCTCAAGGAATTGTATGTGTTGGCTTATCAAGGTTGCCGGATTGGGGCAGGTTTCTATCATCCTGAGTCCGATCCTGCCCATGTTTAAAGCGGATCTATTACAGAAATTTTCTCCGCGAGTAAACCACAAATACCTGTAGGGGCGAAGCATTCCGTAGGGGCGAATGGCCATTCGCCCTTGTAGGGGCGAATGGCCATTCGCCCCTACAATACTGAAAATATTAAATTAAATACCGCTTGGGCTTCGCCCTAGCGTGGTTCAGTAAGAAAGAAAACCGCTGTAGTCAAAAACCTTTGAAGTAAAAAGAAACCCGGTTTCTTCAAGAAACCGGGTTTCTTTACTAATCTTTACTAACATAAACCCCGTTTTCTAATTGGGATTTTCATAGAAAACATAGCTAGTGGAGTAATCGCTAAACTCAAAGTAAACTCGTTTTTCTCCGGGATCTACTTGATAGTTCTGATTTTTGTCCAAGTGGCCATAGCCAAATCGATAGGGACGAGAGGTGCTCGGATCGCTGGTTCCCTGCGCCGTGGTTAGTTTATCGATTTTAATAAATCGATGCACCAGCTTATCCCCGGCATAAATATCTAGAACTCCATCAGTCCCCGTCCAGTTTTGGATATTGCGTTGAAGTTGATTTTGGGTTTCCTGGGTGCAACCAGTAACCGATAGACCGAGGAATAAAACTATAGAAAGATTTTTTACTTTTTTTAACATAACTGATTGGATGTTTTGAATCGATTGACAGCTATATTATAGTCGGTCTTATTTGAGTTTTATTCTCGGTCTGCATAGATGCTGGTCAATGTTCAATTTTCAGAGTTTACAGGGTTTAATTTTCAGCCAGTTCCGTTACTCTAAGGGAATGGTCGGAATTGTGCCTGGGTTTTCCTGCTTTGCCAAGTATTGACTCAGGGCATAAACCATATCTCCGCGAGTCATTAATTGATCGGGATTTAGACGATTGTTGGCCGAGTCAATGTTTACTAATTCTTCAAAAATAGCGCTGGCGATCGCCCTTCTTGCCCAGCCAGGGATGCGATCGCTATCTGGGTAAGAACTGAGAATCCGGGAAATTTCGGCATCACTGAGGGACAAAACCCCATAAGCTTGGGCAAATGTGGCAAAACCTGCGGCCCTGGTCACAGGTTGATCCGGGAAAAATCTTCCCTGTTCGTCCATATGTAAAATTCTATTTTGCAGCACAAGCTGAATATTGTCAAACGCCCAATGGTCGTTGGGGACATCGGACACGCGAAGATTATTTTCTTGTCCTGGAATGCGTTGATCTAATCCAAAAGTTTTGACTAAAATTGTGGCCAATTGCGCCCGACTCAATACCCGTTCTGGATGAAATTGACCATCAGGATAATTTGTCATCAATCCCATTTGAATAATTTCCTGAGTGCGATTTCCGTAGGCATCCCTAGAAGAATCGACTTCTTGGGCTTGAACCATTAATGAACCCGTTTCTAAGCACAACAGCAAAGAACACAAGCTGATAATTTTTCTGCTAAACACCCTAATTCCTCCTATTTACATCTTTTAATTTTATTTAATAAAAAAGTCAAGAAAGTGGCGATCGCGGCCTAAGCCTCGGTGCGGAGCACCTTCGCGACTCTCTTGACTCGTGTTCAATTAACCGAATGAGTAATGTTTTTTTACCGCTTTGCGAATTTTCCAAGTGCAAGACATTCCCGCTGGAAATGTCACCAAATCACCTTTACCCATTTCCACTGGGGTGCCCCGGTCGGGGGTGACGACCACATCTCCCTCTAGGAAATAGCAAGTTTCACGCATATCATAAGTCCAAGGAAACTCAGACACTTCTTTTTTCCAAATCGGCCAGCTAAAAATCTCCAGTTTTTTCAGTTTTTCCTCACTGGGTTTATGTTCAATTTGAATCTGCATTTTTTCCAGCCTCCAATTTGCCAACATGACAAGTATTTTCCCCCAGGCTGACTTAGAAAACAATCTCGTTCTGTTATTAGTGATTGGTTATTAGTTATTGGTTGAGTGGTTGGTTGGATTACCCTGGAAATCCCCACAAATAACCAATCACTAATAACCAACAATTAATCTTTAATTTACTGATCCCAGGGAATTGGCGCTGGGTTGCCTTCTTGTCGTTCTAAATACTGACTTAAGGCATAAGCCATATCGCCTCTGGTCATTGGTTCTAAAGGTTTAATCTGATTATTAGGACCGATATTGACAAATCCTTCATAAATAGCGGTAGCAATAGATTTTCTTGCCCAATCAGGAATTTGTCCCGCATCAGGATATTTAGCTAGGAGTTCGTTGATATTATTTTGGGGAAACTGAAAGACTCCATAAGCTTGAGCGAGAATAGCCAAACCTTCGGCTCGGTTGACTCTTTGATTCGGGAAAAACATTCCATCTCGATAACCATTCATTACTCCAGTTTTGAGGACAATTTGAATATCCCGGTAAGCCCAATGAGAGGAGGGCACATCTCGCAAGGTAAAGTCGTTGGTGCTGACCAATGCTTGACGGTTGTCTAACTCAAAAGTTCTGACTAATAATGAAGCGAGTTCAGCGCGGCTAAGAATCCGATTTGAGTTAAAATTGCCGGTAGGATCTTTGGTCATTAATCCGGCAGAAACCACTTTTTCTACATGAGAAAACTCTTCAGCATTGACTAGGGTAGGCATTTGCAAGATTAAGGTCAAAGACAAAATGGTGAGTAAGCGTTTCATGCTGTTTCTCAAAGCTAGGATAATCTTGAGTATTATGATTAATGACTACAGATAAGAAAACAAGTGTTCCGGGATTTTTGATTATTTTTGCTTATTTTTGCTTACCTATAACAAAATCTATAGTCTTTGCATTAGAAATCTAAATAATTGACCAAAGAGGTGGGTGATGGTGGTAGGAGGATGGGAATTTTTCCATTTGTTTTACTAGGGGCGGTTCGCGGTAGCGATCCGATGAAGCGGAATCGCCTCTGGAGAAATTGAGGGTATTTTTGCATCACTACAAGGGAAGTGTTGCGGATTTCGGAATTTATAGAAAAATTTTTTCCGGGTCGCAACTTTCACCCCTTGAAACATAAATATATAAATCTGAGGAAAACCTTTGAAAAGTATTGTCTGACAGAGCGATCGCGATTTGGCATTGCTGAATCCTCACCATTGCCATAAGCTCTGCTTAAGAAATGGTAGGAAATGTTAAGAATTAATACAACCTGCCTGGAGTGATTGACATGAGTTCGCGAAAAATGTATTCAATAACATTCAACTAGATTCAATTGTCGTCTATCAATTAAGGGGAAAGTTCCTTGATTTATTCAACTTTACTTGCAGTGGTTCCCAATACCCTGGAATGGAGTCCCACTGTGGCCATTGTTATGATCATCTGCAATATCGTGGCGATCGCCTTTGGTAAATTCACCATCAAATATCCCAGCGTTGGCCCAGCAACCCCTTCCCCCAATTTGTTTGGTGGATTTGGTTGGGGTGCCGTGCTCGGTACTACCTGCTTTGGTCACATCCTGGGGGTTGGTGTCATCCTGGGACTAGCCAGCATGGGTGCGCTTTAAAGCATTGCCCTGGGATCGTTTGACCGCAACCGAAAGCCGATTTCTTCCCGAAACCGGCTTTCTTTTTGCGATCGGGTTGCGATCGGGTTACGGGGAATCATCACCAATTCGGTGAATTGATGTCAAAATTACGGCAACCAAAACGGCGGGAGAAAAGTCTCGGCGAGCGATCGCACGGTTTGATTAATTTCTCGCAACCCTTGAATATGGGGTTCATCCGGTTCCACGGGAATAATCTCAGCCTGTTGACCTCCTTTCAACCGGGAAATAACTAAATTCGCGGCTTCCAAGCCGGTGACATAAGCTTTTTCCTGAGACCAAGAACCATGACGATTAACAATCCAATCCCCACTCATAAACACATTATTAATACTGGTCTGTGCAGGCAACATATATTGATAACTGCCCGGAGAGAAATGAGTCACCGCTTGGCGCAAGCGAATCACGCTACTATCAATAATTTTAGCTTGACCAAACTCAGGAATACAAGTGGTTAAATACCCTTTAACGATCTTGACAATTTCTCGATCGGTCAGCGGTAAAAATTGATTGGCATGATAAAAATCAACTTCCACCACGCTGCCCGGTTCATCTCGATATTCATCATGCAAAGCATTCAGGTCAAAAAATGTCCAACCCGTGGTTTCATCAAAGCCAAAACAAGCATTAGAAGCACGGGGAATCTTAATTTGGTGATCGAACCATAAACGAGTAGCCAGAACATCAATCCCGGATAAATTCATCAAATTTCTAAATTCTGGGCGACTTTGTAAATGAGAACTATTGCTGACAATTTTTTTCATCCCAGTAATACCCACGGCGAAAATTACCGCATCGGTATCAAAAATTTCGTCCCCACAAACCACGTCGGTAGCTTCACCCAACTCATTAAAAAGAATATCTGTAACGCGATGATTCGCCAGAATTTTTCCGCCCGCTTTTTCTATGCGTTCCACCCAAGGCCGAAAGATTTTTTCTCCCACGGTTCCCCGACACCACATCACATCAAAATTTGGTTGATGAGCCAAGATAAAATAGTAGAGCATTCCCAAGGCAGCAGCGGCAGAACATTGCTCACCAGGGGCAAATAATCCCACTAACAACATCGGGTTAAAGGCATCACGATACAGTCGCCCCGAAACTCCATATTGTTTAAATAATTCTCGTGCGGTTACGGAGTCATATCGCCGCCATGCTTGCTCGGAATTGTCAAAATCAATCAGGGCATAAAGCATCGGCAGGGCTGAGAGTCGGTCAATAAAAGGTAAGCGCTGAAATTGTGGATAAAGAAATGTCCCCAAAGGGGTTGGCAAAGAGGGTTCTTGTTGAAAAATTGGCGATTCAACTTCTAATCCGGCGGGGGAATATTGGGCTGATTTTGTCCAAGGAGTGAAGGGTTGAATGGCTAATTCATCGATTAATTTAAAAATGTTTTTGTAGGGATACCAAAATCCATGAATTCCCGCTTCGACCGAACGTCCGTGTTCAGTTTTCCAGCCAGCAACTAAGCCACCGGGATAAGACCCTGCTTCTAGGAGGGTGACGTTATAGCCTTGTTTGGCTAGATGGTAGGTAGCGCTTAAACCCGCCCAACCAGCGCCGACCACAACAACTTTTTTGGTTTCTGATTCACTAGACATTATTCAGATTGTTTGCTTTTCTAGAGGAAGATAATAAGCTGTTAATCATTTAAATTGGGTATCTGGATTCCAGAAGCCACGAAACCTCGACTGTCAGAGAGTTTAACTGATCTCAATCTAAATGCGTAACAGCTTAAGACAATTTTAAAGGCGAGACATCCCAAGTTTTAGTTTTTCCATGCCGTGACTTAAGTCTCTGAGTCATCAGCAGGATCGCAGTCTGCGATCCTGCTGATGACTGGCATTCCCAACGAGGGGGGAACGAGGAATTTACGACCAAAAAGCGGGATGCCGATCGCAAGGATATGAAAGAATATTGGCGATTAGTGTAGGTGACATAGAATATGTAGATTTTTTTAAAAGTAAAATTTCAGTCGTTCGGATCGACGAGGGTAGATCGCACAATTTATTCATAATTCAATGCTGGGATCATTTCGACTATTTTAGATACGATTCAGCCCACTCATAGCGATTTGGATCTTTGCGGAAAAGATATTCTGCAACTTCTCTACGTTGCTCCTTGTCTTTGACCATTCTGACAATTCTTTCAATTTCATCATCGGTATCATCAGCCCCACGTTCTTTCGCTCGTTCAAACCAGATGTCTCCATCATCATATTCACGGCGATCATAACAAATTGCTCCCATCAGGGTATAAGGCTGATGACTATCCGGTTGACATTCTATTGCTTGCGTTGCACAGTTTTCAGCTTCATCTAGTTGACCAAGATCCCGAAATGCTGCACCTCTAGTAACCAATAAAGCTGATTTTAGGTCAGATTCTTTGATTTGCTTCCAGTTTACCTTTTCTGTGACTTTTAGCGCGTTTTTCGGTTCATCTGCTTTACGCCAGTTACTACTTGCACTGGCTAAATTCCGTCTGTTTCCAGTTCGATGATATTCTTGTTCATAAAATTTTGCTTCTAATGTGTAGTGGGCGATCGCTATTTTTCCATGCCGAGAAAGACGATTTTCTTCTATTAGTTGAACGACTTGTTTTGGTTCCAGCCTTTGCCCCCGTTCAAGTCTGAGCATAATTTCATAAAATGGAGCGAGGGGTAACTTGGGATCCACCATACCATATTTCTTTTTTAAAATGTTAAAATGAATTTCCTGAGCAATTTCTACTGTCTCAGCAAGTCCTTGCTCTGATAACCACTGAATATCTGGATCAGAGACTTGATTATTATCAAGATTTCTCAGCACAGTAAATAAAGGACTGGAAATATCTGAACTTTGATATTGAGTCGCTTTATACTTACTTTTCAGTTTCCTGAAAATTATTTTATCCTTTCGTTTTTGCTCGATTTGAATCAGTTTTGTTAAATTTTGTTTTTTGAGCCACTCACATTTTATCGTATCGATTTCTTCCTCGTCATCTAGTTTATTTAAAATCAAATATAATGGACTGCTAGGAGAAGTGTCTGGATGTTCTTCAACCTGATATTTTGATTTTAGTTTTAAAAATTCAACTTTGGCTTTTCTTTCTTCTTCCTGCTGCAAATAAATCTCTAAGGTTGATTGAAAATCCGATGCTAAAAGCCATTCAGCTTCATCGTCAGATAATTCCTCTCTCATGTCAAGCTTTTTCAAAATTGAATAAAGAGGTTCTTCAGGAAACCGATTTATATGTTGAGTGGCATTGTATTTAACTTTTAGTTTGTCAAACCTAACCATTTCTTCAACCAAGTTAATTGTATCTACCAGACCATGCTGATTTAATATCTCAATTTCTGAATCGGTGAGATTATATTCATTATCTAGTTTCCAAAGGATTGAATAGACTGAACTAGAAATAGGCAGTTCTAGTTCTGAAGGGATATGATACTTAGTTCGCAATTGCAGAAACTCGGCTTCTATTCTCTTCTTGTCTTCGGCTCGATATGTATGTAAGCAAATAGCTTCCATCGTGCTAAAAAGTCGATTTTTTTCTAACCATCTAAATTCTAAATCTGTGAGATCAATGCCTGAGTCTGCTTTTCTCAGTATTAGATAGAGAAACCTATCATAATCAGCAACTTTATATTGAGTAACTTGATATTTCTCTTTAAGAAAAGCAAAGTGTTTTTTCTGGATTTCTTTACTATCCATAGCTGATTCGATCTGTACTTTTTTCTACATTACCACATTAATATCCATTTCATCTAATCTTGCTGATGGTCGGTGGCACCCAATTCGGAGCGAAGGTTAAGAATTTTGCCGCCAGCGAGAAATTTTATCTGTTGCATGAATTTTTGTAAATGGTATCATTTCACTATGCCGCTGTTTGAGTCCATGAACCGCCAAAAACCACCAAAAACCACCAAAAACCACCAAAAACATCTAAGGGTTGTCCCCCCGAACAGGAGGACAACCCTTAGATAGGTAAATAAAGCTCTAGATCAGAAAAAAACCGGGAAAAAATTGGGAAAAACTGGCAAAAAGCTAGATGCTTCCCACCACAGCCTTAGCCTGATCGATATTTTCTCTCACGGTGTCCGCACAGTGAGATAAGGCGGCTTTTTCGCTATCGGTGAGGTCGAGTTTGAGGATTTTTTCTACCCCATTTGACCCTAGCTGACAAGGCATTCCCAGGAAAACATCGTTGATGCCGTATTCTCCTTGAAGATAAGCGGCGACGGGCAATACTCGCGACTGATTTTGCAAAATGGCTTCACACATTAAACAAGTGGAAGAAGCGGGGGCAAAATAGGCACTGCCAGTTTTCATTAAGTTGACAATTTCTGTGCCACCTGTGCGAGTGCGATCAACCAAACGCTCGATGGTTGGGGTATCCATCAGTTCCGTGAGGGGCACCCCATTCACGGTGCAGTAACGAGGAATGGGCACCATTAAGTCGCCGTGGTTTCCCAAGACCATCGTGTGAATATCTTGGATGGAAACGCCGAGTTCCATTGAGATAAAGGCTTGGAAGCGGGCGGCATCAAGTACCCCAGCCATCCCCATGACCCGCTGAGTGGGCAGACCACTGGCTTCCCAAGCTAAATAGGTCATTACATCCAGGGGATTTGTCACTAGAATTAAGATCGTGTTGGGCGATCGCTCCAGGGCTTTTTTCGTCGCGTCCACCACGATCTTGGCATTGGTTTTCAGCAGATCCTCTCGACTCATCCCCGGTTTTCGGGCCAGACCCGCAGTAATCACGACAATATCGGAATTACTGGTATCTGCATAGTCATTGGTGCCGATAATCTGACGGTCATGGCGTTCGACTCCTCTGGCTTCCATGAGATCCAGGGCAATGCCTTGGGGCATTCCCTCGACAATATCGACCAAAACAACATCAGCAATATTTTTCTCAACCAGACGTTGAGCCAGGGTACTGCCAACCCGACCGGCACCGATGACGGAGACACGGGCGCCCCGAAGTGAAGAGGGAGACAACGAGAAAGAGGTCATAACTTGAAGGTGATTAATTACTTAAATTCTTCCAGTTGATCGATCCGCAACCAAATATTTGGGGTGGGCACTTGGCCAAACTTAATCAAAGCATAATCGCCCCTCGTTTCTTGGATTTCCCCTTTGGTTTCAAAAATATAAGCGGGGAAACGCGGATCGCTGGCTTTGGCTTCTACACTATTCTCTAACTTTTCGCGCAATGCGCGGACAAAACTGCCTTTTTTAATTGCCATAGGTGATTGTCTCAGATTTTTAGATTACTTGCTTGAATTTTAATCTTTTTTTCGCTTTTTAGAGTGTTTTTGCGGGAATTTCTCTCTCATCACAACATCCAATTGAATCAGAGAGTAGCCCCCTGCCAGATTTCTGGGGTATCTATGGGGTTGCGGTGGGCTGTAACCTTGGAACCACGGGGTTTTCCAGTGTAAAATCTCCGATCTAATAATATGGACGAGCGACGATAATGCCAATTTGACCATCAACAGCTTGGATATATGATTGTAAATCGCGGGATATTTTTACTTCTCCACTGGGGGAAGCGTGGATAAAGCCAATGCCACCATCAGGAAAACGATAAACTAAGCCAGTATGGGTGACATCTAATCCGGGGATATCCGTAGCGGTGGCAATAATATCACCGGGTTGTAAGTAAGGGTAAATGGTGGCGATTTTGTCTTGGGGAATATAACGGATATTTAGGTGGGCAAGTCGGGCTTCTTGGTTGAGAATACATTGATAATTAGACTCGTTGGCAAGTTGAGGATAATACTGCCGATGTTGGGTCATAAAGTTGAGGGTAGCACCCAGAGGAATTCCCCCAATATTTTGGGTAATATTCTCGACCAGCCGCCGATTTTGATTGTCATATATCCAGTCAGAAAAATAATGTAATCGGCTGCAATAGCCGTCGATTTTACCGCCACGATAACGCTGTTCTTGGACGCGATCGCGGAAGTTTTGGTAGTTGTAATCTTGCTGGGCAATTCCTCTGGCGATCGCCAATACGGTTTCCACAAATAAAACACAGTCAAAGCCTTGTAACGTTACTACCAAATTTTCTTCAGGGGATTTATCTAATAATCCCGCCATATAGGGAGTGCCGAGAAATTGTTCGCCGATCGCTTGGATAATTTCCCCCAAGGGGCGATCGCTCAGTTTAGCATCAATGGCATATTGCATCACCTGATTAAATCGCATCATTTCTGAATCTAAACCCTGATAAATTGAGAGTGCTTGGGGGCGATTTTCTCCGGGAGATGGTAAAATTTCCGGGGGAACGACAGGGGAAAGGGAATCAAATTTATCTTGATTTTGGGGCAACTGCTGCGGTAATTCGGGCAAGGGGCGATCGGTCAATAAATTCTCTTCAGGGATAAGTTCTTCTGGGTTATCGATCGCTTTTTTGGTTTGACCCTGACTCAAATCTGGTTCTTGATAATAAGCAGTTGCTTGGATGCCTGCCAATACCATGAGAATCAAACTGAGAATGCTTAATAAATATAAACAATTTTTTTGAAAATTAAAATCCATAATAGGTTTTTTTTGATCGACTTATTTGATAAACTTAAATATGTGAGCGCTGTGAATAGGACTGATACCTATTTAAAATATAGCTGCTGTTTCCCACCCTTAGATGCCCCCCGGCAACCCTAGGGTTAGGGTGCCCCATATCTGCCATTGACCGTCCCTGGCATTGTATAAAATATATCCTAATATGAAATATATCCTAATTGGTCTCTGTGGATTCGCGATCGCCACCCCAAGTTTTGGGCAAAGTCTGGGGCAAATTGTCCCGGATACCAGCCAACCCATTAACTCCATTGTCACCGTTGATGGCAACAATCAGATCGTCACCGGGGGGACAACTTCTGGTAGCAATTTGTTCCATAGTTTTCAAGAATTTTCTCTGCCCACCGGCACCCAGGTATTTTTTAACAACCCGGTGACTATTGATAATATTATTACCAGAGTGACCGGCGGGGGAATTTCTCAAATTGACGGCATAATTAGCGCCAACGGCACCGCGAATTTATTTCTGTTAAATCCGAATGGAATTATTTTTGGTTTCAATGCGGCTTTAAATATTGGCGGTTCTTTTTTTGCTAGTACCGCCGAAACCATCACATTTGCTGATGGCAGCGAGTTTAGTGCCAAAAATCCCCAAACTCCACCTTTATTAAATGTGAATGTTCCCATCGGGTTGCAGTTAGGAGAAAATCCGGGAACGATTGTTAATTATTCCCGCGCATCAATTAACGAGCGAGTCTTAGGTTTAGCGGTACAACCCGGACAAACTTTGGGTCTAATTGGTGGCAATCTGAACTTAGAAGGCGGTCATATTAATGCCATTCAAGGCCAAGTGGAACTAGCGGCAATTGTCAATGGTGAATGGCCGATATCTATCAGTGGAAATCAACAACCAGTTTTTTTAGAAAATCCCGATTTGCTGATGGGCAATATCCAATTATCCCAACAAGCCGTAGTGAATACTACGGGACTAGGTGGGGGTGAAATTAACATCAGAGGTGGTTTAATTTCTCTAACCGATAATTCCCAAATTTTAGCCAATACTGGCGGAGATTTTAATGGGGTGGGAATTACTATCGAAGGCGATCGCCTCCGATTAGAAAATAACTCTTTAATTTCCTCTTCGACCTTGGGTTCAGGGGCAGCAGGAGCGATCGACATCGCGGTAGGAAATCTAGAAATAATTGGCAACGGTGACTCCAATATATTACCAGCCCTTTTAAGTGGAAATTTTTCCCCAGACTTCCTCAGCAATGGGATATTTTCGATTAGTGCGGGGGCTGGTGCGGCAGGCAAAGTCACCCTAAATATAGATCGCTTACAATTAACAGCGGGGGCGGCAATTTTAACCACCACTCTCGGCCCAAATAAAGGGGGAAATTTAACCTTAAATGCCACTGATTTTGTAGAACTTTTCGGGGGTTCTTTGATGATCACCGGCAGCGGGAATACAGGTGCAGCGGGAGATTTTACCCTGAATACTAATCAGTTAAAAATTCAAGATGGTAGTTTAATTGCGACTTCTCCTACCGCTGCCAGTCAAGGTAGTGGGGGAAATCTCACGGTGAATGCAGGCACAAGCGTGGAAATTAGTAATATTCCACCGGGCAGACCTGTTCCAGGGGGTTTATTTACCACGACATTGGGGGCTGGAGATGCGGGGGATTTAATGGTAAATACGAGACAATTAGTGTTGCGAGATGGGGCGCAGATTAACTCCTCTTCCTCCGGTCGGGGAATTGGCGGAAATCTCACGGTGAACGCCACTGAATCTATAGAAATTAATGGAACTACTGCCGATATTTCCTGGATTAGTGGTTTATATACCAGTTCATCTTTGTTAGATGTGCAAGGATTATCCGGTGCTTCTCCGGCTGGTACTCTGACGGTGAATACAGGGCGATTAAGTATTCTCAATGGCGGCATTATATCCGCAGCCAGTGAGGAAGGTTCCGCAGGCAGTTTACAAATTAATGCTTCGGAATTGTTAGAAATAACGGGAATGACTAATACAGCGATTCCAGAACTGCAAAAAGCCAGTTCTTTGTTGGCGAATAGTGTTGGTTCTGGAAAAGCCGGAGATTTACTGATTCAAACTGACAAGTTAATTGTGAGCGATCGCGCCTTTATCACGGTGAGTGGAGAAGGGACTGGTAATGCGGGAAACCTGCAAATTTCCGCGAATTCTATTCATTTAAACAATGGCAGTCTCAGGGCTACCACCGCCTCTGGGGAAGGGGGGAATATTTTCTTAAATAGCCAAACTTTGCAGTTAAGAGAAAATAGCAATATTTCCACGGAAGCACGCGGCAGTGGAAATGGCGGAAATATTAATATCAATTCTCAAATAATTGCTGCCTTAGAAAATAGCGATATTATTGCCAATGCTTCTCAAGGATTTGGGGGTCGAGTAATAATTGATTCTCAGGGAATTTTTGGCACCCAATTTCGCCAACAACTCACCCCAAACAGTGATATTACTGCTACCTCAAAACTTGGCCCCCAATTTAGCGGCGTGGTGGAAATTAATACCCCCGATATTGACCCTGGGGCTGGGTTGGTGGAATTACAAACTGAAGTGGTTGACGTGCAAAGTTTAGTCGATCGCGATGTTTGTGGAAATCCGGGCAATAGCTTCTACATTACTGGACGGGGTGGCTTGCCTCCGCATCCCGACGAACCCCTGAGTAGCGATACCGTTTGGATAGACGATCGCGCAGCGGCGCGGATGCGCTTTCGCGCCACTTTTGTCGGGGAAATATCAACCATTAACCCAGAAAAAATTATCGAAGCAACGGGATGGAAGATTGACCCTGATGGCCAAATTATTTTAACCGCAAATCAGCCATTTATGCTGCCAAATACCGAATACTGGCGATCGGATCTAAAGTGCCAACAAATAAACTAGGCAATATAAACTAGGCTAGATAAACTGGCATCGAGTTATAAACCAATCACAACCTCTCAATTAAAATTTGAGCAATTCAGTAAAAAAAATTGCGTGAGGATGTACTATGTTATCTGACTCAGTGATGACAAAATCCGCCAAAATATTACTGCCACGCATATTTCTCAGTAGCGCGATCGCACTTTTCTTATTTCCCTTAGTAATTTATAGTGGTTTACTATTGCGTCGTCCCCCGCGAACCGCCCAACAAAAACAGTTATTTCCCGGCATTACCTATCAACGGATTGCGGATTTAAATCCGCGTCCGGTGATGATGCATATTGTCACCATTGACCTGAATGCCCCAGGAATTAAACTGCGAGTAACACCGGGAGAACCGGGAGATGATGGCAAAGATATCCCAGCCCAAACCACCTCAGAGTTTCTGCAAAAGCATCAGCTACAACTCGCTATCAATGGCAGCTTTTTTTATCCTTGTTATTTTAATCACTTTTGGGATTTTGTCCCCCAGCGGGGCGATCGCGTTAATGTGATTGGTCAGTTAATTTCCGATGGCATTTTATACAAGGAAGGTAAACCGGGCTGGGGGGTATTATGTGTTTCTGAATCCGCTGGGGTTTCTATTGCCCCTGCCCATTGTCCCCCTAACACTCGTGAGGCGATCGCCGGTCGAGAAATCATCATCCAAAATGGTCAACCTGTGGCGATCGCTAAACCGAAAAAAAATAGCGATCGCCACAAACCATATCCGCGAACCGTCGTGGCAATAGATCGCCTGGGGGAGAAATTATGGTTCATCTTAGTGGATGGTCGTCAACGGAATTATAGCGCCGGTCTAACCCTTCCTGAATTAACCGAAATTCTCTTAAATATGGGAGTTGATGCAGCCCTAAACTTAGATGGGGGTGGGTCTACTACCCTGGCGATCGCTGATGGCAAAAAGACTCGATTATTAAATTCGCCCATTGATGCCCGAATTCCCATGCGAGAACGGGCGATCGCCAACCATATTGGGATTTATACCTCACCCCAATCATCCCATCAAAAACCATAGACTGAAAATCAGCCAATTAAAAAATCAAAAAAAATCAAAAAAATCAGAGGGGTTAACAAATGTTAACCCCTCTGATTCAACACATCAAAACAATGTGATTTAATTTTCTGCCGCAGACTCAGGACTTGTCACCGGATGAATACTCACAATTGTGCCACCCAAACGGGTAATCCGGCGCATTTCATCATTCATCCGAGAATAGGGAACAGTGATGAAAACACTCGATCCTTGACGAATCGCATGATTTTGGAGATCCGTTTGGTCATTTTGACGCAACCCGGTCACTTCATAGCGAAATAAACGATTAGCCCCAATGACATTAGCTTGATTGCCACCAGCAACTTGTCCCAGCATAAAAATTTTCCAATCCTAAGTTTTCTCTAGTTAAACAGGTAAGATGATGCTGACTTTTTCCTGGATAATTCTGCATCAATGATTGCCGGTAATCATAGCGGTTAATCATGCCATCAATGCCATAAATTTCCCGGTCAATCATCCATCCAACTTCAGATAGTCTGATAATCTGACAATCAGATAATCTGATTAAATTGCCGTAATGCTGGCAATTTTGCCACCTTGCTTCAGAATGGTCTGAATTTGCTTGGAAAGCTGGTTGTAAGGCACCACATAAACTTTGCTGCTGCGGCGAACCTTGGGATAACCTGCTTTCACAAAGCCAGTGGCTTCAATGCGATAAACTTGGCCTTCTTGACCAAAGCCCACAAATGCACCGCCCACAAAGCTATTCGGTGCGGAGTTTTGGCTGACACGGTATGCCCAAGCATCATTATTGCTGCCAGAAGGAGCCACAATTGTGGTCGTGCTGTTTTGACCCAGTTCGCGAGCTAAACGGGGGCTGTTGCCTTCTAATTGAGCGCGATCGCTGTTAGCATAACCACGATACAACCGGAACATCCGATTAAAGCCCACAGTTTTTTGACCCAATTGAGTCGAAAACCCGCGATAGTAAGGAACGATACTATCGCCAAAATTGTCTTCATATTCAGGAGAATCAATATAGGAGTCGATCTCCGCATCAAAGCCTTGATTTTGATAAAGATCGAGATGATAAACAACTTCAGACTCATCATAAGGACTGCGACCCAACAAATGCTTATAGTTGAGTTCAATCACGCGAGTTTGGAAATTGTTGTACAAAAACTTTTCTTTATAAAGATCGGACTTCGCCACACAGCGCACAAAATCCCGCACCGTAATACTGCCATTTTTCAGCAGAGATTCGGCATTAACTAAACGTTCAGATGCCATCACATAGTCATTACCTAACACCTGACGATACACAGCCCGAATGACTGCTTCAACATCTTCTGGGCTCCAATTGGGACGAAGCTCAACAACTGGTGCGTCACTGTAGGGAGAAGTTCCCAAGCGAGATGCGGCTACTGTTACTGCCATATTATTAATTTCCTCATCAAAACAATTATCTAGTGGATGACCTTTAACTGGCTATTTTAGTGATGCCATAGTCATCATCAAAGGCAAGAATTAATTAACCCAAATTCTATTTGGGCTATTTGGGCATCAAGATGCAATCTGTTTAACCTGTGTTGAACCTGTGAACCTGACATCTAAATTCAGTATGCGATTTATCTGAAAATTTTCGATGTTTTCTGATAGATTTAGGCCAAATTTTGATTATTTAATTGCATCCAAATACTGAGTATGTCCGGACGGATGTGTAACTGCTACTAGGTTTACCAGCAGTAGCTTCATATCTTTCCGGACATCTCTTTAAAATAACGGCAAAACCAATTAGCTCAGAGCATTGATGGCGTAGTCGAGGTAAGCATTGGCTTCAACCGCAGCTTGACCGCTCAGACCATGATTGCCTTTGATGTACTTGAGAGCTTCAACGTACCAGCTAGGAGACAGTTCAAAGGTGGTGTTGATTTCATCAATACCAGCCAACAGGTAGTCATCCATTGGGCCGGTGCCACCGCAAATCAAGCAGTAAGTCACCATCCGCAGGTAGTAACCGATGTCACGAGCGCACTTGGACTTGCCGGTTTCGGTGGAAGCGTAGTTAGCACCTTGCATGGAGGTGGTGTAGGGGAACTTGTTGTACACCGCTTGAGCCGCGCCATTGATCAGGTTTTGAGCATTGTTGGTCAGAGCGCGAGCAGCTTCCATGCTGGCGGCGGCACGCTTGAAGCGACCGTCAACAGCTTGCAGTTCAGTATTGCTCAGAAAACGGCCTTGAGAATCTGCGGCAGAAATGGCTTCTGTGATTGGGGTCTTCATGTTGAGAACTATCTCCTTGTGATGATGATTTGCTGAATTTTGATTAGCCTTGAATTAAATCAATCGGCTAATAATTGTGTGAAATCTTTGGTGATTTCCGATGCTGTTGCTAAAGCAGGACTTTGGTCCGGCAGATTAAGCAACCGCAGCAGCAGCGCGATCGAAGTAGGTAGCCACTTCAGACATCAGGGCGCTGCAATCGCCAGGAGTGATACCAGCAGGATCGTTAGCGATCTGGATAGCGGCATCTTTCATTTTGCTGACCCCGTTAGCCACAGAAGCTCCAGGTACACCTAAAGCTTGGTAGGTTTCACGCAGACCATTCAAGCAGCGGTCATCGAGCACACTGGCGTCACCAGCAATGGTGGCGTAGGTGACGTAACGCAAGATGATTTCCATGTCGCGCAAGCAAGCAGCCATACGACGGCTGGTGTAGGCGTTTCCACCGGGAGCGATCAGTTGGGGTTGCTCGGCGAACAGAGCGCGGGCAGCGGCAGCGACGATGGTGGAAGCATTGCTGGTGATCCGGTTGACGGTATCCAGACGCTTGTTGGCGTTGGAAACCATAGCAGACAGAGCATCTAATTGAGCGGTGCTCAGGAATTCACCGCGAGCATCAGCTTGGGAAACCACTCTTGCGAATGCGTCTAGCATTTACTAAATCTCCTATGTTAATTGGATTGGTATCGAGTTAAAGTTTTTTTTCTGGCAACAGATTCAGACTTGTTTAATCCAGAGGTCTGGACAGAGATCGTGTTTCCGATTGACTGTCTTCTGTTGTCGTTATCCAGTTGACCACTGGTTTCTGGAACAGAAACCGGGAAATTAAAACTGGCTTCAGAGAATTATGAGAGTCTTTTCCTCTTTTATGAGATGGAAAAAATTCTCTCAATTCAGGTCTGGGTAATAATTTACCTTTTTTTCTGACCTATTAGGCAATGACTATACAACGGAATTTATGATTTTTATATTAAGTTTTATTACAAAAATTTGTGGCGATCGGCGTAAGTAAAAATGCTCTCCTCAGAGGTGATGCTGAAGCGATCGCCCACCGTCTCAAACCCTCGATCTTCCGTCATATATAAGGTTGGCCAAGATTCTCCGTAAGTATCCTTACTTACTGCCCAAGATAGGCGACGGGGATTTTAAGGGTGATTTTAGAGGGGATTTTAGAGGGGATTTATGGAATTCAGATCATCATGTTGGGATATCAATGACTGCTGATTCCGGCATTTTGGCAAGGCGATCGGCATAAACAGGAAAAGTGAATAATTTCAGAACGATCGGCAGCTAATCCACATTGTATGGGTGCGTTACCGAAATGCCTCCGGCACGCGACCAGATCGGAAAGGCACCCTATTGATACAGGCTTTGCGTAAGTCCTGATATAGTAAGGGTTCAGATTATTTGATCGACGAGCATTTTTGGCTTCTAATTCCACTGGAATTTCCAGATATATTAATTATAGGTTTTAATTATAGGTTTTCTTTTTATTTTTCCGGGGCGATCGGCATTCTTGGCGGCGCAGTTTTCCACATTAAATCTATTTCTTCCGGGGTTAAACCATAAGCTTGATTAACTAAATCAGCAAGACGATATTCCAGGGTCAAGGCTTCTGCTTGACGGGCTTGAATATCCGGGGCATAATCTTGATAAACTTGCCGCAGTTCTTTCAGGGCAGAGGGACTCATACCGCCCGATGATTTGGGTTGGCGCTTTTTCACTTCTTGAATAAAATCATTTTCTTCTAAGTTAGCAAACTCTTCCAGTTTTTCACCAGGTTTATCAATTTTTTGCTCAACTTGTAACCAGTCCAGTACCTCTTTATAAGCAGTTTGGTTGGCTTGGGTGATTTCAATCAAACGGCTAACAATCGGTTCCACTTGTTCGCGGATTTGTGCGGTGGGTGGGGCGATCGGAAAATCCACCATAATATCTCCACGGGGAGTCACCGCATCACCAATCATTTTGGGAAATATTTGATGAGCGATCCACCATCCTAATGCAGAATTTAAGCAGCCACAAAGATATAATTCATATTTAGCAATCAGAAACACTTTATTATTGGCAAAATAACCCTGAGTATCGATCGCATACGCTGGAAAAGTATTAATTTCTTGATAGATAATTTTCGGCTGTTCAAACATCTGCCAATAATCAACGGCATCTTGAATTTCATACCATTGATAGCTTCCGGTTTTTCTTCCTAGCCATTCCCCATCCTGATTTGTATGCCAATCTTTAGGACGAGGTTCTAATTTTTTTCGACACTGACTTAGATGGGCTTTTACTGCCGGATAAGCATCAATATCAATCCCTCGTTTTGTAAAAATTAACCACAAATTTTGCCAATCGGGACTCCAGCGTTTAATATCGCGACCCCGTAAAAAAGGCTTAATCACTTCAGCGGATTTAGGGTCAGCTTTAACCAGACGATTTTTCGTCGTCTCATCAATCAAAAACGCTTCATTAAACCCGGTTAATATCCCCCGATAAGGCTTAACTCCAGCAAACTCTTTCAGGGGAATACCCACGCGCTGAATTTTTTCCATTAATGCTTCAACTTCTGGCCGTTCCAAACTCCAAGCATCCGCAGAAAACCGCGACCAAGCAACCGGATAACTTTCTTGCTGCACATATTGAGTCAAATTAATATCCGCTAATTTTTCTCTAGGAACTGGACAAACTTGCACATACTTTTCCCCGGAACCTTGGGGATCTAATCGTTTCCGTAACCCCACAATACAAGGAAAAGTATCCGCATCCTCAAAAATTGGGGCATGACCAAAATCAACAATTTCCTCAAATACGCTATTTTCCACAAAAAACCGCCGTAACGGTTCCCCATATCCTGCCCGCAACCATTTATTTGTCACAATATAAGAAAGCACTCCCCCCGGTTTCAAAATATTTATCCCTTGCTCATAAAAATAAGCATATAAATCCGCTACCCCATCATAAGACTGATATTTTTTTTGCAAATAAGGCTTAATTGGCGATAACAATTCTTGGCGCACATAAGGCGGATTACCGATCGCCACATCAAACCCACCATCCGCAAACACTTCGGGAAATTCTGCCTGCCAATTAAAAGCCCGTTCTGCCACTTCCGGGTCATCCACAAGAGAATTACCAACTTTAATATTGCCATCTAAATCCGTCAGGGTTTTCCCTTTTTCCGCTGTTTTCAACCAGAGAGAAAGCTTGGTAATTTCCACCGACTCAGGGGACAAGTCCACTCCATAGATATTCTGGTTTAAAATTGTCCGGTTCAAATCAAACAAACTGCGCTGACCGACAATTTCTGCATCCTTTTTCCCGCCAGTTTCTAAACTGGCTAACGCTTGATTGACTCGTTCATATTCCCGCAGCAAATACTCAAAAGCCGCAATTAAAAAAGCCCCGGATCCACAAGCCGGATCGATCACTCTGGTTTTCTTCAAAACCTCATCCCGGTAGGTTTCCCAAAACTGAATTTCTGCTTGCTGCCGTTTCTTAGTTGCCCGTGGGGAAATTTGCTCTAATTGGAGGCGATCGCGGATTTCCTGTTCCTGTTTTTTCAGATAACCACCCAGGGCAACCTCAACAATATATTGAGTAATAAAAGCCGGGGTATAAAATACCCCTTGGGTCTTGCGTTTTCCTTTTTTCTGATTATATTCTTGCCCGGTAGCTTCTGCTTTTAACTCCTCTAAATCCGTCACGGACTGCTCAAATATCCGCCCCAGGATATCAACAGAAACCTCCGTATCAAAATCATAGCGAGTTAACTGCTTAATTTGACCACAAAGAATATTCGGAACGGTCAACTGTTCATCTAACAGGGGGTCAACTTCAAATAACCCGCCATTATAACCAGAAATCGGCGGATTTTCATTGCCTTTATCTACCCAACGAAACACCGCTTTGTAATTTTCCCAAATCGGTCGGGGATTATAGGGATCTTGGTGATCGTGGGCTTGCATAATGGTTTTTGCTGGCAATAACCCCTTATCCTCGCAAAAGGCAATAAACAAAATCCGGTCTAAAGTTTTTTGGGCTTTTTCGATTAGCAGGCGATCGCGATCAGGCAGGTCTTTTGGCCCCGAAAAGCGAAAATGCTTCACCAATTGCCCGCGAATCTCCTTATATTCTTGATACAGTTGCTTAGTAATACTTTCTTGCACCTCATTGGACTCAGCCAATAGGCGATCGATCACCGAAGGGCGATCGGATTTCACCCCCAGAAAATTTTGCCGACAGAAAATAAAATAAAACCGCTTAAACTCTTGAATATCCTCTAAATCAACCAGACGAAACCGCTCATAATAAGCCGGAGTTTTACTGGTATAATATAAGCGCAACTCCCGATAATTAGAAACAATCACCCAGCGACAATCTGGAGTATAATTTGCATAGCGCCAGCCCTGTTCCACCGCTGACTCTTTGCGACCCGAAGGAGGGCGATCTAAATCTTCTTTTGCGCCTTTTAACTCAATCGGTGCGATAACTTTTCCTTCTAGCTTAATTTTGTCTTTTTTCCCTGCGGAAGCCGTAAAAAAACCCAAAGCCGCATCTGCCGAACCACCCCCATCCGATATAGTCGTTTCCGCGTGAATTTCCCAGGCTTTACCCCCACCGGAAATCACCGAAACATAGCCCAAAACTCGCTGAAAAATATCCGTCAGAAATTCCCCATGTAAAGAAACTTCTTTAATTTCATTCAGCGTCCCTGCTTTTAGTGGTTCAAGCCACTTTTTAACCAGGGCATGACGTTGGTCTAAGTCTTGGGGAAAAGTAAAATTGCGGATGGCATTATTCAGAGTTTTGGGGTGAAATAAAGGATGGGTAATTTTATTAGTCATAGCTAAGATTTAACTGCTTGGTCTTATTGTAATCTTCTTTATGTCCTTAGTCTCTTTGTGGTGTTTATTATTTACATCATCCCACCCCAAAATCGGTATATTGCCGCATGATTGGGGAATTAAATCCTAAAATAATATCTTCTTTCGGCACCCCTAATTCAACCAATTGATTCGCCAGTCCTTCTTCGGTTCCATCTTGTTGAATCCAAATTTTCCCATCAATAATATCTACATGAAGCACCACCCCATAGACCCGCTTGGCATTGGTCGGCCACCCTACATAAACTAATTGATAGTGGTCTCTCTCTGGATCGAAAATTGTTTCCGCCTTAATCTTAGGATTCCAAACTAATTTGGAGCGTTTTGTCAGCAATTCTTGAATATATTGTCGATAAATATCTACGGTAGCCATCGCTCAATGACCTCCTGTTCAATATTATAAGTTAAAAGATAAACTTGATTTTCCTGGACAAGTTCCTGAATAAATGAAGTTTGAAAAAATTCCTCATAAATATCGCTAGGAACTCCTAAGTATAATTGACGGTCTTTGTCTTGCAACTTCAAAGCTGAACGATAAGAGATGAATTGACCCAAAGCATTGTAAAAATCAGCAATTCTAGATGGACTGCGAAAGCTTTTGATTTCCACCGCAATTTTTCGTCCTTTTTGTTCAGCGGCAATAATTTTTTCTGCCCCGATATCGATCGCCAGATTAAAGCTACCTGCCTGAAGCGGATATGGATCGTGAGTAACGATCCATTGATCTTTTTGCAGGGCTGTTTTGACAACTTCGTGAAACTTATCTTTGGCAGACATAGTTAATCACCAAATCAAAAAGAATCGCACAACTATAATATAGCAAATTTTACCATATTTTACCATGATTGACATAAATATTTATAGCAGTTGTCAGAGTTATGAACTAAAAAAAACCTGTCATTCCCGCGAATGCGGGAATCCAGAAAACCCCTGTACTTCATCCGGCTAATAACCGCTATATGTCCTTTCTCGAAAGTGGCGTTAATTATTTTTTAAACCACCGGACTTAACATTTCCGCAACGGTAATCGTTACATCAGGAAAAGCTAAAAGTGAAATCGGGTCATTTTCCCTGAGAATAGCTTCCCGTTGATAACCATTTTCTTGAGGTTCTCGCAAAACATATAATTGGCGATCGCTAATATCTAAAACCCAATAATCCGTAATTCCTGCTTTAGCATAAACCGTCCCTTTAAATTCGCGATCTCTTTTCAAAGTGCTATCTGCCACTTCAATAATTAGATAAATTTCCCTGGGGGTTGGGTGGTGGTCTTCATAGTACAAAGGGTCAGGTCTTACCAAAGCAATATCCGGTTCTGGTTCAGAGTAATCATTTAACTTAACGGGATTTTCTAGCCTGACTAAAACGCGATCGCCTAAACGATTTCTCAATAAGTGATCTGTTCTCGAAACTGCCGCACTATGAGATTTTCCTTTCATGGGTTTTTGAATAACTTGTCCTTCAATTAATTCTACAGGTTCATTAGGGGCAAGAATTCCCAAATCTCCCATCCGATGATATTCTTCCACCGTTAACCGACGAATATCGACTATCATTTTTTTCTCCTAATTCCACTTAGCGTTTAATTTTTACCACAGAGACACAGAGGACACAAAGGACACAAAAATTGAATCTCTCCGTGTTCTCTGTGTCTCTGTGGTGATTATTCTTGCACAGGTTTTGCTTCACCTAAAAGGGCATCTAATTCCTCCCCTTCAATCACCTCAGTTTCTAATAATTTTCCAGTAATTCTGTCTAACAAATCGCGGTTATAATTCAGCAAAGCTAATGCATTCTCATAAGCGGTTTCGACAATAGTTTTCACTTCCGCATCGATCGCCTTAGCGGTTTCCTCGCTAACCATGCGTCGCATATTCATTGACCGATTACCTAAGAAATTATTGGCATCATTTTGCTGATAAGCTAAAGGCCCTAATACCTTACTCATGCCATAAGCTGTCACCATGCGTTCGGCTAAATCCGTCGCCCGTTGTAAATCATCCGAAGCCCCATTAGTGACGCGGTTAAAGACAATTTCTTCCGCTGCCCGACCGCCAAGTAACATAGTAATTTGTTCGCGAAATTCGCTATCATCCATTAAAAAGCGGTCTTCCGTAGGCATTTTCAAAGTATAGCCTAAAGCGGACATTCCTCGCGGCACAATGGAAATTTTGGTCACTTTCCCAGCCCCGGGCATAATGGCACCAACTAAGGCATGACCAACCTCATGGTACGCCACTACTTTTTTCTCCTTATCACTCAAGACGCGGCTTTTCTTTTCTAACCCAGCAATAATTCGTTCGATCGCCTCATTAAAGTCTTCTTTTGTCACCGCTTCCCGATGATTTCTGGCCGCTAATAAAGCCGCTTCATTAACTAAATTAGCCAAATCAGCCCCAGCAAAACCCGGAGTTTTCACGGCGATCGCGTGTAAATCCACATCACTTCCTAACTTTACCTTTTGGGCATGAGTAGTTAAAATCGCTTCTCGTCCAGCCAAGTCCGGGCGATCGACCAAAACTTGACGGTCAAAGCGTCCGGGACGTAACAAAGCTGCATCCAAAGTTTCCGGGCGGTTAGTTGCTGCTAACACAATCACCGTAGCTTTTCCTGCGGCAAACCCATCCATTTCAGTTAACAATTGATTCAGGGTTTGTTCCCGTTCATCATTACTCCCACTAGGAGTTCCCCCACTACTCCGAGACTTGCCGATCGCATCTAACTCATCAATAAAAATAATACAAGGAGCTTTTTGTTTTGCTTGTTCAAATAAATCGCGAACTCTGGCCGCCCCAGTACCCACAAATAACTCCACAAATTCCGAAGCCGAAATACTAAAAAATGCCACCCCAGCTTCCCCAGCCACCGCTTTAGCCAGCAGAGTTTTTCCTGTTCCCGGCGGGCCAACTAATAACACCCCTTTAGGAATGCGTGCCCCAATCTCCGCAAAGCGTTCTGGACTTTTGAGAAACTCCACAATTTCTGCTAACTCAGTCTTGGCTTCTTCCACCCCTGCCACATCGGCAAAAGTGATTTTAGTATCCTCTCCGGCCACATAAATTCTCGCCTTACTCTTACTAAAAGAAAGACTCCCTTGAGTCCGACTATCCCGACTCATAAAAAACTGAAACATTAACACTAAAATCACTGGGGGAATCACCCAACTAATCAGCGTTCCCACCCAGGTATTTTGTGGGGGCGGTGCCGCTTGAAAAACCACCCCATTTTTTTCTAATCGTTGGGGTAAACTTAAATCAAAAATTGGCGTAGTTGCCCTTAATTGTCTGGGTCGATTGTTAGCTTTTTCCTGGGTTTCACCGGCTTGAGGGGTATTTTTTAAGTAATATATAATTTCCTGTTCACCCACCTGGGCAGCCTCGACTTGTCCCGATTCTACCTGGGAGATAAAAATGCTATAAGGAACCCTAGGAATTACTTGGCGACGAGGCAAAATAAAATTAGCGGCTAATAATAATAAACCCACTAATATCAGCAAGTTACCTAAATTGAAATAGGAGCGAAATTTAGGTTTTTTAATTAGAGGCATATATCCTTCCAGATTATTTGCAAGTTTCACGGAGGTTTAAACCGGAGGCCAAGCCTCCAGGTTTGTTTAACGGTTAACTCCGATTGGGAGAACGATAAAAAGGTTTTTTCACAACCACACCGGGATAACTTTTCCCTCGGATTTCGACTTCTAATTCTTGACCAGATTTCGCGAGGTTCGTGTGTACATAAGCAAGGGCGATCGCTCGTTGCAAAGTCGGCGACCAACTGCCACTGGTAATTTCTCCCACCGTCTCACCGTCGGCTTTCACCCCATAACCATGACGGGCAATATAGCGCCCTTGCATTTCCAAAGCCACCAGACGCCGTGACAACCCAGTTTGCTTTTGTTTCTCCAACACTTCTCGACCGAAAAAGTCTCCTTTACTATCCAGGTGAACCACCCAACCTAGTCCCGCTTCCAGGGGCGTAGTCGTATCATCAATATCCTGACCATAAAGGGGCATCGCCGCTTCCAGACGCAGAGTATCCCGGCAGCCCAAACCACAAGGCGTCACCCCAGCGTTCAGCAGACTGCGCCACAGCGTCACCGCCACTTCCGGGTCTACCATCACCTCAAAGCCATCCTCTCCGGTGTAACCTGTTCGGGCGAAAAAGCCCAATCCGCCACAAACCGGCGCTTCCAAATGACCAAAATACTTAACAGCAGTTAAATCCGTTTCTACCAAAGATTGTAAATGCTTCACCGCGTCAGGGCCTTGGACTGCAATCAACGCTTTTTCGGGAGATAAATCTTGCAGTTCCACATCAGAACCCTGGAAATTTTCCCATAACCAAGTTTTATCCTTGTTCAAAGTTGCCGCATTCACAATCATCCGTCCCCGGTGTTCCCCAGTGGCATCTTGACCTTGGTAATAAAAGATAATGTCATCAATAATGCCCCCTTGGGGATTTAACAGCAGGGTATATTTAGCCTCACCGGGTTGTAACCGACTCAAATCCGATGGCACCAAATATTGCAATTTCTGAATTAAATCCTTGCCTTTGAGGATAAATTTACCCATGTGGGAAATATCAAACATTCCCGCAGTGGTTCGGACTGCTTGATGTTCTTCCGTAATGCCGCTATATTGCACCGGCATTTCCCAGCCAGCAAATTCGGTCATTCTGGCGTTCAGTTCAACGCAAACCTCGAACAGCGGAGTCCGGGAAAGGGTTTGCGGAGTTTTGTTTGCTTCTGGTGACTTAGCCACGAATTCTTCTTCTCTTACAAATCAATATGTTTATCTTAGAAAAAACTCGTGCCATCTGACGGCACCTTTGACTTATTTCAGGGGCGTCTTGTGTGGAGCGGCCGCCAATCGAGCAGAGGCGCAGAGGCGCAGAGGAACCCGCCGTCGGCAGAGGAGCTTCAGGAGAGAGTGAATAGTGAATAGGGAATAGGGAACAGGGAACAGGGAACAGGGAACAGGGAACAGGGAACAAGGAACAGGGAACAGTGATATTTCTTTTGTACGGGCGAATGGCCAGAAAGCCCCTACGACTTTCAACTTTTCACTTGTACGGGCGAATGGCCATAAGGCCTGACGGATTATGCTTCGCAAGGACGCCCCTACGACTTTCCCCTGCACGATGGCTGCTCCCCCGCACAAGACGCTCCCCTGCACCCCCGCCTCTCCGCAGCCCGATCGCCATAATCCGCCCTAATTTTACTTAATTTAATTACCCGTCGCTGAACCCGTGGCAACCGCCGAGGTTAGCGCCCCAACAGAACCGGCAACCGAAGCAAGTGACCCGGTACAAGAGTCATCAGACCCCGTAGCGGTGAATGTCACAGTGACGCGCAACAATTCACGCAGTGGAAATAATGGCCGGTTTAATAATGCCGGTGGGGTGATGGCAATGAATGCGATCGTGACTACCAGTGATATTGTCGGTGGTCGTTTTCAGTTCGCCGGTCGCAGTGTCCTCATGGCAGTGCTTCAAGGTGCCAAGTCTTTAATTAGTGAATTACTTGGGGAAGGTGAGGTATTTTTTGCCGGTCAAATGATTTCCATTGAAGCGCGGCAAACGGTGGTCACGGTGATGACTAAGTTAACCACTGCGATCGCGGTTTATAACGAGACAATTAGTGTAATGAGTACACAAGCTGTTGAATAACCCTCAGTCAGCGATCGGAGGTATTGTCTTGCACAGGTTATGCCTTATCTAACTTAACCCAAGCCGCCGCCAGTGGCGCAAGCCAACAGGCGAATCGATAGGATCCTCTCTGAAATCCGTAGTAGGGTGGGCAAATGTTTGCCCACCCTACGCTTTGCTACTCTTGCTGATGTTCTCCACTTATAGTACATATAAGAGCTATCCGTAGTAGGGTGGGCAAATACTTGCCCACCCTAACCTTGCTTTGTGCATCAAACCTCGATAGCGATCGCCCAACTATAAGAGCTTTATTCAATCAATTCAAACCCTAAAAATTTCAATTATGACTCCTGAATTTTTTGCTGTCATCGAAAAGCATTTTCCTGGGACTTTGCTCCTGGAAGAATACATGAAAAAAACCTTTGATGTCTTACAAAATTATGGCTTTGAATCTGAAAACACAATGGGCATGGTGGCTCTTTGTCGAGACGAAATTACTGAGCCATTATTTAATGAAGTAGTCAAATATTGGGGAAAAACTTTTAATTGTTGTAGTTTAGGCGGTTTTTTAACCATTGGCAGAACGGGGATAAACGCAGCGGCAGCACATACCCCAATTTATGATGGAATGCGTCGGTTTACTTTTTACGGAATGCCGCATATTGCCATTTCTAGATATGGGGAAATTGGTAAGGTCTATCGGCATGGAATTGATAAACCATCTCATGCTTGTGGTTCTTTAGAGTTGATTGTGAATGAACTGAATAGAGGACATTTTAACATGATTCTCGACTTGGAAGACCTGGAAGAAAGTTTAATTCTGCAGAAGCTTTTATCTCATATCAAATATGGCAGTAAGCCCGATTTAATTAAAATGACTAAACTGGCGTGTAATATTATTTCAATAGATATTAAGAATTTGCTATTAAAACAGCTAAGTCCGAATATTTTTAATTATGCGGTGATGACGGGAATCATGATTCATGGGCCGCTGGATAGCAATTGGGTCTATCCTCGGGATTTTTATGTAGTGGGGGAAAATTTCCCGCATCAACTGGAAAAAATTAAAACTTTTCATCCCTATCGACTTGAGATTGTCAACAAGTCAAGAGGCCGGAACGGATAAATTAATGTTTGCTGAAACATCTAGTAGCTGTTGACTGAAACCGACTTTAGGCGATCGCCTGACTAAATTTTTTGCCAAAACCTAGATGCTATCATCCGCGATCGCCCCGACAATTTCCCCGGCTGAATATAATATATTCTGTGATTCTGTGAACACCGTAGATAGGAGGGGCCAGAATTTCTGGTCAAAAAAGTCTATAGAAACGATATACGGCAACCTTCAAGGTTTAAAACCTAGTCAACTCAAACAACTCGGTCGGCTTTATCACCAACGCTTACCCGTAGACTGCCTGACCACCCCGGAATTTGCCCAGCGGCTGGCCGCCATCAGCACCGAAATCGGCCAACCCGTCTGCACTTACCTCAACCGCCGAGGTCAAGTCATTCGGGTCGGCGTCGGTTCGCCGCGTCAAACCCAAATTCCTCCCTTAGAACTGCCCCGCTATGGGGCTGGTCGTCTCAGTGGCATTCGCTGCATTGCCACAACCCTCAAATCCAGTCCCCCCAGTGAAGCCTCTCTGACCGCAATGGCAATTCAACGCTTAGATGCTTTAGTCGTCTTGACCCTCACCGGGAGTGGATTTGAACGGCGCGGCGGTGGCGCGACTGGGTATGTGAAAGAAACCTACTTGGCGCATTTAATCCCACAAATGCCACAAGACATCGAGAGTTCAGCATCAGAAAATCTCGATATTTTTTGGCAAGTCTCCCCACCAGTTAGCTTGGATACCTTAGTCACCCAAGACTTTTTGGATCTGGTTGAAGGCTTAGAAGCGGAATTGCAGAGTCAATTCGTAGCCAGAGAAGTAGACGCTGACCAAGACTTAGTGTTAATCGTGGGTTTAATGACCGATGACCTAACCCCAGAACAATTTGAAGATCAATTAGTGGAACTGGCGAGATTAGTAGATACTGCCGGAGGCAAAGTCGTCCAAACGGTGCGGCAAAAACGTCCCCGCCCTCATCCGCAAACTGTCGTCGGCACAGGGAAAGTGCAAGAAATTGCCCTGGCTGCCCAGACCGCCGGGGCGAACTTGATTGTATTCGATCGCGACTTATCTCCCGCACAAGTCCGCAACCTAGAAATCCAAATCGGTGTCCGAGTTGTCGATCGCACCGAAGTGATTCTAGATATTTTTGCTCAACGGGCCCAATCTGCTGCCGGTAAACTACAAGTAGAATTAGCCCAACTAGAATATACCTTGCCGCGACTCACCGGGCGGGGTCAAGCCATGTCTCGTTTAGGGGGCGGCATTGGCACCAGAGGGCCGGGGGAAACCAAATTAGAAACCGAACGGCGAGCGATTAGTCGCCGAATTGCCAGACTGCAACAGGAAGTGAACCAATTACGAGCCCATAGAAATCGGATGCGGCAACGTCGGCAAAAGCAAGAAGTGGCAACGGTGGCGATCGTCGGTTATACCAATGCCGGGAAATCAACCTTACTCAATGCCTTAACTAATGCGGAAGTTTACACCGCTGACCAATTATTTGCTACCTTGGATCCCACGACCCGCCGAGTCGTGATTGCCGATGCACAAACCGGGCAACCCATGCCAATTTTATTAACCGATACGGTAGGATTTATTCACGAACTGCCGCCGACTCTGATGGATGCCTTTCGCGCTACCCTGGAAGAAGTGACCGAGGCAGATGCTTTATTGCACGTCGTGGATTTATCCCATCCCGCTTGGCAAAGTCAAATTCGCTCAGTCACAGAGATTTTGCGCTCAATGCCGATCGCTCCTGGCCCCGCTTTGATTGTGTTTAACAAAATTGACCAGGTAGACGGCGAAACCTTAAGACTTGCCCAGGAAGAATTTCCCCTGGGGGTCTATATTTCTGCAAATCTACGGATTGGCTTAGAAACTCTGCGTCATCGGCTTGCTCAGTTGATTGACTATGCGGTTTCTTCTGGGTGAAACTTTCGCTTTACAAAAGTCAAAGTTTCCGTATTTATACTTAAAATAAGTATCTTTACTTTGGGGATGCTCGATCGTTGAGTCAATCTAAATTCCTAAATTTAGATTGACTAATTCCATCATCATTCATTTTGGCACTGTGCCAAAATTGCCTTTGAATTGCAGATAATTTACGCAAAACATCTTCTCTTTGGGTATATTATGTTAATTTAAAAAGCTTATCATTAGAGGCGATCGCCGCATTTTTGGCATCTTTAGGGGTGAAATCTTGATTGTTACTTACAGAACAATATTTCCGTATTCTCATCTCAATGCTGAATAACCGATTGCAGCATAAGGAATGAGCCAGATACAAATCCGTGTAAATACTGAAACATGAAAAAAAAACGGCGGAAAGTCGAGATAAATCAGTGTTTTTACCAAAAATCTCTGGATCGCTCCCTGAATTCATTAAAGATTTGGTAAAGCTTGCCAATATTCCTAGCCAAAGAGGGAATTTAGTTTATAAACTGATACTAGGGTTTGACTGCGGTGTAACCAAATGGATGCTTCAGAAGGTGAGCCCTAACTTTCTTAAGTTAAAATCAGGGAGAATGGGATGTATCTAAACCAAAGGATGATTCGGCAAACACGAGCAAGCAAGGGTTCACCAAGACAACATTTTGGTAGAAGAGGGGAAAGAGAATGTTTAAACAAACAGTGAAATTAGGAATTGGGGTAGCCGCTATATCTTCTGCTGGGCTAGGTTTCTTGATTGAAGCTCCCTCGGCAGCCGCCTTTGTGTTCAATGGCGCAACCATTGAGGATATTAGCGCTCAGGATGTGGGTAAGTCCTTTACGGTCAACTTTGATGGGAATGTCGGAGGGAAAAATGTTAATGATTTGACCTCTTGGGCAAAATTCACCCTGCAATCATTTACCGGCACGGAGGCCATCTTCGGGATTCAGTTGGATAATACTTCAACTGGGAACATTACTTCTAGGACTAGCGCCCTAGGCTTTAATCTGGACGGAGCAGAGATCAAAAGCGCCAGCGTTACAGGTGGCGTTTTTGCCAACGCTCATACTAATGATTCTTTGCCCAATGGATTTGGGGGTATTGAAGCCTGTTTTATCAATAATAAAAATAACTGCAAAGGCGGTGGTGGCGAAGGCAATCAAGGTGGCGTTTCTACCGCCGATGGGGTGGCTGCATTCACCGCCAAAGTTCAGTTAACTAAGTCGGTGCAAAGCTTTGCCATGAGCAACTTTGGCGTGCGTTATCAAAGCATTAATGGTGGTGGGTTTAGTGGGGCCAGTGGGACTGGTAGAGGGACGCCGTATTATGAACCCCCCGCACCGAAAGCCATCCCCGAACCCAGTACAGTCACCGCACTTTTAGTGACTGGATTTGCTTTCCTTCAACAACGCCGAAGAAAGCAAGTAACTAAATAAAATTTAAGGCTAATCGGCATCCTCCTGATAGCTGGTATATGGTCTTGCGAAGTTAAATGCTTTTCTTCTCCCCAACTGGGGAGGGTTTTTTTTCAACAGAGGCGATCGCCTCTTTTCTTTAGGCATAAAATACTATAGTAAAAGTTGATTAAGAAATATTACGAAACCAGAGATCGGGAGCAACTATGCCGAAAGTGGAAATCTATACATGGAGCCGTTGTCCTTTCTGTATCCGAGCGAAAGGCTTGTTGACAAAAAAAGGTGTGGAGTTCACGGAATATTGTATTGATGGGGATGAGGCGGCTCGCGATGCCATGTCCGTTCGCGCTAATGGTCGTCGTTCTGTGCCCCAGATATTTATTGGCGATCGCCATATTGGTGGTTGTGACGATCTTCATGCCCTGGAAAGTGCCGGTGAGTTAGATCCCTTGCTCCAGTAGGGAATTTTGGCGGCCTGGGTTCCCAGGAATCAAGAAAAGATGCCAAGAAAAATATTCAACTTCACAGCGATCCTCTCGACCGGGCGGATCGCTTTTTTCGGTACGTTTGGGGGTTTAATGGATTACGGTGGCTAACGAATTTAAAAAGAGAAGTCAACGTGAAACTTGCGTTTATCATCGATCCAATCCACAAGCTCGATCCCACACACGATAGCAGCGTCGCCATGATGGAAGCGGCCCAAGAGCTTGGCCATGAAGTTTGGATTACGGAAATTAATCAGTTAAGTGTGTTCGCCTCTACAGCTTGGGCGAATTTGCAGCCAGTTCGTTTAACTCCCGTGCAACGGGTGGCAGGACGTTGGCAAAAAGTCGAATCTTGGTATGAAGTAGGCGATCGCCGTCTTTGCTGTCTGGAAGACATGGATGCGGTGTTCATGCGTACCGATCCCCCAGTCACCACGGCCTACCTTTATGCCACTTATATTCTCGACTATATCGACCCCCAGAAAACTCTGGTGCTGAATCATCCCGCTGGACTCCGCAATGCCAACGAGAAAATGTATGGCCTCCAGTTTACCAACGTCATCCCAGAGACCATTGTCAGTCAACATAAGTCAGAAATTCGGGCGTTTACCGAAAAACAAGGGATGGCAGTGCTCAAACCCATTGGGGGTAAAGCTGGAGAAGGGATTTTATTGCTGAAACCTGACGACCCGAATTTTAACTCCCTGATTGAACTGAGTACCCAACAAGGGACTCTGCCAACGATCGTGCAAACTTATTTACCCGCTGCCCGAGAGGGGGATAAACGAATTATCCTGTTAAATGGCGAACCCATTGGCGCGATTAATCGAGTCCCTAGTGGCAATGAATTTCGGGGCAATATGGCCGTGGGCGGTCGAGTGGTGAAAACGGAGATTACCGACCGAGAGCGGGAAATTTGTTCGACTGTTGCCCCGAAATTAAGAAAAGATGGGTTATATTTTGTCGGCCTGGATGTGATTGGGGGTTATTTAACGGAAGTAAATGTCACCAGTCCCACGGGAATTCGGGAAGTTGATTTGTTTCACCCGGATTGCGTGCCTTTGGGTCAGCAAGTAATCCGGTGGGTGGAAGCACAAGTTAAAAATCTGCCGAATTCATCCGCAAAGAAATAGTTTTTTATTAGCACTAATCTCTAAATAATGCGGTTATTTTTTGAGGGATCCGGATTAAATTTACTGCTGGTATATTATTTGAGAGATTAGTGATGTTTTGAATAAGTTTAATTGAGAGATTTATGACAGATTCAGGAATAAATGTGGCCGCTGATTATGCCAGTCAAACCGGGGAAAATAAGCCCCTGGGAGTCGCCATTGTGGGGACGGGTTTTGGGCAAAAAATTCATATTCCCGGATTCCAAGCCCATCCCGGAACGGAAATTGTAGCTGTTTATCACCGGGATATTGAGAAGGCTAGTGAACTCGCTGATGCCTATAAAATTCCCAATGCCTGTGACGAAATAACTGAATTGGTGAATCTCCCAGAAGTGCTGGCGGTGAGTATTTCAACTCCGCCATTTTTGCACGATGAGATGGCAAAAATTGTGTTAGAATCCGGAAAGCATTTGTTATTAGAAAAACCCACTACTCTTTCTGCCCAAGAAGCGCGATCGCTGTATCATTTAGCCCAGACCAAAGGCGCGATCGCCACGATGGATTTTGAATTTCGCTTTGTCCCGGCATGGCAACGCTTTAAAGAATTATTGGACGAAGGATATTGTGGGGAAAAACGATTAATTAAAATAGACTGGTTAGCCTCTAGTCGGGCTGCTGCCGATCGCCCTTGGAACTGGTACTCCCAAAAAGACAAAGGGGGCGGGGCACTGGGGGCGATCGGTTCCCATGCCTTTGATTATATTAGCTGGTTATTTGGCCCAGTCAAGCGGTTATCTGGGCATTTATCTACGAGTATTACGGAACGTCCGGATCCCGCTGACGGCGGTAAACTGAAACTGGTGGATGCGGATGATAGTTGTTTGTTGATGCTAGAACTGACTGATGGCACCCCGGTCAACGTTTGCCTAAGTTCTACCACTTATCAAGGACGGGGACATTTTGTGGAAGTTTATGGCGATCGCGGCACCTTAATCCTTGGCAGCAGCAACCAAAAAGACTATGTACATGGCTTTACCATTCAAGGCGCCCCAGCGGGGGAAGACCTGCGTCATATGGAAATTCCTGATCGCTTACAATTTCCGCAGACTTACAGCGATGGCAGACTAGCCCCATTTATCCGCGTCGTGGACAACTGGGTTCAAGGCATTCACAGGGGTCAGACCGTAGTCCCTTCCCTGAAAGAAGGAGTCTATTCTCAACTGTTAATGGATTTAACATTAGAATCTCACGCCACCGGCACTTGGGTCACAGTACCAAATTTCGAGCAATTTTTAGCCAATTCTTGACCGCAACCTCGGTTAGGTTGCGGATGCCCGGATCCTGCGGTGAAGGGAATTCGTCTGAAAACAAATCAGTCAAGATTTTTCTGGATCCGGGCACAGAAGTAAACAATCAGAAATAATGAGGGAGATCAACAATGGCGACTTGGCGGTGTATTGAACGATGTGGGGCTTGTTGTAACTTGGATCCGAGCGATCGCCCCGACGTGGAAGACTATCTTTCTCCAGAAGACTGGCAACTGTATCTCAGCTTAGTCGGGGCTGATGGCTGGTGCATCCATTACGATCGCCTGACCCGTCGTTGTGGCATTTACGCGGATCGGCCTCGCTTTTGTCGAGTCCAAGCGGATGTATTTGCCGAACTCTATGACATTGAACCGGAAGAGTTAAATGATTTTGCCATTACTTGTTGTCAAGAACAGATTTCTGCTGTGTATGGCGAACAAGCTTGGGAATTACAGCGGTTCAACCACGAAGTGGGAGTATAGGTGGCGCTCGACCAGTGAAAATTTTCGTTAAAATTTTGATCGGGACTGACGCTTTTTCAAGCTGAGAAATCACCAATGGTAGCCAATTGTTGCCAAAGGAACTTCGGGAGGTGATTCGGTCAGTCAGTCCTATGTGTCAAGATTCAAATCAGATGGCCTCAAGAAAGCGGAAATAAGAATGCAATTGTTTCAAAGCAGTACCCTGCCAAAGGGTAGTAATTTATTAATTTCGTTGCTGGTGATATTGGGTTTGTGTACTGTCGCGCCGACCGCTAAAGGGCAGGCATTATTGCCACATACCCAGGAACTGGATCAACAAGAGTTGGAAATTCAGGGAGTCAGACTGGCCCAACAAGCGGCTCAGTTAGCGCAGTTTCAGCAATATGACTTGGCTTTGGCTCGCGCAAAGTTAGCCACCCAGTTAGCGCCAAAGGAAGAAAGAACCTGGGAAGTTTTGGCAGGAGTGCTGTTTTCTCTAGGATCTAGCAACTTTCAACAGCAAAATTATCAGGGGGCGATCCAATACTTACAAGAAGGGTTGAAAATTAAACCGGATCTGCCGATCGCCCGCTTTGAATTGGGCAATACTTACTATAAGCTCAACAAGCTGCCACAGGCGATCGCCGAATATGAAAAAGCGATGGCCGTCGATGAAACATTCTGGCCAGCTTTAAATAATATTGGCTTAATCGAATATGAACAAGGCAAAAAACAAGCGGCATTAAATAGATGGCAGTCTGTGGTTGTCATTGACCCGAATGCCGCCGAACCCCAGTTAGCGATCGCCGTGGCGTTTTATATCCAAGGAAATATCGAAGAAGCTTACGCGATCGCCGAAAAAGCCTTGCGTTTAGATGCCCGTTATGGCCAAATCGAATTTCTCCGAGAAAACCTGTGGGGAGATCGGTTGTTAGAAGATACCAAAAAATTCTTACAAACCCCTAGAATGCAGGCCACTTTAGCCCAAATCGAAAGTTCCGCACCCCCAGAACCCATACGATTACCAGGGCAATAGGAATTGATTCGTTATTCGTTATTCGTTATTCGTTATTCTTTATTTGGCTAGGCGAATAACTTTTTAACGAATAACGAATAACTTGCTTAATTGCCGCTTAATTTTTGCTTAATTTTCGCCTAACATGGCTTTAATTTGCTTAACAAACTCTTCATGATCCACCACCGGCTTGGAAATGTAGCCATCAGCCCCACTCTGTTCCAGAAAGGCTTCCCTATCTCCGGCCATTGCGTGAGCCGTCACCAGAATAATCGGTAAGTTTTTGGTTTTCTCCTCGGATTTCAATATTTGGGTAATCTTAATCCCATCAACCGCTTTGCCATTGTAAACACTTCTGGCTAAAGAAACATCCATCAGAATCAGATCCGCTTCTCCAGCTTGGGCGATGTGCATCACTTCTTCCACATTTTCCGTGTGCTTGACATTTAAGCCCCCCCGTTTGGCCAGGATTTTAGAAAAAACCCGGGCATTGACGGGATCGTCCTCCACAATTAAAACTGTTTTCATACCACTTTCCTTTTTGCTGTCTGATGCATTAATTGTCATAGTGTATCGAAGAGAAGGATTTGAGATTGCGATTAAATCCCGCCTTTCGGTTACTATTCTAAGACTTATGCATCAGCCCTTTTCAGTGGACTGAGTAAATTCCCCCATCTAGTCGCCATATATCAGATTTAAATAAGACCGTCGGTTTCTGGTAAGGGGCGTAAGTCCTGTATTCGTATCCTACGAGTTTTAGGGCTTAAAATATTCCTTCGATGTCAGAAAGTTTATTGGTAATGAGAGGTTCCTCATGGCAAAACAGTTGTCGATTCTGTCGAGTGGGCAGGTAATCTCGACTGCCTTGCATACAGAAATGCAGCAGTCTTATCTTGAATATGCCATGAGTGTGATTGTTGGCAGAGCATTGCCCGACGTGCGCGATGGCTTAAAACCCGTACACCGCCGGATTTTATACGCTATGCACGAGTTGGGTTTAACCCCAGATAGACCTTATCGCAAGTGTGCGCGTGTGGTCGGGGATGTGTTAGGCAAATATCATCCCCACGGCGATCAAGCGGTTTATGATGCTTTGGTGCGGATGGTACAGACTTTTTCCAGCCGCTATCCTTTACTTGCCGGTCATGGGAATTTTGGCTCGATCGATAACGATCCTCCTGCGGCAATGCGCTACACCGAAACCCGCTTGTCGGCGATCGGTCAGGAAGGACTGCTCGGAGACATTAGTGAGGCTACGGTGAACTTTGTTAGCAATTTTGATAATTCCCAACAAGAACCCGTGGTACTCCCGGCGAAATTACCCGTGGTGTTGCTGAATGGTTGTTCGGGCATTGCGGTGGGAATGGCGACGAATATTCCTCCTCATAATCTCAACGAGGTGGTTGATGGTTTAATTGCCCTGATTGATTGTCCGACGTTATCAGACGAACAATTATTTAAGTTGATTCCCGGCCCGGATTTCCCCACGGGCGGTGAAATTGTTGATAACGAGGGGATTTATACCGCATATACCACTGGTCGGGGGACGATTCCGGTTCGGGGAATTACGGCCATTGAAGAAATCGAACGCAGTCGGGGACGCCATCGCCGCAATGCGATTATTGTCACCGAGTTGCCGTTTCAAGTGAATAAGTCCGCTTGGATTGAGAAAATTGCCGATTTGGTGAATGAGGGTCGGATTTCGGGGGTGGCGGATATCCGGGATGAGAGCGATCGCGATGGGATGCGGGTGGTAATTGAACTGAAGCGAGAAACCGATCCAGAAATCGTCCGGGAACAGCTTTATCAGCACACGGCATTACAAAGCAATTTTGGGGCAATTTTACTGGTTTTGGTAAACGGGGAACCGAGACAGCTTACCCTGCGAGAAATTCTGCAAGAATTTTTAGGGTTTCGTGAAGAAACTCTGACAAAAGAGTATTCTCAAGAACTTAGAGAAACAGAAAATCGACTGCATATTCTCTCCGGGAGTTTACTGGCGCTAACGAATCTCGATCGCACCATCGCGATTTTACGGGATAGTCCTGATGGTACTCAGGCGAAAATGCGATTGCAAACGGAGTTGGATTTGAGCGATCGCCAAGCGGAGGCGATTTTAGCCATGCCCTTGCGTCGGCTGACCGGCTTGGAACGGCAAAAATTACAAGCCGAATTGGATCAACTGACCCAACGGCAACAAGAGTTGCAAAAGTTATTGAGCGATCGCCACGAACTGTTAAAGGCATTAAAGAAAGATTTACGCGCCCTCAAGCGTAAATACGGTGATGAGCGGCGGACGCGAATTATTGCCCCTAAAAACGTCGGCCAAAAAATGGTGGCCGCGCAAATAAGCAGCGAAGGCACAAAAAGTCAAAATCTGACAACGGAGAAAAAATCTGCGGGAAAACAGGCTAAAACCACAGCCGCAGCAGGGGCAGGACTAGCTCTAGATGTAGCATTTAAACCGGAAGATACGGTGGTAGAATTCACTTACCGGGGGTATGTGAAACGATTTTCTCCCCAAAATTTTGAACGGCCAAAACCAGATAATAGCGCCACCAAAGATATCGAAGTCATTGGCAAGGCGATCGATGATTTTAGCCGGCAAATTTATCTCACTCGAACGGACAAAACCGTAGTTGTTTTTACTCGTACCGGCAAAGCTTATCCCTTAAATTTGCGTGACTTGCAATTAACCAACGGTCGCAGTTCAAAACCCATAGAGGGGCGGGGCACTCCCCTGATTACTTTGTTGCCGAATTCAGTTCAAGGCGATCCGAATATTATTGCTACACAATTACTCCTTTCCGATCAAACAAATGCCACTGATTTAGTTTTATTAACCAAGCGGGGCAGAATTAAGCGCATCTCTGTGGAACAAATTAGCAATTTAAGCAATCGCGGCTTAACCGTCGTCAAGCTGAAAGATGGGGATGAATTGTTATCGGTGAATTTGACTAAACCGGGAGAATTTGTGATTTTGGCCACTTCTGGGGGGCGGTTATTACGATTAGAAGTGAGTGACGACCATCTACCAATGATGAGTTATGGTACACAAGCCCAACAAGCTTTACGTTTAGGAAAACAGGAAAGTTTGGTCGGATTTGTCACCCTAAATGAGGCAGACAAATTTTTATTGTGTACCCAAGATGGCTGGGCTAAACGGATGAAAGTTAGCAGCCTCCGTTTGGCAAATCCCGGAGATATTGGCACTCAATCTTTACAGTTTAAAAATCAAACCGATACGGTGGTCGGCATTGTTCCTGCGGTGAAAACTGGTGAAGTTATTCTCGTGACCAGTCAAGATCGGTTGTTAAATTTGCCGATGAATGCGGTGAAGTTATGGGAGAAAGATGGGTCAGGCGATCGCATTAAAATCTTGCAACCTCACGAACAAATTGTCTCGTTAAATTTATCGATGGTTGTGGATGAATCTTGAGGTATGAAACCGATAAAATTACGGAAATACAAGGGGGTTTAAACTCTTCCAGGGTTCAAAGACAGGGTAGGGGTTCTCACGCTCCCACCATGTCTTGATAGCGATCGCGCCCTTGCTGTTTGGCGCGGTACAAAGCCACATCCGCTTGTTTCACCAATGCCTCTGGGGACTCACCGGCTGGGATCGTGGTGCAAATCCCCATACTGACGGTGACAATATCGCTGATATCGGAAGCTTGATGGGGAATTGAGAGCGATCGCACCTGAGCCTGAATGCGTTGGGCGATCGCCACTGCCCCTGGTTGCTGAGTGTTCGGCAAAACGACGACAAATTCTTCGCCCCCGTAACGGGCTACCAGGTCTGTGGTGCGGCGAATTGACCGCTGAAGCCCTTGGGCGACCTGCTTTAAACAATCATCTCCCGCTTGGTGGCCATAACTATCGTTAAACTTTTTGAAATAGTCAATGTCCAGCAAAATTAGTGATATTGGCTGCTGTTCTTGGCGGGCTTTTTCCCACTCTTGGGATAAGTATCGATCAAAATAGCGACGATTCGCCAACTGAGTCAGGCCATCGGTTTGGGCTAATTGTTCAAGCTGTTGATTGGCAATTCTTAAGTCATTTTCCATCTGTTTGCGATCGCTAATATCCAACAGGATGCCATGCCAACAAATATCCCCATTTTTTCTGAGTTCGGGACGAGAATTAGCTTGTAACCATTTTAATTGACCAGAGGGGGTAATGATTCGCCACTCATAGAAAAATAAATCTAATGTCTTGGCACTGGTGGCAAGCGCTTTCAGATATCCCTGGCGATCTTCTTCATGCATTTCTCCCAAAATAAACCGTAACGGATCGACTAAAATTTCCGCCACCGTTGCTTCAAAAATTGATTCAATTCCGCGACTGACATATTCAAATTCAATCGAGCCATTTCCTCGCTGCACCGAAGAATAAATTACCCCAGGAGCGGCATCAGAAAGGGACTGAAATCGGATTTGATTGTCTCGTAAGACGGTTTCAATTTTTAAGCGTTCTTCAATTTCCGCTTGTAAATATTTCGTTTTCTCTATAATTTTATTTTCTAATTCACTCTGGTAATTTTCCATGAGTTTTTCCGCCGATTTCCGGGCTGTAATATCTTGAAAAACTACGATTGAATGAGTAATATATCCCTGGGGGTCAAAAAAAGGCGTCGCTTCAGCTTCAATCGCAATTATTTGATGATTGGCGTGAATTTCTATATCTTCTGTTTTGACAATTTCTCCCTTCAAGGCTTTGACCACAGGTAAATTTTCCAGGGGATAAAGTATATCAGTATCAGCTAAATACAATTGATAGGCAATCACCTGCTCTGAGATATCAGCATCAGCCTTTATTTCTGAGTTTAACAGTTTTTTTGCAGCTTGATTCATGTAAACTAATGAACCTTTGGCATTGTGAATCGCTACCCCCACGGGAATGGCTTCGAGGAATTTTTCTAATCTGGCTTGACTTTCTGAGAGTTGTTGATTTAAATGATTCATTTCCTGAAATGACTGATGCAGGCGATCGCCCATATAGACAAAAGTATCCGTAAGCTGTTGCATTTCCTTGACTAATACAGGGGGCAAGTCACATTCAAAGTTGCCTTGGGCGATCGCCTGAGCCGAATTCCGTAACCGCAAAATCGGTTGACTAATCCATTGGGATGTATAAATTCCCAACAGAATTGCAGCCGTCAAAGCCAGACTGACTAAAATCAAAGTATCACGCACATTTTGATAAATTTTCCCCATGATGTCAGATTCAGGAATAGTAATGACAATTAGCCAGTCCAAACCATAATCATCTTGATAGGAAAACACTTCCGTAAAATAACGTTGAGGGAGTTGCCAAAACTTTTGATCGGGGGGTTTGGCGAAAAATTCTAAACATTCACCGTTACGGATTTGAGCCAAGTTTTTGGTTTGCTTAATCACTTCCTGGGCGGTGGTTCGAGTCAGCCAATCCTGACTTTTTACCGCCGGTAGGCGAATTAATTTCTGGCCTTTAATGTTTTTTACATAAGGTTTTTCTTTGGTGGAGGTTGCTACGATATCCCCAGTTTTTTCCATAATAAATATTTGACCATGAGGAGAAAAAGACATTTCGCTTAAAAATAAGCTGATATGGGAAAGAATCACATTTGCCCCAAATACCCCCCATAATTCCCCTTTGGAGTAAATCGGTGCGATCGCATTCATGCTGGCCCAATCCACCCCTGTCCAAGGGGCGATCGGTGTCCATGCTTGGGTATTCGGGGGTTGTTTAATTCCCTGTTGATACCAAGGGCGATCGCGATTATCCATTTTCAGGGATTGAATTAACTGGGTGGGTTTTCCCGTCTCCGAAGCCAAATAATAATTTCTTTCTTTCTCATTGCCTGATGCGAGAATGATGGAATTCGGCGCACTTATTCTCCCATCTTTGTCCCGCCCAACTCCGACAATAATCCCTTGAGTATTGAGCAATTTGAGGCTATTAATATCCTCATAAATTTTAACTTCCTGCCATAATCGTTGTTGAATTTCCGAGACATTTTCTAGATTCAGATTTCCCTGTTCAATGGCTAATAAGTTTAAGGCAATCAGTTTTTGCGGGGTCTGTAAATAATGATCGAGGCGATCGCGGACTTGTTCTGAGACTTTATGGATTAGCTGTTCTGCCATATCCTGCACTGCTTCTTGTCCACTGCGGAAAGAAAGATAGCCAACTAAGCCCACAATCGTAGAAAGTTGCAGCAGAAACGGAACTACTAGAAAAACTCGTAAAGGAATGCGGGCGATCGCTCCCTTTAAATGTCTGTTCCAATGATTAACTTGCATTAAATTTTTCCAGCTTTTCAAAGTAAAGAATATTTCTTTGTATTGAATCTAGTGAAGCCCTACTGTAAACCATCTTTAGTCAAACAGAGGCAATCCCAATATTACTTTTGTTTTTGGGTAATTTGCTTAAGTTTTTGGGTAAACTTAGGAAACCATTCAATCAGTTTATAAACGATCGCCTCCCCGGTGCGATCCATAAATTCCTGAATTGGTTCCCAGCGTTGCTGCACTTTCTGCCAAATCGACTTAACTTGATAAGCATATAAAATCGTTTGGGGATAGCGTTTAATAAATTCAACCAACCAGTGAATGGCTTTCTGTTTCGCGGTTTTGCGGCTGGCTTTTGCCCGTGCTTCTAAAATTGCCGTATATACCTTGGCCAAATGGGGCATTTCCGACTTCGCCCATTTTTTGTGGATGGGATTTTTGCTATCCGTAAGCATTTGACAAGTTTCTAGGGCTTTTTCAATTTGGTTATTTTGTTCATAAGCCGCTACCAAATTGATCTGGGCTTTTTCGATGGTTGTTTGATCCAGTTCCGTCTCACAAACGATTTCCAGTTGAAAAATTGCTTCTTCGTAATCCTTGGCTTTCAGGGCTTCCAGTCCGGCAATTAAATTTTTATTTTTAATGCTCATAGTCTGAGAACTTATTATTACTTGATCAATATTGTATCGAGCCGGATATCCAATTGGCGCGACAGCCCATCAGCAGATCAATCAGAGATAAGATCAATCAGACATAAAATTGGGGGCGGATCTGATGTGCGATCGCCGCCCCCAATTTTACCCAGCAAATTAAGACCAAACATCTTTAATTTTTGGCTTCAATTTTTGGTTTCAGACAATCGATGCATAATCGTCTCATGGTCTAAACCTTCTGTCACCCAACCTTCCACAGGTTCCAGACGGTCTGGCAAGCCCAAAATAAACCGATTACAATCAGCCCCAAGGGATTCACAAGTGGTTTGCACGCAGGCAAGTTCTCGCCCCGTGAGTTGACTAAAATAGCTAGTTAAAATTCCCGCTTCTAAAAAACAAGCAGGCCCCGACCAGTTCTCGGTTTTTTTGGCAAAAGAAGAATTAGTAATTTTAAAGACCAAAAATCCTTTTTGATAATAATTTTGGTCAAATTCAAATAATCCCCAGCCATGAGTTTTCCAAAATTGTTGCAAACATTGGACAAAAGAAATCATGTCCATTTCGGCAATTGATTTATTATAGTAATCCTGGATTTCTTCGCAGAACCGCACATATAAATTCTTGCCCCACCATTTGCCACAATTAAACAAAACTAAACGGGTGGCGGATCCCGTTTCTTTTTCCAAGCCGCTGTAAATAGCCTCAATCAGGGTATCGGGTAAAGCCAAGAGGCGATCGCCCCGACGATTCTCTAATAATCCTAATTCTAAATCCCCCTTCACATAAACATCCCAGGCAAAATAATTTCCCGAAAGTTTCTCGTTGTCTTCTAACAAATTGGCGATAGAAATCATGCTGGTGCCTCATCACTATTTACTTGAATGAAAATCTTTGTCATTTATCAGGAATTGCCGGTTTCGGTCGGGATAATTAAATCTTTGGCTTTTTGAAAAACCGGCTCTAATAACCTAAGATCGTCTGGAGATAGATGGTTTGTTGATTCCTGCATCAGCAATTCATAAATCTGGACATCAATTTGATAGGTTTCATAAGTTTCTAGGAAACCTTTCACCCAATCCTGTAAACGGTTTTGTAAATAAGAAAGATCGTTGATCAGCATCGCCGTCGCACTATAGCGAACAATCAATAACCAATATTTCAAACACCGTTCTAAGTTTTGTTCGCTCTCATTGGGCAATATCTTGACTAATCCATCGGCGATCGCTTGAAAAATATTCGTTTCTTGTTCTCGCAGTAGTTCATAGGTTTGTAAGCGTCTATTCAAAGATGCCGCATGACGACGATAAAGTTCAATCTCTTTCGGTTCTAGGTATCGCTGTTCAGCCGTTTCTAGTAGGCTCAAAAGCTCTGGATGCATAGCGTTAATTCTTAGGTAGATGTGGACAAATAGTATGTCAGCAATATGTAGGGTGGGCAACCCCCCAGCCCCCCCCTACTACTCAAGCATACTAAAAAGAGTCGAGGAGATCCTCAAGGGTGACATCCTCAAGCGGATCATTTTCTAGCAAATCAAGATTAGCGGAGACTTTTGGTAAAGAACCGATAATAGGAGTTCCTTCCCAGGGAATTAAGCGGAAATATTCTGCCACCAATAAACTTAGTCGAATTTCGGGAACAGTTTCTTGATCGATATTTTCCAGAATTGCTAGGGGTTGACCAGCCCAGTTACATTGGCTAAAAAACTGATCGACTGATAGTTTTAGTAAAGTCCTACCATTGCTCATTTTAATCGATCCCCAGATTGCATTCGTCGTTGAATATCGTTAGCGGTGGCTCCTTCATTTTGCCAAAAAGCAGCCGCATCAATCCGATCTTTGTTGCCGATGAGAAATTTACAGTAAGTTTCGCCCATTGAGTAGCATTGCAGTTCAATGCAGCTTAAGGGTTTTTTCACTAAGCAGCTAAAGAAACCGGCAAATAACCCCGCGTAGATATAACAAACAGGTTTGCCCACATCTCCCAGGGTGCGAGCTACGGCAGAATCAAATAAGTTAATGAACATAAATCCATGTTTGCGATCGCTCAAATCGACTTCCCATCGTCCCCACCCTTGAGAAGTAAAAGGCCACCACCATGTTTCCAATAAAAACATTAAATTTGTCTGGCGCACTTCTCGTTCATATTCTTTTTCAAACCATTCTTTAAAAAAAGCAGCATCTTTGTTGCCCCATTCTTCGCCAATGGTGTACATAATCACCGAAGAAGCAGGACCCACTTCTTCTTCTAATCCTTCCACTAACCCAATAATAAAATCTTCACTGGTCAAAATATTCCGAGACTGATTCCAGTCGGTAATGCTGCCCTGGGCGGCATCAAAATGAAAAAAGTCCTTAAACCCGTAATGATTATGCTTTTTGGGATGTTTGGCTCGGAGAGAATGTGTGAGTTGGGTAGCTGCTTGTTGACCCGTGGAGACGACCATAAGGTTTATACTCCTATTTCCAATTGAATATTTCCAATCAAATTTGCAATCGCCTGAAAAAGCTTGATTAATTGACGGTTGACGGTTAACGGTTAACGGTTAGCGCTTCACTGTTTGCGGTCAAGGGTCAATAGAAAGCTTTAATGTATTATTTTGCACCAATATGTTGTCCATGATGTTGTGGATGATCTAGTCCCCATATCCGATCCCAATATCTTGTCCGAATATTTGTCCGAATATTGACAGAGAAAAAAAGGCTCAAGAAACTGGGCTATGGGCTGTCAATCCGGGAATTGTCCACGACATTTTACCGCCGTTTACTGAATCAATGGGATGATTCTTCCTCATTTGAGACAACCACCACTCATAAAAGATGACCCTTATTTAATTTACTTTATGGCGAATCATGGCACATCGGTTGTCGTTGAAACAAACTTTTAACAATCATTCCTCACTGGCTTTGCCACTGTCTATGACTCGATGGGGGATAAATGGCTACTGTCTTCTCGGCCAGCGCAGAGCTTGATCCGCTGCTAGTTGCCGCGCCACTGCCGCTGCGCCAAAGCGGTTGAGATGACTGGGGTCTTCAAAGTATTCATTGCGGCTGAGATTTCCCTGGGAATAGTCCCGCCAGACAAAGCCGAGCGATCGCGCCTGATTCTGCATATATTGACGAAATTGTTGTTGGCGATAACTGCGGCTACTGTCCAAGTAGTCATTGGTGACGGGCAAGTTGACCACCAACAAGGGAATTCTCCGGGCTTTGGTTAGGGCTACCACCGATCGCAATGCCGCATCTTGACTCCCTCCGAGTTGAAACCGGGCATAGTCCCCATCATAATTTCCCGATACTCGCGGATTTTGTCGATAATAAACCGACGGATTAAATCGAGTAGAGACGGCTCTAAAACCATTGGCATCAATGGCCTCAAACAAAGAACTGCCTGGACCCCCTTGAGCCAAAATTCCTGGCATCATTACCCCTGGGTCATCCCAGGTTTCATGATGGACTACCGGCTGATAACTATAAAGCTGTTTGGCGTGAAAAGTCTCTTCGCTGATAGCGGTAGCGGGCAGTTGCGACCCCAGAGTCGGGCGAGTGCCGGACATTAAGAGTTGATAGCCCGGAGAATTGAGAATCTCGTTGTAGGTGCGATCAAATCGACCATTATTAAATGCTCGCAAGCCATCTGCCCAGATAATCATTCGGGGGAGTTGGTTGGGGGTTAACAATTTGCTCAACATAAAATTGACCACTTGAGCCGTTGCACCATTGACACTAAAGTTAAAAATTCTTAACCCCGGATAGCCCCGGGCAGCTAAGGCTTGCTGTAAGACACTTGGATCGATCCCTTGCAAAGCCCGAGAACTGCCAATTATCGCCACATCGGGAATACCCACGGCAGCAATATAAGACAAGTACAGTTCCAATTGTCTATCGAGGATTTCGCTGCCAAGGGTGGGATAAGATAAGCCAAAATTTCCCGCCGCCCTTCGTTGTGCTTGGGTGAAATTTTCTAAATATTCCACGACTTTTTTCTCGGCAAATACCCGTTTAGGACTATTGGGTGGAACGCTTTGCATCCAAGCCACTGCCTCGATCCAAGCCATTGCTACTTGGTTCCAGTCTGTGGGACTGAAGGCGTTTTGAGCCAGAGTTGCCGCCCTGGTTGCTTGGCCGATCGCTTCTCGAAACGGATCTGCCGGTCTGGAGACAGTCAACAGGTTGAGTGGTTTGGCCGATCGCGCGGCAATGGGCAATCGCATCACCGTCGCCAGAGTCAGGGATAAAGTAGCAGAGGAAATGGCGATCGCCCCTACCAATCGATAGAGGTAGCCGTATTTAGACATAAACCAATTTGAATTACTTGGACTTAATCCGATCGATTTGCTGTTGCAACTCCTCAATTTGCCGCCGCAACCTTTCCGCTTCATCCGATGAAGATTCAGAACGCACTGGCACCGACCCTTGTGCTCCTGCCCGAGCATAATTCCCGGCTCTAATTTGTTGATATTCTCGTGAAACTGCCCACTCTCGCAAATAGCTAAGGCGTTCCACGGGAAACGGATGACTTAACATCATACCTTGTGCCCCGTTGTACAGCAAAAACTTATACAACTGATTCAGATTATCATCGTCAAGTTCCTGATAATTTTCCGACTGTTTAATAAATTCATCTAAGTGACATTCATGGCTAAACTGGTGACTTCCCCCGGCAATTTTCATCATGCTATACATTACTGGATTTAAATCATCCATGACCAACAGGGAAGCGCGATCTGCCGATAATTCGGCTTTGCGTCGCCATTCATAAAACGCGAAAATCAAGCCGCTGCCGATTAAATTGCCTAAGCCCATCGTCATTTCTCCTAGGGTTGAAGCAAAGTTAATCGCCCAAATTGCCATTTGAATTAAAATAGTATGCTCGCATTTAATATGGCCGAGTTCATGGGCAATTACCGAGCGAATTTCTGTTTCATTGAGAATATCTAACAGCCCCGTATTGATCACAATATACGGATGTTCTTTGCCCAAGGAATAGGCATTCACCACCGGATTTTGGCTGACAAACAGAGTCGGTTCTGGGTAAACATCTAAATCCCTGACACATTCCCGAAAAATTCCGTACAAGGTGGGATACTGACGCGGCCCAACTTGGATACTATTGCCCATGTGATAGACAAATTGAGGCCGTTCATAGATAAATTCCACAAATTTGCTGGCTAGGAGTTCAAATCCGGGCAGACTGCGTAAAGCTTCCTCCGCTTCGCGATCGAGGGGATGGCGAAACGCTTCACTCGAAATTCCAGTATAAGTAGGCATAATGACAATCCTTCAGAATCCTTAATGGTTTGGCAAAATCAACTTCAGTCTATATTATTGACAAAAGCTGCGGAAATTGGCACCCCTGACAGTCACCCCTGACAGTCACCCCTGACAGACCCGGAATGACCCGGAATGACTTAACTCGGTTGCCGATAATTCTTCTGCTTCACCTCTATGCAAATTTCAGCACCTCTGCTATAATCAGTGTATGTGTTCATTGCCGGTGTAGCTCAGAGGCCAGAGCATTCGATTCGTAATCGAATGGCCACGGGTTCGACTCCCGTCATCGGCTTAGGTAAAACCCTGATACGGTGAAGGTTTTAGCCACTCTCCAAATTGGTCAGAGTAGTTTTTTAGTGCTTTTTTGGGCTTAAGTGGGATAGCGGTTTTCTTTCTTACAGCGGTTACTTGGTTTCAACCAGGAGATTTTAAGCGAATGGCATAAACAAAGTTTTCTTTCAATTTGTAAACATAATGCTTTCTAATTATTTCCTTAATTCTATAGAAATTAGCCAACCATTTTAGGGTATGCCCGTAAATAATGCTGCGGTGGTTTTGCAGGCTTTCTGGAAATGAGAATAAACCGGGAAAAGTGGCAAAACCCAAATCATTAATCATAAGAATCACAATCGGGTTGGCACTAATGGTGTAAATATTTCTGTTGCGGGCGATCGCCTCTTCACAGGCAGCATAAAATAAGCGTTTGCCAATTCCTTGACCGCGATACGCTTCCCGGACATATAAAACAGCGATTTTTGTCCAATTTTGAGCAAAGTCACTATTTAAACTAACTCCCATGAGATGCCCATTGTCATCTTCCGCAATGCGGATATTTTCCGCTTGCATCCATTCTGAGAATGTATAACCAACAATATAAGGAGTTCCCTGGATTTCTTTGACCAGTAAATTCGCTTCATCAGGGGTGACATTTCGTTGGATAATTTTTACCATTGGTTTATTTTTAATTATTTTATATTATTTTACATTACAGTGGGTATTCTTAGGTTGGGTTTCGTTACAAAAAGCCAACCTACAATTTTAGTAGGGGCGAAGGATTTCGGCAAATAGCTATTGGTTAAAACAATGAATTAACTGCCGGAATGCTTCGCCCAGTGGGTATTCGTAAGTTGGGTTTCGTTCCTCAACCAAACCTACAATTTTCTTTTATAAGGAAAGGGCGAATACAAATAATTAATAATTTAAATTATTAATTATTTGTTAATGGGCAATAATAAAAAAATTAGAGAAAAAAAACATGAATAACCCTAGATAAATGCTAAGATTTGCTTGGCAAATTCTTTTTAAGACATTCCAGGAATTATGTTGGTTTTCAAACTCTTGATAACTGACTTTAAATTTTGACAAACCATGAGAGGTTTCTTGGAAAACTGTTTCATAATGGTAAAATCCCCAAAAGATAATCAGTAAGACGATCGCCACCACAATCACCCCAATCCAAAACCAGGCTTGGGCTGCTTCAGATAAGACATTTTTATGGGCATAAAATTTATTGATACTGATGTGAAACAAAACGACAATAGCTAACCCAGAGAATAAGGACGTATAACGTTTGATTAAGTTAATTAGATCGTAGCAATATTTTTGAAAAATGTCAATGAGATGTTCGCGGATTACCGCATCTTTATGGGCTTTCACCGATGGATTCAATTTGATGTTTAATATTTAGGCTTTGCGATCGCAGTTGCAGCAAATCCTTAATTGCGGCATAACCAGCGCCCGCAAATACCCAGACCGCTAACCCAAAGTTAATTGTTGAATAAGGCAAATATAATAAGTAAGGGATATGATAGGTAAAAAAATTATCTGCGGTTGAAAAAACCACCTGATATTTGTCCTTAAGGGCATTTGGCCCAGTCCAGAGATGGTGATCCAATAATAAACCAGCGATCGCCAATGAAAATAGGCCAATAAATACCCGGAATAAACTAAAAATTCCTATGGGGTCTTTCAGGGGGCGGCGAAAGGCAAAAAACTCTCTTGTTTCTTGAGAAAACTTACTAGCTACCAGATAAATAATGCCGACAATTAATATCATACTTTGAGCCAGTTCCACAATCCAACTTTGTTTGCCAAAGGATGCTAACCAAGGTTCACTTTTGACTAAAACGTAACTGGCTAAAAGAGATAAGGTACTGATTATGGATAAATAAATACCGAGTTTAATGGCAAGTTTGGGCGCGATCGTGTCCCAATCAAGGGGCAGATTATTCTGGTAATAATCCCTGAGGTAATTGACCGCAACTTCTGGGGAAATTGTGGGTGATAAATCTAAGGAAATACCGGAGTTTAACCATTCCTGCCAAGTGGGAGAAAACCCAGCGGGATTTTGAAAAATGACTGGCAACCAACTCACCCCAGGATATTGCTGATGAAAGGCATCTTCTAATACTCCCCTTGCATAACGGACTGAGGCATAAAATGATTCATCATTGGCAAAAGACCAGAGAAATTCTTGCAAAAACTTGGTGGCTACTTCGTCCGGGACTGGTTCGCGCATGACAATGCTTTGGGGTAAGTGCAATTGGGTGAGTTGATTGGCTAATCCCAAGCCATCACAAGAGTTGAAAATTGCCAGTTGTAGCCCGTTTTCGTTAATGGCAATATCTAAGGCATTTTTTAAATCGGCGATCGCCATCCAGTCGGTTTTATTAAGTTTAAATCGGCCAATTTTCCCATGTTCATCACTTTGGGAATGACCGGCAAAAAAGAATATATGCCAGAATTCTTGGCGCAAGAGTTGCCGGAGTTGTTCTGGGGTGGGTTGTTGCAGAATGGTAATTTCCCCTTGGCGATCGCGCAACGCTTCTAAAACTTGTCGATCGATGTCTAGTTGCAGATGGGTAGCATCACCAAAAACTGCCAGAATTTTCACAGTTTTACTGGGGAAAATATCCCGATTCGGTCGCTGATAGCTGCGGGGACTTAAGGCAATATCTGTTTTCTTATAATTTCCCCTGGCAAATATATCCCAAGTATGCCAAGGAATTCGCCGTAAATCAATATCCTCCGTTTCTAGCAAAATCCGAGTTTTTTCTTGGGTATTTTGCAGCAATAAATCCCGAATGTCGCGCCATTGCTTATCCCCATAATTTAGCCATTCATTCAAGCGATCGGTTAATTCTTGGGCAACTTGCGGATTTGGGGACACTACTTGACTAGAAATCGCTTCCAGTCTCGATGTTTTTACGGATTGAAAGTTAGACCGCCATCGATTGAGTAATTCCGGGATGTCTGGGGCTGGTGGAAGGATGCCCGGAATTTGGATCTCGGTTTCCGTTGGCGGGTCATCACCCCGAATTTGCAACAAAGCCCGAAATCCTTGCTCAAAATTGCCCTCTTGCAAAATTAGTATGACTAACTTGGCCATCAGTTTTTCAGACCTGTGAATTTGTGAATTATTTAGATCAAAATTAGATCGTAAAATTTTGGTTAATTATATCATTGTCTAAAGAAATTTTCACTGTAAACGGTTCCCCCTGGTCGCCTCTAAAGTCTAATTGTAAAAAACCGCTGGTGGCATTGGCGATCGCGGTGGTCAAAATCGGGTTTCTTTCTAGATCGAGGAGAGTTAATTCTAAATTTGCGGGCAAATGGTTGGAGGCTGGGGTAGGGTGGACTTGCACGCAAATCCGAGCTTTTGCCTCAGTTTCCTGGGCTAAAGCTATGACTAATACTAGGGAAATTCCGGCGATATTAATCCGCTGTCCCCCGATAATTTCTGCCTGCCAAGCCGATCGCCAACCAAAGGCTAACTGCATTTGAGTGGAACTTAATAATGAGGCGATCGCCTGCCAACCAGCGGAAAAAATATCGGGCCGCCATTGGCTTAAATTTACCGAATCTTCCATCGGCGCGATCGCTGCCACTGCTTCTACTGGTAGCCCGGCAATTTCGGTTAAATCACCCCGATTAAATAGAGATTGAATGCGTTTAAATCCTGCTTCACTGCCAGCAAATTCGATGATAATCGATCCTGCGGTTATATTCATTATATTTTGAGCGTCGTCCCCAGCAATTTCACGAACTACAGTTTGAATTTTTTTGAGTGATTCTGGGGTTAATTCGGCTAAATTACCATAAAGCTTGATTTGCCAGCGAACAATTTTATGATTTCCCTGCTGTTCTATTTCAGCGGTTAATTGATAGTCATAATTTGCTGAGGCAATCGCCGCATCCCGGTTCTCTGGGATAGTCTCTTCATCCCCTCGATGATTTGGGCGATCGCTGGAATATAATGACTTTTTAAACCACTGTTTTTCTAAAATAAAATTCATAATTTTTTATAAATTTTGGCTGGTTAAATCTAAATACAATGATAATTTTTCGGCTTTTGCCCCTGTTTTCACCTGGCGCAGGTCGGTTAATATTTGCAATTCCTCTAAATGGGCGATCGCATCTTGAATTTCTGCTTTCTTTTTCTCACTAGGGTAGGGCATTTTTGTCATTAACTTAACTATATTTGCTTTAGTAGTGTAATGAACCAATAACCGATAGCGATCGCGCTGACCTACTTGCCATTCTACCTGGAGAAGTTCCGGGGAATAATTGCGGCTATCCAGCAAAACTTGCAAAAACCTACTCACCCGTTCCCTGGGAATTTTTCCCCAAGTCAAGTTTTTTCTTTGCGGCATTCTCACCTCCAAATATAACCACAGGTAAATCAACAGGTCAATCATGGGCGAAGGAAGCATCACTGTAAAAAATTCTGGCTTTTAATCCATCTAACTTCTGCGGTCATGCTTCGCCCCTACAGATATATTTACAATGCAGGGGATGATCCCAACAGGTCTAATCATCTGGGAGATCCCATATGAATTTCCGGCATCCCAGAGACGGAACCCTTAAATTATAAGGCTTTATCAGCAATTTTCATCACGATTCTGGGAGTATTGACTTGTTTTTGCCTCCCAATTGATGCTTTTTATTAGCGTTTTTTAGGCAGTAGGCATCATTGTTATGTCATTTTTTAACAAAATTAAACAACTAGACCTAGGTCCGATCGCATATAAATTGATGCACCCAGAAACTGGGGAAGGATTAACTTATCAGCAAGTGAATCGCGCTTTAAGCCGTTATTTGATGTTTCTGGGTTTAATTTATCTTTATCCTAATGTAGCGATCGCCCCGAACCGAGAAATCGATCACGTTTGGCATCAACATATTTTAGATACCAGCAAATATGCCCAAGATTGTCAAATGTTATTTGGTCGGTTTATCCATCATTTTCCTTATTTTGGCATTCGCGATGAGGGCGATCGACAACAACTCAATGCTGCATTTGCCCAAACAGAAGCATTATTTGAAAAACACTTTGGCATCAACCTCGCTGAAGCCGAATCCAGCAACTCAGAAGACTCTAGCAATGATGCTAAAAAACCGGGAGTTTGCGTGTTAGTAGAACATACCAATGCCATGCGACCATCAGTAGATATTAAAGTAGAAATTAGCGACTTTTTTGGGTAATTTGTTGACATAAATCTGCCAGAGTAAGGACACGGCAATGCCGTGTCCTTTGGGCGAAGCATTCGCGCATGAATTTTAACGATTTATCCACAGGATGTAGGCGCGAATGCTTCGCCCCCCTACATTGGTAAAACTCATCACCGTTTTTTCCCTCTTGATCATCGGTTGCCAAATTAATTACCCCATAAATCAACCCATCCGCTGCCAAATTAATTACCCCATCAATCAACCCATCCGTTGCCAACACCCAAAGAATCCCTACCCAAAGAATCCCTACCCAAAGAATCCCTACCCAAAGAATCCCTACCCAAAGAATCCCTACCCAACAACCACTCTAAAATGACAAAAACTCATCCATTTCTGCCACTTCTCGCCGCATCAATAAATGGCGAAAATCTTCCCTAGCTAAAGCAGCCCAATATTTTGCTTCTTGCCAATTTTTTTGGGCTTTTTTCAATAAGGCAAATGCCCGCTTACAAAAAGCCAAACAACGGCGATCGCCATTCTTTTCCACCTCTGGTAAAGCCTCTTTTAACAAAACCTCAGCTTTTGGAAGTAAATTCAGGCTAATGGCAACCAAAGCTAACCAAATTTGGCAAAAAATCATCGCTCGATGCCAACCAGTTTTCCTAGCTTCTTCTGCGGCTTTTTCATATTTGCGCTGGAATAAACTCGGCTTTTTTAAAATGCAGTTCCCCGCGATAGTAAAGAATTTGAATGGGAATTCGGGGATGTCTGGGGTCATTAGGGGGCAGATTTTGGTACAATTTAGTCACTTCACTAAACCATTGATTAGCAGCGCTTTCATTTTGTTGATGAACCTGGAGCACTGCCATGTCCAAGGCTAAATTGATGCTAATGGTTAGTTGATAAGTTTGACATAGTTGCCAAGCCTGGTTTAACAGTTGGGTTGCTTCTTGTCGATCTTCCGGTTGATCTAGTAAAATTAGGGTGCGACTTTTATCCCCGATCGCCTCTACCACCGTCAGCCAATCGGCTCGGTTTTCCGCTGTTTCTCGCCACCAATCCATCCAGCGCAACCGTTCCGACCAATATCCAGCAAAATGGGTATAGCCTTTAAGGTATTGCCAAAATTGACCAAAATCTTCATAGCGATCTGCCATAATTGTCCATTCGATCGCTTCACTTATATTTTCCCATTCTTGGTCTAATTCTGTAAATTCACTCCATTCTTGTGCATCGGTTTTGCCATACTTTTGGCAATAGTTTAAATACCATTTCACCCAGCGATCGCGGGCAAGTTTCTCGAAGTTGGGATAACTTTGGAGTTCAGTTAATACATAACCCCGCGTCAAGGGCAACATTTGATAGCGTCCTTGATGCAGTTTCACCAGAAATAACTGTTGCAACGGGGCAAAATGATTCAGGTCGGGAACATTCCCTACTGCGCTGACAGCTTCTGGTAAAGCAGGATTGGGAAAAATAGCCAAAGCCATGAGCAGAAAATGGGGCGGTTTTTCCCGCAAAGGAATCACCGAACCCTGGAAACAATAGCGGGCAATTTCTCCGTCGGAGTGATTCAAATTGGCGATCGCTTCAGTGAAATGATAACCGGCACTCAGTTGACCAATAGTATAAACAATTGCCGCCGGAATTCCCCCGGTAGTGGTATAAATGACCTCCGCTTGTTTAGGCGTAACCGGGATATCTTTTTCCTGGGCGTGATGGTTGATTAAATGCAGGCTATCTTTTTTATTAAAACATTCTAGGCGAATCGAAACATCTAATAAAGCTTGTTGACGGCTAGTAATCAATACTTTTACCGTAGGGGGCGCTTCAAGTAAAAAAGAACGCACATCATTTAAATCTGCCGCTGTTTCCAGATTATCGATCATTAATAAAGTGCGTTGATAAGATAAGCAATCCAGAATTTCCTCCAGTTGGCGATCGCTATCTCCCATCAGTAGATCGTGACGTTGCAAAGTACGGGCGATCGTGCGGAAAATTTCTGACTATTCTCTTTTTTTAACCGAGGTAAAATACCCGTACTCGTGAGTCGGTGGGGTTTCGCCGAAGTAAAAATCATCGCGTCAAAATTCGGCGATTCTGCTGACTCTAAAAAAGCATAAGCCGCTTCCACAATTAACGTAGTTTTGCCTGCCCCACCAATTCCTTCAACGCTAATGCGATGGATGCGACTATCCCAAGATAAGAGTTTCAGCAAGCGATTCAATTGTTTTTCGTGACCGATAAAAGTAGTGTGATCGCGGGTGGGGAGGTTTTGGTAAATCCGTTGTGGAGGGAAAAAATTTCCCATCGCCCTTTGTCCCCCTCTTAATAATAGGAGTTGGGGTAATAGGGGTTGGGTGAATCCTGTAGTCATGGGTTGGTTTCCCTTCCCTGGGTTTCCTCTGTCGTCGGGTTGGGAGTATCCATCCGAGGTAAATTCCCCAGGATATTCTCTGAGCAAAGCTTGTCGCAGTTTTGGTAGTATTTCTTTTTTTAGAATGGTTTTCGTATTTGCATCCACGACCCCCACTTTTTTCAAAGCAGCAGTTAATTTTCTCCGCAATTTGGGAGAAATTGTTTGCCTGAGATAATCGGGGGTGAATTTGATGGATTTATCGCTAGTTATTTGTTCATAACTGCGATCGCTGATGATGCCTTGGAGGGTGATCTTCTCTAAATCAGAGAAAATTTCATTAGTCGTTCGTTCGAGTAACTGTTGGGCAAAGGCGAAAAGTTCTTGCACTTCTTCTTGATTCATGGGTCAAAAAAATTAAACGGTTTGCGGTTGATAGCTGACAGTTGATGGGGGTGCAACGAAGATACATATATAGAATGCACCCATTGACGGTTATTTTTTGTCCTTGGTCATTGGTCATAAGTCCTTTGTCTGTATTTAAATCTACAAAAATGTTAAACATTAAAAAATATTTATGCAACTGGGATTTGGTTGGCGATGAAAGGGTTTGCTAAGGGCTACCCTAGCAAGTTAAATACATTCAGAACCCAGGGCGGAAATATCTCCGTATTTTTGCGGAGATATTCAATGTTTTTGCCTGAAAATAAACTTTACAAAAGTTTACAAAAGTTACCGTTAGCGACATTTTGCGACATGGGAAAAATGTCGCAAATTTTTCGAGCGGCAAGGCCAAAAGAGGCGATCGCCGCTTCAGTCCTAGGCTACACAAAGGATTTAGGCTAAGGCTGATGATAATTATACCGCAATTGTCCACCAAAAATTAGATAAATTTAGTAATGATTTTCATCGACATTTTTAATGGTTATTTAAAGTGTTGGTAAAATGTCGAAAAATGTCGAAAAATGTCGCAAAATGTCGCAATACATGGGTCTTGACAGTTGATTTTTAGATCGGTTAACATCGGTGTTAAGAAATTAAAAAGTTAATCAGCGGTCGATTAAAACACGACACAAGCAAAGGGGCTTTACCAAAAATTTGACTCATGGCTTTACCGGGGAATTATCTATTTAGGGAATTGAAGGTCAGCCTTGGCAATTTTTCGGTTAATTCTTTTCGTTACTGTAAGACAGTTTTTCCGTATTTTTAAGTCAGAACCAGGGAACGAGTTTAAGTCGAAAAATGCGATGGGCGATCGTTGTGCTGTAATTTCTGTAATTAAGGAGTTTTTTCTGTGAAAATCAAGCAAAAATTCATAAACCGTACAATAGCGGGAACTGTCACTATCTTGGCCATATTGGGGAGCATTCCCGAAGTGATTCAAGCAAAAAATGCTTGGTCAAGTTATAGCAATACATCAGAAAATATCGGTTTAGATATTCGCCTTAAACAACGAGGCCAAATTCGACCCGAAACAAGTCAGAGAGTTGTTCAAACAAAACGGCAAAATATGGGAGGAGGGTATAGTGAAGTAGAAGCCACTCTCTATCGCGATGGATCGTTGAGGATTCAAGGTTCCGCGATTGCTACGGAGCGAACACAAGGTGTTCGCGCTACAGTTAATGTAGTTGGATATGACAGAAGAGGAAATACATTATTTGTCTCACAACCCTTGGATATACCTACAGCTTGCGGAAAATGGGATCCAAGTTGTTCTTCACGTGCCAGCGGTCTGAGCAATCAGAACATCTCTCCTGAAATAGCCAAGTATATAAGTCATCTTCACCTAGAGTTTTCTGAGCGTCAAGGTCCTGATATTTTTCAAAGAACCACGCAATTGATTCGCCAGACTTGTACCAGCTACAATTATCTGCCTGTTGCCGCTCGGGCTGCTATAGCTTATCAAACCGGCTTTCCAGGATGTAATTTTTAGATAAAACCAAATGTAATAACGTGACAATTATCCTTACCCACTGCCTTCGGATAAGGATATAACGAAAGAGAGATCGCCCCTCACAGCTAAATCAATCAAAAGGTCGATCGCCTTTTTTTACCAGGGTTCATTTGGTGCGTTACGGCGGCGCAATTGAAGGTTATTTGTGGTTAGAAAAAATTTTCGCGCCGCCTAACACACCCTACCAATGATGGGCGATCGCATCTTCGGATTTCTTATATTATAATTGTCCATGAGCGCAACTCACAATACTCACAATATCATAAATTAACCAAAAGATGAAATTAACTAAAGGTTTGAGACTATTTTACCAAATTAGTATTGCCTCTATCCTCATATTGTCTACCTCTTCTTGCTTTGATTTAGGAAAGGTAGACAATACCTTAGCTGAGTTCGATCGAGCCATTAATCGCTTAGAGAACGAATCGGCCAATTGGCGTCAGGTGGTTAAAGACTTGGAAAGTTCAACTAAAGAAACTATTAGCTATGAATTAGAAAACTTTGCTGAAACTACCATAAATACTGCGGGAGCAGAAATGCGATGTAATGCTACTTTTGTCAATGACTATGTTGGCTATGAACTTCAGAAAAAAATTCTCAAAAAAAGAAACGAGTTAGCCCAAAAAATTGGAGCATCTCCCCGAACCATACCCGCCCCCCTACCTGTGATTTGTAATGATCCAAAACAAATAATCTTAAAAGGAAACCAACCCCAAACTTCATCGGTTGAGTTATATGGCTATTACCTGAATCCTAACGAGTTTCAAATTATTGCAGAGTTGAATGAACAAGCAGCCCGAAAAGCTAAGATAGAAAATCCTAGTTCTCCTAGAGTTATCAAGAAAAGGTTAGCTGGGGGTCAATTTAAGGTGTCTCTAAATTTAGGAGAGAATGGAATTTCCGGTGATTTACTCCAAATAATCGATCGCATTATTCTGAAAAGCCAGAATCAGGAAATATATATCCTTCATGTAATTCATACCCGTGCAGAACGCACCAAAGCAAAAGTTACAGTAAATTTCAAATCCGTTTATCTTGAGGATGATGCCGATCCGGCTGGGTCAGCGGAAGTGGATTTCACTTTTCGGGTCAACGGTCAGACAAAAACTTGGCGAAACTCTAATGCCAATAGCGGGAGGACTTATTCAGTTAATAAACAATTTCAGGTAACTTTATCCAAAGAAGAAAATCTGAGTATTTATGTCAATGGTGTGGATGAAGATGGCGGGTGGATGGACGAAGACGATCCATTAGGACAAGTTACAGAAACTTTTTCCGCTAGTAGAAACTGGGGATTGGGGAGTCACAATCTGAGAAGTAATTGCCCCGATGGATGTTATTACGTTAACTTTGATGTAAATGTTGACTGGATTGATTGAACGGAGGAGCGATCGCTTTTTTGTGGGGGCGATCGCTTTTCTTAGGGAGACAGAAACCGGGGCAGAAACCGGGTTTCTATAGAAATCTCGGCCTGGATACCAAAATTATCGGAGAAACCCGGTTTCTGTTTCTCTCACTGGTTAAGATCCAGTATTTTCCGCTGATTTATCAGCAACCTGCTGCACCAATTTTATATCCAAATTTAACGCCTGGGCAACTTGTTCTACACTTAAACCCACTGCCAATAAACTAGGCACAGATTCCAGTTTACCCTCTTCTTTACCTTCTTCTTTCCCTTGTTGGTAAACTCTTGTTTGTTTTAAATCACTTAAGCTAAACATTGCTTGGATTTCCTCCTTGGTTAATTCAGTAAATTTATAAATCAACACCGTTTCTACTAATTCTACAACTTTTGCCTTCAACCCTGGATCACTCAGTTGGTTCGCTTGCTGCATAGCTTGGGCGGTCAGGGGTTTGGCTGTCTCTTTATCTCCCACCACCAACTGCACAATACTCAGTCCCAGGGAGGGAGAATCTGACAGGGTAAGTTCATCCAAATAGACAAGTTTCAATTGCTGACTCATCAGCAAACCCCGATATTGAACCGGCACTTCTGGGGCTATTCTCTTAGAGACAAATACCGCGATCGCACACCAATCTTGAGTGGGTTGATATTGACCCAGATACACAAATATTTCCGTAAAAAAGCGCCAGTAAAAGTCGGATTTTTCCTGAAACTGCACTTCCACGAAATAAATGGGTAAATCCGCATCTGCCGCTGGCAAAAATATGCCATCAAACCGGCGAGCCAGTTCTTTAATTTCCCTAGAGGAGAATTCATAGCTGTTGGCGGATTTTGGGTCAGCCCCAATCAGTTCAAATACCAGACTAGGAAATGTCTGAAATAATTGATAAAATATCGTATCAGTTCTCATTGATTAATTTGAGTAATTCCTGATTTAAATTATACCATAATCACAGAAACCGGGTTTATATAGATATATCGGGCTAGAACCCAAAACGCCGCAACCCGGTTTCTGTTTCTCTCACTGGTTAAGATTTAGGATTTTCCGCTGATTTAGAGGCAACCTGCTGCACCAATTGTATATCCAAATTTAACGCCTGGGCAACTTGTTCTACACTTAAACCCACTGCCAATAAACTAGGCACCGATTCCAGTTTACCTTCCAGTTTACCTTCCAGTTTACCTTCCAGTTTACCTTCTTGTTTACCTTCTTGTTTACCTTCTTCTTTCCCTTGTTGGTAAACTCTTGTTTGTTTTAAATCACTTAAGCTAAACATTGCTTGGATTTCCTCCTTGGTTAATTCAGTAAATTTATAAATCAACACCGTTTCTACTAATTCTACAACTTTTGCCTTCAACCCTGGATCACTCAGTTGGTTCGCTTGCTGCATAGCTTGGGCGGTCAGGGGTTTGGCTGTCTCTTTATCTCCCACCACCAACTGCACAATACTCAGTCCCAGGGAGGGAGAATCTGACAGGGTAAGTTCATCCAAATAGACAAGTTTCAATTGCTGACTCATCAGCAAACCCCGATATTGAACCGGCACTTCTGGGGCTATTCTCTTAGAGACAAATACCGCGATCGCACACCAATCTTGAGTGGGTTGATATTGACCCAGATACACAAATATTTCCGTAAAAAAGCGCCAGTAAAAGTCAGATTTTTCCTGAAACTGCACTTCCACGAAATAAATGGGTAAATCCGCATCTGCCGCTGGCAAAAATATGCCATCAAACCGGCGAGCCAGTTCTTTAATTTCCCTAGAGGAGAATTCATAGTTACTGGCGGATTTTGGGTCAGCCCCAATCAGTTCAAATACCAGACTAGGAAATGTCTGAAATAATTGATAAAATATCGTATCAGTTCTCATTGATTAATTTGAGTAATTCCTGATTTAAATTATACCATTTGTTTCGGCGGGCGGTAATTTCTATTCCAGAAAGCTTTCTTGGGGCAAAATACCTCCTGTGCCTTCTCGGTGACTCTGTGGTAAAAATGAACCAAAAATGAACCACAGAGTCACCGAGGTTACAGAAAGTGCTTAAATGTCATTTTTAACAAATCTTTACAAAACTTTTAGCTGCGACATTTTGCGACATTTTGCGACATTTTGCGACATGGGGTAATATGTCGCAAAAATTTTTTGCTGAGAGATAAGTCAGGGAAAGCATTGGTTGAAACCTTTGCCATACAAAGGGTGTATAGGTATCATAAGTGTAAATCTGGAAAAAATTTGCGCCTTTTTTTTTGCTAAATGTGAGGCAAAAATTTGCCGGATTTGTTGATTTTTTTAAAAAATAATGTCGAATGTCGAATAATGTCGCAGATTATGGCTATTGACAACTTAGATTTAACTTGTTTAACATTGAAGGTAATCAAATTAAATTTTAATCCTGAGTGACTTTAAACGTGGCATACTCAAAGGATTTGCCCTGAAATACTTACTGGCAGCATCTCCCAATGCTTATCTTCACAATATCCGTAATTATACGGAGGTTTATATCTTCGGTTTCACGGTTGATTAGTTGACAAACAACAAGAAATATTCCCGGATGTTTCTCTAATGTTTGGTGACAATCTATACAGATTATTGTTGCTGTAAATCCAATGATAAGCAGCGACCAAAAGTACCACAAGCAAAAGTAGCCATTGGTGGGAAGACCCGCGCATTTCGGGATTAGATTTTGGCTTTTAACCAGAAATATTTGCCGCAATGCTTCGCCCCTACTGAATTGTTAGGGCGAAGCATTGCGGGATTAAATTTTGGCTTTTAACCAGAAATATTTGCCGCAATGCTTCGCCCCTACTGAATCTTTAATTTTTTACTCTAATTCCGAACATGATTGACCAACTGCTTGACCAACGTTATAAAGTTTTGCAAATTCTCGGCGCCGGTGGTTTTGGCCGCACTTATATTGCCCAAGATATGAAACAACCCAGTAAGCCGAAATGCGTGATTAAACAACTTCTCCCCCAGGGAGTTGATGACCCTACTTTGTCCGATGCTTCGCGGGAAAATCGTTGGGGCTTGGCGCATAAATTTTTCGAAAAAGAAGCGGAAATTTTGGAAGTTCTGGGCAACCATGACCAGGTTCCCCGGTTACTGGCTTATTTTGAAGAAAACCAAGAATTCTACTTGGTGCAAGAGTTTATTGATGGCCTCACTTTGGGGTCTGAACTAATTCAAGGTCAACCTTGGTCGGAAAAACAAGTAATTGCTTTGCTGAAAAATGTTTTAACGGTTTTGGAGTTTGTCCACGGCAATAATGTGATTCACCGAGATATTAAACCGGATAATATTATTCGCCGCAAACTCGATAATAAATTAGTGTTGGTGGACTTTGGCGCGGTCAAGCAAGTGCGCGGTCAAATGGTGACAAATTCTGGGGCATTTGGTTGGACGGTTTGTATTGGTACTGAAGGATATCGCCCCCCAGAACAAGCGGCAGGGCGTCCCCGTTTGAATAGCGATCTTTATGCTTTGGGGATGATTGCGATTCAAGCATTAACGGGAATCAATGCTTTCGATCTGCGCTTGAATTATAGCGATTCAAATACCGATGAAATTCAATGGCAAGATAAAGTAACCAATGTTAGCCCGGGATTAATTGAGTTTTTAACCAAGATGTTGCGTCAAAACTGGCGCGATCGCTACGAAAGTGCCACCGCAGCCTTACAAGCACTGGAGTCTCTAACCGCGAGTCTCCCTGGAAATAACTATCAGCCCACCGTGGTTCCCACCGCAGTTGCTACTCAGTTGCCCGTGACCACCCATCGACCCGCACCTGTTGCAGGTACGGAAGTGGCACCCGCAGCACAGCCTACACCAAAACCTACACCACAACCCACACCACAAACCACACCACAAACCACACTAGCAAGCACACCAGCAACTACAGTATCTAAGACTGCTTCTAAGAATGCTTCAAAACCACTGCCCCTCAAGCCGATCGGTTTAGCAGTTGCCGGAATTTTGGCATTAGCTTTGGTGGGCGGTGGTGTGCGATCGCTCATGGGTTCTTCAGGAGATTCTAAGCTTGCGGTTTCTAATTCTCCGACTAACTCGGAGGTTCAGTCTGACGATGAATTAATCAGTTCGGGCGATCGCATTTTAATCCCCAACGAAGGCGTAGATAACAAAGAATTCGAGGAATTAAAAAAAGCTGGAGTGGACGCAATGGCGGCTAAAGACTATGCCAAAGCTAAAGAAAACTTTCAGCAAGCTCTTGGGATTAAGAAAAATGCCCCGGAAACTCTCATTTATCTGAATAATGCCAAGATTGGTGATGCTAAATCCTACAGGCTGCTGTTGTGCCGATTAAAGATGGTAAAGAGCCAGGGCGATCGCTAGAAATGTTGCGGGGATTTGCCCAAGCCCAAGAAGAAGTGAATAAAAACGGGGGCATTAATGGCGTACCGCTAAAACTGACGATCGTCAACGACTACGATGACAAAGATAAAGCCAAAATGCTGGCAGAAAAACTGGTCAAGGATTCTAACATTCTGGGGATCATGGGACACCATATCGGTTCGGTTAGTGAAGCGGTGGCGCCGATTTATCAACGAGAAAAATTAGTGTTAATTACCCCAATCAGTGTGAATGATGAAATCACCAATGACAAAACCCCCTATTTGTTCCGAACCAATCGAGCCAATATTGAAAAAGGGTCTAATGAATTAGTTCATTACATGGTGAACAATTGGCAGAGGCAAAAAGTAGCGATCTTTTCTAATGGAAAATTGGATTACATTAAAAAAATGAAAACTTCTTTTGAGGATGAATTGTTTAATAAAGGGGAGGTCGTTGGTGAGTTCGATTTATCCCTAGATGGTTTTAATGCCTATCAAAGCCTGAAAACCGCTAAAGAAAAAGGGGCAGAGGTAATTCTATTATTACCCAGCCTCGGAGATTTAAATAAAACCTGGGAACTCTTACGGGTAAAAAATGAATATCCTAACGAATTTGGTGACTTAAAAGTTTTAGGAGATATTGTCACTTTATATCGCCTGGAAACCTTAAAAAATGGACGCGATACCGAAGGTATGGTATTGGCAGTTTCCTGGCAATTCAATCCAGAAGCTGGGGGTTTTTCTCAGGATGCTGATACACTTTGGGGAGGGGGCGTTAACTGGGTTACAGCTATGTCTTATGATGCCGGTAAAGCATTTATTGCGGCGATGGAAAAAAGTGAGAATCCCACTCGTGAAAATATTCAACAGGAACTCAGTAATGACAGTTTTGTCACCGAGGGAGCTTCTGGACCAATCAAGTTTAAAGAGAATGATGTGACACCTCCTTCTTTACATATGGTCACTGTTAAGAAGCAAGCTTCGGTGGAAGAAAGTATTTCTAAAACAGGCTATGATTTTGTTCCAGCTAAATCAGCATCAGCGCAGGAAGCAGAAGTTCCCAATTATTAAAGCCCTCGTTTCTAGCAGTAGTTTTATTGTAGTTTTATTGTAGTTTTATTGTAGTTTTATTGTAGGTTCGGTTGAGGAACGAAACCCAACCTACGAAGGCTAATCGTGGCAGGGTTGGGTTTCATGCTTCAACCCAACCTACGAAAGCTGGGAACGAGGAAAATGACCGATTCCGCTCAAAAATCAACTGGGGATAATGTCGATGAATCTGGTATTAAGCTCTAAAAATTGCCGCCTGTTTTTTACCGGACAAGGCATTTCCCTGGTTGGACAGTGGATGACAAAAGTGGCTGCCGGTTGGTTGGTGTATCAGCTAACTCACTCTGCTTTTTTACTAGGTTTGGTGGCATTCACTGATGATATTGCTAGTTTACTTGTAGCCCCTTTTACGGGAGTGTTACTCGACCAATGGAACCGGCAACGGGTTTTAATTCTGACTCAGACTTTTGCGATGGTTCAGACTTTGGCCGTAGGGGTTTTCTGTTTGACAGGTCATATCGATATTTACGGGATGATTGCCCTGAGTTTGTGCCAAGGTTGTATTAAGGCTTTTGATCTGCCTGCCCGACAATTTTTTATTGCCGAAATTGTCGATAAAAAAACGGAAATTGGGGAGGCGATCGCGCTTAATTCGTTAATGATTAGTCTCGGTCGGTTACTCGGCCCTGCTTTAGGGGATGGGCGATCGTTAATTTGGGGATTGGCTTGTGTTTTTTGTTCGATGGATTTACTTATATGTTTGTGATTGCCGCCTTATTAATGATTAAAATATCTCCCGCTAAAAATACCCGTTCAACCCAAGTCGATCGCCCTTGGAAAAAATTGCAACAAGGATTCGCATATATAGTAAAATTTCCCGATATAGGCTTCATTCTCCTGTTACTAGGCTTAGTGAGTTTTATGGCCATGCCTTATACTTCTTTAACGCCCATATTTGCCAAAGAAATTTTGCAAGGCAATGCCGAAACTCTGGGTTTTATGCTATCCTTTGCTGGACTAGGTTCTTTAATCGGCAGCCTATATTTGCTGTTCAAAATTAAAATCTTCGGTTTAGAAAAAATTATTCCTCTATCCACCGGATTAGCTGGCATCAGTCTGATGGTATTTTCTCAATCAGAAAATGTTATAATATCCTTTATATCCTTGTACTTAGTCGGATTTGCCTTAAGTTTACAAGTTGCATCGAGCAATACCATATTACAAATTCTGTCACCCGATGATAAACGAGGCCGAATTATGAGTTTATTTGCCATTGCTTTTGTCGGCATGACCCCATTAGGAAATTTAATGAGTGGCTTTATGGCCGATCGCCTCGGTGTGGTGACAACTTTAACCATCAATGGTCTGATTTGTTTGATTGCCGCTGGCATATTTTCCCAGCAAATTCAACCGCTCCAGCGTTCTTTAAAACGTTTGGTAAATTGTGAACCTTAACCTTTAACCTAACCTTTATAAGCTTAAGTAAACTCTAACCACATAAACCCTGAAATAAAATTAATTATTAACCATGTTTACTGCAACAGAAAATTAACCCCAAGCGGCATCAAGCAAAACAGAAAAACTGATCCAGTCTCTCCAAGAAATGCACAAATTCTTGACAGCCACAGGATCAGAAGACCCCACCTTTAAAACCGTGGCGGGAAAATTGAGCAGCTTAAGTGCAACGCTCAAAGCTGGACAAATCAAATTTCAAATTGTCAGTCAATCTCCCCCCCTGGCTTATGCGGTTGCTAAACTGGTAGAATCGAGTGCCACCCTACCGGCACTTTATCAATTTCAAACTACAACTTTACCGGGTCAATCTCAACGCACCGAAATTCCCATCAAGGCAGTAGAATATGCTCGCACGGAGTTAGCTGCCCCCGAACCTGTTCTCTTGCAATTTACCGATCGCGATCGCGAAAAGCCGATTTCTCATCGTCTGTCCAAAAATGGTAAATTACTCATCGGTCGTCGTCCAGGCTGTCAAATTCAAATCCCCCAACAATACAGTTTTGCTTCGGGACATCATGCGGAAATTGTCCCGGTTCCGGGGGCGGATAATTCTTTCGGAAATTGGCAAATTTGTGACACCAGTACCAATGGCACTTACATCAACGGTCAAAAGATTTCGGGATGCCAAACTTTGCATCCAGACGATCGCATTACGTTAGGCTATCCCGAACCGACCGATCGCAGTGCGGAACTTATTTTTAAATTTGAATATAATATCGCCTCTCCCCAACCCCCTCATGGTTCTGCCGGAAATCAAACTTCGGATCCGAATGAGTCATTATATAAAGAACTGATTGACTGCGATATTCTCTGTTTGGTGATTAACCCCACTGTCCCCGTTTCCGATACAGAAAAACGGCTGATTTCGCGAGCAAATCAAGGGCGACTTTTCAAAACGATTGCAATTGTGGATGTTTCAGCGATCGCTCGCGAACCGGAACGAGTTAATCATAATATTGACGCCTTCAAGCAATGGCTAAAAAGCCAAAATTTGCAAGGGACTGTTGCCTTGCAGTTAATTCCTTTGCATCCTTTTTATCCCAGTCCCGAACCCATGACCGAACTGGCGCCAAATGTGCAGCAAGAGTGCGATCGGTTTCGCCAATTTTTAGAACAGTTGGCGATCGGGCAACGGGAGGAAATTCTGATGCAGCGGTTCAGCAAAAAAATCAAGGAACAAATTGCGATTATAGAACAAGCTTACGGCGAAAAAGAAGCAAACTTAAAAACCCGGATTGCGAAATCTATTGCCTTGCCTCCGGGAACCGATCTGGATGAGTTGGATCGACAAATTAGAAAAACCTTCAAACAAGTAGCAGAAAACAAAGAAAAATCATTCCGAGAAATTAGATTGGAACTGAATAAATCGAAATCAGAATTAGTGGATGGATTCAGTAAAGAAAGTTTACTGTATAAGATTAAACAGTTTACCGACGAACTGCAAGCCGTTGTCACCAAAGAAAAAGATCAGGTTTCCCTGTGTTTAAATTCTGAGAAAATGAGCAAGTCCCATACCATCTATACTCACATGAATCGTCTTTGTTACGGAGATATGAGTCAGTGGGCAAAAGATGAATGGCAACGAGTTTTTGGGACTTATGGCGATGGCGGTTTACAAGCAATTTTCCAACGTACTCATGCAGCCTTTGATTTTATTCCCGGTCTAGATTTACCCAGTGCATCTTTTGCCGCTAACCCAGAGTTTGACGTTTACAAATGCTTGCAATATTCTTTTGTGGAATTTGACAATCAGGTTTCTTTTCAAGACACCGCTTCGGGCAACAATTTGATGTTATGGGGATCGGCAGTTATGGGAATTGTTGGTTTGGCAATGGGACAACCCATTCTACTGATGACTCCTGGGATGGGTGTCCTGGGAAAACAGGTCGCCCAACAACAAAGCGAAACTGCCAAAATTGAACAAATTACCGAAAATTTACGCAAAGGCTTATGCCAACATTATCAATCTTTTGCGAAAAGTATTGCGGATAAGTTATCCCAGCAAATTAATTTGGCGATCGAAGCGGAAAAACGCCGATTTAAAACTTTAATGAAAACAACTAGCGATAAGGTTTGCGCCTACATGAATGACATGAAAAAAGGTTTGGATTATGCTGAAAAACAACATAAACAATTGCAGCAATAAAAAAGCCTGTTCATGGATATATGTAATAAAATATCTACTTAAATTAAGTCTTAAAATAAACCAGAGGTGTTAATGAATAAAAATACCGGACAACCCCAACCCAAAATAATGCTAAATATCAATAAATGTACTGACGATTATGGTCAGCTAATCAGCAAATTTAAAAATGCTCTATATGGTATTTTTTGATAGACCAGAATAAACTTTAGAAATATTAATGACAGGGAGGTTTCATCATGGGTCTTTTTGATTAAATCAGGGATGCCTGCCGTCACAGATTTGATAATGTTGCCAATGCCATTAAATCGAAGTTTAAAAGATAAGCGAACATAGACACATATAAAGGATAAACGAACATGAACACATCTGAAGGAGAAACAAACATGGACACAAACTACGGCAATTTTGACTCATTAAAAAATGAACTTAGGCTAAAAAATATGCCCACGGTGTCCCGGGATTCATATACCATTTCTGAAGATACCAATGGTGACGGACAAGTTGATTATGTTTACGATCGCGATAATCGATCAATTCCATATCATATTGCTGAAGATACCAATGGTGATGGAAAAATTGATAATGTTTACAATCACTACGATACCGATAAAGACGGGTATTATGAGATTGTAGTTGAAGCGTTTGATGAGAATAAAGATGGAAAATTTGATTACGCTTCTAAGAGTTACGATAGCAATGGTGATGGCCACCATGACACTGTAGAGTATGCCGATGGCAACCAAAGCGATAGTTACACCGATCAAACCATGCTTAGTAACGATATCGATAACGTCAGCTATGATCCAGATAACTACATAGGAAATAACGACGATAACTATGATTTTGATGACCAAATGACATATAACGATGATGGGTGTTACAACGCATAACATTCATGTTGCTAATTCAATATTATCAAGCAATAAAGTTATTGAATTAGCAAAGTTATGAGTTAAAACCAATATGACAATTGGTGCGTTACTGCGGCGCAAGTTAAGATTATTTGTGGTTAGCAAAAATTTCTGCGCCGCCTAACACACCCTACCAAAAAAAGGCGATCGCAGTTCTTGGGATAACAGAAACCGGGTTTCTACAGAAATCTCGGTTGGGATGCCAAAGTTATAATATAAACCCGGTTTCTCGGAGAAGGCGATCGCTTTTCAAGCCCAAATTAGCGGGGATTTAAACTATTTTAAACCAGGATATGTTTTGCTGGATACGGCGATTTCTAGTATTTGCGGTTTGGTAGAAGTAGACCAAGCAGAATGCGATCGCCTGAATGCCAGACCAAAACCAACAGTTACAAGACCATATTCAGGCGATCGGGGTGGGAATTGCCGCAGGGGCGATCTTGGCGTCGAGTTCCGGGTTAATGCTGGCAGAAAAAAAGACATTTCCTTGGCAAGCAAATCAGCGGTATTATTAAGTGCCGGTTGTGCCATAGCATTTTGGTTGGCGTTTTTCTTATACTTCCAAGTCCGCAGAAATGCCGCCAAAAATAAGAAGTAAAATAAACCGGGTTTTTTGAGTAAAAAGAAACCCGGTTTCTGTCCCATGAAAAAGAAACCCAGTTGCTTGAAAAAACCGGGTTTTTGAATCGTTTAAGCTGAAATAATCTTTTCAACGGGAATGGTCACATCAGGAAATGCCAGGGGCGAAATTTCCCCATCTTTTAAGGTCATTTTAAACCCATATTCTCGTTCACGGGGTTGGCGGTAAATAATTAATTCCCCAGTTTGTAGATTCACCAGCCAATATTCTGGGATGCCCGCTTCTGCATAAATGTGATATTTTACTGTTGCATCTTTTTCTAAACTGCTATTAGCATATTCGATTACCCAGAAGATATTTTCTGGATAAGGATGATGAGTCAGATACTCTCTCCCTAGGGGCTGGACAATAGTGATATCCGGTTCCGGTTCCGACCCGTTGGGCAGGGTGATAGGTTTGGCGTGGCGAACAAAAGCGCGGTAAGCGTCAGCTATGCCGTCAGGCTTATCGCCTAAAACTCTAGTCAAATAATTTCCTGCTTCTGAACTAAAGAAAGCATGAATTTCACCTTCGGGGGACATTTCAACTATTTCTCCTGCTAATAACTCCACGGGGCGATCGTCGAGTAACCCCGTTTTAATCATCAGGTGGTAGTCTTCTACACTCCACTTGACTGTTGACAGTACCATATTTCACCTCCATCAACCTTCACTTTAGTTTATCATTTACCTGCCAGATACCTGCCAGAGAAGAGTTAAAAAAATGGCGCGATCGCCTTTATTCCCATATCTCATACCAACCAGAAACCGGGTTTCTTAATTGTAGGGGCGATTCGCGAATCGACCGTACTCGGTACGAAGCATAAATTGTCGCAAAAACCCGGTTTCTTCTATGACCCATCTATCGGTCAAAAACTCAATAAAGTTGCTGATTTGTGAAAATAAATATCAGGATTTAAAAAATAAGTTTAAATACTATAACTTATTAGTTTATTTCATTCACAAAATTTAATATCAAATACAACTAATTTAATAGAATTAAATCATAAATAAAATGCTTTTATGCTAAAATAAAATAAATTGCCAATTATCGGAGGTAAAGCTCTATGGTAGCCGAACTAAAATCTCCAACCAAACCAGAAATTATCTATCCCGATAGTGACGGTCAACCTATGTCAGATAATACAGAACATTTCCAACTGATTGTCTTAATCAAAGAAAACTTAGAAATTTTGTTTTCTGCGGAGCAAAATGTATTTGTAGCGGGAGACTTATTATGGTATACCGTAGAAGGGGATAATCAGCTAAGACAAGCCCCAGATGTGATGGTGGCATTTGGGCGACCCAAAGGACGCCGAGGTTCTTATCAACAATGGCAAGAAGAAAATATTGCCCCGCAAGTAGTGTTTGAAATCTTATCTCCGGGAAATCGGCCATCGGAAATGGCGAAAAAATTCCAGTTTTACGATCGCTATGGAGTAGAAGAATACTACCTCTATGACCCCGATCGCTTGGATTTAACTGGCTGGTTGCGTCAAGGGGAAAAATTAGCCGTCATCGATCGCGTATCTGGGTGGGTTTCTCCCCGACTGGGAATTAAATTTGAATTAACTGAGTCAGGACTTGAGTTAATTCGCCCTGATGGACAAAAGTTTTTAACTTCTCAGGAATTAGCTGAACGGGCTGAAGCCGAAAGCCAGCGGGCTGAAGCCGAAAGCCAACGGGCTGAAAAAGCCGAAGAACGAGTTAAACTCTTAGAGGCACGATTGCGAGAATTAAACATTAATCCAGAGGATTTGTAACCGATTTACTCGCTGTTACTATGTTAGTTTTATCCTGACGAAAAAAAGTAGGGGCGCAATGCTTGCGCCCCTACGGAATTCATGCACATTTTTAATCAAATCTAATCACATTTAATCAGATAATCAGATAATCAGATAAATTTGCTTCAACCTTTGACACAAACCACTTGTTTCAAGGTTGCCACAATTTCCACTAAATCTGATTGATTTTCCATCACTTGCTCGATAGGTTTGTAAGCTCCAGGTATTTCATCCAGTACCCCTCGGTCTTTGCGACATTCAATGCCTTGAGTTTGTTCAATTAAATCCGCTTCAGTGAATTCTTTTTTCGCCTTATTTCTAGACATTAAACGACCGGCGCCGTGGCTGCAACTGCAATAACTATCAGCACAACCTTTGCCTTTGACGATGAAAGATTTGGCTCCCATTGAACCGGGAATAATCCCATAATCTTCTTCTCTAGCTCTCACGGCACCTTTGCGAGTCACATAGACTTGTTCGCCAAAATGAGTTTCTTTTTCAGCGTAATTGTGATGACAATTGACCAGTAATAACGGTTTAGTGGGTTTGCCTCCTGCGAGGTGTTTTTCCACAATTCGCATGAACCGATCCATCATTACATCGCGATTTTTGCGGGCATAGTTTTGTGCCCATTGTAAATCATGCCAATAGGCATCAAATTCGGGAGTTTGGGAGACAAAATAAGCCAGGTCTGGGTCAGGGAGGCGATCGCCTGCTAATCGGGCTAATTCTTTGGCGGTATCAATATGACATTGGGCCAACATATTGCCAATGTGCCGAGAACCGGAATGTAACATCAACCAAACTTGATTATCTGTATCTAAACAGACTTCAATAAAATGGTTGCCACCACCGAGGGAACCCAATTGTTTCATGGCTTTTCCTTCTAAGCGTTGGACTCCAGCATGAAGGTCTTTAAAATCCCGCCATCCCTGCCAATTACTTGCCGGTTTATCCACGTCCTTATTTTCATCAAAACCCAGAGGAATTGCTGCTTCAATATCCTGGCGAATTTTTTTCAATTTGCCTTCGAGTTTGTCTGCGAAAAATGGAGTTTTTACCGCACACATACCACAGTTATGAACGAATACCCCAGCAGTTAGAGCAAAGTTATGATATTCGGGAACGGTTAAACAGTAAACGTCTTGTTGTTCTTCTAGGGAAACAACCTCAACGACTTTGTGGTTGTACCCGTGTTCTTTTCGCCGATGGTTATGTAATCCAATGGGAGTTTTCACTTCATCTCCGCAGGTTTCACAGGTGTAGATCCGATTAGCAATTTCCTTGCTTTTTGCTCTTCCTTTTTCGCTGGTATTGTAGTCAATCAGATAATTTTTTCCCCGTTTTCCATTGTCAAAAACTTGGTATTCACCGGAATCATTCTGCTGAATTAAAGTGTAGCCATCCTGATATGTTTTGCTATAAAAAGGCATTAAGGATGTACCATTATTTAAATCTTTGGCTTCTCGATAACTGCCATCACGCAGCATAAATTGGTGGTCGGGAGTGCATAGGATTTCTGCACCGTTGTCGAGAACCACTTTGACTAATGGGGCATTGCGACGAGTCAAACGAGCGATCGCTTTTGCGGCCACAATTCGTCCTGTATTGGTACAGGAGTAAACCACAAACTCCCGCCCCCAGGAAGCTAACTCCGCCAGGGAATAAGATTTGCCGTCTGCGAGAGGAACTAATGTATCCCCAGTGAAACAACCAATATCGACCCCCACCGCAGCGGGAATAATCGCATCTTTGGTCGCCAGCACTGACCCTACTAAGGCCCCTTTGCCCAAATGAACATCGGGCATAAGCGCCACGTGCTTAAACACAAATGGCAACGAGGCCACATTTTTGGCCATTGCAGTTTCTTCCGAACCTAGTTCGTGATTTGCCCAAGATAAGACAGGTTTGGGCGTTGAGATTTTCAGTTGTTCGTAGGGCATAAGAATTATATTGCCAGTATGACTATTTATATACTACATTATGTAGTATGTTTTGTCGAGCGTTGCTCCCTAACCCCGTGTCAGCCAGTAGCCGCGCAAACCAACGGCATTCGCCCCTTCATAGTCGTCTTGGCGACTATCCCCGACGTGCCAAGCTTCCTGGGGCAGACAATTATGTTTTGCCAAAGCGGTGGCAAAGATTTTCGGGTCAGGTTTGGCAGCCCCCACTTCGGTGGAAATGGTGACGGATTGGAAAAAATGATTTAAATCGAGCGCTTTTAAGACCGCATATAGCCGCGAGTCAAAATTAGATAAAACACCGAGTTCAATGCCAGCACTTTGGCACCGTTCCAGGGTGGGCAGCACTTCGGGATAAAGTACCCACGGCTGGCTGGTGGCAAAGTAGGCGTAAAGTTCCGCAAAGAATTTACTAAAGTCGCGAAATTGGGATTGTACTCCGGCTTTTTGGAAGGTGTGGGAGGCGACCCTTTCCCACCATTCAAATTCTAACCGGGGAATTTCTCTGGGAGTGGCATGGGGAAAGGCTGCGGCTGGGGCTTGCCGAAAGCTTTCCCGGAAGGCTCGATCTAATAGGTTGGGGGCAACTTCTACGCCAAAAGATTGGGCAATTTCTGCATAAATTTGTCCGACTGTCCCCCGAATGCCGAAAAGCGTTCCTACGGCATCAAAAAAAATAACTTTTGGTTTGGGATTAGTCATGGTTATTTGTTGTTTGTTGTTTGTTGTTTGTTGGTGGTTGTTTGTTGGTGTTTGGTGGTTGGTGGTTGATGCTTGGGGAACGGGGAACGGGGAACGGTTATCAGGGAACGGGGAAAGTGAAAAGTTAAAAGTGAAAAGTTGTAGGGGCGAATGGCCAGAAAGCCCCTACAAAAGTCGTAGGGGCGTCCTTGCGAAGCATAATCCGTCAGGCTATATGGCCAGAAAGCCCGTACAAAAGAAGTATCACTATTCACTATTCACTATTGACTATTCACTCTTTCCTCTTTCCTGTTGTTGTTGGTTGTTGGTGGTTGGTTTATTAGAATTTTTGCTTTTGGACCGGCGTCGATCGCCCCAACCCCCCTGAAAACCGCCTGCTCCGCACCGCAGCATAGCTGCGAACGGCTTTTCAGCATTTTGCCACAGATTTATTGGTTATTTGTGGTTCGACTATTGCCCCAATAACGAATAACCAATAACCAGTAACAATTGAATTAACTAGAAAGCATTTCTCGCAGTGGTTGAGTGATCCAGTTAAACCCAACTTTAAGCTGATGGTCTAAGGTGGGGAGGCGATATAAATAGATGAGACGGCGGAGGATATGGGCCGCTGGGCCGTCGAGTTTGATTCCTAAGCCGGTGAGGGTGGCGTTGTCTAAACCCAATGTCATCATTTCCCCTAAATTTTGATACCGGAAGGGTAATAAAGGACGTTCGGTGAGAGAGGCCCAAATGTTCCAGGCAGCATAGTCCGCTTGCTGGATGGCAGCTTGGGCAGTGCTGGGAACCCGTTGCTCGCTGGCATCTTGACAGTCCGCTAAGTCTCCGAGGACAAAGATATCGGGATGGTCGATCGCCTGTAAGGTGGCAGTGGTGGTAATTTGACCCCGTTGATTTTGCTTCAGGGGCAGCGATCGCACCACGGGGGAAACTTCGGTGCCCACAGTCCAGAGGACGATATCCACCGGCAAGTTATCGATTTGTTCTTTATATATTAAGGAGATGCTATCCGCTTCGACGCGATCGACGGTGGTTTCTAAGTCAATCCAAATCCCCCGTTCTTTCAGCGATCGCATCGCCGCAGTCCGATTAAACTCCGAAGCCGATCGCAGAATACTATCCGAGGCTTCCACCAACCGAACTCGACCCCGTTCTCCCAGGCGATCGGCCAATTTACAGGCTAATTCAACCCCACTATAGCCACTCCCAACAATGGCAACGCGAATTTTATCGCAAACGGAGTTTTCTAACTCTCGGAGTTTTTCTTGCAGCCGATAAGCATCATTAATGGTGCGGAAGGGAATAGCATGGTCAGCACATCCCGGAACCCGATCCATTGGGGTTTCCCCACCGAGGGCTAAGACGAGGCGATCGCAACTGATATCCGGGCCATCGTTTAATTGCACTAGATGCGATTCTCGTTCCGAGACGCTTCGCGAACGCACATCAATATTTGTCACCGCACCTTGGACAAAGCGCACCGTTGTGTCCGCCAAAAGTTCAGAAAATGGTGGGGCAATTTCCCAACTTTGCAGTTCCCCGGTCAGCAATTCATACAACAAGGGCGAAAATAAAAAGCGATCGTTTTGCTCAACGAGAATAATTTCTGGTTTATCCGGTGAATTCCAAGGGAATTGGCTTAATCTTAGAGCAGTGTATAGACCGCCAAAGCCTCCACCGAGGATACAAATACGTTTTTGGCTCATGGTCAGCAGGAGTTAAGAAAAAAAATCATCTCTTCCAAGATAGCAGTGACACCGATTTAAATTTGTGGCGATCGCCATAAACAAGCATAAATAACACCATAAATAACATTTTCCATAAAAAAATGCAAAACGCCAAAATCATAGCGTTTTGCATTTTTTGTTTTACACTTTTAACTGTTGCTTCAGTATTGAGCCGTTTGATTATCAATGAATTTGAAATCAGGCAGAATTCTTGCCACCCTAAAAGACTTAATTAATGTTCCAAATTCTTGGCAGTTTTACGAGCTTCCAACCAAGGGGGAACTACCAACCAGGCAATCACAAGCAGCAAGGCTACTAGAGCGAATTTGCTTACCCAGGAGATTAATTGCTCCAAAGAAATAAGTTCGCCCACGAAAAAAGACAAACTCACCATAACACTTGCCCATATAGTTGCTCCGGCTGTGTTACATAACAAAAATTGGGGATAAGGCATTTGAGCGATGCCCGCCATCGGTCCGGCAAAGATACGCAATAGGGCAATAAATCTGCCCAAAAAAACAGCCCTGGCAGCATTTTGGCTAAACTGGTCTTTGACTTCTAGGAGTTGCGCTTCGGTAATGCGAAAAACTCGACCGAGAACTATGAGTAAGGGCCAGCCACCTTTTTTGCCAATCCAGTAGCCAACGTTATCTCCTAGCACTGCGCCAGCGATCGCACATCCCAGCACGAACCAGTAATTAAGTTCTCCGCTTCCCGCCAGAAAACCGCCTACCAGGGTGATGGTTTCACCTGGCAGGGGAATTCCGGCATTTTCCAGCATAATTCCCAGAAAAACTGTCCAGTAGCCGTATTGATGTGCTATTTCTTGTATGGTTTCTAGTGAAATTAACTCAGACGACATTCAACACAGCCTTTACAAACCTTTACTATTACCTCTTATATTGACGTAAATCGGGTCATAGTGTCAATTAAAATCATTAATTTCTGGATAAAAATAATTAACAACCTGTGATTATTTAAATTACATTTAAATAATCTGTAATTATTTGATGAAATGACAGACCAAGAGCCTGGTTTAAGGGAAATACTGAGTAGGATCGGGGAAAAGTTTCATCAGGTTTAACCCAGAGAATTGTGGCGGTCTGGAAAAACCAATCAAATCCAACCAAAATTTAACCAAAAAAATTTAACCAAAAAAATTTAACCCAAAAAAATTGAGCCAGAAAACAAGGTGCCATAGGCGCGACGAGTCCGGGTAGGTGCTAGAAACCCAGTTGCCTAGGTTTCTAGACCCCCAGCCGGAAAATTATTCCCGCATAATACCAAAATTAGGCATTCCCCAAGGAGGGATTGCCCAATGAAGGCAGACTGACACTGCCGCTACCCTCAGAAAAACTGGGTAAATCCAACCGTCCAGACTGGCGACGGGATCTAACCGCCAAACGATAGCTGACGCTTTGCAGTTCAGCATGGAGTTTTTGGTTTTCCCGTTGCAGCATTTCGACTTTCTCTTTGACAGGCGCCATGCGCTCGGCAAACTTCTGGCGATAAATATCCGGCAGTTGTTGGACGACTTGTTCCAGCATCCGAGAGCGATCGGTGAGTTCTTCTACAGACTGGCGCAATTCGACAATTTCGCGATCGCGACCGGCGATCTGCTCTTGGTAAAATTGCACTTGCTCTTCAACCCCTTGGAGTTGTTCCCGCAATCTTTTTACCTGAGCTTGGCAATCTTGATCGGCTTGCGGGTGGGGAATAATTTCACTTTTGCCCTTGACTAAGCGAAACAACTCCTGCGAGAGTTGTTGTACCAGTTGATCGCGCATTTGCAACTCTTGGTTTAAATGCGTGACCTCGGTTTGTAACGACTGTATCGTTGGTTTTTCTGTTTGGCTCACGATCCTTGCCCCAGTTCCAATCATTTCATAACAAAGAGCAATTCACGCTCTTCAAAGCGCGATCGCTCCATTGACTCTGCTGCTAATTTAGCATCACCTTAGCATCACCCGCAGCAATTGACATCCCAATTCCTCCCTTCAACCTCCACATCCGCAAATGTTGCGTTCTCCAGGCTTTCCCCCTGCCGATGCTTCGGGGCTTCCCATTCCCAGTATTCTGAAGCGATTTGATTAAGATTCACAATCCTTGCTCAAGTTAAATTCAGAAATGATGACCGAAATTGCCCGCTAATTGTTAAGAAATGTTAAGATAAAAGTTAAGACTGGAAGTAACCATAAAAAATCTAGTCGTCAGTGAATCTAGGCTTAAAATCTCCGCTTGTTAAGCATTTGCAAGGGCTAGACTACATAAACGATATTTTTTGGCCAAAAAATATCATCGAGAAAAATCAAGAAAACTCAAAAAAATTTACCTTGCTAATTTTTCCCAATCGCCATATAATGCCCAGCAAATAATCCTTGACTTATCCTAGCACAATAAACACCTATTTACACTTTTGGTACAAAATGTTAAAATCCTAATTAAGGATTATGTTTTAAGTATCAAAAAAATCTAGTAAAAAAGCTAGGGTTCTCAGCCATACAGACATATTGGTCTTGATCTGAGAAAATTGAGTGAAGCTGGCAAAGTGAGAAAGCTGGCAATCTGTCAAAATGTCAAATTTGTTGTATAGGGGCTATGCCAAAACGGGTGTCATTATGACCACAACAGCCACCAAAGAACTAAAAAGTGAGAGCATGGGACTGTTGCGGCAGTACCAAACCTCACCATGCACGAAAATTCGCAATCAGATTGTGCAACTGAATATTGGTCTGGTAAAAAGAGAAGTCTATCACTGGATCCATCAATGCTCAGAAAGCTATGAAGACTTACTGCAAGTGGGATGCTTGGGGTTGATTCGAGCGATTGAGCGGTTTGATATGTCCAAGGGAAGTGCCTTCAGTTCTTTTGCCATTCCCTACATTCGCGGTGAAATTCAACATTATCTAAGGGATAAGAGTCCCTCAGTCAGAATTCCTAGACATTGGCTGGCATTACAAAGTCAATCCAAGAAGGCGATCGCGCAACTACAACTGCAACTCAAGCGACAACCTACGGATGCCGAGATTGCCGAAAAACTAGAAATTCCTGTAGCTGAATGGCTGGAAATTAAACTTGCCTATCAGAATCAATCCCCGTTAAGTTTGGATGCTCCAGTCCAGAGTTATGATGAAGACCAAACCTCTTTAGGCGAAACGGTTCCCGATCATGGCTATCGGAGTTTTCAGTTAGCCCAAGAAGACCAAATTCGCCTACAACAGGCTCTCGCTCGTTTAGAAGAAGGCACGCGCAAGGTGTTAGAGTTTGTCTTTTTGCACGATCTGACTCAAAAAGAAACCGCAGAAAAGATGGGGATCAGTGCCGTCACCGTTTCTCGTCGGGTGAAAAAAGGATTAGCTTCTTTGAAGAACTTGATGGGGAGTTGAGGAATATTTGTAGAAAAGTTCTGAAAAGTAAACAATATCAGCGAGCAATATTCAGCAAGCAATATTCAGCAAGCAATATTCAGCGAAAAAAGCGGGTAGAAAATGAAGATTTTCTGACCCGCTTTGATTTTATGTGATTTTCTTTGATGCCTGCCGGATTTAGGTGAATCTAAGAAACCGGGTTTCGGCGACAATTTGTAGATTTGAACCACAACTTTGATTAAAAAACCCGGTTTCTGAATGCCGTGCCAGAGTGAAATTTCCGGCAAAAATTTATGCTGCGATCGCTTCATGCTGCCGACAAATCCCGCTCAGGGTTCGCTATTGTGGACTAAAACATTCGTCGGTAATTTGGCTTCGGTTAAATCGGCGCCTAACAATTCCGTATTCAAGAATGTAGCTTCTGTCAGGTCAGCCCCAGAAAGATGAGCAAAAGCAAAATTACTATTGGTTAAGTCTGCCCCTTGTAAGTTAGCATTAGCCAATTCTGCGTTGTTGAAGAAAGTTGCAGTGAGATTGGCATTTTCTAGGTTAGATCCGGATAAATCGGCTCCCTCTAAGTTCGCTTCTTTTAAGTTGGCTCCGCTTAAATTGGCTTCTCTTAAATCCGCCCCAATTAAATGAGCGCCTTGCAAGTCTGCGCCGCTTAAATCGCAGCCTCGACATAAATTAGTTTGTAAAAGCTGTTGAAGATGTTGAGGATTTTCGGCTCTAACTGGGGTAATGAAGGTTAAAGCAATCAAACAAGTTGCGGTATGAAGAATAATGGATTTCATTTGTCTCTCCCTCCGAGACTCTCTGTGTTTATTATCCAAAATTCATGGCGCGATCGCAGTGATACTTGTCACCGGAATAGGTGATTACTATCAAACAAAAAAGTGACCAGTATCACCGTTGATATTGATACCGATCGCTGACAATATTAGGAAGTTATAAATACTCAAACAATCTTTGATTTTCTTTACTTTTGCTAAAAAATAATTGAGTTTTGTAAAATTTCAGCTAAAGTGATAATTTACTATTATACCATGAGTTGATGTTTTTAACAAGCCTAAGATAAATTTGGCAGCAATTCTCATTTTGGAAATTTAACTGCTATTGGGGGGAATCTCTAGCTCAAGTCCCTGGAGCATGAAGGTGAGCAGGTGATCCCAGTTGTCGAAATACAGATACCGGGTTAAAGCCCGTAAATCATCAAAAAAGGTCTGGCGAGTCGGCAGATGGCCTCGCAGCCGTTTATATTTCTCGTCGAGCCGCTCCAGCAGCGTATGAAAGAGTAGGGACAAGATATTCAGAGTTGCCAGAAAGGCAGCCAGATGCTGTTTGCCATGGCCGAAGTTATGTTCGAGATGGTAGCCTTTGGTCTTGAGGGTATTGTTATTCTCGTTCTCAACCTTCCAACGAGTGCGACCGGCTTGAACAATCTCAGCTACGTTATCATCAGTAAGGGTGTAGCGGGTCACAAAGGCGTTATGGTAAATCACCTTTTGGTCAGGACGGCTGACAGTTACCTCACACCAGTTCACCAACAGCGCATCCGCCGCGTCTTTGAGGGGCAAGTCATTGAGATATCGGTAAGTCCAGGTTTCCTCAACTTTTCCCGTCCACCTTTTGCTGATGACTGTTGGTAGGTCAATCCCCTCAAGATGGTTATAAAGCGTAGTGTGGGAATCTGGGCGACAGACCAAGATAAAGTCCAACTGGTGGTCTAACAGTAGCTGACACAGGGGTTGGTGGCAGTACAAGTCATCGCCTAACACCGTTACCTTCAAGCGACTCAAGCTCGGACCATGCTGGTTCAACCACCGCTTCGCAGCGGCATTCTCACAGTCTTGTTTGTCATGACCGTCTTGGGGGCGGACAAACTCAGGGACTAACGGAATCACCTGAGTCTGCCCTGGACAGACGATGACTGGAGTGACCACGCTATGGAAGTGTTGAATGTCTCCTGACCTCAAGGTGCGTGTCGAGCAGCCAGGACAGTGGATTTGAGTTGAACTGAAGTATTCCGTCCCATCCATAGCAACCAACAGGGTGTCGGCCACAGACCGGAAGTCCTTCAACTGACCCTGTTCGTCCAACATCTGTAGGATTTCCTCGAATACGGGAAACAGCTCCTCCGCCACAACCCCGTCGAGCAAGTCCCGGATGTGGTTGTCGCAAGGAATCTTATGCACTCCAAACAGGCTTTGAGCATTGCTTTGACCCTTATTGCCTGCCATCTTGCGCTGGTAGGCCAGGAAGGACGGGGTTTGGGTGAAGAACACCCCTGCATGCGCTCAACGCAGCATCCTCCATTCCATAGCGGGTATTTTTACCTCGGCGCTTGTCCGGTAGCGACGACAAGCGCTCGCGAAAAGAACTCACTACAGTGTCAAACCAACCTGGCTTTTTCAAGGGCTCTGGCTCTCTTGGGTTTTGCAGATATCATTACCATACAGGTCTCAAGGGGACTTGAACAGTTTTTTGCCAAAATGAGAATTGCTGTAAATTTGGCGATAAATAGCGATAAATTGGGCGGGCGATCGCCGGAAAAATCGAGTAAATTACCAATACAGGATGATCGCTCAGTTGCTCCACCAAGCGATCGCCCCCGACTGAATCTCTTAAGGTTTATTATGAATCTACAATCATCCTTTATACCGTTTCCAATTAACAATGCAACAGTAAAGAGTAATGCTTGCGCCCTTGCGCGGGGCAACCACGGGGGGGGATTGCCCCTAATTACGCCCAAATTAACCTAGTAACTGTAGCCAGAATTTTTCAAATTGGTATTATTTTGCTAAATTAGTCCCAAGGGAAGTCAGCGAATCCCACGGATCAACTCGCATCTTGTTCCATATTTTTCATATAAATGTCCGTGGCTTCTTGAACAACTGCTTTCAGTTCATCCGGCGAAAAAGGCTTCATAATACATCTGAATACAACATTCTGCCGATTGCTATCCTCCTCATCCATGTCTCCTTCACTGTATCCAGTCAGGAGAATGCACTTGGTATTGGGGAATCGCTCTGTTGTTTTGTCAAACAATTGCGTGCCAGTCATTTCCGGCATACTCTGATCGGAAATCATCACCGCCATTTCCCCTTCCTGGTCTAAAATGTCCAGAGCCTCAATGGGGTCTGATGCTTTATAAACTTTAAACTCACGTCGAAACGTCCTGTAGAGCAAATCCAGGTTATCTCTTTCGTCATCGACTATCATCAGTTTGAATTTTTCGGGCATGGTTTACCTCTTGCCAGTGTTTGATCTTATCTGATAGTTGCTTTCCATTTTATGCGGCTTAGGCAAAGGGTTCATAGAGCATAAAGTATTTTTCACCATTAACTCCTGGCAATTGTTTGCCTGATGCTTAGTCAACACAGGAGTCTATCCCATAGAAATCAATTTATCATCGATTACCAGTCCAGCCACATCAAAGGATCAATTACCTGGGATCAAAAGCCAGCACCCTCGCAGATTGGATGAAGATTATATGATGATTCTATGTTAATCAACAATATCAACTTGGTAATATATCATGCTTTTAGCCGCAATCCAGGTTTGTTTATCTTGGGCAATCCGATCGATTGGCCAAGATTCCTGGGGAGGCGACGTAGCGGATCCAGATGCAGGCGATCGCCCATCTCCAGAGGCTTAAGAAACTTTTAATTCTTCATTTGTAATTGCCAATTACAGCTAATTTAGTCAAAATCCTTGCGGATCCTGACAAAAATAGTATTTTTAGCTACAAAAAAATCACAATTCATCGCGATACTAGGGTACGATGCGGGTAAAACAGTAAACAACTACCCAAAGCGAGAGGAGTTAAGAGCTTGAAAAAGGTAGAAGCGATTATTAGGCCATTCAAACTCGATGAAGTCAAAATCGCTCTGGTCAACGCCGGGATTGTCGGGATGACCGTTTCGGAAGTCCGAGGGTTTGGACGGCAAAAAGGACAGACTGAGCGTTATCGAGGTTCCGAGTACACCGTTGAGTTTTTACAGAAACTCAAAGTGGAAATTGTGATTGAAGACAATCAAGTAGATACGGTGGTTGAGAAGATTATTGCGGCAGCCCGTACTGGCGAAATCGGCGACGGCAAAATTTTCATCAGCCCTGTAGAAAAGATTGTCCGTATTCGTACCGGAGAAAAAGATCTGGAAGCGATTTAGGCAATCAGGTAATCTTCAACCCATCTTGATTCGGGGGATTTGCTTTCGGCAGATCCCCCGAATCTCTTTTTGATCTCTTCTTAATTTCTTGATTTCTAGGTCGGTGGAAGTAACTGGAGTTGCGGCAGCAGGAGTTGGAAGGCTTGACCGCGATGGCTGTGGTGTCGCTTTTCGGCAGTGGTCATTTCCGCAAAGGTCATTCCCGCAGTGGGACAGTAGAAAATGGGATCGTAACCAAAGCCGTTGGTGCCACGGGGTGAGTACAAAATTTCTCCGGGACAAGTTCCTTCGACTTGGACGGCAATGGAACCATCGGGACGAGCGATCGCGATCGCGCAGACAAATTGGGCTTGGCGATTGGTTTCCTCGCCCAACTCCCGCAACAATCGCTCGATGCGATCGCGGTCATCTTGACCATAGCGGGCAGAATAGACCCCAGGGGCGCCCCCCAACGCGGCCACTTCTAACCCCGAATCATCGGCGATCGCCCACTGTCCCGTTGCTTTCGCCACTGCGGACGCCTTCAGTTCAGCGTTGGCCATAAAAGTTGCCCCGGTTTCTTCAATATCCAACTCTGGAGGCTTTAACTGTAACTGCCAATCCACATCCCCCAAATATTCCTGCATTTCCCGAAGTTTACCGGGATTGCCCGTCGCCACAACCAGAATAGTCATAAGATTTTTATAGTTGTTTGTTGTTGGTTGGTTGTTGTTTGTTGTTGGTTGTTGGTTGGGGAACGGGGAACAGTTATCGGGGAACGGGGAAATTTATAAGTGAAAAGTTAAAAGTGAAAAGTTGAAAGTGAAAAGTTAAAAGTGAAAAGTTAAAAGTGAAAAGTCGTAGGGGCGAATGGCCATAAGGCCTGACGGATTATGCTTCGCAAGGACGCCCGTACAAAAGAAGTATCACTATTCACTATTCACTATTCACTATTCACTGTTCCCTATTCCCTATTCCCTATTCCCTATTCCCTATTCCCTATTCCCTATTCCCTATTCCCTATTCCCTGTTCCCTGTTCCCTGTTCTCTGTTCTCTGTTCTCTGTTCTCTGTTCCCTGTTCCCTGTTCCCTGTTCCCTGTTGTTTGTTATTCGTTATGCGAGTCAACCAATAACGAATAACAAATAACCAACAATTAGACAGAATTCGCCCAAGATGAAGCCCAAGCTAAAGTGCTGCGGACTTGCTGCATGGTGGGGGCTTCACAATAAAGCCGTAATACGGGTTCGGTGCCGCTAAAACGAATCAGCAGCCAACTGTAATCGGCTAACTGAAATTTATAGCCATCAACGGTTAAGCAATTGAGCACCGTGCGACCATCAATTTCGGTTAACGGCGATTTTTCTAGTTTGTCTAATAATTTTGCCCGCACTTCCATGCTGGCTAAGGGTAAATCAATCCGGTCATAGACAAAATGATAATCGGTTTGATTTTGTAACGCGGTGTAAAGCTGACTGAGATCCTGACCAGATTTAACGATCGCCTCGATGGTATATAGGGCAGATAACAAGGCATCTCGTTCTGGTACATGGGTGCCATAGCCAACACCTCCCGACTCTTCACCACCGATTAACACCTGAGTGGTTAACATTCGCTCGGCAATGTACTTATAACCAATCGCCGTCTCAAATAGCGGCAAATGATAAAGTTTAGTCACACGGGGAATCAGATCGGAACCACTGACTGTTTTGACCACTTCTCCGGTCAACCCGTGATGTTGCACCAGGTGTTGAATCAAAATCGGGATCAGAACTTGAGAACTGAGGAAATTGCCTTGGCTATCTACGGCGGCAATGCGATCGGCATCCCCATCAAAGACTAATCCCACGGAGAGACTATTGGGTTGCTGACGACTTTTGGTGCGGATTAAGCGGAAAAGCTGAGAAAGATAGCGGGGTAAGGGTTCTGGGGCACCGCCATCAAAGAGAGGATCGCGATCGCCGTTAATTTCTTCGATGGGCATACCCAAAATTTGCCCGAGTCCACCACTGGCGGCGCCGTGCATTACATCAGCAAATACGGTAATTTTTCCTGAAGCGATGCTGTCACGAATGGCGGCAATGTCAACTTTTTGCCGCAACATCTCGCAGTAACTCGGCCAAATATTAAATTTTTTTATAGATCCAGGGGCGATCGCTGGTGGCAGAGGACTATCGAGTTTGGCTTCAATATCTAACGTCACTTCTGGGGGCACGGACCCACCAAAAGCCCCTTTCACTTTTAAACCCAGATATGCTGCCGGATTATGACTAGCGGTCAGCACGATCGCGCCGAGTGCTTTTTGGGCATTGGCATACCAACTAAATGCCGGTGTTGGGGCATAAGTTTCGGACAGCAGCACATCAAATCCTGCCCCTTGCACGGCTTGGGCAGCACTGCGAGCAAAATCCTCAGCCAAAAAGCGGCGATCGTAACCGATAATCACCGTGCGACTATTAGTGGTTGGGCCATAAACCTCGGCCAAAACGTGAGCCGCTACCCCAGCGACTAAAGCCACTCGCTCAAAAGTAAAGTCAGCGGCAATCACCCCCCGCCAACCATCGGTGCCAAATTTAATTGGCTTGAAATCAACAGGTAGAGAAGCGTGTTTAACCATAATTTCCGCAAAAATGCAAATTATCTATTCAGGTGACAAGGTAAGCAACCATCAACGAATCAGCACCCCTGAGTCTTACAAACGAGTATCCCTTGAGTAAAGGAAAGGTAAAGGCCATGCCCACTTGTGTCTCTACGAAGACGGGGAAAATCCCATAAGCGTAAGTCCTGAGTGAGCAACACAACCTACAGGCCAAATTATATTGGCAGATCATGGCCAGATTTTCTTTTTTCTGTGAACCTGATATTTTTTTCAGGGTAACAGCATTAGTCCACGATCGATCTCTCAAAAAATCTCCGCACAGAGCCTACGGGTGTGGATGAATTGCAAGGAACCTTAATGGGATAGGAATCCCTAACCAGCAAAAATAGGATCCATTTGGTTTAAGGATTAGCGGTGACAAAAGTAGCGTTAATTTGAACAAAGTTAATTAGTGCGGGAATTGTTCCGGTGGCATATATCAAGGCTACATCGCCATTAGGGTAAAAATCTACTCGACAGGGATAATAAGTGTTATTCCAATACCCCCAACATATTGACATTATACCAGGGCTGGGACGACAACTTGAGGGTAATACTAAAATAGTATTATTAGTTCCAGAAGTTCTAGTTACTAATCCTGTTATAACAATTAAACTCGAAAACTTATTGATTTGTAAATACCAGGATGAACTATGATTACTCCACCCTGTATTGAAAGTGTATGAAATACTGCTCATTGCGACCTGTAGATTAGTTCGTGCCGCTGATACGGTACTTGCCCCGGTGCCGCCATTCGCGATCGCAGCTATCCCAGTAATATTGGCAGCATTTCCAGGGATATTCCCAGAAATTTCAGCGCCCGTGTGAGTATGCGATGCGGCGGCGGCACCTAAATTAGCCAGAGCACCTGCGGGGGTAGTCGCCCCTGTCCCACCTCCCAGAAGTCCCAAAGGTTGATTAAGGTTTACTAACTATGTCAACTTCACAGCCGTGATACGTCAGCATATTCACTGGCATTACCCAGGATGGACGCTTTTTTACCACATCCTACCCCCACGAAGGCTATTCTTACACTTAAATCACTACTCCATTGCTGGAGAGCCAACGTGGGGTTACTTCGTCCCCAAGAGAAGGTTATTTTGCTTTTAGGCTGTCCATCTATCCGGATACTTTTGGGACTTCGTAACGGATGAATCAATTATTTCTCCGTCTTTTTCCTAGTGAATTCCTAGGATTTCTCCAGTCACTTTTTGTGCGTGGCGTGTCAAGCAGTTTCGCCACTTAGTTATTAGGAGGGTTCAAGACGATGGTTCCCATAACGCTATCCATGAGCAATTGACTCAGATGCCGACTTTTTTGACCATCTGCTTAGGTCTTATCGGCTTCGGGAGAGCCCGCTTCACAAGATTGATAGGTATTCCGCTCCGTGGGGCTGATGTCGATGACAAAAGTGGATGGCTCCACAGAAGTCTTTGTCTGTGGGACTGTCCCACACATCTCAAGAGTTATCCTTCTTTCAGACGGCTGAAAGAAATACCCCGCGCACTTTTTAAATATTATTCTCCACTTTTCACGGGAACGAATCGCACATTTTAATTAACTATATAAGTAAATTTAACTGTGCTGGATATAATTTAAATTTACCAGATTTTGCCTGAAAAATATGTAGCAATATTTTATCTAAATTTTTGCTCAGTTTTTGCAGCTTTTTTTTCAATATATTTAAAATATTTTTTTTATTATGCGGCCATAAATCACTATATATTTTAAAGAAGTTTGCGGTTTTATATATGGTGTTTAAGGGGGTATAAAATTGATAAAATGTCATAAAAATTAAGTAATATTTGAATTGATTTATTTCTTTTTTTCTAGCTAATGCTTGATGAATTTGGGTTTCCGCTTGCTTGCGTTCGTTAATGTCATAAAAAGCTGAAAATATGGCTGGCTCAGAGTTAAAGATAATTAATCTAATATATACCGCTACCCAAAACGGCGTTTCATCTTCTTTTTTTACCTAAACTTCATAATTATTAATTTGTCCATTAATTTTTAAAGTTTCTAACAAATGCTGGCGATCGCTCTGATTGTAGTAATAATCTGGGGTTTGGCAGCCAATCAATTTCTCTGGAGGCAGGTTAAAAATTTGACAGGTGTAATCATTGCCCTATAAAACTAAGCCATCACTAAAGCGGGAAATCACCAGGGGAATGGGAGTAGCATCGGCGATCGCCCGAAACCTTTCCTCACTCTCTCGCAGGGCTTGCTCAATTCGTTGGCGTTCTGGAATTTCTGCGGTGAGTTGTTGATTGATGTTGGATAAATCAGCCACTCTTAATTCCACGTGTTCTTGCAAAATTTCTGGTTGCTTAAGCAGTCGAGCGACGAGATAAGCGATCGCCAACCCAATCGCCAAAATAAATGTGATTTCTAAAATCAATGGAGTTTTAGAACCCCAACCATCAGTGGGTGACAAGACTAATATCCATGCGCCATTAGCAACGTTGATTCGATAAGAGATCGGCTCGACTAAATCGGCATTCTGGGAACGGGCAAATACTCCGCGATCGCCGCTTTCTGGATCGACCCACTCTAATTGATAAGCGTAATCCTGTTTAACAATTTGGTTTAATCGACTTTGTTCAAGTAAATCGGCAATCTGGATCTCGACAATCACCAATCCCCAAAATGTTTCGGCGTCAGTATCCTGCTGTACAAACACTGGCAAATAACCGACGATCTTCATCATGCCGTAATCTAACTCCAGGGGTTGAGTCACCTTCATTTTCCGTGAGGCGATCGCCCTAAATAGGTGTGAGGAATTCGCCTCATCTCTTAAGAGATTAACCGCAATTTCTTGGTCATTTTCTTCGGGAGGATACATTTCCCGGACAATCCCGTCTGGCGCTAATTTTAAGTGACTAATCCCCGGATAAGACTCAATCAGATCCGCTGCTAGATCGTCTTTTTCAGCCTTCCTTGGTTATGGCGGAGAATTAAAGCTAGAGTCAATGGGACTGAGAAGGATTGATCCAACTGTCTCTGCAACAATTCACCTTGAACCACCGCCAGTTTGCCCACGACCTCCCGTTCGGCATTGATATGTCGATCCGTCAGCAAGTACATCAGAAATCCTTCGATGGTGATAATAGTTAAAAATGAAAGGCCAGCAATCCAGTATCGCCGAAAAGATCGGTGATATTTTTTGATCAACTGCTGCGCTATCATCCCTCGCACCCCTCCTAGAAACTGTCCCATCTAAACTAAGCTTGCTTGACACGGCGTAATTCCGAGAATTACTCACCTCTAGTGTAACGACCCCTGATTGAATCAAACCAGAATCAAACCACAATCTTTCTGCTGCTAAGTCTAGGATAAGTGTTGCTGCGTCTTTGACCACGCGACCATCAAGGGAACCCAGGTGGTTACAGCGCTTTTTTGCTGAGTAAACTACAGCCCCGGTAGAGGCTTACTACAGGATGTTTTATATTGCGGAAGCGATCGCCCACGGGACATTCGTACCGGGTTTCTAGCAAGATGCTGGCTTGATGACCGAGGTTTACTCAAGAAACCCGGTTTCTAACGAAGATCGCGATCGCCTCTATCCGTTGCCCCATTCGTTGCCTATTTTAATTTCAAATAGCGATCGCCTCTATCCGTTGCCCCATCCTCACGCTAATCCGTTGCCAATCTGCTACAATTTTATAAAAAAATCCTCTATGCCCAACTCAGAAATTAGCGTAACCGTTAAACTTTTTGCGGGATACCAAGAAGCTTATAGAATGTCAGAACTGGTGCTAAAATTCCCTCCAAATACCCCAGTCGTTGCCGTGCGCGATCGCCTACTCTCGGAACATCCCGAACTAGAACACTTACGCCAAATCACTCGCTTTGGCATCAACCTGGAATTCGTAGCACCAGATACCCTACTCCAAGAAGGAGATGAAATTGTTCTCATTCCTCCAGTAAGCGGTGGTTAATTTCCAACTCTCAGAAAAGCAATCTTCTTAATCGATAAGAAGCCAAAAAAGGTGGGCATTGCCCACCCGAAATTCTCACTTTCTTTGCTAACTTTGGGAAGACTCGCGAATCAATCCTGCCGTTTGACTTCCGGGAATTTCCACAATAAACTCCGTGCCTTTTTCCGATTCAGAAATACAACGCATAGTTCCGTGATGTCTTTCCACAATAATTTGATAGCTAATCGATAAACCCAGTCCAGTGCCTTTACCCACAGGCTTACTGGTATAAAATGGATCAAAAATCTTGGAAATCGCATCCGGTTTAATGCCAATGCCATTATCTTGAATCCGAATTTGTACCCAATCATTCTCTAGGATATGAGTAGAAATCTTGAGGATACTAGGATTAATCAAAATTTCCGACTCAGTGCGAGTTTTATCCCGTTCTTCTAGGGCATCGATCGCATTTGCCAGTAAATTCATAAATACCTGATTTAGCTGACCGGCATAACATTCAATCAGTGGCAGTTCACGATAATCTTTTACCACGTGAATTGCCGGATGTTCGCTCGTCTTCTTCAACCGAGACTGTAAAATCATCAAGGTACTTTCCAGATTTTCATGCAAATCAACCCGTTTCATATCTGACTCGTCTAAGCGGGAAAAAGTCCGCAAAGACTTGACAATTTCGCGAATCCGTTCCGCCCCAACCTTCATAGAATCTAATAACTTAGGCAAATCAACCATCAAAAAATCTAAATCTAACTCTTCAATCGCTTCAGAGATTTTTGGAGTTGGTTTAGAATAAGTATCCCGATAGAGTTGAACAATCTTCAGCAGGTCATTAGCATAATCCCGGGCATATTTCAGGTTGCCATAAATAAAACCAATGGGGTTATTAATTTCATGGGCAACCCCGGCCACCATTTGTCCCAGGGAGGACATTTTTTCCGCCTGGATCAAATTGGCTTGGGTTTGCTTCAATTCTCGTAAAGCTGTCTCTAACTCTTGGGATTTAGCATTAGCAATACGAGCGGACTCTACCGACTGACTATAAAGTTCCGCTTGGTTAATAGCGATCGCCACTTGAGAGCAAATTGATTGCAGCATTTCCACATCTTCCTGCTGCCAATGTTCTGAACCATGAGAATGACCGCAACCGATCACGCCAATTTTGCCCGATCGGGTTTCAAAAGGCAAGGCTAACAAAGCACGATACCCCAGACTAGAGATTTGCTCATTGCCCGAAATCATTAAATTACTGATATCATCCACACGGAAAATCTGTAAATTTAAAATCTGCTTGGTCAAAGGATGGCTGGGTAAAAACTCCGTTGTATTAATTAGATTTGGTAAACTCGTATTCTTCACCTCACTGACCAAATCCCAAGTCACTTCTTTTTGATTGGGGACTAGCCACATAAAAAAGCAATGGTCTATCTGTAAAAAGCCACTAATCTGCTGAATAACCGTTTCCACAATACTTTGAATATCCAACGAGTGACGAATCAGATTCCCAATCCGATTTTGCAGGGCTTCTCGTGCGGCCAATTCCCGGAATTTTTGCTCAGATTTCTGCAAGGCTTGGACAAACTCTTTATATTGGGTAATATCCCGACTGACCGTAGCAAACCCAATAGATTTATTCGTTTGTGGATCCTTAACTAAAAATACATTATATTCCACGGGAATGGGTTGCCCAGTCTTAAAGTTTTTCAGGCGAAATTCTCCTTGCCAAGACCCGGTTTCTAGCACAGCAGGCAGAATATCTGACAACACCACGGGTAAATCTTCCGCCATGAAAAATTTAAACATATTCAATTTTTCCACCGATTCATTGGCGGTGATCTCTACCATTTTTCTGCCCGCTGGATTCAGGAAAAATGGTTTGCCTTCCGAAGACGCCAAAGCAATAAAATCGCTGCTATTCTCAATAATTGTCACCAATTTTTGTTGTTCAATTTCGGCTTTTTTCCGTTCCGTGATATCAATCGTAGTACCAATAATTCGATAAATCAGATTGTGTTCGTTTCGCAACGGAGTTAGGGTAGTCATTGACCAACTTTCTACACCTTTAAAGACCTGATATTCTTCATAAATCCTTGAGGTGGCCGATTGTAAACACTTGGTATAATGATCCCGGACAAACTGAGCCGTATTCGGGCCATAAACATCTTCAAAAGTTTTCCCAGCAATATCCGCCGAACTAATCCCCACCAGTCTTTCTGCGGCTGGATTTAAACCGATATAACGGAAATTACCTTTCGGGAAAACATCCACCACAAAAATTGCTTGTTCTACTCCGTTGTAAATACTGCGTAAAAATTGTTCTTGCTCTTGGAGAATTTTTTCAGATTCTTTTTGGTCTGTAATGTCTCGATTACTCGAACGTAAACCGCGCCAGCGCCCCTCAAAGTCGTGGACTGACTGGCTGAGTTGAGAAATCCAGCGAATTGAGCCACTTTTAGTAATAATCCGAAAGTCGATCTTAGTGGTTAATTTGTCGGGATGAAACGATTGCGGTTGTAGAGATTTCTCGACCCGCTCCCGGTCATGGGGATGGACGATTTGAGTGAATAACTGAGGATCGACTAAGAAATCATCGGCTCGGTATCCAGTAATTCTTTCACAAGCCGGTGAAATATAGAGTAACTTACCATCAGCGTCAACCCAATACTCCCAATCATAAGTAAAATCTACTATCGTTTTGTAATGTTTCTCGCTTTCGCGCAGGGATTCGATATCTTGGTGACGAGTGGTAATGTCATCAATTACGGCAATTAAATATTGGGGTTTACCGCATGAGGTTTGGACTAAGGACACGATCGCATTCATCCACACCCAGTGGCCATTTTTATGTTGGAATCGCACATCCTGAGTCGCGATCGCAATTTCTCCGGCTAGTAATTGGCGTCGGTACTTGGCACTCAGGGGGGCATCATCTGGATGGATCATCTCTTGATAGCGCAACTTAAGCAGTTCCGATGAACTGTACCCCAACAAACAGCACAACCGAGGATTTACATTCAGCCAGGTGCCATCAAATTTCATATGGGCAATTCCCACCCCAGCTTGCTCAAAAGTTGCCCGAAATGTTTCGGATTCTATGGTTAGGTGCTTGACCGTTTCACGCAACTTACTTTCTTGTTGCAGGCGATCGGTCACTTCGTGAAAAGAAATTAAAGCCACGGAATTGTTAATTTTTTGTGGCTCGACTTGTGGCTCGACTTGTGGCTCGACTTGTGGCTCAACTTGTGGCTCGACTTGTGAATCGATTTGTAAATCCACCAATGGTTGAGCATTGACAGAAATCCAACTCAAAGTCCCATCAGCTTTATGAATTCCCTGAAGATTACCTTTAACCGATTTACTCCCTAGCCCTCTTTCAGATTTGAGGTGATGATTTCTGCCTTTTGCATTGCCGAAAAATTCCCGGCTATTGTTTGCTGGGATAGGTACAAAAAATCCAGGATTACCAATAATTTGGGCGGAGGTTAAACCCAGGATATTCTCAGCGGTTTGGTTGCAATCACGAATTTGACCGTTGGCATCTTGGATCAAGAGTCCTTGCGGGATAGCGTTAAACACTGAACGATAAATCGCTTCACTTTCTTTTAAACCCCTGATCAGTTCGTCCGTTGACCTGTTCGCGGGCAAGTTTTCCAGCGAATTTTCGGAAAGTTGCCAATCACCAATGCCGCCATTTCTAGGCTCTAGATCGGCAGGAAAATCAACAATTTCTAAGATAAATCCATACCAACTTATGTCTCCATTCTCTTTTGCTTGGGGTTCGGCCACCGCTGATAACCACTTGACGACCCCAGAGGGGGTAATTTGTTTCCATTGCCATTGCCATTGGGTGAGGTTTTTGGCACAATTGGCTAAAGAGTTTTGTAAATCATCCCTGGTCTCTGGATCGACAAATGCCCACATCATGGCTGGATTTTGTTGTATTTCTTCGGCGGTTAATTCATATATTCTTTCACAACTGGGACTAATATAAGGAATTTCTTCACGACCATCCCTGTGGCAAATATATTGATAGATAACTCTCGGTAATTTTTGAGCAATTTTTGGCTGATTTGTTTCTGTAATATCTCGGATAATTCCATCAATGCGAATCAGTTCGCCCGTTCCATCGGTGACAGGAGAAATTTTTTCTTTGATCGGACGAATTGTTCCGTCAGGTTGAATAATTTCATATTGGTTTTCTAGCTGTTCATTTTCTAACAATTCCGCTAGGGATAAGCGTTGGCGATCGCCCTCGGTAGCCGCCTTAACTACTTCTAAGCGTAACTCTGGACAAGCGTAAAATTCCTCTTTTGGCCGACCGTAAATTTTTTCTGCCCCGTGGTTTAAATAAAGGAATTGCTCGGTTTTGGCATCCACAGACCAAGCTCCTTCTTCAATTTCATCTAGCAGACTACTCAGCCATGACTCTTGTTGGTTCATGGGATTGGTACTCGAATATGGTTTGACATCTAGAATGAACATTTTCGTAGATAAACATTCATTTGTATTCTATATCACTATTTTCTCTGAAAATACTTGCTTAAAACCAACGGGATTGAAAATTTATAAAAACTTTATAAAGTTTTGCGAAAATTCTGGCGTTACTTAGAAAAAAATTAACTTTTTTACTGCTAGATATTTTGCCGCTATTTTTTAGGTGCAAAAACCGGAAGTATTTACTTGATAAAAATAAGCCAACTCTTGATTAACTTTAATATCTGGTTAATACCGTGCAAATTTTTCGTAAAAAAGCTGAATTTCTGCCAAATTTTGACCGTGGAGATCGCCGATCGCCGTGGATCGGTGACAATTGCTCCGTATAAATCCTGAGATATTGAGATACTAAGATACTAAGATACTAAGATACTGAGATACTAAGATACTAAGATACTGAGATACTGACCCTGAATCACAGACCGAAAGGATTGACAACATGACAATCGGCGGCGCCCACCACGGGGGGCTGGTGAGCCAAAGCCCACCTAGTCATCCAGATCATCCAGATCATCCAGATCATCCAGATCATCCGCGATCGCCCCTGAATCAACCATCTCCGACATAGCGGAGCATAATTCATCCAGGCATTACCGTGAGGACTTCCGAGGCAAAACTAGCGACCCGGACAAATTGAAATGGTCCAGCGATCGCCCCCCAAACTTGCCGATCGGTTTCTAAATCCATACCGCGATCGTGGCTAATAAATTTTTCGGCATCAATTTCAAACTCACCATCAAAATAAGTGGTTTGGTTTTTCCGCACCACAATGCAGCCTTTACCCGGTTCCACCCGACCTTTGAAACTATGATGGTCAGTCCAATGGGTAATGTAGCTACATCCCGACATCTTGGTCAGGCGGTCTTTGGTGAGATTTTTTAAGCGTTCTGGTTGCCGAGAAGCCCCATAAAATTCTTCCACTTCAGCCACTTCATAGTTCTCAACCACAATATGATCCGTAGCGGGGACTAATTTCAAGACCCGCACGCGATAAGGCTGATTAAGCATAAAATCATAAGCTTGCTCCAAATATAAACTCATGCCATCGAGCAATTCCCAAGGCAGGGGACGCATACAAACTCGGATATGGGCAAAAAAGGGAGGGTTTTCTAAGGCTTGCGCTTGGTTACTGAAGTCAGAAGCCATCCATTGAGCTAAGGTCTTGATATCTGTGGAGTGGGTCATCTTGAGTTGAAACTCTCATCACTAAAAAAATCAATGGTTATTTATCTCAAGTAAGTAACTGGTGATTACTGATTTACTTTCAGAATAATGACCATCTCCTTCTAATTACCAGAAATTATGGCTATATTTCTCGACTAACCGGGGGAAAATCTGCGAATGGTGCGATCGCTCCCTCGTGAGATATCAGCCTTTAGCCTTCAGCCTTCAGCCTTCAGCCTTGACCCAAAAGCTAGATAATGATTTTCCCCACAGGACTGACCATTGATCCGGGTGCTGCCACGTCACATCAAATCCATCGGCGTTACATCGGCATTACCAAAGGGGGATGGAACCCCTGAAGGAACCCCTGAAGTCTTCGGCGACCAAATAGTTAAGAATTGTTACATATACTGCCTAGATTGGGACATCATTTGATGTGCGTCAGCCGCCTTAAATCAATCATTAGATCGACAGCACAGCCAGTAATTATACGGATGCAATCCCCAGTTCAATAAAAAAGGGGCGGGCAAAAAAATAAGTATTTCCACTCAATTTAACGGGAAATAAAAAATTGTTACAAAACTTAAGAATCAAAGGGGCAATCCCATTGTATAAAAGATACCTGTAGGGGCTCACAGGCAAAAAAACTTAACCAAAACACTGATTTATCAGTTTTCAAAATTCTCATGTAGATGTAAAATTTTCTAAGATTTCTGAACTAAGCCTTCTAAATCATCCCTAGTTATGAAATAGATGGCTTGCTCGGAAACCTTAAACCAGTGTTGGATGTCTGTGACCAATCCCTCTTAGCTGTTTCCAGCGGCTAAAACTGGTTCAACCAAACTTCCTTTCATCCTAAGTCAACCTTATTAAATAGGAGCTTTCCTCAATGCTAGACGCATTCGCAAGAGTGGTTTCCCAAGCTGATGCTCGCGGTGAATTCCTGAGCACCGCTCAATTAGATGCTCTGTCTGCTATGGTTTCCAACGCCAACAAGCGTCTGGATACCGTCAACCGGATCACCAGCAATGCTTCCACCATCGTCGCTGCCGCTGCCCGCGCTCTGTTCGCCGAGCAACCCCAACTGATCGCTCCCGGTGGAAACGCCTACACCAGCCGTCGTATGGCTGCTTGCTTGCGCGACATGGAAATCATCTTGCGTTACGTCACCTACGCCACCATTGCTGGTGACGCCAGTGTGCTCGATGACCGCTGCTTGAATGGTCTGCGTGAAACCTACCAAGCTTTAGGTGTACCTGGAGCTTCTGTGGCTAACGGGGTCAGCAAAATGAAAGATGCCGCTATCAAGATCGCTAACGATCCTGCTGGTATCACTCCTGGCGATTGCAGCGCCCTGATGTCTGAAGTGGCTACCTACTTCGATCGCGCTGCTGCTGCTGTTGCTTAATCGACCGGATTTTACCAAAATCCCGCGCCGCTTTAGCAAATGAAATCAGCGAAAGATTTCAAACAATTATTAGCCGATTGATTTAATTCAAGGCTAGTCAAAATTCAGCAAATCATAATCACAAGGAGATAGTTCTCAAGATGAAGACCCCAATCACAGAAGCAATTTCTGCCGCAGATTCTCAAGGCCGTTTTCTGAGCAACACTGAACTGCAAGCCGTTGACGGTCGCTTCAAGCGTGCCGCTGCCAGCATGGAAGCTGCTCGCGCTCTGACCAACAATGCTCAAAACCTGATCAATGGCGCAGCTCAAGCGGTGTACAACAAGTTCCCCTACACCACCTCCATGCAAGGTGCCAACTACGCTTCCACCGAAACCGGCAAGTCCAAGTGCGCTCGTGACATCGGTTACTACCTGCGGATGGTGACTTACTGCTTGATTTGCGGTGGCACCGGCCCAATGGATGACTACCTGTTGGCTGGTATTGATGAAATCAACACCACCTTTGAACTGTCTCCTAGCTGGTACGTTGAAGCTCTCAAGTACATCAAAGGCAATCATGGTCTGAGCGGTCAAGCTGCGGTTGAAGCCAACGCTTATCTTGACTACGCCATCAACGCTCTGAGCTAGGATCGCAATGGCAAATAGAAGGCAAGAGATTAAAGGGTGTTACATCTTTTAACTTTTGACTTTTAGATGAAAATGGCTCGGAAAGGTATGCGGGTACTAGCAATACGCTAGTGTTTGTTTACTTTTCCGAGCCATATTTTATTGCGTAAAAGCATTGAGTATTTATCTTGTAGGGTGGGCAAAAGTCCAGCATCATATATAGCGGTTATTGTCCGAATTACAGAGGTTTTCTGGATTCCCGCCTTTGCGGGAATGACAAATTTTTTTTGGACTTCATAACTATGACAATCGCTATATGGTATGGTGGGTCAAATTTTTTGCCCACCATACGAATGTTAGGGGCTGTTGGATGAATTTTTGTAAATGGTAAGCATTGTCATTCAGCGTTTTTTTGATTAAAAATGAACTTTACAGAAAATACTGAGCCAATTTCCGGGGAGTCTTTGACCCTGGAGCAGGCGATCGCGAATCTCCGCCATGAGGATTTGAGTCTGCGTTATTATGCGGCTTGGTGGATTGGTCGATTTCGCGTCCGCGAACCGGAGGCGGTTCAAGCATTAATTGATTTGTTACAATTCGAGGGCGATCGCACCGATGAGGGGGGTTTTCCCTTGCAACGCAATGCGGCGCGGGCTTTGGGGAAACTGGGCGATTTGCAAGCGGTTCCTGGTTTGATTCAATGTTTAAGTTGCTCCGATTATTATGTGCGGGAAGCGGCAGCCCAAGCTTTAGAAATGTTGGGGGATGCGCGGGCGATCGCCCCTTTAATGAAATTACTGGCAGGGGGCGTGACAGCAGCGGTGCAGGTTCCCGGTAAACCCCATTTGATCCAACCTTATTCGGCGATTATTGAAGCGTTGGGGACTTTGAAGGCGACGGAGGCGATCGCGCTGATTCAGCCGTTTTTAGAGCATTCCGTGGAACGGGTGAAAAATTCCGCAGCGCGAGCGATGTTCCAACTGACGGGAGAAGGATATTATGGCGATCTTTTGGCGCGGGGCTTAAATGCGGCAGATTTACAGTTGCGGCGATCGGCTTTGATGGATTTGGGGGCGATTGGTTATTTACCGGCAGCAGAGGCGATCGCGAATACTTTGGCGGAAAATAGCCTAAAGTTAATTGCTTTGAAAGGATTGTTAGAAAATCATTTACTACAGCCTGACCCGGATCAACCCCCCAGTCTTTCCCCGGAAACGATTCAGGTGATGAAGCTGATGGATAGTCTTTTGTAACCGGAAGTCTTTGGGAAGCGATCGAGCAATTATTTACCAATATTTACAAAGAGCGAGAATCTCGTCAATATATAATCGGCAATCTCAACAATCTAATGAATATGACTGATGTTCAGGTTGAAGATCGGGTTCAAAAACTGATCGAAGCGGTGCAACAAGCAGATTCGGCCAATCGTTTAACCGATGCGGTGAGAGATTTAGCCGAAGTGGGGGCGATCGCGGCAATTCCCACTTTAATTGAAGCCCTGGGATATAACAACCCTGGTGCAGCGGTGGCCGCAGTGGATGGACTGGTGGCCATTGGTAAACCCGCCGTGGTTTCTATCCTAGAACAACTCGACGGTTATAACTATGGGGCTAGAGCCTGGGCGCTGCGGGCATTAGCGGGGATTGGCGATCCCAGGGGGTTAAATTTCTTGCTGGAAACGGCGGAAAAAGACTTTGCCTTGAGTGTGCGTCGTGCAGCAGCTAGGGGTTTAGGGAATATCCACTGGGATGATATGGAACCAGATCGAGTCCCGGAAGCCCAACGCCGCGCCCATCAATCCCTGGCGGCAGTGTGCCTGGATCCAGAATGGGTGGTGCGTTATGCCGGTGTGGTTGGCTTGCAAGGGTTGGGGGCGGCGCTTGTCAACAGTCAACCCGCAGAATTTGGGCAAATTCTAGAACGATTACAAGCGATCGCCAAAACCGATGGGGAATTGTCCGTGCGGGCTCGTGCTCAGTTGGCAGTTCAGGAATTGCCAGGGATATAGCACTTGGCAGATTTATGAAGTACAAAACAACCCTGTCATTCCCGCGCGGGAATCCAGAAGACCTCTGTACTTAATCGGGATCATAACCGCTATATCTTAATCGGCGATCGCGCCTAAATTTTATCTAGCGAAGAATTTATCGGAGAAATTAATGATTAAACATATTGTGATGTGGCGTTTAAAAGAGGAAGCAGAAGGGGCGACTAAGGCAGAAAATATCGCCAAAATGAAGGAAATGCTGTTAGCCCTGCCCGGAGTAATTTCAGAAATTATCGAGCTTGAAGTGGGGATTAATTCTTTAGCATCTCCAGCCGCTTATGATGTGGTGCTCTATTCTGAGTTTGCCAGTTTTGAGGGGTTGAATGCTTATCAAATTCACCCCGAACACGAAAAATGTAAAGATTTTATTGGCAAGATTGCGTGCGATCGCGCTGTGGTGGATTATGAAATCTAAACTACCGGAGTTCAATCTCCCGATCTAAATGGGAAAATTGGGAATTTTTTTGTTAAACCGCCCTTTCTCCGGGCGGTTTTGTTTTGCCCGAATTAATGGATAATTTCTTTAATTTGTGATACCAGTCGGTCGATTTCTGACTCTAAGGTAAAATAGTGAACGCAAGCGCGAAAACAATGGGGATGGGGAATCGTGCGGATGATAATTTTATTAGTTTCTAAAGTTTTGCTTAATGATTCATAAGTTATGGCTTTGTTTAACCGCTTGGGTTCGATTTGGAAAGAAACTAACCCACTTTCTGGGGCGGTATGACGTAAACAAGTAATCCCAGGAATTTCGGTTAATTTTTGCCAAAGATATGCGCTCAATTGGAGAATTTTTTGATAACGTTCTTGGGCATTGCCCCATTGATGATGCAAGGCGATCGCCTCTCGCAAACCCGTATATAAAGGATAAGCAGAAGTGGCTAATTCAAACTTACGAGCATCGGGTTTCCATCCTAGGGGATTTTCTGCCGCATCAAATAGTAATCCCCGCCAGCCAATAAATGTGGGATGGAGGTTATTTTGGGCATCAGGATGAATATAAAGCCCACCCACTCCCCCAGGACCGCCCCACCATTTATGGCCGGTAAAACTATAAAAGTCAACGCCTATTTTTGGTAGGTTTAAGGGCAGAACGCCGACCGATTGAGCGGCATCCACTAAGACTTTAATTTTATTTTTAAATCCCCTATGTTCTGGTTGTTGATTCACATTATGGCATAATTGCATTATCCGGTCAAGAGGTAAAAGTTGCCCCGTATTCCACAGGATATGGCTGATGACTAATAATCGGGTATTTGGTCTTAAATATTGGGAAATTACCTCTACTACATCTCCCTGATTTAAGGTAGGAATTAAGGGACAAATAGATACTTCTATTTTAAATCGGCGTTGGATTTCTTCTATGGCGGCAATTACCCCCGGATGTTCGCTGTCCGTCATTAGTAAATGATCGCTCGGTTGCCAGTCTAAACCCCATAAGGCAATGTTACAGCCCCCAGTGGTATTTTCGGTGAATGCAATTGTTTCTGGGGCTACCCCTAATTCAGCGGCGATCGCTTTTCGGGTTTGATAGCATTCTGCCGCTACCCATTGATTTCGGCTTTCTGAGTAGGGGCCAATTTCTTGCAGATAGGTATGAGCATCGGCGATCGCATTTAAGGCTTGTTGGGGCATTACCCCTTGTCCCCCATAGTTAAAATAGGCTTTATTTTTTAAGCCGGGAAATTGCGATCGGTAGAGGTCTAATCCTGATTTTTGGTAATCTGATTTTTGGTAATCTGATTTTTGGTAATCTGATTTTTGGTAATCGTTCATGGTCGGTAAAAAATTATATTTCTTTGGTAAAATATATTTTGGGGAATTTTTCCGTAATCATCATGGTTGGTTGCCGGTTGGAACGAACACAATAGGTACGAAATAGGAGAGGTTCTTCTTCAGAAATATTAAAATAACTGGATAAACCATTGGCGGGTTGTTTGCCGGTATCCAGAATTTCTTTAAAGGTTTCGACCTTTTGTTCCAGCCAAATTTTGCCAATGGGGGTTTTGGTTTCTAATAATTCTTTTTTAAATTTAGGTTCCAGGCGATCCAAGACTAAAATCGATTCGGCATAAATATAATTTCGCCGACTGATTTTTCCTTGGAGTAAAATTTTGCGTTCCCAGACCTCCGCCCCTTGGCTTAAATCCATTTCCGGGATATCATGGTCTAGTTGGATGTTTTTTTCTGAGAGTTTGACTAATTGAATTTGTTCAAAAAAATATGCCTCTAGCATATCCGTGACGGTGCCATCGGTGGTGAGTAAGATGCGTTCAAAAATACTCAGCTTAGAAGGATCGATGTGACTACGATGTAAAGATTGATCTAGGTCGTTTCTCATCGGAAAATGGGTTTTTTTTGGCGGACAATCAAGATTACTATAGCATTTTTCTGAGGAAAATTTCCCCAATTTTTAAGCATCAGTCAGGGCGATCGCGCTCAAGCTGGGGAAGTCTGACCCCTGGAAGCTGACCTCGGAAAGAAATTTAGATCGATTCAGCGGATTCTCCGGCTGAGAAATTGCTACCCTAGAATCGATGACCAATAAATTCAGGGAAGACTTGCCTAAAAAACTATGCCGGAATTAGGGGAGATATTGCAAGAGCGCTATCAACTCCAACAGCAGTTGAGCGATAACCCAGTAAGAGAAACTTGGTTGGCGGTGGATCTGACCACCGAGGAACTTGTCGTTGTCAAGTTATTGCTGTTTGGCGGTCAGAACCCTTGGCAAAATTTGAAACTGTTTGAACGGGAGGCTAAGGTGCTGCAAAATTTACAGCATCCGGCTATTCCCCGTTATCGGGATTATTTTGCGATCGACGACCAAAAACTATGGTCGGGGTTGGTTCAGGATTATATTCCGGGGTCTTCGTTGCTGGAGTTGCTCTCGCGCGGTCGCAAGTTTACCGAGGAAGAGGTGCGATCGCTGGCCGTATCCTTATTAAATATTCTCATCTATTTACATGAGTTAAATCCGCCGGTACTGCACCGAGATATTAAACCGAGCAATATTATTTTTGGGGAAAATGAGCAGGTTTATTTAGTGGATTTTGGCGCTGTCCAAGACCGCAGTTTCTCCGACGGCAAAAGTTTTACTGTGGTCGGGACTTATGGCTATACTCCCTTAGAACAATTTGCCGGTCAAACTGTCCCGGCATCGGATTTATATGCCTTGGGCGCTACCTTAATCCATTTGCTGACGGGCACCCAACCGGCAGAGTTATTAAAGCAAAATTTACGCTTAGAATTTCGCGCTCGCCTGAATGCTAATTTAAGTGCTTATTTTGTCCAGTGGTTAGAACTTTTGGTGGAACCCCAGTTAGACCAACGGTTTACCAGTGCGAGACAGGCGATCGCGGCTTTAGAAAAAAAATATGCCCTGCCCGGAGACACCAAGACGAGAGATACCAGCACGATTTTGCCGCCAGATAACAGTCAAATTCTGGTGAATTATACGGCTAAAAAACTAGAAATTTGTCTGCCAGAACCGGGGATAAGAATATTAGAATTCGGGAAACAACTGATTGAAAAATGTATTCAAGCCGCCGAAGGAGCAATTAGCGCTATTCAAAATAGTACCCACGGTTCTGACCTCAGTTCCCGCATTTTTGTTTATGCCATTGTGGGGATTGGAACTGTCACTTTTCTTTCCCTGACTTTAAATTTGGCGATCGGGATTTTACCCTTTTTAGTCCCGGTGGTGATTGGGGCAAGTTTGACTGACTATTTTGAACGGACTTATCTTTATTTTGACCGCACTACGGACACTTTTACGATTGCCCAAAAGCGTCTAGGGTTGACTTACCGAAATGCGATCGGGATTATTTCAGAAATTCAAGAAATAAGTCTTTTCTATGACCGGCGTAAATTGGTGATTGGGGTAATGATTACCGCTGGACCAAAACCGGGGGAATATCAGCAATATTCTTTTGGCAATTTAGGCCGTAAACTTACCGAAGAAGAATCTCTTTGGTTAGTCCAGCAAATTAAAGATTGGTTAGAAATAAACCCTGATAAGCAAGGGATTTAATTAAGCAATCAGGAATCAAAGAAACCGGGTTTATGTTGTGGGTTTATGGGAGAACTTTTATCTGCCGAAAATCAACCCGGTTTCTCTTGTTTAAAGGGCTACTTATCTGCACAAGAAGCACCCCTAGAATCCGGCTGGGCGATCGGCGCGAACTTCAGCAATAAACTGTAGCATTTTTTCATAGTGAGAACCTTTCCAGTAAATTTTGCCACAATCGAGACATTGGCGAAATTCATCATGGCTTTCTTTCGTTTTTGGGGGAATTTGTTGGGCAATTGTTTCTTTATCCACTGCTTTGACCGAACCATTACAGTGAATACACCGAGAAAAGGGTTTAATCCCATCAAATAGATTAAATCTTTGCAGGACTTCCCGTAGTTGTCGCTCCGGGTCGGTGTTTCTTACCCAGTAACCATGAGTGACAATTTTCCGTTTAAGTAAGCCAATATCTCGCGTGAGTAAAATGCGGTTTTCCTGGCTAGAAACATCGGCTAGTTCCTCATCGGGATAATCATTCCGATATAGGGTATCAAATCCCATTCGGCGTAAGTATGCTGCCAGTTTTCCTAAGTGTAAATCGAGGACAAATCGTGGTTCTGGTTCAGGACGCAAGGGCAGAAATTGGGCATTTTCTATGGAGTATGAAATGGGATAAATATGGCATTGGTCATTATTTTGGACTAAGTAGGAAAAGTCAACGGGAATTCCATTGACAATTATTCCATGAACTTCGGGATGGGGCACCCCGAAAGAAGCAATCATGTCTTTAATTGATGGGTGTTCTTTAAAGTGATGGGTAAATGGCCGATTTTTCCGCTCATCGGCTAAAAATATATTCAGGTCTGCATAGAAGCAAAATATGGCTTGATTCATAAGTTTTTTGGGGATTGAAATAATTTTTTGCCCGATCGCGGTTTTTTCTCAGCCTAACACAAGGAACTCAGCCGATCGCCCCACGGTCTAGTTTCTCTGGATCCCCCCGATGGTCAAAAGTCGGTCTGAGGAGGCGATCGCACGGATTATTTCCCAGGAGTCATGGGTCGGGTTGTACTAGATTTAAGTAAGAGACAGCGCTTAGAATAAGGGTTTTTTCTTTTCTCTCTACTATAATTAGGGTAAGTTGATCGTAAGAGAATAATCGGCCATGAACCAAAATGATAAAGTGATTATCACCGCTTTTATTTATGCTTTAACCCGCTTGGATAAGAAACTCCCCACGACTGTACTGAATCAGTTGGGGATGATCCAAGATGTGGCCGATCATGCCCGACGATTAGAAATGGTGGCGTCAAGTTATACGGATTTGGCAAGATTATATGAGGAAGAATACGATCGCCTCTTGGTTGATGCCAGCGATCGGAGAAAAGGCTATCTGCCGACTTTTGACAGCAGTGAATATGATAGGGATCTGGAAAAACTGGCAGAATGCATTTGTCATTCTCCTAACCCAGTTCAAGCGGCAAAAGATGCAGTAAATTCTTCCAAAAATTGCAGAATTAACCAATTTTTTCAGCACATCTTTAACCCATCTCACGCAAACTAATCATTAGGAATATTCGGGGGGTCAGCGGGAGTACCTTGCCCTCCCCGGATCCATCAGAGGGTCAGCGGGGGTTTTACCAGTGAGAGTTTCCGGTGAGAAATTTTCCATGAAAGAATGAAAAAATAGTTAAATTTAGGATGAAAAATAGCGGGGTTGTGATCTGAAGCATTGTCACATCAGGAAAAGTCCGTTAATTAATAAAGAAAAGTCAACCCCAGATCCTATTCAGCCCCTAAAAATGGGGTATCACCCCTCGATTCCTTATGTTAATTAAGCATAATATCAACGGACTAGAACTGAAATCCCAGTGGCAATTTTTATTCCATAATTCGGTGAGCGATCGCCGAGAAGAGAGAAAAGTTTTACTGGATCTGATTCGTGCATATTCCAGTAACAGTCGCTTTTATCACGGTTTGGATCATATTAAACATACTTTAGCCGTGATTGCTAGTTTGCAAAGCCAAGCGAAAAATTACTCGGCGATTCAGTTAGCGGCTTGGTTTCATGATGCGATTTACAATCCGATGGTCACAGATAACGAAGAAAAAAGTGCCGAATATGCCGCGAAAGTGTTAACAAAACTGAATATTTCCTCCTCCACTATTGATGCGGTGACTCAGATGATCTTAAATACGAAAGATCATCAAGCAGCCCCAGAGGATATTGATAGTCAAATTCTCCTGGATGCTGATTTGGCGATTTTAGGAGAAGATGAAGCCAGCTACCAGTTTTATGCCAGAGGAATTCGTCGAGAATATGGCTATTTAGGTGGGGAGGAATATTGCTTAGGACGACTCAATGTTTTGAAAAAGTTGTTGCAGCGATCGCGCATCTATTATACGGAGCCAATGTTTCAGCAATATGAAGCCAAAGCCCGTCATAATATGCTTTTAGAAATTACCGCTATTTCTAGCCAAGATAGCTGTTTAGGATTCTACGGTGACATATACTCAGCGGCTTGATCCTTCCCAGAGCAACGCAAACAAGGCAAAATTGTGTTTCCCCTGTCGGCTTTGTCGGTATTTCTTCTTGCCTAGGTCTAGAAAAGGGGCACACACTGTCGCATAATCTTATTTGGTAATAACTGTAGAAAATTATCAAGGCAATGAAACGCTATAAATCGATTTTAGCCAGCATTCTGGCAGTGGTCATGGTGTTTTTGGTCAGTTGCGGCAGTCCCACCCCGACCAAACCTCCTGCTTATACTCCAGAAACTCTGGAGCAAATTAGCTCTTATGAATCTAAACTCCTGTCATTTCGCGATCGCATGACCGAGTTAGAAGGATTTATCGCCGCTAAAGATTGGGTCAATGTCCGCAGCTTGATTCACGGACCTCTGGGTTCTCTGCGTCAGGACATGAGCTATGTGAGCCGTCTGCTGCTACTGCCTTCGGAACAAAAAACTGCTTTGGCAGAAGCCCGCGATATTTTCCGTCACCTAGAAGCGATCGATCAAGCGGCTGAAGCCCGAAACTATGCACTGGCACGGGATAACTATGCAGAAGCCCTAAAAGATTTCGATCGGTTCTTTACTTTGCTCCCGACTAGCTAGGTTTCCAGGTTAAGTGAGAAGTTGTGATACACTTCTCACTTTATTGTTTATGGGGAATAGATCAGATGAGCCATGTGGTTGTGATTGGCTGTGGGGTGGTAGGGGCAGCGATCGCATTTGAACTCAGCCGAGTGCCCGGTTTACAAGTCACGGCGATCGATCGCCAACATCCGGGACAAGGTGCCACCAGTGCCGCCCTAGGGGTTTTGATGGGAGCCATTAGCCAGAAGGTGAAAGGCAGGGCGTGGCAACTCCGACACCAAAGTATGCAGCGCTATGAAACCCTGATTCCTGAGTTGGAAGCTTTGACTCAGAAGAAAATTCCCTTCAACCGTCAGGGAATTCTCAAGCTTTGTTTTGCCGGTGAAAATATGTCCAAGTGGGAAGAATTGGCGCAGTTACGGGAAAGTCAAGGTCTGCCGTTAAAAATTCTCCATCCCGGTGAGGTTCGTTCGCAGTATCCGCAATTGGGAAATCTCGATACATTAATTGCGGCGGTATATTCCCCAAGCGATCGCCAAGTTCATCCCGTTCTCCTCACCCAAGCTTTAGTGGAGGCGGCCCAATGCCATGAGGTGAAATTTCAGTTTGATGTCACCGTTGAAGGCTTTAAAACCGTTGCCGGGGAGAATTCTACCCAGTCCGTGACTGTGGTTCAGACTAACCGGGGGGATTTAACCGCCGATTGGCTGGTGGTGGCGGCTGGGTTGGGTTCCACCCCGCTGACCGCTGAGTTGCAACAGCCTGTTTCCGTTACCCCGGTTCTGGGACAAGCCCTGCAATTACGTCTGAGTCATCCTTTGGGCAATCCTGACTGCCAGCCGGTGATTACTGGGGATGATGTACACATTGTCCCTTGTGTAGATTCTGGGTTAACGGAATCGATGGACTATTGGGTGGGGGCTACGGTGGAATTTCCCAGGGAATTTCCCCTCACGGCGATCGCCGCCGATGAAAGCCTGTTAGAAGAGGTGTGGCAACGAGCGATCGCCTTCTGTCCTGACTTGGCGAAGGCTACGATTGTGCGAAAATGGTCGGGTTTACGTCCCCGACCCCAGGAACAGTCAGCCCCCGTACTCGGCCCAATGCCCGGATATGATAATGTGCTGTTGGCCACAGGTCATTATCGCAATGGGGTGTTATTAGCCCCCGCCACGGCGATCGCTATTCGTGATGTGATCGTCGGGAAAATTTGATGGTTTTCCAGGGGTGGAAAAACTGGGTTTTTGTCATACTAATTTCAAAAATTATTGCTACTTATTGCTACAATACGTCCCCCCCCTTTTTTAAGGGGGGCTAGGGGGGATCGAGATGTAATGACATCGCCAACCATTAACGCCGAAATTGTTTAAAAATTTCTTGGGTATAAATATATTGGATTAAACTGAGAGAATGAAAAGAAACCCCGGTTTTTGCTTGACTCAAATGGGAGGTATCGCCATTTAATTCCATTTGCCATTGTTCTCCGGAACCAACCAGTTTAATTAAAGAACAAAGAGAGGAACGAATTTTCGCCCGATCCCCCACCAGTTTACGAGTCATATTCACCAAGCTGGCACCATGACTAATAATTAAAAGATTACCCGGAAATTCTTTACTTAAACGTTTAATCGTATCTCCCGCTCGTTTTTTGGCAACTGCCAGGGTTTCTGGGTAGCAAACAGGAACGCGATCGCGATAGTTAAGGTCAATGCGGGGAAACCGTTGGGCTAACATTTCTAAAGGCAAAAGTTCGGGCTTAATAGCACAAAAAGGAAAACTCAAACATTCAGCCGCCCCGGACTCTATTTTAATCGGTAAATTCAGCACTTCTGCCACATAATGGGCTGTTTGTACCGTCCGCAAAAATGGAGAAGCAAAAATATGGGCGATCGGTTCTAAAGCCAGCCGCTGCGCCAACTCTTGCGCTTGTTGAATACCATCCGCAGACAGTCCCGGATCAAACGGGCGATCGGCGGTTTTAATCCAATTAAAATCGACAAAATCTTCGCGATTTCCATGTCGGGCAATCCAAATTGTCTTAGTCATGCTTGTTGGTTGTTGGTTGTTAGTTGTTGGTTGTTAGTTGGGGAACGGGGAAATTTATAAGTGAAAAGTTAAAAGTTAAAAGTCGTAGGGGAGAATGGCCATTCGCCCGTACAAAAGTCGTAGGGGAGAATGGCCATTCGCCCGTACAAAAGTCGTAGGGGAGAATGGCCATTCGCCCGTACAAAAGTCGTAGGGGAGAATGGCCATTCGCCCGTACAAAAGTCGTAGGGGAGAATGGCCATTCGCCCGTACAAAAGTCGTAGGGGAGAATGGCCATTCGCCCGTACAAAAGTCGTAGGGGAGAATGGCCATTCGCCCGTACAAAAGTCGTAGGGGAGAATGGCCATATAGCCTGACGGCATGGGCTTCGCCTAACGCCCGTACAAGTTAAAAGTTAAAAGTGAAACGAAATATCACTATTCACTATTCACTATTCACTATTCACTATTCACTCTCTCCTCTGCTTCCCTGTTGCCTGTTCGATTGGCGGCTGCTCCCTGTTGGTTGTTGGTTTTTTGACCGTCAAAGGTCAAAAAAACTCTTTTACAAACGCTATTTTACCCTTCTCTAAAGCCCATTTTGAGTTGATAGACCCCTTCAGACATTCTCCGAGTCACATCAAAACCCATTTTTTCAAATAAATGCAACATCGGGCGATTTTCCAGGAGAACTTCCGCAGTAAATCCCAGTAAACCTTGTTTTTTAGCCAAATAGGTTAAATATTTCAAAAGTTCTGTACCTAGTCCTTGATGCTGATATTCATCTTGAATCACTAAAGCCACTTCTGCGCTATGGGCTTCAGGATCGATCGCATATTGACCAATGCCAATAATTTCCTCTTTTTGTTGGTCAGACAAAATGGCTAAAATCACCATTTCGTTAGTAAAATTAATCACCGCCAAATCCTGTAACATTTTGTGGGGCATATCTTTACGCATAGACATAAATCGCCGGGATAAACTCCGATCCGACAAGGAGTAAAAGAACTCTTTTAATAACGGTTCATCACTAATTTTCACCGGGCGTAAAAACACTTCTAAACCCGTTTCCGTGGTGCGATAAGTTTCCAGGTTTTCCGGGTATTCTCCGGGAGTTCCGGCAATGAAAGCTTGGTCTTTATAAATGAGGTTTAAGGCTTTGGCTTGTTCTATTAACCAAGGGCGGAATTTGGGATGGGCGATCGCAATTAATTTCATCGCCCGTTCGCGGATATTTTTGCCATGTAAATAAGCAATGCCATATTCCGTCACCACATAATGAACATCTCCTCGATTCAGGGTAATCCCTGCCCCTTCTTTTAAAAAAGGAACAATCCGGGAAATTGTGCCATTTTCCGCTGTGGATTCTAGGGTGAGAATCGTCTTACCATTGGGGGCTAAAATTGCCCCCCGCATAAAGTCAGCTTGCCCCCCAATACCACTATAAAAAATCTTACCCAAAGATTCAGCGGTGGCTTGTCCGGTGAGGTCAATTTCCAAGGCACTATTAATCGCCGTCATATTATGATGTTGAGCAATCACCAAAGGATTGTTCGTATAGTTGACGGTTCTAAATTGAATCGCTGGATTATCATTTATATAGTCATAACTTGACTTTTTTCCCATACAAAAAGAAGCGATAGTTTTCCCAGGATTAATCGTTTTTTTTGCATTGGTAATCACGCCTTTTTTGAGTAAATCCACCAGACCATCGGAAATTAACTCTGTATGCACTCCTAAGTCTTTTTTATCATCAAGATGAGCCATAATTTGATTGGGAATACTACCATAGCCGACCTGAATTGTATCTCCATCTTGAATCAGACTAGAAACATACTTACCAATCCGGCTAGTCATTTCCCCATCGGCATCGGCTTCTACACCATATTCTAAAATCGGTTCATCATGGTGAATGATAAAATCTACCTCATCAATATGAATAAATCCATCCCCATGAACGCGAGGCATAAGTGAGTTGATTTGCACAATCACTAAGGAGGCTGTTTCTGTCGCCGCTTTGACAATATCCACGCTAATTCCTAAACTCATATAGCCATGTCGATCAGGCAGAGAAGTTTGAATCAGGGAAACATCAATGGGCACTAAGCCCCGTTCAAATAATTCAGGAACTTTTGACAAGAAAACCGGGGTATAATCCGCCAGTCCTTTGTTGACCGCATTGCGGGTATTTTTGCCCAGAAAAAATGAATTATGGCGAAAATTGCGCTGATATTTTTCATCAGCGTATGGCGCTAGATCCAATGTCCAAACGTGGAGAACTTCTGTATCTACTAACTCTTTGGGGTGAGAAGATACATAGTTTGTCAGAGCATTTACGAGATATTGTGGGCAGCCGCAACCCGTGCCAATAAAGATGTGATCGCCTCGATGAATATGGCTAAAAATTTTTTCTTTCGAGGCAAACTTCTCCGCATATTTTTGCTTAATTTCATTCAAATAAGTTTCTGGTGAATTCATCGTGCAGGCTCCTATTCAGTGAACATCTGAAGTTAAATTTTTATATCTGGTTTATAGCGCTATGCTCAAGCTATTCTCAAAAAGACCTAAAAACCCCGATGGTTTTTATCATCATTGGGTGTTTGGATGTCACCAAAACTTCTGGCAGTCGCGGCTAGATATTAACATTCAATATATTCACATCATATTCACATCCCAGAAACACCCATGCTTATACTTCACAGGACTGAGAAACATCATCGATTATTCATTATCCATTCTCCATTATCCATTTTCTATTGTCAACTATCAACTATCAATTACAAAGTATCAATTATTGATTATCAATCATCAACTACCAGGTGTAATTCGCCGATGCTTTGTTTAAAAATTACAAGGCCCTGTTTGACCATTCGGACAAACGGTTAAATGATTGGTTTTAGTTTGGGATAAAATCGCTCCTTGAATTTTAGCCCCGGTTAATTTGGCGGCAGTTAAATCCGCCCCGGTTAAATCCGCCCCAGTTAAATCCGCATCGCGCAAATCCACCCCACTTAAATTAGCCCATTTCAGCTTGCTATTGCTCAAATTGGCCGCAATTAAGCTGGCAAAGGCTAAATTAAATCCAGATAGATTTAATCCACGTAATTGGCGATCGCGCTTCGGCGAGTTAACCAACTGCCAGTTGAGTAAATCTTCTCGATCCATTTTGGTGTTATTAACATCAATTTTACTATCTCGTAAATTAGCGCCAGTGAGATTAGCCCCGGTGAGATTTGCCCTGACTAAATTTGCCCCACTTAAATCCGCCGAATGTAAGTTAGCTTCGGTCAAATTCGCCCAATCTAAACTGGCATCTTGCAGTTTTGCCCCTTTTAAATTTGCTTGGCTTAAATTAACTCCATTTAAGTTGGCTTTGACTAAATAAGCATTCACCAAACTAGCCCCTTCTAGATTCGTATTCATCAGCTTCGTTTCCGTGAATTTGACCTCATCTAAGGTGGCGTTTTGTAAATTCACTTCGCTTAAATCTTGGTAGGATACATTTTGAAGATATCCTTGCTTTAAAACCCAAGATATAATCGGTTTGGCAACTCTGGGATCTCTGAAGGCAAAATATCCGGGACTGAGAAACAGTAAAATGACTAACAGATGAAGACAAGCTTTGAGATAGCTCGTGACAGCAAATCCCCCAGACTCCCTAGATTGTACCGCAGATTGTACCGCTTGATAATTTTGCAAGCTGTTCTGGAATTCCTGCAAGCGATTTTGTTCCCGTTCATTGGCTTCTAATTCCCACTGAGTTTGCGATAACCGACTTTGCAATTGGGTGAGTTCACTGTTGGCGCGTTCTAGTTCACTTTGCAGTCGATTTCTTTCTTCTAAACTCATCTCTAAACGGGAGGTGAGTCTGCGTCTTTCTAAGCGTTCTTCATTGAGTTCATATTGGAGTTGAGAATGCTGGTCTTTGAGTCGGCTGGATTCCGCTTGGGCTGTTTGGATTTGCGATCGCATATGGGATTGATTTTCTCGCATTTCCAACAAAGAAAAAGAAGTCTGCTCATCGATATTGGCTAATTTCGCCTTAGTTTCTTCTAATTCGCTTTGTAACTGCCAATAAGAAGTCGCAGCTTGTTGCAGTTGAGCCTGTAATTGGGTAATTTCGGCGGTAGATTCTTGCAAGGCGTTTTGATGCTTTTCTAACTCTGCTTGTAGGCGCGATCGCTCCTCATCAGCGGCTTGCAATTCTGTCAGTAAATTATTTCGCATTTCATCCGCTGACTGCACTTTCTCTTCTAATCGCCAGTAAGCGGTTGCTGCTTGTTTAATTTGTTCTTTTAACTCAAAAGAATTTTGTTCCGACTCGGTAAATTGATTCCGAGTTATTTCCAATTCATTCTCGATTTCGTGATAAGCAGTTTCGGCTTCTTTTAACAGTGCCTTCAAGTGATTTCTTTCTTTATTCACAGCTTTTAACTGTGATTGGGTTTTTTCTAACTCACTATGTATTTTCCAGTAAGCGGTTTCTGTTTTTTCAAACAAAGAATGTAACTCAGTCCGTTCTTGAGTGCATAATTTAAGCTGAGTTTTGGCTTGAGATAGTTCCAACTTAAGATTTGTCAGCTTTTGCACGGTTTCTGGATCAATTTCTGTGCTGCTGACTTTCGCTGATTTAGTTTGTAACTCATCCCAAACTTGCCGACTCCAAGCAAGTTGGACCCGTTCTTTGCGTAAAAAGCCTTCGGGAATGCGTCCCAAGGTCAAAGGATAAGGGGTTAAATCCCAACCACAGTTGGTACAGGTTGTGACTTCCCCCTCAGCGTATTTTGTCTGACAAATCGGACAATAAGCCACTACTGATCTCTCCGCAAATCTGAAATTCCGCAGAACTCCGATGAGTTCCTCCAGAAATTATGCCTTAGCAAGCGGCATTCATGCAAAAGACAGTACAGATCCTGGGGTGTTGAGAAGAAGAACCCCCATCAGCCTCCGGCTTTTTTGGCGGCTGGGCGCCCTGGGTTCTTCTGTTGACTTTTAAGGAATATAGCGTTGAGACTCAATCACTTTTTGGACTGTGGGGGGTACATTACTAAAGAAGTCATAGCCCGTTTTTGCCTCTACATCATCAACGGTGACAATGTAATTTTTCCAACTGGTACGCTTCACAGAATCGTCATTGGGCATCCAAACCGCGATCGTCTTAGTTTGGGCGGTGACATTTTTCGGATTACTCCCCGGAGGATCGAGGATTAATAAGACTTTCCAGTTGTATTTGGGAACCGTAATTTTGCCATTGGCGATGGTTTTAATTTTCCCGTGAGGACCCGCCACAATATATAGTTCTTTGCCCTGATCTACTAATCGCCGAGATTCTAACTCCAATTCTCGCCAAACTTCCCGATTCAAATCCGGCGCTTGTGGCAGCATATTCACCATGAGAAATGTGGCGCTATTTTCTTCGAGGGTACGAGTGCGATCGCCTGACGGAACAATATGTCCGCGATCGTAGCCCGTATTTGCATAGTCTTTAACGGTCACTTGATAAAAGTTGTCTGGCAAACTACTATCCGGGCGAAAATTATTTTGGCGATCGCTAGATCCTAACCAAGATTGATTTAGTTGCCAACTTACCCAATTAGCAGTTCCTAGATTGGCGTTGTAACTTAGGGCATATTCCGTTTTTTCCATTAAATAATTACTCAGATTTATGGAATTTGCCGTGGCATTACTCGGATTTCCCATTAACAAATGCTTCTTCCCAGAAAATACCTGTTTATCTTCACCAACATAACAAACCAGGCGATCGCCACTTCCTCGTTCATAAGCAGAACTCGCCCCACATTCCCGACCATCTTGCCGTCGATCATAAGGACATTCACAAGTGCCAATTTTTGGTGCGCGAATCGGTTTCATTTCTCCAGAAGGAGAAAATAACTGATTGCAGGCAATTATTAAAGGCACCAACAGTAAAATCAGTAATTTTTTCATCATCACTTTATCAGTCAGATCATCGCCGCAATGGGCAAACGCCCAGCGCCATTGATGACCAAATCTCGTCTAATGCTCAACTATCATAGAACACATAGAGCATTTTCGGGATCATCTCACTTTTTATGAAAAGAGAAAACAGAAAAGACGAGGAGGAAGAGGAGAGAGTGAATAGTGAATAGTGAGTAAAAATTTTTTTATTTGCTCTTGATTTTTTGAGATTCCTAAATTTATCTACAAAAATTAATTTAGCTTGTAGGTTTGGTTGAGATACGAAAACAAAAAAATACCCTATTATTGGATTATTTTGGGTTATTTCGCTTTGTTAAACCCTAAAGATGCAATTCATTGTCTACGCGGCGTCAAACCGCCAAAAATTACCTCGAATTTCTCGCGAAAACTTTAAAATTTATTATTAATTAAAAATAAAAATATTTTTATCTTTAAACCAAAACTTTTGTTCTTAAGTTTATTTTAATAAAATATCATAATATACTCTAAAAATAAAGTTTAAATTTTTATTGTTTTAATTAAATGAAAAAGCTTAATTTTAAATACTTATTTAAGTATGCAATATTCAAATTTTTTTCTAATTTTTTGCCGGATTTTTCCCAAGAAGTGAATAGGGAGAAACGGAGCGGGTTACTACGGATTTCGCCCCAATAATAGCGCCATCCCCCACTTGGACTCCGGGCATTAAAGTGGCACCATAGCCAATCCAAACATCATTACCAATTACCGTATCTCCTTTATCTGGCAAACTCTCTGGCATGGGATTTTCTCACCCATTGCCAAACACGGGAAAAGAATAATTAGTTAACCAATCTGTACAATGCCCCCATTCATAATAAATTTTACATTAGAGGCGATCGCGCAAAAAAAATTGGCCGATAATCATAAGTATAGTCGCCAACAATAATATTAAGATTCGTGATGATATTTTTCAGATAAACCAGCCTTGATACGGCATGGTATCTTTACTCTCTGGACATGGGCAGAGTAACATAAAATACATCAATAAATTTCTCTTCTCTATCTCTTCTCTAAATTTATCTAAATTTTTCTTTCAGGACTCAATCTCAAAACTGATGAGTGAAAGAACAAGTCAAAGTTAGCCGTAAGAAAAAATTTGTCAAAAAAATTTGTCAATTTTTTAGAGATGACTATAACCGCAAAAAATGATTAGTTTCGGTTGCGGTTTCTCCGACCACCCGCCCAAGGAGGTGGGCCTTCAGCAGGCCGAATTTGCAAAATTTCCCCATCCTCACGAGTAATGGTGAAGGCATCAAAATCATATCCTTCATATTCGCCCACCACCATCACTCGTTCCCCTTCGCGGAAGTTTAATTGATGATACCAAAGCGGGCCGGCATCCACAATCACTTGACCCGTCCCATCATCGAGAATAAACTCATTGCCCACCACCGAACGAATGACCCCAGAAATAGTCAATCCCTGATTTCGCTGCAAGTCGCGAATGGGAATTTGTGCCATGACGGGATTCATTCCTATGGCCAATATTGCTGAAGTAAAAGCTGAAGTAAAAATTGCGGTAATTCTTGGTTTCATAGTATTTTACATTGTTTTACAATGTTTTACCCGTAAGTTCGCATCTAATTTAGAAAACGAATATGACCGAAAAATGACCAAGTAAGAAAATCTAGGAAAGTCGCCGCATCAGGATTTGTCATCTTTTGGTCATAATCTGGATTTAGGCTTAATTTAAGTTCAGCAAAAAACCAATCTACCTAACGAGGAATCTTATTTTATGTCCTACCTCAAGTCTTCCAACTTACTCATGAGTTGTCTTTTAAGTGCCAAAGCCGGTTTTCTGTTAATCTCTCCCGTTGAAGCGGCGATCGGTGGGGCTTCACCACAAACCGCCCTGAATTCGCCGATAGAAGTAGAGGTGGTGAACCTGAAAGTAAATTCCAGCGATCGCACTGGGGATATGATGTTAGTGGCTGATGTTGATTACGATCAAACCCAGGATTACGATCAAACTCAAGATTCCGATCAAAATCAAGCCCGTAGAAATCGTCAAGCATAGGCGTCAAGCATAGGCGATCGCAATTTCTCGACCCCCCATCCCCCTGAAAAAGGGGGAATTTCTTGGCGTCCCGACTGGCGGTAAGATGCAAGTTTATCTGTTTATCAAAGTGTTTATAAAAATGTTTATGAAAGTTTTATCTTCTCTATTATATCCTTATTCAATTGATACTTTTTTTCAAGAAAACTGGACAAAACGGGCAGTATTAATTTCCGGAAATAATCGGGATAAATTCCAGCAGTTATTTACTTGGCAGCATCTCAACCACTTATTAAATTATCATCAAATTCCTTATCCCGATTTGCGATTTGCTCGCGATGGAGAATCCCTCCCAGCCGCTAAGACCGATCGCTGGTTAGAACTGCTTCAGCAAGGATCTACTTTAATTATTAATAGCGTTCATAGTCGGATTCCCGAATTAGAGAAATTGGTGGCTGATGTTCGCCAAGAAACAGGTTATCGCAGTCAGATTAATCTCTATTGTTCCCCAAGCTCAGAAAAAGGCTTTAATTGTCATTATGATACCCATGAAGTGCTGATTTTACAAATTGATGGTGAGAAAGAATGGTTTGTTTTTCCAGAGACGATCGCCTCTCCGATTTCTACCATGCGATCGGCAGAACAAATTCCCCCAGATGTGCCTCCTTATTTGCAATGTATTCTCAAACCAGGGGATGTTTTATATATTCCCAGGGGACATTGGCATTATGCGATCGCCTGTGGCAATTATGCGGAAGAAGAATATGCTCCTTCGCTGCATTTAACATTAGGAATTGACTGTCAAACGGGGTTAGATTGGATGACTTGGTTAGGACAAGAATTGCCGGAAAATACAGCATGGCGAGAAAATTTACCTGTGATTTCTCAGGGAGATAAAACAGCGGCCAAAGCTCATTTAGAACAGTTGCGCGATCGCCTGATTTCCTGGCTACAAACCCCAGAAGCGATCGACGGTTATCTGGATTATTTAGCATATTGCGATCGACCACAGCTACCATTTTCTTTTCCCCATCAACTCGGTAGCCAAATTTTTGCCCAAGGACTAGAAACCCGGTTTATTTGCTCTCAATTACATCCGGTACAAATTTCACCCAAAATTTTACCCACTGGAGAAAACCAAACTCAAATTATTATTGCCGCTAAACAAGCCACCATTAAAGGTTTGCCCACGGATTTAGTCAAAAAACTATTTCGTCCTGAAGGATTTACCCTGCTAGACTTAGCGGACTGGTCGCCATCTCTTGACCTAGAAACCGAAGTAATTCCCCTGTTAACTCGCTTAGTCACTCAGGGAATTTTATTGGTAGATGATTCTGCTTCTATTTCTGAATAAATTATAGATTAAATTTACTGTTTACTGCCGATACTAACCAACGACCAAACCCTCGGAGAAATAAGATTAACCCCGGACGATTTCCCGAAGGCGCGATCGCCAGTTCTAAAGCCTTTTTCATCGCCCCTTGTTTCTCAGGGAAATAAGCAGAAAAGCGTTCATAGCAATAATATAAATCCGGGGTATAACTTTGATCCACTTCCATCACTAACTCAAAGCCCGTTCGCACCATGCGTCGGGCAATCCAGCCACATTGTTTTTTCACCTCAGCGGAAAACCTTAAATTATGGGGTGGTAGTTGTGCTAAAATATCCAAAGTTTTGGCTAAATCATTTTCCCAAGTATAGGCATAGTTAACTAGGTAAAATCCGGGCTTAAACTGGGGCAAATTTAGCAAGTTTAAATTGCGATCATTTCCGGCAATTTTTAAGCTTTTGGTCTGGATAATTCCCGGCCAAATCGAATCATTTTCCTGAATAATTGGTAAATTCAAGAGAATCAACTCTACTTTTTTACAAAATAGATAGCGTTTTTTCATTTGGTCGGAAATATCCTTAGCTAAATTAAGATCGTCGTCAGTAATTTCCCCGGACAAAATCGCAAAACTATCTAAATCAGAAACTTGGATCATTGCCAAACCGCGAGGCACCGAACCGCGTAAATAAAGCCCTTGTAAACGACTTGACCAAACTTTCTCACAAGTTTCGCGCAATTCTGCCACTAAGTTTGTCCAGGGGGGCAATATTTTATCTTCATGGCAATCATTAACAATAAATCCTGCCGCATCTTTTTCTAAAAGTTTACCCCACGGTAAAATATTGGTGTTATTAGTCATTTTTTTTCAGGTTAATTAATAATTAATAATTAATAATTGATAATTGAGAATTGACAATTGATAATTCCCCCGATCCCCCACACCCCACACCCTACACCGATGGCTGCCCCACACCCTAAGATAAAGGCAAGGATATTTTAAAGGTTGAACCCTGATTTAGGGTACTGAATACTTCAATAATGCCCCCATGTAGTTGCACAATTTGCTGGGTAATAGCTAACCCTAAGCCAAAGCCTTTTTGATGGCGATCGCCCTTGGGATCGATGCGATAAAACCGTTCAAAAATATGAGCAATTTCCGTTTTGGGAATACCAATTCCCGTATCTTTTACCGCCACGATCGCCTGACAATTTTCGGTGAATAAACTTACTTCAATGATCCCACCAGGGGGAGTGTAGCGACAAGCATTATTTAACAAATTAGCGATCGCTTGCGGCAATAAACTTTTTTCACCATTGACCATAACGGCATCCTTAACCCCATCATATTTCAACTGTAATTGATGGGCTTCAGCTTCGGGGATTAAATCAGCCAATAAACTAGCTACCATTTCCGTTAAATTAATCTGCTGGAAAGATTCAGCAGACAGCCCCCCTTCATGGCGAGCCAAAAATAGTAATTGCCCCACTAATTTACTCATATTTTTCGCCAATTTAACGATTTTTTGCAAGCGGTTTCGGACAGCAGCTAAACTCTCTTCTAAATCCTCTGCATATGCTAATTTTTCTAAATCTGCTAATGCCATTAATCCTACTTGGGCATTACTCAAAACAGCGGCTAATGGGGTACGCAATTCGTGAGAAGCATTGGCGGTAAACCGCTGAAGTTGCTGGCAAACAACTTGTAACTGTTGATTACTAGCTTGTAAATTCAATTCTCGGTTGGCTAACTCTTTTTCTAGTTGGTAAAATAAGTGCATAGACAAATAAAAGCCGAGGAATCCCAATCCAGCCGCAATACATAAAATCGTCCAAGTCACTTGGCGATAAAAATTCTGGTGTTCTTGGCGTTGTTCTAATAATTTCTCTTCGTTTTCCGCGAAGCGATCGATTAATAATCTGGCTTCATCCATTGTAGCTTTCCCTTCTTCTAGCCATTCATACAGAGAAGCAGCGGGAACTAATAAATCCGTCCTGCCGCGAATTCTTTTCAGTTCGCTTTGTAGAGTTGATTTTTGGTAAAAAATCGCTAAATTTTCATTCGTAACATATTTAATATCTTGCAACAAGCGGGTTTGCTGTGGGTTGTCCGTGACTAGGTTTTCTAATTTTTTTAAAGAATCAGGGATAATTTTAAAAGCATTCTCATAAGGGTTTAAAAACTCCGGTCGTAGGGTCAAACCATAACCGCGCACCCCATTTTCTGCATCAATTAAAGCATTCAGTAATCTTTTAGTTTCTAACCGAACGTTTTGCGTATGTTGTACCCATTTTTCATCTTCCACTAGGCTGGCTTTTAACCACGCAAAAGCGGATAAAGCCGCAAACAGACAAGTGACCGGAATGGCAATAATTAGGGTTCCCCGAATCCGAATTGGCAGTTGATGCCACCAGGATATAAAAAATTTACTTTGGTTACTACTTTCCATAAATTAATGGGTAATTAATTCGTTTTAACACCTGATTTTAATCTTTAGTTGTTTTGGGGATTTTCCAGACGATAACCCATGCCATAAACAGTTTCTAGCCAGTGGTCTACTCCCAATTCTTGCAAACGCTTGCGAAGACGTTTAATGCGGGCTGCTACCGCATTACTTTCCGGTTCTTCGCCCCATTCCCACAGGGCTTGTTCTAGGCGATCCCGGCTGATAACTTTTCTCGGATTTCGCATAAAATATTCTAACATTTGAAAGTCCCGACTGGCTAATTTAATCTGATTTTCTCCTTTATTTAAATACATCGTATCTAGGTTCAAAGATAAATCGTTAAATTGGAGAATATCCCCAACCCAAAGAGGCGATCGCCGCCGCAATGCTCGCACCCGCGCTAACAATTCATCTAGATCGACGGGTTTCACCAAATAATCATCAGCCCCTGCATCTAAACCCTGCACTTTATCAGCCGTAGTATCTCTCGCAGTCAGCATTAAAATCGGGGCATTTTTTCCCGAATGGCGATAAAATTGACAGAGAAAAACCCCATCTTTTCCGGGTAACATCCAATCTAAAATTAATAAATCGTAATCTTTTTCTCCCATTAACCATTCCGCGTCTATCCCGTCGTTAACCGCATCCACAATATGTCCTGAACGAGTTAAAGCAAAATGTAGGGGTTCGAGTTGTTCTGGATCGTCTTCAACTAAGAGAATTCGCATGATTTCCACCACATTACCATCGCAAATTACTATCCCAAATTACCATTAAAGAGGGCAAAGATAAGCATTCAGGGATCGGGTATCAGCTTTTAAGGAATGTGCCTCTCCCTCAACTCTTACCCCTGACCCCTGACCGCTGAATGCTTACAATATGAATGCACCCCCTAGAAACCCGCTTGCTTAATTCTTGGTTAATTTTAACCTACCGTAAATTATGTTATATTTTCAGCATTTTTTAGGCATATTTTTTAGGCATATTTTAAGCATCGTCTAGCCCAATAAAAAATTATTTGTACTTAGCATTCCTGGGTTAAAATTATCCACAATTCCCAGCACTTGATTGCTCTGAGTCACTCGAATTGCGGTGCCTAATTCCATCGCTTCTAAACTGAGGTCAGCAAAGGTTAATCCTGGAGTTAATTGAATGCGGTCTAACCCGCTTTCAAAGTCAAGAATGCGATCGGCTGTCTGGAAATCAGCGGCAGCAGTTGCGGTAGATAAAACAAAGATATCATTTCCCGGCCCGCCGGTGAGAAAATCTTGTCCCATATCCCCACTCAGGATATCATTTCCTTCTCCTCCATCCAGAAAATCTGAATCTTTGCCACCGAAAAGGATATCATTTCCTAAATTACCAAATAGCATATCTTGGCCGCGATTCCCCGTAAGGGTATCATCATCTTTGCCGCCAAAGAGAATATCGTTACCGCTATTCCCAGTTAGCAAATCTTTGCCGCGATTCCCCGATATGATATCATTATTTTCACCGCCGAAGATATTATCATTTCCATCATTGCCATTGATGGTATTGGGATTAATTTCGTCGCCAAAAATCAAATCATGTTCCAGGGTTCCTTGTTGTCCGCTATTTAAATTCTGATTTTCCCAACTGAACGGCAGGGTGACTGGAGAATTGCTGCGAGTAATACTAATCGCATCAAAGTCTTCTAAATCATCGCGATCGCCCACCACCGTTACTTGGTCGCCAATATTTAAATTTAAACTATTCCAACTTCCGGCATTCGGTTCCACCCAAATTTGTCCGGTACTATCTTGGAGTAAAAATTCATCTTCCCGGAACCCAGCAACCGTCCCAGCAATTGTCACAATTACATCTTCTCTTACGGGTAATCCGCCGATATTTGTCGCCATAGTCTTGATTCCTCTTCGGGTTTTCCTCTTAGGGTTATTTTGTTCGTTGTTAGAATCTAAGATAGGCAAAGATTATGACCAAAAAATGACGCATCAAAAAAACTCTCAGCCCCCAACAAACCGAGTTTCTACTCGCAGCTTTGCACCTCATCCGTAAATTTACATAAAAACTCGATTTTTAAATCCGCTCCGTTCTATCTATGTCTCTGTGTTTCTATGGATCCAATCTATTCCCCATAATTATATACCATAATTATATAGCATTAACATTTTAGATGTGAAATAGGAATTTATGAAGCCTGAAAACCGGCAACAGGCATGGTCAATAATTTACTTTTGAATTTATTTTTTTAGGAATTAGCAGCACAGGTGAATTGGCTTGACATCTCAAATAAAAATGTTATATTTGGTTATAGGTAAAGATGCACAATATATTTGTCATTTTCCCGTATATCCTGCCCCCGCGTTTGGCGTCCCAGACCCGAAGTTTACTGATGCGGGGTTGGGCATTTAAGCAGCTTTCCCCAAGGTATTTGTTGGGTTTCGTGCCTTAACCCAACCTACTGTTGCTACTATCGATCTGCGGCTGAATTGTTCGTAACTTGTGTGAAACAAAATCCGGGCGATCGCGCGAGCGAAATTTATTTAGAACGGACTCAGCAACAGGTGAACGATGCTGAGTCAAAAAATCACCTTTGACATATTTGGATCAATTGCTCTACTTTATTTTCCAGATTTTGTTTATGAATCAGGCCATCGATCCAAGGGGATTCAATCTTGCTATAGCCAAATTTTGCACCGAGCAAGGCTCCGGCTACTGCGGCATTGGTATCAGCATCTCCACCTTCATTAATAATCCTTAAGATTCCTTCACGAAAGGTTTGTGCGTGTAATAATGCCCAAAATCCAGCCGCTAAAGTCTTGAGGGTATAGCCTATCTTAAATGATTCATAGTGATTTAGTCCTTCATCTAAACGGAGCATTTCTAGGGAGGATTCTTTCGCTTGTTTAAAACAATCCTCGATCTCTGGATGAAATATCTTAACTTCATTGGCAATGCTATCAACCAAAGCCTCAATATTTGAGTTGCCTTGAATTAACTGACTAATGGCGAGGCATACTGCAATACATGAGGCAATACACCGAGGATCTGCATGGGTGATTTTACAGACCTGTTCTGCATTCCAGCGAACCTGCTGGAGGTTTTGGTATTGCCAAATCCCTAAGACTGATGTTCGCATTAATCCACCATTGGCAGCGGAATTTCGACCTTTTGATTCCCAGACTTGCTGGGCAACCTGATGGGGATTTTCTATAAAATCTGGGTCATGGACGACTCGATAAACAGTGCCACCGATGCCAAAACCATCCGTAACTGCCCACTGTTTGAACCGGGTTGCAATGTCTGTTAAATTAACTTGCTCACAGATGAGCAGACTATCAAGAATGCAGAGCATTTGATCCGTATCATCAGTCCAGTCTCCGGGTTGCCAGCGCCAATCATCCAGATCCTCAAATTGATTGGTAATTTTAGAAAAGAAGCGAATTTGAGCATAGTCAGTTAAGCCATCGGGATAAATAAAATTGACTTCAGATTTTGGCATAAATTCAGTGCCAAATCCAAGGGCATCCCCGATCGCCTGCCCGAATATCACTCCCCGAATTTTATCCGCTGCGATCGCATCCATACCTGATTACCTCATTACCTGATATAGCTCATCTATAGCATCATCTATAGCATTGCTAACCAGAAACCCGGAAGAAACCCGGTTTCTTGAAGAAAGAAGAAACCCGGTTTCGCCGAAGTTACCGGGTTTCTTTTCTATAACGAAACTAATTGATTCCCACACTTATAACAAAACTTGGAATTGGTGGGATTTTTGGTGCCGCAATTGGTGCAGAAAACATGGTTTTGCTGCGGGGTTTGATCCACTGGGGGGACAGGCTGAGAAATTTTCGGGGTTTCCTTAGATATCTCAATGGTTTTTTCCGGTGTTTTCTCAGTAGTAGTGGCCGTGACTGGCAGCTTATAACGAGTAATCACATTCTGGATAATTGTCGCTTCTCGCTTATAGATGAGGCTATCTTTACCTCCCTCTTTTTCTAGTTCTATTTGCCGCTGGTTTAAGTAAGCCATGAACTGCTGATATAACTGCTGCTTTTCTCGGTCACTGTCCGCTTGTTCAAGTTTAGCCTTGACTTGCCGTTCAATTTCTTCGCGATCGCCCCGACAAGCGAGCACTTCTAACACTTGCACTGCCTCTTCCCAGGTAGAGGCAATATCCACATTTTCTTCACCGATTACGGTTTTGCGAGTATAGCGAATTACCTTTTCTTTGGTACTGCGATTTTCTTCAACCCGTAATACTTTCAGCGATCGCGCTTCAACCACTAGCTGATAAATTTGGGGATTTTCGGGAAAAATATCCCAAAACGGGGGCTCTTTTTGGATATGAACTGGAATCGGTGGGTCTTTACTTTCCCCCCGTAATTGAGCCCGTTTTGCCTCAATAGTTTGGCCTTTCCAATCTTGATAAGACTGGCGCAACTCCCGCATCCCATCAATGCTACGCAGGGAAAAACCGCCGGTTTCTTGGACAAAAACCACGCGATGCCGTTCTGCTTCTCCCAAAGGAGTCACCGCATCTTTACTGCCTACTCGTTCTTCTAATAAGGGCAATAATTTAATTGCTGCGGGATCGACAGGATTGCGACCTCCGATAACCGCAACTTTGACATTTGTAGCCGGAGTAAATCCCGCATCTTTCCCAGACATTACCGCTTGATTGAGTAAAATTAATGGCTTAGACTTGCTGTAAGCAATGCCCAATTGGGTGCGAATTTCTCCCGGATCATTGTTAAAGATTTTGAAGATGCGATCGCACGCGGCTAACTCTTTTTTCAACCGGCTACTATTCGGCGCATCCGTAATCACTCGTTGACTTTTTTGAGTAATAATTTCGATAAAATCATCATCCTGCACATCCGCCAACTCTGGCAAATTAAACAGTCGCATCACCTCATTAGAAGTGCGATTTTGTTTCCACAACGGACTTGCTTCCGCCAAAGTTTGATCCGATAAATTGCGGCAAATGCCATCCATGCCGATATGATATTTACTCTTACTCCCTTCCGTAGACCCGGCATATTGTTCGACTAAATCCTGATACAAATCATTCAACTCTTGACGATCATAAAGCTTAATTCCATTAATAACTAAAGCATCCGCACTATCCGCTTGGGCATCCGCTAACTTTTGGAAATTATCCCGCCATTGGCGTAACTTTTGATTAAAGCGGGCTAACCGTCGTTCTAACTCATCCAAATGTTCTTGTAAACGGGCAATAACCTCCAAACCCAAAAACCGGGCTTTGCGTTGAATAGTCGCAATTAAACTGCCTTCTAAACCGCCCAAGGCAGATTGACAATATTCCTCCATTTTCGCTTGTTTAGTCAACCCAAACTTATCTTTAAAATGGGCAATATCTTGCAGGGCATCCTCATATTGTTTCTGGCGTTTTTCCTCATTGGGTTGCCAGACTTTCTCCGCTTCCCGGCGAAACTTTTCGGCTGAAGCTGTAAAAATTTGCCGCATAATGCTGATAAAACTATCGGCAAACTTTGGCCCTCGGTTGCGGTCTTCCAGAATCCGATAAAATTCTTCTTCTAAAGCCTTACGTCCTTGGATAATAGTCCGATTGCGATTATCGTACATCTTTTGCAAGAAATCCCCATGCAACCGTTCGTCGGGGCTTAATTCCCGCAAGTGATTTGAGCGATATTCCTCAACTTTTGGGCTTAAATAACCATCAACAAATTGCAGAATTTTGCCTTTTTCTGCCCCCATTACACCGCCAACTCCCTGCTGGGTACATTGCAATAAATTCTCCTTAGCGATTTCATTGCGAATACTGTTCACCCAACTGGAAATTTCTGCCAAATAAGACTTATCCCCAGCAGCAGATAAATCCATAATTAACTCTATATCCGTCAACCGCATTCGCTTGAGCAGATCGTTCTGAATTAACTCAAACATTTGCGGCGGTAATTGCACTGATTCATTTAGCCACCACCGGATAAAATCAGCCCCTAAACGACTGGCTAAAGATGTGCGAATTTGGGCGATGGGAATTTCTAGAGTAGATAAGCCAAAACTCATAAAGTTTTTCGGATAGCCTCGTCCCCCTGGATCCGCCGCAGCCCAGGCACCTTTAATATTATCCCGAATTGACCGTTTATGGGGGGCAAAGTCGGAGGTTAAATCAAGGAATATATTCTGGGCAATTAGTTCGCGAATTGCCTCCAGACCAAATTCACTTTCGCCGTTTTTGGTGCCCACTAAGTAGGTAAAATCAAAGGGCGGTAATTTCTGGCGAATTTCATCCATTAAGCTACTACTATATTGAGCCACATATTCGGTGCGATGGTCAGAGAAATAACTCAATTCCATCATCGCCGCATAACCATTCGCTAAGACGCGATCGCCCACATTAATCCCCGCAAAAGCCTCTGGAGTAGGGGCAATTCCTGTCACCAAAGGACTCGATTGACCCTTTAACCAATGGCGTACACAATAGCCCAGGTCAATCATCATCCCACTGCCCGTCCCCCCGGAAAGTGACCCGACCACAAACACATTTAAACTATTTGTCACCACCTTAATGCCGTACTTATCCAGCATAATATTTTCGTGACCTTTTACTCGTTCTGCGGCCTGATTAAATGCTTTTTGAATTTTGTGATAATTGCAGAAAAAAGCAAAGCGACCACAGCCACGAATTTGGCCAGCCCCAGCTTCAATGGCGCTGAGATTTCGTTCTAATTCCGTAGGAAACCACTGGGCAATCCAGGGATAATTTTGCATATTATCCATCATATCCCGGACTTGGCGACCACTCACACTTGCCCATAACTTTTCTGAATCTTTAAACGCAGAACCTGCCGCATTCGGACTGGTGACTTTATATTCTTTATCCGTATCGATGATTAGGAAGCTAATTAAGGGAAAATTATTCAAACTGCCATAAGTTTCCTCCACCAAGCGGCGGACTCTTGCCAGCACCTCATGTCCCGTACCCCCGACCCCAATTAACACCGTGGGCACCATACTTTTTTCTTCTACCGTAACTGCCATATTTTTCTCCTGTTTAATGACACTTGATTTTATTATATTTGTCGGTTGGGTTTCCTTCCTCAACCCAACCGACAATTGCTAACACACCCTAAATTCTACTACCTTGGTGCGTTACGGTGGACAATTAAGTTAACCCGTGAAACATTAATTTTTCGCCGCCTAACACACCCTACCTTCTCATATATGAACTGTTGAATTTAGCAAGCACCCGTAAAGGGTAAACCAAATAATCGCCAAACCACAATAATGGTTAAAATTGTCCAAAATAGGGCATTGCCTAAAGCCAGTTGACCGCTGAGGGTCATGTCTAAACCAATTAACCCTTGAAATAACCACCGATCTAATGGTAGCGTCAACATCCACATTAAGCAAATAAATGCTGCTCCTAACCAGAAAATTATCCAGCGCAGATTACTATTAAAGCGGGTAAACAAGTTTTCCGTAAATAAAGTGCTTAGTTGGCTGGCTTCTCCAGAGAGATAAATCCCTCGACTGCGAATGGTCGCCGTTTGCAGATCGGAGGAAACTATATTCCCTAAAACCACCGCATTAATTTTAACATTTTCCTTAATAGCCTGATCGACGATTTCTGGGTTTACGTCAACAATTCCATCGGTGACAATTAACAGTTCTCGACAATGCTTGAGAATGGTCTTGAGAGAGTTTACCCCTTCTTGAATGGCTAAATTCAGATTAGTTCCTCCCCCTAATTGTTTTTCTAGGCTAGGATTCTGTAATGCTTGGGTTAACTCATTGTCTACTTCCTGAGTCTTACTATTAAAAGATGTGGTTAATGGTTGGACGTTGCTGGCAAAAGCCAATATTTTGATTTTGTTTGGGTTTTTGAGTGCTTCGTTTTGCTGTAAATAGGATTTAATTGCCAGGATTTCTTGTTGTCGCACATAACCCGTGGTACTGCCACTCAGGTCAAGAGAAATTGCCACCGCTACCGGAGGTCTGCCCCAACTTAATAGCCAACCCAAGACAGCAATGATTAAACAGCCAATCATTAACATTAACGGAATTTGAAATAGAGGATATAGCCAGAGTTGACGACGCTGAAGCATGATAATTTAGTTATTAGTTATTAGTTATTAGTTGTTGGTTGTTAGTTGGTGGTTGTCAGAAACCGGGTTTCTTAAAGAAACCCGGTTTCTTTTACAGCGGTTTTCAGATTGGTCAACCAGAAATATCTGTAGGGGCGAAGCATTCCGGCAGATATTTGTGGTTGAAAACAGATATTTAATGCCGGAATGCTTCGCCCCTACCAATATCTGTGGTCTATTTAATATAAAATCGCTGTATGCTATGTTTTTTGGCCTCTAGTCTTCCAAAATTACCTTTCCATCTTTGTCCTGCCTCTTGGCTTCTACTCGATAGGATCGAACTGATATTTGGAACCAGTTGGGCCAGCGGTTCCGGGATTAGCTTTGACTAAAGGAATTTCATTAAAAATATTAAATTCCGTAGCCGTTTTTCTCAGGGTTATACCTTGATTTAACTGTTGACTAATCGCCGCCCGATCGCCTGGAAATTGGGTAAAGGCATTGGCTAAGGCATTGGTAGCATCATAGGTTGTGGCAGTGCGCCAACTGACTCTTCCTTGCCAAAGTTTTCCGGCTTGACTCGCAAAAGGATCGTTACTTCGCCAGCGCCAAGGTACAGCCAAAACCATTCCCTTAATCGCATCGCCTCCTTGAACCAAAATCTGCGGATTATACATTTCATCGCTACTAAGTAAAACCAATTGATTTTGATTGGCTTGGGCTAGAGCGATCGCGCGATCGACCTGATTTTTACTTAAGGCTAAAAAGGCAATATTTGACCCGGCTTGACGGGCTTTATCGATCTCTGCCGTCGCATCAAACCCTGGAGATAAAATATCCACTTCTTTGACCAAAGTTGCCCCCGCTTTTGACAAAGCGGAGACTAATTCCCCTTTTAAATCTTGGCTATAACGATTATCGGAATTGTAAAATAATGTCACTTTGGCAGGGCTGTGATTTTTCACCGCATAATTGACTAAAGTTTCGGCTACTTTTTGCAAATAAGTGGTGAGTATAGTTTTGGTTTGACTCAAGGGAATCGTTTGCACAGTCGATTGGCCTGCATTGGTGGAAATTGTCGTATTTAAAGGGGACAGTACCGCCAGATTATTTTGCTCATAACGAGTTAAGGCTTGACGACTATTATTGTCCACCCCATGTCCAATCACTCCCAGCACATTTGCGGAAGATTGAATCAGATCCTCAGCCAAAGAATCGGATAAGCTGGCATCTTTTTCATTGACAACCACCACTTCCAATAACCTTCCGGGAATGCTGGGAACTTGGTTAAATTCCCCTTGGTATTGGGCAACTCCGCGCAGCACTTCTTTGGCTTCATTCACGCGGGTAGTAATCGGCACTACCACTGCCATTGTTAAGGGATTTCCCGCTTGTTTGGCCTTGGCATTGTTCAGGTAAATTGCCGCTTCTGGGTCATTTTTATCTTTATTTACCGCTTCTTGATATTGTTGAATTGCCCCCGGCCAATCTTGACTGGCAAATGCCGCCGCTGCTGAGGTTTTTTCCTGGGAATTCCTCCCACCAATAATCAATATTTTCTCCCCTTGACTAATTAATTCAGCATTCACCGCTGTTTCACTGACGATCGCCAAAGGATTCACCCCAGAGGTCGGGACTCCGTCAGAATTATTGCCAGAATCATTTTCCACCACCACGGTGCGATCGCCCCCCCGTTGGCTAAAATACCACCAACTGCCACCACCTAACAGCAGCAAGGCGATCGCCACCAACATCAAAATCGGCAGAGGAAAGTTTCCTCCCTTTCCTCCATTGGACGAAACCACGGTTTTTGCCGACTGCATGGCCTCCTGGGGCAACCCACAAATGGCACAATCTGGGCCATTATTCTCATAAGGGGGGTGAGGGCCGGAACAATTGGGATATTGCTGGCCATTTTTCGGCGTCCCATCACAAATCCAACTCACTTTGGACTACCTCTCTCGTGACGTTTATTCTAACTATTCTAGAATTATCCTCAACCATAAAACCGTAAATTTCGCAATTTCTGGATTCTAATGGCGAATTGCGGAATTACCAGGCGATCGCTTTGTAACAAAACGTAATATTCTTCAGAACACAGCCATCAGAAAATCTTTCTGGAGCGACCTGGAGCGACCTGGAGCGACGGTCGAAAATCCCACAAATTGACGAAGTGCGATCGTCAGATAGGTCAGAAGGATTTTGAGGCGATCGCCCCTCTTGATTCACCTTTACTAACTCGGCAACTCTTCAGCGGAAAACAACAAACCCATGACCACTCAAAGCAACCATCCCTCCCTAGGCAGTCTGGAATATTTATCTTACCTAGATCAAGAAGGACAAATCAACAACACCTTTCAAGGTCAAGTCGGAGTTTATGCAATTTTTGACCAAAACCAAAAGTTACAATTTATTGGCTATTCTCGCGATATTTATCTCAGTCTCAAACAACACTTAATCCGTAAACCAAATCAATGCTATTGGTTCAAAGTGCAAACAATTAATCGGCCTAGTCGCACAATCTTAGAAGAAATTCGCGAAAACTGGATTGCCGAAAACGGGTCAACTCCCGTGGGCAATTCATCAGAATTAGAACTCTGGACGCAGCCAATTAACGTCAAAACCATGATGCTGGATCGAGAAAAACAAGACTATGAGAAAGCAGCCGGAGATGAACTCAGCCAAATCAAAGTCTTAAAACAAATTGCTCGACGAGTAGAAGCCGAAATCTTATCGATTTTAGAACAGCGGGGATGCAAAGAACAACTCCGCTTTAACCCCAAACTCAAAGAAACAGGATTACTCGATTTAAAGTAATACCATATTAATGCATTCATTAGGGATTAATCTTGGTAAAAACACGGTAAAATATAGAGATTATTTAAATTCTCTATATTTCACCTACCGTCAAAATGGGGTTTGGTTAAATCCAGAATTTCATCAAACAAAAAGTGATTCGTTAAATTAGTCAAAAATTCGCGCGAGTATATTATGGGGTAATTTCAGCCACAAGCTGAAAAATTATTTCATCGCTACACTCTTCCGCTGATTGATAAACTTCTGACAAGCAATCACCGGAAATTTGCCTTAAATAGAACTGGATATCTTCCTCCCGTTTCAATGTAGAATCCTTGGATTTCAACGGATGAAAAACTTGTGATTTCTGATATAAATAAAGAACTCCTAAATATTTTTCCATTTTGACTAAAAGTTCTTGTTCCTGGAAAGGCTTTAGCACGAAATCATCACAACCAATTTGCAAGATTTCCTGGCGATCTTCCTCAAAAGCACTAGCGGTTAAAGCAATAATTACAATTTTTTGGCTCAGAGGATTAGCCTTAATTCGTTTCGTCGCTTCATAGCCATTCATCACCGGCATTTGCATATCCATCCAGATTAAATCCGGTTGCCAAGTTTTCAGGATATCGAGAGCTTCTTGACCATTGGTCGCTTCACGCACTTCCTGAAAACCCCATCTAGAAAGCATTTTCATTAGTAACAAACGATTTTCCAGTCGATCTTCAACTACAAGAATGCGGTATTGAGGTTGATCCGGCGCTAAACCAACCACCTTGGAGTATTTTGAAGTAGTAGCGATTTCCGTCAGATCGGCGTTTTCAATCTGAATATCAAACCCAAACGTTGTGTAAGCGCCCCCTTTTGTTCTTTGCAAATAAGTATCTTTGACCGGAGTGTCTGGGTTGCCAAAATGTTTCAAAGTACATTCTTCATTGTTCATAAACTTATCAGTTAAGAATTATCCTGGTTGGGTGGCAAGAGACGCATCCAACCAGGACTGACAGATTCAGAAGCAAATTCACCACTCCAGTCAGGATTAAAATGATAGATAGCAAAGCGATCGCAGTGCAGAATGGCGCGTAATTCTTCGGTTGTCACCGAGAAAATTGTCTGAAAATCTAAAGTCTGGCGCATTTTTTGAATAATTTTGGCGATCGCCCGTTCTCGGTCGGCAATTTCTCGCAAAGATTGCTCCGCTAAAGCGCGATCGCGGGATTCAATCGCCCGAGAAATCATATACGCCAAATAACTGATAAAATTTTGTTCCTCAATTTCCCAGACTCTTTTTTCACCCGTATGTTATATACAAATGACTCCCTTAATTTCACCCTTTAAATGAATTGGCACATCCAACATAGAACTAATCAATAATGGAGTCAGATAAGTTTCGGTAAATTCAGTAGTTTTTGGATCCTGCTTGGCATCATAAACCACCATACATTTCTCAGATTCTAAAGCCTGAAAATATTTAGGGTAATCAGAAAAAGACAATTCATATCCTTGACTATGCTGATTGGGAGTTAACTCATAAAGATTGGCACAAAAGCTCGCCGAATTATTCTGGTTATAAAACAAAATACTGGCTCTTTCAAGGTTCAAAATTAGGCTAAAAACTTGAGTAATTTCCTGCAATGCCTGCTTTAAATATCCCTGATAAATGCTTTGATTTTTCGCTAACGACAGGAGTCCAGACTGCTGCTTGCTTAACCGATATTCACTACAAAGTAGATTTAATCGTCTTTATCACTTTAATTTTACTTGCTAATACTAGGTTATTTTTTAATAAATTATTTCTCTTTTTTTTTGCTCTAATATCTAATTAATTTTCAGCATTTAGCCGTTTTTTTAGCCTATTTTTTTCTAATTTTTCTAATTAAATACTGAATATTGCGGCAAAAAAAATCAAACTTTTCGGTATTTTAGTTTTGGATAATTCGTCGATTGTCTGTAATACAAAAATTGCCAATTACTCTATTTTATCTATCTAATAGCGTTTGCCAAATATAACTTTTAATTTGGCTTTATTTGATTAAAAAATTTTTATAAAATTATTAGCAAAAAATATTAATAATGATAATATTTATCAAATAAAATTTGAATATTTTTGGTGGTAACTAGACATTTTTTTTAATTATATATTATATCCCAAAGATCATCTGCCAAAGCACAGCCCAAATTACTAAAGGTTTTAATCGCTCTGTCGGGTTTTATATGGCTTCATAAACCATCGCATAGGACACATCAATATCTTGATCTAGATGAGTGACCAAAGCGGAAAAAAATTCACTTACCGTTGCAGTTACCAACACAATATTTTTTAGGGTGTTTTCTGTTCCCAGGCGTTCCCCAATTTATTTTTGCATTTCTTGGTTTAATTGATCTAATTGTTCAGGATTTTTTAAAGCTAAAAATTTTGCCAGTAAATCTACCATTTTTAAAGCTGTATAGCAAAACACTAAAGCGGTGATAGATCGCTCAAATTTTGACCGCCAATAAGCGGGATGCCACAATGTCCAAATATCCAATAAATATCCGATGCCACAGCAAACAATAAAAGCGCCTACTAAGTAGAAAAATCCAAAAAAAGCAGATCCTGGCGTTTGATCGCGAAATAGATTAACATTGCCGAAATCGAAAAATAAGCCAGGGCGATTAGGAAGTCGCTGGTTACATGAAGCCAAACTAAAGGGGGTTGCCACAGGAAGCTGTAACCGTGAGGCATATATTGACTAGGGGAAAAGATGGTTTTGAGAATTTGCCACATTTTCTTGCCGATTGATTATGGGATTTTAAAAAAACGAGAATTAATTGCTATGATACCTTTGAATTATACGTGAAAACTATTTTTTTTTTGCCAAAACATTAATTCATCGTCACTTGAAGGGGATTAGGGTGAGTCAAATTATCGGAAAAAATTACTTGAGCATCCGGGAGGTTTGTTTATCCTAAATAGAGATTATTAGCTCTTTGTCAGGATCTCAGCCCTGCAAATCTTTTGCGATCGCGCTGATTTTTCTTCCCCTAGGGTTTGGCCACGATGAAATTTTTTGCCGATAGGATATAATTACTATATTCTATATTAGATCCATGATGGATGAGTAGGCAAAAGCCCAACCTAAATTTATTAATTTATCTTGGAGCCAATGTTTGACGTAATTTTCCGCAGCCAGCCACTCCCGGCACTCCCCCTTTATGCCCCTTTATGTTAGATATTGGTTAGCTCATGGAAATCAGTTAATTTGAATGATTGGAGGAATATCCTTGTGAATTTTTCGAGAATTTTGGCGATCGCTGTCAATGTGTTTTGGGAAGTGATGCGGGAACGAGTCCTTTATCTGATTGCTTTGTTTGCGATATTTTTATTCGGCACTTTGCGACTGTTGCGAGAATTTGCCCTGGGAACCGAGTATAAAATTATCACCGATTTAGGAATTGCCGGGATTGGGGTAATCGGCTTAATTGTGGCAATTTTTGTCGGCACTGGCATAATTAACAAAGAAATTGAAAAACGCACGGTTTTAGTCCTGTTAGCTAAACCCATTAGCCGCGCCGATCTGATTGTAGGCAAATATCTCGGACTCTCTGGAATTCTGGCAATTCTGATCTTTTTTACCAGTCTGATTTATCTGAGTTTTTTGAGCTTAAATCGAGTAGAATATCCGTTAGGCAGCATTTTAGTCGCCTTATTTTTTATCTTTTTAGAACTGTCTTTACTCACCGCCGTAGCCATGCTTTTGGGGGTGTTTACCAGTTCTTTGTTAGCTACCCTACTCAGTGTTGGGGTTTATGTGATGGGACACTTGAGTCCTGATATTATTAAGGCTGGGGAACTGAGTGAAAATCCGGCTTTGATCGGTTTTACTCGAAACTTATACTTAATTTTACCAGATTTGACCAAGCTAGATTTAAAAAATCAAGCCGTCTATGGTCTATTACCTGACTTGAATACCTTGCTATTTAATGGGATTTATGCTGTAATTTATATTATCCTATTGTTGGCGATCGCTAACTTGATTTTTCGCCAAAAAGAATTTTAACCTTGGCGACAGCCGAAAAATTGTTTTTTGGGTTTTTTTGTTTTTTTGTAGAGAAGCATAGTAGAGAAGCATAGAGTGATGGAAAAACTGAAGCAACTAAAAAATATATTTGCGGAAATGGAGCGAGCATTAATTGCTTATTCCGGTGGAATTGATAGTACCTTAGTCGCCAAAGTTGCTTATGATGTCCTGGGCGATCGCGCTTTAGCGGTAACGGCGGTTTCGGCTTCATTATTGCCCGAAGATTTAGAAGATGCCCGCATTCAAGCAGCGGATATTGGCATTCACCATGAAGAAATTGCCACCCATGAAATGGCCAATCCTAACTACACCTCTAACCCAGTAAATCGCTGCTACTTTTGCAAAAGTGAACTGCATGATACCTTAAAACCCTTAGCCCTGCAACGGGGTTATCCTTATGTAGTGGATGGAGTGAATGCGGATGATTTACAAGATTATCGTCCGGGGATTCAAGCCGCCAAAGAAAGAGGGGCGCGATCGCCTTTAGCGGAAGTGGGCATTACTAAATTAGAAGTCCGACAAATAGCGAAAGAATTGGGTTTACCGTGGTGGGATAAACCCGCCCAACCTTGCCTCAGTTCCCGCTTTCCTTATGGAGAAGAAATCACCATAGCCAAATTGCAGCGAGTCGGTCGTAGCGAACATTATTTACGCCAGTTAGGATTAAAAAATCTGCGGGTTCGTTCAGCGGGGGATACAGCCAAAATTGAATTACCCCCTGAAGAAATTAAACCGTTTATTTTAACCACCGATTTACCCCAACTGGTGGCAACCCTTCAAGAATTTGGCTTTGTTTATGTCACCCTTGATTTAGAAGGATATCGTAGTGGTAAATTAAATCAGGTTTTACCTCCAGAAGTCTTGGCCAATCCGTAAATTAAATAACTTTAAATAACTTTAAATAACTGGCGATCGCCCCAACCCCGATTGGCGGATCTCTCCTTGATCCCCCCTGAAAAAAGGGGGGGCTTTTGAGATGTTTCCAGAATAGACCTCTGGCTTTCATAACGGATCTCCCCTTGATCCCCCCTGAAAAAGGGGGGCTTTTAAGATGTTTCCAGAATCTAATACATCTTACTCAACACTTCTCGAATCGTATCCGCAGAAACTCGATCCGTAATCGTCACCGCCCCGATCGCCGTCGGCAAAACAAACCGGACTTTCCCCGCTTTCACCTTCTTATCCATTTGCAGACTATCTAAAATAGCCTCAATTTCCAAACCCTGGGGTAACTTTGTGGGTAATCCCGCTTTCGCAATCAAAGCCAACTGACGGCGATCGCACAGTTCATCCCAAAGGCCCAAAGCCACCGCTAACCGACTAGCTGCCACCATCCCAATGCCCACCGCTTCACCGTGAATCACCACCGTATAGCCGGTTAAGCTTTCCACCGCGTGACCAATGGTATGACCATAATTCAAAATTGCCCGCAGTCCCGCTTCTTTTTCGTCTTTGCCCACCACATCCGCTTTACTCTGACAAGACCGGACTAAAATATCTTGCAGCAAGCTTTCTCCCAAATAGCCCAACTCGTCGAGGCGTTCTACCGCTTCCATCCGCGCAAATAATTCCGCATCCCAAATCACCCCATATTTAATCACTTCCGCCATCCCCGCCCGAAACTCGCGCACCGGCAGGGTTTGCAGCACCAAAGGGTCAATTAAAACTAAACGCGGTTGATAAAAAGCACCGATGAGATTTTTGCCTTGAGGATGGTTCACCCCAGTTTTGCCGCCAATGGAAGCATCCACCATTGCCAACAGAGTGGTGGGGACTTGGACAAAGTTAATCCCCCGTAACCAAGTGGCTGCCGCAAATCCAGTCATATCGCCAATCACCCCGCCACCGAGAGCAACCATTGTGGAAGAACGTTCCAGGCGATTTTCTAGGGCAGTATCATAAATTTTTTGAATAGTTGCCAGAGTTTTATATTCTTCTCCGTCCGGGAGAATGCAGCGAAACACTTCAAATCCGGCAGACTCCAAAGAGGCGATCGCCCTTGCCCCGTAATGGTCAAACACCACGGGATTGGACACCAGCAGCACTTTTTTGCCTAATTTGCCTAACTTCTGACCCCCAGAGAGTCCCTCGGAGAGTCCCTGCGTTGTTGCCCCCAGTTCGTCCAAGGTGTTATGGCCGATCGCGATTTGATAGGAATTTTCCGGCAGCGCTACATCAATGACAGACCCCATGACTCAGACCCTCGAAACAAGCATTAATCGGCTTAATTGTATCGCAGTATGTTTCAATATTAGAACCATGTTGTTAATTGGAGAAACTTAAATGACTGCTGCTGGAGCCGTTACTTACTTCACTCTCTTGGGTGGTGCCTTTGTCACCGCTTTAGTGCTGTTCTTTGGTTTGCGAGCCGTCAAACTGATCTAACCGGATCTAAAAAAAGTTAAGGCGATCGCATCACCAAAAAATAGAGATTTATAGAGACTCATAGAGAGTTGCCGATCCGCTCGGCAACTCTCTATGTTTCGATTCACTTCGATTCACTTATTTTGTTCTCTGTTCTCTCATTCCGATCTAACCGATCTCATTGATTTAATTATTTTCATCAATTGATGGATCAATTGATGAATCAATTGATCCATTTTGGTTAGGTTGGTCAGGATAGTTATTTGCCGGTGCAGCCCCATTTTCCGCTGATTGATAATTGGCCTGAGAATCCGCAAATTGATTCAACTCTAATTCCGCCTTTTTCTCTTCAGAATCCGCAAAATTATTTAAATATGAGGCTGAATCTGGTGCATCATTTTCTCCCCCTGGAGTCATAGTTGCTCCCAACCGGGCAGCATTTCTTTTGGTTACAGTCTCCCAGGAATCAGACTGAGACTCAGGAGACAATGTTCGCTTCAGGATATCCGTAATACTATGGCAATAATTGGTTAAACCGAAACTGGCGGGACTGACCGCATTTTCATAAGTGAAATGACGATAGTTTAAACAAAAGCAATCCCAAGGACTCATTTGAATCTTAAACCAGTTGATAATTAAATCCGTTAACCAATCAGACAAAGGAATTCTAAAATAAATTTTTTTGTCTAAATATGCACAAATTTCTTCTATAATTTGATTAACCGTAACCGGCTGATTTCCTAATACCAAATGTGGCGCAGTATCCGGGGGATTTTCAATCAAATGCAGCACAATTTGGGCAATATCCCCAGCATGGATAAAGTGAAAACTGCCCTCAGCTTTCAGGAAGCGAATTAGATTAATCCATTTGAGCACATCGGGTAATCCCTTGGTCAGGTGAGAAGAGATGCCGGTATCTTCACCCCCAAATACGAGGGTGGGAAATAAGGTGGTAATCCGTGAGGCGATCGCCAACCGAGATAAGCGAGAGTAACAATCATACTTAGTCCGAATATAATCGGTGCCCAATTGTCTGGCTTCTTTGAGGGGTTGGTTGCGGCGATCGAGAATACTCGCAGTGGAAAAATAGATCACCTGTTCGCAGAATGCGGGATCCAAAGACTGCATCAACTGCATGGTTTTCAGGACATTCACATCAAAAACATCTCCGCCTCCCCAAGCAGTAGCGGTTAATACCGCCACATTAATGGTTTGTAACAGAGGGGCATATCGATCGATGTGTTGCATATCTCCCCGCAAAAGTTCGATTCCCGGACGATGGTTGAGGTCAACTTTCAGCCGATCCGGGTTTCTCACCAGCAGGTAGAGTTCGTGTTCCGTATGGTGAATCAACGCTTGAGTAATATAGTGACCAATACAGCCACTCGCACCAGTAATAAAAATCCGCTTGGGGTTCATTAGAAAAATCTCTCAGGATAAGCTGGGTGAGTGATGGGCTAGATTTTGAATTTTAGACTTAGATTCTATAGTGCGATCGCCAGATTTTCAATTGTATCACCGCAAAATTTTTAAATTTCAGCCCATTGACGCCTAAATTGCGCCTTAAATGATCCTTAAAAATGTGAATTGGGGCAATCCCTGAAGGACTTGCCCCAACAAGAGTTTAAATATGGAGATTTATGAGTCGCTCCGATAAAATCTCAAATAGACTTCTTGCTTTCCCCGGCTAAAAAGCCCCCTTTTTTAAGGGGGGTTGGGGGGATCGACGGCGGTATGAAAGCAATATGTCTAATTTTGTCATCCAGGTGAACTATCACGAAAACCGAGTAAAATTAAGCGGGGACTGCCAATAATTGATCGACTTTTTTGGCGGTTTCAAAGAAGAAAGCAACGTTTTCCTCCGGGGTTCCCGGTAAAATGCCATGTCCTAAGTTAAGAATATGGCCTTGGTTGCCCGCTTTGCGAACCGTGTCCAGGATGCGATCGCGAATAAAGTCCTGAGATCCAAATAAAGCACAAGGATCGATATTCCCTTGGACATGGATATTTTTGCCCAAGCGCTGTCTCGCTTCGGCCATATCCACAGTCCAGTCCACACTAACAATATCCACCCCAGATTTACCCATCCGTTCCAAAACTCCGGCACTGCCACTAATATAGAGAATTAACGGAGTATCCGGGTGAGTCGCTTTCACCTGTTCGACGATTCTTTGGTGATAGGGTAGGGCAAAACTATCATAGTCTTGAGGGCTGAGTTGACCTGCCCAAGAATCAAACATTTGCACCACCTGCGCCCCACTATCAATTTGATAGCGCATATAAATGGCGATCGAATCCGCAATTTTTCCCAAGAGTTTATGTAGCATTGCGGGCTCAGAAAAAGCCATGCTCTTAATAATCTTATAGTCCTTGGAAGATTTACCCTCAATGGCATAAGCCGCCAAAGTCCAAGGGGCGCCGACAAATCCCAAAACCGTGGCTTTGTTGCCCACTTCCTGCCGTAAAGTTTGTAAAATTTCCCGAATAAACGGCAAAGAACTCTCAGGATCGAGGGTATGGATTTGCTCAATTTGCTCCAGACTGCGAATCGGGGGATCGATAATTGGGCCTTTGCTTTCGATGATATCAAAGGGAATTCCCATCCCCGGCAGAGGAGTTAAAATATCAGAAAATAAAATTACCCCGTCTGGCTGAAATGCCCGAAACGGTTGTAAAGAGATTTCAATGGCCAACTCGGTATTTTCCGACCGTTCCCGAAACGAAGGATATTTATCCCGCAAATCTCGATAAACTTTCATATAACGACCCGCTTGGCGCATCATCCACACGGGAGGACGGTCTAATTTTTCGCCACGGGCTGCTCTTAATAAATAAGGAATTTCGTTGGAAGCTGCCATCTGTACTTGACTATTAATCGATTAAATACAACCGTTAAGCTTACCATTGCCCGGATCCTGATTTTTACTGTCTTTACAATCCTTGATGTTATCTTCGCTCAACGGAAAAATCGTCTTCCTCAGAAGCCCCCTTGGGGGTGGGTGGGCTGGATGCCCACCGGACAATTACCGGAAAATTAATTAATGCCAGGGGTAGGGGGCCGTTCCAAGGGGTAACGCACCTTGATTACTTAGCGGAATGGATCGCGGGAGTCGGTGGAACATGAGACAAAGGAACACTGCGATCCGGTCGGAGATTTTTCGCCTCACGCAAATAGGGGTGATATATTTCTGGATGGGATATCGGCAGATTCACATGGATCAAAAAGCGAATGCAACGCTTGAGGTCATTTTCCACGTGCATATGCTGTACATCTAGCAAAGCCACCTGATCCCATTTTGGTCTTTGACGAGCGATCGCTGCGGGAAAAATCGCATCCAGATCGCGAGTCACGGTAAATGTGGCACTAATAATTTTTTCTGGATCTAGCTGATTTCCTCCTTCCAAAGCATCCAGTAATTCCGTCACCGCAACTCGGATCCCCTGAATCGTATTACTCTCCGCAGTGGTAGCGCCACGAATCGCCCGAACTGTCCACTCCACGTTACAATCCTCCATGCTCATTTATTCGTTATTTGTTATTTGTTATTTGTTATTTGAATCGAATCACCAAGAACAAATAACAAATAACGAATAACAATATTTGTCTAAGGTCGATACAGCCATAACGGTTGGCCACTGGTTGCCAGTTCAAATTCCAACCAATCAAGCTGGCCACTCAGTCCCCCCGTCGTCACCTGATTTCCCAACAGCCGATTTAACGTCGGTTTCCGTTCTTCGAGGGTAATACACTGAGTTTTTTTCGGATCGAGACCGACTAACTCTGCCGCCCAGATACGGGCTTCCTCCTCGGTTCCCAGACGGTCTACAATGCCCAGTTCCAAAGCTTGCTGTCCGGTGAAAATCCGCCCATCAGCAAAATTTTTCACCGTTTCCACGGCTAAATTCCGCGAGGCGGCGACGGTTTCCACAAATTGTTGATAACTGGTATCGATTAACTCTTGGAGAATGCTTTTTTCTGGGTCAGTCAGTTCTCGGTCAAACGCCAGAATATCTTTATAAGGACCAGATTTGATCACTTTGAAGGACACGCCGATTTTTTCCAGGAGGCGTTCGATATTATTGCCTCGGAGAATTACCCCAATGCTGCCAGTGATCGTGCCTGGGTTGGCCATAATATGATGGGCGCCCATACCAATGTAAACACCTCCAGAGGCGGAAATGTTACCAAAACTGGCAACAATTTTGATTTTTTCGCCCAGTAGCTTCAGGGCGCTGTAGATTTCCTGGGAGTCTCCCACGGTGCCCCCTGGGCTATCAATTCGCAGCAGCAAAGCGGGAAACTTTCTCTCTTCAACGGTTTTGAGAGATTCTAAGACCTTTTTACGGGTGCCTCCGGCGATCGCGCCGGTAATTTCAATCCGAGCAATTTGTTTACGAAACTTCTTAAACGGCCAAATCATGGGGTAATTCGCAACTATTCGTGAATCAGGACAGCGAGTCAAAGTGCTGACTGCCTTAATTATGACTGCCTTAATTATGACTGCCTTCATCTATCAGTTTACAAGCAGGGTTGAGCAATCTGATCTGAATCGGCATTTTTATTAATTAAAAATAGTTAATGATTAGTTAGTAATTGTTTATTGCTAACTATTAATTTTTTTAGCCAAAAAAAAGTTAACATAACTACATATAAGTACATAATTTAGTACAATAATTAAAATCACCAAAACGATGGCACTGATCGCCTCCTTCAAGTCCCCCGGAGCGCGATTGGCGTTGCTCGATCCGCTTCGCGGTACGACAGTTTAACCAAAATCTTTTAACCAGCTTATGTTGAAACAACTTGAATTTCCGGCCAGCAAAGAATCTACCATTGCATCACCGCTTAACTCCGCGATCCGTTTGCTATTCCTAATCGCACCCTTTTTCTTTTGGGGAACGGCAATGGTGGCCATGAAAGGGGTGATGCCCCACACCACACCCATGTTTATGGCGGGAGTCCGTTTAGTGCCTGCGGGGGTCTTGGTATTGCTGGTCGCTTTTTTGAGTGGTCGTCCCCAGCCCAAAACCGCCCAAGCATGGCTGTGGATCCTCGCCTTTGCGGTGGTTGATGGGATGATGTTTCAAGGCTTTTTGGCGGAAGGCTTGGTCAGAACTAACGCTGGCTTGGGATCGGTGATGATTGATTCTCAACCCCTGGCGGTGGCGTTGTTATCTGCATGGTTATTTGGGGAAGTGATTGGGGCGATCGGTGCGATCGGCTTGATGATTGGTATTCTGGGCATTAGTCTGATTGGATTGCCCGATGCTTGGATTATCGGTTGGCTACATGGACAAAATTTGATGCCGTCTTTGGACTTTAGCCAGTTATTTGACAATGGCCAATGGTTGATGCTTTTATCGGCCTTATCAATGGCTGCGGGAACGGTGATGATGCGTCGGTTGGCGCGGGAAGCGGATCCCGTGGTGGCTACCGGATGGCACATGATTTTGGGCGGGATTCCTTTATGGGTGATTAGTGCCACGACAGAATCAGATCAGTGGGTTAATATTAACTGGGATGGTTGGCTTGCCTTGGCATATTCCACTGTGTTTGGGAGCGCGATCGCATATGGTCTGTTTTTCTATTTTGCCGCCAAAGGCAATCTCACCAGTCTCAGTGCGCTGACTTTCCTCACACCTGTGTTTGCATTACTGTTTGGTAATCTATTTTTGTCGGAAACGCTATCTCGGGTGCAATCAATCGGTGTCGGTCTGACCCTGGTTAGTATTTATTTAATTAACCAGCGTTCGGCGATCGCTGAAAAACTCAATTTCCAGCAGTCAAACGCAGCCAGTGTTTATCTGGGAAATCAATCTACCGGCGAACAATTGCGTCTGTCATTTGTCAAAGAAAATCCACCGGTTGAAGTTCCTGTAAAAGTTCACACCGTAGAGTCAGATGCTTAAACGGTGATTAGCATCAGGATTAGCATCAGAACCAGTGCGATTTTGCTGTTCTCGGATCCAGAAAGAGAATCGCACTTGTCTTTTGACTGAATTCTTTTGGCTGAATCATCAATTTTATGGGCGATCGATCAAAAGAATGACCCTAGCTGAAACTCCGGGATATGATGACGCTGGTTGCTGCTTTTCACCCTGAGTAAGGTTAGTTAACGGTTATGACCTCCTACCGTCTTATTTTATGTTTAATCATCAGTCTGACTAGCTTCGACTTTGCTCCTGGTTCAGTGAGTAAAACCGAATCATTTCAGATTCCTGGTACTAAACCATACCAGAACACTCCTGAGACTGCCCTAAAGTCTAAGTCGTTGAATCCGCCATTTAATCTGGGGGCAAATGCCAAGAGTCCAGGCAATTCTTATTTCTTAGAATTCATCGCAAAAGGTGAGAATAAAGGGAGGTCTAAAAAAGATTTAATTTGGCTGGCTTTAATTATTCTTTCAACGGTGTTCGGTGCGGCAATTTTTGCTGGATTATTTTATCTGCTGACCAATCCCAGCGTTGAAATTGAGTCAGAAGAATCAACCAATCCTGAAAATTCAGATCCGAAATCATCGGCGGAACTTAATCCTCAAGACCTAAGTGATGAGCTAAATTCAGAAACTCATATCGACTCAAATGTAGGGGAGATTTATGTGCAAAATCCGGAAGCGACCGCCTACCAAAGCGGCGCACAGGATGCAACTACAAACCAAATCGATAACCATAAAAATATCTCAGAAAATTCTCAAAATATTCAGAGTATTTCCGAGCAGCCACTGGCAGCAAACCGGAAGAAAAAGCAATCAGATGAACTAGGATTTACCAGAAAAATATTTTTAAAAATATTTTCTAAAAAATCTGAAAAAAAACCGGCGAATCAAAGCGATATAAAACCGATTAATCCCCAGAATAATGATGAATTACTAAAGTCTCAGATAAATTCTGAAAAACCACCAGATATTCACCCAGAAAAGCTGGAAATTGAAAGGTTGCCGAATATCCCAGGCTCTACTACATCGTTGCCCCAAGGAAATCAAGCAATTTCATTAGATCCGGGCAGGGAAAGTTTAGCCATCAGCGAAAATATCAATACCACTCGCTTGGCGAAAATTGATATTATTGAAGAATTAATTAGAGAACTCCAAAATCCCGATCCTATTAAACGGCGTAAATGTATTTGGGAACTGAGTCAAAGAGGTGATTCTAGGGCGATCCAGCCCTTGGTCAATTTAATGATTGATTCGGATTCTAAGCAGAGCAGTTTAATTCTGGGGGCTTTGTCTGAAATTGGCACTCGCACCATCAAACCGATCAACCGAGCTCTGGCTCTTTCTTTACAAGATCACAACGCTGATGTGCGGAAAAATGCCATTCGCGATTTAACCCGCATTTATGATTTGATTAATCAAATTACCCAGTTATTAAATTATGCGGTCAACGATACGGATCCCGAAGTCCAAGAAACCGCTCGGTGGGCTTTGAGTCAATTAAGTAAGCTCAGTAAAAGTTCTGGTTATGAGGTGCCGTCTGCTTTACCTAATGTCACAAATATAGGAGATAATTCCCCAGAATAATTGTGGTTTTGATTGTAGTAGCTTTGAGCGATCGCTCTCAAACACTCTCAAAAAAACACTCTCAAAAATTATGTCTACAATATGCTCACTAACCATATTCTCAATATTCTCCATAACAAGATTCTCACTAACATAATTTAAATCCCATATAATAATGCAATCTAATCAGGAAAATCTGCGATCGCCTCTTCAATTTCCCTCTGCCTTAAAACCAGGCGATCGCCTAAATCTAGTTGCCCCCAGTGGGGCTTTGAAAACATCAGAAGCTTGGGCAAAAGGGTTGGAAATTTGGCGTCAGCGCGGTTATCAAATTGAATTGTCTCCCGGTTACGATCAAGTGTGGGGCTATTTAGCGGGTACAGATAGTCAGCGTCGGCAGCAATTAGCCGAAAGTTGGCGCGATCGCCTCTGTACTGGCGTCCTCTGTGCCCGTGGAGGCTATGGCGGCGCCCGGTTGCTGGAAAATTGGCATTGGCCCAAAGAGGCATCCGGTCAATTAAACCCCAAATGGTTAATTGGGTTTTCCGATATCACCGCTTTACTCTGGAGTCTTTACCAGCAAGGGGTTGGCGCCGTACATGGGCCGGTATTAACTACTTTGCCAGACGAACCGGATTGGTCGGTGCAGCGACTCTTTGACCTAGTAGAAGGACGACCTTTAGCCCCGTTGACCGGGGAAGGGTGGGGCGGTGGGAAAGTCAGCGGACGTTTACTAGCCGGAAATCTCACCGTAGCAACCTATCTGCTACATACCCCCGTCCAACCATCTTTAGATGGGGTGATTTTGGCGTTTGAAGATGTAGGAGAAGCCCCCTATCGAATCGATCGAATGCTGACTCAGTGGCGCATGATGGGGGCGTTTGCCGGAGTACGAGGTATTGCTTTAGGCCGGTTTAGCGATTGTGATAATTTAGCCAAAAATCCCAGTTTGACTGTGGCGGAAGTGTTGCGTGATCGCCTTTCAGATTTAGGCATTCCCATTGTCTCTGATTTGCCCTTTGGTCACGATGGGGTTAATGCCGCATTACCTGTAGGGGCGATCGTCGAACTCGATGCCCAAATCGGAACTTTATATTTTTAATTGCCTCTAATTTATTTAGGTAGATATTTAGGTAGATATTTATGCAGATATTTAGTCAAAATATCTGATTTTTTTTATGCTCAAAGAATTGGCAATTATTTGAGCAAGTATCTATCAAATTTATCAACGCAGATAAAATTGATAGATACTTGCGGATTTTTTTAGCAAATTGAATCGGGAGGAGCATGGTCAAACAAATCGGGATCTCTTTACTAGGAAGTGCGATCGCAACTATCAACATTCTTGCTATCAAACCGGCAGCGGCGCAATTAACGCCTCAACCTTGGGCTTCCCTGGGAGTTCAAGATAGTGAACTCACTTATTCCGTTGGGGTTCGTGCTTTAGGGTTTGGCGCCGAATTAGGGGTTGATAATGAAAACGCTGTAGGGGTGGATGTACTAAAATTTATTAGTCCTCCTTTTATTAGTGTAATTTCTGGCTATGGTGGCGTTGGACTATATGAAAAAGCCAATAGCGATCATTCCCAATTTGCCTATTCTGCGGGCGTACAAATTCGACCTGATGGTAATTTTTTCTTCGGGGCTGGTTATCATAATATTCGCGGATTCAATGGTCAAATAGGATTTAAGCTGTTTTAAACTTGACCATCCGGGGATGATTGGCTGATGCCAAATGCAGCAATCATCCCTAAGAATAGTTTAACATTCAGATGTTTTCATCATATGTTTTTACCATAAATTTGAAGATGTTTTGATCTGAATTTAACTAAAATTTAAGTAATTAAAAATATTCTAAAAATTAATGGTTTTTGAAAAATATATAATTTAGATAAATTAGCACTCAGTTATGCCCCGGTCGATCGCGATTAAGTCTGCGCCAGTTATCGACCGCATATATAGCAATCCTAAAACAAGGTCGCAAATTTGCCCGCACCCCTCTCCCATCTCCCAATTAGCTCCCAGGCATGGGAGAGGCCAGCGTCTTCATAAATCCTGCACGGATAGCTATAGCTGAGAAAATACCGCTATAAAAATGGCAATCAGGCTTACTTTTTAACGTTTTTTTAACCTAGCTTGGTAGCGATCGGGAAAACCGGAAAACCTGGGAAACTCTTGTATTCACTATGCGATCGCCAATCCGCCGTTATCCGCCTCTTTGACTGCCTGATACTCAAAATCGGATACCATCGGATATCTCTGATATATACAAAAATTTAGGTTAAAATCAACTCAGATTTAACCCATTTAGATGTCGGATGAGCGCCGATTGGCAAAAATCTCTAAATTCTTTTAAGCTGTATGTCAACCTTAATGTCTGAACCCTTGTCAATCATAATGACTACACTTAGGCATGAATAGCAAAAACATTTATCATACGTGCTATTTGTTAAGACTTCTTATCAGTTACTTTTAGGTATTACGCACTAACCCTATATATAGGGCAACCACGAGGGGATTCCCCTTACAAAACCCTAAATGTCACAACCGTGCGTAAATCTTAACTTTTCTACAACAAAACCCCTAAAAAGGAGGCCACTTACAGTGTTTAACTCCACTGAACTGCTCATTAACGCCTTTGTCGATCAACTTCAGGATGGCTACCACAGGACCTATGGAGGGTACAAGCCAGACTACGCAGAGATTATTGCCTGGGCGGGTGGGATGGCTTTGGAAAATATCGCCAACAGTGATGCCCTGTATCACAATGTCGAACATACTATCCTGGTGACATTAGTTGGTCAGGAAATTTTGCGGGGCAAGCATATCCGCGAGGGTGGGGTTTCCTGCGAAGATTGGTTACATTTCACCATTTCCCTGCTGTGTCACGATATTGGCTACGTCAAAGGCGTTTGCCGCCAAGACTCCAAATTATTAGGATTTTATGCCACCGGAATTGATGCTCAAACGGTGTCCTTGCCTTCCGGGGCAACCGATGCCAGCCTAACCCCCTATCATGTGGATCGGGGTAAACTTTTTATTAGCGAACGTTTCTGCGGTCACAAGCTGATTGATGCTCAGACTATCATGCGGAACATCGAACTGACTCGTTTTCCGGTGCCTTCCGATGAGGATCATCAGGATACGGTGAATTATCCGGGACTGGTTCGAGCGGCGGATCTGATTGGTCAAATGAGTGACCCGCGCTATTTGCAAAAGATTAGTGCGCTGTTTTATGAATTTGAAGAAACCGGCACAAATTTCAGTTTAGGTTATAAAAATCCGGGAGATTTACGGGACAATTATCCCAAGTTTTATTGGCACGGCGTTTATCCCTATATTCACCATGCCCTTAAGTATCTTGAACTGACTCAAGAAGGCAAACAAATTATTGCCAACCTTTATGCCAATGTCTTCCGCGTAGAACACGCTCAACCTTTAAATAATAAGGTCGAAGTGGCATAAGTCAGCTTTCACCTACTAACTTTCATCTTTCAGTTTTTGTAGGGGCGAATGAGATTTTCGCCCCTATTTTACTGATTGTTCCAGGGTAATTCATAGTTTTATCGATCGCTTATTTAATCAAATATTTAATCAAATAGCCCATCGAAATCCGCCCCACGTAATATCCGGGCAATCAGCGGGATAAATCTTTGATTCATTGCGCCTGATTCATTAGAATTTACGTCTTAATATTGTTTAAGTGCCCGACGCATATCTCGTTGATCGTCCCGCCGTTTCACATCTTCCCGTTTATCGTGAAGTTTCTTACCCCTAGCGAGCCCCAGGGCTACTTTTACCTTGTTGTTGCTCATATACATTTTTAACGGCACCAAGGTTAACCCTTTCTGCTCGATTTTGCCCACCAGTTTGTTAATCTCTTTTCTATGTAACAAGAGTTTGCGATCGCGGCGAGGTTCGTGGTTAAAATACTGACTGGCTTGTTGAAATGGGGAAATATGGGCGTTGAATAGCCAAACTTCACCACCTCTAACTAAGGCATAAGCATCTTGTAAATTCGCTCTGCCTGCGATAATAGATTTGACTTCGGTGCCTTTGAGTTCAATTCCCGCTTCATAAGTTTCCAGAATTTCATAACGAAACCGCGCTTGTCGATTATCTGTGAGTAATTTCATTTTCTGGGTTTTTTCAGCCATAATTCCTTTTTGGTTATTGGTTATTAGTTATTGGTTGTTAGTTATTGGTTGTTAGTTATTGGTTATTGGTTGGTGGTTGCCCCCCCTTTGAAGGGGGGGCTGGGGGGGTGGTTGGTGGTTGTTGGTTGTTGGTTACGTTGGTGATAAAGAACAAACAACCAATAACAAAGAAGCAATAACAAAGAACAAACAACCAATAACAAACAACCAATAATAATAATTAATTTTTTCGTCGGAGTTCTTCTTTGCCTAGATTTTCTTGCCCAGACATGGCTGAACGTCCTTTGACTTTATCCCGCTCAATTTTATAGTCCATAACGGCAAAATTATTTCCTTGCCCCCAACCGACAATTAACCAATCATCGACCCGTAAGCCTACCCCCAGTAAGACTTGATCTTCTACGATCCAGGAAACTTGATAGATGTCTTTGACTTTGTTAATTCTCAGTAGTCCATTGTAGGTAGAATCCGGCTGACCTGGGTCTGTGCCATCGATTCTATATTCTCCCTCGAGTTTGCCGCGTATGCCACCGATCGCCTTTTCCGTGCCAACGGCGCCATTGGCTTGAGAATAAGTCCATCGGCCTTCTAAGGTGCCATCACCATTAATTTTATAAAGAACGGCTCCATAAATTTCTTCATTGAGTCCGTAACCGACGAGTAGGCGATCGCCTTCTAAGAACCCTAAGCCAGTATAATCTCCCGCTGAGGTTTCCCAAGAGAGATTGTACAGATTATTGGTGTCTCGAAAAGCCTCAATTTCTACAGTTCCGGTATATTTTTGGTTGTCGGGACGTTTGGCGTCCCTAAGTTCCCAGGTGCCTTCGATTTCCTCTGGAGAAACATTTGTAGCGGCTAAGATCGGCGATCGCACGGGAGAAATTTCTGAAGTAGAAACTGGAGAAATTTCTGACACTGACTGAGTTTCGGCCAAACTTGTCCCGGAGATCGTTGCCCCAGAGGTGCGATCTCCCGGCGCGACCGCCAGTGCGATCGTACCCAGGATTAAGCTAACGGTTAGGGTTCGATGCCGTAGATATCCCATAGAAACTATCCTCCTAGGAAAAATAAAATCGGAAAAAGTCAAAATTGTCAGGAAAACTTGAAGCGATCGGCCACTTTTGCATAATTGCTGAGTGCGTTGCTCTTGACAATTTGACCCATTTAAGCATTTAGGAGTTTCCGCCCTAGGATTCTCACCGGCTAAAACCCTTATATGGCAATACCTTCAGATTCATTAACCGCGATCGTCACGGAAAAAATTGTAAAAAACAATTAATATACTTGACAGTCTTCAAAAAAAACAGTAACAATAGATACAGAAATGAAAAAAACAAATCGTTCATCTCTCCAAAACAGGTTTGACTCTAAGCCGCTGTAAGCATTGGGGAGACGGAAGTAGGGAGTATTCAAACCAGTCATCCCGAAGGAACGCGCCTCAATTCTTCTGAATGACCTTAAGGAGCAAGCATTATGAAACTCAGCTATCGCGGCGTTTGCTACGACTACACCCCCCCAACGGTAGAAACAACTCAAAGTGAACTTGTAGGCAAATATCGGGGTTTAAATTGGCGCTTTTCTGCGGTGAAAAAAGCCCCAGTACAACAAACCAATGTAGATTTAAAATATCGCGGCGTTGCTTATAATACCAACCCAGCAAAAACCCCGGCATTATCTGTCAGCGAAAAAGCTCGCCAAGGCATGATGGATCGGCAACGGCACAGCGTTAAGCGACAACAAGTTATGTTGAGCCGCTTAAATGCAGAAGTTGGCTTAGGGCCAGTGCTCGCTTAATCTAACTTTGAGCTTTTTGAGCTTGTTGTCCCAGATTAATAAATTTCGATCAAAAAACGTTCATCTCTCTAAAAATCGCGAATCGATTTGATTCCCTATTAGGGAGACGGAAGTAGGGAGTATTTACATAGTCATCCCGAAGGAACGCGCCTCATCATTTCTTCTCAACGAACTAAGGAGGCCAAGACTATGAAACTCTGTTATCGTGGTGTTTCCTACGAATACACACCGGCTACTGTTGAAACAACTCCAAGCGAATTTTTTGGCAAATATCGCGGTTTAGATTGGCGGTTTTATGCAGTGAAAAAAGCCCCAGTCCAGCAAACCAATCTAGATTTGAAATATCGCGGCGTTGCCTACAATACGAACAGTGTGAAAGCCAACCAGGTGAAAACCCCTGCATTGTCTGTAAGCGAAAAAGCTCGCCAAGGCATGATGGCTCGGCAACGGTCAGTGATGAAGCGGCAACAAGCGATGCTGACCCGTTTAAATGCAGAAGTTAGCTGATTTTTTATCCGGTTTTTCATCTCTTCACTGAGAAAAAATGACAAAATTTCAGCTTTTTTCTCAAGATTACTGAAAAAAACTCAACAACTGGTAGTTTATTGACACCCCTTTTTGGGGTGTTTTTTTTAGGACTCATGCAATAGACTTCTTGCGTTCATACCAGATCGATCCGGTATGAACGCAAGAAGTCTAATAATTTTCAATCATCCCAAATCATCCCAAATCATCCCAAATCATCCCAAATCATCCCAAATCATCCCAAATCATCCCAAATCATCCCAAATCATCCCAAATCATCCCAAATCATCCCAAATCATCCCAAATCATCCCAAATCATCCCAAATCATCCCAAATATTGGGGTCGTGGTCTAGTCAGCAACATCTGCCTAAAAACCTGATACTATTGTTCTGGATCTAGCGACGATTACTGCGGAGTCCCGTTCAGAAACGGAATCAATGATGGAAAATGTCGAGGCTGTTAAGCTAATCGTTGAAGTCGTCAGCGCAAACTGGCGGTATAGTTATGCCAAAAAATGCCTCTTTTTGTTTAATGATATGCTTAAGGATTTGTGCAAATGCGTCAATATTATCAACTACTTTTGATCGTAGTTTTCTTAGTTTCATGCACTGTGAATAGCCAGTCAGTGGTTGCTACTTCATCTTGGCGTCCAGTGGGCAGTGGGATTACGTTTGGGATTAGCGGGATGGCGCTGGTGAATCAAGACAATAATCAGTCTAATTTTTTGATTGTCCATGACAATAAAAAAACTGGTGAAAATCGTTTAGCAATTGTGGGTGTGGCTGCTTCAAATCAAAATAATCAGAGTATTGAATATCTGCCTTTAGTTTGGCCAAATAATGTCGATTTGCCCATTGATTTAGAAGCAATTACCAGAGTTACTGGCACGGACAAGGTTGCTTTTATGGCCGCCAGTAGTCAAGGACGAATTTATTATTTTACCTTGGAAAATAACCAAACGATTTCGATTTTGAAAGTCTTGGATTTACCAGAAATTAGCCAGGGCAGCAATTTTGAAGGTGTGGCAATCCAGGAAATTGACGGTAAATTAGTGATAGTTTGGGGACACCGAGGTCAGGATAGCGATCCAGGGGTGATTTATTGGGGAACCCTAGATTTAAATTCTTATCAAATTTCGCCTCAAGGTTCAGCTAAATTCACGGTTCCTTGGCCTAGGGAAAAAGTGCGTCATATTTCCGATATTAAAATAGATTCAGCGGGAACTTTATATGTGACAGCGGCAACGGATAACGGGGATGAGGGCCCGTTTAGTTCCGCTGTTTATGTGGCGGGGGTTTTTACGGTTAATCAATCAAAGGTGCAGTTTCGGGTTAATTCAGAATTGGCGGCTTTATATCGCTTTGATGGTTATAAAATAGAAGGTTTAGAACTGATACCCGGTGAGAATGGTGGGGTGATTTTTGGCACGGATGATGAAAATATGGGTTCGTCAATTTATACCAGTTTTTAATCCCAATTAATCCCTATATACGAGTTGTTACAGGAGTTTTCTCTGCCTGCATAGCAGAGAAAACTCCTGTAAATCGCTGTTTAATTCATGGCTAATTATGAAACGGGAATAAATTAACCGTTGGGAGGAGTAGGTTGGCTGGTGAACCGTTGAATCAATATTTGGATGCCGAGGGCAAATAAACCTAATGCGGCAAAGGCAAAAACAAAAGTCCCTAGGGTGCTAACGCCGACGACTAAAGTTCGCACGGCGCCCGCAATGGTGATGACCGTTTGGTTGTCGGAGTGTATGGGTTTGTTGGCAAAGCTTTGGCTAATGGAACTGGTGAGTAAATAAGCACAGTAGGCGATCGCACTGGCGACGGCTGAACCGCTAAAACACCGCCAAATCGTTGGTTGAACGGTTTGTTGAGACTCTGGTTGTTGGTTCATATATTTGTTGGTTGGTTGTTGTTGGTTGTTGGGTAGGGATTCTTTGGGTAGGGATTCTTTGGGTAGGGATTCTTTGGGTAGGGATTCTTTGGTTGGCAGTAATTGATAATTGATAGTTAATAATTGATAATTAACAATTGATAGTTAACAATTGTTAATTTTTTGGCTATTAATTATCAATTGTTAATTATCAATTGTTAATTATTTTCCCCGTTCCCCGTTCCCCGTTCCCCGTTCCCTCCCAAAACAAGTTAATGGTCTATTTGAATGCCGCAGGGGATTAACTGAGCCACCCAAAAGTCTAAATCTGGGTGATTCAGGGTGTTTTTCACTGTTATAGATGCTTGTTGGGCTTTTTCTGGGGATTCCGCGAGGGCAAAGACCGTGGGACCGGAACCGGACATCATTACGCCTAAAATATCGGTGTTTTCAAAGGCAGAACGCAACTGCGCTACTTGGGGATAAGCAGGTAAGGCAACTTTTTCTAGGTCGTTGTGGAGGAGTTGGCCAATTTTCTGACCGTCTTGGTGGGCGATCGCGGCAATCATAGACCCGGAGTGAAACCTTTGCCGCCGTTCCAGTAAAGCCTCTGGCTCAGAAACATAAGTATGACCAAATTTTTGGCGATAGGTGCCATAAGCCCAAGCGGTAGAAATTTCTAGAGAGCGATATTTGGCCAAGATGACGGAGATGGGCGGTAAGTCGGGCAACGGTTCGAGCATTTCGCCGCGTCCGGTGGCTAATGCGGTGCCCCCAGAAATACAGAAGGGAATATCGGAGCCTAACTGAGCGGCCAATTCCTGCAATTCCGGTTGGGTCAGTCCCAGTTGCCAGATTAAGTTGAGCCCGACTAAGACGGCGGCGGCATTGCTGGAACCCCCAGCCAGTCCCGCTGCCACCGGAATTTGTTTTTCAATATTAATGTCTACGGCGCCATAGCGATTAAATGCCTGGGGAAATTGTTTGGCCATTAATTCCGCAGCGCGATAAGCCAGGTTGGTTTTATCTTGTGGGACTTGGTTGCTGTTACAGGCGCAATGGAACTGTTGCGTGCCATTGGCTCGCAAGTGAACCCGGTCGGCTAAGGAGATACTTTGCAGTACCATTGCTAGTTCGTGGTAGCCACCGGGAGCATTGCCGATAATTTCTAAATAGAGATTTATTTTAGCCGGAGCAATTAAAGAGTAAGAGCGCATTGATTTGGGGATTTGGCGACCTAGTTGTTGACAGGGGATGACTCAAGATTAGATAAGCTGAGATGATTACTCAGGGCGACCCATTGCCCTACGCTAAGGTCTTCAGCGCGGGCTTGAGGGTTAATTTCTAATTGTTCCAGGATTTGGGTCAAGCGATCGCTTTCGATTAATCCTTTCAGGTTATTTCTTAACATTTTGCGTTTGTTGGCAAAGCCCACTCTGACTAAAGTTTCCAGTTGTCGGGGGTCTTCTGCGGCAGGGGCGATTCCCGTAAGGGATCCGCTTCGCGGAATCGCACGGGGTTTGAGTCGTACCACCGCTGACTCTACCTTGGGTGGGGGATAGAATGCTTTGGCCGGAACCGGGCAAATTAACTCACAATCTGCTAAATATTGCACTCGCACCGATAAAGCCCCAAATGCTTTATTTCCTGGGGTGGCGTAGAGGCGATCGGCGACTTCTTTTTGTACCAGTAAGACAATCGATTCATAAGGGTTTTTCGCTGGTTGGGCAATTTTGCCTAACAGTTTTTCTAGAATTGGCCCGGTGATGTTGTAGGGGATATTCGCCACTACTTTATTCGGTTGCTGAAATTTGGGATCTTGGTCAGCCAATAACCCCTCTAAATCCAGAGATAAAATATCTCCCGATAAGAGTAAAAAATTTTGATAATCTCGAAATTTTTTAGTCAGTTTCTCCCAAAGGTCGCGGTCAATTTCTACGGCGGTGACTGAGGCGGCGTAGGGCAATAATTTTTGCGTGAGTACCCCGGTTCCTGGGCCAATTTCCAAGAGGCGATCGCTTGGGGACAAGTTCGCCGCCTCGACAATTTTAAATAATACTTTTTCGCTTCTAAGCCAATGTTGAGCAAATCGCTTACGCGGTCTAATAGAATCACCCATGTTTTTGGTAAAGTGGCAAATTTCTGGTAACTTTCTGATTTTATCATCAATGGTTACTGCATGAGGGCATTCCAAGTGGCGGGGCCAACTGTCCCATCAGCGGGAAGATTAAATTTTTGTTGGGCGGCTTTGACTGCGGCTTCGGTTTTGCTATCAAATACCCCATTAATCGGGCCGGAATAAAACTCTAATGCGGTTAAGCGTTGTTGTAAACCGAGTACCGCTGAACCTTCCATCCCTAAGCGCAAAATTTGCCAATCACCGGATGATATTTGCACGGGCAATGGATTAGCAACGGTTGGGGAATTGGTGGGGTTGTTTGGGGGATTCATGTTTGTATTTGCTGGGGCAACCACTGTGGTTGCTTGGGGGGCAATTACCGATGGTTGTGCCACAATGGGGCTGGGGGGAAATAAACGATTCCAGGTATCGGTTCCAGCCATGCCATCAACGGTTAATCCGGCATCTTGTTGAAATTTTCGCACCGCTTGGGCGGTACTTTCCGCATAAATTCCATCAAGTTTGCCGGTGTAATATCCCATCAGTAATAAAACCGCTTGTAGTTCAATGACCGATTCGCCCTGACTACCAATTTTTAGCAGCGATCGCGCCCCAGGGGGGACTGACTGACCGAGAATTGGGTTCGCCAAATTGGGCAAAACGGATAAAATAAGAGCTAATAAAATTGGCCGGATTAATCTTAGGGTTTTATTGTTTTTAATCATTATCTTTATCTCAATTTACTTCTGTCAATTCAACTCTTTTATTGCAGGACTTACGCATAAACGCTATTGGTAGGGTGTTGTTCCGAGCAATAACGCACCAAGACCCCAGATATAGAGTCGCTGCGTAAGTCCTATATTGGTTATTTGTTGTTGGTTATTTGTTCGTGGTTATTGTTTATTTAAAATTAGACTAACAACGGTAGGGGTCGATGGGAGCTTCACAACTCCCACCTCCCATTCAGAACGGAGCGTGCCACTTTCGCGGCACTCCGCTCCTAGCTGCGCTTGCTAAACCAATAGCATCCTAATGGGGAAGTCGTTAAACGTTCCCGTTTGGCATAGCGTTCATCCTTTGTCCCTTTAAAATCACACCATGTCGTAAGCGACTGGTTTTGTGCGTCCTTTGGACTTACTAATAATCGCTAACTTCACAGCCGTGGCACGTCTGCATATCCACTGGCAAAACCGGCGGAAAAGAGCTTTCTTGCCACATCCCATTCCCAATATTTCATCCGCTTACACACTATCGCTACTTACCATTACTGGTAAGAGAAATATGGGTTTACTTCGTTCCCTAGTGGTGGTTGAATGCGCTTTTAGGGTCTTCCCTGTCCCCCTAGGTATTTCTGGGATTCCTTTGTGACTGACTTGTTAAATTCGTCACCTTTCCCTATGCCATTTTGGACGCAGCGTAACAAGCAGTTTCGCTACTTTTGTTTGGAGAGGATTCAAGCCGGGAATTCGCTCTCGCTGCCCATGAGCGCTTGACTTGCTGATTTTTCCCATCTGCTTAGGGATGATCAGCTTTCCTACCCGCTTCACGAGTAAAGATAGTGAATCTTTACCGTGGGGTGAGGTGTCTATGACCTCGGAGGAAAAACCCTCCGGGAATCTTTGTCTACAGGACTATCCTGTACACCCCCAGAGTTATGTAGGTCAGAACCTACACCAGACGCACGTTTTGGGTTTTATCCCTAGACTTTCCGCCTGAACGAATCGCACGGTAGGGGTCGATGGGAGCTTCACAACTCCCACCTCCCATTCAGAACGGAGCGTGCCACTTTCGCGGCACTCCGCTCCTAGCTGCGCTTGCTAAACCAATAGCATCCTAATGGGGAAGTCGTTAAACGTTCCCGTTTGGCATAGCGTTCATCCTTTGTCCCTTTAAAATCACACCATGTCGTAAGCGACTGGTTTTGTGCGTCCTTTGGACTTACTAATAATCGCTAACTTCACAGCCGTGGCACGTCTGCATATCCACTGGCAAAACCGGCGGAAAAGAGCTTTCTTGCCACATCCCATTCCCAATATTTCATCCGCTTACACACTATCGCTACTTACCATTACTGGTAAGAGAAATATGGGTTTACTTCGTTCCCTAGTGGTGGTTGAATGCGCTTTTAGGGTCTTCCCTGTCCCCCTAGGTATTTCTGGGATTCCTTTGTGACTGACTTGTTAAATTCGTCACCTTTCCCTATGCCATTTTGGACGCAGCGTAACAAGCAGTTTCGCTACTTTTGTTTGGAGAGGATTCAAGCCGGGAATTCGCTCTCGCTGCCCATGAGCGCTTGACTTGCTGATTTTTCCCATCTGCTTAGGGATGATCAGCTTTCCTACCCGCTTCACGAGTAAAGATAGTGAATCTTTACCGTGGGGTGAGGTGTCTATGACCTCGGAGGAAAAACCCTCCGGGAATCTTTGTCTACAGGACTATCCTGTACACCCCCAGAGTTATGTAGGTCAGAACCTACACCAGACGCACGTTTTGGGTTTTATCCCTAGACTTTCCGCCTGAACGAATCGCACTAACAATCAACAACTAACAACCAAAGAATCCCTACCCAAAGAATCCCTACCCAAAGAATCCCTACCCAAAGAATCCCTACCCAACAACAAACATCCAAAGAATCCCTACCCAACAACAAACATCCAAAGAATCCCTACCCAACAACAAACATCCAACAACAAACAACCAACAACCAACAACCAACAACTATTCTAATCCTTCAATGGCTTCGGCAGGGCCAACGAGGGAAACATAAGGGCTGCCCGCAAGATATTGACCAGCGGATGATTGGGCGATCGCGGCATTGACACTGGACACCGCTTGGGGGAACCGAGTGTCAAATTCAATTCCCAGTCCAATGGTTTCATACCAGCCAAAAACCTGGGCTAATTGAGCATTGGTTTGTTTACCGAGGGCATATTGTCCTAGCAGCTTGTTTTTAGATGCTTGAAGTTCTTCTGCCGTTAGTGGAATGTCACATAATCGTTGCACTTCATAGCGAAGACTCTCTAAGGCTAACATGGTATTTTCTGGTGCTGTACCCATATAAACCACAAACATCGCCGGATCTAATCGAGTGGGATAAAATGCTGAAACATCATAAGCTAAACCGCGCTTTTCCCGCAATTCCACAAACAAGCGACTGGACAGACCATTTCCTAAGTAAGTATTGAGTAATTTTAAAGCCGCATAATCAATACTATTATCGTTCACATCATCGTGATGGTATTCTACCGCTGGGGCTAAATACCCCAACATGACAATGGATTGTTGGGTGTCTTGAACGGTGCATAAATAGCAGGGATTAGGGGTGATTTTCGGAAAGGTTAGCATGGGAAATTGCTCTGGAGAAACTGGCCAATCACCAAATATTTCCTCAACTAATTTTATCGCTGCTTCTGGGTTAATGCGACCGGCAATACTAATTACAATATTATCTGGGTGAAAATAGGTTTGGTGATAATTTTGTATATCGTTGCGGGTGATTTTTTCTACGGTTTTTTCGGTTCCCAGGGCAGAAAAACCATAAGGATGTCCCGGATACATGGCTTGTCGGAGTTGCTCGAATGCGACGGAAAACGGCTGTTCTTGTTGGGAGCGAATTCCTTGTAGGGTGAGACGTTTTTCCAGTTCGACTTCATGTTCGGGGAAGGAGGGCGATCGCAGCAATTCATTCGCCAGTTTTAAGATGTCTGGAAAGTCAGCGGAGACGGTTTTCAGACTCATTAAAAAATAATCGGGGCTGCTATTGGTGCTTAAACTAGCCCCGACAGACTCGATCCGTTCGGCAATTTCCAAAGAAGATAATTGATCCGTTCCTTTGGTTAAAACGGCGGCCAAGAGATGAGACAGTCCGGCCATTTCCAAAGGTTCACAACGGCTTCCAGCCCGTACAAAGATCCGAGCAGCGATAATATCAGCGGCGTAATTTTCTACAGCGATCACCACCATCCCATTTTTGAGGATTGTCCGCTGAACTATTGGCTGTAAAAGTGTATTGGTCACGCGATTTTTTCCGTTAGAACAGTAAAAAACTTCTCTCAATTTGAGCCTTCAGCTTTCAGCTTTCAGCTTCAGAGAACAGATAATCGGGGAAATTTTGGCAACTTCCCCCCAATCAAACAACTTCCCGTGCATACCGGATCAAGAATATCAAGAATATGGTTGAATTTCTGTGACGGCGTAACATTCAGGAGAAAGATACCGAGAAGCCAGAGTTTGCAGTTCTTCCGCTTGAAATGACTGGATTTCTTCGGGATAGGAAACAGCTACTTCTGCCCGGTCAATGGTTTGATAGTAACCATAAAGACCGGCAATTTGGCTGGCCGTTTCCGTGGAAAAGGCGTAATCATTACAAAGAAGCCGCTTACCTCTGGCGAGTTCTGCGGGAGAAATGGGTTGAGAGTGCAGTTCTCTTAGGCGATCGCCAATCAGCGATTCTACTAGGTGGATATTTTCTGCCTCCAACCAAGCATTAATCGTAAAGATACTGGAATCTTTTTGTAAAGAGAAATTGCTGGTAATGTCTTGGACTAAATGTTTTTCTTCCCGCAGTTCTCGCACCAAGCGCGAAGTTCTTCCTTCCGCTAACAGCACCGCCAACAAGTCCAGACCATAAGCATCTCTTATTTGGTCTACCCCAGGCCCGATCCAAGCCATCATCAATCTTGATCCTTCTAAGCGAGGTAAGAGCATTTCGCGGCGGCGAATTTCCCTGATGGGTGATTCTGCCTTGATCGTGGGTGTCGCCGTATGATAGTTTGTGGGGAAATCCTGAAACGCTTGCTCGACTAAGGCTAATGCCTGGTCTTCACCCACCCCACCGACGATCGTCACGGTCATATTCTCCGGTTGGTAGTGGGTACTGTGAAACTGACGCATTTGCTGAGGCGATCGCTGCATTAACCCCGGAATATCACCCAAAACTGACCGACCATAAGGATGCTGTTGATACACCATTTGCATCAGTGCTTGAAAAGCGATCCAATCAGGATTATCAGCTTCTTGGCGAATTTCCTCAAACACTACATCTCGTTCCCGGATAAATTCATCTTCAGGAAAAGCGGGATGTAATAACAGATCCGCTAAAGGGGCTAACGAATCTTTTAAATATTCCGTCGCCGTCATAATAAAAAAGTGAGCATAATCATGGCTGGTGGCTGCATTGGTCATCCCGCCCAAACTTTCAATCAGCCAATCAAAGGATCCGGGGGGTAGATTATCCGTACCTTTAAAAATCATGTGTTCTAAGAAATGAGCCATCCCTGACCAAGCATCGGGTTCCCGTGAAGCTCCCGCTTTTACCCAGACATCGACTACCGACACGGGGGTCGCTCTGAGGTATTGATGGATCACCGTTAATCCGTTATTCAGCTTAAAGACTTTGGCGGGAAATTTTGAGCGCGTGGGTATTACAGACAATTTATGTGATTTTCCATCTAAATTTAGTTGATTGGAAAATATCCTAGCTTTTTCTGGCAACGGAAAATTAACAACCTGATGGAAATTTTTCTTGGTGGTTTGTCCAGTCATAGCAAGTCCTCATTGACTATCGAGAATCGAGATTTAAAACCCAGCCAGCTTTGATTGTGAATTTCTCCTTTTTGAGCCATCACTCATTGACTTTATTCATATGTCCCCCTTGCTTATCTGTTTTATTATCTGTTTTATTATCTGTTTTATTATCTGTTTGGTTCTTGCTTCCCTGAGATGAACATGGAATGAACCGTTTTCATCAAAATTTTTAATCAAAATCGAATTATCAAATTATCAAAAATTGCTGACTTTTCGCTTGGTTCTTCGTTCCCGATCGGGTAATTTGCCTGAGTTTTTACGCAGCTTATCTTTACGATGCGAGTTGGTTTATCCTAACCGCTAGGCCGGGAATTAATTTTAACCCGCAATGTCAGCCGGTGGTTCACTCACTGACTGGAAAAATCGCGTTCCTTAAAAAAAATGATTTGATTAGTGATATTTTATCCCCAACCAAACCGTTAATTCTTTAAATATTCATTATAAAATCCAATATCCAGTAATTTTTAAAGATTAACGAGCAATTTTGTGTAAATTGAAAACGGTGGGAAAGTTTTTTGCTAGAATAAACCCACATCAGTTCAGTAAGCTACCCAGAACCCTGTTTACAGGGGGCGGGACTTCCAGAACATCACCATCCAAGAGACAGATTCCATGATTCCTACGGTTATTGAACAATCGGGTCGGGGCGAACGCGCTTTTGACATTTATTCACGTTTGTTGCGCGATCGCATCATTTTCCTCGGACAACAAGTTGACTCAGACTTAGCCAACCTGATCGTGGCACAGATGCTATTTCTAGAAGCGGAGGATCCGGAGAAAGATATCTATTTGTATATCAACTCTCCAGGCGGTTCGGTGACTGCCGGTATGGGGATTTTTGACACCATGAATCAAATTCGCCCTGATGTCTGCACCATTTGCTTAGGATTAGCTGCCAGTATGGGTGCGTTCTTGCTCAGTGCTGGAGCGAAAGGCAAACGGATGAGTTTACCTCATTCTCGGATTATGATTCACCAACCCCTAGGCGGCGCTCAAGGGCAAGCGACGGATATTGAAATCCAAGCTAGAGAGATATTATACCACAAACAACGCCTCAACGAACTGTTAGCTGCTCATACAGGTCAGCCTCTGGAGCGAATTCAAGAAGATACCGAACGGGACTTTTTCATGTCTGCGGAAGAATCCAAAGCTTATGGATTAATCGATCAAGTGATTCAGCGCCGTCCCACTATCACTCGCCCGGTTGCCGTTTAATTGCCGGTTGGATTGATTCAGCCATAAAAAAACCCCTAAATCTTGGCAAGAAGATTTAGGGGTTTTTGATGACATTTAACTTTCAGTTAGCTTTCCGTCGGGGTGGGCTGGGTTTGTAAGTAATGCAAGAAGTCCAATAATTGCTCATCGCTGAGTTGCGATCGCGCCCGCTGGTTATACCGTGTTTGCAGAAACTCACGCCCTTGCTGAGTATTCCAACCTAGGCGCTGAATTTCTATGGTAGTTTGAGCAATCTTTTTTTTGCGTTCATCATCAGATAAAAGATTGGTGGGGGAGGACAAATCCTCTCCGGTCATGGCTTCGGTTGCCTGAGTGGGGGCAACGGTATAAGACAAGTATGGATCGGCACTGGTGGGCGCCTGGTTGGGGCTGGGCGAGGAGGCGATCTCCTGCCCCGACATAGCCGAAACATCTCGGTTAGTCTCAAATGATTCAAAGGATTCAAAGGATTTTGTCGGTGTTGACCACCCGGGTATCTCCTCTGACGGGTTCTGGTTCTCCCCTGAAGAATAATAGTCTTGATTGGAAGCTAACCACTCTTCTTCTGGGGCGGAAATTCCCGCCGCCCCCCGGTAACTGCTGGGCAGATCCGTGAGAATGCCTTCCGATTGGAGATGAGGCAAATTCGCCGCCACATCTTGATTCGGATGGCGATCGCTAATTTGTGGCCGATTTCTGGGGCTGGAGTGCGATCGGCTTGTCCCTGCGGCAGAACTGACCCCGGACAAACCCGCCGATGGCTGCGGGGACACAAGCTGCGGGGACACAACCGGACGAGAAGCTCCTTGATGCAGCGGCGCCTCAAAACTAATGGCGCCCAGAGCTCTGAGTCTAGCTCGATCCTCGGCCATCTCCAGAGTATCTTCAGCGGCTAAACCAGTAGCCAGGGTGACATCATCAACGATCGCCAAAACCCTGACTATATACTTGCCTTGGTATATATTGAGTAACTCAGAAATTAAGCTGCCTCTGGGATAAACTTTACGAAATTCATTTAACATAACGGCACAAAAATAGTTGCTGATCGTTTTATGGGATATAGATGAGGGAGACTTTTTTCTTCACGAAGCGGGATGCAAGCCCTACCAGCCGTAAGAGTCAATCTCACTGTAACGGATGCTATAAAAAAAGTCTAATCAAAACTGTTTGTTATCTGTTGTTTGTTATTTATTATTTGTTATTTGTTATGAGTTGGCTATTACGGGCGCCAAACGCCAGCGAATGACAAATAACAAATGACAAATAACATTCAAAACAAGTGAAAAGTAATAGGGAATACAAGAATTATTAATCTAAATCGTGCAGTAAATTGCCACTTTCTTATAAAATAATAAAGATTATTAATCTGGTTTGCTAAAACGCTAGTGTAATGGCAACCATCTCTGAGATCCCCAGCAACAATGCTTAAGATGTTCTACAACCACTCTGAGGTAGGCAATTTACTTGCTGAACTGGGGATATTCTCGACAAGTGCAGTCAGTGAAATCTGTTGAACTTGTCGCACCTTGGCAGGGTGGATCGAGGTATGCTTTTGTCCCATAGCTCGGATCCGTCAGTTCTGAGATCCCAGATAAATTAATGCTCTAGAGAGGGAAAATACTGCTCCTTGGTAGTACCAAAAGTCAGAAAAGCGGCTCGCAATCTGGCTGTTGTATTCTGTTAGTTCAGCCGCTAGTCAAGTTAGTTATAAGCGATCCCGATCGAATCATCTCACGTCCGGCAAGCTGATCGAGCATCTGTTGGATGAAACGCTTGTAGCTTTGGTTACGCAACCGCCCCTAGTACATCTCTAGAATGAAGGTGCTCCGCACTGCGGCTTAGGCCGCGAACGAGTTGGATGGCTCTGATCCAAACCCTAATTCCAGACCGTTTTGCTCTCCCGGATGCTGATACTCGGAAATAAGAGCGTCCATCAACCCAATCACGCTTTTCTGCGGTGTGCAAGTCTCGAGCGAGAGTAGGGTGAAAGTCAAAGCCAACCGGCGATCTTCGGCGTTAATTTGTTCGGCAATTCTCCAGATCCAAGGAAATTATGGGGTTCTCAAGGTGGGAACCTTGCTGACGTGGGTAAGCTTGGTCATCATGGCACTAAAATTTCTGTAACTGTGCAATGCATGATGGTCAATCATCCTAGGCATTTCAACCAGAAAGCTACCCACAAATTCAACTGCATAATCATAAAAAAGGACTGATCGCTGCATGGAATTTTCAATCGCTACATTACTAGCAAATTTTACCGATGATAAATTGGTGGCTCCCAAAATTTTGGAAAAAAAATTGGGATGCCACGATGATGTCAGTCAGCGCCAATTACAAATTGCTTTAGATGCTTTGGAAAAAATTGGCTTGCTGATTAAAGATAAAGGCCGCTATCGACGCAACCCAGATCAAGCACTGGTGGAGGCGAAATTACGGTGTTCCAGCAAAGGCTTTTGTTTTGCGATTCAAGACCAAGAAGGCACTGAGGATATTTATATCCGCGAGAGCAATCTGAGTAATGCTTGGAATGGCGACCGTGTATTGGTGAATATCATCAAAGAAGGCAGTCGCCGTCGTTCTCCCGAAGGCGAAGTGCGCCTAATTTTAGAACGGGCAAATCCTTCAGTTTTAGCGCGAGTCAAAAAACAAAATACTGTTTATGAAGCCGTACCTTTGGATGACCGATTATTGTTTGATGTGATCCTCAAAGAAAACGGCATCAATCTGGAAAACGCGATCGAGTATTTAGTCCATGTGGAAATATTGCGCTATCCCCTCGGTTCCAATCCCCCAGTCGGACGAGTGGCGCAAGTCCTGGGTCTAGATGCGGAAGATGCCAACGACCTAGATATTGTCTGCTGTAAACATGATTTACCCCGCAATTTTTCCGACATTGTGGTGGAATTCACCAAGGGAATGCCGATTCAATTGCGGAAAAATGACCTCAAAGATCGGCTGGATCTGCGAGATAAATTGACCCTAAGTTTTGTCCCATTACCCTGGGGCTTAAAACTGTCCCCTGGTTCGGCCATCATCGATCATGGTTTTACTCTAGAAAAAATTAATGACTCTCATTGGCGCTTAGGGGTGCATACTTCTGACGTAGCCCATTATGTTAAACAAGAAACACCTTTAGACCGAGAAGCTCGCAAACGGGGTGTATCCGTCTATTTGGAAGACAAAGTAATTCCGATTTTCCCAGAAAGCATTTCCGTAGATCGCTGCTCTTTACTACCAGATTGTGAACGACTAGCCCTATCGATTCTAATTACTTTGGACAATGAAGGGAAAGTTGAAGAATTTGAAATTAAAAGCACTGCCATTTCTGTAGATCATCTGGTCAGTATTAGTGGTGACAGCGCCGAATTCAATGGGAATTCTCAGGGTGAAGCGCCTAAATGGGTGGAAATTAAATCAATTAACACCACTCGACCAACGGAACATGACTTATCCCCCCCTGCCCTAGAAATGTTGGCGCAGTTGTCTGAATTAGCGCAAAAGGTTCGCCTCCAGCGGCAAGCCCGAGGTGGGTTTGAACTGAATCAACCCCTGAATCAATATGGCATTAGTCCTTCTCCTTATGATGAGGAAGGGATTATGGGGGCATTAAGTCAGATTGGGATGTCCGGGCCGCAAGGGATGATCTGTGAGTTGACCATTTTGGCCAATCAACTGGTGGCATCTCATTTAAAGGAACTCTCAATTCCGGCGATTTACCAAATTCAGTCCGCCCCAGATCCAGAAGAGGTGGAAGAAATTGCGAAACTAGCGATCCAGATGGGGGTGGAACTTCAGATAGAAAATCCAGAGGCGGTGAGCCCTCGCGATTACCAACAGTTTACCAAGTTGTTGGGCAAATCCACTAATGAGCGGGTTTTGACTTATTTGTTAGAGTCCAGTCTCAAGGCTCCGATGTATAGCATGAATCCAGCCCCCCATTTTGGTCTGGCTTTGGATAGCTATTTGCACTGCACTTCCCCTCTGCGTCGTTATCAGGATTTGATGGTGCAACGAGTTCTATATGTTGTGTTTGAATCAGGGCGCGATCGCAAATCAACCCGTGCCAAAGAACGAATCAATCTGCACCATAGTAATTGCCACGGTCAAATTACCTGGAATGTCCTAGCCCCAGATGTGCAGAATGAATTAGAAAGTGAGTTGGCTGGAGTCGTCAACCATTTGACCGATCGCACCAGATTAACTCAGGAAGCAGAAGCGGATCTACAAGGATTGAAAAAAGCCGCCCTAATGAAAAAACGCACTGGGGAAATTTTCTCTGGGTTAATTACCGGGGTGCAGTCTTACGGCTTCTTTGTGGAAATTGAATTAGAAGGTTCAAATGGTTTCCCCATTCGTCTCGAAGGACTCGTTCATGTGTCTTCCTTGAAAGATGACTGGTATGAATATCGTTCTCGACAACAAACCCTTGTCGGTCGCAAGAACCGCAAGCAATATCGCTTGGGCGATCAGGTGGAAGTCGAGGTTAAAAGTGTGGATTACTATCGTCAACAAATTGACTTAGTAGCTGTTGGTGGTGGCAGTACCGCCAGCATGGATTATGAACCGGATGAGCCTTATTACAATGATGATGAGTATCAAAGATATTAATCTTTGATTATAGCACTTTGCGGAGTTATGAAGTACAGAAAAAACCTGTCATTCCCGCGCAGGCGGGAATCCAAAAAACCTCTGTACTTCATCCAATAAAAACCGCGATAATCTTTGATTGATTGGTCTTTATAACTTAAGAAACCCGGTTTCCGCTGTTGGGAGAAAGAAACCGGGTTTCTGTTGTTGGGGCAAAGAAACCCGGTTTCTGTTGTTGGGGCAAAGAAACCGGGTTTCTTCTGTGAATATCACGAGTTATCTGTGGGAAGCGAAAAAGAAACCCGGTTTCTGGGGTTCTGGGGCTGACTGTTGGGGCAAAGAAACCGGGTTTCTTTTGTGAATATCACGAGTTATCTGTGAGAAGCGAAAAAGAAACCCGGTTTCTGGGGGCGGCTGACTACTAGGCAGTAAATTGGTGATTTTAACTGATAACTTATGTGCCGAAATGCGCGGGCCCTAGTTTAGGCAATAGCAAATTGCTGTAACCTATGGGGTGGAAAGAAATTAATCACGGGCTAACCACCAAATTAATGCCCCAGCAGCCCCAACAGCTAATGCGACGGGTGCTGCTAAGGCCACAAATGGACTAATAGCCACTGCCCCAACTGTTCCCGCTGCGGTAGTCACAGTCGCAATTCCAAGACCGCCAGTAGTAGCAATAGTATGATCCTTAAAAAAATGACATTTTTTTAAGGATCATTAATGCTTGAAATGGTATAATTATTTTGTATGTTCAATTAAAATAATAAGTCATTTTTAGCGCAAAATTTAGTAGTAATCTGAGTTGAAACCAGGAGATAATTTTGCCGTTAAATTTGTATGAAGCAGAAATTAACAAAAATTGTGCCTTGTAAATAAATGTAACATTATCTAAATAAATATTACTAACTTGTTCTTGGGCATAATTTTTATTATCATTATCTAGGATAGTAAGTAGACGGGCAGAAATAAATGCACCACAGACCATACCAGAAGAAAAACTGTCATTCCCGCGAAGGCGGGAATCCAAAGCCTATCGGCGGAGAACGAAAAGTGCAATTAATTATGTTCACCTACTTAGTATTTTCTGATATATAATTTAAGATCATGGAACCTATATTAGCAGCAGCGTTAGCACTAGGAACAGTCGTCGGCACAAAAGCCTTAGAAAAAACAGGTGAGGGAATTGGTGAGGCTCTCGTTAAAAAAACTAAAGATTTTTTAACAAATCTTAAGCGAGAAAGTCCTACTACTGTAACGGCGATCGTTGAACATACACCCAATCAGCCGTTAAACTATAGTCAAATCATTCCCGCGATTCAAGCCGCAGCCGAAAAACAACCAGAATTAATGGCACAAATTGAAGAGTTAGCAGCATTAGGGCAAAAGGAACCAAAACTTATGCCCTATATTCAAGAGGCACAACAATCGAATTATCAAAAATCTATTGTGAATCAAATGCGTGATAATTACGGTGTCATTGCTGAAAAAATTGATAAAAATGTGCAGATTAATAACGTTGAAGGTGATGTGCATATTTAGAGAGAATAACCTGAATATTGACCGTAGTGGCTCAATGTTAATTGCTACCTAGTAACTGTAACTCTATGAATGATAATTACGGGGTTAACGCTGAAAATATTGGGACAAATGTTCTCATCCAAAAGGTTGAAGGCGGTGTAACAATAGGTGGCACACCGGAAACTACACCAAAACCTATTGATATTAACTGGCGCGAAGTCTCTCAAAACGCATTAGCAGAAAGACAAAAACTCACCACCAATCCCCTCACTACGGGTGAAGGGGTAGAATTTACTTTTGATGATATTTATGTGCCTCTGGGATTGGTGGAAAAGGTAAAGAAAGAAAAACGCCCTGGGGAGGTTTCGCCAGAGGAAGGTTCCCAATTTTATCAGCCAGAAAGACTAAAACAAGAGAAAGAAGAGAAAGAAAAGGAAGAACAGAAGAAAGAATATGAAGAAGTCATTCGCACTTATAAAAATGATGAGTTTTTCGCCCAAGTGCTGAAACAGGGGCAAAGTCCCAAAAGTCAAGGGCGCAGGTTAGCGGTGACAGGGGAACCGGGGGCGGGGAAAACCACCCTATTACAGAAAATAGCCCAATGGGTAGCCGCAGAGACAGAGCGGGATGTGGCAATTTGGGTGTCTTTGGCTGATTTGCAGGGGCGAAGTGTTGAGGATTACCTACGGCAAAAGTGGCTCAAGGATGCTCGGCGTGTGCGGGTAACGCCGGAAATGGAAGATGCACTAATATCGCTGTTTAACAGTGGGCGAGTGTGGCTGTTGCTGGATGGGGTGGATGAAATGGGGGGTAGCAACCCCCTGGCGACGGTGGCGAATCAGATTAGCGGTTGGGTTGCTTCGGCGCGAGTGGTGGTGACTTGTCGCCAGAATGTGTGGGATGCGGGGAAAAATGCTCTGGAAGGTTTTGATGTTTATCGCAATCTCGATTTTGACTACCCGGAGGGGGTGGGGCAATTTATTCATGGCTGGTTTGCGCGTCACCCAGAGTTAGGGGAGCGGTTGCTGGCAGAATTAGCCCAAGCTGGAAAAGAGCGGATTCGGGATACGGTGCGAAATCCCCTGCGGTTGGCGCTGTTGTGTCGCGCTTGGCAAAATCGCCAGGGGAGTTTACCGGAAACCAAGGCGGGGCTTTATGGGCAGTTTGCGGAGGCGCTGTATGACTGGAAGCAGGAGGCTTTTCCCACGACTTCCCAGCAGCGACGGGATTTAAATGCAGCTTTGGGCAGGTTGGGGTTGCGGGGGATGGAGCAATCAGAGTCTCGGTTTCGGTTAAGGGAAGGTTTGGTAACGGAGGTTTTGGGAGAAAAAGATGAGCCGTTGTGTCAGTTGGCGTTGCAGTTGGGTTGGATTAATCGGGTGGGAGTGGCGGTGGAAAATACCGATGAGCGGGTTTATGCCTTTTATCATCCCACGTTTCAGGAGTATTTTGCGGCGTTGGCGGTGGATGATTGGGGTTATTTTTTGCATCATGTACCGGATAATCCGAGTTTGGGAACTTATCGGATTTTTGAGAAGCAGTGGAAAGAGGTGATTTTGCTGTGGTTTGGGCGGGGGGATGTGCAGAAGGAGAAGAAAGAGGCGTTTCTTGAAAAGTTGGTGAATTTTGATGATGGTTGTGGGGATTGGCATCATCAGAAAGTCGATAAAGGTTTCTATGAATATCGTGCTTATTTTTTGGCGGCGGCAATAGTTCCTGAGTTTAAGGAGAGTGGTTTTGCTGATGCAATTGTTAGTCAAATTGTTAAAAATTGCGTTAGTTATCTGTATTCAATTAAAACAGGAGCCAACGCAGTATTAGTAGAAACTGATAGATCAAGGGCAATCAATCGCTTAATCCGACTCCTTGGTGAAACTTCTGATAAAGATACCCGTAGGAGAGTTGCCGATATTTTAGGTAAAATCGCCGTGGGGAATGAGGGGGCTATCAATCGGTTCATCCAACTACTTGATGAAACTTCTGATTATTCTACCCGTGAGAGAGTTGCCGATATTTTGGGTAATATCGCGGTGGGAAATGAGGGGGCTATCAATCGTTTAATCCAACTGCTTGATGAAACTTCTGATGAATCTACCCGTGAGAGTGTTGCCGAAAGTTTGGGTAATATCGCGGTGGGGAATGAGGGGGCTATCAATCGTTTAATCCGACTGCTTGATGAAACTTCTGATCAATACTATAACCAGGGAATAGTTGCCGAAAGTTTGGGTAATATCGCTGTGGGAAATGAGGGGGCAATCAATCGTTTAATACAACTCATTGATAAAAATTTTTATAAATATACCCGTGGGAATGTTGCCAATATTTTTGGTAAAATTGCGGTGGAAAATCAGGAGGCAATCAATCGGTTACTCCGACTGTTTGATGAAACTTCTGATGAATCTACCCGTTGGATAGTTGCCGAAAGTTTGGGTAAAATCGCCGTGGGGAATGAGGGGGCAATCAATCGTTTAATCCAACTGCTTGATGAAACTTTTGATAAAGATATCCGTGGGAAAGTTGCCGATATTTTGGGTAAAATCGCCGTGGGGAATGAGGGGGCAATCAACCGGTTAATCCAACTAATGAATGACAAAGATTATCATAAATATACCCGTTGGGAATTTGTACAAGAGATTTTGGGTAAAATTGCGGTGGGGAATGAGGGGGCAATCAATCGGTTAATCCAACTACTTGATGAAACTTATAATGAAGGTATCCGTGGTCGTGCTGCCCATATTTTGGGTGATATTGCGGTGGGGAATGAGGGGGCAATCAATCGGTTAATCCAACTACTTGATGAAACTTCTGATAAAGATACCCGGAGTAAAGTTACCTATATTTTGTGTCAAATTGCGGTGGGAAATGAGGGGGCAATTAATCGGTTAATCCAACTACTTCATGAAACTTCTGATAATTTTTATTCATCGGATAATTTTTATTCAATTTATTGGATTCCCTATATTTTGGGTAAAATTATTCGGGTAGGAGAACATAGACTCTATATTTTAATCCAATTTATAAATGAAAGTTCTGATAAATATATACGGCGCAAAATTGCCGAAACATTGAATAAATTTGCCCCAATAAATGATCTAATAATTAATCAGTTAATCGAGCATTTATATATTGAAGATTTTTTTTCCCAAGCATACGATATTGAAGAATTTGCCCATATATATTTTTATGGTGAAGAAAATGAGGGGTTAATTGCGGCTATAAATGAGGGAAAAATCAATCGTTTAATCCAACTACTTGATGAAACTTCTGATAAATCTACCCGTTGGATAGTTGCCGATGATTTGGGTAAAATTGCGGTGAAAAATGAGGGGGCAATTAATCGTTTAATCCAACTACTTGATGAAACTTTTGATGAATATACTCGTGGTATAGTTGCCGAAAGTTTAGGTAAAATCGCGGTGGGGAATGAGGGGGCAATCAATCGGTTAATCCAACTACTTGATGAAACTTCTGATGAATATACTCGTGGTATAGTTGCCGAAAGTTTAGGTAAAATCGCTGTGGGGAATGAGGGGGCTATCAATCGGTTAATCCAACTACTTGATGAAACTTCTGATGAAGATACCCGTCAGAGTTTTGCCGAAAGTTTTGGTAATATAGCGGTGGGAAATGAGGGGGCTATCAATCGGTTAATCCAACTACTTGATGAAACTTCTGATGAAGATACCCAGAGGATAGTTGCCGATAGTTTGGGTAAAATTATCCAGACCAAACAACAATATTACCAAGTAGTTTTTGGACTAAAACACAACTTCAATGATGAAATTTGCCAAAATAACTTTGACCTTTACGAAAGATCCTACAATTTGATTTGGCGATACGCCCAAAACCTCACTTACCCAGAATTTTATACAGCATGGCATCAAACACCCAATAACTTCTGGCAAAAGCTATGGCAATACTTAAACCGTCCAATATTTTAATCCCTAGCCGATGAAACAGACACCAGCGCCATTTGTCAAGAACTTTGCACCCTAATTTACTCCCTCGCACTCCCCGATACAGACATCCCCCCTGTCAGCAACTTTGCCCAACTCAAACAACAGATTCTCACCGTAAAAAAACAACTGCAAAAACGCCACCTTGCCCTAATTTTCCATAACTGTAAACCTCATCCCCCACTCCTCACCTGCTGTCGCAAAATTGCCGATGCTAAACTGGGTTTACACATCCTCTGGATAACCGATGAACCCCTAGAAGAACCTTTACGCGGGTTTCCCCCCAATCAGGATAATTTATTAGGGGCGATGCAAAGTTGGATTTCGGAATTTTAGGAAAGAAACCGGGTTTCTGGGGTGGGTATCAAGAGTTATCTGTGGGATGCGAGAAAGAAACCCGGTTTCTGGGGTTCTGGGGGTGGCTGTTGGGGCAAAGAAACCGGGTTTCTTCTGTGGGTATCAGGAGTTATCTGTGAAATGCGAGAAAGAAACCCGGTTTCTGGGGTTATGGGGGTGGCTGTTGGGGCAAAGAAACCGGGTTTCTGCGACAATTTTTCGTTTGACACCAAAGATACTGATAGAAACCCGGTTTCTGGGGTTCTGGGGGTGGCTGTTGGGAGAAAGAAACCGGGTTTCTGTTGTGGGTATCAGGAGTTGTCTGTGGGTGGCGAAAAAGAAACCCGGTTTCTGGGGTTCTGGGGTGGCTGTTGGGGCAAAGAAACCGGGTTTCTGGGGTGGGTATCATACCAAATCCGGTTCTCATATACTGACTATGATCATTACCTAAAACGCTTGTGGATTCCCGCCTTCGCGGGAATGACATATGACCTGATAAACGGGTTTTAACAACCGGATTTGGTATCAGGAGTTATCTGTGGCAGCGAAAAAGAAACCCGGTTTCTGGGGTTCTGGGGGTTTCAAACAATCTCTCGCAAATGAACTATTTGATCCTGATATTCATCATCAAAAGATGCCTCAGCAATAAAAATTAATTGCCGAATATTTTGTCCGATACTTAATTTGGCATTGAGGAGAAAAATCCCTGGTATATGACGACCTTCAGCTAAATGATCTGCCAAATGCAAGGGCATCGATTTACGATTATTCGTCACCAAGATAAAGTTATATTCCTCACACCATTTAAGAATTTCTGGATCTAAAGTTCCCCGACTCGGTGCTTCTGGTTCCCCCACGCACCAAATTATCAAATCGGGATTGCTTGTCAGCATTTCAGCTTTATAGCTAGGATCGACATTTTCATCCAACAGATAATTCAGACTCATTTTTGATTTGTTTAGCTTTTTGTTCCGCTCTCAATTTTTGCAGTCTAGCAATACCAGGTGGAGGATTAAGTTGTTGGGCTTTAAGTTGCTGATGACTCCACTCTAACCAGTCAGCAATGTAGTTACTAACGGCTTCTTTATTATGCAGATAATAAAGGATAGTAGCATAAACTTGTTCTAAGTTTAGAGATGGATAAGTTTGGGCAATTTGTTCGGGAGTGCGAGCGCGATGAATGAAATCATATAGGATAGTTTCTATGCCGATTCGCGTTCCTTTGACCCGAATATCATCCGATCGCTGAAAATCAAAATAGTCTTCCAATTGCATCGGTGAATCCTCCTATTTTAAAGTTGGTGTAAGTTGACTGGGTAATTGATATTATATCATGGAAAAAGAATTGTTGGGGCAAAGAAACCGGGTTTCTGCTGTTGGTATCAGGAGTTATCTGTGGGAAGCGATAAAGAAACCCGCTTTCTGGGGTTCTGGGGGTGGCTGTTGGGGCAAAGAAACCGGGTTTCTGGGGTGGGTATCCGGAGTTATTTGTGGGAAGCGAGAAAGAAACCCGGTTTCTGGGGTTCTGGGGGTGGCTGTTGGGGTAAAGAAACCGGGTTTCTGCTGTTGGGAGAAAGAAACCGGGTTTCTGTTGTGAATATTAGGAGTTATCTGTGGGAGGCAAAAAAGAAACCCGGTTTCTGAGTTTCTGGGGTTCTGGGGGTGGCTGTTGGGGCAAAGAAACCGGGTTTCTGTTGTGAATATTAGGAGTTATCTGTGGGAGGCGAAAAAGAAACCCGGTTTCTGGGAGGGCTGAGGGGCGATCGCTTCGCCGATACAGTATTCTATTAATTAGAAAACTTTCGTAAATTCATGTCTGAATCGATTTCTCCTTCTCCTAAGCCCTTAATTTTGGGCGTATCCGGTGCCTCTGGTTTAATTTATGCGGTGCGATCGCTGAAATTTCTCCTAGAAGCCAATTATCGAATTGAACTGGTGGCCTCGAAATCCGCTTATATGGTTTGGCAAGCGGAAAACAATATTAAAATGCCCGCTGACCCGGAATTACAAGGGGAATTTTGGCGGGAACTAGCCGGAGGTGTCACCACAGGTCAGTTAACCTGTCACCCTTGGCAAGATGTGGGGGCGAATATCGCTAGTGGTTCTTTTAGAACTTTGGGAATGGTCGTGATTCCCTGTAGTATGAGTACCGTGGCTAAATTGGCAGCGGGTTTAAGTTCCGATTTACTCGAACGCGCCGCAGATGTGCAAATTAAAGAAGGTCGTAAACTGGTAATTGTCCCCCGTGAAACGCCTTTTAGTTTGATTCATTTGCGGAATTTAACCGCTTTGGCTGAAGCCGGTGTGCGAATTGTCCCGGCAATTCCTGCTTGGTATCATCATCCTCAAACTATTGAGGATTTAGTAGACTTTGTAGTAGCACGGGCTTTGGATCAGTTAGAAATTGACTGTATCCCGATTAATCGTTGGCAAGGCCATCGCCAAAACAAAAATAGCGATTAGGTTAGATCAATTCATGCCAGCCCTGGTACAGATCGGGCTCTGTCCCGAAAGCCCCTCTAGTCCCATTTGAGGATAAAATTATGCGAAACTTACGCCTAGGATTACTGCTGGTATCTGTGGTAGCGATCGTTATTTTTATTCAGCAAAATCTCTCCCCAGTTTTACCCCTAACATTTTTGGGGATGAAAACTGTGGCATTTCCTCTTTCCTTGTGGATTTTATTCGCATTGGCTGCGGGGGTTTTGACCGCTCAATTGGTTGTGATGCTGCTGCAATTTCCGATCGCTGCGAGTCAGAGGTCACAGGCAAGCGATCGCCCACGAGAAGCTAGGGCAAATTCTTCGGTTAACGACGGGAAAATTCCCGACGCGCGATCGGTTCAAGCCCGAAGCAAAGGCGATGAATCTTCATACTCAAACCGAGAAAAAACCACGACTTATGCTGACAGTTTCCGTAGTGGCTCAAAAGCTGCCGCAGATTTTGGCACGGTGCGGGATTTACAGGATAATTCGACTAATTGGGTTGATGATGAAGAAGTTGAGCAAAATTGGGTTGATGATGATTCGCAAAATTGGGTGGATGAACCAATAGAACCAGCAACAAAATCAAGTGCAACTCCTAAAGTTACGCCGCTGAAAACTGATTATGAAGTGCCGAAATCACCAACCAGTGAATATCGCTCTGGCACGATTTATTCTTATAGTTATCGAAAACCAGAAAATACTGGGGTGGGTATTACTGAATCGGTGAATGATGCAGAGTATCGAGTGATTATTCCGCCTAATTATGAGCATGAGGAACAGTCTGGAAAGTCTGCCGTTGGTGACTATTCATCCAACGATTATGTCGCTCGCAAATATTCTAGTGATGAATATTCTAGTGATGAATATTCTAATGATGAATATTCTAATGATGAATATTCTAGTGATGAACCCTTTAAACCAGAAATAGTAGTACCGACCCCGACACCTGCACCGCAACCAACCCCGGAACCTAAACCACCATCAACTCCGGTTTATAAACCCGAAGTTGAACCTGTGCGATTCCGCGAAGTAGAACGCGAACGCGAATCACCTCAAACTAAAATCCAAACCAATAATCAAACCAATAACAATGATGAGGATGATTGGAGTAAACCTAGGAAAAAGAATAATGACGATTGGGTTTAAAACCTTTTCAGCGATCGCACAACAGCCCGGTTGCTGGCTAAAATATGCATAAAATATTGGTAAGGGCGAAGCATTTCCGGAAAAAATTCACGCTTCTCACCCATCAAACTTCTGCGGGAATGCTTCGCCCCTACAGATCGAAAAACGCCATAATCTAATTATTCCTCAGCCAGTGGAACAATCATCATGGAACAAAACAACTTAAACCAAAACAACCAAAACAACTTCAACAAATTATTCAATTGGTTGCCCAAGGCTAAAAATCGTGACGATTCTCCCCAAGCGGAATCGCCCAATTCTGGCAGTTTTTTGACAAAAATTACCGCCAATTTGGGCAAAAATAGCCCGCGAACTCTCAGCCCTAGCAATGAATTTCCTGATTTCCAAATTCATGGATATCAAGTGCTGCAAAAATTAGGTCATAACTATGCGGGGGGTCGCTGTACTTATCTAGGGGCGGACTGCCAAACTAAGCAACCTGTGGTGATTAAGCAATTTCAATTTGCTAAACCAGGGGCGGACTGGTCAGCGTATAAAGCCCACGAACGGGAAATTAAAGTATTACGAGAACTGAGTCATCCCGGAATTCCCCGTTATTTAGATTCTTTTGAAACCGCTGAGGGATTTTGTCTCGTCCATGAATATAAAAATGCCAAGTCTTTAGGGGTTTATCGTCGGTTTACCCCGGAAAAAATTAAGCAAATTGCCACATCTTTATTAGAGATTTTGGTTTATTTACAAAACCGAGTACCGCCCGTAATTCATCGGGATATTAAACCGGAAAATATCCTGGTTGATGATTATTTGAATGTGTATTTAGTGGATTTTGGCTTTGCCCGCATTGCCGGAGATGACATGATGCAAAGTAGTGTGATTTCTGGCACCCCTGGGTTTATGCCCCCGGAACAATTACTCGATCGCAATTTGAGTGAAGCTTCTGATTTATATGGGTTGGGTGTCACCTTAATTTGTCTTTTAACTAAGACTCCATCCACAGAAATTACCAAAATTATTGATAGTCAATATCGCTTAGATTTTCGCGAATTAGTGCCATTTCTTAGTGATGCTTTGATTTCCTGGTTGGAAAAAATGGTACAACCCAATGCAGGCGATCGCTTTCCTCATGCTGCTGCTGCCCTGGAAGCCCTCACCCCGATTGCCGTAAATCGCACTTTACCGGAAGTAGAATTAAGCCAATCTACCATAGAATTAACTGGCGAATATGGAGAAATTTTAACCCACACCATAGAGGTGAAAAATTCGGTGGCTGATACGGTCTTACAAGGTCGTTGGGAAATCACTGCCCCGACTAATTTATTAGTTGATGCTGGTGCCGATGATTTATCCGATTCCTTAGCGAAAAAACTGCCAAAAAATGCTGATTGGTTAAAAATAAAACCAACTAAATTTAAGCGCAATAAAGTCAAAGCTGAAATTATTATCAATACCGAAAATTTAGTGATTAATGAAGTTTATGAACGGAATATTTTACTCCATACTAATTCAGCGACTCCGACCCAAATTGTCACTATTAAAGTAAAAGCCGTTACCCCAAAAATCACCTTAGCCAAAACCAGCGCCCTGCTGCAAAAGAAACTATCATCTCAGTTACCGTTAACATTATTAATCATCGGGGCTGCAACACCGATTACTCTGCTTTATCCTTATATAGCCGCTGTGATTTCTATTCCCTTAGTGGTGTTAATTGCCAACGATATCTCAGGAAAAATTGCCGATAATGATTTGAATAATATGGCTGAATTTGCCCAGAAATGGCTAGTTGCCCCGACTTTGACGGTACTAGGGATATTTTTATTAACTCATTTACAAATTGATTGGGTAGAAAGTCCCAAATCTCAACTGTTGTTACGCCTGTTAATTACCTTATTAATGGGTGGGGTTGGGGTCGGTATTTTCACCTTATTTAAACCGGCTTTTAAACGGGTGGCGGTGGTGTTGCCGTTGCTAATTTTTGCCAGTTCTTTTGTATTTGTGGGAGTTGCCGGGGGTTTGGTGGGCAAAATTGCCGAAGTTGGGGTGAGTAGCTATATTTTAACTGGCACCGTTCAGCAGAGTATTACTAAGGAAAAACTTTCTAAAGGATTGGCGTTAAAAAAATATGGGTTAAAGGCAATGTTTGGCCTGGGTTTGGGTAGCGCGATCGCCTGGTTATTGATTTATTTAGGCATGGGTTCTTTGCTGTGACAGAGAAACCGGGTTTCTGGCAAAAATCTGGGTATTTGAAGCACAAATATTAGGTGAGGGCGAAGCATGACCGTATATAAGTTATTGCTGCAAAACATAAATCTACTGCGGTCATGCTTCGCCCCTACAAAGGTAAATTATTCCCCAAATAAATAGAAACCGGGTTTCTGGCAAAAATCTGGGTATTTGAAGCACAAATATTAGGTGAGGGCGAAGCATGACCGTATATAAGTTATTGCTGCAAAACAAAAATCTACTGCGGTCATGCTTCGCCCCTACAAAGGTAAATTGTTCCCCAAATAAATAGAAACCGGGTTTCTGGCAAAAATCTGGGTATTTGAAGCACAAATATTAGGTGAGGGCGAAGCATGACCGTATATAAGTTATTGCTGCAAAACAAAAATCTACTGCGGTCATGCTTCGCCCCTACAAAGGTAAATTATTCCCCAAATATTTTTGATGTGTTTATAATAGAACCGCTTCTAATTTTTGTTGTTCCCAGAGCAATCGATAGAGTCCACCTTCCTGCAAGAGTTTTGTGTGAGTGCCACTCTGCACGATCGCCCCAGCAGCCATGACAAAAATTCGGTCAGCTTTGGCAGCGGCAGACATTTGGTGAGAGATAAAAATCACCGTTTTCCGCTGAGTTCCCGTGGAGAGATTTTTGAGAATATCCGTGGCGGTTTGGTTATCTACACTGGAAAGGGCATCATCTAAAATAAGCACGGGTGCATCCATTAATAACGCTCTCGCGAGGGCGGTACGTTGCCGTTGTCCCCCAGAAAGGGTAATGCCTCTTTCCCCCACAATTGTTTGATATTGTTGGGGAAAATTGAGAATTTCGGCGTGAATTTGCGCTTGTTTGGCGGCATATTCTACTTGTGTTTGATCCGCCAATGGGTTGCCATAGCGAATATTATCTTGAATGGTGGTACTAAAGAGAAAACTTTCTTGGGGAACATAGGCGATCGCCCCCCGTAAATCCGTTAATCTTAATTGGGTGATATCTTGTCCATCCAAAAATAACTGACCGGGTTCAATATCTAGTAACCGGGGCAAGGCATTAGCTAAGGTCGATTTTCCAGCAGCAATTGGCCCAACGATCGCGATCGTTTCTCCGGGCATAATATCAAAACTGACATGATTTAATGCGGGAATTTTGCTATCAGGATAATAATAAGTCAGATGACGAGCAGTGAGTTTTCCTTTAGCCTCTTCTGGGGGTAAAGAAATCGCCTGAACCGAGTCAACAATTTTTGGTTTAGCTTCGAGAATGGCTTCGACGCGATCGACACTCACCTCTCCCCGTTGATAAGTGGTAATGGTAAAACCCATCAAGGCAGTGGGAAATACTAACCGTTCCACATATAAAAGTAAGGCGACAAAATCTCCGACGGTAATCACTTTATCCGCGATCGCGTTTCCCCCAAAGGCCAATAAAACCAGTAAACTAATACTGGCTAAACCCCCCAAAATGGGAAACAATAAGCTGCGAGTTTTGGCTAACTTTAAATTAGCCTTCAATAAGGTTTCATTTTTATCAGCAAAAGCTCGCCGCTCATTTTCCTCTTGGGCATAAATTTTAATTAAAGAAATCCCGCTCATATCCTCTTGAATTAAATCGCTCAAATTGGATAATTCTTCTTGAACGGTTTGCTGCTGGGTGCGGAGTTGATCGCTAAATAGTTGCACAATAATCATCAGCAACGGATACACAGAAAGCGCCAATACAGTCAACTTCACATTAATCGATAGCATCACCGGAATGGTCAGCCCATAAGCAAATACGATATTGGCAAAGGATAACATAGCAAACCCAACTAACCGGCGAATACTATCCACATCAGAAGTCGCACGGTTAATTAAATCTCCCACGGGGTTTGCGGCAAAATAAGCCGGTTCTAAAGTGAGTAAATGTTCAAAAATCTTTTGCTTGAGGTCAAATTCTACTTGTCTTCCTACCCCAAACAGCCACATTCTTGAAGCAACGCGAATCACCCACATAACGGTGGTCATTACCAGGATAATGATGACATATTTCAACATCAGTTGAAAGTCAAACATTGCTTGGAGTTCATCAATACTATTGCGAATTAGCAGGGGAATATAAACCCCTAAAGCATTGACGATCAATAGAGTGCCAATTCCCCCTAGTTCTTGTCTCCAGTAGGGACGGATGTAGTCGATTAGTGTTTTCAGTCTTGAGCGAGCCATGTTTTGCCCTGGAATTTCCAATGATTTCAAAAATTAATCTTAATTTTATCACTTTTGCTAGGGGTGCGACAGCTTGAGAAACCGGGTTTCTTGGCAAAATCTCTGTTATCCAACCTTCATGGCTGATAGAAACCCGGTTTCTTGGTTGCTTGGGTTGGTTGCTTGGGGGGCGACAGCTTCAGAAACCGGGTGTCTTAATACCATCTTTGTCACCCAAACCAAGAAACCGGGTTTCTTAGAGAAACCCGGTTTCTAACCCGGTTTTTTTGTTTATTTTAAACTAAATTAAACTCTTTCATCGCGGGGATAAAATTAGCATTTTCGTGGCTGGAACGGCTGAGTTTAATCAAGGCAAATCTTTGTAAGGGAGTGAGTTTTGCCCATTGTTCTAAGGTAATGGTTAAATTAAAGGCTTGCGCCTTTCCTTGCACCATTTCTGGTACAATTGTATCATCTAACCAGGAGGGATTTTCCTCAATGGGCAGGTCTTTGGCTTCGCTGCCCGTATGTGAAATTACTTGCTGGTGTAACCAGTCGTGATAGTCTTGGATTTCTGCGGGGGTGGAACAGGGGCGATCGCACAATTGGGAGCGAATTTCTTGGGGAAACTTATGCCAATGGGCTAATTTTAACTTCACCCCACAAGTATCGAGTTTATAGCGTACTTGCATAGGGATGCAATTCAGGGAATCAACAAAATCCGCTTCAAATTGAAAAAAAGTCATCTTCTTTTAGGTGAGTGATATTAACTGGGTATTAACTGATTTATAATCGCCGATTGCTATGGCGGATAATGAAATAACTAAGGGATAAAGCCAGGATAGCTGTTGCCACTCCAATTAGATCAAATCCTCCAGCTTTGTTAAAGTCGAAAATAATAATTTTCCGAGCCATTGCGATCAGAGATGTCACCAGCACTAACTCCATTTGTACCACATTATTTTGCAGATAGGCGGTAATATTTTCGAGAATTTCCAGGGCAATTAATACATCTAAAAATAAGCCAAACAGTTTAAATAATATTTGATGACCCACCAGGACAGGTTGGGTAGTAAATTCTTCTAGGGTGACAATAATTAAGTCCCAAACTGAGACAATGATGACAAAAATCATTACCAAAGATAAGACTTTGGCAGTAAACTTTTGGATTTTATTAATGCTGTAAATAAAAACTGAGTCATCAAAAAAACTGATAATTTTTTGAATTAAATTTATTTGGGGGTGTCGCTCGTTTTTCATGCTTTTTTTAAAAAAGACTGCATAAAAAAACTGACTTCAGATGAAATCAGTCTATTTTTCGATTTAAGTTGCGGACGATCCAGTAACTAATGGAAAGGGCAAAAATGGCCAGTCCTAGACCGATTAAATCTAAGCCTTTGAGCTTACTAAAGTCAAAAATAATGATTTTCCGAGCTACCGCTACCAAAGAGGTGACAATGACTAATTCGACTTGAACGACGTGCTTGCGTAAATAAGCAGTAATATTTTCTAAGACTTCTAGGGCGATTAAAATATCTAAGAATAAACCAAAAATTTTAAATAAGGTTTTATCTAAAAAAATATCTGGGGTGTCTAGAAAATCTTTAGCCACCACAAGAATCAGGTCGCCCACTGAGACGATAATGATAAAAATCATTACCAAGGAGAGGATTTTAGAAAAGAATCCTTCCATCCAGTGGATGCCAGACATGAAATTATCATCGCGAAACCACATCGCGATGTCTGTGAACAATTTGTTAAGTTGAGTTTTTTTGATGGGAGCCATAGACTAGGAGTTAGGCAAAGTGCTGATATCTGGACTGGACCGACTATCATGCCTAGTCTATAGCACAGTGGCTTCTAATTAGAAGTTTTAAAAGAAAAAATAACCGAGTTTCTACGATCGCTGCTGTTGAGTGACAGAGATAGTCTGAAGCAACCCGGTTTCTGCTTGGGCGATCGCCACTAACTGCACCGCACAAGCTTTTAACTCTGGTTGCAAGGAGTCGGGACAGGACTCGGAGTGAGTCAGGGCGTTGGCTTCGGCATTTTCAGCCCAAAGGAAGCCCCAGTGCATCGGTACAAACACTGTTCCACGGGCGATCGCCTCCGTAATCATGGCCGGAAACACAGCATTGCCACGGGGCGATCGCACTTCCACCGACATTCCCTCAGAAATCCCCAACTTTTCCGCATCACGGGGATGAATTTCTATAAACGGATCTGGGTGCATCTTAGCGGTCTTGGGAATTCGTCCCGTCCGAGTTTGGGTATGCCAATGACCATAAAGCCTGCCCGTAGTCAGCACAAACGGATAATCGGGATTCGGCGGTTCCGCCAAACCTTTGGAATAATAAGCCCCAAACCGAGCTCGACCATCGGGGGTATTAAAGCGGAAATCCGTATATAACCGCTTATTCGTGGCAAAGTTGGGGGTAACTTGGTCAGCGGAAAAAGGCCATTGAATCGGGCCATGTTCCGCCAAAAGTTGATGACTCAACCCGGAAGTATCACAAGGACGACCTTTGGTTAATTGGACAAATTCCCCATAGACTTCGGCGGAATTAGCAAAATTAAACTTATCGGCAAAACCCAAACGCCGCCCCACTTCCGCAAAAATTTCCCAATCCGCTTTAGCTTCCCCTGGGGGTTCGCGAAATCCAGCGCACAAAGTCACCACCCTTTCCGAGTTGGTCATCACCCCTGTTTTCTCACTCCACTGGGCAGCAGGCAACAACACATGGGCATATTGCGCGGTTTCCGTCGGATAATAGGCATCTTGATAAACCGTAAACGGGGATTGACGCAAAGCCGCTTGAGTCCGCTTGATATCCGGCATACTCACCGCTGGGTTGGTGGCGGCAATCCATAAAAAACCCACTTGTCCCGCTTCTAAACCCCGGATCATCTCCACGGTGGTCATCCCCCGTTGGGGCTGAATGCTGCCTGGGGGAATTCCCCAAAATTGTTCGACTTCTGCCCGATGTTGGGGGTTTGAAATCGACCGATAGCCCGCTAAAATACTGCAAAGTCCTCCCGCTTCTCGACCTCCCATCGCATTCGGTTGTCCGGTGAGGGAGAATGGCCCCGCCCCCGGTTTACCGATTTGCCCAGTCATTAAATGCAGGTTAATCAGCGATCGCACCTTAGCAGTTCCTTCCGACGACTGATTCATCCCCATTGACCAAAGAGACAAGACGCGATTTGACTCACCCCACCACCGGGCTGCTTGTTCCAATTCATCCAGCCGAATGCCACAAGTTCTTGCCACCAATTCCGGGGCGGTGTTCTGAATTACTTCGGCAAAAGCGGGAAACCCAGAGGTACATTCATCAATAAAAGACGCATCAATATATCCCCATCGCATTAATAAGTGGGCGATTCCATTTAATAAGTCAATATCTGTACCCGGTCGAATGGCTAAATGTAAATCAGCGGCTTCAGCGGTTTGGGTGCGGCGCGGATCGACCACGACCATTTTCACTTGGGGATTTTTTTTGTGGTGTTGTCGCAGGCGATTAAATACAATCGGGTGACATTCAGCGGTATTGGTGCCAATCAGAAAAGCAAAGTCAGTAAGTTCTAAATCTTCATAGCAGCAAGGGGGGCCATCAGACCCAAAACTTTGGGTATAACCCACCACCGCACTGGACATACAAAGGCGGGAATTAGTATCAAAATTGTTGCTGTTTAAACAGCCGGTAAAAAGTTTTTCAGCGGTGTAATAGTCTTCGGTTTGAAACTGACCGGAACCGTAGAGAAAAAGTGCGTTTGGCCCTTGGGTTTCTCGCACGATTTGAATCCGTTGCACAATGCGATCGAATGCTTCATCCCAGGTGGCGCGGCGAAAGGGTTGATCGAGAGATTCTCGCATCATGGGATATTTCAATCGATCTTTATGTAATGATTCGCTAACTGTAGCGCCTTTGACACAGACTTTGCCCAAACTAGAAGGATGTGCGCGATCGCCTTGAACTTTCCAAATCGGCGTTCCTTCACCATCTTTATGAGTGGGTTTTCCCTTTTGTGCTGGTGGGGATACTTCCAAACCACAGCCCACCCCACAGTAAGGACAGATAGTTTTGTTTGAGTTAGTTTGGTTAGAGTTAGTCATAATATAATTGTTTCGGTGAGTAAATATGATTGTTTGATATAAATATTAGACATATTAGACAATTCTGGCTTTCATACCGTAGAATATCCCCCCAACCGATGGCGGTGGATACGCCATCGGCTATATTGAAAAATTCGATGCATCTAATCTAATATTACGATGTTTAATTATTTGCTTAATTATTTGCTTAATTATTTGCTTAATTATTTGCTTAATTATTTGCTTAATTATTTGCTTAATTATTTGCTTAATTATTTTTCAACAACCCAGGAATAGCTGGGGTGAATGCAGGTCTATAAAAAATATCAATTTTTTGACAATTGCATTATCACCCAGCCGCCCGGAAAGAAAAAATTCAGGTTTAATTACCGGAAATCCAAGGGCTAACTTCTAGTTGCCCACTGGGGGTAAAAACCACCACAAATTTAGCAGTTTTGTCTGAGGTTGCCGCCGGATCAATTAAGCTGGGTAAAGGAGTTTCATTGCTATAATTTTTGGCTGATTCATTGATTTCTTTGTAAGAGGCGATCGCCCCTGATTCAGTTACATTAATCTGATACACCAGACTAGAGGTAAATGTGGGATTAGTCGTCCAATTTTCATCAATTTTGCTCAATACTTGGCTGTTTAATGCTTCAAGAGTGGCCGGATCCGTAATAGTCGATTCGGCGATCGCGGGAGCGGTCGTCGCGGGAGCGGTCGTCGCGGGAGCGGTCGTCGCGGGAGCGGTCGCTGTGTCGATCCTGGGCTGACTGGTGACGGAAAGGTTCTCTGTCACCAGGGGGATTTCTTGATTCGTCCCCGAAGTCGATTCAGGGGACAGGGAAGTTTCACCTGGATTGCTGGGGGTCGATAGGCTGGTGGAATAAGTCACAGCGGGTTTACTTTCCTCAGCAGGCGTGGCCATTTTCTCAGGAGTCACCTTGGGTGAGATGAATTGTAGAACCCCGCCTAAAATCAATACAGACACGGTGGCGCCAGTGGCAATCAGGGCATCAGAACGGTAATGTTGATCGGCAGATGTGTTTTCAGTCACTTTATTGCTAGACATAGCAGGTTTTTCCCTTACTTTAAAGTAGCCAAGGTGTATGAGAATATTATGACAATTTTACCTAGTTTTTTCAGATTGAACGGATTATTCTCACTTAGCGGCTGCACATTACCATAAGATTCAAAATTTAAACGTTATCAGTGAACAATCGACCCTGGGAATGTCTGAATTGCTTAATCTGAGAGCTTTGAGCTTTACCGTTAAGGTTAAGTTTTTTGCCTCTGTTTGGCGGTAATGGCTGGGTGGCAAGTCAAGGCGATCGCTTCTCGGAGCGAAATCCTCCGTTTGCTTACGATTCTTGACTCAGCCACGGCCTCACTTCCCGTTGCCCCTCTGGGGTAAACATGACCAAGAACTTAGCCACGGATTTTTCTGCCGCGAAGGTTTGGGTCATGTCTGTGCTGTGGTTGATGGTGTGGTTCATATCCCGGTGATTTACAGAACCAAGACTCAACTGACTCAACTGATTTAAAGGAGTTTACATAGCGGCGATCGCTCAATAACTCGCCATCAAACCTTCTTCTTTGCGCCAAAATTTTCGATTAACAAATTTTCCAGAAAAGGCTTCAAATCTTCACAAGCAATCCCCTTAGTCACACAAGTACCCAAATGAGCATCTTTGCCAACTTTGCCACCCATATAAATATCCACCCCTTCCACGGTTTTGCCATTCTTGCGGACTTTGGTTCCCATCAAACCAATTTCTGCCACTTGGGGCTGACCGCAAGAATTCGGGCAACCGGTCCAATGCATTCGCACTGACTGGGGAATATCTAATTCTGCTTCCAATTCTTTCACCAGTGCGATCGCCCGGTTCTTCGTTTCCACCAGAGCAAAATTGCAGAACTGCGCCCCAGTGCAAGACACCAAACTGCGAGCCAACGGATTGGGATTAACCGAAAACTTCTCTAACAATGGCTCTTGTAAAAAAGCATCTAAATGGGCATCTTTAACATGAGGAATAATCACATTCTGCTCCACCGTCAGGCGAAGTTCTCCTCCCCCATAAACCGCTGCCATGCGAGCCAAATCAAACATATCTGAAGCATACAAACGACCCACAGGAATATTTAAACCCACATAATTCATTCCCGGTTGCTGCTGAGGATAGACCCCAATATGATCGCGCTTATCCCAATCAATTTCATCTGCCAAAGCAGCGGTTGCCAAAGGGCGTCCTAATTGGCTTTCTACTTTAGCGCGGAACTTTTCGATACCCCACTCATCAATCAGCCACATCAACCGGGCTTTTTGGCGATTTGCCCGCAAACCGGAATCTCGATAAACCTCTAAAATAGCCCGGCAGAGATCCACCACATCATCATTTGGTGCTACCCAAGCATTCAAAGGAATCGCCGCTTCACAACGTTTCGCCGAAAAGAAACCACCGACCAAAACATTAAAACCCAGGGCACCATTTTTATAAGCAGGGACAAAAGCCACATCATTAATTTCGGCGTGAACTGAATTATCTCGTCCCCCTTCAATGGCAATATTAAATTTGCGGGGTAAGTTACTGAATTCGGGATTTCCTGCACCATGATTAGTAATCATATCTTGAACTTTTTGCACTAATTCTCTGGTATCAATTAATTCATCGGCACTAATCCCCGCAACTGGCGATCCGGTGATATTTCTCACATTGTCCATCCCCGATTGAATACTGGTCAAATTCACCGATTCAAGACGGCGGAAAATATCGGGAATATCTTCAAAGCGAATCCCGCGTAGTTGCAGATTTTGTCTGGTGGTAATATCTGCATTGCCATCTTCTCCATAGCGATCGACAATTTCTGCTAAAACCTGCATTTGTTTACTGGTGAGAATGCCGTTAGGCGTCCGTAAACGCAGCATAAATTTACCCGGAGTGACAGGCCGAAAGAAGATGCCCAGCCACTTTAAGCGATGATTTAGGTCAGTTTCACCAACGGATTCCCAACCAATTCTGGCAAATTCATCGAGTTGGTGTTTAACAGCTAACCCATCTTTTTCTTGTTTTAACTTTTCAAACTTATTAGATTTCGTATCTACAGGGCTGGTGGATGTAATCATTGAACGATCGCTCCTCGTTTTACCTCAATATTGTTCTACAAACATATAAATTTAATCCGACAATCTAGTCAAGGTTTAAATTTAATTATTGAATTTTTATTTTTTGCTTAATTTTTTGGGCATATTTAATCGAATTTTTACTTAATAATTCGGCGTTTTGCCGGTATTTTTAGTGTAATTTAAAGGGACTTTACCCCTTTTTTTGTAGTGGTTTTTACAATTTATTAAGAAATATGGGGCTTTTGCATATTACCAATTCTTTTTTTGCATACATGAACGATATTGCCCACCAGGAAAGCTTCCGGGGCTTCCTCTGTGGAGGAGCGGCAACAGGCAAGGGGGAAGCGGATAGAGGATAAATTATAACAGATGGCAGATAATGAGTAACAGATAAATTATAAACAATAGAGGAGAAAAGATAGTGAATAGTGAGTAGTAAATACACCAACGATAGATGATAGAGAGAGTACAGGATAGAGAAAAAATTTTCACTCTTTACTTTTCACTTGTCACTTGTCACTATAAAGCCAGCACCTGGTTTATCGAACAACCGGGTTTCCGTTCTTACTGCGTAAATATACGGATACACGCAAATTCCGTATCCGTATATTTACGTAAATTAAATTATGCAAATGTCACGATGGCTGAAGTAATTTGTTAGTGGTATATTTTTATTGTCCAGGTAAGTACCGAGATTTATCCTGACTTCAGTAAAACCGTCAATTACCACAAAAATATATAAAAATTTATAAAAATATATAAAAATATACAAAAAAATTGTGCTTAAAAAAACGGAACTAATTATTTACTATCCCGGATAATCCTACAAATCAACCAGTAGTTTTTCAGCCCGTATCCTTATTGGGTGGGTTAATTATTTGATCGTTTGATCGAGGTCTAATGGTTGAGAATTAACTGCACGTCTCAATAATTCCAACCATATAAAAAATTGATTGATTTGGGTAGAATGACCATGAGGAATGTCTGAGGGAGATTCACTGACTGTAACCAGGAGGCTTTATGTTAACTCTATTTAAAATCCTATGGATGCAAAAACCATCGATCGCGCTAGTAAGTGGGACTTCAGAAATGCCCCAAATGTGCTTGACAATGGTTTTAGATTCTTGCAATGTTGTGCTTTCTCTAGTTCTAGGAATCATTTTCTGGCAATGGTTCCGCCGCTTCAACCCTCAATTTACCATGTCGCCGGTGCGAATTTTTTCGGTGTTGCTACCCTTATCGATCGCCTTGGGAGTTTTGAATTTACTTCTTCCTGGGCAGGATGATCCTTGGATCTACTGGGTGTTGAAGATTTTACCAGGGACTATCAGTGTGGTAGTGGCGGCAGCCCTGGGGACAAGGATATTCTCTCGGAGTTCCCAGGAGGAAGTTTGTGACGTTATTCCTTGTCAGTCACCGTTTATCCCCGCTCAAGTTCCGTCTGAAGGGCGATCTAGTGAAAGCGTCAGTCCGTTTTTCTCAGACTATCCCTGTGTGATATCTTGTGTAGATGCTCACCCAGAAAAGCAGTTGGCCATGCAATTTTGTCAAAATTTGCATACAAAACTCCAGGCAAAAAATGCTGAATTTGAGGGTATTTTTCAAGCATTTCCCGATTTATTTTTACTCGTTGACAACGATGGCACGATTTTAGACTATCAAGGAGAACATCGTTGCAATATCCACATTTCACCCACGGCAATTGGTCAACAAAAAATTCAAGAATTATTGCCATCCCCAGTGGCTAGTCAGTATGAGCAAGCAATCCGTTTAGTGGCCAAGCATCAGTGGATGACTACCATTGAGTACGAGATCGGTGGATCGGCTGGTGAACAAATCTATGAAGCAAGGCTAATCCCATTTTGGCATCAAAAAATTATGATGTTCATTCGCAATACCACCGATAAAAAACAAGCCCAAAGCGCATTGTGCCAATCTTATAAGGAATTATCAGACCTTAAGTACGCTTTGGATCAATCGGCGATTATTGCGGTGACAGATAGAAAAGGCACAATCACTTATGTGAATGATAAGTTTTGCCAGATAGCGGGCTATTCCCGCGAGGAACTGATCGGTCAGAATCATCGCATCGTCAAATCCGATGAACATTCGTCAGAGTTTTTTCGCAATCTTTGGTCTACGATCGCCCAGGGGAAAATTTGGCGAGGTGAAATCAAAAATAAAACCAAAGATGGCCATGATTACTGGGTAGATACCACGATTGTGCCATTTTTGGATCAGCAGGGGAAACCGTTTCAATATTTATCGATTCACACGGATATTACCGATCGCAAGCAAGCCGAAAAAGCCCTCCATCAACAACAAAAACGCTTGAGTATTTTGCACCAAATTGACCGGGCAATTTTGGAAGCAGAAGAACCAGAAGCGATCGCTGAGGTGACAGTGAAATATCTAAGAACTCTACTGCCTTGTCAACGGGTAAGTGTGATTTCTTTTAACCTGAAGACCGACGAAGCGATCGTGTTAGCGATCGATGCCGACCGAGAAAGCTGTATTTTAGCCGGAAACCGTTTACCGCTGATGAATCAAGACGGTTTCGCCAGCCCAGACAAACTAACCAACGGAGTTTTGGTGGTCAAGGATATTCTGGAGTTATCCAATTTAACCCCGGTACAGGAAAGTCTGAAAGCGGAAGGACTTAGATCCTGTGTTTGTATTCCCCTGAAATCGAGAAACTCACTCCTCGGTAGTCTCAATCTTTGGTCAAACCGTCCCGGTGGCTTCTCCGATGCCCAAATCGCCATTGCCCAGGAAGTCACGGATTCTTTGGCGATCGCCATTCAACAAGCCCGCCTACGCCAAACCGTGCAATCTTACGCCCAGGAACTAGAGCACCGCGTCGCCCAACGCACCGCCGAACTCCTCAAAGTTAATCAACAACTCCGCAAAGAAATAGAGCAGCGGCAAGAGATAGAAGCACAACTCTACCATGAAAAAGAAGTCGCCCAAGTCACCTTAAACTCCATCGGCGACGCTGTAATTACCACCGACCTCAACGGCATCATTCAAAGCTTGAATCCCCAAGCAGAAATCCTCACCGGGTGGCGACAGTCCGAAGCCCAAGGTCAACCTTTAAAGCTGGTGTTGCAACTATTCAACGCCGTTACTGGAGATCCCGTGGAAAATTTCCTCAGCGCCTCCATCACCAGCCGGTTGTCCGCATTTTCCCACCATACCTTAATTAGAAATCGCGACGCTGAAGAATTCATCGTCGAACCTTCCGTCGCCTTCATTAGAATGAGCAATGCGGAAATTATCGGCATGGTGGTGATTTGTCGGGATGTCACGGAAAATCGTAAACTCGCCGCCCAGTTATGTTGGGAAGCCAGTCACGACCCCTTAACTAATTTGATTAACCGACGAGAGTTTAAGCGTCGGCTGTCAGAATTGATGGAAGAAAAATCAACAACTGAATCGGAACATAGCTTATGTTATCTGGATTTAGATCAGTTTAAGATTGTCAATGATACCTGCGGTCATGCCGCTGGGGATGAACTGTTACGTCAAATCACCACCTTGTTGCAATCTCAAATTAGAAAAACTGATTTGCTGGCTCGTTTGGGTGGGGATGAATTTGCGCTTTTATTATATGAATGCCCTCTGAAACAAGCGCGACAAGTGGCGGAAGATTTGCGGCAAGTAGTGCAAGATTTCCGCTTTGTTTGGCAAGATAAAACCTTTTCTATTGGTGTGAGTATTGGGTTAGTTAAACTTGACCCGGTTGTTACTAGCTTGGCGGATGTTATGAGTGCGGCTGATTCTGCCATGTACGCCGCCAAAGATGCGGGACGAAATCGGATTCATGTTTATCAAGCCAACGATCAAGAATTGGCTCAACGACAAGGGGATATGCAGTGGGTGTCTCGATTGGTCAAAGCCTTGGAAGAGGATCGATTTTGCTTGTATTCACAGGCGATCGCCCCAGCCCAACCCGACTCTGGCAAGCCTGATCATTATGAAATTTTAATTAGAATTACCGACGAAAATGGCATCATAATTCCCCCAGGAATGTTTATTCCTGCCGCTGAACGCTATAACCTCATGCCCAAAATTGACCGCTGGGTGATCCGCAATTTATTTAGTTATCTATCCAGCAATCTCAAGCACTCATCCTCTGGAACGAAAACCTCCGCCGATGATCTGCTTTCTCCTTACCCTAAACCCGTTGGCGAATCTAGTATCTACACCGTCAACCTTTCCGGTGCCAGTTTTAACGATGAGCAATTTCTCTCTTTTCTCCAAGAGCAATTTGCTCAATATCAAATTCCCCCCCAAATGATCTGCTTTGAAGTCACCGAAACTTTTGCGATTAGCAATTTAAACAAAGCGATCCAGTTTATTCACGCCCTAAAACAACTGGGTTGCTCCTTTGCCTTAGATGATTTTGGCAGTGGAATGTCTTCTTTGACCTATTTAAAAAATCTGCCGGTAGATTATGTCAAAATTGACGGCTACTTTGTCAAAAATATTCTCGAAGATCCGGTTAATGCCGCGATGATTGAAGCCATCAACAAACTTACTCATGCGATCGGCTTACAAACCATTGCGGAATTTGTCGAAAATGAGCAAATTTTGCATAAACTCCAAGAATTAGGAGTGGATTATGTCCAAGGCTATGGCATTGCCAAACCCAGTCCCTTGGGAGGAAATTTGATTAATATGTCGATCGCCAAACAAAAACCAAAACCCTCACGGCAAGTCCAAGCGGGATAGAAGCTTTTAGGGGCTTTTCTGGGGGCAGGGGATACCACTCTTGCCCCCATTTCATATCGTCGTCATACGGAGATATCACGGAGATATTTCTGTATAGCGTTGCTCATTACAGCGTTTCTCATAAAGGCACTTATTTTTCTCTGTCCCGAACCGCTTGATGCGGGAATCCACAATTTTATTTTACTAAACCTCACCGGATTAAAAATATAAATTAACTAAATTAACTAATACCAATTCCAAAAATTATTGCTACAATTACGAGGTTAATTGGGGCATTAGTAGGGGCGAAAGAAAAGGCGGTGGTCGCCCCGCGCAATGGCGCAAGCCGCCGCGCCCCTGCTGTTGCATGACGTTGGGATAAAATTAAGCGAATAAAAAATCTAGCCAAAGATCAGGAGAATTTTTATATAAATCAACAGATCAATCATTCACGGCACATCCCAGTCTCCTTTGGAGATGACTTTGATGATTTTTCAGATCAGTCTAGGCAGAATTTTCTCCGTGATTTAAGATAAGCTATTCATCAATTCAGATATATTCTCAATCCAAATATAAATAAATTGTAAAGAATAGCCAAGCATCATTAAAGGGAGAAACACAGGGAGAAACACAATGACCAGCGATAGGATTCAGGAGGAAATCAGTCAAAAAAAATGAAACAAAACCAACCATCCACGCTTGAGTAGGGGTGGGTTCTCACAGGGTCAATGTTTGGCGATCGGTCTGCTGACTGGTATCGTTTTGTCCGTTATGGCATCGGTGGTGGTCTGGCAGAGTGAACGGGATGAGTGGCAACGTCAATATGAAACTGGGACAAAAAAAGTGGCGATCGCTTTGCAAAAGGCTATTAATACTGATTTGAAAGTCTTTGATGAGATTAAAGCTTTTTATGTCGCCTCTGAAGCGGTTGAAGAAACAGAATTTCAGCTTTTTGTCCAAAATTCCATGCCCCAACATCCTTCCGTGGATATGGTCGCCTGGATTCCCTCTTTCCCGGCAACTCAGTCCCCTCAAACTTTGAATCCAGTAAACCCAGATGGCGATTCGCTTTTCCGTTTTCCTGGGAATCACTCAGCCGCTACTCAGGGGGGCGATCGCCAGCCATGCCTACCCATTAGATATCTAGCTTCTAAAACTCAGAATTTAATGTGGGCTTTGATTTTGCCCAGGCAAGCAGATTGCTCTATTTTCAGGAAGCAAAAGATACGGAGGAAATAATTTTATTTAGTCCGATGAAGGCGATCGCTGGGGCAGACAAATTTATCGCCGACCAACCCTTAAAAATTTGGGCAATTTCAGCCATTTATCAAAATTAATTAAATTATTTTACCGTTTAATTTAGTCGTCAAACTTAATTGTTTTTTCTGATTGTGACCTTTAATTTCAACCATATTTAAGAGCGAATTAGCCAAAACAAAAAACCAGATATATACCAAAAAATACGATAATTAAATTGGTAAAATTGCTGAAACAATATACAGCAAATGAGCCTGATTTTTGGCAAATACATTCAGCCAAAAAATCATCACATAACATATTTTTGAAAATATTATATTTTTGAACTTTTGAACATATTTTAGCAATTTATCAAGCTACTACTGGACAGTGGTTAAAAACCATCACTCATAACCAAGATTTAAATCTGCTCAAATTGCTTTGTCCATAAACCAATAATTGTCTGAAATATCTGCAAATTGGCAATCAAAAATGGTCGGTGCAGTTTTTACCCACCGCCGCCTATCTTAACCACCAACTCAGGTCAAAAGTATGGCTTACTTTACTCTTCTGCCTGACCATTAGTGGGCGTGTGAGTGCCGACTTGCCTGGATTTTTATCCCGCTATCGCCACCGGCAAAAGTCTCAAATACTGTTTGGACAAATGCAGCAATAATTGATGGAATTACGGCAGCAAAACAATGATTTACAAATTTTACTAGAAACAATAATAAACAATAGTGAACATGATTTACAATAAAATTTAACAAGACAGGATAAGGCTTATGAAGAAATGGAAATACCCAACCTATAACTCATAACAATTAACTCTGAAGTCATCTTGTTAGGGAAAATGATTAATTTGCTTCAGGCTTGTTTCACGCAACAAGACCATAAAAACACAATTTAATTTATGCTCTGAATTTAGGCGCCAGCTTTTTCCCCAGCAATCTGGGGCAATTTATCTAATTTTTGAGTCAAAAAATATGGTAAATTTATTAGTAAATCGAAAAAAATACACCAATTAAGTTTGTTTTTAACATCCATTATTGCTGGTCTTTACGCAGTGGGCGATCGCATTTGACCGCGACCACAAAGATTTACCATGTCAACATTATGATTCGAGTTATACGGAAGAATCTCTCTGTATTCCTTTGAAGGCTCAAGGGGAAACTTTTGGAATCCTGGATTTAACAACAAATTCATCCTCAAATAAATTAACGGAAGCCAAGCAAAAACTCGCTTTGGCTGTAGCGGAACATACTGGGTTAGCTTTAGCCAATTTAAAACTCCGAGAAACTCTCCGACTCCCAAGTATTCGCGATGCCCTCACTGGGTTATATAATCGTCGTTATTTAGAAGAATATTTAGCCACATAAACTCATCGATGTCAACGCTCTGGAAAATCTTTTGCGGTGGTGATGATCGATGTGGATCATTTTAAAAAGTTTAATGATACTTTTGGGCACAAAACTGGGAATATGGTACTGCAAAAATTGGGCATATTTTTGCAATAAAGTGTGCGAAATTTCGATGTGGCTTGCCGTTATGAGGGAGAAGAGTTAACCCTCTGATTTTACCGGAAGTCTCTTTAGAGGAGACGCAAAAAATTGCGGAGAAAATTCGCCTGGGAGTGAAGCAGTTGAATCTGAAATCTCATCATCAGTCTGTGGGGGCAATTACTATTTCTTTAGGAGTGGCGATTTTCCCTCAAGATGGTTGGACGAGCGATCAACTTCTGGAATCGGCGGATCAAGCACTTTATCGAGCGAATAAAGAAGGGCGCGATCGCGTGGTGACTGCCTCTGAACCAGAGAAAAGTCCGCCCCTGTTGAAAGTTTTATCTTGAATTGGCTGTTGGTTGGTTGTTGTTGGTTGGTTGTTGTTGGTTGGTTGTTGTTGGTTGGTTGTTGTTGGTTGTTGGTTGGTTGGGGAAAATCGTAGGGGCGAATGGCCATTCGCCCGTACAAAAGAAATATCCCTCTTCACTACACCCTACACCCTACACCCTACACGACGGCGGCTTCCCCCTACACCCTACACCCTACACGACGGCGGCTTCCCCCTACACCCTACACCCTACACGACGGCGGCTTCCCCCTACACCCTACACTCTACACCCTACACCCCTTTCTCCGTTACAATTGTTAACGTTTTCCTCGACTTTTTATCTATGCTTGACCGTACTGAACGCGCTGGTTTTGATGCCGATTTGAATGCTGTGGCAACTCTGGATGGCCAATCTTTAGCGGAGGCGATTAATCCAGTTAATGACCAACCGACGAATAATCGGATTAAAATTCGGGGGGCGAGGCAGCATAATCTGAAAAATATTGATTTAGAATTGCCCCGCGATCGCCTGATTGTGTTTACTGGGGTGTCCGGTTCCGGCAAGTCTTCTCTGGCTTTTGATACGATTTTTGCCGAGGGACAACGGCGTTATGTGGAGTCTCTAAGCGCTTATGCCCGTCAATTTTTGGGCCAATTGGATAAACCGGATGTGGAGTCAATTTCGGGACTGTCTCCAGCGATTTCTATTGACCAAAAGTCAACTTCTAATAACCCTCGGTCTACGGTGGGGACGGTGACAGAAATTTATGATTATTTGCGATTATTATTTGGACGGGCTGGAGAACCCCACTGTCCCCACTGCGATCGCTCTATTACCCCGCAAACTATTGATGAAATGTGCGATCGCATGATGCAACTAGGCGATCGGACTAAATTTCAAATTCTTGCCCCAGTAGTGCGAGGCAAAAAAGGCACTCACAAAAAACTTTTATCCAGTATTGCTTCCCAAGGATTTGTCCGGGTGCGGATTAATGGAGAAATTTGCGAATTAACCGATGCCGTTGAACTGGATAAAAATCAAAAACATACCATTGAAATCGTCGTTGACCGACTGATTAAAAAACCGGGCATTGAAGAACGGTTAACGGATTCTTTATCGACGGCTTTACATCATGGGGAAGGATTGGCTTTAGTCGTAATTGAGGAACAGCCAGATTTACTCTTTTCGGAAAACTTTGCCTGTCCCGAACATGGGGCAGTGATGGAAGAACTTTCTCCCCGATTATTCTCCTTTAATGCTCCTTATGGGGCTTGTCCTGACTGTCATGGTTTGGGCTATTTTCGCCGGTTTTCCCCAGATTTAATTATCCCAGATCCCGATGCTCCAGTGCATAGTGCGATCGCGGATGCGTTGCGGAGCAATATCGCGCCTTGGGCTGATAAAGACAATCCTTATTACTTGTCCTTACTTTATAGTATTGGCCAAGCATTAGGGTTTGAATTAGACAGTGCTTGGAACCAGTTGACCGCTGAACAGCAAAAGGTGATTTTATTTGGCAGCGATGAACCAATTTTGATCAAACAAAAGCGCGAAAGCTATGAGCATCAATATATCGGAGTATTGGCTATGCTTGACCGCTATTATGAGAACAGCGCCAGCGAACTGCAAAAACAAAAACTGGAACCATATCGCATCGATCAACCCTGTGCAACTTGCCAAGGACAGCGCCTCAAACCAGAAGCGTTATCGGTCCGAGTGGGACAATATCGGATTAATCAAATTACCAGTGTTTCTATTCGCGAAGCCTTAACCCGAATTAACCAGTTAGAATTAAGCGATCGCCAAGCAAAAATTGCCGAATTAGTTCTCCGAGAAATTCGCGCCCGCTTGCAATTTTTACTTGATGTGGGCTTAGACTACCTCACCCTCGACCGTTCAGCAATGACGCTTTCAGGGGGAGAAGCCCAGCGAATTCGGCTCGCCACCCAAATTGGTGCCGGATTAACCGGAGTGCTTTATGTATTAGATGAACCCAGCATTGGACTACACCAGCGAGACAACGGACGACTGTTAAAAACCTTAACCAAATTACGCAATTTGGGCAATACTTTAATTGTCGTTGAACATGACGAAGAAACCATTAGAAGCGCCGATCATTTGGTGGATATTGGCCCAGGGGCAGGACTACATGGCGGAGAAATTGTCGTCCAAGGAACCTTAAGCGAACTATTAAATAGTCAGCGTTCTCTGACCGGGGCTTATTTATCGGGAAGAATAGCCATTGAAACCCCCGCAAACCGACGGGAAGGCAACGGCAAATCTCTTTATGTGAAAAACGCCAAACAGAATAATCTCAAAAATCTAGATATTGAGATTCCTTTAGGCAAATTAGTCTGTATTACTGGGGTGTCCGGTTCGGGGAAATCTACCCTGGTTAATGAGTTATTATATCCGGCGTTGGAACATTATTTGACTCGGAAAGTCTCTCTACCCAAAGGTATCGATCGCCTAGAAACTGTGGAACAGCTATCCGCGAACAAAAATCAGGCGATTGACCTCAAAGCAGCGATCGATAAAGTGATTATTATTGACCAATCACCTATTGGCCGAACTCCTCGGTCAAACCCGGCAACTTATACCGGAGTTTTTGATATTATTCGGGGTTTATTTGCCGAAACCATTGAAGCTAAAGCCAGGGGATATCAACCGGGACGATTTTCTTTTAATGTCAAAGGAGGACGCTGTGAAGCTTGTAGCGGTCAAGGGGTTAATGTCATTTCCATGAACTTTTTGCCCGATGTCTATGTGCAATGTGAAATTTGCAAAGGGGCGCGATATAACCGAGAAACTTTGCAAGTGAAATATAAGGATAAATCCATTGCCGAAGTGTTAAATATGACCGTGGAAGAAGCTTGTTCAATGTTTACAAATATTCCCCGCGCCGCCACTCGGCTGAAAACCTTAGTGGATGTAGGATTAGGATATATTACCCTGGGACAACCAGCGCCAACTCTTTCCGGTGGTGAAGCCCAACGGGTAAAGTTAGCCACGGAATTATCCCGTCGGGCCACAGGAAAAACCCTTTATTTAATTGATGAACCGACCACCGGCTTATCTTTTTATGATGTGCATCAGTTGTTGAATGTGTTACAACGGTTAGTAGATAAAGGCAATTCAATTTTAGTGATTGAACATAATTTAGACGTGATTCGTTGTGCAGACTGGGTGATTGATTTAGGCCCTGAAGGAGGCGATCGCGGTGGGGAAATTGTCGCCGTAGGCACCCCCGAACAAGTGTCAGAAAATTCTCACTCTTATACTGGGCAATATTTAAAACAAGTCTTACAACAACATCCGCCCAAACCATAACTTTTGACTCTAAAAATCCCCCCTTTTTTAAGGCAATGCCCTGAGCTTGTCGAAAGGGGGGTTGGGGGGATCGACGCCGGTATTTTCCCAGAATCGTCTATTGGTTATGCGTGATTGGTTAAGGGCGCAAGCATTGCGCCCCTACATGAAATAACGATTTTTATTACAACCAATAACCAACAACCAACAACTAACAACCAACAACCCAAAAAAATATGAAACTACATTTTTTAGCCAAACTTTCAGCAATTCTTTTTTTAGTAGGCAGTGGTGTAATTTTTCTGCCCATTGCCGATAGTTTTTTCTGTCCTCGGTTGGTATTCAGTCGAGAAATCAACGACTTTGGTGACGAGGGCAGTGATGGGAGTAATGGTCGCAGTGGTGCAGATGGTCGCAATGGTGAAAATCGCACGATTTTTGTGGATGGTTCGGAATTATATCTGAACCTGTCTGGGGAAGATGGAGGAGATGGGGAGGATGGGGATGATGGGGATGATGCCCGGTCTTGCCGCCAACCGAACCGAGCCGATCGCGACCAAGAAGGGGCCGATGGTGGGGACGGAGGTGACGGAGGACGCGGTGGCAATGGCGGCAATGGCGGGGCTTTGACGGTGTATTACACCAACCTTGAAGACCTGAAAAAAATCTATGTCCTGGCTAAAGGGGGCAGTGGTGGCAGTGGGGGAGAACGGGGATATGGTGGCGATGGTTGCGAATGTCGCGATCGCCGCTGGAATGAAGAAGTTTGTACCGGGACTCCGGGAAATCCCGACTACCGTTGTGAAACCCGTTCTTTTGTTTGTAGCGATGGCGATGATGGGGATGATGGCAGTTCTGGGAGTTCTGGGAGTGATGGCAAATTGGGCACTTTAAGGCTAATTCAAGGGACAGAACCTTTGCCCCAGGAACAACCGGCGATCGCCCGTTCTTTAGCGGAATTTAGCAACCAAATTTTTGTCTTATCTAAACATATCTGGGAAACGCGCCGTGGGGCAAAGAATTTATTAGGCAGTAACTCAATTATTGCCGATGAATATCGTCAGTTTATCAAGCGCATTGAAAAGCCGGTACAACTGGTCTGGAATGCGGAGCGATCGCCCAGAAATTTTGCCAACACCAGAGTCACATTTCAGCTAAAAGATGACCAAACCTTAGAAATGTCTGTTCCCGAAGAACTTTGGCTACAAACCAGCCAAATTGAAACCGATAACCAGACTCAATTCGTCATTTCTCAAGCAATGTTAGCCAGTGAAGCCACCCAACTTAGGCTAGTGGATGTCGCCAACAATGGCAAAAATTTGCAACTAACCTTAATTGACGTAGCCAGACAATCACATATTTTAGACACGGAATTAGAAATAGTCTATCAAACCACTCCTGCTGCCCCAAGAGGACGATTTGATGATAATTATACCACCCGCTATCAAGGCAAAATACCCCCTGAATTAGTCTCATTTACTTCAGATCGCTTTACCGTCAATATCGGTCAATTACCCATTGCCGAACAATATTTACGCAGCGGCTTAAATATCAAAATTGAATTACGGATTATTCGCTTTTTAGGTGAACGGTCAGCGGAACAAAAAATCGAATGGCGCGGGGCAATTAGAAGGTAAAAAATTGGCCTGGGGCAGAGAAACGAGATATGAGAAACCGGGTTTATTGGTTAGTTATCAAAGGTGGAAGAAGCGATCGCGCTTTTCTTGGGATATGAGAAACCGGGTTTCTTCTCGGAATTCACCAAAAATTTTGGCTGAAAAAATAAGAAACCCGGTTTCTTTGTTGGGCGATCGCGCTTTTCCTGGGACATGAGAAACCGGGTTTCTTCTCGGAATTTACCAAAAATTTGGGCAAGAAACATCAGAAACCCGGTTTCTTGGTTGCTTCACCTCATCGGATAAGCTATAATTACTATAAGTGTTTGGATTTTGATATGGAAACAAGTTTAAATCTTGAATATATTACTAACCAAGATGGAGAAATAAGCGCTGTAGTGATTCCAATTGATCTATGGCGAAAAATTATACCTAATCAAGAGGTTTCTACCGAGCAACTTGCGGACGCGATAGAAGATTATTGCATGAACAAAGCAATGGATGAAGCAGTTAACACTCCTTTGTTAGATCGTTCTGAAGCTTTAGCGTATCTTGAGGAATAATTACTGTGGAAGTTCAATACCGTCAAGCTTTCCTAAAAGACTTGAAACAACTAAAGAGTTCCCCTTCATACCAAAGCATCTACGATTTAGCATTTACCACTCTACCATCAATCAACACATTACAGGATATTTCTGACATTAAAGCAATGAAAGGTTACGCAGGGCGTTATCGGATTCGCATCGGCGATTATCGGATTGGCATAGAAGTTAATGAAAATGTTATAGAAATAATGCGAGTGCTCCATCGTCGGGAATTTTATCGTTATTTTCCCTAGCAGAAGTCAGAAAACCCGTTTCTTTGTTGGTTATGAAAGATGGAAATGAGCGATCGCATCTTGGGGCATGAGAAACCGGGTTTCTTCTCGGAATTAACCAAAAATTTCGGCAAGAAACATGAGAAACCCGGTTTCTTGTTTGGTTATGAAAGTTTGAGGGCGCGATCGCTTTTTGCAATGAGCGATCGCTGCTAAACTATTAGCGTCGATTATTCTGTCACGCGATAAACATTAATCTTGTTTTTATAATCGCTCTATTAATCACGATACTTGTATTTATTTGGTTGTTAAAATAACAATGAATTCAGCCGCGCAGATACTTGCTAATCTCACGGGGAAAACCCGATTGGAAGCAGTAAACATCCTAGCAGCCCAAGGGTTTCAATTCAAAAGTCAGACAATAGGTGGATACGAAAAGAGCATCCTGATGGTAGTATAATTCATATTAGGCCAACCGGAGAAATTGTCAGAACGGGGCCAAAGATTCGCGGGACAAACGGAAAATATTACCGTCGCCGATATAATCAATATGGAGAGCAAATAAAATTTATCCCAGGCGACAACACTCACAATACTGGAGAAAACTTAAGTTTATGACGGCAACGATTACCCAAAACCTAACAACTTTTTTAGAAGATTTAAAAAGCGCTGATTTAGTTGGTATATCTTTACTGCCCAACTATCTCGGATTACGTCTTGATTTTACTTTTGGGCCAGAATTTGGTGATGCGGCGATCGAACTCGATCGCCTGGTTCACCTGGTGCTTTCTCAACCCATCAATCCAGGTGATGAAAATTGCTGCTTTTGGGTGGGAGAAGTAGAACTGAGAAAACTTGAGTCAGGTTTCGGGAGTCAAATATTATCTGATTTATCCTATTCTTTCAAAAATAACAACGAAAACCTTCAGGCAAGTTCAGATTCATTGATTTATTTTCGCTTGCAGGGAGATATCTACATTGAGGTTGTTTGCGGCAGTTATAAAATATTTCAAGAATTTCTCAAGTAAAGGGAATTGGGTGGTAAGCGATCGCGCTTTTCCTGGGACATGAGAAACCGGGTTTCTTCTCGGAATTAACCAAAAATTTGGGCAAGAAACATCAGAAACCCGGTTTCTTGGTTGGGCGATAAAATGAAAGAGGGTCGCGATCGCTACAGCGTCCAATCTTCAATTTTTAGTCCAGGAACCTGACCAAAATCTCGTTGATTCCTGGTGACAACAGTAGCACCAATAGATAAAGCGATCGCCGCAATTCGCATATCTTTTTGCAGGCGATTTTTCCGCAAAGGCGGATGATATTTTAAAAGTTGCTTGAGACAATTATCCGCCTCTGGTGTAAAATTTAAGACCTCAATAGATTGGAGATATTGTACAGTTGTCCTTTTGAATAAAGTTCCGGGAGGTTATGCACCTGGGATGGATCGTTAATCCTGCCAACCCAGCCATTAAAAAGTTCTTGAACCGTGATAATTGTGATGGCAAACTGATGCTGTCCTGCCTTAGCAGTCAGTTGAGGATGATTGTAGAGAATCAGTGAAATACAATCAGTATCCAAAATATATTGACACACCCTTAGCCACCTCTACAGATAATAGGAAGGATCGACTTCCGAATCATCGTCTGAGTTTCTTTCAGCATGAATTGATTCTATAATGGCCGCAAAATCAGCATCGTCTTTAAAGACCCCAGCAAATTTTATCCAAGTAGGTTCTTTTTCTGGAATCGGCACATTCCATGAAATCGCTTCTATGTTTTTTAGTCGTTCTAAAAAATTCGCTTGAATTTGTGCGATCGCCTCTTCTCGTGTTGCTGCTTTCACTCGACAGTCGGGAAACTCTCTAATCGATGCCGCAACTTGCCCAGATGTTACGGGTTCTATCAGTAACGTGACTTTGAGGTTGCTTAATGGATGGGACTGGGATAACTCTAATTTCATCATCTTAAGTTCAATTTTGACAAGAGTAATTTCATTTTAGCGCAGACATTGAAGCGATCGCGCTTTTCTTAGGACATGAGAAACCGGGTTTCTTCTCGCAATCCGCCAAAAATTTGGGCAACAAACATGAGAAACCCGGTTTCTTGGTTGCGCGATCGCATCTTGGGATATGAGAAACCGGGTTTCTTCTCGGAATTCACCAAAAATTTGGGCTGAAAAGATCAGAAACCCGGTTTCTTGGTTGGGCGATCGCATCTTAGGGTATGAGAAACCGGGTTTCTTCTCTGAATCCGCCAAAAATTTGGGCAACAAACATGAGAAACCCGGTTTCTTGTTTGGTTATGAAAGTTTGGAGGCGCGATCGCATCTTGGGGCATGAGAAACCGGGTTTCTTCTCGGAATCCGCCAAAAATTTGGGCAGAAAAGATCAGAAACCCGGTTTCTTGGTTGGCTATTAATTCTTTCTTTATCAAGGAATAAAAACCCTTCTTGCCCCCATGTAGTTGCCAATATAAATCGCAATCTCAAGCAGGCGATCGACGCACCGTTCTCGATAAATTGAATCGTTCAAAACTCGATCTGCATTACCAATTGTCACCACAGGGAATGAATTTGGGGTATTTTCTTCACGCATAACTTGTTCGAGTGATTCTTCATCTTTCATGCTGCGATTGGCTGTGAGCAAAATCATTTTGTTTTCCTGTGCCAACCTCCAGACTACGCGATCGGGGCTATCAATTGATAATCCTACTTCTTCAAATGTAACAAACCGAATTGGAATCGAATCAAGCCAACCTTGACTAGCAATGCTGCCCAGGAGAATTCGCCCATGTCCCTTCAGGTTATGATCGACTAAAAAAATCATAATTAGGTCTGATACCGTGCCTTTGCTGCTTGAAGTTTTGCCCAGGCTTTTTCTAAACCTGGTGGAGGCGGCATGGTGGCAATTTGGGCGACTCGATCGCGATTTTGTTCTTCATAGTAATGCCGGAGTTCTTCCGCTTCCTTGAGAACAACTTGATATTCGGTTTCTACTTGCTCCCGATGAGTTTTGATGTATGATAGAGCAACGTTAATTTGTTCTTCGGTCAAGTCAAACAGGGAACCAATAAACTTAGGTGGATACCGATCTCTCAGATAATCCATAATGTCATAAAGAGTGATTCGTGTACCTGAGATCGTTAATCCCCGCTCTGTCCTGATAATAGCTGTCTGCCCATTAGAGACTAAAGTCATATCGATCGGATGATTAGAAGTCATTTTTATGATATCTCATCGATCGCCCGGATGGGGGAATGCCAACCCTACCATCTCAGATCGAAAATTACGATCGCGTTTCTCACCATTTGAGCAGTAGGTCTTTTGGGCGATCGCATCTTGGGACATGAGAAACCGGGTTTCTTCTCGTAATTAACCAAAAATTTGGGCTGAAAACACCAGAAACCCGGTTTCTTGTTTGGTTATGAAAGTTTGAGGGCGCGATCGCATCTTGGGATATGAGAAACCGGGTTTCTTCTCGGAATTCACCAAAAATTTGGGCTGAAAAGATCAGAAACCCGGTTTCTTGGTTGAGCGATCGCGCTTTTCTTGGGGCATGAGAAACCGGGTTTCTTCTCGGAATTAGCCAAAAATTTGGGCAAGAAACATGAGAAACCCGGTTTCTTGGTTGAGCGATCGCATCCTGGGGGCATGAGAAACCGGGTTTCTTCTCGGAATTCACCAAAAAATTGGGCTAAAAACATGAGAAACCCGGTTTCTGGTTTGCCGAATAATTAATATGCTAACCATCTTTATGAAGCTGAAGCTGTAGATTGCCAAATTTCATCAAGGATCGGAAGTTCCAGTTCCAGCAGAGCAGAGTCATAAGCTGATAGTCTAGGATTGTCATGCAAATGACGAGAAGATATTTCTGAGAGAATTCCCTCTCTCACTAACTTAAGAGTAGCTTCTAGAGACTTAAGTTCACTCTCAACTAAGTGCAGATTTTTCTCGACACCTTTTTGTTTTTTCAGCCTCATCTGATGAGTTTTAATTGCTGTAGAAATGCTTTTTCTTTGAATGTCATCTTCAGCTTCTTCATACTCTTTCTCTGCTTGGCTTAACTCTTGCATAATTTCATTACACAAAAGTTGATTATTGACATGAGTTGATCTGTAATAAAGACTCACTAAAGCTTGATCGGCAAATCCTATTATGGCTGTAGTTTGCTGCTTAGATAGTAAAGTGCCAGCCACACGATCTCTTTCTTCTAATACCCTTATAGCTTTCCAGGATGACTCCAATATATTCTGCCACTGAGATGCGTCTGTGCTGTTTAGCTTAGATATAAAACGCATACGCCACTCAGCGTGTTCTATCTCTTTACGGAACAGATTCTCTAAGAATGAATCTCGCTCCCATTTAACAGAAATAAGTTTGCAGTTGCCATCATATCCTTCAACTTCTGTTTGGCCATAATATCGATTTAGTGTGACTTTAACTCGCCCTTTAAAAGGATCAATTGACTGAAGAGATAGCTGTCGTTTTCTCTTATCTTGACTTGAACTTACTGCCTCACCAATACTTTTTATAGGTAAAATAACTAACAGGTAAAAAATCCAGCCAATAATTGCCAAAAAAATACCCAATATAATTAAGATTTCCATGGTTTTATTATTTATGTTAAAATTTAATAATTTGCTACGATATTTTTTCTAATTATTCCTGATGGATTAAATCTGTGTCCACCACAAAAATGTGTAATTTTGTGATAAAATTGTTCCATATTTTACGGATTTGTATATAATTTTGTGCCAAAATGTAGAAAAATGTATCAACCTGTGCGAAAATGTAAGCTATAATACAAAAAAACTGCATCTCCCTAACCCCATGAATATTAAGGAAATGTTAAATCTTGCAGATCAGATAGTCTTTGACAAAACCGGCCAGCACCTCGACGACTTACAAGAAGCGATACTCCGAGGAACTCTACAACGGGAGACATACAAAGAAATCGCTAAAAACCTGGACTGTTCACAAAGTAATCTGAGAAAAGCCGGTTCGGAACTATGGCAAATCCTTTCAGAAGAATTGGGTCAAGATGTCAGTAAATCCAATTTACAATCGACAATGGGCAGGCTGATTTCTTCAAATGTATCGATTTTTGAAAAAGAAGCTGTAGCCATCGGTATTTTTGAAAAAGAAGTTGTAGCTATCGGTAGTTTTGAAAAAGATGTTGGAGCAGTCGGTAGTTTTGAAAAAGATGTTGTAGCAATTGGTAGTTTTAACATTTGTGGAGAAACTAGACACTCCCCAGATATCGCAAAGTCAGTTAATCACAAAACATCTAACTCAAAACCCTCTCAAACCCCACATCAAGACTTAAGCGAAATGCCAGAGTTAGGGGCTTTTTATAATCGCACTCCCGAACTGGAAACCCTGAAAACCTGGATTTTACAACAACGTTGTCACCTGGCGACAATTACGGGTATCAGCGGCATTGGCAAAACTACTTTAGCGGTGCAACTGGTTCACCAAATCAAAGATGAATTTGAGTATGTTTTATGGTACAGCTTAGAACCATCCCCGACTTTTGCTGAATTTCAAGATAACTTAATTCAGTTTTTCTCCCAGTCAGAACAACTAGATACCCCTCTCAATTACCCTCTGAATAACGGCAAAAGCTTATCGCTGATTAAGTATTTACAAAAATATCGCTGCTTGGTGGTCTTAGATGACTTTCACCACCTTTTCAGCAGCGGTGAATTTGCCGGAAAATATCAACCCGGTTATGAAGAATATCGCTCATTTTTTAAACAAATCGAACAACTATCCCATCAAAGTTGCTTATTGTTAATCGGTTGGGAACCCGCAGTGGCACTCCCGAAAGTCCCTCAGCCAAAAAATGCCATTTTTTCCTTACAACTCACTGGCTTAGATATTGCGGGTACACAAGAAATCCTGAGAGATTACGGATTACCAGAAATCGATAAATATTCCGCCCTAATTTCCCATTATCAGGGCAATCCTTTATGGTTACAAAGTATCGCCCTACAGATTCAGGAGTTGGGGGAATCCGTCACCGATTTATTGCCCGATAATACTATCTTATTGCCGGAAGATTTAAAAGAGATATTAGATCAACAATTTAATCGCCTATCGACAATCGAAAAACAAGCGTTATTTTTGCTGGCAAAGGAAAAAGAAGCAGTTAATTTGGCAAGTTTGTTGGAAAAGTCCACCTTAGAAGGGTTAGATTTATTGAATGCCCTGCAATCTCTATTGCGACGTTGTTTAATTGAAAAAATAGATAATTTTTATACTTTGTCCCCGGTGTTCAGGCAGTATATAACCTAAAAATTTGGTTTATAGGAGAAACAGGTTTTTTCGGTATTTAAATCCTAATCAGCCAAATTAATCCTATGCTTATAGCACCCCCGTCCCCCGTCCCCCGTCTGCACGGGGGCAGGCTGCATGGGGGCAGGCTTCGCGCTGGCGTTGCTACAAATACTCAAATACTGCATCTACAGCCTTATGGAGATTAAAATCATACTGGCAGACGTTGCTCTTTTTTGATAGCGTTCTTGATTTTTTGCCACCCATGCTCAATTGGATTTAAGTCAGGAGAATATTGGGGAACGGGGTTCGGAGGAGAGGGGAGAGACAAGAGAGAAGAGAGAGTTTTCCTCTTTCATAATTCACCTCTTTCATTAGCATCCTGTTGTCTGTAGCAGTAGTTGCCTGTTGCCTGTTCCCTTTGGTAAAAATAATAATTCACAACCCGCATTCTCAATTAATTCTCTGATTCTTTTTCCTTGATGAAACCGGGCATTATCCATGCCGGATGACTTGACCTTTTTTGAGATTGGGTAATAACTTTTTTCTAGCCTTTGTCTCAATTACCTGAGATGTAATCTTCAGTACCATTGGTGCCAAAAACTCTTTTTGACATAAAGCCCCAATTATGATCTACCGCTGACCGCTTACCGGGCTTTTTGCTATAATATCTTGAGCCTTTTTCATCCCATCCATATTCATAACCTTCATTCCGCATCAATTCCGCTTTCATCCATGTAAATCAATTGTTCTGGTTCTTCGCGATTTTTTCCAGAAATGCCTTTCTCTCTAATTCATCTCTTTCTTGATAACCATAAGTTTTTTTCCGCGTATATCCCAATTTTTTTAGTCCCCTACTAATTGTATGGTGACTGACTCCTCCCCACGGGCTAATTATTTTTGGGTTTTATCTTCCTGGATCATCGATAAACTTTTTAAATTTATCCCAGTCTGTAATTTTTGAGGGGTGGGGCGGTGGCAGGGCGCCAGCCGAAGCGCCCCTAATCGGTTGCGTTGACCCAGTTAATTCCCACTGTTTTTTCCATCGATAGTCCAACGGCTAATCGATAACACCAGAATACTTGACTGACTGAGTAGCCTTGTTCTAATAAATTTAAGGCTCTAATTCGTAAATCTTGAATCTTGACTTAATGGTGTTGCCATTTTTTCGCTTGACTTCGTTTCTTTATGTTACTGGATGTGATTGATACACTTGATGTCCTGAAGGCTTGTATGTCACTATACCATCGCGAATATAATTGTCATTTTAAGTAGTATTAATTTCAGCGCGATCGTTGTCAATGATTTTAATTTCATCCACACCTAAGTAAAGCTCATAAAAAAGCTCATAAAAAAACACTTAGATTCAAATAGATTCAAAAGCCACTGCGGTCTTGGGGCTTGTCACGCCAGTTGCTCTAGCGCCTACGGAGACCCCAAGTCTGTCCCCATGCAGCCTGCCCCCGTGAAGACGGGGGGCGGCGAACCGGACTGGCTCCTGAGTTTATCGAAGGGTCTCCGTAGGCGCTAGAGCAACTGGCGTACTGACAAAGTGTTATTTTTCTGTTTATTTTTATATTTCTTTTTATGTTTCTTTTTCTGTGCCTCTGTGGTGAATCTATGAAGAAACCCGGTTTCTTCAAGAAACCGGGTTTCTAAGTTTCTAATTCATTACATCTTAGCGCCACATTCGGGGCAGAAATTATTAGTCGAAACGTTTTTCGCGCCGCAATTAGTGCAATAAACTAACTCAGCCGCTTTTTCCAAAGATTTATTTTCTGGTAAACCGAGCATTTGGGCATTACTCTTACCAGGGGCAACCATTGGATAGCAGTTTTCATCTTTTGTCACTTGGACATCAATCACCACCGGGCCATTGTGGGCTAACATATCCGCGATCGCCTGCTTCATTTCCTCGCGGGTTTTCACCACAACGCCTTTAATCCCATAAGCTTGACAAAGTAGGGGAATATCCGGCATTCCGGCTTCCATATTAGAAGCCACATAACGCTCACCATAGAAGGTCTGCTGCCATTGCCGCACCATTCCTTGCCAGCCATTATTTAAAATGACGGTTTTCACATTGATGCCGTAATGCTTCAGAGTGCCCAACTCCTGAAGATTCATTTGGAAACTGGCATCCCCACTAATACAGATCGTTTCCTCTTCCGGTAAGGCAACTTTGGCGCCCATTGCCGCTGGTACACCATAGCCCATTGTCCCCAAACCAGCACTGGAAATCCATTTGCGCGGGCCAAATTTCAAGAATTGCGCCGCCCACATTTGGTGCTGACCCACGTCCGTGGTGTAATAAGCGTTGGGCGCTTGTTTGCCCAATTCCACCACCACCTCTTGAGGGGAAATGCCGTCTTCCGGATGGGGAACCACTAAGGGATAATCTTGACGCCAGCGATCGATCCGATCCAACCATGCCTTAGTCCGGGATGGATCCACGGGATCGCCGGTTTCCCGACAACGACGGAGTAAATCAATCAGCACTTGCCGCACGTCGCCCACAATGGGTACTTCTGGGGCGCGGTTTTTGCCCACTTCTGCCGGGTCAATATCAATATGAATTACTTTAGCGCGAGAGGCAAACTCATCCAATTTGCCGGTTACGCGGTCATCAAACCGCGCCCCGATCGCAATTAATAGGTCGCATTCGCTGACGGCAAAGTTAGCATAAGCCGTCCCGTGCATCCCCAGCATATTCAGGGACAGGGGATGATGTTCGTCAAAAGCCCCTAAACCCATTAAAGTAGTAGTGACCGGGATGTGGAAATGTTCGGCGAGTTCTTGAATTTCCGCATGGGCTCCAGAGGCGATCGCGCCCCCACCCACATACATCAAAGGCTGCTTACTCTTGCGAATCAGTTGCAATGCTTGATTAATTTGCCGGGGGTTGCCCTTCACCGTGGGACGATACCCAGGCAACTTAACGCTACCCGGTTCCACGGGCACATAGTCAAATTCTTCTAAACCCACATCTTTGGGCACATCAATCAACACCGGCCCAGGTCTGCCACTGCTGGCAACATGGAAAGCCTCCGCCACAATTCGGGCCATATCCCGGGGGTCGCGCACCACATAAGAATGCTTGACAATCGGTAGGGTAATCCCGTATATATCAGTTTCTTGGAAAGCATCAGTGCCAATAGCCGGACGACCCACCTGACCCGTCACGATCACCATTGGGATCGAGTCCATTTGGGCTGTGGCAATGCCGGTGACTAAATTAGTCGCCCCAGGGCCGGAAGTGGCAAAACAAACCCCCACTTTCCCGGTGGCACGAGCATAGCCATCCGCTGCGTGAGAAGCCCCTTGTTCGTGCCGGACTAGGATATGTTGGATGCCTCCAGCGGCTTCGGCTCGATATAATTCATCATAAATTGGTAAAATTGCGCCACCGGGATAACCAAAAATATGTTGGACACCGTGACGTCTTAAGCTATCAATCAGGGCATAAGCGCCAGTTTGACGACTGGGCACCCCGATGTTGGTATAATGGGACGCGGTTTGCGTTGTGATTGGAGATTGGCTTTGGGATAGCACTCCGATTACCTCTTTTCAGTAACTTGGGCTACTCTTTTAATCATGCCTTAATCAGAAAAAATTTTTTGTTTTATTTTCAGATATTTTCAGAATTTAAAGATTCTTAATTTTGATGCTGAGTCTTGGTGGCGCTGATGGTTGCGTTGCCGGTGTAGGGTGTGGGGCCGCCATCGGTGTAGGGTGTAGGGTGTGGGGTGTGGGGCCGCCATCGGCCGCCATCGGGAAGAGAGGGAAGAGAGGGAAGAGAGGGAAGAGAGGGAAGAGAGGGAAGTGTGGGAAGAGAGGAGCAGAGGAGCAGAAGAGCAGAGGAGCAGAGGATAATTGATAATTAATAATTATCAATTGTTAATTGTCAATTGTTAATTTTTTCCCCCCGCTCCTCTGCTCCCCCGCAATTTTGCCCACCGGACATATCTAGCCCATCAACAGGGGTTAACGACAGAAGCGGAAAACTTACCCAATCTTACCCAAACTTACTCAAATCGTCAGAAATTTCCAGAGCATCGAGCAAGATTTTTAGAAACTGAATGGTCAATGTGGTCATTAGTTGTGGTAAGATTGGATCTGGTTCAGCGCGTCGGAATTATGACTCCATGTTATTAGGGTTTAAAACACAACTTAAATTGAATCAAACCCAACGGCAACAACTTGCTCGCCATGCAGGAGTCGCACGTCATGCCTACAATTGGGGTCATGGTTTGTGTTTAGGGATTTTATCTCATAATACTCATTGTAGCCCCGAAGAAAAAATCAAATTTCCTACAGCCATTGACTTACATAAATGGTTAAATAAGCTGGTAAAACCAGAAAGTCCCTGGTACTATGAAGTTTCCAAATGTGCTCCTCAGTACGCTTTACGACATCTTGCCCAAGGGTGGCAAGATTGCTTTAAAAAAAAGAAAGCTCGACCAAAATTTAAGAAAAAAGGCAGACAGGACAGCTTTACCTTGGATGGGACAATTAAAATCTTATCATCAAATAAACTGAAAGTACCAGTTATCGGCTGTCTAAAAACTTATGAAAAGCTGCCGGTCGTTCCCGACCCCAAAAATGAAGGAGAGAGAAGAGAGGAGAGAGGAGAGAGAATATTTTTCATGGTTCACCTCTTTACTCTTTACTCTTTCATGGTTCACCTCTTTCATGGTTCACCTCTTTCCTCTTTTCTCTAGATGTTCCCGTTGCCCCCACAGATAAAATAGTCGATGTGGTTGGGATAGATTTGGGGATCAAAGCCCTGGCTACCCTATCAACCGGAGCCAGCATAAAAGGAGATGCATCATATAGAAACCAGTCTAAGAAACTGGCACTACTCCAAAGAAAAGTTAGTCGAAAAGTATCGGGGTCAGCCAATCGATATAAAGCTCAAGTAAAAGTCCAGAGACTTCATAGAAAAATCGCTAATCTCAGAAAAGATACGTTACATAAGTTGACATCACAATTATGCAAGAACCACGCAATTAATGTGATAGAAGACCTAAATGTATCAGGGATGTTAGCGAATCATAAATTGGCGAAATCAATCGCCGATATGGGGTTTTATGAGTTGCGGCGACAGATGGAATATAAGAGTGAACTTTATGGGTCACAACTCATAATTGTTGACAGGTTTTATCCTTCTAGTAAAACCTGTTCAAACTGTGGGGCAATTAAAGACTCATTACCGTTGTCAGAAAGAGTATTTTACTGTGAGCATTGTCATTTAAAAATAGACCGAGACTTAAATGCCGCAAGAAATCTCGAAAAAATAGGTCGAGCTACGGCCAAATCTACGCCTGTGGACAATTTGGAGCCGACTCCGTTGGTAGAAGCAGGAAGTAAAACCAACTCAAACGTAGTAAAAATCAAGCTTTCAGACTTGATGAGTAAGTTTGGGTAAGTTTTATCTAGCGGATAATCGAGTTATTCTATCTTGACAATTGCCCTTCCCATGAATGCCTACCAACTGAAATTTTGGCAGCCGGTTAAACCAGATCCAGATATCGCGGCTAAAAATCGCGATTCCCGCAAGGGATCCGCTGCGCGGCATCGCGATACGCATCTTTCCTCATTTGCGGCGGTGGTGAGACAAGACCCGACTTGTCCGCAATTTTATCGCGATCCGCATCATTTTTTTAATGCTACTTATTTGACCGCTGAACTGAAGCAGTTATTTAAAGGGGTACTCGGTGGTTTATGTGGGGAGGGGCAGCGGATTTTTTCCCTAGAAAGATCGGGGGATATTTCTCAGACCTTTCTTGCTTTATATCATCTGGTGAAATATCGCCCAGAACTTCGACAAGTTACCCAATTTTTGACTCTGCCCAATCCTAAGTTAGTCCAGGTTGCGGGTTTAACTAATTTTGACTTAGAGATTAAATCCGGGATGGAAATTAAACCCGGTTTGCGGATTTTTACCCCCTGGGGTTATTTAGCATGGCAACTAGGGGGAAGTTTTGCTTATTCTTTGGTGAAAATTCACGATGAACAACGGGTTGCCCCTAGTCAATATTTGTTGCGGCAATTGCTGGGCGTTCGTCCCACTTTGCTATTGGTTGAGGATTTTCTCGATTATGTGCAAAATGCGATCGCAATTTTGGGAATTGACGATCCATTTATCCCAGAAATTCTGATATTTATTGAAAATCTGATTGCCGTTGTCGAAAAATCACCCTATACGGTTTTAGTTTATTCCTTACCTGCCACTGAAACCAATCTATTAACTGCGGTGAAAAATCTGCTAAATCCCAATTTAATAGTAAATCGTAGGGGCGAAGCATTCGGGCAAGAATCTATGGGCAAAACCCAACAATTTTCGCCCCGAATGCTTCGCCCTCATACTAATAAGATAGCTAAAAACCGACAATTTTCACTCCGAATGGTTCGCCGATGGGAAAAAGCCAGGAAAAATCAAGCAAAATATACATCAGAAACATCAGAAATAAAGGAGAAAAAACAGGCGATCGCTGTTTTCAGCTTAGATGAGCATACCTATTATTATCCTTCAGTTTTACGGTCAAAACCTCGCCAAAAAACCCCAGCAAAAATCTGGAGACTCAAAAGCGATCGCTGCCCAAGAATATGGCTTTCATATTCGCCTGTGAAAAAACGCAATAAGTTTATCATAGAAAATCAGCCATATCTAAATTTTGTTAGCATATTAAGACAATTAAATTATATAAATAAACCGTTGTATCAATTAATAAGTAAGCATTGGGATGGTAAATTATCGGTCTTTATGCCTAAATCCTTTGTCCGAATTTTTCGCCCATACATCAGCGGAATATTGGGAAGCGATCGCTCAAACCGTTCCATAAATAAGCCCCTAGAACGGTGCCATAAACTATCAGAAATTGATGTAGCATTCAAAGAAGTTATCGCGCGATCGCCCCCGAAATATTATCCTTATGGGGTTATCCCTGGGGGTAGAGAAACCGGGACCAAAGCTGTGGATATCAGGAGTTAACTTTGGGATGCAACAAAGAAACCCGGTTTCCGCAACCTTTTGTTTATTACCCAAACATATCCCTGGAGAGGCAAAACACAAGCAGGATATTCCCCCTAACCTCCCTTAAAAAAGGGGGAATCGGATCTTATTTGGAGAGAATTAAAGAAGGTGCGATCGCCTACCTTAAAGTAGATCGTAATCTTCAGGTTCTACATCAGGAACCTTGGTTAAAACTTGTTGAAATTTCTCCCACGAACCCCGTTTAGCTTTGTCCGCTAAATAGTCTTTAGTCAGCCAAGCGGGGACTTGTGCTGATAATGCGATCGCCATTGCGGCATTGAGCGAAAAAAAAGGTGAGCCGAAGCCCACCCTAATTTGTTCTACATTTTTCTACGTTTTTCCTAATCACGAGAAAAATTAGCCCTTAGCCCAATTTTAAACTAATTTAAACTAATTTCAAATTGGGATATTGAGCCAAAATATCATCGGTGGTCAGGGTATCGCCACTGGCTTGAGGTGCCCAGAGAATTTCTATGGCTAATAGGCGATCGCTCGCTAATCCCCCAAACTGACCCAAAGCTTGACGCAAATCGCCACTATCGTTAATCTTGGGTAGTTGTAATTTTCCTTCGGTTGCTAACAGAATGGTGACGACAATATATTCCCCTGGATCGGCGGCAGCCCCATGATTTTCTTCCCCCGGTAAAGCCGCTTGACGCTCCGCTTCTCGGAGTTGATTATTCACATTAGAAAGGGTTTCCCGTTCAACTTTAGAACGTTCCGTCAGGGACAACTGATTAAACTTAGCTTCTGCCGCATTTAACTTAGTTTGTTCTGTGGTAGTAGCGCCATAAACCCAATATTCGGGATGACGTAATAAAGCGAGGCTGACTTCTTGGAGGACTTCAGCCCGACCAGCCTCGGAACCTGTATCGGCACTTTCGGCAATTTGGTTGAGTTCCGTTTGTAAACTACGAGCTCCGGCTAACAGTCCAACTTGTACTTGGGCAATGGATACAGTGGGATTACTGTTATATTCTTCGATCGCTTCTTCCCCGCCATTATTAAAACTGCGGATTAAAAAGTTGGCTACGGCAAAGACAATTAACAGGGTAAACAAACCCCCGCCACCGAACCCAAAGAAGGGAAAAATAAAGGGAAAACCAATCCCCCCGCCATATCCACCCCCGGGATAAGCGCGGGTGGGTGGGGCATAAGTGCGAGTGGGGGCGCGGAAAGAACCGCCGCCAATTCTGCCACCAGTCCTTGCCGCCAAAGCGCTTTGGGCATTGCCAAATACCAGGGCAATGACCAGGGCGATCGCCAAGCAGGATTTGAAAAAGGATTTGATGTTTGATTTTTGATACATAAACCAACTCATTGTTATTCGTTGACGGTTCTTAGTCATCAGTCATCAGTCATCAGTCATCAGTCATAACTAACAACCAACAACCAACAACCAACAACTAAGGACTAAGAAGTCAACGGTCATTGATCTAATGTATCGCTTGTGACAGTAGGCAGGGTAGTCGATTCGGCAAGATACTGCGGGGGTTCTCCGGTCAATCATTGACCAGATATCCGAACCTATATCGGTTTAACCACCGCCGACAATGGTGACAATTTCCAGGCGATCGCCTGTTTGCATTTCGGTCGTCTCCCAAAATTGTCGGTGTAAAATTTCGCCGTTATACTCCACTGCCACCAACCGGGGATTTAACCCAAGTTGTTCCAGGAATGCGGGCAGGGAGGTATGGGGCGGACAAGTTTTCGCTTCACCATTCACTTGCAGAGAAATGGGCATCATTGGACTAGACATGGCACTAGATATAAGGTTGAATCTTGTTTTCGCGATCTCTTAGGTTTTGAATGCGGGTCAATTGAGAAATAAAATATTGACTCAATAACGTAGGTTGTTCGGCTTCCATAAGGGCTCGCACCACGGCGACCCGTTCTGCACCGGCATCAAGCACATCATTCAGGTTATTCATGTCAATGCCGCCAATAGCAAACCAAGGAATTGTGGCATTCTCAGCGGCGTAGCGGACATATTCCAGACCCGCTGCGGTTTTCCCCACTTTGGTGGGAGTTTCATACACCGGGCCAACACCAATATAATCAGCCCCTTCCGCGATCGCCCGTTCCATTTCGTCTGGGTTAGTCGTGGAACGACCCACAATGCGACCAGGGCCTAACAATTGTCGGGCTACGGCGATCGGTAAATCGTCTTGACCCAAATGAACCCCGTCCGCATCCACAGCTACGGCAATATCCACTCGGTCATTGATCAAAAATAACGCACCATAATCATGGCAAATCTCCCGCAGTTTTTTAGCGATCCGGATCCGATCGCTATCGGGTGAATACTTATCACGATACTGCACTAAAGTTAGTCCACCGAGTAAAGCGGCTTCCACAATAGAAAATATCTTTTCTGTTGGGGAAGTGACTAAATAAAGGTGCGATCGCACTAACTTGAGATAGCGCCGATACGCCAGCAAATTAGTTTCCAGGGTATAAACCCGATAACGCATTTGCTTAAAAGTCCCGCCCATCTCTGGGTGATACAGCTTACCGTATTCTTCCAGCACTCTGAGGGCTTCTTGAACTCGACCAAAGTTCACCTGTAACAGTTGCTCAATTCCCTGGCGCTGTTCCTCCCCTGGGTGACTCAAAGTAGTGCCTGGATCTTCTAGGGTATTTCTGGCCGCACGGATATCGGCGCTATGCCATTTGCCAAGTTCCTGACGTAAGTGCTTGCACTCACTAGCCATCTGAACATGGTTCACCCCAAAGCGACACCATTCCTCAATGATTCTCAAGCCTTCACGGGCTCGATCCAAGTTCGCATCTAAAATTCTACAGAGTGCTGATTGCGCCATTAACGGACTGACATTTGGCGATCTATCAAGTTGACTGGTTTGATTAACCATCGGAACCCCCCCATGATTTTGTGATTCTTTTAAGTCAGTGTTTACACTCTCGTCAAAGCCTACATCAATGCCTACATCAATGCTTACATCAATGCCTACATCAGTGGGCGATACAATCTCTGTAGGCCGAGCGATCGCCCCTGTTTGAGATGCTTTAATTATTTTCTCTGGTCAAACGATTATTGCGCTAAAAAAAAATGCAATGTTTTAGCACCAATTCACCAGATTGTAAAGCTTTGTAAAAAAAACTCATTAAAATATCAAAAGGATGAATCTTGGTTGGTGATTTTGAATCATTATTGGGTGCGGCAGTATATCATATTTTTCAAGGTTTTTTTGGTTTTGACTCAAATAAATCAGGATCGTGCTGGGGGATCGGTGTTTCAGACTTATCGGAGGAGGTTATTCAACAGTGTCAGTTTTGTTAACAGATGCTCATGTATGCTAAAGTTTAAGAGATGGCATACATACCACTCAGGAAAGCGGTCGAATTTCTGGGTGTACATCCCAACACTGGAGCGAAAATACGCTGATGAAAAGAAGATCAAAAACATCAAAAACACCGCCTACCAAAGACTCTATGATGTCGAATCATCGGTGCGGGATACAGTTGGAGCTACCACGGCTTGCTACTGCCGAGTTAGTTCAACAAAACAACGATCTCACCTCGACAGACAAGTTGCCTATATGTAATCAATCTATGCAGACGCAGAAATTATCCGAGATATCGGCTTTAGATCGGGGCTTAATTTCAAACGCAAAGGGTTGCTTTGGTTACTGGTCAGACTTATGCGAGGCGATTAGCTCACAGTTATTGTTGCCTGTCGTGACAGATTGTGCTGAAAAGGATTTGAATTATTCGAGTTTATGGCACAACAAAACGGTGGAGGCATCGTGGTTTAAGAAAACTCTGTACAATGTCCAGAAGCCGAACTCAAAGCCGATATTCTCTCCATCCCTCACGTCTTTTCTTGTCGGATACACGGATTCAGAAGCTACAGTAAGAAAATCAAGGAAGCTCCGAATCTATCTAAACCCAGAACAAAAAAAATTGCTTAAACAATGGTTCGGAGTTAGTAGATTTGTCTACAACGAAACCATTAAATATTTGCAGCAGCCCGATACAAAAGCTAACTGGATGGCGATTAAAACAGGAATATTGAATGGATTACCTGAATGGGCTAAACCTGTTCCTTATCAAATTAAATCAATCGCCATCAAAGATGCTTGTTTAGCCGTTAAAGCCGCGAAAAGGGGGTATTGTAAGGATGGAAAAATTAGGAAATGTCGGTTTCGCAGCCGTAAGGATACAAAGCAATCAATCTTTGTGCCTAAGTCGGCAATAAAAGATTGTGGAATCTACTATACAATTCTGGGCAGATGTTTATTCAAGGAGGCACTGCCAAAAGACTTCAGCGATGGTCGATTAACACTAACTTACGGTGAGTATTACTTGACTATCTCGACAGAAGTGCAACAACTAAATTCCGAGAATCAAGGGAGAGTTGTTGCCTTAGATCCTGGTGTCCGCACGTTTATGACATTTTTTTCGGAAACATCTTTTGGTTGGCTAGGCAAAGATTCTAACTTACACATTCAGAAATTGTGTTTCAAATTAGACAAATTAGTGTCTCGACTATCAAAAGCCAAATGTAAACAGAGAAGAAATATCAAAAAAGCCGGGAGTAGACTTCGTTGTAAAATCAAGAACTTAGTCAAGGAATTGCATTATAAGACAGCTAGATTTTTAGTAGAAAACTTTGATGTGATTTTCCTCCCAACATTTGAAACATCACAGATGGTTTCTAAGTCAAGACGTAAACTTAGAAACAAATCTGTCAGGCTTATGCTAACTCTAAGTCATTATGAGTTTAAGCAATTTCTGAAATGGAAGGCTTGGGAAAACAATAAAGTTGTGATTGATTGCAACGAAGCCTACACTTCTAAAACGGTGTCATGGACTGGTGAAATTATCAATAATTTGGGTGGGGCAAAAACGATTAAATCGAATTCCACCCAATTAAAGATGGACAGGGATTTAAATGGTGCGCGAGGGATCTTTCTTCGTGCATTGGTTGATACGCCTTGGTTGAGAGAGTATCTCAACTTATGTGTTTGTTAGCAAATGTTAGCAAAAAAGTATCGGTAAAATTGTGAGTTCAGTAAACAAAACTAAAAAGTCAACGCGACTGACTGAGACGTTGATATGTGGTGCGACTCGCTACCACTATGGGATTCCCGGTGCGATCGCGAAGGGAATCGGCCATCTATTACTGGCAACTGGTGTTTGCTTCGCTTTATCCCCTGAGCCAACTATGGCTCAAACCCCAAACGCACCAGAAGCCATGTCCAATATACTGGCTCAAGCGCCGTCAACCGCCAACCAGTTATATGTCAATCCTGATCGGGGAAGCGATCGCGAAGGCCAGGGAAGCCTTCAGTCACCCTATAAAACCATTACCCATGCCCTGCGGGTAGCCCAAGCCAACACCACCATTATTTTAGCCCCAGGCACCTACAGTGCCGAAACCGGGGAAACATTTCCCTTAGAACTCAAGCGAAACGTCACCCTATCGGGACTCCCAGAACGCAACGGCAACGGCGTAGTCATCCAGGGGGGTGGCTCCTACATTAGTCGGACCGTCGCCGCGCAAAATGTCACCGCGATCGCCGCAGAAAAAGCCACCCTAACGGGAGTCACCATCACCAATCCGAATCGGCGGGGTTATGGCCTCTGGATTGAATCCACCAGTCCCACCATCACCAACAACACTTTTACCGGCAACACCCAAGACGGAATATTTGTCGCCGGTAACGCTGCCCCCGTGATTCGTGAGAATAACTTCGTCCAAAATGGCGCCAACGGGATGACCATCCACGGCACCGCCAAACCAGAAGTCCGGGAAAACTCCTTTGAAAGAACCGGATTCGGCATTAACGTAGTTGAACAAGCCGCGCCCGTATTGGTGGGCAATCGCATCCGGTTTAACAAAGATGGCTTGGTCGTCCAAGGATCCGCTCGACCTGTGTTGCGGAATAACATCATTGAAGGCAATGAACGGGATGGCATTGTGGCCATTTCTAATGCCTTACCTGACCTGGGTTCTTCCGGGCAACCGGGGGGAAATATTTTCCGCAATAATCGCCAATATGACATTAATGGGGAAGCGGCTAAAGAAATTATTTCTGCTTTTGGCAATGAGATGACCGGGAATCGGACAGCCGGACGGATCGATCTCGCGGGGGTGGTCAATCCCGCCAATTCTCCAAGACCAGTGGCGCAAACTCCTCGACCAACCCAAACTCGACCGACCCCAACGCGACCGACCCCGGCCCCATTGCCCAATCGGCCCACCTCTGGTCAAACTTCCGGCGCCGATTCATTTCCGCGTCCCACTCAAACACCGGGACAAAATCCTCGACCCACAGGATCTTCCGCCCCATCGACACAAACCCCGATTCCTGTCCCCACTTCTGAGCAACCGATTAATATTCCGGTGCCGCCTCCGAGAACCAGTAATGTACCTCCAGCCCCTTCCGGTTCTATTCCCAGTCCGGGAAATCGGGGTGACAGTTTGCCCGTGTTATTGCCGGTGCCCAATGGCAACGCGCCGATTGGCAATGCTGGATCGGCGTCACAACCTGTGGCGTCTAACGTGAATCCCCCTGGTGAAGGTCCACCAGTTCCAGCAAATCGCATTCAAATATTAGGTTTACGGTATCGGGTGACTGTTGATGCGCCCACTGCCAGAGAACAAAACCGGGTGCGATCGGTGGTTCCTGAAGCATTTCGTACCATCTTGAATGGTCGAACTGTGATGCAGGTTGGTGTGTTTAACAGTGCCGAAAATGCTAATCAAATAGTTGATACTCTCAATCGCAATGGCATTCAAGCGGTGATTCAGGAACTCGAATAAGCAAATTCGTAGGGGGGCAATTGCCCCCCTAATCATTTTTTACGGTGAGATTTACGGTGAGATTTTTTATTATTTAATCGGCTACGGCAAAAATTTCTTGAGCGGTTAACTTTAATTCAGGAAATGCGGCGGAAATAATCGGCTGTTCCCCGCGAAATTGTTGGACTTGATATTCCCCATCGATTAATTGATACACGGACAAAGTAGGCTGTTTGGGGTCGCCAATATATCGTTTGCCCCCTAATGCTAAATAATCCACAATCCAATATTCGGGTATTTCTAGGGCTTCATAATCAATTAATTTATATCCATAATCATCCCGCCAATTGGTACTGACTACTTCTATAATCAGTTTGATGGTTTTCCCCTGAGTAATGGTGGAGCGTTTTTTCCAGAGGTTTTCATCGGCTAAAGCGGTTTGATCTAGGACGATCACATCGGGATTATACCCGGATTTATCTGTGTCTACGGGTTTCACGATCGCCTGTCGAGGAATGATATAAGGCAGTTCTAGGCGATCGATTTGTACGCCTAGCTTCAGTGCGAGAAAACCGGCAACTTGTTCATGGGTTCCTGTAGGCTGCATTTCAAAAATTTCTCCATTGCGTAATTCATAACGACCGTATCCGTCTGGATATTGTTCAAAAAATTCTTCCAATGTGATTAATTTTGGGAGAGTTTCTGCCAGCATATTGACCTCCGCTTAGGGGTTGACTGATGTTCTTAGTATTTTGTTGGTATTTGGTGATTTGTTATTTCATTTGTCTGAAATTCGTATCTATGGTTTAATTATATTGTATCACAAGTTTAATCAATGGGTTGATGAATAAGAAATTATCAATTATAAAAATTAGACAAAGGAACCTTTTAAAGGGTTTTTATTTTTTGTGGTGAATGCTCACCCTAATTATTCTATAAGTCTTCTATAAATTATTAATTTTTTTGTATGTCTATAATTTAGCGATCGCGCAGGTAATTGAGAGATATTTTTTCCAACGATTAAGCGAAAATTATTCAAGTAAAAGAAAAGCATGACAATTTTGATTCAATAATTTTATAGATATAATCAAGTCCATTGAAGCAACCCTGACGCCAAATTAAAAGCAAGTCATTCGGCTTTTCTCTTACTTAAATAATGATGCAGAATTAGGCAGATTTAATTTCCTGAATCACCCATTCAAAGGTTTCATAAATCCGCTGTAAAGCTGTTTCATCTTGCAACGTAGACAAGCGAAAATTGGGTAAGCGGGTTTCGGTGGCATTCATGGGCAGGGCTAAACCGATCGCACTCATGCGCGATCGCAACTCTAACCAGGTTTCCGGCTCGTCAAACGGGGTTTGAGCGGCATAACTGCTAGAAGAAATTAAAAATTCTCCCGAAATTCCCACCGTAAATAAGGGGGTAGATTTTCGCCCTTTTGGGGCAAATTTGGCGGCAAATCCGCCATAAGCACCACCGCGTCCCCAGTGAATTTCCACTTCGGGTTTTTGGCGAATCCAATCATAAAGTTTTTTGGCTAATTCCGCCTCTTCTCGGCCTTGTCTTGCCTTAAATTCTTTAAAGAAAGAACTCTCATCCCACTGTCTTCTTTCCCGCGTGGTACTGGATTTTTTCTGTTGGGCACCGGCAGTTTGACCAATTAATCGGGGGACTAACGTTCTCTGGCCATCTTCGCTGAGATACTGCTTAATTTCCAACCCCAAAACTTCCGTAGGATCCATTTGTTCGTTCAGGAATTCTACCACTCGTCGCAGTTCCCCAGGAATTTCATCGGCAACAAAAACTAAGCGAAATTTGCCCGCTTGGAGATTGGTTTTTACCTGACTCCAAAACCCTTCTTCGTTGGCATCTTCACCGAGAAACTCTTCAAAGACTTGTTCTGGATCTCGACCGACTTCGCGGCAGTTGACTTCAAACTGGGTCACAATGGACTCAAAAGGCCAGTAAATTAAAGCATTGGCCGCATAGTCAATCATTTGACCCAGCATTTTTTGCCGCATTTCTGCATCGCGACTGCGCTTCACTTCAACCAGTGTGGGAATGCCGTCTTGATCGATAAATAAATGATCCAAGTTCCACCGATCTACCCCATCTTCTTCTGGGGCAATGGCTGATTCCCGATTAATCGATAACCAGCGTCTCGGAGTCGCCCGATCGATTTGATCTCCAGCTAAAATATTGGGATATTTTTCCAATAATTCTTGAAGTTGATCTTCCGAGTCATAAGCTTTTTCTGTCATTTCCACTAGGCGATCGTCGTCGTCGATCAGATAAATGCCTCCACCCATGAAAATTTCCTCTTGTTGATTAGTTTAATTGGGATTACCTGATTGATTTCATGGTGCCAGCCCATCAATCATCATTAAAGATAATGATCGGTGGGTCAGCATCTTCAACACTTAACATGATTATGTAATTTGGTGTAACTAGCTCTGGTTAAGAGAGTTTGCCAGTAAACACCCTTTGTGCTGGCCCGGTCATGTAAATTCTTTCGTTAGATTCTGACCATTCAATGACTAATGAGCCACCGGGCAATTCAATGGTCGCCTTTCTCTCACACCGACCTATAATGAATCCGGCCACCAGGGCGGCACAAGCCCCAGTCCCACAGGCGAGAGTAATTCCCGCCCCCCGTTCCCAGACGCGCATTTTCAGGTAATCAGGTGCGACCACTTGAACAAACTCGACGTTGGTGCGCTGGGGAAAGATGGGGTGATGCTCAAATTGTGGGCCGATGCTTTCTAGGGCAATTTCCGCTACATTATTCACAAAGGTAATACAGTGAGGATTGCCCATGTTGACGCAAGTCACCTTCCAAGTTTGACCGGCGACTTCCAAGGGTTGAATGATCACCCGACAGTCTTCTTCCATCAAGGTGGTGGGAATTTCTGCGGCGGTTAACCGGGGAACTCCCATGTCAACGGTGACTTGGCCATCGGCTTGGATTTGCGGGGTAATCATCCCGGCCAGAGTTTCAATATGATAGGTCTGTGGGGTACGGCTTGGGGCTTGTAAATCCGCCAAAAACCGAGCTAAACAGCGGATGCCATTGCCGCACATTTCCGGTTCCGAACCATCGGAGTTGAAAATCCGCATTTTGTAGTCGGCATCTGGGGATGTGGCCGGTAGTGCAAAAATTACCCCATCAGCCCCAATCCCAAAATGGCGATCGCACAGTTGTACCGCTTGAACGTCCGTCAAAATGGGTTCACTTGATTGGCGATTATCAATCAAAATGAAGTCATTTCCTAACCCGTGGTATTTAGTAAACTCAATAGTCATAGCCTTGTTTATTCACAATATTGCTGATTGCCATGTCAATGGCTAGTTTAAACAGGGAATCAAGGAGGGTTAACCACCCTGAATACACCACAATCGATCGCAAATAGTACACATTCATTGGATCAATTTGATTATGCCTGACTTTGATACCAGTCTCCCTAGCATTCGCCAAATCCAATCGTTAATCACCGATAAAAAAGAGGTAGAACTCAAATTGGTGACGGACGATCTCTTGGTGGGCAAGATTTTTTGGCAAGATATGGAGTGCATCTGCATTCTGGATCACTACGATCAAAAAACCATTGTTTGGCGACAAGCAATTGTTTATATGAAGCCGAAACCCTAAACCCGGATGGCGGTACAGGGTTATGGACTAATGGGGTTCCAGCTTATTCTTCTGCTGAATGTTCGATCCCAGATGTCTCCCCAGATTCATACGCCACTTGGCGCCAGTTGACGCCAGTTGACGCCAGTTGACGCCAGTTGACGCCAGTTGACGCCACTTGACGCCACTTGGCGCCACTTGCTCTACTTGGGGAGACCCCAAGACCCGTTCATGGTTCGCCAGTTGTTCATGGGGGAAACCCCCAAGACCACACTGGCTCACCGCACTGGCTTCTCTACCTGGGGAGACCCCAAACCTGTCCCCGGGAAGGCGGGGAACCGCAGTGGCTTTAGATTCGTTCTTCAATGATTGACTGACTGCTGTCACCATCACTAAAGGATTTTCAGTGGCTATCAATACCGGGACAATAGTGAAAGCTGAATTTGCTTCAGATCGGCTAATCGTCCACGCAGAAATAGCAGATCCCCTGCTTGAATTGTCATATCGCCGTGAGGAAATTGGATGAAATGCCCCTCGCGGCGAATGGCAAATACTTGGATCTGGTATTTTCGCCGCAGATCCAGATTGGCTAGAGTTTCCCCTGCCATCGGACTGCCTAGTGGCACTCTTAACCATTGGCAACACCGGCTTTCGCTCTCGACGGCAATTTCTCCCGATGCCAGTTGACTAAAGGTACTGATTTCTGCCGGTGTTCCGATTAATAAGAGGCGATCGCCCTCTAACAGAAGCGTCTCCCCATTGGGATAGTCGATTTCTTCCCTCGATGACCGCCGAATGGCCATCAAACTGACTCCAGTCAGGCGGCGCAAATCCACCTCTGTCAAAGTCATCCCGACTAATGGCGACGCTTCCGGCAAATCCAGCCATTTGGGATTCATGTCTTGGGTGGCAGCTTTAAGCTGTCGGGAAACTTCCGAGGCAGTTAGGGATGAGCGTAAGCCTTCGTAATGATGGCTGCGAATTTTGCCGATTTCTCGTTGAATGCCACTGAGAGAAAATCCCACGGTCAGCAATAAATGGGTGGATAATTCCAGGCTGACTTCAAATTCTGACTGGACAACCTCACGGGCACCGAGTTGATAGAGGAGTTCGATATCTTCTTCTTGGTTGGCTTGGACGACGATATCCAAGTCGGGGGATAATTCTAGGGAACGCTTCAGACATAGCCTGGTACTCATGGAATCCGGCAGGGCGATCGCCATTGCCTTAGCATGACGGACTCCCGCTGACTCCAGCACGTGCAAACTCGCGGCATTGCCATAAATATAAGGAATGCGATCGCGAAGCGGTGCGGATGCACTATCGCTCTCGCGGTGCGGTGTACTATCGCTGCGTAACTCTTGAATCGCCGCTTCCGACAAATCAATCACCACCACGGGATAATTGTGGGCTTGCAACAACTGCACCACCTTACGACCCACGCGCCCATAGCCACAAACCACCACGTGATTTTCTCCGGGCAGATCCTCCGATCGCCCCAAAATTGTCCCGGTTTGGTCAAAATAGGGCATGAACCAGGGGACTGTTTCGGCCCAGTCCAGGAGTTTGGGCATTAACTTTAACAACAAAGGCGTCACCATCAAGGTGACAGCGGTTGTCCCTAAAATAAACAAATACACCGGACGGGAAACCAGCCCCAACCCCAAAGCCCGCGCTGTCAGCACAAAAGAAAATTCCCCAATTTGGGCTAATCCCAAACCCACTAACAACGCCGTTCTCAGGGAATAACCAAATATCATCACTAACGGGGTGGTAATCAAAAATTTACCCACCAACACCAAAGCCACCAATCCTAAAATCAATTCCAGATGGTTCCACAGGAAGATCGGATCGATCAGCATTCCCACGGAGACAAAGAAGAGGGCGGCAAAAATATCTCGCAGGGGTTCAACATAAGTTAGGGTTTGATCCGCGTATTCCACCTCGGAAATCATCAACCCAGCCACAAAAGCCCCCATTTCGATGGAAAATCCCAGATGTTCCGTCAACAGGGCAATGCCCAAACACAAAACCACCACACCGAGCAAAAATAATTCGCGACTTTCGGTTTTAGCCAGTAAGCGCAACAAACGGGGCACCACAAAAATGCCCGCCAGTACCGCCCCCCCCGCAAACAGGGCAATTCTCAGTAAAGCGTTAAGCAGCGCCATACCAATGGCTTCTGCCGGTTCGTCCAAAGCCGGTAATACCGCCAACATGAAACCCAAGGCAAGGTCTTGGACGACTAAAATCCCCAGCATGACTTGACCGTGGGGGGTTTCCGTCTCATTGCGTTCGATCAAGCACTTGAGTACCACCGCTGTGGAAGACAGGGACAGAATGGCTCCCAGGAATACCCCCTGGGCTGGTTCGAGTACCCAGCCTAAGCTCAAGGAAATCAAAGTGGTGACGGCAATGGTTAAGCCAATTTGTAAGCTACCTCCACCGAGGGCGATCGCTTTTACCTTCCGCAGTTCGGCAAAGGAAAACTCAACTCCCAAAGCAAACAGTAGCAACGCCACACCAAATTGAGCCAAGGTTTCCACTTGAATAAATTCTTTAATCCATCCCAGACTTGCCGGCCCAACGATCATCCCCCCTAGGAGATATCCTAATAATGGTGGTTGACGCAGCGCAGACGCCAACAGTCCCCCGGCAGCGGCCACCGCTAAAACGGTTACAAGGTCAATAATGAGTCTAAAGTTTTCTGGCACAGAATTGGGAGAAATAATCTAGAAACTATTGTAAATTATTAAATATTATATCAGAATATTCTCATAACTCGTCAAATGCTAATTCGGTTCTAGATGTAGTTCTAGATGTAGGGTGGGCATTGCCCACCAATTTACCCGATTAAACCCAGAAAATGACAAGATTCCTAAGTGATGTAATTATATATCATTTGCTAATTTTTACTATTCAATTAATTTATTCCTAACCCAAATGAACTAACCAAATTATCCGAACATTCCTTAAACCATATAAAGGTAATTTCGTTAATTTCTCTCCTGTGGCCATAAAGCCTTTTCCCTAGCTGGCATTAATTCAGCATTGTGTATTATTTCTTGGGCTATCGCCGGTTGTCGGTTGCCGGTTGCCGGTTGTCGGTTGCCTAAATTACTCAGTAAATCTTATTCCCTTGATCAATCTTTTTATTTTCTCATTATGCCATTACCCGTCGGATTTCCCCCACCCACAGAGGTTCAGGTGATTTCAGTTAAACAATATCCTGAATATCGCGCTGTCACCTATACTCACACTGGTGCGGTTCAACAAGCCAGTCAAGTGGCTTTTAATCCCTTATATCAGCATATCAGTAGTAACAATATTGCTATGACTACTCCGGTGGAAGTGCGTTACTATGGTGATTCAGGGATACAAATTGACGCCTACAGTGATTCCCACAGTCATGCGGAAGTTTCATTTCTTTATGCAGATCCAACGATTACCCCAAGGGCGATCGCGCCCAATGTGAAAGTCACCGATTACCCCGCGATGACCGTAGTCAGCATTGGCATTGCCGGGGCTTATACTTGGGAGAGTTACCAAACTCATTTACAAGCATTACTCGATTGGTTAAGTCAACATTCTGAGTATAAAATTGTGGGAGAACCCCGACGCTTTCTTTATAATTCGCCGATGACTCCCGAAGCTTTGAAGCGGAGTGAAGTGCAAATCCCCATTGAATTGCATTAATTGTTGTTTGTTGTTTGTTGGTTGTTGTTTGTTATTTGTTATTTGTTGCTTCTTGCTTGTTGCTTGTTATTTGTTGCTTGTTATTTGGTGGAGGAGATATAATCCTAATAACAAACAACCAACAACGAACAACAAGCAACAACCAACGAACAAAGAATTCGCTAAATAGGAGCACAAATATCGTGAACACTTTTCTGATTTTATTTGTTCCTTTTGCCTTGGTATTACTAGGCGCTTATATTGCCACGTCGATTAAAGTCGTCAATGAAGGCAACGAAGCTTTAGTAGAACGGTTTGGCCGATTTAATCGCAAGTTAAAACCAGGGATCAATTTTATTGTCCCTTTATTAGACTCTGTGGTGCTAGAGGATACTCTCCGAGAACAAGTTTTGGATGTGGCAGCACAAAAAGCAATTACCAAAGATAGTGTTTCCATTGAAGTGGATGCGATTGTTTATTGGCGGATTTTTGATTTAGAAAAAGCTTACTATGCCATTAATAATCTAGAGTTAGCGATCGAAAATCTCGTAAATACGACATTGCGATCGGAGGTAGGAAAAATGAAGCTAGAGCAAACATTTTCCGCCACCACTGATTTAAATAGAACTCTATTACCAACCTTGGATCAGGTGACCTCTAATTGGGGAGTTAAAATTCTCCGCGTCGAGGTACAACACCTCAATTTACCCCAAAGATTAATCGAGTCAATGGAGTTAGAACGCGCCGCCGAAATTAGAAAACGCGCCAGTATTGCGGAAGCCGAAGGATTGGCGGAATCCATGAATTTAATCATTCAAACTTTACAGAGTCAAGGGAAAACTCCCCCCAATATGAACGAGATTCTAAAGTTTTTAATTGCTCAAAAATATGTCCAAGCTTCTCAAGAAATTAGTAAAAGTCCCAATAGTAAAATTATTTTTATGGATCCCAAAGCTTTAACCGAAAGCATCAATCGATTGATGGAATCAGACACTATGCAGTTATTAAATCCTGACTTGCCGATTCCTGGGACACCGGGAACCATGAATGGGGGGATACAGGGGGGCGGCAGTACGTCCTCAAATCCGACATCTTATGCTTCGTCAAACTCTAATTCTCCTACAATCAATTCACCGTTACCGGGAAATCAAACAAGTTCCTAAAATATTCTGGATCATTCTATCTACCGCGATCGATTCAAAATTCCCAGGGATTTTGATTGGTAGAAGTAGCAGTGATTTTTTTCGTAAAATATGTCAAAAATATTAACAAAAATTTTATATTTTGACCCCATTTTACCATCTATAGTTAATTTTCGTTTATTTTCATCATATCCTAGAGCGGAGAGGTCAATTATATATGAAATTTGTCACCTATTTTAAAAATTTAGTTTATCAAAAATTTCCCCGATTTATTTTTCGGTGTTTAACCAACGAAGAACGAGTAATCTATAAATTAAATAAATATAATTTTTCCATGCTTCTCAGTTTAGGAGACAATGCCATTAGTCGGCCAATATTAGTCAAGGGAGAATATGAACAATCAGTGACTAAAGTATTGATTAAATATTTTAAGCCAGACCTGCATTTTTTAGATATTGGGGCTAACTTAGGATATTATAGTTTGTTGGTAGCCAGTCAGTGTCCTCATGCTAAAATATATAGTTTTGAACCAGATGAAAAAAACTTTCATTTATTCACCACCAGCATTCTTTATAATCAGTTTCAGAATCAGATTCAATCTTATGGTTTAGCTGTCAGTGACCAAAATAAAAATATCGTGATTTCAGACTTAGGAAACGGGGCAAATTATGGGGCTAGGTTCACCGGCAATAACGCCCAAGAGTTACGGGCTTATGTTCATGGAGAGAATCCTTATTATGAAGAAATACCAGCAGTTAGTTTAGATGATTTTTTACCAGATATTCAAATAGATATTGTCAAAATTGATATTGAAGGGTATGAACCCTTTGCCCTCAAGGGAATGGTCAACCTATTAAAAAAGAATCGACCGATTATTTTTGCTGAATTTGCCCCGTCTAACTTAAAATTTTTCGGCAAAATTGAACCGCCAGAATTTCTAGAATTTTTTACCAATCTTGACTATACCATCAATTTAATCGATCGCCAAGGCCAGGTAATTGCTTACGAGCAAAATATAGACCAGTTAATTCAAGATTTTGGCACTTATCAAACACATCATCTCGATCTGATTTTCTTGCCCCTTTTGTTGCCCCTTGGGGAAAAGAGTGAGTCAAACCCTGTCTGATAATTTCTCAGATATAGGGAACTTCTCAGATAGTGAATTGATGAGTTTATTGGGGCGCGATTCCGCTTTGATTGAATCCAGAGGCGATCGCCTCTTTCACTGCTACCAGTTTGCTGATAGATTGTTGATTGTTGTTTGTTGACGGTTGACCGTTGTTGGTTGACCGTTAACAGACGGATCAGATTGCCGAGAAAATATCGGGAGGTGGTGAGGCGATCTGATTGCTAACGGTAGAGTGAGAGTTTTAGACGGTTGTCCCTCAACTGTGCGGACTATTGAAGAAAGGGGGCGGTGGGGGCTGTGAAGCCCCCACCGCCCATTCAGAACGGAGCGTGCTACTTTCACAGCAATCTGCTCCTAGCTGCGCTAGTTATTCCCAGACTCCTACTGGGGAGCTTTTTAGGAGTGGAAAACCCTTGGGAACTCGAGGTTCCGTTTCAAGTGACCTTTTCAGGTCGCGCCCGCGTAATCGAATCGCACTATAGATATTTACATTGACTGTAAGTCAAAGAACCAATATGATGGTACAATGATCCTTGTAACAACATGGTCATACTTGTTGCCAAAGTGAGATGCTACCTCAAAATATCTATGCCCAGTATTCAAGCGAAGTAATCGATTTAGCTAGATCGCCTAGCTTCCGCTTTCGCAGTTACATTAAAAATGTAGCATTTTCACCGTCAATACAGTGGATCCTTGATCGGTCATTATGAAAAAAATATTATGACTAAAAAAGAAGCAATTGAATTGGCTCGCCAAACAGGATGGACAAAAGCTGACGCAGAAAGAGCTTTTAGTAATTTTACAGGAGATATCAGTAAAAAGGATTTTTATATTGCTTTAACAGAGTTTGCTGGTTCTGAATTAAAACAGCGTCAACGTCTTCAAGCAAGTCAGAAAAGTGAAGTCACAAAAAAGAATAAGCAAATCAAGAAAATCGAATTAGATCATGCCGCTAAGATAGAAGATTATCAGAATGATCTTAGCAAAGAGAGAGAATTTTGGAGAAAACTGCTTTCAGGTGTTTATAGTAAAGCTAAAGAAGAATGGGGCTTTAGTAATCCTCTGATTGAAAAGATATTGAGTGAAGATAATGCAGCCTAAGCATCAAAAATCTGATTGGAACTTAACTCGTAAGCAATTAACCGCCTATGGATTATCAGAATATCATGCTATAATTCTGACTAAAGAACTAGAACCCATAGAAAAGAGTGGAAATGCTAATGTTTATTCGTGTCGGGAAATAATTGCATCAGCATATAACTACATTAAAAAACCTAATCTTAAGGCAGATAGTCAGGAATCTATCAAGAAATTGATCGAAACTTTACAACAAATGTTAGGTAATAAAGTGGAGATTCATTTTGAAGAATCGTCTAATAAAGATATCCAGAAAGCAGCAGCAAAATTAATTAATGCCATGTCTGAAACAGATAAATCATTAGCCAGATTAAAAGCAGATCGTTTAGAAATACTTCATAAATATAACCAGGAGATATAATCATGGATGATTTAAACTTTATAATTGCCAATTTACAGGATGCGATAGAAAAAACAGATAAATCTTTGCAAAGTCTAAAAAATGATCAAAAAATTATAGAATCAAAGTATGAACCAGTTACAGATGCTAGACGAAATTTTAACAATTGGAGAGATAGTGATGAAGGAAAGAAAACAAAAATTGAATTATATGAAAATCAAAGACATATATGTGCTAATCCAGACTGTGGATTGAAAAATGAATTACCTATTGAATATTTTGAAATAGATCATAAGTTACCTATTACTAAATTTCCAGAACTTGCTTTAGATAAAAGTAATATGCAATTATTATGTACACCTTGTAATAGAAAGAAAAACTCGAAAATATAAAATATAAAAATTGATTTTCAATATTATTTGAGTAAAACGCTTACCTCATTAATGCTTGAAAGCCAGCCTGAACAAAATGTTTATCAAATGTTAATGCTTGTGTTACTTGACTGTGTTTCATTACCACGAAAGAAACACAGTCAACTAAACCCCAAGATTTATCTTGATGTTTTTTGTATAAAGTTAATGATTGTTCCAATAAATCAGGAGTTAGCCGGACAACTTCCACATCATCAGACGCTAAAAATTTTTCCATTAATTCAACCGCTTCATTTTTATAGTTACTTGATAAAGTATTACCAACTTCTAAAAAAATTACATCAGTTGTAATCAAAGGATAACTTTCAAGTTGTTTAGCAAACGCTAAGGCCGCTTGGTGATATTGATCTCGTTTATTAATTAAAGCAACAATAAACAGCGTATCAACAAAAATTTTAGTCTTCACTGACATCTCTCCCTAATTTCATCGCCACTTGAACCGAGAAATCTTCAGGAGCATCAATGGAAATTTTTTGTAATTCAGACATTAAACTAGGCTGTTTAAACGGATATTCTCGAATCCTTGATTTTTTAGATAGAGTATCCCCTTAAATTGAGCTTTTTGTTAAATTTTCTATCTTTTCGTTTTGGAATCATTTTTTTTGCCATAATAACCTAATTATTTTAAATATAGACAATATTTAAAATAGTAAGTTTTGTTTAGTCATCTCTAATCTTTTTAATTTCTGTTCTCTAACTTCTTTTTCCATTTGAGCTAATAATTCTTCTAATTGAAATCCGAATTCTTGTAGTTCTACCCGATTTTTCCTTAAATTACTGACTAATCTTTTTCTAGTTTCTTCATTAGGAATAGATTTTTTTTCGCTCATAATAAACTCCACTCGATTTTAATTTCTTCAATACTACGTTCCAGCGCCGGAATTTTCAGTTGATTTTGAGTAATAGTCTTTTCTAGCAAGTTTAGCATATCGTTTGATAAACCAGGTTGAGCCTCGGCTATCCTGAGTCTTAATGTAGAAAGTTGAGCGTAGCGAGAACTCGCATCTAAAGCCACACCTTTCAATTCATCTAAAGAATTAATTGTTTCATCGGTTTCTCCGAAACGTTCAAACAGTAAATATTCTGTAGCTGTAGCCTCATCAACCAGTTTTGACAATTGTTTTAGCAGATCAAAGATTATTTCTAAAATATGATTAGGTAATTTTGCCATATTTCATGGATATATTGTTATTTGTAAATAATATTTTATCATGGTTTTATTCCATTTACCAGTAATGTACCTAGCATTCTGCTTCTTATATAATAGCATAAATAATATCCAATCGGAGAAGAAAGTAACATATTTTTAACGAATAATGTCAGCACAGATAATAGCAAAATTGATCGTTTACCTCGACACCTAAATACCCAGCATTGCTATTAGCTAAAGCATTAGCCAATCGATTATTGATTATTGATTGCTAGTGAATTTACCAAACAACCAATAACCAATAACCAATAACTAATAATTACATTTGCCGCTGAAATTCTTCGAGAATATTCATCAAATCCGTTTCACATTGCCGGGGCAATAAATCAATTAACGGCAGTTCCCGCCGTCCCCCACCTAACTTAATGGAAATACCGGCCAGAATGTCTCGCACGCGGGCTTCGGTGAGAGTATTTTCCGTCAGCAGGGGATAAAGCTGTTCCGCCAGAGTTTTGTGCAAATGGGCATCATCTAAACGCAAATGCCATTTAGCAATGTCCATATAGATGTTTTGACCAATTTCTGCGGCTAGTTCTTCGATTTCTTGGGTGTGACTGATATTAGCCATAAGCTGATTCCTATCTGTTAGTATTTGGCGGCTGAGAATCTATCTTTGGGTGAATTCATTCTCGGAATAATCAGCGATCGCAAAAATATAAAGGGCATGGGCTAAGATAATCAATAGCCATAAGCCGGTGAACCAAACAGTCCAAGAAAACTGTAAGCGTTGTAAGTTGAGGAAAAACCATAAACCAGAATTACTGGCAGCAAATATTCCCACATGGACGGCAAAGTTCATCCGGTCATCTAAGCGACGGTATTCTGGGTCGTTTTTTCGGTCTGGTTTGCGAGGCCAACGCGGTGGCATAGTTTACCTTCATCAAAATTCTTTCAGACTTATTGTACCGTTTTATTTCCCTGATGATTTTTCGAGAATCTGAGTTTTGCATGGGAATTTAATCCCAACCGGAGAACCTCTGTCCACAACCCCAGTCACGATAGATCGCCGATCGCTTTGGCGATCGCTTTGGTTAAAGGAAGATAAAAACTGGCAAATAATCTAGACAAGAGCGTTAGAATGCAAAAAGATACTTAAAATTCCCCAATGCCCTAAAAACTTTTCCCTAAACAATATTGAACATGACCGCCCTGCGATTTTTAAGAAAAGCAAGTTCTAAACGCAACTCCTGTTTAGCGATCGTTGCGCTTCCTGACGAAGCTTCCGCCTTCGGAGCTTATCGACTTCTACAATATCATGGCATTTCCCCAGAACATTTGGCGATCGTTGGCCAAGGTTATAGCAGTCCTGACAGTGTGGGACTGGTCGAACCGATGCAAATTGCCCGGCGTTGCGCTCGTCGGTTCGGCGCGATCGCCTCTGTGGTCGGGACAGTGATCGGTTTCGTCCTCTTCCTGATCTGCTATTTGTCTTTAGGCTGGCCCTTGGATGCCACCTTAATCCTAATAATTCCGGCAACAATGATCGCCACTGGTTTCCTAGGCGCTGTCCTGGGCGCTTTGTTAGCCTTCTTTGGTGAAGGTGCAAGCGCAGGAATCTATCGTCATCATCTGCGAAAAGGTCATTATTTATTAATGATCGAGGGAACTGAAAAATTAGTCCGCAATGCCCAAGCGGTTTTAAATCAATATTCAGCCCCCCAAACCCGTTAATGCTGATGTTTGATCCAGGCTCACTCTGGCATCCGCTGATAATCCCCAGATTTGCCTCCGCTTTTACTCAGGAGGCGAATTGCTTCAATCTGCATTGATTTATCCAAGGCTTTGGCCATATCGTACAGGGTCAGCGCCGCCACCGTAACACTGGTGAGAGCTTCCATTTCTACGCCAGTTTCCGCTTTGGTTTTCACCGCAGCCCGAATTTGATAGCCGGGAAGGTCGGGGTCAGGATTAATCTGCACCTCTATTTTTTTTAAGGGTAAGGGATGACAAAGAGGGATTAAATTGGCGGTCTGTTTGGCAGCCATAATTCCGGCCAACTTTGCTGTACCCAAAACATCCCCTTTTGGGGCGTTTCCCGCTTCAATAGCCGCAAAGGTCGATGGCAACATCCGCACTTGTCCAGCCGCGATCGCCTGTCGTTCTGTGGGGGCTTTCCCCGACACATCAACCATAAAGGCGGCGCCACTGGCATCGAGATGGGTCAGTTGACTGGGTGATGCCTCCTTGGTGGTGGGGTTGGAGGCGGGGGAGTAGGGCTGTGTGGCGCGATCGCTTGTCACCGCAGGTGTTTCAGCGTCCTCATGGGGGGAATTGAAAAAAAAGTTTTCGGAATTGTTTGACATTTCTCTGATTTATGTTAATATAAATTTCGGTTAAGGGCTTGTAGCTCAGTGGACTAGAGCACGTGGCTACGGACCACGGTGTCGGGGGTTCGAATCCCTCCTAGCCCGTTGGTGATTGACTCCTATAAATTAATACTTATAGGGCTTTAGTCAACACATAAAATATAAGTTTAAGAAATCTTTACTCAGTTAGCACTCTACCATAAGGGTGAATTGAGTAAAGATTTTTTTTAGGCTACCTAATATATCACAATTCTAGCAGTTACATAAGGCAGAATTTTCTCTCAATATTCTCAAACCTGGTGATTACTTAAACCCCTAAGACGGATGGCGCGATCGCTCATACAAAAACAAATCAAACCAATTGGTGTGCCTAACTTGGCCTAGGCAAAAAATCCGGGCGGTGGATTTTTGAAGATCCCTCAATTTGAATAATTTTAGTACCAAGTTCCGCCATTTATCAACTTTCTTTAAACAGGATTTAGGAAAATGCCGATTTACTTTTACAGCACTCGTGACCCTAATTATGGTTGTTTTTCCAACTTTTCCCGACATGGGTTTGAGTTAGATGACTTGTGGTGGCCAACCAGTGAGCATTATTTCCAAGCACAGAAGTTCGTAGAAAGCGATCGCCCTTGGTTTGAAAAAATAAATCAAGCAAAAACTCCCAGTATTGCCGCTACAATGGGGCGTGATCGCTCTCATCCTTTACGGACTGATTGGGAACAAGTCAAAGATGACATTATGCAGCGGGCAGTGCTAAAAAAATTTACAACTCATGCCAAACTTCGGGAAATTCTCCTCGCTACTGGCGATCAGTTAATTGTAGAAAATGCCCCAAAAGATTACTACTGGGGCTGTGGTGCTGACGGCACTGGCAAAAATCAACTGGGACAAATTTTAATGGCGGTGCGAGAAATCTTACGTCAATAGTAAATTAACCAGTCAATATTCATTAATCAATATGAGTCTGTAGATCAATGGGCGATCGCCTCTCACACAGGAGGCGGTGGGTTCAACCCCCACCAGATCCATCTATCTTATGGTGCCTGAAATCGAAATGGTGGAGACACTACCCTGTGAAGCTAGTCATTAGCCGGTTAGACTCCCGTCAGACACCCGGAAGTTTGATTTCTTCATCAACCACCGGAGGCAGAAAAGCGAGGGATTGTTATGATGGAAATCATGGGGAGGTGGCCTAAATTGGCAAGGCACCGTAAAAACTTGAGAAGCGGCTCCTAAAAAGACGATCGGGTTTATTGAGTAAGGTCAAAAGTTGCTTGGCGACGTTCCCTGAAACCGTAAACGGGCAACAGGTTGCGGAGGCACTGAAAGGAATTAATAGTCCGAGGTGGGGGCAGTTCCCATCTGCCTACGGGTAGTAAGGAAGCGCGTTTCCTGAAAGTTGTCGGCGATCGATGCGGGTTCGACTCCCGTCCTCTCCATTATTATATTTTTTTCCCTCTGAAGCCGGGATTTAGCACTGACGCTACGAACGTCGGATGCGGTGGTACTCTGCGAGAAGCCGCGAAAGCGTCTACGATTCCTGTTATTCCCACTGGTTTGATTCATGGAAGATGCTGCTGAATGGTCGGCAACCTGTCTTGAAAACAGGAGTATGGGAAACTGTAGGGGTTCGATTTCTCCATCTTCTTTTCAAATGTATTCAATTGTGAGTAGGGTGGGAAAAATTTTGCCCACCCTATTTATTTTTGAGAATTAATCTAGATTTTAATGTCCCCAAAAATTTGTTTTCTGCTAATGAGTCGATGCCCGACGATCGCACATTTAACCAAAGCACATTTAACCAAACTCTGCTTCAATCGCATCAATTTCTGTAAGCCATTAACATGAACCCAGCCAACATAACCAAAATTTAAGGAACGATGGACAGATCCGGGGTTACAAGTAAATTAACCAATCAATAAATCTGGGTTTGTAGATTAATTGCGCGATCGCCTCTCTTTTACACAGGTATCTTGTACATAGGAGCCAGATCGAATCGACCTGAAAATATAAACTATTAATTATCTGTTGTCAGCAACCTATTGTTAGCTATTTATTGCTGGCTATTTATGGTCTTTTGTAAAATAACAGTTATATGTTATATGTTATTTTTGTATTGGTTATTTTTTGGTTTTGGTCTGTACGGGGTTGTCATCGATGCGCGATCGATTTTCAGGGATTACTGACAATCAGGAACATCAACCGAGAAAAAACCCTCAGCCATATATAGCAAATAACAAGTAACATATAACCAATAATTAAGTTTTAAGAAAGAATAGCAAATAACAAATAACATATAACTGGTAAAATATAAATATAAAAAGTTAAAAAAAGGACTTATGACCAAGAACCTTACGACCGGCTATCAGCTATCAGCTATAAGCTATCAGCTTTTGTAAAGTTTTATCAGGGCGTGCATATTTTTCCCCCCTACTGACCAACAACCAAAGAATCCCTACCCAAAGAATCCCTACCCAAAGAATCCCTACCCAACAACCAAGGACTAAATTAGATTAATTTTTTTAAGCCCGGTAAAGGAGCGAAGGTTATCTTTACTTTCTTTTTCCCAGGGGTACTTCCCTGGGGAATGTCATGGAACAGAAAGGGTTCCAGTTACAGTCATTGATGGGATTTAGGGGTTAAAGATTCTATTTATACCGATTACTTGTGCCATTCAAGGTCGTTACCAAGGGCGATCTTTGACCTTAATCAAGAAAATTTTCAAAAAAAATATACGAATTAAACAAATCAATGTTAGACTTTTTATCAGCTTAATCATCTAAGGATATTGATTCATGAGTGCAGATCAACAAGCAACTCCTTTAACTGGCAAAGCACTGGTCGAGCAAGTTAAAAAGCTGGCCAACATGAGCAAAGAAGAAAAGGCCAAGGCTTGTGGTTACTACACAGTCACCAAAAACGGACTCGAAAGAGTCAATATGATGAAGTTCCTGAACGCATTAATCGATGCAGAAGGCATCAATATTGACAGTCAGCAATCAGAAAATGGTCGAGGTGGACGGAAAGCCAGCTATCGTATTACTGTTCAGTCAAACGGTAACTTGCTGATTGGCTCTGCTTACACCAAACAAATGGGTCTAAAACCCGGTGATGTGTTTGAAATTACTGTGGGACGTAAGCATATTCACTTGAAACAAGTAGAAGACCTAGAAGAAATTGCTTAGAGCTTAATTTTTCCAAGGGTTTTCACCACTGCTGGTCTTGACAGAAGCTTTGGGATTCAGCGAATTTTATAGGAACTTTTGCGGAAAAAACCGATCGCTCAACCAAAGCTTACCTTAACCTGAGAGGCTCATCGCTGAGATTTGAATTCTGACACGATCGCCCCCTGAACATGGGCATCGCCCCTGATTTGATTCCCACCTGTTGGATCGGTCAGAATTCACCATTGTTCCCTCAGCCATGATCGCTCAGGTATTTTATTTTCAGAAGCCAAAGTCGGAAAAATGGCGAAATGAACTTAGAAGTAATTAAAAAATAAGCGATTCACCAACAGGGGGGAAATGTCTTTCACGGGTAAAATATGGGTGGCGGCACCGAGAGCGATCGCCTCCTTTGGCATCCCAAAGACCACACAACTTTCCTCATTTTGGGCAATGGTCAACCCACCGGCTTGGGCGATCGTCAGCATTCCATCCGCCCCATCTCGACCCATTCCGGTTAACAAAACCCCTACCGTAGAACGACCATAATATTTAGCAAAGGAGTTAAACGTCACCGTCACCGAAGGACGATGACCAGAATAAGGTTCCGTTGAAGAATAAATAAATCGACCACATTGATCCAATTCCAAATGTTTGCCTTCTGGGGAAAAATAAATATGTCCCGGTTGGGGAACTTCTCCAAAAGGAGCAATTTTGACCGGCAGATGACATTCTCTTCCTAACCAATCAACTAATCCCTGTAAAAAACCTTGACTAATATGCTGAACACAAACCACGGGCACGGGAAATTTCGCGGGCAACTGACCGAGGATCGTTTGTAACGCCTGCGGCCCCCCCGTAGAAGCACCAATCGTCACAATCCGGTAACGTTGGGTGAGAAATGTAGACCGATCGTCTTTTGACGATGGAGTGACAGAGATTTGTTTTGGTCTGGTCGGGGTGGCAGTGGGGGTGACGGTCGGGGTGACGGTCGGGGTGACAGTCGGGGTGACAGTCGGGGTGACAGTCGGGTTGACAGTTGTGATTAACTTTGGCAGGAAAGATTTATTTTCGGGAGAAAAAGATTTATTCTCGGTAGAAATTGGCACAGGTTTGACTGGAGTCGCGGGGGTTTGAATGGGACTAATATTGCGCTTGCGACGTAAAGTAAAAACTGACACCCCAGACAAAACTCGGACTTTAGTAATTAACTCTTGTTTGATGGATTCATAATCGGCATTAATGCCAGCGCGAGGCTTGGGAAATACATCGATCGCACCCGCCGCCAGCAATTCAAAAACATTTTCTTTATTTTCCGGTTGGACTGAAGCACTAATCACCAGAATTGGTTTAGGACAATTGGACATCACTTGTTCGGTGAATTCCAACCCATTCATCTGGGGCATATGCAAGTCGGTGCAAATCACGTGGGGTTGAACCAAGGGAATCATTTTTAATCCCTCAACGCCGGTTCGAGCAGTTCCTACCACCTCGATATCTGGAGAGGAATTTAAAATACGTTTGAGGATAATGATGGCGACGGGTGAGTCCTCTACCAGCAGAACTCGAATCGGCTTTTTGTTCATGGTCTTCTTGCGTCCATTGAGGCTGATTTTTTACTTTTTTACTTAAAAATTTTTGTTAAACAGCATCTTCATAAAATTATAAAACGAAATTTGAGTTTTTCTCGATGAGTCATCGGCTTTTTCGCCGATCGCGCAATAGAGTGGTCAGGGAGAAAATTTTCCTGGTTAATTCCCATTGTTAAAGGGGGGTTGATGGGAGCGCAGCGATTATTTTTGACAAATAGGCTGATTTTTTGGGCAAAACTGTTCCCGTAATTGTGCTTTTTCCCAGCCACCTTATGAGGTTGATGGCTAAAACTTGCCAAATTCCCGACCAAGGCTAAACCCTAAACTTAGCCCGTGGTATCCTGGAAAAATCTGGGAAAATTCACCGATCTTATAATAGCGAAGACGGCAAACAGGACGGATCGATCCCCCTAAACCGGCGATCGACCGCGAACGGCTTTGCACGAATGAAAGCCTTGCATGGTCTAATTAATCCAACAAAATACTCCCCGGCCCTCCAGACGGTTCATCTCGCAGCATCGATTCTAGGGTAAAAGAATAAAGTTTATAGACATCTTCCACCACATCTTGGGGATCCGCAAACGCATCTTGTCCGGGATCAAATTCCAAGATGCCACTACTCTGGGCAATTTGCTCTAGAGGAGTTATTCCCGTTTGAATCATTTTCTCCGAGGGCAACTCTTGTTTAAAGGGTAAATTTAAGCCAGATTGCGCCATTAAATTGAGAAAAAAATTAATATTTTGGCCACTACTAAACTGCTGAATTAGTTGATTAAATTGCTGGAAATTTCCCTGAGACGGCGAATTATTTTCCGACTCCAATGGAGAACCGGAATTTGGAGCAGACTCAATATTGGGACTGCCCCCACATCTTTCTTTGAGTAAGCTGCCTTGTCCGTGACTGCCAATGACTCGGCCTTGGCGATCGAACACTGGCCCGCCACTCATTCCCACCCTAGTATTATCGAGGTAAAAGATACTATATCCTAAATTTGTGGGATCGGGATTGACTTTGCCGGTGACTGGCCCCCAAGCTAACCGCCGTTGTCGCCTTGCCTGCCGACCCCGACATTGATTTGTGGCGGGATCTCGTTCTTTTTCGGGATCGGGCCAACCAGAAATATAGACAGTATCCCCTGAGTTGATTTGACTGGCATCTCCTAATGTGGCAACGGGATAATCGCGATCGCTTTCAAAAACAATCAGGGCAATATCAATGCCTTTGACTTGATCTGCTCCTAAAGTGCGATCGACCATATCTGTCCCCGGAATAAAGCGATCGCGACAACCAAATCTAATTAAAATATGTTGCCGATCCGGTTGTCCTTGGAGGGGACAATTTCTGCCATCATTCACTTCCTGCACCACGTGGACTTGTCCATCCCAAGTGCGGATGCCGTAGTAGGGTTTTCCCTGAGAATCTTGCCAATATTTTGCCGTATCTAAATGTCTTTGAAAAAAATTATGGGCGACCGTTAAAACATAGTATTTTTTCCCTTCTTTGGCGATAATCACCCCAGACCCAGGATTCCAAAAACCTTCTTTATTTAAAGGATTATTGCGATTATTTTCTAAATCTTCCCGTAAGGTTGGGGTGAGTGCTGGGGCAATCAGTACGGTAGTTTGTCGGGCAATAGAATTAATTTCTTCTAGGGAAAATTCTGCCCGGATTGGCGTAGCCAATACACTGTTTAAAAAGACGCTAATAATAACGCTAATAATAGACGGAAAGCATATATGTTTGCTCCACATAGGCACTTATCGGTAATATTTTAATGAATTTCTGGGCTATTTTTGATTTTAATTAATCAAAAAAATATGCTTAAGTATGATCGAATTAGTCCAGTAAAATTCCGCCGCCATCTGAGGGCTTGTCTCTCAGCATATTTTGAATATCAAAGGAGAAAGTTTTGTAAATATTAGAAATCACATCATTGGGATCTTCAAAACTGCCCTCACTTTCTAGAGTGCTACGATTAAGGGGAATTTCGCTAATCCCAGCCTGAATTAACTCCACAGAAGGGGATGCTAAATTCAAAGAAAGCCTGACTCCAGCTTGGACGATCAACTGACGAGCATAGTCTATGTTTTGTGCGCTACTATAGAAGGCTTGGAGATTATTAGAGTTAGCCGGATTTGTGGGCGGGTTAGACTGCTGAGATGATGGTCGATCGCCCTGATTATTTGGGGTAGAATTTTGTTGATTGGCATCCGGGGAACCATTATTTTCTGAGTTGTCTGGGTTGGGGTTATCCCAATTCCCATCGGGATCAAAAATTCCATCATTTTTACTCATCCCAGAGTTTGACCTTTGCTTAGTCGGTGGTTGATAAACTTGACCGCATACGAGTTTATTTTCTGAACCCCGTCCATGAATCCCCACTACTTGACCAAACTCGTTAAAAACAGGGCCACCACTCATTCCCGGTCGAGTGCGATCGATATAATAAAGACTATAGCCATTTTGGGCTGACGAAGCTGATATTAAAGCTTGCAAAGGACTCCAGGTAAGTTGTCTTTGTCGTCGGGGTGAAGGGTCTTGACAAATAATTCGCCCTTGGGCATCTAATTGGGGACTGCCATCATTATTTAATTTCGCTTCTACTTCAATATTTGGCCAACCGGAAACATACAATAATTCTCCAGTGGTGAGTTCTTTGGTTGCCCCAATGGGTGCGATCGCATAGTTTAGCGAACTTTCAAAAGTAACAATGGCTAAATCATACCCATTCACTTTTCGTTTGCTTTGATAACAACCAAATCTTAACAGCGCTGTGGTTCCTAATCGATTATCCACCTGAAAATTATTCGTGCAATTCTGTCCATCGTTAATTGACTGCACCACATGAACTTGGCGATCGCTCGTCAAAATGCCATAAGGCAAATTTTTTTCTACCTGTTCTTGGGCAAAATTATGGGCTACGGTCAAAACATAATAAGTTTGCCCTTCTTTCGCCACAATCACTCCCGATCCAAAAGTCCAAGTTTTCCCCGGTTTTTTGGCTAATAAATCTTCTAATTCTTGGGGTTGAAGCTGTGGGGCAATTAAAACGGTGGTTTGCTTGGCTAAAGAATTAATTTCCGCCTGATTGAGTTTTTTGGGCATCGCATCCGCCCCCAAACTCCCCAAAGTAAGTATCACGAGAGAAATAGTGCCAAGTTTTTGCAGCCACTTGATTTTATCTATTTCTCTTTTGTCTGCATGAGTCATAAAACCTCCTTTTTTTCTCATAAAATCTGATGGTCGGAAGAGCCAATAAGCAATAACAACAGGGTGTAGGGTGTAGGGTGTAGGGTGTAGGGAGCGGCGGTTCGGCCCTTCGGCTGCGCTCAGGACAGGCTTCGCTCACCGACCGAGGAGCACAGGAGCAGAGGAGAGAGTGAATAGTGAATAGTGAATAGTGAATAGTGAATAGTGAATAGTGATACTTATGCATAACTTTTAACTTGTACGGGCGAATGGCCATTCGCCCCTACGACTTTTCACTTTCCCAACCAACAACCAAAGAATCCCTACCCAACAACCAACAACCAACAAGCAACAAGCAACAACTAACAACTAAATTTTTTTAATCGGAATTGCCCAACTTGCCGATCGCATTTGTTCAAAAAGTCTTGGAGATGGTTTACTGCCATCAGCAAATCGATAAGCATCAACCCCTCCAAAGGCATATTTAGTCCTACCAATAATCCCCATTAGTTTCCCTTCTTGATTAAAAACTGGCCCGCCACTCATGCCGATATAAACTTCATTGGTGATGCCTATTTGATATCCTTGTTCTAGGGGTTGATTCAGTAGTAATGAAATTACTCCACTGCTGATAAAATAAGGCTGAATTCCTAAGTCTAGGGTACTTTCTAATTTATCTAAGTTTTGTTGGGAATTGGGAAAACCAGCCACATAAATCGGCTCCATTAAGGATAAGTTTTGGTCAGGAGAAAGAGTGGCGACGGGATAGGGTCGATCGCTGGTAAATTCAACCACGGCTAAATCTAAATCCCCAAAATAAAAGCGATCGCTTCTCACTGCTGAATACCCTGCCCCATCGGAGGTTAGCACTTGAAAAACTGCCCTGGGATCTAAGGCAATCACATGATCGCAGGTTAAAACCTGATAGGTTGAACCCTGATGACCAATAATCACCCCAGAACCCGCTGCATAATCGCCGATCAATCGCACGGTTAATTGATGCGCGATCGCACTGACGATGGCTGGGTTCCGCTCCGGGGAGGACAGGTTTTCTCTAGCAATAGAAAAATGCCGCATATCCGCTAGGAAAATTAAGCAAAGCATCAAGCTAATTCCCAGGGCGATGGTTTTAATTCGTCTGTTCATATTTCATCGGGGAATTTATCGGGGAATTTATCGGGGAATCGTTCGGGGAATCGTTCGGGGAATTAATCAGGAAAGTCATCAGGGAAACCAGCGGAGACAATTTTTCTATCTGTTTCTATTCCTGCGGTAATTCCTGCGGTAATTCCTGCTGTAATTATTTTAGCTGATTTCTTCTCTTCTGGGGATTACATCCCGGAAAAATTATAGAATTTTTTAATAAACCTGTAATATGGCAATTCACTGGTAAAATAATGAAAATCAAAAATCCGGGCTATATTGTCAGAGCCGGATTGTCAAAAAATTATCTCGGCGGTGATGTGAAAAAAACCGCTGCTGTGGGAGGAGGGAATACAGGGAATGCTCGAAGAACAAAACAGCTATCATATGAGTCCAGAAGAGTTCCGCCGTTGGGGATATGCGGTGGTAGATGCGATCGCGGAATATCAGCAAAACATTGAGAAATTCCCGGTATTATCTCAAGTTTCTCCCGGTGAAATTCGCGCCCAACTGCCGCCCCACCCCCCAGAAACCGGGGAATCTTTCGCGCAAATTTTGCAGGATGTGCAGGAAATCCTCATCCCCGGACTAACTCACTGGCAGTCCCCCAACTTTTTCGCCTTTTTCCCATCCAACAACTCCGCCCCGTCAATTTTGGCAGAACTATTGTCCGCTGGACTAGGGGTGCAGGGAATGCTGTGGGCAACCAGTCCCGCTTGCACCGAATTGGAAACCCTGATCCTTGACTGGTTGGTAGAAATGCTGGATTTGCCGCCACAATTTAAATCCTCAAGTAGCGGTGGCGGAGTCATTCAAGACACTGCCTCCAGTGCGACTTTATGTGCATTATTGGCCGCACGAGAACGGGCGACAGATTTTGATAGTAACCGCCAAGGTTTAGAGCAAAATTCAGCACATAAACTGATTGCCTATACTTCAACTCAAGCCCATTCATCCGTAGAGAAAGCGGTGAAAATTGCCGGGTTAGGAGTAGAAAATTTACGCTTGATTTCCGTGGCCGAAAATTATGCCATGCAAGCGGATATTTTAGCCGAACAAATCGAAGCCGATATTCAAGCCGGACTAACCCCTTGTTTTGTCACAGCCACTATTGGCACAACTTCTTCCCAGGCGATCGATCCGGTGCGGAAAATCGGAGAAATTTGCCAAAAATATCGGCTGTGGCTGCATATCGATGCGGCCATGAGTGGCACCGCCGCCCTCTGTCCAGAATATCGATTTATCCATGATGGTTTAGAGTTGGCCGATAGCTATTGTTTTAATCCCCATAAATGGATGTTGGTTAACTTTGATTGCGACTGTTTTTATGTGGCAGATCGGAGTATTTTGATCCGCTCCTTGAGCGTATTACCGGAATATCTAAAAAATCAGGCTACGGCATCTGGGGCGGTGTTTGATTATCGGGATTGGCATATTCCTTTAGGTCGCCGATTTCGCTCCCTGAAACTTTGGTTTGTGATTCGGCATTATGGCATCGAAGGATTGCAATTTTATGTCCGCAAACATATCGGACTTGCCCAAGAATTTGCCCAGTGGGTACAGGATGATTCCCGGTTTGAATTAGCGGCGCCGGTGCCCTTGAATTTGGTTTGTTTTCGTCATCAAGGGGGCGATGCGGTGAATCAGAAGATTCTGGAAAAACTGAATCAATCGGGGGAAATTTATCTCAGTCATACCAAGTTAGACGATCGATTTACTTTGCGAATGTCCATTGGTCAGGCGCAAACTAATAGAAACCATGTGCAGAAAGCTTGGCAGTTGATTCAGGCAGCGGCAGAGTAGTTATTAGTTATTTGTTATTAATCATTTGTTGTTATTTATTACTTATTTCTTATTAGTTATTGGGTAGGGATTCTTTGCTCCCCTTGGAAGGGGATTTGGGGGGATTGTTGGTGATTTAGCGATCGCATCAAGCAACCAACAAAAGAATCCCTACCCAACAACAAATAACCAACAACAAATAACCAACAACAAATAACCAACAACAAATAACCAACAACAAATAACCAACAATATTAAATTTAAGAATTTAGCTAATTGCTTCCCGGCTATGTCACCATTGAGAATTGAGATATCAATATTTGAGATATCAATGACGTTCATACCCTGGGAAATTGAAATGACTGCTGTTGAATCAAAGCAAAACCAAACGATTTCTTATCCTGTTCAGACCATAGAACGGGCGGAACGGGCGATCCGTTGTTCCCCGTTTCAACTGAAGTTGCTGGCAACCATGCAAACCACTAGGGTGGAGTTAAAAGCGATCGCTGATGAAGTTGGGGTAAAAAATGGATATACACAGTCGCCCATTTCTGAAATCATTGCGGAAAATCATCTACTATGGCTAATCCAAGTGGGTTTACTCCGCCGTGAAGTCGATGGTCAGGGAATCACCGATAGTTTTCGCTTAACTCCCTTGGGGCGTCAACTGGTGGAAAAATGGCAGCCAGCGGGTAGTTTACCCCCAGCGACCGGGTGCGATCGCGTGAAAAATGCCGTAAATCGGTGGTTGACACTGCCGGTATAACCCTGATCGGTAAGTCCTCAAGCATTGCCTGAATTGGCGCCTAGTTATTTTTTAGACTCGATCGAGTATCAATGAAAGCAATCTTAGTAGTCGGAACCACTTCCCACGCGGGAAAATCCATGCTTGCCACGGGGCTTTGTCGGGCTTTTTCCCGACGGGGTTGGCGAGTCAGTCCGTTTAAAGGGCAAAACATGGCCCTCAACTCTTATGTCACTCCCACTGGGGGCGAAATTGGTTATGCCCAAGCGGTACAAGCGTGGGCAGCGGGAGTCACCCCAGCGGTACAAATGAACCCAATTTTATTAAAGCCCCAGGGTGACATGACCTCTCAGGTGATTCTTAATGGCAAAGCCGTTGGCACCGTTGGAGCCAGCGAATATTATGAAAAATTTTTTAATCCAGGGTGGGAAGCGATCAAAGACTCCCTCAAAGTCTTGGGCAACAACTTTGATGTTTTAGTCTGTGAAGGGGCTGGCAGTCCGGCGGAGATTAACCTCAAACACCGCGATTTAACTAATATGCGGATTGCCACTTATTTAAATGCCCCCACAATTTTGGTGGTTGACATCGATCGCGGCGGGTCGTTTGCCCATGTAGTCGGGACGTTGCAACTCCTGGAACCGGAAGAACGGGCTTTAATTAAAGGGGTAGTGATTAATAAATTTCGCGGACAGCTATCCCTGTTACAATCTGGAATTGACTGGCTAGAAGAATACACGGGAATTCCCGTTTTAGGGGTGATTCCTTGGCTAAATCAATTATTCCCTGCGGAAGACTCTTTAAGTTTATTAGAACGCCGCAACGAAAAAAACCATACCGACCTAACGATTGCGGTGATTTTGCTGCCGAGAATTTCTAACTTTACCGATTTTGACCCCTTAGAAGCGGAACCTACAGTTAAAGTTAAATATATTCAGCCCGGTCAACCTTTAGGTCATCCAGATGCGGTGATTATTCCCGGTTCAAAAACCACCATTCCCGATTTATTAACATTACAAAAAAGCGGCATGGCGGAAGAAATCCAAAACTATGTAGCCACAGGAGGCACCGTCTTGGGAATTTGTGGCGGATTTCAAATGCTGGGAGAATTAGTCGCCGACCCGGAAGGCATTGAAGGACAAGCAGGCCGATTTGACGGTCTAAACTTATTACCGTTAAAGACATTTCTCACCTACCATAAAGTTTCCCGCCAACGCCAAGTCGTTTCTAATTATCCGCAAATGGGTTTGCCAATTATGGGATATGAAATTCATCATGGTCGGAGTAAAATTACCAATAATGAAGATATCTATCAGCTTTTTGACGATCCCAGTTTAGGGGTGACGAATTTGGAGCAATCGGTCTGGGGAACCTATCTGCACGGCATTTTTGACAATAGTCCTTGGCGTCGGGCTTGGTTAAATCGGCTGCGCTATCCTAGAGGTTTGCAAACTTTACCCACGGGAATTCCCAATTATCGAGAACAACGAGAAACTTTGTTTAATAATTTGGCCGATATAATTGAGTCAAATCTAAATATGACCCCGATTTTAGATTTGCTGGAATCGCGATCGCTCTAAACCAAATCTCTGGTTTATCTTTGACTTTGACTTTGACTTTGACTTTGACTTTGACTTTTATCTTAGGTTACCTTCAGATTAATTCCTGAAGATTATTTTTTTCCATGACTGATAACCGCCAGCAAATGGAATGATGTAAATTTTGGCCATTGACTAGGTTGGCTCAATTACTTTGGCGTTACTTTGGCCTTACTTTGGCGTTAGATTGATTTTATTCTATTTCTTGTCTAATTAAACCTACTTTGTTATTAACAATTATGACTGTAAAAGTTAACTTTTTACCCGATGATGTCACCGTGAACGCGGAAGTGGGCGAACCCTTGCTGGAGGTAGCGAAAAGGGCTGGGGTAGACATTCCGACCGGCTGTTTGATGGGTTCTTGTCATGCGTGTGAAGTGGAACTCGATGACGGTGAGACGATTTGTGCTTGTATTAGTGCAGTAACTCCCGGAAAAGAAACCGTGACTATTAATCTTTATGTGGATTCAGCCTGGTGAGAGATAAATTATGTAAATTTATGTAAATTTATGTAAATTTATGTAATTTATGAAAAAATAACTAGAAATCACATTCACTATCACATTCACTAACTGAACAACCGTGGATACTCAAGAACCAACTGTAATTTTTTTGGCGGGGGCTTCTCGCGGAGTAGGTCGAGAAGTCGCTCAATGCCTGAGCAAAGAACAAAAACCTGTGGTGGCGCTGCTGCGATCGCCTGATACCCAAGCAGAATTAGAAGCAATGGGCATTCAAGTAGCCATCGGGGATGCCTTGGATCCCGCTTCCCTGGCATCAGCCATGCAAGGAAAAGCTTTCGCCGCCGTAATTAGTACCATTGGGGGGTTGCCCCAGCAAGGGGAAAGACCCGATTATCTGGGCAATAAAAATTTAATTGATGCAGCGGTGAACGCTGGGATCAAGAAATTTATTTTGGTGTCTTCCATTGGTACAGGAAATAGCAAAGGAGCGTTATCGCCCCAAGCGTTAGCCACCCTGGAAAAAGTTTTAATTGAAAAAGAAAAAGCTGAGGAATATTTAATCAATAGTGGCCTAACTTATACTATTATTCGTCCCGGTGGGTTAAAATCTGAACCGGCAACAGGAAACGCCGTTTTAACTGAAAATCCTCAAGTTTGTGGGATGATTCACCGCGCCGATGTCGCTCAGTTGGTTTGTGCCTGCTTGAATTCTGAAACGGCGAATAATAAAGTGTTGTCAGCTATTGACCAAAATATGCAGTTTGTCCCCCAAGAATTTGAGGTATTTAATGTCTAAAATTGTTTGGGCAGGTAATTTTGGCCGAGCAAAGTGAGAAAAAAAGTTATGAGTTAAAAGGTTTGACCCACTGGCGAGCGATCGCCCAATCTAAGACAATTCTAGCCGCCGCAAATAAGATTAAACTTTCTAACCCTATGAGGGCAAATGGCCAAATTTCTGCCAAGTTAGGAATATGCCCAATTAGTTGGGAAATGGCGGGTTCTACTTGGGGGATCGCTCGCACTAATCCAAACGCCAACACTGCCCCAGATTTTAAATGCGGATTGCGATCGTCTCGAATCACATAACGGTAGGTCATGCCAAAGAGAAAACCACTGATGGCAACTCCTGCGGCAGAAGCGAGCGCCGCTTTCACTTGTGACAAATTCACCAATGGCAACGTCACCAAACTTGCTGATGGTTGAGCCAGAAGCCAATGATTTCCCCATGTGGCGATCGCAAATACGACCAGTAAGCATAACGCCGCGATCATGCCAGCTTTCACCGATTCTATCTTTTCCCGGTCATTAAACTTTAAATCCTGGTTCACGCTCTGTTTTACCTAACTCACTCCATGATGAACAGTCCTTATTATTACCCATGAGGCGATCGCCTGTCATCTCGGATTGCGTAAAATTTTGTTGAGTCTGGCAATTTCCCTTTTTCGTAAAATGCTTTTCTCGGTTTTCTCCCAGGTCATATCCCCAACAGAAATAATTTTTCTCCACTCTTGAACAAAATTTAAAAAGCATCAAAATAGGTTATTTTGTCATATTAATTAAACCATAAAAATGACAAAATAACCAAAAATATCAGCTTATTTTTCCAAAAATACTAATAGCTGAATCAGAAAAGTTAAAGATAAAAATTACAGCACTTGATGGGTATAAGCGTGTTGTTTCACATTATCTTCAGTGCTGACAATATTTTCCGCATTCAGCACTCGTTTCCGTTCCAGAGAATAGTTAAATTTCTGATAAGTGCTGCCCACGGGAATGAAAGCAGTGGCTTCCGGTCGGCGGCGATAAGTCCGCACAGCCGCGATCGCTCGTGTGGTGAAATCCTCACTAATTTGGGTATCCGGCGGAAAATCAGCGGGCATTTTCACCACTTCCCCATCTAATAAGTTGCCCAAGGTGGTGGCACAAGCCATCAAATATGAGGTGGGAACTCCCTTCATAATCGCTTCTAATGCCGCTGAAGGAATTGGTTCAATCACTTTCACTTCAATGATTTCGCCATCATTTCTCACAAAACAAGTCGCCAAACCGACCACAAGATAGTCCTCAGCGGAAACATCAGGAGCATTGGGATAATTCTGGGGAATAGTCATATAATTATTCTTGAATTTTGGTGGGTGACTGTTGACTAATATTAGTTGCATTTTATCAACACGCCGGACATTTATAGCGGTTTTTATTGGATGAAGTACAGAGTTTTTCAAAGATTCCCGCCTGCGCGGGAATGACAGGTTTTTTTTGTACTTCATAACTCCGCAAAGTGCTATAATCGTCAACGGTCAAGAGTTATTCGTTATTTATTATTCGTTATTGGGTGAAAACAACCAAAGAATCCCTACCCAACAACAAATAATAAATAACAAATAACAAATAACAGATAGTTACAGCATCGGGGACACCGCTGATAAGGCAGTGATATCTAGACGGGATAAGCGATCGCCTGCTCGATCAATCGTCCCTTGTCCTCGGAGAAATCCCGTATTCGCACCGGGACATAAATAAGTTAACCGATCTGAGGTAAATCGTTGTTGCAGATTTTGAAGCGATCGCAGTTGACGCTGCCAATGAAAAGTCTTGAAAACTCGCAACGGCATCGGTTCCCCTTGTTGGTTGGGCAGGAGATGACGGCCTGTAAACAGCACCCCACCGTGAGCCGCATAATAGACACAAGTGGAACCCGGACAATGGCCAGGAGTCCAGATCAAGGTCAAAGTAGGTGCGATTTCGCCCAGGGAATCGCCTACCGGAATCGTCAACTCCTCAGCAAAGCAAGTCAGGGATAAATTTGGCAACAAATAAGCAATTTGTTCGTGAATCACAATCTCGCACTGAGTAAATTCCTGAATTTCTTTAGCTTTGCCAATAGCCTCGCGATGGGTGATCAGCAAAGACTTTACGCCCCCTGATGCTTGGATAAATTCTTGGGTGACTTCATTCCAGAGCGGACAATCGATTAAGAAATTAGCATTTTTTCCTACAATAAAGTAGGCTGTGCCGCCTAAAGTCTCCCGATTTGGCGGAAAGGCAAAAATGGCATCGAGCACAGCCCGTGGTTCTTTAGGCATAGCATGGTTTCCTGGTTACTAATACTAATACTTGGGTTAATCACCTATATCATTTTGCGGCAGCGAGTTACGACATTAACCCGCACCCCTGTGTGGATTTTATGGCTGGTGCTGATGACGCCCGCTTTTGTGTGGATCGCCTGGTATGCGTTCCACGATCAAAATCAGTCAATGCCACCGACCTTGGTGTTTGGCCCGTTTGTGGTTTGCTTCTTTCTCTACTGGTTTTTGGTGCAATGGGGGCGGCAGGATGTGCCGTCACCGCCACCAAAATCTTCCGTGAACCCAGAAACAAACCTAGAAGTTTCTGATTCAAATAATCCTGAAACAGCGACAAACCCTTCTGAGATCAGAGCCCTGACCCTGGAAGAAGAAAAAATGCTGCGGGATTGTTTTCCTTGGACGATGTATCCCTTGCATAAAATTGATTATCGTTTACAAGCGGCGATCTGTCGAGGACAGTTGCGGGCTAAATCTGATGTGGCTTATGCAAAAATTAAGCAAAATATCGAGGCTAAATTTGGCGATCGCTTTTTGGTGATTTTCCAAGAAGATTTTAATGGCAAACCTTTATTTGTTCTGGTGCCAAATCCGCAAAGAATTTCCCCAAAAGCCCCGGCAAGCCAAACCAACAGCCAAACCGACGATCCATCATTGCTAATGCCAAATTCTGGCGAACAACTCCAATCATTGAACAAACCCGGACTGGCGATCGCCTTAGCCCTCGTCACCCTCTTTACCACCACTTTAGTTGGTGCGATTAAAATGGTTGGAATTGAGCAAACGAGCTTACAATCTAATCCCAACTTATTACTGGAAGGATTGCCCTATAGTCTAACGCTGATGCTAATTATCGGCAGCCACGAATATGCTCATTTTCTCACAGCGACTTTTTATCAAATCCAGGTCACCCTCCCTTATTTTATTCCCTTCCCGGAATTTATTGGCACCTTTGGGGCTTTCATGCAAATTCGCCAACCCATGCCCAACCGAAAAATCTTATTTGATGTCAGCATTGTTGGACCAATCTGTAGTTTTTTGGTGACAATACCGATTTTAATGTGGGGAATGGCTCATTCCACAGTCGTCCCCTTGCCCTCAGAAGCTACTCTATTATCTATTGATGCTTTAAATCCTAGCTTTTCCTTGTTGTTGACCATACTGAGTAAAATTAGCTTACCTTCTCCCCTGGGAGTGAATCAAGGAATTGATTTACATCCTGTCGCCGTCTCCGGTTACATTGGTTTAATTCTCACTGCCTTTAATTTGATGCCCGTAGGTTCTCTGGATGGGGGTCATATTGTCCATGCCATGTTTGGGCAAAAAATGGCCATCACCATTGGACAAATTACTCGTTTTTTGTTTTTTATCCTGGCGATCGCCAAACCAGAATTATTAATTTGGGCAATATATTTATTCCTAATTCCGGTCATTGATAGTCCAGCCCTGAATGATGTCACAGAATTAGATAACAAACGAGATATCTTAGGCTTAATTGCCCTATTAATTTTAGTCATCATTATCATCCCCGCCCCGAAAATTTTCTTGCCGATGTAGTGATTAGTCCAAATAGGGGCCTGTAGGGGCGATTCTCGAATCGCCCGGACGACAGCATTCGCGGCGTAGGGGCGACAGCATTCGCGTAAGTAACTCTTAGCTAAAAACCAACAACCCATGACGCGAATGCTTCGCCAGACAAGGGTTGCGCCCTGCCCCTCCGCTCGATTGGCGGCCCTTTGCTCCCTACCGCTCAATTTGGCATTCAACGCTAAGATAAGTGGGGAGTAAATATCAATCTGTGCAATAACCAAAAAACCGAGGTGAGATCCTTTGCTATGTCTTACGCCCTACCCTTAACCAACTTTTTAACAGTCTTTCGTCAGCCGACAGGGGTAGCCCTGGTCGCCTCTGTGGGGATCCACGGACTTTTTGGCGTCGGTTTGGAGTATGTGCCAATCCTGTCAAAACAAAAAGAAATTTCCCCAGTGCAACTGGTGGAACTCACCCCGGAACAACTGGGTATTTTGCCAGAGTTTTCTCAACCAGATATGGCGGCGATGAAATTCGATACCTTGGTGCCGCCCTCTCCTGGCGCCCCTCTTTCTGGTTTGCCAGCGTTACCCCCTCTGAAAGAACCGCTGCAACCTTGGACATTGCCCGAAGGTTCTTCTCTTTATAATGGTGAATCTGTGGCGACTATACCCAATTTGGAAAACTGGCCGCCGACACCTCCGGCGATCGCTTCTGAACCGCCAAAGAAAAATAGTTCCTCACCGTTAAAGAATAATCGGGGCTTAAACCAGACCCCTGCCACTCAAGAGCGAGTTGCGGTGCGATCGCCCTTGGAAGAGTTACTCAGTCAATTACCCCCACCGCCCCCAGTGGCACCGTACAATAATCAGTCTGATTTATTCAGTCAAGTTCCCCAGCAGGTTTATACCATTCCGGCGTTGCCAGATGCTCCCCCGGAACTGCCTCCAGCCCCACAGTTTGCCCCACAGTTTGAAGGGTTTAATCCCAGTTTCCCCCCCACTCAAGTGATTCCCCCCCAGGGTCAAAACCTGGCACCTCCCTTGATCGATCCTCAAGAACTGGTGATGAATTCGCCGAATCCGCAAAATTCTCCTTTACCCGCTGGGCTAACCCCTGGTCTACAAGTGGGCGGATCCCAACCTTTGTTGGATACTCAACAGCCAGTTAATCCCAACTTGGTACTACCACCCAGAGAACAAACCAGTCAAAACCCAGGGCAGGAGCCTTCACCGGCTGAAAATGCCGCAGTTTTAGCCTATAAGGAAAAACTCCGGCAAGCCTTCCGAGATGGTCAATCCGCTGCAATAACCGCCAATGCACAGCCCGAGTCGCCAAAACCTGAATCCGCTCAACCCACTCCACCGCAGCCGTTGACTCATCATCAGCAACAGATGTTGGCATATCACCAACAGCTAAAGGAACAACAGCGCCTTCAGCAACAAGGAGGGTCTTTGTCCGCTATGGAAGAAGCGATGTTAGCGGGTGGGGAAGAGTTTTATACCTGGTTTATGCAATTACGCCAGGAGTTGCCGGATGTGGCGGCCAAAACTCCGAGCGCGATCGCCGATAATTATCCCTTAGCGGCTTGTGGTCAGAAGTTGGAAGGCAGGGCGGTGGTCGGGACTGTGGTGAATCCTGACGGTGACATTATTAAGTCACCGAAAATTTTGCATAGCAGTGGCTCGGATATTTTGGATGATGCGGCTTTACAGTATGTGGAGTCCAATGATTTTCCTGCCCAGGATCACCCTACCGCTTATCAATATCCTTTTGAGTTTAGCTACAGTGCGGAAACTTGCGCGATCGCCCAACCAGAGAAACCAGAGGGTGATGCAGCCAATCAGCCCCAAAGTCCTCAAACGGTCAACCCAGAAGCCGAACCTGCAGAAAATAGTAATCCTGCTGTCACCAGCGGCGCCACAACGGATCAAGGTGCAACTCAGTCTCCACCGACTGAGGCATTACAGCCCCAAGAGGAGCGATCGCCCACTCCGGCAACCTCCTCTCCACAAGCCACCGGAAATGCCACCGGAAATGCCACCGGAAATGCCACCGGAAATGCCACCGGAAATGCCACCGGAAATGCCACCGGAAATGCCACCCCTCAATCTCCGGCTTCTTTAACCTTGGAAACCGAACCCCGTAATGGGAATTTACAGGAGTTCTATGCTCCAGTGCCAGTGCCGACGATTGACAATTAATCATTATTAGTTGTTGGGTAGGGATTCTTTGGGTAGGGATTCTTTGCCCCCCCTTTGAAGGGGGGTTATTGGTTATTGGTTATTGGTTATTGGTTATTGGTTGTTGGGAGGCCGGACAGGGCAGAGGGAACAGGGAAAAAGAATTCCCCCTTAATCAGGGAGCAAGGGAGGAGCGACGGGGAGAGGGAACAGTCAACAAATAACAAATAAAGAATAGCAAATAACGAATAAAAAATAACAGTTATTACGGTAAAACCTTGATGAATGATACGTCAGTCCTGTTTACATTAAGATACAATGGAAATTTGACTAAATTTTTAGCCATTCCGGGAAGATGATGTGATATAATCAACCTCTGTGTCTAATTATCTCCCGGTTGCGGATTATATAGAAAAATGGCTAAAGGTGTTCGTATTGTAGTGACGTTGGAATGTACAGAATGTCGCACGAATCCGACTAAGCGCTCTCCTGGAGTGTCTCGCTATACCACGCAAAAGAATCGTCGGAATAACTCGGCCCGGATGGAACTGAAAAAGTTCTGCCCTCACTGTAACAAACATACTGTTCACAAAGAAATCAAGTAAAGCTGGTTAGGACTCCCTGGGTTTTCCAAGGCTTTATGGTCTATCCGGCAGGTCATTACAGATGATTCCTCCGGGTAAAACCCATCTGGAGAAAGAGAAAAATTCATTGATCAATTAAAGAAAAGAAAACTATGAGTTATTTTCGTCGCCGAGTTTCCCCCATTAATCCCAAAGACCCCATAGACTACAAAGATGTAGAACTGCTGCGGAAGTTTGTCACCGAACGAGGCAAAATCCTGCCCCGTCGGATTACTGGGCTGACGGCCAAACAACAAAAAGAACTGACTGTAGCAATTAAGCGAGCCAGAATCTTAGCTTTGTTACCTTTTGTTAATCAAGAAGGTTAAGCTGAGAATGATGGTTGGCTGAGGGTCTGGGACTCCGTGCAGAAGCCTGCTCAACCAAGTTAGTCTGGAAAAAAAACACTTTGTGACGAAAGTTAGTGGATTGTGGAAAAGGGAACACTGATCGAATATCGCGTTCACGCAGAACGTAGACTCGCCGTCGCCGAACGTCCAGATGGCAAAAAAAACTGGATTGTGATTGACGAATTCGGTCAATCCCAAAGTATCCGTCCTCAGCAAGTAAGTTATGAAATTGCTAAGGACGGCTATAAACCGTCTGATCTGGCTAACTTCCGAAAAGAGGTAGAACCACTAATCGATCCAGATAGTGTGGAAGTAGCATGGGAAATTTTGGTAGAAGATTCCGAGGCAGTTTCTCCCGCAGAAATGGCCTTACTTCTGTTTTCTGACCAGACTCCGGCTCAGTGTTATGCAGCTTATTCTTTGTTGTCTCAAGATAAGCTGTTTTTTAAGCAAAAAGGCGATCGCTATGAACCTCGTCCCGCTTCTCAGGTGGCTGAACTGAAACATCAAAAAGAGGTGGAAGAAACTCGACAGCGGGATTGGACAGAATTTTTGTCCCGAGTTTCTCAAAGTTTGGCCGGTGAGCCAGTGGAATGGTCTAATAGCGATCGCATTCGCATTGAGGCGATCGAAAAATACGCCGTCTTTGGCGAAGAAGCCAAAGAACGGATGAATGCGAAAGAAATCTTAGCGGTCTTGCAACGTCCTGAGACCCCGGAAGGGGCTTTTGATCTTTTAGTAGACTTAGGATTGTGGACTGAACATGAAAATTTATTTTTGCGACGAACTCAAATCCCCATAAATTTTTCTACCAAGGTGCTGGAAGTGGCGCATCGTTGTTTGATTTCTCCCCCGGCTGATCCTGACGAAAACAATCGCTTAGACCTGACCCAGATGAAGGTCTATACCATCGACGATGAAAGTACCCAAGAAATTGATGATGGCTTAAGTGTGGAATATCTGGAGGATGGTCGGGAACGTCTATGGGTGCATATTGCTGACCCGACGCGATTAATGTCTCCAGGAGATGAGTTGGATCTGGAGGCCAGACGACGCAGCACCACGGTGTATTTGCCCACGGGAATGGTGCCGATGTTTCCGGCGGAGTTGGCGACGGGGCCGATGAGTTTGATCCAAGGCAAAATTTGTCCAGCCCTAAGTTTTGCGATTATTCTGGAACCCGATGGCGCGATCGCGGAATATACGATTCATCCCAGTCTCATCCAACCTACCTATCGCCTCACTTATGAAGATGTGGATGAGATGCTGCATTTGGCTATCAGTGCGGAAGCAGAGTTAGCAACTTTGGCGAAATGGGCAAACATCCGACAAGCATGGCGAACTTCCCAAGGGGCAATCAGCATTTCTATGCCCGAAGCGGTGATTAAAGTTAAAGATGACCAGATTTATATCAATGTCTTAGAAGACTCGATGTCCCGCAAGTTGGTCTCGGAAATGATGATTCTGGCTGGGGAAGTTGGCGGAAGCTACGGTCAAACTAACAATATTCCCCTACCTTTCCGGGCGCAAATGCAGCCAGAACTGCCCCCGGAAGAAGAGTTAATTTTATTAGAACCGGGTCCGGTGCGTTCTTGTGCTATCCGTCGCTGTATGCCCCGCAGTGAAATGGGGACAAATCCCGCCCGTCATGCGAGTTTAGCTTTAGATGCTTACACCCAGGTGACATCACCGATTCGCCGCTATAGCGATTTGTTGGCTCATTTCCAGATTAAAGCCCATCTGCGCGGCGATACGCTGCCTTTTTCAGCGCAAGAACTTCAGGAAATGCTGATGAGTGTCACCAGTACCGCCAAAGAAGCTAGTTTGGTGGAACGTCAGACTAATCGCTATTGGGCTTTGGAATATCTGCGGCGCAATTCCGGTGAGGTTTGGCAGGCTTTGGTGCTGCGTTGGTTGAAGGAAGAAGATAATTTGGGTTTGATTTTGTTGGAGGAGTTGGGCTTGGAGTTGGCATGGCGTTTCCCCCGTCCTTTTGAGTTGGGCGATCGCCTCGATGTGCAAGTCAGTTATTCTGACCCCCGACGAGATCAAATTCATTTGCAAGAAAAGATTTATTCTACCATTTAGCTTGAATTAAATGGTGGCTATTAGTCAAAGGTTATTGGTTATTGGTTATTGGTTATTGGTTATTGGTTGTCTGGAGTCCAATAAAGAATAACCAATAACTAATAACCACAATTATCCATGATTAATAATTTAGATTTTGTAGGCTAAAATTTGCCGGTTCATAATGACGGCAACCTTGACAAGGCCCTTGAGGATTAACGGCGCAACGAATGTAGGGAGAATTGGCATTAAATTGGCAGGTGCGATCGCCAATAATTTGCCACGGTTCTGGGGGCTGATTGGCCGGTGAATCATCAGGAACCCATCCGCTGCCAGCCCTGGCAATTGCTCGTTGCAATCGTTCATTGGCTGTCGCTTGGGCTTGCCGGAGTACCCAAACGGAAATTAATGAGGGAATGACGCCCACAGTCAAAATAAGCACGATAGAAATCATTGTCTTGGTGCTAGTTATTTGTTATTGGTGTTATTGGTGTTATTGGTTGTTGTTGGTTATTTATTGGGGGTTATTGCACTTAATCTTGTTATCCCCATAAAAAATATCTTTTGTCAAGTTCAAGTTAGAGAAAATCTTAATCTTTGTCTACGGAGGAGAAATTCTCAAACCAGCCCCGACGCCAAAAGAAATAGACTAATGAGAGTGCGATCGCAATCATCACTCCCCAACAGCCGACATAGCCCCAATAGGAATTCAATTCTGGCATATTAAACGGCGAAGCGTCGGGATTAAAATTCATCCCGTACACCCCCACAATAAAAGTTAGGGGAATAAAAATCGTGGAAATGATGGTAAGTAATTTCATCACATCATTCATCTTATTGCTGACAGCGGATAAATAGACATCCATTAACCCAGAGGTTAATTCTCGGTAAGTTTCTACTAAATCAATCACTTGGGTAACGTGATCGTAACAGTCCCGCAAATAAATTCGCACATCCTGACTAATCAGCTTACTATCATCTCTAATTAACCGATTAATCGAGTGGCGCTGCGGCCAAATTGCCCGCCGTAAAGCGAGTAATTCTCGCCGCACTTCATAAATTTTTTCTAAGGTTTTTCGCGAGGGATTTGCCACCACTTCATCTTCTAGTTCTTCGATGCGTTCGCCGTAATCTTCTAATACGGGGAAAAACCCATCAATAATAGCATCTAATAATGCATAAGCTAAAAAATCAGCCCCGTGTTTGCGAATCATGCCCTTGCCCGACCGAATGCGCGATCGCACCAACCCAAAACAATCATGTTCCGGTTCTTCTTGAACCGTCAACAGATAATGTTTGCTCAACACAAAACTCACCTGTTCTAGATAGAAACCCTGCTGATCTTCCATCGGCATCACCATGTGTGCAATAATCAGCAATTGCTCTTGATATTCTTCAACTTTGGGTCGCTGTGGTACATTGACCACATCTTCGAGTACCAGGGGATGCAAATGAAACACTCCGCCAATCCGTTGCCAGGTTGCTTCATTTCCTAAACCTTGAATATCGACCCAAGAAACTGACTCTGTATCTAAGTATTGATAGCATTCTTCCGGCTGATTAATTCTGACGCGAGTTGCTCGCTCTAAGTTATAATCAATCAAGACAATTTTGGTGGGAGCCGCATCCGATTCAATCGTCAAAGTTCCCGGTGCGCTGCCCGGTTCGTCGTAAAAATAATCAAAATAATCTTCTTCTTTATCTTCTGCTTCGATTTCTTGTTCTAGTTTTTGTCCCCCAAAATTATGCTGTTTTTCTGTAACTTTTTCTTGGCCTTTTTCATTGATTTTTTCTTTGATTTTTTCTTTGATGTCTAGGTTTGGCAATGGTTTATGAGACATGGGTACTTTCCTGATAAATTGGTTGATAGTTTTTCCTGAAATTATGCATCAAATTCCGGTTAAATAAGCCGGTTAAAGAAATTGGTCAATTCCGCCGCTGAATACGATGACGATTTAGCAACGCAAATTTGCGTGGCAGTTGGTTTGACTTAGGGCTGGGAGAAAATTACCCTTCATGTTCCCGAAAACAAACAATGGAAAACAGGGTGGCGAATACGGTCGAAAAGAATAAGCATTTTTCCTTACGGGCAAATTGCTCCTCACCAGGGTTTGAAGATAGACCAGCCCTTCCCAGGGGCAATTTGCATCTGGGACGAGCAAAAGTCCGAGCTAAAGTCTGATCTAGAGTACCATCAGTCTAGGCTGATTTACTGGGAGCGGCGATCGGTTAAGAATTGTTAAATTAGATTTCAACTAATATTTAAAATTATATTTTAAATATTCGTTGAAAAAAATGATTAAATTCTGCTTGTTTATTTTCAATAAAAAAAATATATATAGCGATATCGCTAATCTAAAATTTAATTATTTTTTATCGATCGCTGGCATTAAAATTTTAACAAATAAATTCATTTTTCAGCATTAAATATTCAAACGAAACTAATTATAAAAAATAATTTAAGAAATCCGGCAGTCATTTTTTCTCTGTTCTCGTCCCATGAAATAGGGGGCTGAATCCAGTTATAATAATGATTGATGTAAAAAAAACAAGGTAAGTGACGGAGAAAAATATTCTCGGTTTTTTTCGGGACTGATTTCTCAGCAAAGATTTTTTCTGTTGATTAGCCAAAATGTTAACTTTTGTGAATTTGTTAATGGGCTAATTTGGCGCAGATCGCAAAAAACAGTCACCTCCAGGGAGTCCTTGTCTCAATTTGTTCTCCCTTAGCGGTTGTTCTATGGAAGGGCGATCCTTCCCGGATCAACCGCTATAACGCTGAATTAAAACGTTGAATTTCTATTTAGATAAACACCATGTCAGAACTCAGACAAAATTTAATTACCAGAGATTGGGTGATTATTGCCCATGAACGGTCACAACGACCGAATCAATTTGCGAAAAAAATAGAAAGCGATCGCATCATTCCACCTTATCAAGCGGATTGTCCATTTTGTCCAGGGAATGAGCATGATACTGCCGAGGAAATCTGTTGTTTAGGCGATCGCGAAAACTGGAAAGTCCGGGCGGTTTTTAATAAATATCCCGCTGTTTCCCCGGAAAAAGAACCCACGCGCAAAATTCAAAAAACTTACCGTTCGATCGCCGGTTTCGGCGTCCATGAGGTGATTATTGAACATCCCTTGCATAACGTCAATCCGGCACTGCTGACAATTAGCGAAATTGCCAATATTTTTAGCATGTATCGGGAACGATATCGCCAACTTAAACGGGATCCTCGAATCAAAACAATTGTCATTTTTAAGAATCATGGTCCGAAAGCGGGAACGTCTTTAGAACATCCTCACTCGCAAATTGCGGCCACCCCTATTGTGCCCGGTCAAATGCGCGATCGCATCTCAGAAGCGATGCGATATTTTGATGAAACTGGGGAGTGTTTATATTGTCGAACAATGAAAGATGAACTCTCAGCCTCTCAGAGGATTATTTCCGAAAATAAACATTTTGTCGCCTTTATTCCTTATGCGGCATTATCCCCATTTCATCTATGGATTTTTCCCAAAAGACATAGCTCGTCTTTTGAGCAAATTTCTGATGAAGAAATTATCGATATGGCTCGGATTTTGAAAACGGTTCTGGCTAAACTCTATTATGGATTAAATAACCCAGACTATAACTATACCATTCGCTCAATTCCTACGGATCAAGATTACACGGATTACTATCATTGGTATCTGGCCATTATTCCCAGAGTATCACAAGCTGCCGGATTTGAATTAGGCAGCGGAATGTTTATTAACAGTTCTCTACCGGAAGAAAGTGCTGAGTTTTTACGTTCCATAGAAATTCCTATCTCGTCAGGCAACCGCGATCTAGATAAAAAATCCCCACCTTACTCAATTTAGTCCGGTATTTAGTCCGGTATTTAGTCCGGTATTTAGTCCGGTATTTAGTCCGGTATTTAGTCCGGTATTTAGTCCGGTATTTATTCCGGTATTTATTCCGGTAATAATAGCCGAACAGGAGTGATGGGAAATCGGGCATTGCCCACCAATGCCCAGAAATTTTTAGTTGGAGATTTTTGTTAGTTGGAGATTTTTAGTGACAAAATGTTCATTTAAATATTCACGTTATTCAATTCATTAAAGCGAGCAATTAAAGCGGCAGTATTTTCTTGGGCTGTAGCCCCACCGAGGCCATAACAAGACCGTTTACGCCATCCTGTAACCGGCAAATGACCTTCGGCGGCGGTAATAGAGCAATTTAAATCATCATAATACAGCCAATTTTCTTTGACTCGCCAACCCACGCGATCGCAAAAAATAGTGTAGTCATTGCCCACAGTTTGCCAAATTTTATACTGAATATGGAAGCCAAATCGACCGCCACTATAATAGTCCCAAAGCCATGCGATCGTTTCTAAGTCCGTAGCCGGAAATCCTTCGATATCTTCAAGATTTAAAAAACCTCGATCTTCCTGATTAGCCACTCTAAGCATAATATCCCAAGTGCGTTCATCGGCTTGTCGCCATTTTCCCGCTGCCAGGAGTTTTTCTAACTTAGAATAGTCCATCCCCACCTCGGATTTTAGATAATTTTGGGGTTGATTTTGGGGTTGATTTTGGGCTGGGTAATTGCTTAGAGCATGAGCCCATTCTTGGAGTTGCCAGAGAGTTTGTTGGATGTCTTGGGGGTTGGCTTCCTGCAAGACATACAAAACCCATTCCATCTGAGATTTTAAATGGCGATTTTCCTCTTGTTCAACGGCCAATTCCGAGCGTAAGCTTTTAATTTCTAATTCAGATGTTTGTAACCGAGATTCTAATTGTTCTAATCGGGCTTCCAGTTTGAGAATGATGGCATATTCAAGACTTTGATTGACTGATTCTCGATAAGAATTATTGACTAAAGGGTTGACGTTTACGGGCTGAGTCAGGGAGTGATTTTGTTGTACGAGATATTTTTGCCACATTTTTCTCGCCCAGTCGAGATGGGCTTGTTCTTTTTTGGCAAAGGCTTGACGATATTTCCCAGTTTGGGGTAAATTATAGTATTTTAAATCCCATTCGCAAACGGCACATTTTTCTAGGGGTGTTTCTAGGGTTGATTCAAGATATTCGGTGTAGCAAATTGGACATTTAGCCATGATTTTTTATGGGGTAATTTTTATGGGTGTTGCTGGTTGGTGGTTGGTGGTTATTGGTTAGTCTGATTAAATTGTGCTTCTAACTGAGAAAATCGGGTTTCTAGGGTGTTGATTTGTTCTTTGAGTTCGATTAAAAGGGTGGCTAGTCGATCAAATTGTTGTTTGTTGGGGGATTCGACTATTTCCCGTTGGGGTAGGGGAAAGATCGCCGGTTCGGGGGCTTGCCGGATTTGGGCAAAATCTAGGCGGTTGTTGAGTCGAGAAACTTGAGATTCCAGGGAATTTATCTGCGATCGCACCATGAAAAATTCTGATTCTAATCGGCTGAGTCGGGCAGACATATCCAGGGATGCTTGAGCAGGAGCGCATCCCATCAGGCATATGAGAAATAAGGTGATTAAAAGATGAAATATTCGGCGGTGTGGTTTCATCATTTCCCTCTATTTTTTATCGGTGATTAAGAGTGATTTTTTCCCTGGGTGAAGGCAGTTTGGAGAATTGCCCCAATTTCCTTTAAGGCAGTTTGACCCAGGGGCAAGAATTTCGCGAAATTAATAAAAGCATGGATGGTGCCATCATAGCGAATGGTTTTGATTTCTACCCCAGCTTCCCGGAGGCGATCGCCGTAAGTTTCCCCTTCATCGCGCAGGGGGTCAAATTCAGCAGTGACAATTAATCCTGGGGGTAAATTGGCCAAATTTTCCGCCAACAAGGGAGATGCATAAGGATTTTTTCCCTCCGTGGGACTGGGTAAATAATGATGCCAAAACCAGTTAATTGAGTCAGCCGTTAAAAAGTAGTTTTCTCCATATTGGTGAAAGGATGGGGTGTTGGATTGATATTGAGTAGCAGGATAAATCAGTAATTGATAGATTAAAGCAAATTCGCCGCGATCTCGTGCCATTAACGTCACCCCTGCCGCAAGATTTCCCCCGGCACTTTCCCCCGCTACCGCAATTAAGCGGGAATCGCCATTTAATAATGCCGCATTTTCCGCCACCCACTTAGTTGCGGTGTAGGCATCTTCTAGCCCTGCGGGAAATTTATGTTCGGGGGCTAACCGATAATCCACGGACACCACCACACAACCAGCGGCATTGGCTAAAGTCCGACAAATACTATCCACCATTGGCAAATCACCGATTACCCAACCGCCCCCGTGAAAATACACCAACAAGGGAAAGGGCCCAGCCCCAAAGGGGGTATAAATCAAGAGGGGAATCTCTCCCCCAGGACCGGGGATGGTGCGAGGTTCCACTTGGGCTACAGGTTCGGGGGGGTGGGAAGCAGCCACGAACACGGCGTTCATTTTGCGGGCAGTTTCCGGTTGCTGCTCATGTAGTGGCGGTTGACCGGACTGGGCTACTTGTTCTAAAAATATTTCGGTTTCTTGATTTAGCGGCATAAATAAATCTCGTTTTTTTTAGCTTGAGTTATGGTCATTTAAATCTAAAATTAAAATCAGTAAAATTTTAAGCCAAATTATGAGTAGTCAGCCACCCCTGCTGGAGATTGCGGAGTTTTATCTGCGGTCAGAAATCGCGCCCCAAGCCGCTGCCATCGATCGTGACCAGGCGGTGTTGCGTTGGGCAATGCAAGGATTGGGCGATCGCTCCTTATTAGCCTTAAAACTCACCGAATCAGAAGAAGACTTTCGGCGGTTTCAGGAAATGGTCGCCAGATATTCTGGTGCTTTAGCCTTTCTGCAAATTCAGCATCAAAGTGCCAGTAGTACGATCTTCGCCAGTGAAAATAAAGCACTGAAACAAGCTTATTTACCAGATTTGGCAACGGGCGATCGCCTTTTGGGGGTTGGCTTTTCCCACCTCCGACGTGCTGGGGAACCCCGGATCAAAGCCTTCCCGGTCAAAGGGGGCTATCGCATCTCTGGGGACTTACGTTGGGCGACGGGATTTGATATATTTCCCGAATTAATTGTAGCGGCCACCTTAGCCGATGGTCGGGCAGTCTTCGCCATTATTCCTTTTACCAATACTACCCAACCGAATGGGGGCGAAATTCATTTTAGCGAACCTATGCAGTTAGCGGCCATGCAGTCTACCAATACGGTCATTGGGGAAATTAAAAATTGGTTTGTTCCCCACGATTATATTGTGGGCATTCAGCCCCCCGGTTGGATACATCAAAATGACCGCAAGAAAGTGCTGATGTTTAGTTTTTTCTGCTTAGGTTGTGCTCGCGCTGCTTTAGATATTATTGAACAGACGGCGAAAACAAAACACTTACCAATTATTCAAGAAACCTTTGAGGTTTTGGATCGGAAGTTGACCCGGTGTCGCGAGGCAATTTTGTCAGAATTGGCAACAGAGGTGATCTATGAAAATGGTTTAAAATTACGAGCGGAGGCGATCGCTTTAGCTAATCGTTGTGCCCATGCTGCCGTCACTGTTGCTAGTGGGGAAGCGAATTATCTTGATCATCCCGCCCAACGAGTTTATCGAGAAGTGTTACTATTTACAGTCTTTGGTCAAACCACTGATGTAATGACCGCGACTTTACATCAATTAATGGTTGATGGTTGATGGTTGATGGTTGATGGTTGATGGTTGTTGGTTGGGGTGTGGGGGAAGAGAAGTGAAAAGTGAAAAGTTAAAAGTTAAAAGTTAAAAGTCGTAGGGGCTTTCTGGCCATACGCCCGTACAAGTTAAAAGTTAAAAGTGAAAAGTGAAAAGTGAAAAGAAGTATCACTATTCACTATTCCCTATTCCCTATTCCCTATTCCCTATTCCCTATTCCCTCTCTTTCCCCAGCCCACCAGCACCCCAGCACCTCTGTTCCCTGTTCCCTGTTCCCTGTTCCCTGTTTGTTGGTTGATGGTTGATGGTTAGTGTAAAACCCCGATTTGTTGACAAATCAGGGTTATTGCTTGACTAATTAAGAGGGCAATGTTTGACTGATTTTATTATGACGGGCTTCAGCGTTATCCATCACCTCATTAAAGTTTTCTATGATTTCTCCGGGGTGATTTTCTAATAACTTGGTTGACAGAGAAACGCGACCTTTGGTTTCATCAATATCAATCACGACCGCTTTAATGGGTTGCCGCAAAGAAAACAGATCATCCAGAGATTTCACGTAATTTTTACTCACTTGATTAATATGGAGTAAAGCAGTCATCCCATCCACATCCACAAAAACGCCAAAGGGTTTAATACTGACTACGGTTCCTTCCAGGAGTTGGCCCACCTTAATTTCACCAATCCGACTGGATTGGGCTAAGTGCCGTTGGGAAAACACCAGCTTATTGCGATCGCGATCTAACTCTAAAATATTTGCCGTCAAGTTTTTACCCACCAGGGATGCGGGATTATTTTTTTCCAACAAGTGCGATCGGGGAATAAACCCACGCAACCCATTGATATCAACCGTCACCCCACCTTTATTCACACCCGTCACATACAAATCAACGGACTGATTTTCTTTTTGCTTGTTCGCCAACTTATCCCAGATTTGCTTAAGTTCCAATTGTCGAATCGAAAGAGTCACCTGACCTTCCGCATCTTGTTCGCGGATAATCAAAAACTCCCGTTCTTCATCGAGGGGTAATAGTTCCTCAAGATCCTCAACGAATGCCACCGCTGCTTCTCGCTTCGGCAGAAACCCAGGGGACTTGGCGCCAATGTCTACATAGACACCATCGTTTGTATAGGCACCGATCCGACCGGACACCACCTGACCGAGACTAAACGCATAGTCGTGTTCTGCAAGGGCTTTGGCAAAATCTTCAGCGGAAAAGGAAGGCTTACCCTTTTGAGAACGGGTCGATTCTTGATTCATAACAATTTCAGGATTTGACAAAAGTAAAATTATACTGATAGAACTGAACCGCTACAACATTGAACTGTCGTAGCTGACTGGAGAGGGAACATCTGTGTTATCCATCAACAATCAGCTTACCCAGTCTAGCTAATTCTTACGGCGATCGCTCTTTTTTGGCGATAGTTTCGGCGATAGTTTCGGCGATCGCTTCGGATTACACCAAGGTAAAATCCCCGGCATTAATCGCAAAATCCGGCACCCCAGCTAATACCGCCAAAAGCTCACCCGTACCGGCAACCCGAATCAACGTATCGGCGCCCACTCCAGTAATCGACAACTGGTCAAAGGTCAGCCCAGCGGACAAACCAATCTTATCCACCCCATCGCTAAAATCCGTAATCCGGTCAGAACCATCGGCGATCGCATACACAAAAATATCAGAACCCTGCCCCCCGGTCAGGGTATCGGCGCCTCTGCCACCGATAATCGTATCCGCCCCAGGGCCACCGTTAATCACATTATCCAGATTATTGCCCGAAATAAAATCATTCACGGGAGAACCAATCAAATTCTCAACCAGCACCCCAAAACCAATCACCGTGCCATAACTACTGGTAATATGTGGCCCATCGGCGATCGTCAAGAGGGCATTACCAACTCCAGCCCGTTCTAAACTCCCATCTTCACCTCTAACCGCTGACACCCCGATATAGGTGGAACCATTCAGGGCACTAAAGGTGGTATTCAGTCCCCCCTCATTCATATTAAAGAAATAACTATCAATCCCCGGCAATTGGGAAAAATCCAGGGTATCGATGCCACCCCCATCCCAGACGGTCTGTTTCATCCCGATAAAATTACTGCCATCAAAGGCATAGACATCATTGCCCTTTCTGGCATCACTAAACCCATACAGGTATTGCAGCGCCCGAATATCATAAGACATCGGGCTAACCGCGCCTACCCCGGCAAAATTATAACTCATCGCCGTATTCGTATTATTATCTTGAAAAGACTGTAAGAATGGCTGAGATTCTGTGGAACTTACGGGGGAATTATTTAAAGGATTGGTACTAGCAATCCCCGGATTTTTCAGTCCTAAAGCAAACCCGATTTGCCGTACCAAAGACTCATAGCCAAAAGTGCCTTTTTGTCGAGAAAAAGCATTATTTTGATCCGACTCAAAATTTCTACTTAAATGGATATCACCCCGTAAATTAATATCACTAATTCCAGGGTCATAAGCATAAGCATAAAAGTTGCCAAAATTATTTGGTTGTCCGTTAGAAAACATAATTCTAATTTCCCCGGTATTCGGGGGTCTGTCCGGCACCTCCACCAATTGAAATGGCAGAATTTCATTATACTGCCGCATGATTTCCCGGACATTATTTTTAATCGCTTCGCTGACCTCCCCGACCCCACTTTCTACCCCGGTATAAAGACCGGCACTAGCTTGGGTCACAAAGCTATAAGTCAGGGTGCCATTAACCCTGGTGTTCCACTTTTGTTTCGGCTGTAAAATGTTATTCGCTGCCAAAGCTTCATCAGGATTTTCGGCAACGGTTTGATTTTGGAGTAAAGCATCAATAGCTCTAGGGGCAAAATATACAGAAGATTGCCGTTGTTCGTCGGGCAAACCAATCAGACGAAAATGATTGATTAATTCCTTATTATTGAGATTTTGTTCTTTTAAATCTTGGTTGTTATCTCGATAATATTGAGTATCATACAGCAGGGAGGGACGGCGATTTTCGTTGATACCAAATCGGATAAAGTGTTCTAAGGCGGTGCGACTGTTGAAATTAGCCGACTGAAGCTCCCGATTATTTTCGACATAGTATTTCGGATCGAAAATAATCGAAAACCGGCGACCTTCATTTAGGCCAAACAGTTGTAAGTGTTGTAAGGCTTGTTTGACGTTGAAACCAGCGTTGACTAAATCCGGGTTAGTGGGTAGGTAAATTTCTTGAATATCAATGTAGGGAGAAAAGCGGAAAAAATCTTCTCCTTCTTCTGGTTGTGCTGGAGCGGTTTGTAGTTGGTTCACTAATAACCGGAGCCATTGTCGGTTCGCTGATTCTATGGGGTTAAAATCTTCGGGAACTGCGGTGGTTAATTCGTTTCTCTTTCTATATGATTGAATGTAGAAGTCCAGGTCAATAAATGGGGAAAATAGCCGACCTTCGCTGATTCCTGATGTTTTAAAATGATTCAATAGATCCCGATTACTTAACCCAGCTAAATCTGGATTTGCGGCGCGGTAAAAGTTAAAATCAAATACGAGAGAAAATCGCCGGCCTTCATCAATTCCATTGTTGAGGAAGTGATTTAATAGTTGCTCGTCATTGAATCCGGCGGCGGCAACGTCGGGGTTGGCCGCGAGATAAAAATCGCGATCGAATATTTCTTGTTCAAAGGGAAAAAATTCAACGCTGGGATCTGTGAAAACGCCCTGAACCATTTTGTTTACTCCTGTTTACTACTTTAGCATTTAGATAAATTTTAGCTGAATAAAACTTTTGATAGTTGTCGTTAGGTGACAGGTCATTTTTTCTTTGTTCACCAATGACCTGTCACCTAATGCTCAATAAGAGTTTCACTTAGTGAGAGGTTTTGAGGGTTTCGCCATAGAGTTGTAAGACGTGAGTCCAAGCATCTGCGGCGGCGCTGGGGTTGTAACTAGCCCGTCGATCGCAGAAGAAACCGTGGTCGGTTCCATCGTAGCGAAAGACGCGATGAGAGATTTGATGTTTCTGAAGTTCGGCTTCAATTTGATCGCCCTGTTCATTGGGAATGAGGGGGTCTTGGTTGCCGAAGAATAGGTAAATGCTGCCGTTGATTTCTGGGGTGCGGGTGATGGTAGGTTCACCGCCTCCAGGGGTCATGGTGGCAATTCCGCCGCCATAAAATGAGGCGGTGGCTTTGATGTCCGGTAATGTCGCCGCCAGGTAAGCGACGTGACCGCCAAAGCAGAAGCCAATGCAGCCAAAGTTATCCGTGGTGACGGGCAAGCTTTTCAGGTAGTTGATGGTGGCTTGGGTATCACTCAGGAGTTGGTCGGCGGTGGTGAGGTCTTTATGATATCTGCCGATTTCTAGGTCTTTTTCGGTGTATCCGGTTTCAAAGTTGGGGGCAGTGCGTTGAAAAATTGCTGGGGCGATCGCCACATATCCTTGTTTGGCAATGCGTTCGGTGACATCCCGAATATGGGCATTGACCCCAAAGACCTCTTGGAACACGATCACCCCTGGAAATGTCCCTTGACCCACAGGTTGGGCTAAATAGGCGGAAAGTTGCAAATCTCCGTTGACAACTTTAACCTGATGAGTAAGTATTTGCTGTTCTGACATAGTTTCTCTGACATAACTGGTTTGATTTTATATTGATAGTTGGTTGTTGGTTGATGGTTGTTGGTTGTTGGTTGATGGTTATTGGTTATTCGTTATTGGTTATTGGGTGTTCGTTATTGGTTATTATAGGTTAGCCAGAACCAACAATAAACAATCAACAATCAACAATCAACAATCAACAAATAATTTGTCCCTGGAGCCCCTGATATGGTTGATTTTCATATTCAGTCTGATAGCGAAATTTCTGCGTCGAACCAATTATTTAATCAAATTCGGTTTGCGATCGCCTCTCGGCAATATTCTCCGGGGGAAAAGCTACCGAGTACCCGTGCGTTGGCCATGCAGACGGGTTTACACCGGAATACGATTAGCAAAGTTTATGAACAATTAGAAGCGATCGGGTTGGTAGAATCCCAAGCGGGTTCGGGGATTTATGTCAAAGCCGAAGGCTCTCCAGGCCAACGGCCTATCAAATCTTACATCTTAGAACAACATCCCCAAGCGAGTGAGATTGTGCAGAAAAGTGTTGACAAGCTAATTGCTCTGGGTTGCACGCTCAATGAAACCAGAGAGCTATTTTTAGGAGAAATTGATTGGCGTTTACGGTGTAGTGCGCGAATTCTGGTGACAGCCCCGTCCCAAGATATTGGCATTGGTAAGTGGATGCGTTGGGAGTTAGAAGAAGCCCTGGCAACGCCGGTGCAACTTGTGGCTTTGGAGGAGTTGGCTGACGTGCTGGCCCAAGCGCCTTCGGGAACGGTGGTGACGACTCGTTATTTTATTGGCAAAGCGGAGGAGATCGCCAAGCCCAAGTCGGTACGAGTTTTGCCGATTGATATTTATGACCATGCCAAAGAAGAGGCGATTGTCAAACAGCTACCCAAGGATAGCTGTCTGGGTCTGGTAAGCATTAGTCCCGGTTGGTTGCGAGCCACGGAAGTGATTATTAATAGTATGCGGGGGGATGAATTACTGGTGATTACCGCCCAACTGGAAGATGCCTATAAGCTCAATTCGATTGTCCGTCGGGCAAGGGTGATCGGCTGTGACCCCGCCAGTTTACCTTCCGTGAAAGCGGCGATCGCAGCGGCTAAAGAAGACCTAATTCGCGCCCCGCAAGTTTACTGTATCGACCATTACATCAACCCGGATTCAATTAATCGGCTCAAACGAGAACTAGGACTTAGTTGAAGCCTTTGTCATTCAGAGATTCAATGGGGCGATCGAGTGGGGATGAGGGGCTTCAGGAGCTTCAGAAGCTTCAGGAGAGAGTGAATAGTGAATAGTGAAAGGGAGGATGCATAGGAAAGAGGATGCATAGGAAAGAGGAAAGAGGATGCATAGGAAAGAGGAAAGATATTCTCTCCTCTCTTTTCTCTCCTCTCTTTTCTCTCTTGGCCATTCGCCCCTACGACTTTTCACTTTCCCTGCCCCCCCGCACCCGCGCACCCCTACATCTGCCCAAGCCCTCATGCTTCCCCGTGATTAAACCAAGTTGGGGCGTTGGCTAATAACTCCGTTGCCGCTTGACTATCTAAGGGTTTAGAAAAGAAATAACCTTGTCCTTGTTCACAAGCTAGGGATTTTAATTGGGCTAATTGTTCAGAGGTTTCGATGCCTTCGGCTACTGCATCCATGCCCAAAGTATGCGCCAGGGTGACAATGGCTTTGACGATTTCTGAGTTTTCTTCGTTGTCGTTCATACGACTGACAAAAGAACGGTCAATTTTCACTGTATTGACGGGGAAACTATGTAAATAGCTTAAGGAAGAATAGCCGGTGCCAAAATCGTCCAGACTTAACTCAATATTGCGCGATCGCAGTTGCCAGAGAATTTTCGCCACTACCTCGGTATTTTCCATTAACACACTTTCAGTAATTTCTAACTTCAGGCAATTGGGATTTAAATTAGTTTCTAGTAAAATGTCATCAATCTTCTGAATTAATTGCTTCTCCCTAAGCTGTTTTGCCGAAAGATTCACACTCATTTTCAAAGGAGCAACCCAGGAAAATTGGTCTTGCCATTGCTTCATTTGCTGACAAGCTTCCCGGAGTACCCACTCACCCAAAGGCACAATTAACCCGGTTTCTTCCGCAATAGGAATAAATTCCACCGGGGAAACCATGCCTTTCTCTGGATGATGCCAACGCACCAATGCTTCAAAGCCAGTTAAGCTGGCGGATACTAAAGAGGTAATTGGTTGATAGTGTAATTTAAATTCGCGTTTTTCTATGGCTCTTCGCAAGTCATTTTCTAACTGTAATAAACCCAAAGCATAGGAATACATTACTTTATCAAATATTTCATACCGAGCTTTGCCAGCGCGTTTGGCTCGATACATGGCAATATCTGCATCTCGGAGGACTTGCTCTGGTTGTTCATAGGTCGGAGATAGCATGGCAATGCCAATACTCGCAGTGGTGACGACTTCATAACCATTTAAAGTAAAGGGTGAACCCAGCAGTTCTAAAATGCGATCTGCGACTTTTGTGGCATCTTTAATATCTTTAATATCTTCGAGTAAAATACTAAATTCATCGCCGCCCAAACGGGCTACCATATCCGTAGACCGCAGACATTGATTCAGTTTATCAGCGATCGCAATTAACAGTCGATCGCCCATCACCGGCCCCATACTATCATTGACAATTTTGAAGCGATCCACATCTAAAAATAACACAGCAAATAGCTGATGGGGATATCGTTTAATTCGTTTCAGTGCGGTGGAAACTCGTTCCAAAAACATCGCCCGATTAGGCAGACCAGTGAGAGCATCATGGAAAGCATCGTGAACTAATTGTTGCTCGACTTGTTTGCGATCGCTAATATCCACAAATTGACCGAGCAAATGTAGCGGTTCTCCCCTAAAGTCCCGCACTAACACCATTTTTAACAAAGCATGAACTACATGACCATCTTTAGCCAAATAGCGATTTTCCATTCGAAAAGAAGCAATTTCATCGGCTAATAAATGCTGCTGTTGTTCCAGAAATGCCATCACTTCCTCTGGATGGATTAAATCCGCAAAACTTTTGCCTAACAATTCCTCAGCGGTGTAGCCCAAAGGTTCACACAATCCTTGATTCACCCGCTGAAATGGCCCATTCAAAGACTGGATCGCCATCCCAATGGGGGCATATTCAAATGTATGACGAAATTGCTCTTCACTTTGACGCAATGCTTCCTCAGTGACTTTCAATTCATTAATATTTGTCACCGTCCAAACATAGCCAGTGATTTTCGTGTCTTGGTCAAATTGAGCGATCGCCTCTGACAAAACCCAAGTCACCTGATTATTAGCCCGTAAAAACCGATATTTACCAGTCACTTTTTGGCGATCGCTGTGGATCTGTTGCAACTGCTCAAACACCGCTAGACGATCTTCGGGATGAACATTTTGAATCCATCCTTCTCCCAACATATCAACCAGTCCCAACCCAGCGATTTCACAAGCGTGAGGATTAGCATAAACACATTCTCCACTGGCATCTAAATGGAAAATTCCCACGGGAGAAACCTGCATCAAGCTATAATATCGATGTTCGCTGTCTTGTAATGCTTGTTCCGTGCGTTTGCGATCGCTAATATCCGTCAAAAACGCCACAAAATATTTCGGTTTTCCCTCGTGATTTCGCGCCAAAGATACAGTAACATTGCCCCAAACCACTGCACCATTTTTGTGAATATACCGCTTTTCCCGCGAAAACTTAGGAATTAAATCATTAATTAATGCCTGACATAACTCTAGACTTGAGTCCAAATCTGCGGAATGAGTCAAATCCTGGAACTTCATTTCTAATAATTCTGACTCAGAATAACCGACAATTTTGCCAAAACCAGAATTCGTCCACAAAAACTGACCATCCAGTGACAGTTGAGCAATGCCAACTGCGGCTTGATCCATGATATCCAGAAAACGCTCTTGACATTCCAGCATGGTCAACTCCATTTCCTTTTGCTGGCTAATTTCTCGACCGATCCCCACCAAGAATTTTTCTGCCCCCACATCCTCAACACAATATATCTTTGTGGAGATAACATAAGTGTTACCCACGGCGTTGGTAAAATTCGCCTCATATTCCACCGGAGACCCCAAGGCTAAGACCCGTTTCTCTTGTTCTCGGAACAGGTCAACTTCGGGAAAAATCTGCTCGTCGGACTGACCAATCAACTGTTCTCGGGGATATCCAACCAGTTGGCAAAAAGCATCGTTGACAACTAAATAACGGTGTCCTTCATTCTTAACAAAAATGGGATCCGCAATGGTATTCAGAATGTGATTGATCCACTGTAGCGAGCATTTTCGGCGATTTTCCCTAAGTGGCTCCTCAGTGCTTGAATTGGCTAAGTCTCCTGTGTTTTGGGAGATTTGCTGTTCCCAGAATAAAGACTCAACTTGCTGACGAGCCTTGATTTCTGCTTGCAATGTGGTCTGCAATTCGGCTATTTGTCTACTGAGATCCTCGATTTGCATTGCTAGTTGCCGTTCAGACATTGTTTATAGAGCCTCCTGACCTTGATAATGGCGAGTCTCTCGCTACCATCCCCATATTGAATCAGCCGTTGAATGACTGTAACCGGCTTGACCATTCAGAAATCGCCAGAGACAAATGAATTTTTGTATTTTTTTAATATTTTCCCCTAAATCTCTCATTTGTGCTACAGCTTTGTCTTTAAATCTCGCCGCCCCGATCTAATTATAATGGACGGTTCTTGACGACTAAATATTTTGTCATCATTTTGTCATCATTTGGCGCTCGATCATAGTTAGTTATAATTGGTTCAATTGAACGGCGATCTCAGTGACTCAATTAGACTTTTCTCATGGTATCTTTAAATCAAGGTTTTGGTCTATTTAAAATATCTATTTCAGAGATTGGCTTTAATTTTATATAAAAAAAGAATAATCTCCAGCCAAATCATTTTTTTTGTTCTGACAAAGTATCAAGTCTCTAGGCAAGTGAGGGATAATTCTAAAAACCGACTAAAAATTATGCGTGATTCTTTATTCTTTGCTCAGGGGATAGTAGATATAAGGGATAGTAGATATAGTAGATTAGGACTGGTCAGTATTCGGAAACCTATATAGCAATTGTCATAGTTATGAAGTACAAAAAAAACCTGTCATTCCCGCGCCGGCGGGAATCCAGAAAACCTCTGTACTTCATTCGGACAATAACCGCTATATACTTTCAGGCAACGCCGCCCTCTTCCCCAGTGATATGTTACCAATTCTTGACAATAGAATTTACCGATCGCGATCGCGGCGATTAGAGGGTTGGGTTGCCTACCAATGGTCTAACCTACATTAGCTAGATTAGCAAAAAAGGGGGATTACCTTTAATGTATCGCGATCGCCGCATTTCCCCGGCAAATTCCCCGGCAAATCAACCAACATCTCAGCGTTAAATTCCACAATCAGCACCCCTAACCAATAACTAATCACTAATAATTAATAATATGTCATTCACCTACTTGCGGACGATTCGCTTCCAAGACACTGACGCAGCGGGAGTGGTCTATTTTAGTAATGTTTTGGCCATATGCCATGAAGCTTATGAAGCTTCACTGTTGTCCGCAGAATTTAATCTGAAAGATTTTTTTCGCAACCCGGAGGTGGCGATTCCCATTGTTCATGCTAGTGTGGATTTTTTCCGACCCATGTTTTGCGGCGATCGCCTCTGTGTGGAGTTAACCCCCCATCAATTAAATGACAACTCCTTTGAAATTGCTTATGAAATTTTCCCAGATCCCAAACTCACTCAGAATTGCCTTGCCAAAGCCTTAACTCGCCATGTCTGTATTAATCCCCGCGATCGCCGCCGACAACCCTTATCCCCACCGATGATCCAGTGGTTGACCACAGGAATTGATGATTTATAGTTGGTTGTTGGTTGTTGGTTGGGGAAAGGGGGTGTGGGGTGTGGTACAAAAGAAATATCACTATTCACTATTCACTATTCACTATTCACTATTCACTATTCACTTTTCCCTCTTCCCTCTTCCCTCTTCCCTCTTCCCTCTTCCCTTAATTTATAACCAATAACCAACAAGTTATATATTTCACCTAATAGCGATCGCTACTTTCTCAGAAAAATCTTACAAATCTCAAACAAACTTAATAAATAGTAATGTTATTTAATTTTACTACATTTAAATTAAAAAAACTTAATAAATCTACAGAAAAATTAAGACAAAGAAAATAATTTAGTAATTAATTGTAATTTTGTGTAACAGAATACAAACTATTTAACATTCTTTTAATAAATTAAGATATATTAAGAATTAGTGAATCTAATCCGGGTTGGTTAAGGCACACTTTCTAGTCGGTTCAACAAAGTAGGGCACTATGACACTGGAACAACAATTTTATACAAGAATCAGAGAATTAGGGTATTGGGATCGGTTGAATTTGACAAACCGCAAAAACCATAATCATAAAATGGCACTGGCTTGGTGCAATCCCAACACCACCGCAGACCCAGAGATGATGTTTCAACTGGTCTGGTTGTTGAGTTCTAGCAAGCGGCGGCAAAGACTGAATGCGATTGACGTGCGAATTTTAGAACAAACCGCAGAAGATTTGGCAGAAAACGGCCAAACGATGTCGGCGCGTAAGTCTTATGTGCAATATCTTTGGCAACAGGTTCACGCTCAAGAATTGACTTCGGTCAGCTAATTAATCATGGAACGGTTGAATGTTAGTTAGTTGTTTGCGGTTGGCTAAGACGCCATGCTTGGGCAATTTGATAGAGGCTGACGCGGTTGATTTTTCCCTGAGCATTCCGAGGTAACTCTGTCACCGGCACCCAATGTTTTGGCTGCTTATACTTAGCCAACCGATCTACTAACTCGATTTTCAGAGATTCCGGGGAAACGGTTAAATGGTTAGGAACATAAACAGCGGCGATCGCTTGACCCCAGTCAGGATCGGGTAAGGCGATCGCGCAAACATCGGCAACTAAACCAGTAGTTCTAATTGCCGCTTCTACCTCAGCGGGAAACACATTTTCCCCACCTGTAATAATTTTGTCGCTGCGGCGTCCCACAATATTTATGTCACCATCGGCATCAAAAAAACCCAAATCATCAGCGGTAAACTCTGGTGAATTATCCTCACATAGGGAAAACGATGCCATATCGGGATAATAACCCAGGGCTAAAGATTTAGCTCTAATCTTAATTAGGCCAATTTGATTAACCCCTAATGGCTGACCATCTTCATTACAAATTCTCACTTGGGCATGAGGTAAAACTTGACCACAAGTCTGATTCCCAGCTAAGAAAGCGCTGGGTTTTAAGGTGACAATTTGGGAGGCTGTTTCCGTCATGCCGTAGGTCGGTGCTAATTTAACGTGATACTCTCTAGCTTTTTCTAATAATTCTGGCCATGGGGGGGCGCCACCGAGAAGCACCGTGGCAAATTGTGATAACCAATCGGCGGCGATCGCCTGTTCTAGGAAGCGAGAAAGCTGGGTGGGTACAAGGGAAATAAAAAAATTTTCCGGGTTAATTTCTTGCAGATATTTTTGACAGGGGATTACCTCGCGAGATTCTGAAGTGAGGACATTTAAAATTTCTTTATAAGAGGGGAAAATTGCCAAAGTTCCGCCGGTAGTGAACGAGCGAATAAATTGCATCAAACCACTAACATGATACAGGGGTAAAACACAAAAGGAATTCACTTTTGAGACTTGAAAATACTCCGTAAATCCGCTGACTGATGCGGTTAAAGTTTCCCAAGTATGAATGGTAAAGCGAATTTTTCCCGAAGATCCGCCCGTGGGAATCATAATCGCTGCTTGGTTTTTGGGTAAGGGAAAAAACTGGTCAGATTTTTTGGCTGTTGCCGGTTTTTTGAGATATTTCTGTAAATGTGCTAAATCATTGCCCCAAATAATATCGGGCTGGAGGTAATCAAAGACCTGCTGCCATTCTTGTGCTTGCCAGTGCGGATTGGCTAAAAAAATGGGACATTTGGCCTCGACTGCGGCGATAAAATTGCCAATAAATTGCTCCGGGTCAGCGTCACAAAGGATAATTTTCCCCGGACAATCCGGGGAGCGATCGCTAATTTCCTGAAATTTTTGCTGGGCGATCGCCTCGATTTTTTGCCCGTCAATTCCTTTGAGCCAACCTTGATGATTTCGGGTGGTTAATGTTGATAATATCCAATAGTTCATGCTGGTTTCGATTCCAAGTAAAACAACTAGAAATTTACAACTATAAACTTAAAAAATTAAATAAGATATCCCTGATAGAGGATAATTTTCCCGGACAGCGGTTTAATCATGCCAAAGTTGATGAACATCAAAATTATCATCAAACCAATGGTTGACCCCAAATCCCACAGGCCGATTATGTTTAGTATTTAATTCTGAAGCTAATCTCAGGGCAGCTTCGCGGCCTATTTCGGTTTCAAAAACCGATGAAAAGACCGCATCAATATTTTTCGATTTGCAAAACTGACGAATTTGGGAAGGAGAACCGGCAATACTCGGTTTAATCACAAAAATTCCGTTCCAACCTTTTTGATAAACCTCTTTCATTTGCTTCAGGGTGACGACTGATTCATCTAAGGCAATGGGGGTGGAAAAGCGATCGCTTAATTTCTTCATCTGGTCAAACTGATCCACCGGCAACGGTTGCTCTAAAAATTCAATAATTTTCCCAGCGCGATCGCAAACGTGCAACCATTGACTCGCTTCCACATCCGTCAGTCCGCCATTGGCATCTAAGCGAAGGGAAATCGAGTCATCGGCAGAAAAATCTTCCAGAATTGACTGGACTAACTGCTCTAAAATTCGCAGTTCTAACTGAATGGGAATCACACCAATTTTCCACTTAAAGGTACGATATCCTTTTTTCCAGAGAATCTTGCAGGCAAGGATGGCCGCTTGTCCAGGGGGAAGTAAACCACTACACATTTCCGGTTCTGAAGTAGGATCTGGCAAATCCTCTAATGGCATTCCACTCAGGGTGAGTGCATGAGTGGTAATGGTTTCCCAGGCTGATTCAATCCCAAATTGACAAGCGGGTAACTCGTCGGGAACTGAAAAAATATTCGTTGGTGTAATCACCTTGGGGAGTTGTTGACAAAAGTCTAAAGCTTGCTCAAAGGTTTCTGACCCCAACCAACTCACTGGGGCAATTTCACCGAAACCTTCTTTCCCTTTCTCATCGGTGAGACGCAGGATAATACCTTTTCGGAGATCCCAGGTGCCATGACTGGTTTTGACCGGGACTCGGAATTGGCGCTGGTAGGGACGAAATTCAAATTTGTATTCCATTATTTTGCTATCTGTTTGGGATTTGCAGATCAGGGCAGATCAGGGATGCCGGATTTTACTGGTTATTTGCTATTTGTTGTTGGCTATTTGTTATTTGCTGTTTGGTTTAGGCTGAGAATTTTCCCGAACCAATAACGAATGACCAATAACGAGTAACGAATAACGAATAATTAATAAAGAATTGGCATTTAGCTAATTAACGATACCCATTTTAGGGACATTTTAGAGCAATCATAGAGAAAATTTAGCAAGATTTAAGTCGATCGCACGCTCCGAAAAATTGAATTAATTCGTTGACGTATGTTCTCGAATTTTCCCAGTGGATATTATGACCTGTGTGGGGGATAATTTTCAACTGGGCGAAGGCAGAGCGCTGGACTATTTCCGTATTAATCTTTCTAAATTTATCATCATACTCTCCTACTAGGAGTAATATAGGAACGGAATTGTGGGGTAATTGTTCCCATAAAGAAGGTTGGTTGCCAGTACCCAGATTACGGAGAGATTTGCTTAATTCTCTGGGGTTTTCCTGCATCCGACGTGCCATTAATTTTCCCCAATCAGGATGCTGGAGTAAAGATTGAAACAGAGGTTGATGATACCACTCAATTAAAAAAGATTTGAAGGGAATTGTTTCTAATTTTTGGGCAAGTGCTTCATCGGCTGCACGGCGCTGCGATCGCTCTGGCTCGGTCTTTAATCCAGGGGAGGCTCCCTCCAAAATCACTTGGTAAAATCGCTGGGGAAAATGTAAGGTTAAATATAAAGCCAATCGCCCCCCCATTGAATAGCCCACTAAAAAACATTGGTCTATGTGGAGGCGATCAAGTAAAGAAATCAAAGCCTGAGCAGTTTGGGGCATTTGGTAGCTAGTTTCATCCCCGTTCACTGTGGTTTTTCCATGTCCCGGTAAGTCAACGGTTAAACAACAAAATTTGTCTTTTAACTCTGTACAAATCTCCCTATAATCATCCCCACTTCCCAGAAATCCATGTAAAAATAAAATGACAGGTTTATGGCGATTTCCAGACAAAGAATAGTGAATGTTCATGGTGATTGATGATTGGTTGTTGGTTATGGATTATTTTGTTGTTTGTTGTTTGTTAGTGGTTATTAGTTGGTGGGTAGGAATTCTTTGGTTATTGGTTGTTCGATTGGAGATTATTGGATATTAAAAGCATTAATAACCACCAACAACCAACAAAATAATCCCTACCCAACAACAACCAACAAAAGAATCCTTACCCAACAACCAATCATTAATAAACTAGAAGAGAAATCCTAAGCCTAATAAACTACCGCTAATAAAATGAAGACCCACGGCGATAAATTTGCAATTGATTAACTTGTGTGGTTCTTGATAGTAAGTTTGGACTTGATGAGAAAGTTTAATGGCAAAGGGTAAACCCGCCAAGCTGAGTAAGGTTGAAAGGGGAAACATTCCTAATGCCACAAATATTCCCGTAAATACAAAAATACTCCCAGAAAACCACGGCAGGAGTTTGGTTCCGGTTTCAATTCCTAGGCGCACAATGGGCGATCGCTTTCCGGCGGCAATGTCATCTTCTACTTGGTGGAAATGAGAACAAAATAAAATCAAGGTGGTGGCGATGCCTACAATGATAGATGCGGCGATCGCCGATAGATTGAGCATTGACCAGCTTTGGGTTTGACTGTAGTAAGCAGCGGCCACTCCTACGGGCCCAAAAGCCACAAAGCAGAGAATTTCACCTAATCCGTGATAACCCAGGCGAAACGGTGGCCCTTGGTACATATAGCCGAGGAAACAGGCCAGCAAAATTAAGCCTAAGACGGTGAAGTCTTGCTGCCACCAACTAATCGCGATAATTTCTAGAATGCCAACAGCTAAAAACAGATTGGCAATCCAAAAAATTAAGGATTTATTTTGGGTGAGATTGACTAAGGAATGATGTTTATTTTTATCAATGCCGGTTTCTGAGTCAAAGACATCATTATAGAGATTTTCCCAGGCTAAAATTAAAATCGCCGCCGTCATAAAGGTGGAAAAAATCCCCCAATTCATAGTTTGGGTTTGAAAAAAAGCGATCGCACTACCGACCCAAATGGGCATAATCGCCACACTATACATGGGTGGTTTAATGGCGGCAAGCCACAGTTGGCGTTTGGAAGTTTGAATGGTTTGGGTGGTCATTTTAACTGTAAATATTAGATCGCAGACTATCCGGAGAAGGAAAATAACAGATATTTTCGGTTAGAGTTGAGCATTTGAATCCCTGGGCGATCGCCAGCTAACCAGTGACAAACCCAGGTGGCTGTGCCCCAGAGAATTTAAGGAACTTCATAATTTTACAATTGCAGATCGGTGGATGATCCCTGGCAATTGTTGAGAAATATTACAGAAACCAGGGAATTTTACTCCTGTCCGCGACAAATCAGGAATGATTGGTCTGAGGACTGGTAAATTCTGCGATTCCGCCTGAAGCGGATCGCGAACGCGAATCGCGCCAATCAGTCCATCGGGATGCCCAAAATATGTCTATATAGGACTTACGCAAATTTCCTTATGTCACCCTTTTAGGTAGGGGTGATTCGCGGAATCACCCCTACCATATATAAAGGTAATGTGTAAGTCCTATCTATATATATCTATGTGTACATATCAGTGGTGCGTCTAGTTCCACCTGATTCGTTTATAGTTAAGTAGCCAACCTTTAAGGGGACACCTGTGCCCCAACCGCCAAAATCTGCCATTTTCTCTTCCATGCCAGTTGTACCGTTTCATGCCAATCTATTGCAAGGTCATCGGGAACTCTGCCAGTTTCTGGTCGCTTGTCAGCAAGTGTCCAGAGAAAAAGGCTGTGGTCAAATTATCAGCATTTCCCTGGAAATTCCCCCAGTGGATCCCCTGGCGGTGTTTCAAGTTCTCAGTCCAGAATCTCCCTTACATTTTTATCTGGAAAAAGGGGGAAACGGTGAAGCGATCGCTGCTTTTGATGCCGCAGTAGATTTTACGGCTAACAGTGGCGATCGATTTACCCAAACCAAAGATTTTATTCATTCTACCCTGGCCAATACTCTGAGCACAGGGGCATTAAACTTGCCTTTTGCCGGCCCCCACTTTTTTTGCAGTTTTACCTTTTTTCCGCCAGATAAATCCAGTGATTCCCCCTTTCCTGCGGCCACCGTCTTTTTACCCCGTTGGCAAGTTTCTCGCTCTAACAATCACTGTTTATTAGTGGCTAATTGCCTCATTGAACCCGATCATAATATTGAAAATTTAGCCGAAAGTATTTGGCAAAAACTCCAAAAAATTAATTTAATTAAATCCCAGGGGTTGAACTGGGCAGAAACCAATGGTCAATCTCTGAATAAAAAACGGCATATTACCCAAACGGATAATTTTAAACTAGCGGTGAATTCGGCATTAGATTCTATCGCCAATCAGCGGTTAAGTAAAGTCGTTTTAGCTCATGCCATTGATGTCAGTTCACCGAAACCTTTTAATTTGGTCAAATCTTTACAGAATTTGCGCCGATTTTATGCCGATTGTTATCTCTTTGTCACCAGCAATCCCCAGGGACAAAATTTTCTGGGAGCCAGTCCAGAACGATTACTCAGTATTCAAAATCACCAACTGGTTACGGATGCCTTGGCCGGGTCTGCACCGAGGGGCAAAACTCCCGCCGAAGATGCTCAGTTAGCCAATCAATTAATCTCTAGTGATAAGGAACGGCACGAGCATCGAGTGGTGATTGATTTTATTCGCGATCGCCTAATTCATTTAGGATTAAATCCCCGAATTTATCCCGAAGTTCGGCTGCTGCAACTCTCGAATATTCAACATTTATGGACACCGATTAAAGCGACGATTCCCCCGGACGTGCATCCGTTAGATATTTTAGCCGAACTGCATCCGACTCCAGCGGTGGCGGGAGTTCCCAGAGATATTGCCTGTGAAGAAATTCGCCGCTATGAAACCTTCGATCGCTGTTTATATGCAGCGCCAATTGGCTGGGTAGATGCCCAAGGAAATGGAGAATTTATTGTCGGTATTCGTTCGGCTTTAATTACAGGAAATCATGCTAGACTGTATGCCGGTGCTGGAATTGTTCAAGGCTCAAATCCCGATCGAGAATTGGCAGAAATTGACCTCAAACTTCAAGCCCTTTTAAAAACATTAGTTTGAGCACATAAGCGATCCTATTTCAGGGTAGGAACGAACGGCCTACCCTGACCGCCATTAGGGTGCGATCGCTTAATTAAAAAATCGCGATTAAAGGCAATGATAGATTTTCGGAATACAAATACGGTTTGGGCGTCAGTTTTAGTCGAGACATTACACCATTTAGGATTAACGACCGCAATAATTTGTCCCGGTTCGCGATCCACTCCATTGGCGATCGCTTTTGCGGCTCACCCAAAAATTGCCGCAATTCCGGTACTGGATGAGCGATCGGCGGCTTTTTTTGCCCTGGGACTCGCCCGACAAAGTAATTTGCCCGTGGCGATCGTCTGTACTTCTGGAACCGCTGGGGCGAATTTTTACCCCGCAGTGATTGAAGCGCGGGAAAGTCGCGTGCCTTTGTTGGTGTTGACCGCTGACAGACCCCCAGAATTGCGCGATTGTCATGCGGGACAGGCGATCGACCAACTAAAACTCTATGGTCATTACCCCAACTGGCAAGCGGAGTTAGCGGCGCCATCGTTGGACATAGCCATGCTGCGTTATTTGCGCCAAACCTTAATCTATGGGTGGCAAAAAACTCTGTTTCCGGTTCCCGGTGTGGTTCATCTCAATGTGCCATTGCGCGACCCGTTGCCCCCGTTGCCCGAACCGGATCGGGCTTTGGCGATCGATCGCTTACGGCAGACGTTCGACGCCGAGGATTTTTTTGCTCATTGCTGCCCTCCTAGCCCCCAACCCCCCCAACCCCCCCTTCAACGGGGGGGCTACGGAGGGGTTGGGACGGTTGGAGAACGATTCATCCCTGAGCAAATATTTCCCCAGTGGCAAGGTAAACCGGGAATCATTATTGCTGGGCCTGCCCAACCTTCCGAACCAGAAACCTATTGTCAGGCGATCGCTCAACTTGCCCAAACCTTTGATTGGCCGGTATTAGCCGAAGGGCTTTCTCCCGTGCGGAATTATGCCGCCATAAATCCTGATTTAATTTCCACTTATGACCTAATTTTACGCAACCAGAATCTAGCCGAAACCTTGACCCCGGAAATTGTGGTGCAAATCGGCGAATTACCTATTAGCAAACAACTGCGACAATGGTTAGAAACTCAAAACATTCGCCGGTTTGTAATTGATCCATCTGACCATAATCTCGACCCCCTCCACGGCCCCACGATTCATTTAACAATTTCCGTGGGACAATTAGCCATTGCTGCCGCAAATAACCCCCCCAATCCTTTCAATTCAGTTAATTCAGCCCAGGCAGAATATCGGCAAAAGTGGGCGGACGCTGAGAGCCAAGTCAGAGAGGCGATCAGCCAAACATTTGCGTCAATCAATCACATCATTGAACCGAAATTAGCCTGGGTAATTTCCCAATCCTTACCCATTGGCACTCCTCTATTTATTGCCAATAGTATGCCCGTGCGGGATGTAGAATATTTTTGGCAACCGGGAAACCTGCAAATTCGGCCATTTTTTAATCGCGGGGCTAATGGTATTGATGGCACTTTATCCACCGCTTTGGGCATTGCCCACCGCCAACAACCTAGCGTTATGCTAACCGGAGATTTAGCCTTACTCCATGATACCAATGGGTTTTTACTTTGCCCTAAATTTCAAGGTCATCTGACAATTATTTTAATTAATAATAACGGCGGTGGCATCTTTGAAATGTTACCTGTAGCCCAGTTTGACCCACCCTTTGAGGAGTTTTTCGCCACGCCGCAACAAGTAGATTTTGGTCAGCTTTTTGCCAGTTATGGAGTTGAGCATCAACTGATTAGTTCTTGGGAAAAATTAAGGCAATTATTAAACCCATTACCGAGTCAGGGCATTCGGGTATTAGAGTTAAGGTGCGATCGCAAATTTGATGCTCAATGGCGCAAGCAAACTTTGCTTAATCTCGCCAGTATATTATCATAACATCCCAGAAACCTGGTTTTAGTGATTTCCCTAAGCTGTGGAGCGACAAACAACCCGGTTTATTGTCACCCAAATTTATCCCAACAACCGGGTTTTTTCTCTCTTCCTGCTTCGGCTGTTCACCAAAAAAACCGATCTTTTAAGTTTTCCTGTATTTCTTTCCTGTATTGGCTTCCAACCCATGAACAAAAAATTAAGATTAATTAGAGTCGCTGCTGCCCTGTTGCTGGCTCCCACTTTGGTTCAATGTACATCAACCACCGTTGCCGAAAAAATAGCTGAAGAAAACATCAATACAGCGTATAATAGCAATATTTCCCGCCCACAAACCAACATTAAAAATATTCTCAGCCCTAGCCAAGAATTAGCAAATAGCTACCTCAGCAAAACTCCAGCCACCGCCGTCACCGCGAATTTAACTTTAGCCCAAGCTGAACAAATTCAAGCGGAATTTGTCCAAATTTTAAGCCAGACATTGGGCAATCCCGTAGGCTATAAAGCCGCACTAACCAGTGCTCCAGCCCAAGAAAAATTTGGGGTTTCTCAGCCATTGTTAGGGGTTTTATTAGAGAAAATGTTATTACCCAATGGGGCAGTTTTACCCGCTAATTTTGGGGCTAGACCCATGACCGAGGGAGATTTAATTGTCCGGGTCGGTAGTGATGCCATTAATCAGGCAAAAACTATGTCAGAAGCATTAGCCAGTTTGGATGCAGTGATACCATTTATCGAAGTTCCGGATCTGGTTTATGGGTCAGAGGTGAAAATGGATGTGTATGCGATCGCGGCCATCAATATTGGCGCTCGCTATGGAATTTTAGGGGAGCCAATTCCTCTGACAAATAATCAAGATTGGCAAACCAGTTTAGCCGCCATTCGTTTAGAAATTATCGATGAAAATGGCACAACCTTAGCCACCGGAAATAGTAGTGCATTGTTGGGTCATCCTTTAAGCGTAGTCCTCTGGATCAAAAATACCCTTAAAGCCCAAGGAAAACAACTTAAAAAAGGTGACTTGCTTTCCCTGGGAACCATTACACCCTTAATCCCCGTAAAACCGAATAGCACAATTCGGGCGAAATATATCGGTTTAGACCCGTTCGACCCAAATAAAGAAATAGAAATTTCGGTTAAATTTGAGTAAAAAATTTGCCTAAATAAAAAATAACCTCAAATATTGCCTGAGCCAAAGCCATCAAAATTGATAACTAATGCCAATTTGTAAAACCGGATAAAATTTAAACCCGTCTAATTTGGCATTTAAATCCTCTATTTCTTTATCAATTGACTCCTGAAGTTGTGGCGTCACCGCTTGATTAGTTGCTCTGAGAGAAACTTCTGGGGTTCCGTGAATCATCACTCCTAAATCTATCGTGAATCCTAATCTTCTTCCTGGTTTCACCGCATTTCCCCAACCAATGCCCACAAAGGGCGCGACTAAAGGAAACGTGACATCTCCCGATAAAGTTCCCACTTGTTCAGCGGTAAAAGTCCGCCCACCAATGGTGTAAACTTGTCTGTCTACCCCACCGACAACTACTGTTTGAGACTCAGCGGTTGCCTCTGCTTTATTTCCATTTAACATCACCCCCGCAGAAAGGCGAAATTCCGTCTCTGGAAGCGGATAAATATCCATTACCGCCGCGCCACTTCTTAAGTTAATATCTGTGCTATATTTCACATCGGTTTCTTCATAGTCTCCACTCAAAGAAAAAATCCCAAATCCAGCGCGGGCATTCAAAATTTCTGAGACTCTGGCTGTAATATCTAATCCTAATCCTAAGCTACTGACTTGCGGCTCGATCGCCACTCCACTGAGTTCATTCAAAGGCCCCCATTTCCGGGGTTTTTCCTGATTATTTGAGTCTTCAGAACTGGATCCGGATGATGGCTTTTCAGGAATTTCGATCCCTGGAGGTTCGCTCTGTGGAATTTGCATCTCTGGGGGTTTTATCTCTGGCACTTCCATCGCTGGTGGTTCGATCGCCGGGGGTTCGATCGCCGGGGATTGACTGTCTGATTCTTGTGGCTTTTCTCGCTCTCCTTGACACATGGAATTTTGGGGAAATTTCTCACAAAAAACTGCCCAGTCAACGTCTTGAGTTAATAAAAACTGGGCCGAATTGCCGGAGATTAAAGGGTCTTGAATCTCTAACGACTCTAACGAGAAAGTTTGCATTTGCCCGGAATTCAGCAGACTATTGTCAAATAAAAAAAGCGATCGCTCATTTATTTGGGCTTTAGCCACCGGATTGCTTAACAAATCTTCAGGCAAAAAGTCGATTTTGTCTTGCGCTAAGAGAGGAGAAGATAAGCCGCCAATCGTATAGAAAACTGTGGTAATTCCTAAGTAAAACTTACTGGATTTTAAGCGGGGAAAATTTTTAAACATATTTGTTGACTTTGCCAAGATTGTATTGCCAATATTTTCAAGCTGGCAATAGGCTGAGTTTTATATACCACAGGTGATGGCTGATATGCAATCATCCCTAAAGATCCCCCTCTGGGGATGGGGGGTTTCCCAAGTCCCCGGCGCCTCCGAGCCAAAAATCGCCAGAAAATTCGCTAAAATATAAAAAAAATCATTAATTTTTTTCAGTGATTTACAAAGCTGAGAAAAATCCTGTGAGTTGAGTCCACAGGACACCTCTAAACCGAAACCAGGAGATAGTGATGAGTCTGAAAGCAATTTTATTTGATTTCAATGGTGTCATCATTAATGATGAGCCGATCCATGAGCAGTTGCTGGCGGAATTGCTGATTCAAGAAAACTTGCGTCCCAAGGACGGTGAGTTTAGGGAGTTGTGTTTGGGGCGCAGCGATCGCGCTTGTATCCTTGAATTATTTGCCAGACGAGGCCGAATTCTCGAAGAACCGGAACTCACCAAACTTATTCAACGCAAAGCACAAGCCTATCAAGCTCACATAGAAACCTTGGCCAAAATCCCCGTTTACCCTGGACTCGAAGACTTAATCTATCAGATCCGAGGGCTGGGACTAAAAATGGCGGTGGTCAGTGGCGCCCTGCGATCGGAAGTTGAACTGGTCTTAAACCGTTTAAAAATTGCCGAGTATTTTTCCGCGATCGTCAGTGGGGATGATATTAAAGTCAGCAAACCCGAACCGGATGGCTATTTGCTGGCGATCGAACGGCTGAACCGCGTCTATCCGGGCTTGAATTTACAACCCCAAAATTGTTTGGCCATTGAGGATACGTTTCCCGGCATTGAATCGGCGAAACGGGCCAAAATCCCTGTGGTCGGAGTCGCCCATGCTTACCCATTACATATGCTGCAACGGCACGCTAACTGGGCAGTAGACTATCTGTGGGACTTGAACCTGGAACGAGTGCAGGAAGTGTACAGCCAGTCGGCAGCATAGGGGATTTGTGATTTTTTTTCATCTCTTTTCCTCAGAGCACTTCCCCTTGGCTCTGACTTGTGCTACAATGTCTGAGAACAAACGCGGGGAATTAGCTCAGTTGGTAGAGCGCTGCGATCGCACCGCAGAGGTCAGGGATTCGAGTTCCCTATTCTCCATTAACTAAAACCCAGACTGGGTAAGTGTTTCATCGGTTGACCAGTTGTAAGTCAGCCTGATACTTTCTAGCATTTTCTGGATATTTCTTGATGTTTTTTGGGAAAATTGAGGGAAAATTGAGGGAAAATTGAGGGAAAATTGAGGGAAAATAATCGGAATCAGAAACATATCCATACAGAGGGCATCAAACTGGCTAAGAAAAGCCCTTGGTTTGACAAGCTCAAGCGGTCTTATCCAGATGTTGCCGGTTACGAGTCATTTTCCACCGTAGCTCAACATCTGGCGTTCAACTTATTTTCCCTAGACTTTTGTTTAGACCAAGAGTTATTGACGCCGCAGGATTTTTTAAATGACCTTGCCTGGAGTTCGACGGTAATGGCAGCCTGGACTTTGGCTCACAATCCGTTTCCCGTCTGGTGGCTCGATAAAGATTTATTTGCTGCGTTTGAGCAATCCGACATTCCCAAGGCGATCGCTGATTTGCAATTATCCGTCCCGTTTGGCATTCTCATGTTGCCCCAAAGCATCCCAAACCCCGATGGTGAATTTTGCAACTGGGTTAGTTTCCAGCATTTTCTCCCAGGGTATAAGTTTCCCATCATGCAGTTTGGGTTACATACTATCGCCTCTGTGCCCGTTGACTGTGAAAAGTTGCGCTGGCTGACGGTGCTTCAGAATGGGACTCGTTATGCCAGCACTGTAGAATTTGCTGGAGACCACCTGGTTCATGGCAACTTTCAGACGGTTGGAGACAAAGGAAAACCAGACGCTAACCGCGATATTGACCTCGAACGAGATTTTCTGAATCGGGTTGAAAAAATTGTTATCCAAACCCTGCTTTATCTTCAAATTCGACCTGATGATTTAGCGCCTCCTCGGAAGGTTTCGGTTTCTTATAAGGGTCAAGGCTTTGGCCAGAAAGCTAACAAAGACCGCCTAACTCCGCTCATCATCGGTCAACAATTTCAGCCTCAAACGGAGCGCGTCTCATCTGCCCACGGCACCCATGCCACCCCTAGGACTCATTGGCGGCGAGGTCATTGGCGTAGAGTGGCTTTTGGCAAGGGACGGCAGCAGCGCGAGTGGCGATGGATTCAGCCCGTGCTGGTGAATGGGTGAGCAGGGGAGCGGGGGGCAGGGGGGGCAGGGGGGCTTCAGGAGCAGGGGGGCTTCAGGAGCAGAGGGGCGGGGGGGCTGAGATACGATGCGATCGCCCGTCACTCAACCCAGTTTCACCGTATCGCTGTAAGGGCGCCTGTCTTGATTGGATAGATATGTTGTAACTTGCCATATTCACCAGCGGGAGTTTCTGTTGCTTAAAATAGTATTCATAAAGATAGAGGGCTGTCCCTAGTATGTCAGTTTCAGTTTCACTGAATTAGTATGGTAGTGCGATCGCCTGATAGACTCCTGTACCAAGTTGCTCTCTTTCAGCTTCATTTTCCCACTCGAAGGTGAGTTAGTGGAAACAAAGCATGAATCAACAATCGTGTAAATCTTTAAGCTTTCCTTAAATATGAATTAATGGAGACGTCCCTATTCCTGTTGTTACTAACAGGAGAAACCATACTTTAAGATTCCTTTGAAACTGAATTAAAGGTAATTAACAGATGGCTATTGATATTTATGCAAAATCACCCTTGGACGGTTTGGAAGAGGAAGAGGCCAAACTCTATGCCTTAATTAACGATTATCGCAAGCAAAACGGACTGCCCTCTATCCCCGCATCTAATGCCCTGACTACGGTGGCGAACCGCCATTTGCAGGATGTGGCGGAAAATCTGCAAATAGTGAGGTTGGATGACCCCCGCAATCCCCATTCCTGGAGTTATGGCGCTTATGATGGGAGCGATTCTAGCACCTGGCCAAATATGTGGACGGCACCGCAGCGACTGAATACGGGTTATCCGGGAAATGGATATGAGAATTTTGCCAGAACAACGGCTGATTTTATGTCTGCGGAACAGGCTTTGGAAGTCTGGAAAAATAGCCCGCCTCATAATGCGGTGATTCTGAATCAGGGTATCTGGAGCGATCGCCCCTGGAACGCTTTGGGAGTTGGTATCTATAAGGGGTTTGCTGCCTTATGGTTCGGGGAGGAACCAGACCCCACTGGTGAACCAGTAAAAAACCAAGGTTCAACAATAGATGAAGACGAGCAGGGTCGCACAGACTTAATATCATTCGTTCCTATGTTGGGAGAGGTGATACCAGAATTTCGCCGCCAGAGTCTCGCGGGGATAACGGAACCGGCAAATCAGTCTTTTGTATTTGCAGATTTTTCAGCGGAGAATGATGTGGTGCAGTTAACCCCGGAAATTAGCCGCCAAAACCCCGGAGGAGTGCGGGCTTTTGATGGGGATGATTTGATTGTGGGGTCGAGCGATCGGGATATCGTCAATGGCAACCGAGGGAACGATACCATCCAGGGTAGTGGGGGAGATGATTACCTGCGTGCCGGTCAAGATAATGATTGGCTTGAAGGCAATGATGGGAATGACATTCTCAATGGCAATAGGGGTGATGATACGGTATATGGCGGCGCCGGAAATGATTTGGTGCGCGGCGGTCAGGGAAATGATTTGTTAATTGGCGGTGATGGGGATGATGTGTTAATTGGGGATTTTGGTACTGATACCCTCACTGGGGGTCTTGGTGCCGATAAGTTTATTATCCGCGCTGATACGGTGGTGGGCGAAACTAATCCTAATTTGGCAGACCTGATTACTGATTTTGGCCTTGGGGATGAAATTGTGATTGTGGGCAATCAGGAAACGATTCAATTAGTCGCCAGTGGTAGTGATACGGTGATTCAGTTGAGCGGTGGCGATATTTTGACCGTGGTGGCAAATGTGACGCCGGGGAATTTGCAAGGGTCAGTTTTGGCGGCTTTTAGTAGCGATCGCGCCATGAGTATCGGGTAATGGCCATAATTTGAGTCTGTTGGACAATTCCGGGACAACCATAGAAGCCACAGAAAGGTACTTAGCACAGCAACCAGACTGAGATGCGATGCGATCGCCACCCAACCCAGTTTCAACCCTTCACAGCGTAACTTTGGGCGTATCGTTATATGGTAAAATAAGTAATTATTCCCCGAACAGTTACTAGGGGGTAATCGGTCGGCTATCTTCGGGTAGTCGGCCACTCTTTTTTTCAGCCTAAATGCTTCAGTAAAATCTCCGTAAATTGCTAACTGTCTAATTTAGAGACTGCTGATTAATGATTCTGTTAGCTGTTATAAGTTTGTAAACAAACCAATAAACTATTAACTACCTAATAAGTAACTACCGCGAGGTTCACGGAAAATCGCTGTAACTTAGCTAATTCGTCGGGAACCTCGCAGCCTCTCTGGGTAAGGGTTTCAGCGATTTTTTTTTCGAGGTTTAGCAAAATTGTAGCAACAAAATTGGTGAACCTCGCAAACCGCCTCTAGACATCTTGCTGGGTAAGGGTTATAATTTTAGCTATCCCCACTCGCTGGGGATATTAATTGAATGGAAACAAATTGCAATTACTGAGTAAGGACAGTTAGGGATTTTTTTTATCCCCACTCGCTGGGGATATTAATTGAATGGAAACGGATAGATGAGCGATCGCTGGTAATGGATAGATGAGCGAATCCCCACTCGCTGGGGATATTAATTGAATGGAAACCATCAAGTATTCCAAAGAGCTATCTAAAAAAGAAAAAATAGATCCCCACTCGCTGGGGATATTAATTGAATGGAAACCCCCTTTTAGGCAATTCGTTAAATCGGGGTTAATCTCAATCATCCCCACTCGCTGGGGATATTAATTGAATGGAAACTGTTAATGGTTTGCCAAGTTCGTTTGACTTAATTTCCGAGTATCCCCACTCGCTGGGGATATTAATTGAATGGAAACGCGCCTTAATAGTGAAAAAATCGGATTCTCGATCGTCTGTGATCCCCACTCGCTGGGGATATTAATTGAATGGAAACGAGCAACTTTTAGTTGCTCATTGAAAAGAGAGTTATTGAATCCCCACTCGCTGGGGATATTAATTGAATGGAAACTGGAGATGCCAGTTGACTACCCCCACAGAGTACATGAAGAATGCCTGTCCGATGAATCCCCACTCGCTGGGGATATTAATTGAATGGAAACTTTACCTTCGGTATTAGAACCGAAGACGAATATTTGATTAATCCCCACTCGCTGGGGATATTAATTGAATGGAAACTTGACATCCGAAGTTACGAGCCACTCGGCAAGCATGGAGATATCCCCACTCGCTGGGGATATTAATTGAATGGAAACTAGGAGTCGGTAAAGAGTCTCAAAAGACTTTTTGATGAATCCCCACTCGCTGGGGATATTAATTGAATGGAAACATAAGTTTTCCAACGTTCTCGCAACATTCAAGTCGATCCCCACTCGCTGGGGATATTAATTGAATGGAAACTTGTTACTGAGAATTGTGTGAGCCAGATGTTTTTTCATCCCCACTCGCTGGGGATATTAATTGAATGGAAACTGAAGCCCATTAGAGCCGGTCCGAATATGGCACTCATATATCCCCACTCGCTGGGGATATTAATTGAATGGAAACTACCTGCACCCGTTGAGGCAACTCGTGGTTTATCCAATCCCCACTCGCTGGGGATATTAATTGAATGGAAACTTCTGACGGATGCGTATTCACCCGTTTTTGAATTATTTATCCCCACTCGCTGGGGATATTAATTGAATGGAAACGGGCGTAGCAGCTAACCCCTTGTACAACCCTACCATACTATCCCCACTCGCTGGGGATATTAATTGAATGGAAACTTAAGTTTAAATGCTTTAATTAAGTTATTGATAGAAAAGAGTAAGTATCCCCACTCGCTGGGGATATTAATTGAATGGAAACACACTTCCTTTTGGCTTAAAGCCATACGGCTACCATTGATCCCCACTCGCTGGGGATATTAATTGAATGGAAACAGGAAAGTATCCCAGATACTTTCTAGGAGAAGGAGCAGTTGAATCCCCACTCGCTGGGGATATTAATTGAATGGAAACGCTCCGAGTGAAGGAGCTCGACCGTAACGATATCCATTTCTATCCCCACTCGCTGGGGATATTAATTGAATGGAAACGTGACTTCTGTTAGTTTGATTTCCAGGGCTTCGATTACCGATATCCCCACTCGCTGGGGATATTAATTGAATGGAAACCCACCGCCAATGATCTACATATTCCCAGTGATTTCGATTATCCCCACTCGCTGGGGATATTAATTGAATGGAAACGCGATGATAGCTGACAGAGTCTTCCCAGAATTTTTTGAAACATCCCCACTCGCTGGGGATATTAATTGAATGGAAACTAAATCCATTGGCTTACAGGGAGATAAATATAGCGATCGATCCCCACTCGCTGGGGATATTAATTGAATGGAAACGTGAATTTACCTTCATCAGAAGATTCCCACTCGCGTTGCATCCCCACTCGCTGGGGATATTAATTGAATGGAAACTGGTTAAGATTACCCCTTCTTCAGAGGTAATCATAGAAGAAATCCCCACTCGCTGGGGATATTAATTGAATGGAAACTCTTCCCCCTCTTCATCGATTAACGTTGGTCTATGGTCATCCCCACTCGCTGGGGATATTAATTGAATGGAAACAAGGAGTTATTAGAAAGGGTTGCAGAACAAAGGTCAACCAGATCCCCACTCGCTGGGGATATTAATTGAATGGAAACTGAACCAATTCAATTTCTCCCAGTTTCTCTCTAAGCTATCCCCACTCGCTGGGGATATTAATTGAATGGAAACCCATATCTCTTTCCACTGATGGAAAGAGACGATTAATTCATCCCCACTCGCTGGGGATATTAATTGAATGGAAACGAGGTCTATAAGAATATCCATGACATCGAATGTTTCTTCTTCATCCCCACTCGCTGGGGATATTAATTGAATGGAAACAGAGAGGGATAGCGCTTGACTTTTGAGGCTTACTTTTATCCCCACTCGCTGGGGATATTAATTGAATGGAAACATGGTAGTCTTGAATGCCTTACGCTCTTGACGGGCACTAATCCCCACTCGCTGGGGATATTAATTGAATGGAAACGATAGTGCCGGGGAACCGGGAGGCGATCGCCTGTGGTGATCCCCACTCGCTGGGGATATTAATTGAATGGAAACCTGCCCTTTAAATGGAATAGACTTAATTAGTGATTTTGGATTTATCCCCACTCGCTGGGGATATTAATTGAATGGAAACGAATTGCTGCTTGGTCAATAGAATCAACTAGCGATTTGTATCCCCACTCGCTGGGGATATTAATTGAATGGAAACGAGCGCTAACTGATTTAAATAATGGATTAACCTCCGCATCCCCACTCGCTGGGGATATTAATTGAATGGAAACGATATCAAATACTTTTTGAATAAACTCTAGAGGAACATCCTTATGGAATATCCCCACTCGCTGGGGATATTAATTGAATGGAAACTCTTCTTATCAGCTTTGCTTTGGGCTTCAAGCCCGAAAAAAATCCCCACTCGCTGGGGATATTAATTGAATGGAAACGGCAATTGTTGCCAGTCGTAATAGGCGATCGCCTCACCCTATCCCCACTCGCTGGGGATATTAATTGAATGGAAACTCTACTCATTTGAGGATTAAATAAGTCTATTACTACTGTATCCCCACTCGCTGGGGATATTAATTGAATGGAAACTTAAAAGATGGTTTAAGTTGTAGTCCCATGTATTGAATCCCCACTCGCTGGGGATATTAATTGAATGGAAACAATAATCAATTGGTTTGAAGCAATTGTCAACTTGATCACGTCGTTGATCCCCACTCGCTGGGGATATTAATTGAATGGAAACGAAATACTTTCTTGTGGGAGAAATCCCGGAGATGGACATCCCCACTCGCTGGGGATATTAATTGAATGGAAACTTCGCTTCCGGCAGTTTAGCAAAAATTTTAAGCATTTTCAATCCCCACTCGCTGGGGATATTAATTGAATGGAAACCGGCAAAAGTTGTCGAGCGGGCATTTTGGAAGTACCGCGAATCCCCACTCGCTGGGGATATTAATTGAATGGAAACGGTAGTTTCATTTTGATTTTTGGAAAATTTACCTAAATTATTCTATCCCCACTCGCTGGGGATATTAATTGAATGGAAACCTTACACCCTCACTGACCATTGCCTTGATTTCCTCGAAATCCCCACTCGCTGGGGATATTAATTGAATGGAAACTCTATTTCTTTCCTTTAATATATCTTGAAGAATAGAAAGATCCCCACTCGCTGGGGATATTAATTGAATGGAAACTATCTATGAAGGTCTCGGGTTATCTGGCTTCAATGCTAAATCCCCACTCGCTGGGGATATTAATTGAATGGAAACAGTTATGAATATAAGACGATGGAAATATTAGATATGGAGGATCCCCACTCGCTGGGGATATTAATTGAATGGAAACTTCGCCTTATCTATCTGTATGGATAATGCGTAAATCTATCCCCACTCGCTGGGGATATTAATTGAATGGAAACGTAGATTAGTAGTATCCCGGTTAAGCATTGCGCTAACCCCTGCATCCCCACTCGCTGGGGATATTAATTGAATGGAAACATGGGGTTCATCAATGGATTGAAACCATTAGCACCAGTACCTCCAATCCCCACTCGCTGGGGATATTAATTGAATGGAAACATCTCCTTCTTTTATAACTACTCTTAAGCCTATCCAATCTTTATCCCCACTCGCTGGGGATATTAATTGAATGGAAACAATCCTAAATGGTACACTTAAACCTCCCTTTTAATTATTGATAAATCCCCACTCGCTGGGGATATTAATTGAATGGAAACATCCGTAATGAACAATACTTAGGAGAGGATAAATCCCCACTCGCTGGGGATATTAATTGAATGGAAACAATGCAAGAGGCGGGCAAGGTTGTCTGGGAAAAAGCATCCCCACTCGCTGGGGATATTAATTGAATGGAAACAAGGAGAATAATTTTTCTAACTTGTTAACATTGGTATCCCCACTCGCTGGGGATATTAATTGAATGGAAACTAAGAACGCCTTTCCCTCTGGTGTTAACCCGACTACTTATCCCCACTCGCTGGGGATATTAATTGAATGGAAACGATGGGATATAACAGAGGCTAATAAATTACAAACCTTTTATCCCCACTCGCTGGGGATATTAATTGAATGGAAACTGGTAGCTTCAAGAAGAACTTCATGCATCCATTTATCGAATCCCCACTCGCTGGGGATATTAATTGAATGGAAACCCACAGTCACGAACTGCATTCCATCCCCATCGACATCGCCTATCCCCACTCGCTGGGGATATTAATTGAATGGAAACTTCACCAGTCCGGCCACAAAGGACCGGCTATCATACTTCTATCCCCACTCGCTGGGGATATTAATTGAATGGAAACGATCGCGAATCATAGAGCGCTCCAGTTGTGCGAAGCCCGCCATATCCCCACTCGCTGGGGATATTAATTGAATGGAAACATTCGGAAAGAGTTAATCAGAGCATTTGACTTTTCCGATATCCCCACTCGCTGGGGATATTAATTGAATGGAAACACTGTTGCCATTTTCTTTGTTGCATTAGCCAATTTGTTGTATCCCCACTCGCTGGGGATATTAATTGAATGGAAACATAAACCTACCTTTTCCTATGCTCGTTACCTTGGATCCCCACTCGCTGGGGATATTAATTGAATGGAAACTCTACTTGGCTAACTATTACAAGGTCTTCGTCTTCTAATCCCCACTCGCTGGGGATATTAATTGAATGGAAACTCATTCCCTTAGCAGACCAGTTGAGAGCACCCGGCCAATCCCCACTCGCTGGGGATATTAATTGAATGGAAACGCTCCTCAATGCTCCAACCTTGAAGGGTGAGTGGTTGATTCAATCCCCACTCGCTGGGGATATTAATTGAATGGAAACGTGGGCTCGGTATGAGCTGTTATTGCCTTAGCTAAGGGACATCCCCACTCGCTGGGGATATTAATTGAATGGAAACCCATTGACCTCCGTGAATAATCTCATGCAAGGTCATTAAATCCCCACTCGCTGGGGATATTAATTGAATGGAAACAGAATTGCCCGATAGCCATTTGCACTGTACGCAGTTCACCATTCTTATCCCCAGCGAGTGGGGATATTAATTGAATGGAAACAAGGAGAAGCTTCTTGATAGAGGTCATGTCCTAATATCCCCACTCGCTGGGGATATTAATTGAATGGAAACTTATAATCCTCCAAAGTAGCCCCGACCACTTGGGAGGAATACTCATCCCCACTCGCTGGGGATATTAATTGAATGGAAACTCGCGGGAATCGTTGCTTTTCCAAAGTTCATCTTTATCCCCACTCGCTGGGGATATTAATTGAATGGAAACTAAGTTTTTCTTAAGTTAGCTGAATTGATTGTAAATCCCCACTCGCTGGGGATATTAATTGAATGGAAACTCAACATAAAAGCAATACCTTGAATAGTAGCCCAGTTCAATCCCCACTCGCTGGGGATATTAATTGAATGGAAACAGTCAGTGGGATTTCCGCATCCCCGAATTTGATAGCTAAAGATCCCCACTCGCTGGGGATATTAATTGAATGGAAACAATCCCTATCCGGTCAAGAGTAGAGAACCCTTGACCAGAATCCCCACTCGCTGGGGATATTAATTGAATGGAAACGTTAAGGGCTTTAGTTGCTCAACGATTGCGGCTTCAGCATCCCCACTCGCTGGGGATATTAATTGAATGGAAACTGGAAGGTAGCCCCCTAGGACAAAGCAGTCATACAATCCCCACTCGCTGGGGATATTAATTGAATGGAAACCATTGGTAGAACGGGGCTTCGATAATGGCTAGGTCCTGATCCCCACTCGCTGGGGATATTAATTGAATGGAAACGTTCCAAAGCACGACGACGAAGGGCTTGAAGTTTGACCATCCCCACTCGCTGGGGATATTAATTGAATGGAAACAGATAGGGCGTCCATAGGATTTAGGGGTAGGTAACTTAACCTTATCCCCACTCGCTGGGGATACTAATTGATTGGAAACTCGCGCGTTCATAATTAAACTCTGTTAGTTCATCCTGGTATCCCCACTCGCTGGGGATACTAATTGATTGGAAACAGCATTTCGGCGTCTGTCGCGTTTAGCAGTTGCTTAACTCTATCCCCACTCGCTGGGGATACTAATTGATTGGAAACTAAGACCTTACCTTTCAAACCACTCATGCTATGAAGAACTATCCCCACTCGCTGGGGATACTAATTGATTGGAAACAAAACGTAATCTGACAGGCTTAAAGTGAAGCTGTTTAATATCCCCACTCGCTGGGGATACTAATTGAATGGAAACGGAATCCCTTTCTTCTGCTGTAAAGGTTTTTCTCGACAGTCAATCCCCACTCGCTGGGGATACTAATTGAATGGAAACGTCAAGGTCTTTCTTGACAGTCATATTTGATTTTTATCCCCACTCGCTGGGGATACTAATTGAATGGAAACTCACCACATCGGCGGTGTATGCCGGTGGAGCGATCGCATCCCCACTCGCTGGGGATACTAATTGAATGGAAACCCTCTACTAAGGCTTCATTCCAAGATGCTCCTTGCTGGGCACATCCCCACTCGCTGGGGATATTAATTGAATGGAAACGCCATGACCATCGGCAGAAACTTGATGGTAAACATTGCTGCAAATGGTTTTCCACTTGCAGGGAACAATTGAACAAAAATAGTAAAAGCGATCGCCCATTTTCTGTAAGCGATCGCTTTTTAATTACTGATTAATAAATTTCTCTCTCTCATCTGCCCGATTCAACCAGCCCGGTAAGTGAACCCCACCCCATTTTTATGGGCGGCAAAATTATTTCGGCAGTCCTCCTTATAATTTTACCAATCAAACTTGTGAATATTTTCTGCCTCCACCAAAACCCACGGAACAGGATATCCAAGTTCACGCTTATCACTTATGGCAACGGATGGGTTGTCCTGAAGGGCAAGATGTAGAAATTTGGCAACAAGCCCGTCAAGAATTAGAAGAAAGTTGGCTTAACTAAGTTATTTCAGTTATTTCAGGACTTACGCATAAACCCTAAATATTTACGGTTGATTCGCTTTCTCAACCCTACTTTTACACCTGGATCTTAAATAATGCATAAGTCCTATATTTGTTATTTAGTCACTCGTAGGGGCGTTCTCGCATTCGCCCCTACTGCTCTCTGCCTCCCTACTTATCCGACAGCCCACACCCTAAACCCTACAGCGGTTTTCTGTTGAATAGACCACAGATGCTTTGTATATTTTATCGAGGCTTGTAGGGGCGAAGCATTCCGGCAGATATTTCTGGTTAAAAGCAGAGATTTAATACCGGAATGCTTCGCCCCTACGGGTATTTGTGGTTTACCAGTCTGAAAACCGCTGTCTTGCCTGATAGTTGCTGGGGACGGTAATCGCATTTAATACAATAATTTATAATAGTGAATCAGGTAACGAGAAACATTCTGACTGCATCGCTCAAATTGGTAACCGGAAAGAGTTAAATTTTCATAACTTTTTTCTGTGAGTAAAATATCTCCGCCATTGGCAATATCTTCCCCCAATTTATAAGATAAATTGACCTCATGGCCATAGACTCCCTCATCTCCAGCATCCAGCATTAGGCCATAACCAATGCCAATAGCCACCCCCAAGGCTTCATCTTCAGCAATCATCATTCGGGCATCAGCTACTACTTTATTCATGGCGATCGCTGCTTCTAAAGCGCGATCGGGATGGGTAAAACAAGCATAAAGATTATCCGCTTTCGGCTGCCATTTAATCGCTTCATGTTGTTTCATCACTGGATCGGCAAGTTCCCGCAAATTGGCCAGCAACTGGAGATAATAAACAATTCCATATTTTGCCGTTGTCCTCGTAAATCCGGTGGGATCTAGATTCAAAATCGCCCAATTGCGCCCTAAATCTGCCCACAATTTTTGCTCATCTTCTTCTCTCACCCGTTGAAATATTCGATTGTTGTTCATATTTGACACCCATCTATGAAAAATTCAAAAATTTTACCCTGAAACAATCTAACCATTCCCTAATCTAAATCTAATTTTACACTAATGCCCCTCCACAACTCGACCCAGACCCAGCGGTACAGCCATAACAATAATTAGCAGTTTGTACCGTTGAAATTATATCTAAATTTTCGGCTTCTAGTAACTTAGCTAACGTTAAAGCTTCTCCATTTGCTGTGCGGGCGGGTAAACCTTCCATTTGGTTAAAATCGCAATCATAAACATTGCCTAAATAGTCAATGGATAACTCATGGCGACACATTAATTGAGGAATAGTAGCTGGGTTGTAATTATGCTCTAAAAATTTCAAATAAGGCTGATAAAGCTGGTGATGTTGTAACTGAAACTTAGTCCGACCAATGGGCAGATTGGTAATGGTTAATAGCTGGTTAAACTGAATGCTAAAATGTTTTTTTAAGAACGATTCATAGGCGTTTTTCAGTCGATACTGATCTGGGGTTAAAGCAAACTTTTCCGATTTAGGCAGTGCCGGGTTATAGACTAAATCGAGAATTAAATTGGGGTCGCTGCCGTAGCCAAGCTGGTTTAATTTCTGCAAGGCTTTGATTGAGTCATTATAAACTCCTTTGCCCCGCAGTTTATCTACATTGTCTTCTAGGTAACAAGGCAAAGATGCCACTATTCTGACTTTTTGACTGGCACAATATTCGGGAATATCTTCATATCCCGGTTCAAAATAAATGGTCAAATTCGACCGGACAATTACCTCTTTGCCTTGGTTTCTAGCGGCTTCGACAATGGGTTTGAATCCATACAGCATTTCCGGCGCCCCTCCGGTGATATCCACGGTTTTAATTTGGGGAAATTGGGCGATCGCCTGTAAAATCTGCTGGCAAATTTCCGGGGAAAGTTCTTCGGTTCGCGTCGGACTTGCTTCTACATGACAATGAGTACAAGCCAGATTACAACGTCTCCCTAGATTAATTTGTAAAACCGTAATTTTATTTTTGGTTAAAGGGGCATTTAGCTTTTGCTGAAACGGGGTAATTGTGGTGTTGGAAACCTGGTTAGCGGCTAATTGAATCATATCCTTTGGGTGATTTTTGATCTTTTGATCGGTTTTGACACTGTACAACAAATTGTTGTTTGTTGTTGGTTGTTAGTTGTTAGTTGTTGGTTGTTGGTTATTTGTTATTTGTTATTTAATAACATTAATTGATAGCAACTAGCAGTTAGTGACTAGCGGTTAACAAGAAACAACTAACAACTAACAACAAAAAATCCTTGGTTAAGAAAATTTAACATAAGTCTAATGAAAGCTTTGATTGCCTTTAACCACAGGGATAGGGGCGATCGCGCATAATATTTAATATAAATTTGTATCAGTAAATACAAAAGGTTCCGGTAAAGTTTCTCTAAGGGCTGAATCTTATAACAAGAATCACTGACAAATCATTAATTCGCGTAATCCCTCAATTTTTAGGAGTACTGCCATGACTACCCAAGCCAAAGCCAGATTTTTACTAGCCCGTCAGCGTCAACGTCAACGTAACCGCCAAGACTCTCAGGTGACATTGCTGGCGCAACAAACAGGGCTATCAAGCGGTACATCTGATGTCACCGATTTTATAAGCGATCGCAATCAAATAATCTAAAATGGTAAAAAACGCGATGAAATTTTCCTATCACCGAATCACCCAACCTTGGCAACCACTGACTTTAGAAGTCATTGAGGCAGAAATCTTAGATCGAGATCATCTCCGTAACGGAAAAACCCGCACCATAAAGGAAATGCCGATGCCTCAACGTCCATTTTCTTTTGCCAAAACTATCTTGTGTCAATAATGATTCGTGGTGGGATTTTTCCGCATTACCAGCATCAAAACCAAAAACCCGGTTTTTTCACGAAAACCGGGTTTTTTGGCGATAAAATTCGGTTCTGTAAGGACAGGACATCGCCTGATGGTCTTATTCTTTGGGAGATTACTTCATATGGACGTTTTTTCACGCTCGTTTGATCTGTAAAGGGAAATGGAACCAAGATAATATCGCCGAAACTATAACTGGTCATAGTCAGCATCCTCATCGTTATCCCAAATCTTGGCAAAAGCGGTTTCCGAAAGTTTCCCCGCCGCACGATTTAAGAGAATCCTGTCATTTTTCTCTAACAGGAAGTCCACAAAATATTCTACTTCTGTAATTTTATCGGGAGGTAAATTGCGGATTTTTTTGATTAAGTTTGTTTCTGAATAAATCCCTGAATTCATATTCTCTATAATTCTTTTATGAGAGTTTTGACTTTCAAATCATCAACACCATAAAGAAGCGTAAAATAGCTATTTGTTAGCATAGCACACAAAGGCACGGTGTGGGTGTCGCGAGTTGAAAGGAAAAAGAATGAAAAAGGGCGATTCCGCGTGCATATCGGATTCCGAAGCTTGCCCCCACTTCGGCGGGGGTAAAATCCCTTGAACGTTTTAGAATTAAAGCCCTGGAAACAGAAAAGATTCTGTATTCAGGAATCCGATTTAAGTAGGTGAACATAATTAATTGCACTTTTCGTTCTCCGCCAATAGGCTTTGGATTCCCGCCTTCGCGGGAATGACAGTTTTTCTTCTGTTATGGTCTGTAGTGCATTTATTTCTGCCCACCTACTTACCCCGATTGATTGCCCATGTTGAAATGTTAATATGTTAAATCTTGATAAAGATTGGCAAAACTATCGATTTTTTTTATGGAAAATTTCTCTGTTTATATGATAGTTTAAATATGAGAGTTTAAATCGACAATCCCTAGAGGATCGGACTGCCATGAAATTACCCCGTCATTTATTTCCCGGTCTCATTGTGATGCTCTCTGGGTGGGTTTTGCCCTGGCAGTCTTCCACAGCGCAAATCCTTCCAGATTCCACTCTGCCAGGGAATTCGCTGGTGACACCTAACGGGCAAATTTGGGAAATTACTGGGGGCACCCAAGCGGGCGGCAATTTATTCCACAGTTTTGAAAAGTTTTCGATTTTGACTGGGGAAACGGCTTTTTTCAATCATTCTTTGGATATTCAAAATATTTTTAGTCGTGTGACCGGGGGTTCAGCTTCCGAAATTGATGGATTAATTCGGGCAAATGGGACGGCGAATCTATTTTTGCTGAACCCCAATGGGATTATGTTTGGCCCCAATGCGAGGCTGGATATTGGTGGGTCGTTTTTTGCCAGTACCGTTAGCAATTTCAAATTAGCGGACGAAACAGAATTAAAAATCGCCCCGGAAACTGCTCCTATATTGACTGTTAATGTTCCGATTGGTCTGCAAAATACATCTTATTCGGCTGGAATTGTCAATACAGGTCAGCTTGCGGTGAAACCAGCGCAAAATATAGGCTTGTTGGCTGGAACTATTATCAATACTGGTCAACTTTGGGCACCAGGGGGTCGAGTAACGATCGCCACTGTCCCGAATATTACAGAATCTGGAGATTTATCTTCATCTTTGTTCGAGTTACCCATCTTTGGAGAAATAGAAACATTCGGACTCAATGTCACCAATACGGGTGCAGTGACATTAGGTGAGTCGGGTTTTTTTGTAGAAACTGGGGATATTGCGATCGCACCGGGAAACCAAGGTGTCCCATCAGTACAAGCGGGAACAGCAACTTTGTTGGCGGCTAAAAATCTGAGTTTAATCGATGCTGCATTATATGTTACCGGAGATTTAAACTTACTGGCGCGGGATACCGTGCAAGTTCGCGATAGTATCGCTAATCCTTTTTATGCCCAAGCTGGAGGAAATCTACATATCCAGGGAAATCAGGGGATAAATTTACTCGTTTTGAATCATCCACATACACCTTTTCAGAGTGGTGCTGCCCTTCATTTAGTCAGCGATGGCACAATTTTTGCCGACGCTCACTTTACCAGTGGCGGTAGTTTCTCGATTCTTAATCTGTCAGGAAACCCCGGTAACTTTGTCAGTCTTTATGACCCGATTATCAGTTCGGAAGAAGATGTCATTATTGGGAATTATACAGGGCCGTCGTTAAAAATAGAATCAATGGGAAGCATCACTGCCGGAAATCTGGTAATTTTAGAACCCGATACAACTTTACAACCGAGTTCCGATCCAGATATTCCAATTTTAAGAAGTAGTCCAGCATTAATTTTGCGAGCAGGAGTGGATGCTTTACAAAATCCCCCGACTTCGATTCCATCTGTTGTAAATAGTTTTCCTGAAGCGGCGATCATAACTTCTTCTACAGAAGTGTACGCTAACGACTTTGAAAACTCTGTGGGCGATGAATGGTCTAACCGAAAAACTGATATTACTCCTCTGGGAGACAGAAGATTTTTAGGCCAGTTTGGTGGCATTGAAACCGTTAGTCTAAATTTGGATAATATTCCCGAACATAATCAAGCCACGGTGACATTTGATTTATTTGTAATTCGCTCTTGGGATGGAAGCAAAATTGATTTTGGGCCAGATATTTGGAATCTGACTATTCCTAATTACATCACTTTAGTGAATACAACATTTTTGAATCAAGAAGATGCAAAGAATAACACAACATTTGGTCAAGCGTATCCGAATAGTTTGTTTGAAGGCAATAATCCTGGTTACACTGGCACTCAAGAAATAAATTCTCTTGGGTATAATTTTAGGGAGCATCGAAACGATGCACTTTATTCATTAATTCAGATATTTCCCCATTCAGACAGTTCATTGCAACTGAACTTTTTTTCATTGCTGGAAGAAGAAATTGAAAATGAAAGCTGGGGAATCGATAATGTTACCGTATCGGTGCAAGAGGCTACTACGAGTTCTGGGAATCCGTTGCCCTCTGTTGTAGTGGATCTGCCAAATTTCAGCACCTCCGGATCGCGATCGCCCGGAAGTATTACCGTTGGCAACATGATTACCGCTGGAGGCCCGATCGTTCTATCAGGAACCAGCGATATTACTGTCAGTGGAATCGTTCGGTCTTTTGGCGGAAATATTAGTTTCGAGAGTAGAGGAGATATCAACACAACTGCCGGTAATATCGATTCAAGGTTAGACCAAAAAGGAGGAAACATAATCCTCAAAGCAAATGGAAATATTTTTACTAACCAGATTGAATCAAATGGGGGAACTATTACGTTAGATAGTGGAGGAACGATCGATACCACTGCCGGTCGGATTCAGTCGAGATCGAGTAGTAATGGAGGAACAATTACTTTCAACGCTGATGGGGACATTTTCGCAGGTTCTATTACTTCCTCTGGAGACCAAGATGCTGGAGACATTAATTTGATTAGTCATGGAAAATTGTTTATCGATGGCGCCATGACGGAAGAGGAACTTACGATTCGCAGCGATACCTTTAAGTCTGGCACTAGGGGTAATATTAATTTTACCGCTAATTCTATTTCTGTGATGAATGGCGCTCAAGTTCTCACGGGAACAGGATTGGACGGACAACAAAGTAGACCGGAAGGAGAAGGTGGTACGGTGACTATCACTGCCAGAGATTTTGTTGAGGTCAGCGGAACCTCACCGGATGGTCTTAGATTTAGTTTCATCTCTACCGCCAGTGGTGGAAATATAAATCCAGCAGATTTAATCATTAATACCCAACGATTGATCGTCAAAGATCGAGGTGCGATCGTCACAGCGGCGGCTGGCTCAGGCAACGGTCAAGGGGGCGATCTGATTGTCAATGCTTCTGAATCGGTAGAATTGTTAGGCTCTTCAGTACCGCTTCTATTTCCGACAGGCTTATCTGCCGATACAATTGGTTTTTCAGATGAAGGAGATGCGGGGAACTTAATCGTCAATACGAAACGGTTCATTGCCCATAATGGAGGCGCTGCATCCGCTTCTACTGCTGCCAGATCATCTAACCGTCAAGGAGGCAATCTGATTATTAATGCCTCGGAATTTGTTGAATTAAGTGGAAGTTCGGTAAATGGGTTTGCCAGTGGTTTATATGCTCAAACTTTTGGTGCAGGAAATGGAGGAAATTTGATCGTTAATACTCCTGAGTTGATCGTTCGAGATGGAGCAGTGATTACAGTTAGTTCTCGGAATGCAGGAGATAGTAGACTTCCTTTCAATTTAAGCGTATTAGAAGGATTAAATATACAGGGTCTGGATAATATGGCGCTATTAAATAGCGTATTAAATGTTGAAGCAACAGGGGATGCAGGGAATATAAAAATTGATGCAAATTCGATAATTTTGGATAGTCAAGGGTCGATCACCGGGGAAACCAAAACGGGGCAAGGTGGGAATATTACCGTCGAGACAGATGACTTGCAACTTCGCAATGGAAGTAATATTTCGACGACTGCTGGAATTGCTGGTGCAGGGGGTAATGGCGGCAACATTACTATTGTGATGGATATTTTAGCGGCTTTGGAAAATAGCGATATTCGCGCAAATGCCTTTGAGGGTAGTGGTGGAAATATTCAAATTACCACTCAAGGGGATTTTCGATCGCCTGATAGTGAGATTGATGCCAGTTCTCAATTTGGAATAGATGGGACGGTGACATTTAATATCTTCGGTATTGACCCCACTTCTGGGTTATTAAAGTTACCGCAGACTCCTGTGGATGTAACCAGTTTAGTCGATCGCCGTTGTACTCCTAGCAACCCACAGCAAAGTTCATTTATTAATATTGGACGCGGTGGTAAACCGGCAACTCCCAGAGATCCTCTGAGTAGTAATGGTGGTTGGGTAGACTCCAATTTTTCTGAGGTATCGACCACTGCCTCAGTGCCAACTGACCAGAAATCGGGTTTCTCTTCAGCGATTTTGGCCGAAAGTCAAGAAAGACTGACAGAAACCCGGTTTCTGATGCCACATAATGCCATTGTGGAAGCCCAAGGTTGGATTTTCAACGAACAAGGTCAAATCATATTGGTGGGGCAAACTGATGCCGCTACCCCCGATCGTTTTTTACCGACACCTCGTTGCGGAGAATAACTTCCGACATCCATATTATTGGGCAAGTTTTATCTTAGTCGGAAGTTGGGTTTAATTTTTGCAGTATTTCTCTTGGATCAAAACCACAGAGACACAGAGGACACAAAGAGAGATTTTTTATTCGTTCCCAGGTTGTACCAGGGAACGAGTAAACTTAGTAGGGACACGGCTGGCCTAAGTCCCTACGTTTTCCTTTTTAGTTGGAGATAGCAAGATGACAAAATATTGGTCAGTTTGGAAATATATTTTATTGGCAATCAGCCTCATCCTAGTGATTATTGGTGGGCAAGAAAAATTAATCGCTCAGGTAGATAATCCTGTCGGCAATTCAACAAGTTCTGCGATCGCCCAATGTGAGTTAGCAGCGGAAAACTATGCGGCTTGTTTAACTCAAAAAGGTTACGACTATTTCAACCGAGGTGATGCCCAAGCTGCCTTAGAAATTTGGCAAGAAGCTGAGGCAGCTTACCCAGAAAATTCAGATGGATTTATAGGCAGTAAAATTAATCAAGGGATGGCTTTACAAGGGTTAGGTCAATCTCGGCAAGCTTGCCAAGTTTTAGTTAAAGCTTTATATGGCGATCGCCTCTATAGTATTTGTGATGTTACAAATGAAGAAACTTTAGATTTATCAGCAATATCCCCATCTTCAATGAATGCGATCGGATTGCGGAATTTGGGGGAGGTGCTGCGGGCGATCGGTAAACTGGATGAGTCGCAGCAGGTATTAGAAAAAAGTCTGGAAATATCTCAAAAACTTAACATTTCTGAACAAATAAATCTGGTGCAGCTAGAGTTAGGCAATACTCATCGCGCAAATTACTACAGACTTACCAATTTATACGAAAGAACCGATAATAAGGCGAATACGAGAAAAGATGCGATCGCTCAAGCTGATTTGGCTTTAGCATCCTATCGCCAAGTTCGGGAAACCTACCCGCTACTTCAGATAAAATCCCAACTCAATCAACTCAGCTTATTAGTAGATTTCAAGGATTGGTTGTCAAAGATTAAGCAAAGTGATTCATTCACTCACAAATCAGAAATAACTGATTTAATTGATTGGCTAAATAACTCATCAAATTTGACAAATTTACCTCCCAGCCAATTTGCGGTTGATGCCCAGATTAATTTTGCCTTAAACTTAAGCAAGCTTGGTCAATCTGAGATGGCTTTCACCTATGCGGAAAAAGCCAGAAAAATTGCTACACCTCTGGGAAATCCATCGGCTGAATCTTATGCTTTGGGTGTTCTTGGTGAATTATTTTACGATCGGTATGTTCGGTTAAAGCAAGATGAAGATTTAACCCAAGCTGAAAAGTTAACCAGAGAAGCCATAGTCATTGCTAACAAGATTCCTGATTCGGCAAATCTTTTGTATGAATGGCAATGGCAGTTAGGCAAAATTTACCAAGATAAAGGAAATATTGAGGAGGCGATCGCGGCTTATGAAGCAGCGGTGAAAAACCTAGAAATCGTCCGCCGAGATTTACTGGCGATTAATGCCGAAATGCGGTTTTCTTTCCAGGAAAAAATTAAGCCGATTTATGAAGATTTAATTTGGTCACTGTTACATCAAGCGGAAACACCCGAACAAAAATCAGAACAAAAAGACTTGAAAAGAGTCACTGAACTGATTGGCCAATTTCAACAAGCTGAAGTTGAAAATGCTTTTGGCTGTATCCAATCAGAGCTAATTAATCTTACCAAAGATATCGAACCACAAAATAACTATGATTTGCCCGACGCGATTATTTACACAATCGTTTTAGAAAGAGAACAGCATAATGCGATCGAAGTGATTCTGAAAACTACGGATAAATATTATTACAACAGTACCCGATGGACGGATGTCAAGAAAAATATTGATAATCTACAAGACATTTTACAAGATAAATATTTCTATCAGTACGAACCGAATGACTGGATATCAACGGATACGAAAAAACTTTACGAACTCTTCATTGGACACGCTGAAAACCACTTGCCAAAAACAGGCGATTTAGTTTTCGTGGTCGATAGCTCATTAAGCAATATTCCGATGGGGCTGCTGCAAGATAAACATAATCAATATCTAGTACAGAAATATCGAATTTCTACGATTTTAGGAGCGCAATTGCGAGAACCCAAAAAGTTGAATTTAGAAAAATCAACGGCTTTAATTGCTGGTGCTGACCAATGGCAAAATGCTCAAGAAAGAAACTTGGATCCGCTGAACTATATAACCGATGAACTCGACGAATTTGAAAAATTGACGGTGGCGCGATCGCGTCTGGAAGGTGAAGACTTTACTCGAAATAAATTTCAAAAGCAAGTTGCAGATTTGCCCGTTCAAATCATTCACATCGCCACTCACGCCAAATTTAGTTCCGATCCGGAACAAACCAGAATAGAAGCTTATGACCAACCGATTACTCTTAAAGAATTAAAGTCTTTACTTCAGAGTAAAACCCAAAGCAGTCTGGATAATATTGAGTTACTGGTTTTGAGTGCTTGCCAGACTGCTAAGGGAGACGAACGTTCCGGTTTAGGATTAGCAGGAGTTGCCTTACAAGCGGGAGCCCGAAGTACAGTGGCAAGTCTCTGGAATGTCAACGATCCTTCTACGCCAAAATTTATGAAAGAATTCTACCAAAGACTCAAAGATGGCGAAACTAAAGCCGAAGCTTTACGTCAAGCACAGCTTGCTTTTTTAGAAGATGAAAAATACTCCAACTTTCGACATCCATATTATTGGGCAAGCTTTATCCTAGTCGGCAGTTGGCTTTAATTTTTGCCGTATCGGTAGGGTGTGTTAGCGCTGGCGCGTAACGCACCAATCCCCTATATATAAAGTCAGCACCGACTGTTGCATTTTTAATTGGAAACGGTATTAAAATTGGTAAAATAGTCGGTTTTAACCGCCTGTAGGGGTGATTCGCGAATCACCCCTACAGGCGGGGATTTTCATCCCCGCCGGATTTTCATCCCCGCCGGATTTTCATCCCCGCCGGATTTTCATCCCCGCCGGATTTTCATCCCCGCCGGATTTTCATCCCCGCCGGATTTTCATCCCCGCCGGAGGGTTAATTGCGGGGGTACATAAACCGCCGGGGGTTAAAACCCCCGGCTAATAGCGCAAGTCGGTTAAAACCGACTCTGGATTATTTTGAAATTGGTAATACCAGTTACAAAAATTCATGCAACAGTAGGGGCGCAATGCTTGCGCCCAAATAAACCTTGGGATTGTAGCAAAATTTTTTAAAATTGCTATCACTCTTGAATCAACTTAAATCGAGTGGTATCAGGTTCTATACAGTTATCAGAAGATGCCACGATCGCTTCAACGGTTACTTCATACCTGTGGCCAAAAATTAAAGGGTCTTCATCATCAGGATAAGGAAAAGCGATCGCTTGAGAAATCACACTGGAATTGTCTACTGTTTCCAATGTTTTCTGAAAATTAAAATCCGAATCCCAGGATTCTACCTTCACCGTGTAACCTGTTGCACCTGCAATTGTTTTCCAAGCGATAGAGGGTCGAGAATTGGAGATTATTTGACTAAAAGGACTCTTAATTTCCGGGCTATCACAAGAACCACTGGGACGCGGGTTCGGGTCGCAAAGATTGCCCGAATCATCGCACTCTACTGCGGGTTCTGGTGCCGAACAATATTCCCCGACCTGAAATCTATCATCACTGGATACTTCCCAACGCTTGCCTTGATCAAAACAAACCAAAGCAACTTTTGTTCCAGTAGTAGGCTGTAAATTTTCATCACCACATAACAATTGTCCCGCTTGTAAACCCACGGGGAAATTAGGGTCATTTTCTACCTGGTAAATCAGTCCCACCGCAGACTCAATTTCACAAGTCTGAGTTGCTGTCGTTGCTGTTACAGGCAACATCGATGTCACTTTTCCATCAGAGTTAAAACTCCACCCTACTAAAACTATCAGTAGAGTTAATCCGAATAAAACCAATTTTCTAATTTTTCTCGATTTCATCGTTGTTTTTTTCCATGATTCAAACGTTGTCGAGCCACAGTTCGCCATAGTATTACATCATTATTGACATATTCAGAATCTAGACAATTTTCCCATTGTTCTACAGCCTCTTCTGCATTACCTTTTGCTTCTTGTACAAAACCTAACAAACAATAAGCGTCCGTTCGTTTTGAGTTGAGCTTAATTGCCTGTTGCAAGTCTTTCTCTGCTTGGTCATATTCGCCACGCATCCAATAAGCCCAACCTTGATTTTTGTAACAAGCGGATAACACTTTGTTTTGGGATTGATTAGTTTTTTCGATACATTGCGAAGTCAGAGTAATTGCCGCAACTAGGTTTCCTTGTAAAATTTTTATCCGAGACAAATCGCTGGTAGCACGAACCGAAACAGGGGAGTGAGATTCAACCACAGATTTGTAGTTTTCCTCGGCACAGTCTAAGTCTCCCCAGTCATCACAAACACCGCCTAAATTATAGCGAACCGTATAATTGTATGGGTTGATTTTAATAGCTTTTTCATAATTTTTTTTAGCGCAAGTATAATCTTGTTGATATTGACAAATTAATCCCAAGCTATTGTAAATAGTATCATTTTGTTCATTAAAATAAAGAGCTCGATCATAATATTTTTTTGCTTGTGTTAAATTATTATCTTTTTGAGCATCTAGTCCCAGATTAAAATAGTATTTTTCCCACCAGGGAAATGATAGCCGATAAATTCCCAAACCAGCAATTACCAACCCCAATACTCCATAAACAGTTAACTTAAACTGACGAGAATTAATAAACCGCCAAACACTTCTAAGCCACAAACCCCGGACGGTCAAATTCCGCAACATCACTTGAATATTTTGCGGTCTAGCTGCCGGATCTGCCGCCATCAAATCATCAATAAAATCCGCCAAAGGTGAAGAAATTTGTGGGGCGCGATCGCGCCAAATTAACTGACCCGTTTTGCCATCTCTGGGTAAGTCTACGGGATGCAACCCTGTGACTAAATGAACAAAGGTGCGACCAACAGCAAAAAAATCTGATTCAGGTAATGCTTTCCCCTCTATTTGTTCTGGGGCAGTATAACCACTAGAAATATATGTGGTGACGCTTCCTAGTCTGACATCTACTCGATAAGTAGGGCTAATTTCTCGCACCGATCCAAAATCAATTAAAACCAGTTGCCCACTATATCCTATTCCCCCCTTTTGAAGGGGGGTTAGGGGGGATCCAGCCTTTTGAAGGGGGGTTAGGGGCGATCGCAGAATAATATTAGAAGGCTTAATATCCCGATGTAAAAATTTATTCTCATGGAGTACCCCTAATATTTCAAGAATTTGTCTCAACCAGTTAATCGCCACCTTTTGAGATATTCGCCCATGAGTGGCAGACCATTTTTCTAAATCCTCACCCTCGATTTTTTCCATGACTAAACAATTCAGGGGATCCGACTCTTCATCAATGGTCAACTGAAAATAACCATCGATATCCACTTTGGGAATACCGGGGCGATCTAGCCACTGAAGAGTTAACGCTTCTTCCTCAAACTTCTCGACTAATTTCGGTTCATTATCTTTTAAGATTTTCAGCACTTTGCGGGTGTGATTATCTTTAATATCTTCCACTTCAAAAATTTCCGTAGCCAAGCGGCGGTCTAATTTCCGCAAAGGGCGAATGAGTCGATAGCGGTTCCGCACCAATAATGGCGTCCCGCAAGCTTGACAAGAAGTTAAATTATCGTCATTTTCCCGATGTTTACATTCTGGATTAATACAATAAATCACATTGTTTTGGTTCTCCTACATTATATTAACAGGTAGGGTGCGTTAGGCGGACAGACAACCTAGGATATTTACAGATTATTTCATATTCCGCCGTAACGCACCATTTGATTTGTTTGATTTATCAATGGCCGCGATCGCCTTTAAGCAATCAAGTCTGAATTGGTAGAGAGCATCTGATATTTGTAAGGGCAAAGCATTCGGGGAAAATTTTAACGGTTTAAACCCAGAATTAACTGCTTTGTAAGGGCAAAGCATTCGGGAAAAATTTTAACGGTTTAAACCCAGAATTAACTGCTTTGTAAGGGCAAAGCATTCGGGAAAAATTTTAACGGTTTAAACCCAGAATTAACTGCCCGAATGCTTTGCCCCTACAATCACTAATATCTTATTTGCAAATCTGAGATATTAGTGATTGGTGCGTTACGGCAGGTTTTGAACTTCATTGTTTGAGTATAAATATTTTTGCCTGCCTAACGCACCCTACCTAACTACCTAACTGATATTTATTGATATATTTTTGAATCACCGGCTGAAGACCAAATCGGCTTTGCTCATTGTCTGGGGATTCGGATTTTTCTAAGAGCGATCGCCCCTTAAGTGAATTTAAACTTTCAATCAAGTCGGACATAGAATAGTCTGGCATTCGATCGCGCAACTCAGAAAAAGATATCGGGTGATCGGCTTCGGCTAAAATCCGCAAAACTTTTTTTTCTAAGTCAGATAATCTTTCCCAGTGCCAAGCTAAAATATGCCGATATTCTGGATCGAAGTAGATGGTTTGTGGATCTTTGAGAAATTCGCCTATATCTCGATCGAAAAACTCCTGAATCGTCGGGGCAATCAATCTCAAAGCTAAAGGCATCCCACTATATCTCTCGATCAACCCTTGCCAATGTTGAGATTCTCCCGTTAAATTAGTATTCTGTAAAAGTTCCTGAACTTCCTCTAGTTTCAATCCCGTCAGTTCTAAAGATTTTACCGCTTGATTAAACTTGCTTAGGCGATCGCATTCTGGGAACTTCTCTCGACTAACTACCACCAAACAACTTTGATGGGCAACTTCACCCACTTTTTTAAACAATTGACCATAGGCTTCAAACCCTGTCCGATATCGACCAAAGCGATCGCCTGGTTGTAAAATCGCCTCCAGATTATCCAGAATCAACAGACAGCGATAGTCACGCAAACCATCAATCAACCGCAAAATTTTGTCATAGACATCTTCCTCCTTATTTTGTAGGGACGACCCAGTTAAAAAAGTCGGTAAATCCCCCAGAAACTTGTCAAAAGCATAAGTCTCGCGCAGCACTCGATAAATGCAGCGGTCAAATTCTCCTTTAACTTGTTCTCCCATGCGAACTGCCAGGGTAGTTTTCCCCATCCCTCCCAGTCCCAAAATCCCCACCATGCGGCATTTGTCCTCAACGATCCAGCGTTTCAAAGTGTTGAGTTCTTCAGTTCGTCCGCAAATATTAGACACATCTGGTGCATAACCCCAATCATCGCGAGGCTGATTTTTCTGTCCTGCGGTTTCGGTGACAGCGGTTTTGGCAACTGGTGAAGTCGGTTGAGGCTGTTTTTCCAACTTTTCCAAAACAGCCCGAACATTTCGCTTACTCACCTGTTCCCCAAACACCTCGCTGAGTAGCTTCCAAAAGTTCGGGCCAACATCTCCTTTGAGATAATTCGCTTCATAGTTTGAGGATTGTTCAGCAATTTGGTCGTAAGTCAGCCCCTCCCAGGCACCCTGGAATACCACTTTTTCTACGTCAAGTAGCGGCTTGCCGGTTTTCTCCTGCACCAATTGCTCAACTAATTTCAGTGCTATTTCAAATTCCATTGTGTTATTAAAGCTTCTCTGTGTAAATCTGTGTGTAAATCTGTCTAAGCTTACCTCTATTGTAGCTTAAGCTTAATCCACCACAAGCGCGATCGAAAACCGGGTTTTTTTAGGTTGACCGAAAATTTTCCTCCTATTACTCCTATTAGGGACACGGCATTGCCTAAGTCCCAACACGCTTCAGCCAAGGATCCAGGATTTGACTAGCGGATTGACATAATAAATGACATAATAGTCAGCTTAGGTAAGGCTATTCTGGAAAACAGCAATCAAGAAACCTGTTGCCACAGGCGAAATGCCGCCTTTTGTCCGGCCTCAATTCCGGCAAATTGTAAAGTTTTGTAAAAAGTTAAGCATAGTATTAGCTAATATACTTATGCTATGTTATGCTGTTAAGCATCAACAGGACTGAGACAAGTTTTCCGATCCAACCCTTTTAGGTACGGGTGATTCGCTTTCTCACCCCTACCAGATATAGGAGTAATGCCTAACTTTTCAAGGGGGGTTAGGGGGGATCTGGGAGTTTGGGGGATCAATCCGTCCTGTTTGCACTCTTGTCTATTAATTGAATTTAACAGGGTGTTTCGTGACTTTCCGCGTGTTGGCCGATGTTAAAAACTAACAATTCGATAATGAGGGTATGATCATGCTTTCTTTTGACACAGATACTAAAGAAATTGCCAGATTACTGGGAATAAATCCCGATCCGATCGCTCCAAATGATGGGGATATTTTAAAGCCTTTTGGTGCCAATCAACTACCAATACCGGGGGCTGCCGATGCGATCGCTCTCCCCACCTTAGTATCAGTGGCCTGCGATAATCTTGTCATCCCTCTCGATATGTCGGTTGACCAAGGAAAAACTCCAGCGGAAACGGATTCTCACACTGCTGCGTCCGTAGATTCGTTAACAGGAATAGCCTTAGCCAAGAGTCACGAACAATTACAGCAATTTGCCAATAGCCCAGAGTTTCTCTCTCAAATGAGCCTTGCTTTTGGAGATGATTTTGATGTTGAGGCGGCTCAGGATTTGGCAGATAGCTTGACTAATGGTACTTTCCAGACATCACCGATTAAGGTCGTTTCTGCTGCTGATATCAACGGAGCTAATGGGGCTTTTGCCGCAGAAACTAACAATATTTATCTGTCTAGTGAGCTTGTGGCTGACAATGCTGATAACCCATTGCCAATTGTCTCAGTGCTGCTAGAAGAGATAGGGCATTATATCGACTCACAGATTAACATCTCCGATGCAGCGGGAGATGAGGGGGCGATTTTTGCTGGTGTCGTTCAAGGGAAAGTGTTTGATGCAGCGGAACTACAGGGATTAAAGGCGGAAGATGATACTGCGACGGTGATGCTGGATGGGAAAGCCACGGTCATAGAGCAGGCAGCTAATCAAAAAGCAGACTTTAATGGAGATGGCAAAACTGACTTCATCCGCCAAGAGAAAAACTTTTGGGATGATGACACATTCAATACTGCCCACGTTTGTTTGTCAACGTCAAATGGCAGTTTTAGCAAGCAGGAATTGACCGATCATGCGGGGATGAAGGGCGACCTGACTAACCTGATTTTTGGCGACTTCAACGGCGATCGTCGTACCGACTTCATCCGCCAAGAAAAAGGGGTTTGGGATGATGACACTGCCAATACTGCTCAAGTTTATTTGTCCAATGGTAATGGCACCTTCAGTAAGCAAGACTTGACGAATCAGGCGGATATGAAGGGGGACATGACTAACCTGATTGTCGGCGATTATAACGGCGACGGCAAAGATGACTTCATCCGCCAAGAAAAAGGAGCTTGGGATGATGACACTGCCAATACTGCTCAAGTTTATTTATCCAATGGTAATGGCACTTTCAGTAAGCAAGACTTGACCGAGCATACGGCGATGAAAGGCGATTTAACCAATCTGATTGTCGGCGATTATAACGGCGACGGCAAAGATGACTTCATCCGCCAAGAAACAGGAGTTTGGGATGATGACAATGCCAATACTGCTCAGGTTTATTTGTCCAATGGTAATGGCACCTTCAGTAAGCAAGACTTGACCGATCATGTGGGGATGAAAGGCGACCTGACTAACCTGATTCTCGGCGACTTCAACGGCGATCGTCGTACCGACTTCATCCGCCAAGAAAAAGGGGTTTGGGATGATGACACTGCTAATACTGCTCAAGTTTATTTATCCAATGGTAATGGCACCTTCAGCAAGCAAGACTTGACGAATCAGGCAGATATGAAGGGAGACCTGACCAATCTGATTGTCTGCGATTATAACGGCGACGGCAAAAATGACTTTATCCGCCAAGAAAAAGGGGTTTGGGATGATGACACTGCCAATACTGCTCAAGTTTATTTATCCAATGGTAATGGCACTTTCAGTAAGCAAGACTTGACCGATCATGTGGGGATGAAAGGCGATCTGAGCAATTTGATTGTTGGCGAATTTAACGGCGATCGTCGTACCGACTTCATCCGCCAAGAAAAAGGGGTTTGGGATGATGACACTGCCAATAATGCTAACATTTATTTGGCCAATAGTAATGGCACATTTTGGAAGCAAGACTTGACCAATGACCCTAATTCTATGAAGGCTGATGATGGTGTCAATATTCTTACCGGATCGCCACAGGCGTATTTAAACCCCACTCCTAGTTCTAGTCCAACTCCTACTGGTGGTAAATACCAACTCCCTTACCCAGATGGTACAACTTATAAAGTTTACCAAGGAAATAACGGCGGATACAGCCACTCGGATCAATGGAACCGCTATGCTTGGGATTTTGGTATGCCTGAAGGCAATACAGTAGTCGCGACAAGAAGTGGTAAAGTCGTCAGTTTATACGAAGGTTCTCAAACGAGATTAACTTCTATGAACGGTTGGGCACAATACACTAACTATGTACTTATTGATCATGGAGATGGAACATCTTCTTTTTATTCTCACTTAAAAAATAATAGTGTACTGCCAAATGTAGGCGATTATGTAAGTCAAAACCAGCCAATTGCTCAAAGCGGAAATACTGGTTTCTCCACTGATCCTCATCTACACTATTCTGTACAAAAAACTCCCAGTTATATTCCTCCTGGTGGTTTTAGCAACACAAGCGGATATGCGACTGAAAGCCTACCAAGTTCTTTCTCAGATCCAAATGTCTTGAGCCAAAATTCTAATGGTGTGCCTACTTCTCCTAACTACTATACTTCGTAGTTTGTTAGTATCGACAACTAATATTAACGTGAGTTCAACGACTAATATAGCAATCCCAAAGTAATAGGGTGCTTCACCGGGCAATTTTTTACTAAAACAATTAATTATCGCAGGTGACACACCCTAAATCTGTTGAAAATACAATTGCGATAATCCCTCTGCTACCTAGTTTCTGTGCTAAGAAGCGATCGCTATTTTATTTTAAGATAGGCGATCGCTATTTTATTCTTAGATAGGCGATCGCTTTTTTGCCCCGAAAAAGAAACCGGGTTTCTATTGTGAATATAACAGTTAAATGTGGTAGGCAAAAAAGAAACCCGGTTTCTGAGTCCCTGGTTTTTGCCCCAAAAAAGAAACCGGGTTTCTGTTGTGAATATCACAGTTAACTTTTGCCGCCAAAAAAGAAACCCGGTTTCTGAGTTCCTGGTTTTTGACACCGAAGAAAGAAACCGGGTTTCTGTTGTGAATATAACAGTTAACTGTGGCAGTAAAAAAAGAAACCCGGTTTCTGAGTCCCATGAGAGGGCGATCGCTTTTTTTGTGGGGAGCGATCGCTTTTTTGTAGGGTGCGATCGCTTTTTTGGGTGGGCGATCGCTTTTTTGGGGGGCGCTTTTTTGGGGGGTGCGATCGCTTTTTTGTGGGGTGCGATCGCTTTTTTGTGGGGTGCGATCGTATTGTATTATCGGAAAACTGCCTAATGTCACATCACTATGTCTGAATCCATTGAGCGAGAAGCCGAAGTCATACTGCACACTCTTGCATCGACTTCGTTCCAGGATTGTATCGCCCTGTCCAAGGAATTCCGCGAACTGCCAATGACGGCTGGTATCTACGCTGTTAAACATCGCACCCTGGGAATCCTTTACATTGGTAAAACCAGAACACTGAGAGATCGTTTTCGTGGGGGTCACAAAGCGTTACTTTGGGCATTCATCGAAGAATTAAAAGCCACAGACATCCGAATTGCTTTTTACCCGCTAGATTTTGTTCAATGGAGACAGCTATCATTGGAGTTAGAACGTCTAATTATTCAAGCCGTGAATCCACCTTATAACGTGAAAATTCCAGCGAGGGACTAATAAAGATGCAAACTCAGCCTGCGATTTCTGAACATCTGTCACCTGAATTAGCACAAATATTTTTAGAAGGATTACCTGAAACCATTCGTCACGGACTAGAAATGCGAGCGAAAAGAATGAACTATCCAGTTTGGGCAGTTATTGAAATGGCGATCGCTGGCTATCTTGATGAAGAAGCACTATCTTTTGTCGATTGCCAGCCAAAGCTTGACTAGCCATAAATCATATTCATGCGATCGCTTTTGGGGGGCGATCGCTTTTGGGGGGCGCTTTTTTTGGGTGCGATCGCTGTTTTAACCCCAAAAAAAGAAACCGGGTTTCTTCTGTGAATATCACAGTTAACTGTGAAAGCGATAAAGAAACCCGGTTTCTGAGTCCCCAAGAAAAGAAACCGGGACCCAAGTGGTGAATATTAGAGTTAACTGTGGAACCACAAAAGAAACCCGGTTTCTATGTCCCCTGAGAGGGCGATCGCTTTTTTGTGGGGTGCGATCGCTTTTTTGTGGGGTGCGATCGCTTTTGGGGGGCGATCGCTTTTGAGAGGGCGATCGCTTTTTTGGGGTGCGATCGCTTTTTTTAGGGATATGAGAAACCGGGTTTCTCTATATAATCTCTGTCACCCAACCAATATTCTCATAGAAACCCGGTTTCTTGGTCGGGGCGATCGCCTTGCGGAGGACGAGGAAATCGCTTTTTCGGTCAACATGGCAAAAAATGACAAAAATTGCCATAATATACCAAAGCGCTAAAAGACTCAGGCTATGAAAACAATGAATGTCTCTGTTCCCGAACCCATGCGGGACTACATCGAACAGCAAGTCAAGACCGGAGGTTACGGAAGTGTCAGCGAATATATCCGCGACCTCATTCGTCAAGACCAAAAACGAAAAGCGCAAGAACACCTGGAAAACCTTCTATTACAAGGAATAGACTCCGGGGAAGCCACAAATATGAGCGATCGCGACTGGGTAGAAATTCGCCAAGCAGTTCAAAAAAAACTGAATCAACAACAAGATGGGTGAAATTCGGAAACGTCCGCAGGTGATTCGTGACTTAATCGATCTAGCCACTTATATTGCGGAAAATAACCTCGATCGTAGTGATCGATTTCTTCATGCGGCTGAAGAAACATTTAAACAACTCGGACAAATGCCGCAACTCGGTAAACAATGTCAGTTTAACAACTATCGTTTACAAAATACCCGTCAAATCGCAGTCAAAGGATTTAGAAAATATCTGATTTTCTACCAAATCACCGCAGGGGAAGTCGAAATTATTCGAGTTATCCACGGGTCACGAGATATTGAAAGCATCCTAGGAGATAGTCAAGAGTCAATGTAAAATTCTTTGTTCGCGCAGATCGGGCGAAGGAATCGCTTTGTTTTGGGAGGCGATCGCTTTTTTGGGGGGCGCTTTTTTGGGTGGGCGATCGCATGAATGGGAGGCGATCGCTTTTGAGAGGGCGATCGCTTTTGGGGTGCGATCGCTTTTTTGGGGGGCGATCGCTTCCTTCCACCTCCCTAAGAGAATAGCCTTTTCCCTTGATATAATCAAGAAATACGACCATTATCATGCCCAAGATGACACAACCGACAATTCAACTACAAATTCCCTTTGATTCTCTAGTCAATGCGATCGCCACCAAGGGCGATCGAAGATAAAATTCAGCTTTTCCAGCTTCTAGAAACAGAACTTGCCCAATTAGAAGAAGACTCGTTAGAAGAAGATCCAATAGTCCTTACTGAAATCCAAGAATCTCGCACTGCCTACCAAGCAGGAGACTATCAAACCCTAGATCAATATATGGTTTCTCGGAAAAACAAAACTCCATGACTTATGGCGATCGCACATTTCCCCCAAGCAAAGAAACCGGGTTTCTGTGGTGAATTATGTAGGGGCGAATGCGCTCGTCGCCCCTACTGTGGAAGCAAAAAAGAAACCCGGTTTCTGGAGTTTCTTAAGGGGGCGATCGCTTTTTTGTGGGGTGCGATCGCCCAAAACCAATGTACTGAATCAACATCCTTTGCCCCCAGGCAAACCCGCGTGTCATAATTGACTAAAAACCTACTGCGAGGTGGACTCATGCAGATTGTTTTAAAGCCAGAAGAAGCAAGCTTTGTACAAACCCAAATAGCCAACGGCAAATATCAAACCGCTGAGGAGGTAATGAGTCAAGCCTTGGCATTACTCCAACGGCAACAAGACTATGAACAATGGCTGATAGAAACACGCCAAAAAGTGGAAGTAGGAATTGCTGCTTTAGAACGTGGAGAAGCGATTGATGGTGATGTGGCGATCGCTCAACTGCGCGAGCGACTTCACAACAGAGGGTAGCACTAGCTTATGAGACGTTACATTATTTCAGTACCAGCCCTTCAAGACTTGCAAGAAATCATTGATTACTTTGCACAGACAAATGTTGAAACAGGGGATAAGTTTATCAATAAATTTGATGCTTGGTGCCAAAAATTACGTTCGTTTCCCGCGATCGGTAAACGCTACAATGGCGTATACCCAGGTTTAAGGGGTGTATTGATTGACGAATACATCATGTTTTACAGAGTAACGGACGATCTAGTTGAAATTGTCAGAATTGTGCATGGCAAACGCGATTTATTATCCTTATTTCAGTAGGGGTAGGGTGCGTTAGGCGGGCATAATATTTTGGCTTAAGCAACAAATTAAAACATCCGCCTAGACGCACCGAAATTGCCAATAATAAACTTTGTTGTGGTGCGTTACGCAGGGAATTTTACTTGACTTCCGCTTAATTTAACCCGGAACAACACCCTACCGCATCGCTTTTTTGCGTAGGCGATCGCTTTTTCGGTGGGCGATCGCTGTTTTAACCCCAAGCAAAGAAACCGGGTTTCTGTGGTGAATTATGTAGGGGCGAATGCGCTAGTCGCCCCTACTGTGGAAGCAAAAAAGAAACCCGGTTTCTGGAGTTTCTTAAGGGGGCGATCGCTTTTTTGTGGGGTGCGATTCCCTCCGGGACGCTTCGCGATCGCTTTTTTGGGGGGCGATATCCAAGCTATAATGTCCTCAGAGTAATCATCGACAACTCATATGAGCCATGAAAGTTATTTCTTTATCAGCATATTTTGATGGTCAGTCTATTCAGCTAGACGAACCATATCAGCTAGAACCTAACACAAAACTGATTGTGACAGTAATTCCCGAACAACCCTCCGAAAGAGAAACGTGGTTATCCTGGTCAAGTCATCAACTGAACAGCGCTTACAATGAGGAAGATGAATACCCACTGGATAGCATCAAAATAGCGAACCCTGATTATGAAAGAAGCTGATGTTGCTCTGACTCCCATTCCCCAAGCCAAGAAACCGGGTTTTTTAGATAAATCTATGTCTCTAACCGATATGTTGAATAAAAACCCGGTTTCTGAGGTGGTCTTGCTCAGGGAATTGCCCCCTTATCAAGACTTCTTAGTTTGTGGCATTAGTACCCAACTGCACCAAGAAGTGGTGGGTTTTGATGATGTCATTTCTCCAGACGATTCGGACTTTATTGCTAGTGGCTTGAGAGTAAAATCTTTAATTCGACTGGGTTTTCTTGCTGTAGTTCCTCGTAATAAAGTGATTGGTTCTATCGGGTCAATCTCATCAGCAAGACATGAGCGTTTGCTCACCACCTTGAGTAATTATCTGGTCAGTAATTGATTGGCATCTAGAAAATCGATCGCGTTTGGCAGGTGCGGTAAGGGTCGCTATGCCGTCAGGCTTTTCGCTGTTTTAACCCAAGCAAAGAAACCGGGTTTCTGTGGTGAATATCACAGTAGTTTATTGATATGGTGGGCTGGCATTTTGCCCACCCTAAACTCCAAGAAAATAAACCGGGACCAAAGTTGTGAATATGTAGGGGCGAATGGCCATTCGCCCCTACTGTGAAAGCGAAAAAGAAACCCGGTTTCTAAGTTCAGGGGGTGCGATCGCCAGACAACCTATTCTATCCAAAACGGCGATCGCGATTTTAGCGTTACAATAAATCATCGCTAGTACAATTGGAGTTGTCCACTATGCCAGAAATGACTATAAAAGACGTGGAAAAAATTCAGTCAATTCTCAGCGAAGCTGACTTTGACTGTCAACTGGAACTGGAAGCAGGTAAGATTATTGTTATGGGGCCATCAGATATCATCTCTAGCGAAGTCTCCCTAGAATTCGCTCGTCAACTGAGTAACTGGGTGAAACCGCGCCGTCTCGGTCGTGTTTTTGACTCGGCAGGTGGCTTTATATTGCCCAATAGCGACTTAAAAGCACCAGATGTTTCTTTCGTTTTGCGCGATCGCCTTCCTCGCAGCGTTAGATATTTTGGTACTCTTGTCCCCGACTTAATAGTAGAAGTTAAATCCCAAAGCGACCGCCTTGCTAAATTGCGCCAAAAAATTGAAATTTTTCTCGACCAAGGAGTTAAAATTGGCATTTTAATTGACCCAGATGAATTAACTTTAACTCTTTATCGCCCCAATCAAAAACCAATTTTGTTGACAAACGGAGAAACTCTTACCATTCCTGAATTGCTGCCCGGATGGGAATTACAAATTTCTGAATTGTGGCCGCCAGTGTTTGAGGAAAATGAAGATTATCCTCATCAACAATAGTTGAATCTTGGGCTTTTTCCGAATATATAACTACATTTAAAATCATCGCTTTTTTGGGGGGCGATCGCGCAGCTTTCCTGCGAGGGAATCGCTTTTTTCCCCAAGCAAAGAAACCGGGTTTCTTTTGTGAATATCAGAGTTAACTGTGAAACAGAGAAAAGAAACCCGGTTTCTGGGTTCAGGGGGGGCGATCGCGCTTTTTTTCCCCAAGCAAAGAAACCGGGTTTCTTTTGTGAATATCAAAGTTAACTGTGAAAGCGAGAAAGAAACCCGGTTTCTAAGTCACTTGAGTGGGCGATCGCTTTTGGGAGGTGCGATTCCCTCGCAGGAAAGCTTCGCGAACGCTTTTTTGTGGGGGGCGATCGCTTCCTTCCTTCTCCCGAAGAGAATAGCTTTTTCCCTTGATATAATCAGTAAATACGACCTAATTAATGCCCAAGATGACACAACCGACAATTCAACTACAAATTCCCTTTGATTCTCTAGTCAATGCGATCGCCACCCTAGCGATCGAAGATAAAATTCAGCTTTTCCAGCTTCTAGAAACAGAACTTGCCCAATTAGAAGAAGACTCGTTAGAAGAAGATCCAATAGTCCTTGCTGAAATCCAAGAATCTCGCACTGCTTACCAAGCAGGAGACTATCAAACCCTAGATCAATATATGGTTTCTCGGAAAAACAAAACTCCATGACTTATACTGTAATCGTTCCGAAACCGTTCCAAAAACAACTAGATAGTCTGCCCGAAGATATCCAAGAGCGAATTCTTGAGAAAATCACGCCATTGGGTGAAGAACCTCGGCCTCCCGGAACTGTAAAGTTAAAAGGCTATGACAATGAGTATCGCATCCGTATTGGTGATTACCGGATCCGCTACGAAATCAATGATAAAGAATGTTTGGTATTATTGCTTCATTGTAAGCATCGAAAAGATGTTTATAAAAGTTGAAGCATTGAAAACTGGGCGATCGCGCTTTTACCCCAAGAAAATAAACCGGGTTTCTGTGGTGAATATGTAGGGGCGAATGCGCTCGTCGCCCCTACTGTGAAAGCGATAAAGAAACCCGGTTTCTGAGTCCAGGGGAGGCGATAAAGAAACTGGGTTTTTTCTGTGGATATCACAGTTAATTATGGTATGAAGAAAGCCGCTGATTATGCCTCTGATGAAATTATTCCCGGATTTTCTCTCCAACGGCTGATTAATTGTAAAATATTGTAACATTATGTAAATATTAGTAATACCTAACTTAACGGTCAACTAACTATGCTATGCTTAAAAAAGGTAGTTAAAAATTTAGGCGATCGCCGTAGACAGGAGCAGCTTTCCTATCAAAGAAAGCCACTCATTGTCTCAATTCACAAAATACTAGAGCAGTTTCATCGCCATAAGTAAAATCAGTTTTAACTCATTTTTCCGCAGCGATCGCTCAGTTGGAGTCCAAGACACTGCGCCTACTGAGACAAAACTGATGAGCGCGATCGCTGTGGATCTTAATGACAATTGAGTTAATCAAGCTATTGATACTTATAATCAATAAGGTGGTTATATTGTACGGCTCAATTGCAAAAAATTGGAGAAAATCGGCCATTTTGAGTCATCAGCATTCCGGGTTAAAGTAGCCGTCCAGATTGGCTGATTGACTGATGAATCAGCGATCGCATCTTTACGGCTGATAGTGGATGGTACGGGACGCATCACCAAACTCTTTAACTGGGATGAAAAAACCCCAATAAAACACAAGCATTACTTTTTATGAAAAGTAAAGGAATTTATTGTTCAGCCATGACTCAACTCAATTTATTTTTTCGCGGAGCGATTCCGCGAAGCGGATCCCTTGCGGGAATCGCTTTTCTAGCTGCTACTTCTTTTTGGGCTAATACCACTGGCAAAGCAGGGGCGCAGAATTTTAACAAAGTAGAAATTGATCAAAGCAAAGTCATCGTCATTTCTACGCAGCTTCGGCAAAGATATGCCTTGACAGTGATTAGACAACTAGCCGATACTCGCTCCTGCTGGACTGAAACCAATTCGGGTAAATCTGTGATTGTCAAGTTAGACTTGCTAGAATTTGACTTTACTGGCATTTGCCAACGGAGTGTTGATAGTGGTGGCTATTCTATCCGCATGGCCGATCAAGATTTGGGACTTGATTACAAGGTGGAAGTGTTAAGCCGAGATGGGACTCTTGTATTAGTTGGTACACCCTATTCGCCGAATTTGCCCGAACTAATTATTGGCCAAACTCATGGAATTTCTGCGGATCCGTTGAAATTTTTTTTGAATCCTGGATGGCGAATAACACAAAGAACCTATGAAGATCAAATACTCGGTCATTATTATTTTACCCATGACCTAAGTGCTGAAGCTTTTCATGCCACACAATAGTAAGTAAATCATTAAGTCAATTATTCAGGGTTAAAATAGCCTGCATATGTAGCAATAATTTCATTAATTTTCGGGTGGGCAATGCCAATCCTACTCAGGCTAGCTAGGCGAATGAAATATGGCGATCGGTCTTTATGCCTCATCAAATTTAGATGGTTTTCAACCCCCCGTAGATCCGTTCCAACTCCCATGGCGATTCCAGCATCAAAACCAAAAAACCAGGTTTTTGAAAAACCCGGTTTTTTGGCAGATATTTGCCCAAATAAGAAAGCTTTAATCCGCCAAGGATGCAATCAGTTTTTCCACCCGTGCTTTAATCTCATCTCGGACGCGGTGAAAGGTTTCAATCGGTTGACCATCCGGGTCATCTAATTGCCAATCTTCAAATACTTCTCTCGTCACCCAATCTTCTGGCAAATTCACCCCACAGCCACAAAGAGAAATCACCGCATCATAATTTTCTGGCTGAAATTCACTCAAGGGATTAGAGGTTTGATCTGTAATATCAATGCCAATTTCTGACATCACTCGAATGGCGGTGGGATGCACTCGACTGGATTCTAATCCAGAACTGGTCACGGCGATTTTCCCTTGGCCTAAATGCCTAGCAAATCCTTCGGCCATTTGGGAACGGCAAGAGTTTCGCTTACAAACAAACATGACGCTTTTCATAGTATTTTTTTGGCAGATAAATGAGAAATTTTTTGGTTAATTTTTTGGTTAACCTTGGCTAATTGCCAGTGGGGAAACAGCGGCGATCGCGCAAAGTAGCTTTTTCTGGTTCACGGCGAAACCAAAAAGCGGTTTTCTTGCAAAATTCCACCAACATTAACATCACCGGCACTTCGATTAAAACCCCCACCACAGTGGCTAAAGCTGCCCCAGAATTTAAACCAAACAACATCACCGCCGTGGCGATCGCCACCTCAAAATGATTACTTGCCCCAATCAACGCAGCCGGTGCCGCATCTTCATAGGCTAAATCCATTTTTAAAGCCGCCACATAACTAATCAGAAAAATAAAATTAGTCTGAATAAACAGCGGCACCGCAATCAATAAAATATGCAGCGGATTTTGCACAATCAGTTCACCTTTAAAGGCAAACAATAAAACCAGAGTAATTAACAGCGCCGAAGTTGCCACGGGACTTAAATAGTGGAGAAATTTATCCTTAAACCAGTCTTCTCCTTTATACTTAAAAATCCAATAACGGCTATACATTCCTGCCGCCAAAGGTAAACCCACATAAATCAACACTGATAACACAATGGTTTCCCAAGGAACTACCAAATCATTGGCCGCCAATAACCATCGCCCCAGAGGTGCATAGAGAAATAACATAGTCAGGGAATTTATCGCCACCATCACCAAAGTATGGCCTTGATTACTATAGGAAAGATATCCCCACATTAATACCATTGCGGTACAAGGGGCAATGCCCAACAAAATCGTTCCGGCAATATAAGAATTGACCATATCCACTTCCATACCGCGCAACATTTCTGTTCCCCCTAGTAAAGGGCGAAATAGCCAGCCTAAAAATATCTGGGCAAAGGCGACCATTGTAAACGGTTTAATCAGCCAATTGACCACTAAAGTTAGTAAAACCGGCTTAGGAGTCCGAATGGCTTGGGCTGCTTGGGTGAAATCAATTTTCACCATGATGGGATACATCATAAAAAACAAACAGATGGCGATCGGTATCGAGACTTGATAGATACTCATCGCGTCCAAAGTCGCCGCCACATTGGGGAAAGCTTTGCCCAAACCAATGCCAATCAGAATGCAGAAAAACACCCAAACCGTGAGGTATTTTTCAAAAAAACTCAGTTGTCCCCCTGCTTGGACGGGACGAGGTTGGTTTTCCGAGGTCTTATTGGAGTCCATACTCAATTTTTTACCGTTGAGAATCCACTGATGGAAAAATTATATCAAAAAAAGTTGATGAATAACCTCTTTAGAAATCTTGATTTTTTGATTTTTTGTTTAAACATATATGTCACCTGTAACAAGTTATAATTTATTTGTTATATATTACCAAATATGTATTACTTAATGAGCGAATAACGAATAACGAATAACAAATATTAGTAAAATTGCAATCACCCTTTCAGCGAAACCGGATGCTGACAAGTTATAGTGTTGATGGAAGCGCAGCAATGTAGTTGAGTTCTTGATCGTGAGTTATTGCGTTAATCCCAAGTGCCCCCAGCCCGATGATCCGGCCAACCAAAACCAGAACCACTGTGTTCACTGTGGTACGGAGTTGCTGATCCAAGGTCGCTATCGAATCTCTAGAGAGATCGGCAGTGGTGGCTTTGGTAAAACTTATGAAGTCGATGATCGCGGGATCCCCAGAGTCCTCAAAGTTTTGCTGCAAAATCACGAGAAAGCAATCAAACTTTTTAAACAAGAAGCCGATGTGATGATGCGGCTGGATTGTCCGGGTATTCCCAAAGTCCAGCCCGATGGGTATTTTGAGATTCCCCTCCCGGAGGGGCAAGATCCATTACACGCTCTGGTGATGGAGAAAATCAACGGATTGAACCTGCGGGAGTGGATGAAAAAGCGGCGCAATAAACCGATCACTGAGGAGTTGGCGATCGATTGGTTAAAACAACTCTCGGAAATTTTAAGTGTTGTCCACCAAGAGCAATTTTTCCATCGAGATATCAAGCCCTTGAACATTATGATTAAACGCAATGGGCAACTGGTGCTGATTGACTTTGGCGCCGCGAGAGAAGTCACCAACACCTATTTTGCCAAAGTGGGACAAGGGCAAAATATTACCGGGATTGTTTCACCGGGATATACGGCACCAGAACAAGCGAATGGTAAAGCGGTGCCGCAATCGGATTTTTATTCTCTGGGTCGGACTTTTGTCTTTTTAATCACGGGGAAATCCCCCACTTCTTTTTCTGAACATCCTCGCACGGGTAAATTAGTTTGGCGCAGAAGTGCCCCCCAAATTTCTGATGGTTTTGCCGATGTGATTGATTATCTGATGGCCAGTTTTCCGGGAAAACGGCCTCAAAATGCTCAAGCGATCATCCGTTGTTTGGAGGAATTGAAACACGCTTCACCTAGTAGTGATGCCGATGAATCTGAGCCATCTTTGGTCAGCCAAAAAAACACCGGAGGATTCAACCGGAATACGGGGAAAAATCCTACGAAGATGAGCCCTACCAGAAATACGCCAACATCTGTTTCTTCTCTGGGTTCTCGCGCTTCTGCTTCCAAGATTAAACAAGTTTCTCGGGTTCAACCATATACGCCATATCAACCCCCGAAGAAAATCCCTTGGGGACTGATGCTTACGCTTTTGATTTTGAGTCTATTGGGATCGCAGGTTTATGGGTATTGGCGCTATGGTTTTTTCCCCGCCAGTCCCATCTCCTTGATTGTCAGTTTACCGAGTAGTGTTTTTTTACAAAAGAGCTTGACGGGTGTAGGCCAAATTCAGTCTTTGGCGATGGGGCCTGAGTCTAGAATTCCCATGTTTGCTAGTGGTAGTTATGGGAAAATCCGCATTTGGAATCTTCAGACTGGAGTGCAGGTCAAAGAATTAGATGCCCATCGATCCTGGGTTAATGCTTTGGCTATTAGCCCGAATGGTCAGATTTTAGCCAGTGGTAGCGAAGATACGACGATCCGCATTTTGAATTTTCAAACCGGGGAACTGCTTCAATCGATTCCAGCCCATTCCGGCCCGGTTAATGCTTTAGCAATTAGTCCCAATGGTCAGATTTTGGCTAGTGGTTCGGCGGACAGAACGATTAGATTTTGGAATTTAAGCGATGGGGTTCGTTTGCGGACAATTTCCGGCCATCAAGATGCGGTGAATGCGATCGCCTGGAGTCCGAATGGCCGATTAATTGCCAGTGGCAGTTCTGACAGAACAATTCAAATTTGGGATGCGATTACCGGCACAAGAGTAAGAAAACTACAAGGTCATGGGAATGCAGTTTTATCGGTGACATTTAGTGCCGATAGTCAGTTGGTGGCGAGTGGCAGTCGTGATAATACGGTGATTGTTTGGGATCTGAAAACGGGTCAACAAAAATATCAGTTAACGGGGGATAATAGTTGGTTTCGGTCAGTGGCGATCGCCCCTGATGGTCAGCTATTAGCAACCAGTGGCAACAACCTCAATATTTGGAATTTAAATACCGGAAAACTGGAAAAAGTGTTATTGGGACATGAACAATATATTAGTGTGTTCGCCCTGAGTCCTGATAATCAAACCATTGTCACTGGCAGTCCAGATAAAACTATTAAAATTTGGCGATTGCCTCCGTTATCAGAATCGGAAAAACCTAAATAATTTTGTTGATTATTTGTTGATTATTATTTATTGGTTATTGGTTACTGGTTATTTGAGGATAGCTTTACCAATAACCAATAACAAACAACTAATAACTAATAGATAGAGGTTTTTAAGGCAAAAAATAATCTCTGGAATGCGGCAATATTAGAAGTTACGGCTAAAAGAATCAGTAATGGGAAAAACTGTTGAGTTGAAATCCCCAAAATAATTAGAATAAATCGGGCGGTACGATTTCCAATTGCTGCTGCTACTACGCTTTTTCCTTCCGCTTCACTTCTGGCGCGAATATAGGGAACCATCATGCCGCCAAACATGGCCAATAAACCGGGAATTAAATGTTGACTAGGGTCGAGGAAAATTAGGGCGGTGATGATAAAAAAATCAACGTATCTATCTAATACACTGTCTAAAATTGCTCCTTCCTTAGATGCGACACCTTTTGCCCTAGCTAAGTCTCCATCCAAATCATCAAAAATGCCACTGATGATAATGACCGCAACGGCGATTAAATAGTAATTTTCTAGAATTAACCAGCAGGCTAATGGGCCGCCAAATAAGGCAGAAAGGATAGAAATCCGATTGGGAGTAATCCAGTCATATTTTGCCAGAAAATTGGCAATTTTTACGGTATAAATTTTTAAGGTTTTTTCTATAAGCGATCGCGGCTTGATAATTTCCGCTTCATCATTACTGGTTTCGGGCTGATTTAATAAAGTTTCTGACGGATCATTTTCTGATAAATTTGACATAATCTCTTCCTGTTGATTTAATTTTAATTAATTTTAATTAAAGCAGAAAAAAACCTAATTTTCAAGTAATTAGCTAAATTATTTCAAGTTAATAAGGCACATAAATATCAAAAATATCAAAAATATCAAAAAAACGAGGGTATTTATTGATGGGGTGGTTATCTTCTGGCTAAGTTCTTAAATTTAGTCACCTGGGAATCAAACAATAGTTTCACCGTTCCCGTTGGTCCATTTCTATGTTTGGTAATAATCACCTCCGCAATGCCGCGATCGGGGGTATCGGGATTGTAATATTCTTCCCGATACAACATAATGACTAAATCGGCGTCTTGCTCAATGCTGTTGTGAACGATGATATTATTGGCCACAAAGTTGTGATGAAAATCGACGGTCAGGTCATAAACTTCTTCTTCTCCATCTGCTTCTATGGAGATGATTTCATCCCAATAAATTTTGAAATATTGCAGGGATTTCTGGAATTGATCGATGGGAATGGCGATGCGATCGCCATTCGCCAATTCATCCAAAGGTTGCCACCCAGCCATTGTGAGAAACTTGTGATTTCCCGTAGCCCGAAGCGATCGCCCATCATGGGTAGTTAGTCTAAAGACGGGTTTAACTCCCGTGGAAAAAGCATGATGAACCAGGGCTGGTTCTAACATCATCGTCGCTTCATTCACTGCCCAAACTTTCAACCGAGATTTGCCGATTTTGTCGATAAAGTCTCGAATCGGTAGCTGCTGATTCCGATTATTCACTAAAGGAATTAAAGTATCTCCGGTTAAGCAACCAGACTCGCGCAAATCTGACATCATCGGTCGCTTATTCGTGCGGGATTCTACCCCACGACTAAGCTGAGATAAAGTAATAATCGGCACATTCAATTCCCGGGCTAAACCTTTCAGTCCGCGAGTAATTCTGGATAATTCTTGAACTCGATTATCTGGACTACTTCCCTCCATTAACTGTAAATAATCGATCAAAATTAATCCTAACTTTCCCCCCTGTTCTGACTGAAGCCGCCGACATTTGGAGCGAATTTCTGTCACCGTAGGATTGGGGCTATCGTCAATAAATATTGGCAGTTCTGATAAGGTAGCGATCGCCCGACTTAAAGGTTCCCATTCATTCTGACTAATTCGACCCGCTCGCAGGCGGTTACTTTCAATTCCTGCCTCTCCCGAAAGCATCCGTTGTACTAGCTGTTCTTTGGACATTTCTAAACTAAAAATCGCCACGGGTAACTCATGAATTGAAGCAATATTATAAGCAACGCCGATAGAAAAAGCGGTTTTGCCCATTGACGGACGACCGGCGACAATAATTAAATCTGAACGCTGAAAACCGCCGGTCATGGCATCTAAATCATAAAAATCACAAGGCAGTCCAGGAATTGCTAAACCTTGCTGATAAATTTCAATGGTTTCAAAGGTTTGCACCAGGGTTTCTGAGATAGAAACTAGACCTTGTTGGGGGCGTTCTTGAGTTAGTCCAAAGATGCTTTGTTCCGCTTTATCTAATATTTCCGGTAATTCCGTGGCGGTATCATACCCTAGTTCGGCAATTTCGTGACCCGCATGGATTAATTTGCGGCGAATCCATTTATCAACTACTAACAAAGCATACAGGTCAACGTTGACCGAGGAAACGGTGCGATCGATCAGTTGGGCTAATTTAATTTGACCGCCAATTTTTTCTAGGAGACGGCGATCGGATAACCAAGTGGTGACGGTCATCAAATCCGTGGGTTTCCCTTGAAGCTGAAGGGTTAAACAAGCTTGATAAATTTCTTGATGGGCGGTGATAGAAAATGCGTCTTTGGGCAGAACATCTGCCACTTTGCTGATCGCTTCCGGGTCGAGCAATATGGCGCCTAAAATTGATTCCTCCGCTTCGATATTTTGTGGAGGTAAGCGATTACCGCTATTGCCTTGGAACTTAACTAGGTCAACCATAATAATAGTGATCGGCTTTGATCTTTCATCGGTCAGACTTCAGTCTAGGGGTGATTTGGGAAATTAGGGGTAATTCGCGAATTACCCGTAGGGGTGATTCGCGAATCACCCCTACTGATTGCTGATATAATTATTCAGCAACCACCTGAATTTCCACTTCGGCGGTAACTTCTGGGTGTAGTTTGATTTGGACTTTGTAGAAACCCAATTTGCTGATATCTGGTAGAGTAATGCCCCGGCGATCGACTTCCTGAGAAGTAATCTTGAGAATCACTTCTGCCACTTCGCGATCGGTGACGGTGCCAAAAATTGCCTCCCCTTCTCCCACGCGCTTGGCAATGGTAAAGCGACCAATAGTTTCCAGGGCAGTTTTGCGAGATTTTGCAGCTTCTTTTTCCGCCAAAATGCGCTTCCGTTCTTCTTCTTTGCGTCTTTCGACTTGTTTTAAGACTCCCGGAGTGACGCGATAAGCCATGCCTTGGGGCAATAAATAATTGCGAGCATATCCAGGGGCAACTTCCACTAAGTCACCGGCTTTTCCTAGTTTTTTGACATCTTTATTTAAGAGTAATGGAACCCGTTTAGACACAATAGTTTCTCCTCTATGGGTAATAATTTTAAGGGGTGATAATTTGACCGCTGGCTGTGTCAAGATTTTGATGAAATCTCCACACAACTTGCTACAACTTCTGTTGAACGTTGAAAAATATGGCCTCTCCTGTTCGTTGGCGGGGCGACTATTGGTGGTTGAAGTTGTGAGCAAATCGGGTATGCCGAGGCCACAATCTCCCAGCATAACCGATTTTGACCGCGATCGCAATTCAGGTTAATAATTTATTGCTAATTGAAAATTCGTAATAAATTGCGGGGTGTAGGGTGTAGAGAGGGTGTAGGGTGTAGGGGTTTGAGAGGGTGTAGGGTGTAGGGTGTAGGGTGTAGGGGTTTGAGAGGGTGTAGGGTGTAGGGTGTAGGGTGTAGGGTGTAGGGGAAGAGGATGCATAGGATGCATAGGATGCATAGGATGCATAGGATGCATAGGAAAATTCTCTATTCTCTTTTCTCTATTCTCTTTTCTCTCTTCCCCACACACCCCACACTTCGATGGCGGCTTCCCACACACCCCACACCCTACACCGATGGCGGCCCCACACCCCAGGGTCTGGGTCAGCTTAAAAAATATCTTTGCGACCCCGCAGACGGGCAAAGGTTTGTACTGGGTCTTGGCTGTCTACCGCTGACTGTAATGCCGGTTGATCCCAGCGCAAGAAAGGATTGGTGCGTTTTTCCAGCCCCAGAATTGATGGGACGGTGGGTTGAGATAGCGATCGCGCGGTTTTCACTTCAGCAAAGCGCTGTTGTAAATCTGGGTTATCCCCATCGACGGTTATGGCAAATTGCAGATTACCGAGGGTGTACTCATGGGCACACCAAACTTGCGTCGAGTCCGGTAAATTGCGTAGTTTGCTCAGGGAGTTGACCATTTGTGCGGGGGTGCCTTCAAATAATCGGCCACAACCTCCAGCAAATAAGGTATCTCCACAGAATAAATGGCCGGTGTCTTCGACCGCATTGGGCGGAAAATAGTAGGCAATGTGACCGCGAGTATGTCCGGGAACAAAGAACACTTGACCTGTGCGATTCCGCGAAGCGGATCCCTTGCGGGAATCGCCAAATTCCACGGTATCGCCTTCCTCAAGAAAGACTTGCTGACCAGGAATTCGTCCCCGATCCTCTGCCCCCCCGTACACGATCAGATTGGGGAAGCGTTCCATCAGCGATCGGTTGCCCCCCACATGATCGCTATGATGATGGGTGTTAAAAATTGCCACCAACTCAGCCCCTAGTTCTTCAAGCTTTTGTAACACCGGGGGAGCCACCGCCGGATCCACCACAGCCGCAATATTTTTCTGAGCGTCGTATATTAAGAAAATATAATTATCAGACAGCGCCGGAATTCGATAAATTTGCATAGAACCATGCCTCCATGAGCGGAAATTTATTCAGTTAAATTTTAATCTGCTTCCGGGGGACAAAGAAAAATCAATCCTCAGTAGTACAATAATGAATACTCACTATCCGGTTAAGACCGATCGCTAGATCATTCCCTATGGTTAGACAAAATCCAATTCCCGTCAGTTCAAACATTCATCAACTGATTACACGAATTGTCGAATCCAATGAAATTGGCAGAAGGGAACAGTTACAACTCACCTCTGCTATGCTAAGGGATAAGAATCTTACCGAGGAAGATCGCCGACAAATCAATCGGATCTTCGATCATATCCAAAGCGGGCGCATCAAAATTATCGATCTTTAGTCGCTCTCTAAGAATTGTTTGGTAAATATTAAGCCACTGAAACAATATAAGGAATTTGCAAGTGAGTAACAAAAAACAAATGATTTTAGTGACTGGGGGCGCTGGATATATTGGCTCCCATGCAGTTTTAGCCCTGAAACAAGCCGGTTACGATGTGCTGATTCTTGATAATTTGGTCTACGGTCATCAAGAAATTGTTGAGGAAGTTTTACAGGTGCCATTGGTGGTCGGGGATACCTGCGATCGCCCTTTGTTAGACCGCATTTTTTCTACCCATGATATTGCCGCTGTGATGCACTTTGCCGCCTATGCTTATGTGGGAGAATCTGTCACAGAACCAGCCAAATATTATCATAATAATGTGGTGGGTACTCTCACTCTTTTAGAAGCGATGGTGGCGGCAAACGTGAAGAAATTTGTCTTTTCTTCTACTTGCGCTACTTATGGCATTCCCCACAGAATTCCTCTCACAGAAGACCATCCCCAAAATCCGATTAATCCCTACGGGGCGACTAAATTAATGGTGGAAAGAATTCTCCAAGACTTTGACCCAGCTTATGATTTCAAATCCGTAAGTTTTCGCTATTTTAATGCGGCTGGGGCTGACCCAAATGGCCAACTGGGAGAAGATCACAACCCAGAAACTCATCTCATTCCTTTAGTGTTACAAACTGCTTTGGGCAAACGAGACTCTATTGGAATTTTTGGCACGGATTATGAGACTGCCGATGGCACTTGTATCCGAGATTATATTCATGTGAATGATTTGGCCAGCGCCCATATTTTAGGTTTAGAGTATCTGATCAATGGAGGAAATACAGACTTTTTTAACTTAGGCAATGGCGGCGGTTTTTCCGTTAGAGAAGTGATTTTACAAGCAGAAAAAATTACGGGTAAAAAGATTAAAGTGGTAGAGAGCGATCGCCGTCCGGGAGATCCTCCGGTGCTCGTGGGTAGTAGCGAAAAAGCCAAAACAATCTTAGGATGGTCGCCCCAATACTCAGATTTAAAGGATATTATTGCTCATGCTTGGCAATGGCATCAAAAACGTCATGGTTAAGTCTAGGCAGCATTAATAGCCAACATTAAAAATCATGGTTCTTCAGTCAGGTGGTAAGATGGCTCCCCTAGTATCAATCATTATCAATTGTTATAATCAATCTCACTACCTGGAAAGGTCAGTTAAAAGTGTTTTAGCCCAAACTTTTACTGACCTAGAATGCTTGATTGTGGATGATGGTTCCACGGATAATACTCGGCAGGTGGCGGAGAATTTAATGGCTCTAGATTCGCGAGTCAGATATTGCTATAAAGAGAATGGTGGTTTGCCCGCAGCCCGCAATTTTGGGGTAAAAGAAGCGCAAGGAGAATGGATTCAATGTCTGGATGCGGATGATTGGATCCAGGAAGATAAAACCCGATTTCAGTTAGAGCATTTAAAGGGTTGGGAAAATCAAGAAATTGTCTTTTATTGCGATTACGAGCGAGTGTTTATTGATGCGGATGAAAAGATTGTGGACAGACAGCCCAATATTATCGGTAAATTGAACCGAGAGCAATTAATTAAACGGTTATTGATTCCCGATTTTTTGGCAAATTCACCCCATCCTGCCCTGCAACAATGTATGTTGATGAAACGCAGTATTTTCCAAAAATGTCAGTTTCCCGCAGAGATGAAAGCCCTGGGAGATAGATACTTTGGGGTGGATATTCTGGTGAACGGTGTCACTTTTGTTTATACCCCGATGGTGGGGGCATTCTATACAAAACACCAGGGAAATCGCACGAACAGTTGGAACTATATGCAGAATTATTATCTGTTATTTTATGAAAAGGTTTATCGAGAACAGCCAAGTTTACGGAAACTTTGTAATATTGGCTTAGAGTTTCTGGTGAATGAGGCGATTCGGGATAAAAAATCAGCAACTTTTGACCGTTTAGTCAATATCCTCGAAGTCCCGATCGCGCTCAAAATCTGGAATATGCGCTGGCAAATTTCCGGGTCTACTGGACTTAGGTTGGCTTATGGGGTGCGATCGCTCATTCCCAGCTTTTTATTATATGAAAAATACCAAGGACCGCGCTCGAAGAAAGTGATTAATTTTATAGCCAAGCTAGGGTTAAAAAAATAATCCAATCAAAAATAAAAAATTATTATGATAAAAGCATTTGAGCATACAGTCAATCTCAAGCAAATATAAGCTAAGGAGTTATTTGAAATCTTGGTGAAAGTATCTTTAGTCGTCAGTGATTTATCCGGGGGAGGAGCAATTCGGGCGTTTCTCCTGGGGCAAGTGCTAAAACAACTGAACTATCAAGTCCAAGTGATTGGCTTTCAATTTGGTAAAGAAATTTACGCGATTCCGCCCCAGGGTTTCTCCGTGGATGAGGTAGCGGGAGAAAATTATCCCGGTTTCCTGAAAGCTGCCCAAAAGCTGCTGCAAAAAATTGATGGAGATATTATTTATGCGGTCAAACCCAAGCCCACTAGCTTTGGCGTATCCCTGCTGAAGAAACTGCAAACCCGTCGTCCTTTATTGTTAGATATGGATGACTGGGAATTGAGTTGGTATGGGGGGGATGATTGGCAATATCGCCCCGGTTCTCTGAAGCAATTTTATCGCGATATTTTTAAAGAAAATGGCCAATTGCGATCGCCCGATCATCCCTTGTATGTGAAGTGGATCGAAAACTGGGTTCACCTCGCTGATGCCATCACCATTGATACGCAGTTTTTACAAGACCGCTTTGGCGGAATTTATATTCCCAATGGCAAAGACACAGATATGTTTGACCCGGAAAAGTACCACCCCGCCGCGAGTCGAGAAAAATATGGACTTTCTGGTTATCGAATTTTGATGTTTCCCGGCGCCCCGCGACCCCACAAAGGAGTAGAAGATGTTTTAATGGCTTTAGATCGATTAAATCAGCCGGATTTCCGGTTAGCCATTGTCGGCGGCAGCCCTTATGATGACTATGACGATCGCCTCATGGAAAAATGGGGACGTTGGATTGTCAAAATTCCCAAGAGTCCAGTGGAGAAGATGCCGGAAATTTTGGCCGCTGCTCATCTGGTGGTGGTGCCTCAACGAGATACCTTGACCGCCAGAGCCCAGTTTCCCCTAAAGTTAACCGATGGCATGGCGATGGCCAAACCTGTTTTATCGACAAAAGTTGGGGATATTCCCGAAATATTAGGGGACACTGGGTATTTGGTTGAACCCAATTCCCCGGAACAAATTGCCCGGGCAATTGCCAATATTTTCCAAGACTTTGAGTTGGCTAATCAAAAAGGTATGAATGCTCGGAAAAAATGCGTTCAATTTTATAGTTTAGACGCAATGGCGGCATCTTTAGAATTGTTAATCTCTGGTTTATAATCTGAATTAATTGAGCCAATAGAGCCAGCGATTCCCTTGTCCTCCGCAAGCGGATCGCATCGAACTGGCAAAACCATTACTGATATTTCCCTGAAGATTTTTTTGCTGAAAACTTCCTAGAGTAGATTTAAGCAGCCTCTCTGAGAATTTGTAGAGTTGAGGCGATCGAGTGACGAAGTTCGGTAATTTTGCTAAGGTTATTGGTGAATATCCATATTTCACCGCTCATTGGGGATTGATTAACCCATCGAAACCCTCCGCAGGCAATAATGACTCCATATAAATTTCTCCTAAAATTTGCTCGCAGACAGCCGGTCTGGATTCTCATCACGATTATCCTAGGTTGGACCGGTGCTTTGTTCAATGGGGTGAGTACAACTCTGATTGTACCATTGTTACTGGGATTTTTAGGACAAGAACTGAAATTTGAACAAGCTCCCCCTTTTCTGCGCTACACTCTATCCCTATTCGATAACCTCCCGGCTAAGTATCGCCTCCTATATATGATGGGCATCATTCTGCTAGGTATTTTGTTAAAGAATGGTGCGATCTATGCCAGCACTGTGGCTTCTGCTTATGTGTCCAAACAATTGGTGAGAGATATTCGCCTTGCGGCGATCAAGTTACTATTAGATGTAGACCTGGATTTTTACTCTAAAACTAAAATTGGCGATGTGATCAATTCCATTGGCCAAGAAGTGAGCCGTGCAGCGGGTGCCATTCGCTTGGGAATTCAAATGGTGGTTCATGGCATTACTATTTTAGTATTTATTGCTATTCTGATCTCGATTTCCTGGCAGCTAACATTAGTCGCTCCATTTATTTTAGTTTGGGTGCCTGTTTTGTCTCAGTTTGTGATTAATAGATCGCAAAAATATGGAGATTTTTTGTCCCAATCATCGAGAGCATTTTCGGGGAAATTTATAGAAATATTAAATGGAATTCGTCTGGTGAAATCAACTAGCAGTGAAGCTAGAGAATATGACATTATTGTGCAAAGAATTCTGGATCGGGAAGAAGCTGAATTAAAATCCGAGATGAACTATGCCCTAACTGCCCCAATTAATGAAATTAGCGCAGTGAGTGCCTTGTTAGCCATGATTGCGATCGGTAGGGTTCTGTTTGCCAATCAGATCGATTCATTGTCTGCGGTTCTCTTAACTTATTTATTTGTGCTGAATCGGATGATGGTGGTGGTGGGACAATTAAATAGTACCCGTAGCCGATTTGCTAATGCGGTCCCTGGGGCTGTGATTGTGAGTGAATTTTTGCGCCTTGATGATAAGCCGATCATGCAAAATGGTTATATTCCCTACCAGGGAATTCAAAAAGAAATTCGGTTTGAGGGCGTCTCTTTTTCTTATCCGAGTAGTTCAGAATTGGTGTTAGATGAGATTAATTTAACGATTCCTCGAGGCACGACTTTGGCTTTAGTGGGGGGATCGGGGGCAGGAAAATCGACTTTGGCGGATTTAGTGCCCAGATTTTACGATCCAACCGCTGGAAAAATTACCATTGATGGAATTGATTTAAGAGATTATGACTTTACCACCCTGCGAAAAGCAATGGGGATTGTGAGTCAGGAAACTTTTTTGTTTAATGATTCGGTGCGAAATAATATTAGTTATCCCCGTCCTGATGCCAGTGAAGCGGAAATTATTCAAGCGGCAAAGCAGGCGAATGCTTATGATTTTATTGTGCAGTTGCCCCAGGGGTTTGATACGGAAATTGGCGATCGCGGGGTGATGCTTTCCGGGGGACAACGACAACGCATTGCGATCGCCCGTGCCCTGTTGAGTAATCCGGATATTTTGGTCTTAGATGAAGCCACCAGCGCCCTGGATACGGTTTCCGAACATTTAGTCCAACAAGCGATCGAACGGTTAAGCAGCGATCGCACCAGCATCGTCATTGCCCACCGACTCTCCACCGTCCAAAAAGCCGATCAAATCGTCGTCCTGGAAAAAGGAAAAATCATCGAAATCGGCACTCATATAGAACTCTTAAAGAAAGGTGGTCGCTATACTCACTTATACTCCCTGCAATTTTCCAAAGACTCACAAGAACTGTTGCTAAAACGAGCTCGCAATGAAACTTTAATGAATTCTTCTTATGAAATCCGCACCCGTTTAAACCCGATGATTGGATTTCTCCGGTTACTGGTGGACAATGCTGCTGATTCAGCGGAAGAACGGCGGGAATTAACCCAAGAAGCTTATGAATCAGCCATGCGTCTGCTTGGCACTTTAGAATATCTCGAAAGTAGTGCCAAAGAATCGATTGATCCTTAATAAATTAGATATAAATTAGATGTTTATCTCCCAAATTTATGACCCTACCCAAATCAGCCAGCATGGGCAAATTTTTCCTCCGCACCACTCTTGTTGTCCCGTTTCTGATTCAAATTATCGCCACGGTTGGCTTAGTGGGGTATCTTTCTTTCCGCAATGGTCAACGGGTTGTCACCGACTTAGTGGGTCAGCTACAAGGGGAAATTAGTTCTCGAGTTAGAGAACGGGTTCAAGTCTATCTGGCTACACCACCCCTGGTGAATCAAATCAATGAAGATGCGGCGCGGTTAGGGTTGCTAGATTTTTATGACTTAGCCATCGATAGAGACTATTTGCGGCGTTATTTTTGGAACCAGGTGCAGCGTTTTCCAACCATTGGTCATGCGGGAATAGGGAACGAGGATGGACAATATTTACGCATGGGCTGGGTCAACCGTTCGGTGGGGGACGAACAACCGCAACTGGCCGAACAATTAGAATGGGGAACCGGCGATTTAATTTATTACCTACTTGACCAGAATGGTAATCCCACTGAGGTGGCTAAAAAGACTCCGAATTATGATGTCCGTAAGCGTCCCCTTTATGAGACGGTGCTGAAAAATAATCGAGCCGCTTGGAGTGAAGTTTATATTAATTTTGGCTATGGTTCACTACAAATTAATGCCAGTTCTCCCTACTACGATGAGCCGGGAAAGTTGCTGGGGATTTTCACTTGTCAGATGGGACTCGATCAAATTCAGGGTTTTTTGCAGACGTTGCAGGTGGGGCGGTCTGGTCAGGTGTTTATAATTGAACCTTCGGGAGAACTTATTGCTAGTTCTTTGAAAGACCAACCCCTAACCGTGGGCAAAGATAGTTCCCAAAGGCGTCTGACCGCCCAAGAAAGTAGCGATCCCATTATGCGTGCGAGTATCGATTTTCTCCGCCGCAAAATTCAGGATTTGCCCACGCTTCAAGAGGCAACGCAATTAGATTTTCAACTGGATAATCAACGCTATTTTCTCAAACTTTCCCCTCTAAGAGATAAATATGGGTTGAATTGGTTGATTGTGGTGGTTGTCCCGGAAGCGGACTTTATGGATCAAATCAATGAGAATACTCGCAATACATTCGTGTTGTGTTTGCTGGCATTGGCGATCGCGATCGCCTTTGGGATGTTGACCGTGAGTTGGATTACCAATCCCATCCAACAAATTACCAAAGCCTCAAAAGCGATGGCTGATGGTGATTTGAATCAATATATTCAACATAGTCCCATTATTGAAGTGGATCGATTGAGCAGTTCTTTTAATTGGATGACCGCACAACTAAAAGATTCCGTAGAAGCTTTACGTTTGGCAAATGAAGAATTAGAAAACCGGGTGGAACAACGCACGCGGCAATTGAGTCAAGAAAAAGAGCGATCGGAACAACTGTTACTGAATATTTTGCCGGTGGAAATTGCCGATCGCTTAAAAAGAGATGAATCCCCCACGGAACATTTTGAAGAAGTGACCATTCTGTTTGCGGATATTGTCGGATTTACCAGTCTTTCGGCGGAGATGGAACCGATGCAATTAGTGGCCGGACTAAATCAAATTTTCTCCGCCTTTGATGGGTTGACGGAAAAGCATGGCCTAGAAAAAATCAAAACCATTGGCGATGCTTATATGGTGGTCGGGGGATTACCGATTCCCCGTGGAGATCATGCGATCGCGATCGCGGAAATGGCCTTAGAAATGCAAGCTTACATGGCCAATATGCCCAGGGATTTAGGTCATGCCCTACAAATCCGCATTGGCATTAATACTGGCCCGGTAATTGCCGGAGTCATTGGCATCAAGAAATTTATTTATGACCTGTGGGGCGATGCGGTGAATGTCGCTTCCCGCATGGAATCTCACGGCAAACCGGGCTATATTCAGGTGACAGAAACAACATATAACCATTTAAAAGAGCAATATATCTTAGAACCCAGGGGAGCGATTTCGGTCAAGGGTCGGGGAGAGATGATCGCTTATTGGCTGGTGGGCAAAAAATCTTTGGCCTTGGCTAACCCTTCAATGCTTCAATAATCTTCACATTTGCTTGAGGAAAGGTAAATTGCTCCAACTGATCCAAGTTGACCCAACGGACTTCATCACATTCTAACGGTTGCGGTTCCCCCGCCAAGTGACGGCAATGATGCACCATCAGGGAAACTCGAAAATGAGAATAGGTGTGCTCTACGGTAATCAGGTGCGCTTGGACGGCGATTTCTATGCCTAATTCTTCCCTAATTTCTCGCTGAATACAAGCTTCTACGGTTTCTCCCGGTTCAATTTTGCCGCCGGGAAATTCCCATAAACCACCGTGAAGTCCATGGGCTTTGCGGCGGTCAATTAAAATTTGTCCGCGATCGTTCCAAATCACGGCAACGCCAATGCATTTATGGGGAATCGGTGTCAGGGTTTCACTCATAAGTATTTTTGGTTGTTGCTTGAGTTAGGGGTTTGAGGCAGGGGTTTGAGGCAGGGGTTTGAGGCAGGGGTTTGAGTCAGTTAAACAAAACAAAATCAGGCAGACTGTTCTGGGAGCCTGCCTTGCTCGCTTGTAGCGATGTTGAGAATATCAATAATGCGGGTTGGACATAAATGACTGGGATCATGGAGTCAACGGAACACAAGCGAATAAGTTTAAAACTGATCCCCGTGGGAAGATTTCGGCTCATTTAATTGCAGCGATCGCTCAAAAGACATCCGTTGTTCGGCATTTCTGAGGAAATAACCGCTCATCATCGCCGAAGCTAGTAATCTGCCCAAATGTTCCCGACTGGTAGTCACCATCATCCCAAAATGTTCGGGTGGTAAATTCCCTAACAGTCCCATAATATTTCGCTCAATCACTTGAAAGACTTCATTGGTGGTAGGCTGGGATAACTGAGAAATGGTTTCTGGACTCATAGATTGGACATATTGCCAGAGCAAATTATTGCCCTCACGGTCATGGTTGGTAAATTCTGGAAATTGATTCGACGAATTATTCATGGCGCATAACCTCCGAGATCAAAGACCTGCTCACAAATTGCTAAAGGATACTATTATCAAAGACTTTTCAGTAAGCTCATTTTTAATTTAGCAATGATCGGTTAATCCGCAGGTAGGATTAACCGATCTCCCATAGACGGGTTATCTACTAATATTCTAACTTTTTATTTTAAATCTACCAGTAGGCTGGGCAAGATTTTCCCCATTAATGTAGGGTGGGCAAGATTTTGCCCACCCTACCAGTAGTAAGGTGGGCAAAGTTTTCCCCATTAATGTAGGGTGGGCAAAATTCATTAATGTAGGGTGGGCAAGATTTTGCCCACCCTACCAGTAGTAAGGTGGGCAAAGTTTTCCCCATTAATGTAGGGTGGGCAAAATTCATTCTAGTTAGCTGGCGACATATTCGTTCATATCCGCTTTGCGCTTGCGTAATTTGGCCAGGGCTTCCCGTTCAATTTGCCGCACCCGTTCCCGACTAATTTTTAGCCGATCGCCGATTTTGGCCAAAGTCATGCCCTGTCCGTCTTCCAAACCAAATCGCAAGGCGAGGACTTCTCTTTGTTGGGGAGTTAATTCCGCCATCATGTTTTCTAAGTCCGATCGCAACGAGGCTTGAGTGGCGTAATCTTCCGGTGACGGGCCGGTATCTTCCAGCAATTCTCCCAGTTCCGTATCCTGGTTATCCCCGACTCGTAAATCTAAGGACAAGGGATGTCTGGCTCGTTCTAGGTATTCCCGAATTTGTTTGCCGGTCATTTCCAGTTCGGCGGCCAACTCATCAATGGTGGCTGCCCGCCCCAGTTGTTGGGAGAGTTGGCGTTGCGCTTTTTTAATTTTATTCAGTTTTTCCGTAATGTGAATGGGCAGACGAATGGTGCGACCTTTTTCGGCGATCGCCCGAGTAATTGCTTGGCGGATCCACCAGTAGGCATAAGTGGAAAACCGATAACCTTTACTCGGATCGAACTTTTCCACACCGCGCTGCATTCCAATGGTGCCTTCTTGAATTAAATCCAGCAAATCCACATTCCGTTTAATATATTTTTTCGCCACCGAAACCACTAAGCGCAAATTCGCTTCCACCATTTTTCGCTTGGCAATTTTACCTTGGGCGATCGCTTGAGACAGGTCGGCTTCGGTAATTTCTGCGGCGATCGCCCATTCTTCATCAGTGGGTTCTCGATGTAATTTTTCCGCCAATTCTTGTTTAAGTTGTTGCAGGGAGGTTAATCGCTGCACCTGCTTACCCAGAACAATTTCTTGTTCATGGGTTAACAAAGGAACCTTCCCAATTTCTCGCAGATAGGTGCGTACTAAGTCTGTAGAACTTTGACCGATTTTCATGGCAATAAATTAATTATGATTAACGACAGTTGAACCCAATTTATCCAGTGGTTAATTAAGGGAAATGGAAAGATGATCCTGAGAAATCAATGGGATTGATTTCACTGCTTGTTGGATGCCTACTATGAATCTGTCTGGATTTTCTTCCCCTTCAGTTATTTTCGGGAATTTTTCTGACAACGATAAATTAAAAAGTTAAACAAGTGAATTGAGGAAAAATAAAATTTTCCCTCTGACCAAACATCCGTCACAAATCTATTTCGATCGCAGTTTTCCCAATATCAGCAAATGGATACGGGAGTTGAATATCACTGACTCACGGCTTGATTTCCTGTACCGACGGATACTTTAGTCGGTTGAAATGTCAAGGTTTGCATATATTGTCGGCAGAGTATCTCGTCCGTTGAGCCTGCGATAATGCTACGCATCGCTATCGCTGGTATGTTAACAATTGTAACATTTATTAAAAAATTGTCTAGTCCTCCGCACCCTTTCTCCTCAGAAAAGTCAGAATTATGCTAGAGATTACCCAGGAATCACCCAGATAAATGCATCATGGAAAACATTTTGAAGATTTTTTTTGTCAACGCTCCGGAAATGAGCCGGATCCGTGATTGGCGATTTGTCACGAACAATGAGAGGGCGATCGGCCATGATTATGCTTGCGATATCGAGGTTTTCCGGGCTATGTTTTCCTGGCGATTCCGGGGAAAATGACGGTTAAATGAAATTGGTTAATGATGTAGATATCAAGTGAATACTCTGTTATTTTTGAGTAACTTTGCTCTTTAGAGAAGGTAGAAACATCAGTTTATTCTAATTCGGAAATCCCCGCTGCGGAAAATCCGGGGAAAACTGGCTAATTTCATTGGTTTTTCTGATGATTTGAGTAAAAATTACTTATTTTTTTGGCAAAAAATTATGCCGCCGAAAAAAGTGACGGGGTAAAACGGAAATAATTTTAGAAAAAATTAATCTTTTGCCAAGGATTTAAACATCAATTATTCTGATGGCGATGATAACAGCAATTGATGAATATCCCAAAAGTCCAGAGGCAACAAAAAACCCGGTTTTTTTGAATGAAAAAACCCCCCTTTGACCGCCATCGGGCAGGGGGGGTTTGGGATCGGTTAGACCGGAGGAAAATCAACTAACCTAACCAATATATTCCTGAAGTGCTTTCACCTCTAGGGGTTGGGATTTCAGGGTGCGAATGGCCGCTACCGTAGCCTTGGCTCCAGCAATGGTGGTGATAATCGGCAGTTTGTAATCCAGGGCAGTACGACGAATGCGTCGGCCTTCCGCTTGGGCATCTTCCCCAGAAGGAGTGTTGATAATAAATTGAATGTTTTCATTCTTAATCCAGTCGATCACATTCGGGCGACCTTCATAGATTTTCAACACTAAATCTACGTCATTAATGCCGTTTTCCTGTAAGACTCGTCGCGTCCCGGAGGTGGCCACTACCTTAAAGCCCAACTGGACTAACTCCTTGACCACGGGAACCACCGCATTTTTGTCGCGATCGCTCATGGAAACAAACACCGTCCCCCCGGTAGCTAGTTTCACACTTGCGGCCATCTCTGCTTTGGCAAATGACTTGCCAAAATCGATGTCAATGCCCATTACTTCCCCAGTGGAGCGCATTTCTGGGCCAAGTAAGGTATCGGCACCAGGGAATTTATTAAAGGGCAGCACCGCTTCTTTCACGGCAATATGTTCGGGGATGACTTCAGCGGTAAATCCGAGAGATTGTAGGGTTTCCCCGGCCATGATCCGGGAGGCGAGTTTGGCCAAGGGGACGCCGATCGCCTTAGAGACAAAGGGTACAGTCCGAGAAGCGCGGGGGTTGGCTTCCAAGATATAAACTTGTGGGTCATAGCCGCTGGCGCCCGCCACCGCATATTGAATATTCATCAAGCCCACCACTTTGAGGGCTTTGGCAATTTGATAAGTCCAAGTGCGGATCTTATTCATCACCGAGGGGGATAGGGTGATCGCGGGAATAGAACAAGCGGAGTCCCCAGAGTGAACCCCGGCTTGTTCGATGTGTTCCATGATGCCGCCAATGACTACATTGCCCGTAGCATCAGCGATCGCATCCACATCCACCTCAATGGCATTTTCCAAGAAGCCATCAATTAAAATCGGGTGGTCCGGTTCTACCTGCACCGCGAGGGTCATGTACCGTTCCAGTTCACTATCGGAATAGACGATTTCCATTGCCCGTCCCCCTAACACATAAGACGGACGCACCACCACCGGATAGCCGATTTTTTGGGCGATCGCCAGGGCTTCCTCGTAGCTGCGGGCAAGACCGTTGGGGGGCTGCTTAATATTCAGCTCTCGGAGGATTTTCTCAAAGCGTTCCCGGTCTTCGGCAATATCAATAGAGTCAGGAGAGGTGCCCCAAATTTTCGTATCTAAGCCCGGAGTTAAGCCGTAGGTTTCCGGATCGTTCAGGGCTTTCTCAATGGGTACGGCCAATTTCAACGGGGTTTGACCGCCAAATTGAATAATCACCCCTTGGGGATTTTCCGCTTCAATAATATTCAGCACATCCTCTTTGGTCAGAGGTTCAAAGTAAAGCCGGTCTGAGGTGTCGTAGTCCGTGGAGACGGTTTCCGGGTTGGAGTTGACCATGATGGTTTCATAGCCGTTAGCCCGCAGAGCATAAGAAGCATGACAGCAGCAGTAGTCAAATTCAATCCCTTGACCAATGCGGTTCGGGCCACCACCGAGAATCATTACCTTGGGTTTGTCGGAGCTCCTGACTTCGGTTTCCGGTTCGTAGGTGGAGTAATAATACGGCGTATAAGCTTCAAATTCAGCGGCACAGGTGTCTACCAGTTTGTACACGGGGGTGACGCCGAGTTGTTTCCGGTAAACCCGCACTTGGTCTTCGGTGGTCTTGGTGGCATAAGCAATTTGCCGATCGCTATATCCCTGACGCTTAATCTCAAACATAAGCTCTTGGGTGAGATTTTTCAGGGGAGTGCGTTTGAGGAATTTTTCGGTTTCCAGTAAATCGCTCATTTTATCTAAGAACCACGGGTCAATGCCGGTGATTTCATAGATTTCCTGATTACTCATCCCCATGAGCATGGCATGACGCAGGGTAAAGATGCGGTCTGGGTTGGGAGTACGCAACCCGGCGCTAATTTGTCCTAAGCTGGGGAGCACTTCGTCGCGATCGCACCCCCAACCAAAGCGGCCAATTTCCAAACTCCTTAAGGCTTTTTGTAAGGATTCTTGGAACGTCCGCCCGATCGCCATCGCTTCGCCCACGGACTTCATCTGGGTGGTTAAAACCGGCTTGCTTCCGGGGAATTTCTCGAAGGCAAACCGAGGAATTTTCGTCACCACATAGTCAATGGTGGGTTCAAAACTGGCTGGAGTCTTTTGGGTAATATCGTTAGAAATTTCCGGCAAGGTATAGCCCACCGCTAATTTAGCCGCAAATTTGGCGATCGGAAATCCCGTGGCTTTGGACGCTAAGGCTGAAGACCGAGATACCCGTGGGTTCATCTCAATCACCACCACATCCCCGTTCACCGGATTGACCGCAAACTGAATATTCGACCCGCCAGTTTCTACGCCAATTTCCCGAATAATGGCGATCGAGGCATCCCGCAACCGCTGATATTCTTTATCCGTCAGGGTTTGGGCTGGAGCCACCGTAATCGAATCCCCCGTATGCACCCCCATCGGATCCAGGTTTTCAATGGAGCAAATAATCACCACATTGTCCGCCAGATCCCGCATCACCTCAAGTTCATACTCTTTCCAACCCAACAGAGATTGCTCAATCAAAATCTCGGAAACTGGGGAAGCATCAATCCCTGCTTGGGCCATTTCTTCAAATTCTTCTTGGTTGTAGGCAATGCCACCCCCGGTGCCCCCTAGGGTAAAACCCGGACGGATAATCAGCGGATAGCTGCCAATTTGTTGTGCCACCGTCTTGGCTTCATCAATATTATGGGCAATTCCTGACGGGCAGCATTGGATGCCGATTTTTTCCATCGCTTCTTTAAAAAGCTGCCGGTCCTCGGCTTTTTCAATGGCCGGTAACTTCGCCCCAATCAGTTCCACCCCATACTTGTCTAACACGCCATTTTTGGACAGGTCAACCGCAATGTTTAAAGCGGTTTGACCCCCCATTGTCGGCAGCATCGCATCGGGACGTTCTTTGGCGATCACCTTTTCCACCATTTCTGGGGTCAGGGGTTCCACATAAGTCCGGTCAGCGGTTTCCGGGTCGGTCATAATCGTGGCTGGGTTGGAGTTCACCAGTACCACTTCATATCCTTCTTGTCTCAAAGCCTTGCAAGCTTGGGTGCCGCTGTAGTCAAACTCACAAGCTTGACCAATAATAATCGGGCCGGAACCAATGAGGAGAATTTTTTTGATATCGTCGCGACGAGGCATAAGTATATACTCCCACGGAATATTTTTGACTGAGTAGAATTATTTGCTAACAGAATTTACGCAAATCTTCTCTTAGCTATCAGCTATTTGCTATCGGTTATCAGCTATGATTAATTTTGCTGGGAGCGAAACATTTCGCCCCTACTGTTATTGGTTGTTGGTTGGTGGTTATTGGTTATTGGCTATTGGCTATTGGCTATTGGGGATGATCGGTTCAAATAACGAATAACCAATCACTCATAACAATATTAAGCGGCAAATTCTACGATTTTACTTACTCAATTTAGTCAGATGTTAGTCAGATGAGTCAGAGTCGAGCCGGTCTATCTAGACCTGTCCGGGCAAAGTAGCCCGGTGATAGTCATTTAAAATCGACATTTGACAGTGACTCTTTAAATCCACCACATTTTAAGGGGTTTTGTCTAGATCGTCCCAACTGCTTTCGGCCATTTTTCCAAGGTTTGATGACTTAAGGCCAAAAAATCAATTTAATATTTGCTATTTGTTATTTGTGATTTTGGGGACGGGAATCAAGGCATCTCTGGCGGTTGTCAGCGAAATTAGTCTTGATGGTATGCCTAAAAATTGCCAGGAGCTAAACCTCAATTGCCCACATCCGTTGCCCACATCCGTTGGTGGTGCCTTACGTTCCACTTCGTTCTACGCTTCGCACCCTACTGTTAAAAAAAAGAGATCCATCTCTGGGTATTGCGTAAAATAAGCAACAAGGGATAACCAATAATCAAGCATTAACAAACAACAAACAACTTGCCAAAAAACAACAAATAACAAATAACAAATATGCTAATCATTGCCAACTACCATCTCAGAGAAATTCTTTATCAAAGTAGTCACTCGGAAGTTTATCGGGGGACAAGTACCGTTGATGGACGACCGATTATTCTGAAAATATTTAGCGATCGCTACCCGGTTCGGGAAAAAATTGCTCAGTTTCAGCGGGAATATGAAATCACCAAAAGCTTAAATCTCCCTGGGGTGATTAAAGTTTATGAATTTGGCCGCTTTGAAAGCCAAAAATCAGGGGTTTTTAGCGATCGCTACGGGATGACTTTAGAAGATTTTGGCGGCACCGCTTTAAACCAGTTGGGAATCCTGGGCAAATTATCTTTAGACAAGTTTCTCAAATTAGCCATTGCGATCGTGCGAATTCTTGAAGCAGTGCATACGCAAGAAATCATCCACAAAGATATTAATCCCAGTAACTTGGTACTCAATCCCAACACTGAAGAAATTAAACTGATTGATTTTGGGTTAGCCACCCTTTTCTCTCAAGAAACAGCTACCTTTCAACCGCCCAATCAATTAAAAGGCACTTTGGCGTATTTAGCGCCGGAACAAACCGGACGCATAAATCGGCGCATCGACTATCGCACAGATTTTTACTCATTAGGGGTCACATTTTATCACCTCTTAACCGGACAATTGCCTTATGCTAGTCAAGATTCTTTAGAAATAATTCATAGTCATCTCGCCAAAGAAGCGATTCCGCCTCATCTAATTTCCCCCCATATTCCCCCAGTGGTTTCCGAGATTATTCTCAAATTGATGAAAAAAAATGCCGAAGCTCGCTATCAATCTTGTCAAGCAATTGCAGCGGATTTATCCGAATGTTTACGCCAATATCAAAGCCAGGGAAAAATTGAATCCTTTACCTTATGCCAGCAAGATTTTTATGCCAGATTTCAAATTCCCCAGAAACTATACGGACGAGACAAAGAAATTGCCCGGCTGATGAATGCTTTTAATCGAATCGGTGGTTCAGCGATCGCTCCCGTTGAATTATTCTTAGTTGCGGGCTATTCTGGAGTAGGCAAATCGGCGTTAGTTAGAGAAATACAAAAACCAATTACCGCCCATCAAAGTTATTTTATTACAGGCAAATTTGACCAATATCAGCGGCATACTCCCTATCTAGCATTTACCGAAGCCTTTCATCAACTCTGCGAGCAACTTCTGGCGGAAAAACCCGAAATTTTTACTCAATGGAAACAGCGGTTACAGAAAGCCGTGGGCAAAAATGGCCAAGTCTTAATTGATGTGATGCCTGATTTAGAATTAATCATTGGCAAACAACCCCCTGTGGATCATTTAGGAACCCAAGAAGCGCAAAATCGCTTTGAATTAGTTTTTAGAGAGTTTATCCAAACCTTATGTCAGCCCGATCGCCCGTTAGTCTTATTTATTGATGATTTACAATGGTCAGACCAAGCATCATTAAGGCTATTAGAGATGATTGTCACCAATCAGCGTTTGCATCATTTACTGGTGATTGGGGCTTATCGGGATAATGAAGTCAATGCTACTCATCCGTTGATGCTGACTTTAGAAAATATTCAGAAAAACGGCGGACTAATCTCGGTGATTACTTTAGAAAATTTACCCTGGGATGAAGTGAATGCTTTTATCGCCGATTCTTTGCAACGTTCAAATAAAAAAAATCTCAAATTTTTAACTAATTTAATTTATCAAAAAACTCAAGGTAATGTTTTTTTTACTGGTCAGTTTTTACAAGCTTTAATTAGCGAAAAATTAGTCATATTTTCTCCATTTCGGGGAGAGTGGATCTGGAATATTGCCCAAATTCAGGCGAAAAATTTTTCTGATAATGTCGTAGACTTGATGGCGGAAAAACTGAGTAAGTTATCGGCAAAAACTCAGCAAATATTACGGTGGGCGGCTTGTATTGGCAATTCTTTTGATTTGGAAACTTTAGGGATTATTTCGGAAAGCTCCCCGGTTGAGGTATTCGCTGATTTATCACCGGCTTTGAATATGGGGTTAATTTGCTTAGAGAGCGATATTGCATCCGCAAAGCGACCGGATATTGCATCCGCAACGAGGAGCGATCGCTATCGGTTAATCAATGGGGAGAATACAGGGGATATTCTCCAGGATATTGCCGGGGAAATCAGATTGTATTTTATCCATGACCGAGTACAACAAGCGGCGTATTCACTGATTGATGAGGAGCAAAAACAAGCGACTCACTTAAAAATTGGTCGGTTACTTTTAGCCAATACCCCAGAAGCCAGTTTAGACTCGGTAATATTTGATGTGGTTTATCAGTTTAATCAAGGTTTGAATTTAATTGAAGACCTCCCGGAAAAATTAGAGTTAATCCAATTAAATTTAGCTGCCGGGAAAAAAGCAAAAGCAGCGAATGCTTATAACTCCGCTGGGGAGTATTTCCAAATTGCCTTAAACTTTTTACCCGAATCTAGCTGGCAGACCTATTACTCATTAACCCTAGAAGTCTATACCGAATTAGCCGAAACTGAATATTTACTCGGCAACTATGCCCAAATAGACCAATTAGCGGAAATTGTTAAAAGCCAAGCAAATTGTGCCTTGGATAAAGTCAGAATTTATTTAACCAAGATTTTAGCTTACAGTGCCCAAAATCAAATGAATAAAGCCTTGGACACTGGGATATTTTTCTTGAACCATATGTTACAGATATCTTTAAAAAAAGAACCTCCCGTAGGTTTGCACGTTGAACAGCTTTATGACCTGCCAGTGATGACTGATGTTTATAGCCAAGGAGCACTGAGAGTTTTAATGACGTTGTTTGGACCGGTCTATATCACGGAACCCAGCTTATTACCTTCATTGGCTTATACAATGGTAGATTTATGTGTCACTTATGGCAACGATCCGCTGGCGGCTTATGCTTATGGCTTGTATGGAATGTTATTATGTGGTGTGTTAGGAGAAATTGAATTAGGCTATCAATTTGGCCAGTTAGCCCTGAAAATATTAGATAAGTTTTCTGCCTGCGAAATTTATTGTCGAGTCACGAATAAATTTTACTCCTTTATTATCCACTGGAAAGAACACGCTGCTTTAGCCCTGGAACCTTTACGGCAGAAAACTATCCCTGTGGGATTAGAAACCGGGGAAATCGAGTTTACTTGTTATGCCGCTACTAACTATTGTCATAATGTGGCGTTACTGGAAGAAAATTTAGCGATCGCCTCTGAGAAAATTACTCCTTATTTAGAATTAATCCAAAGTCTGCAACAAAATTTTCAACTTTATTATGCTCAGATTTGGCTTCAATATCTGTGCAACTTGCAGGGGCAATCGGGAGATCCGAAAAAACTAGACGGTGCAGCTTTCCCTCAAGAGAAAATTTTGCCCCGCTTGATAGAAATTCAAAATCTTGCTTCTCTTTATTGTTTTTATCTCACCTCAACGATGCTGAATTATTTATTCAAAGATTATGAAGCAGCGATCGCATCGGCGGATTTAGCCGCGCAAAATGCTAGAGGAATTGTGGGATTATTTCCATTTACTTACTACCAATTTTACCAGTCTTTAGCTCTATTAGCGGTTTATCCGAGGCGGTCATCAGCGGAGCAGTTAGAAATTTTATATCAGGTGAATAAAAATCAAGATCATTTAAAAATTTGGGCAGACCATGCGCCAATGAATTATTTACATAAGTGGCAGTTAGTCGAGGCAGAGAAATCCCAAGTGATCGGCAACTATTGGCAAGCTGTGGAACTATATGAACAGGCAATTAAAGGATCAACTAAACACAAATATATCCAAGAACAAGCTTTGGCATACGAGTTGGCCGGTGAGTTTTATTTGTGGCAAGGAATGGATAATTTTGCCAAAAATTATTTACAGGAAGCTCGTTATACTTATCTGCGGTGGGGGGCTGAGGCGAAGGTGACAGATTTAGATCGGCGGTATGCTCGATTTTGGCCGGAAATTTTTGCCAAAAAACAAACCAGTCAGAATATTGTAGTTGAAGATAATTCCCTATTATCTAGTCAAACTTTAAATAGCCAAATCGATTTAACCAGTATTATTAAAGCTTCCCAAGCTTTAACGGGAGAAATTGTCTTGCCAAATTTGCTGGAAAATATCCTGAAAATTTTAATGGAAAATGCTGGAGCAACTCAAGGTTATTTGATTTTAGAAAAAAATGGCCAATGGGTGATTTACTCCGCTGTCAGCTTTTCGGCAAGAACTGGAGAAATTTTGCAGTCAATTTCCCTGAACCAATTGGATAAAATTAAGTTTCCTGCGAGCATTTCTCCAGGAATTGTTAATTATGTGATGCGAAGTCAAGAAACGGTGGTTTTAGATGATGCGCTGAATCCACCAATCCAATTTACCCAAGACCATGATATTATAGAAGGGCAGTCTAAATCTATTTTGTGTTTACCTTTGCTGAATCAAGGGAAGTTGGTGGCGATTCTTTATTTGGAGAACGATCTGACTACGGGGGCATTTACCAAAGAAAGATTGACGGTGTTAAATTTATTGGCATCCCAAGCGGCAATTTCCCTAGAAAATGCTAAACTTTATACGGAATTACAAGCTAGTGAAGCAAAGTTAAATCAAATTTTAGAATCTTTGCCGGTGGGGGTTTCATTTCATGATATTACCGGACGAGTAATTTATCTGAATCAAACGGGCAAACAACTCATTGGTCAAGATGCTAAACCGGAAGTTTCTCCCGCAGAAATTGCTCAGGTTTATCAAGTTTATGTGGCTGGAACTGATGAACCTTATCCCGCAGAAAAAAATCCGGCTTTACGATCGCTTAAAGGAGAAATAGTCCTGATTGATGATATGGAAGTTCGTCGATCGGATGGCTATTCCCGATTGTTGGAAGTGCGATCGCATCCCATATTTGATGCTCAAGGAAATGTTATTTATGCGGTGACTTCCTTTGCGGATATTACCGAACGAAAACAAGCGGAAAAACTCCTGGCAGATTACAACCGCACTCTAGAAAATCAAGTGAAAAAACGCACGGAAGAATTAGTTAAATCTACGGAATTAGCCGAAAAAGCTAATCAGGCTAAAAGTACATTTTTGGCCAATATGAGTCACGAGTTACGCACGCCTCTGAATGCGATTCTAGGCTTTACTCAATTAATGAGTCATAGTCCAAGCTTGCCCAAAAGCGATCGAGAAAATTTGCAGATTATTCAACGGAGTGGAGAACATCTATTACAACTGATTAATGATATCTTGGATGTGGCCAAGATTGAAGCAGGACGGGCGACCTTAAATGAAAAATATTTTGATTTACATCAATTACTTAAAGATATTGAGGGTTTATTTGATCTCAAGGCCAAAGAAAAAGGTTTGAGTTTAACTTTGGTGATGAGTCCAGACCTGCCCCAATATGTACAAACGGATCCGATGAAGTTGCGGCAAGTGTTGCTCAATTTGTTGAATAATGCGATAAAATTTACGGAAAATGGGGGGATTTCTGTAAAAGCGGGCATCGTGCCGAGTGCCAATCAGTCTCAGTCTTTGAACGGCCATCGCTTGTGCCGAATTTTCTTGGAAGTGGAAGATACTGGGTCAGGAATTTCTCCGGAAGATTGCGATCTCTTATTTCAAGCTTTTGTCCAAACTGAAACGGGGAAAAATGCTCAAGAAGGGACGGGTTTAGGGTTAGCCATTAGTCAAAAATTTGTGCAAATGATGGGGGGTGAGATTACAGTTATCTCCCAGGTGGATCGAGGCAGTTGTTTTCGCTTTGAAATTGATGCCAAACTGGTCGATTGTTTGACCGTAGAACATAAATTAAGCGATCGCCATGTAGTAGCTTTAGCCCCCAACCAACCCAGTTATCGGATCTTATTAGTAGACGATCGCCCAGATAATCGGCACCTCCTAGTCAAATTACTCAGTCCTTTGGGGTTTGAACTCCGAGAAGCGGGCAATGGTCAAGAAGCGATCGCCCTTTGGCAAAAGTGGGAACCCCATTTAATTTTTATGGATTTGCGAATGCCGGTAATGGACGGCTACAAAGCCACCGAAGAAATTAAATCCACCGCTAAAGGACAAGCTACGGCGATCGTTGCCCTGACTGCCAGTGTCTTCGATCAAGACCGGAACTTGATCTTAGATGCAGGATGTGATGATTTTATTCGTAAACCCTTCCGCGAGGCCGATATTTTTACCGTTCTGGAAAAACATCTGGGGGTGAATTTTATCTGGGGTGAACAGATACCCGTTCCCGTAACAGAAACCCAAGATGTCAACCAAATCGTGGCTGCCCTGCAAACGCAACCCATAGAATTATTAGACCAATTAGCTGTAGCCGTGCAAGAGTGTGACATGGAAAAAATTTCCCTAACGGTGGCAGAAATTCGTCACCATAATCCCCCTTTGGCGGAAAGTCTGACAGGTTTAGCGGATAACTTTGCCTATTTGGAAATTCTCCAGTTAATTCAAAATGCAAAGCAAAAGACCTCTGGGCTTGACCCAAAAATTCAGCCCATTGAATACCGGGGTGAGAGTCGCGATCGCTGATTTCTGCTACAATTCTGAGTGTTCAGGGAAAATCAAGAGGTGCTGGGAATCGTTTCTGCCGTTTTAATTCTGGCAATTCAGTTATAATTTTAGCAAACGCCATCAACTCAAGGATTATTTCATTTTTTCATCTCTGATATTAGAGAACGAGCGGGAATTTTCTGATAGTAACGTTTTTCCGAAAGTCTGAAATTCCGAAAATCCGCTCGCTGTTTCCTCTTTTTAATCACTGATTAAAACAAATCACAGACTAATTAATTAAAAATGACGATTAATCTCGCAGAATCTAAACACCAAATTAATATTCTGTTGGTAGACGATAATCTCGAAAATTTGCGTTTGTTGATCCAAATGTTAAGTAAACGAGGATATAAAGTCCGACCAGCTAATCAAAGCAGTTTAGCGCTTTCTGTGGCCAGAACCACGGCACCAGATTTGATTTTGCTCGACATTATGATGCCAGAAATCAATGGTTATGAAGTTTGTCAGCAGCTAAAATCCGATCCGAACACTCAAGAAATTCCGATTATATTTCTCAGTGCCCTAGACGAACCGATTGATAAAATTAAAGCGTTTACGGTGGGAGGGGCAGACTATATTACCAAGCCTTTTCAAATTGAAGAGGCGATCGCCAGAATTGAGCATCAACTAACCCTGAAACATCTAAAAGAAAAACTTAACCAAGAAAAAACTCAGTTAGAAGAGGAAATTAAACAGCGAGAACAAAGTGAACGGTTATTTAGAAATATATTTGAAAATGCTGCCGTAGGGATGTGCTTAGTGGAACTTTCCGGTAATTTATTAAAAGTAAATGCGTCCCTAGGAGAAATGTTGGGGTATTCTGCCGCTGAATTTTTGCAATTAAACGCCAAAGACATTACTCACCCGGATGATTTAAATTTAGATGCATCGGATCTACAAAAGCTCCAACTGGGTACGATTTCTAATTATGATATAGAAAAACGCTTGATTCATAAAAATAAATCAATTATTTGGGCGTGGTTGAGTGTATCTTTGATGCGGAATGCGGAGGATCAACCTCTTTACTTAATCTGGCAAATTCAAAATCTTACTCAACGCAAGGAAATGGAGGATGATCTAAAAAAAGCCAAAATTGCAGCGGATGATGCGAACCGGGCGAAAAGTGAATTTTTGGCCAATATGAGTCACGAAATTCGCACCCCACTAAATGCCATTTTAGGATTTAGTGAACTTCTCCAGAGCCTAGTCAACGAGGAAAAGTTTGGGTCTTATTTACGGGGAATTATTTCTAGTGGCAAAAATTTACAACGCTTAATCGAAGATATTCTCGATTTGTCCAAGATTGAAGCAGGAAAACTAGAATTAAACTATGAAAATGTGAATCTGGTCAATTTGATGAATGAGATCAGAAATATGTTTAGTAAGTCGGCGGAAGAAAAAGGATTATCTTTGATTTTTGAACTTGATGAGTCGGGGCCGTCAGTAATTGTCTTTGATGAATTTAGACTGCAACAAATTTTGGTGAATTTGATTGGCAATGCGATTAAATTTACCGAGGCGGGAACGGTGAAAGTGCAAATGTTGAATTCACCGAGCCAATCAGCCCAATTTGCGTCAGAGTATGCTCACGTTTTTGATTTGACCGTGATTGTTGAAGACACTGGGATTGGCATTAATCCCAGTCAACAAACTGAGATTTTTAAAGCATTTCGCCAAAGTGCTGGACAAAATGTCCGTGAATACGGAGGCACTGGTTTGGGGTTAACGATTACCCAACGCTTAACGGAATTACTAGGTGGGACGATTAAAATTAGTAGTCAATTGGGCAAAGGGTCTCAGTTTAGCTTACATTTTCCCCAAGTAGTTGGGGTAGAATTATTTAATCAAGCGATCGCCCCTGGGGAGGAAACTTTGGATCTGAATTGTTTTCCCCCCCTGAATATTTTGGTGGTGGATGATGTTTTGTCTAATCGAATCTTGATCCAGGGATATTTTGATAATACGATTCATCATGTTTGGTTGGCCGAAGATGGGACTCAAGCCTTAGAAATGGTAGAAGCTTCTTGTCCAGATTTAATTTTTTTAGATTTACGAATGCCCAATTTGGATGGAGAAGAAGTGGCGAAAATGCTGAAATCTAATCCAGACACCCAAGGAATTCCGATTATTTTTCTGAGTGCGGCTATCTTTGAAATTCAAAAAAAGCATATGAGTAGCCTCTGTAACGGCTTTCTTTCTAAACCTGTGAGTCGGCATGAATTAATTATGACTATGAACAAAATATTTCCCACCACCATGAAATTCCCTGGGAATACACCAGAGTCATGGGTTATAGATGCCCCAGAAAAATTCTTAAGTTCAACGGCGATTACCCTCTCCAAAAGCAATGGGACAAAGTTATTATTTCCCCTTGACCAAGATAGTGAATTTTCTGGATCAGAAACTTCAGAACGGTTCAGAGAATTGGCCAATATTCTCAAGGAATTAGAAGCAGAAGTTTGGCATAATTTACACAAAAAGATGATTTGGCAAGAAATTTATCATTTTATCGATCGATTACAATCCTTGGCCTTAGAATATCAATCCAAAACTTTATTAGTCTATACGGAAAAATTAGCGGCTTTGTATAACGAATTTGAAATTGAGCGATTAGAAGCAAGCATTTATCTCTTCCCAGAAGTTATTCAGGCGATCGCCCCACAGGATTCATCTCAACCAAATTCACCATAAATCCTTTGGCTGAATGGCTGAGGTAAGTTTTCCGGTAAGTTGTCCGGTAAAATTTTAAGATTTCCTAAAAATTCACAACGGTGATGCCCGCAAAATTTACACTGGAAAAAAATGATTAAAATAACTTTCACTGGATGAGGGATTTCTTATGGTGACTCGTGATTTTTCTGATGAACTGGAATGGACGACAGAGGCGAAAACCAAGTTAAAAAATATTCCTTATTTTGTGCGATCGCAAGCTCGTCAACGCATTGAACAAATGGCTAGAGAGGAAGAGTTACAGGTGGTTACACCAGACCTAGTAGAAAAAGCCCGTTTAGAATTTGGTCAATAATTCAGATAAATTGTTGCCAACTTATTTTTATTTATTGCTTATTGGTAATTATGTTCAAGGTTCTTTGATGAAAAATAAATCAGATCACCAATAAGCAATATTTTAGTCTGGCTGGACAATATCATTCAACTCAGCAGCCGCATGGTTTAATTTTTGAATTCCTATTTTAATTTGATTCATCCCATCATTGCTATCTTGAGCATTTTGACTTAGATTATTCATAGCTATCACCACTTGTTGAATCGCCGAAGCTTGTTGTTTGGCATTCAGGGAAATTTGCTGAGAACTCATCACAATTTCTTTAATTTTTTCTGCCATCAGATTAAAACTATTCGCGGTTTCTTGGGCTAATTTTTCAGTATTTTCTACACTTTGAATCCCATGTTGAGTAACAGTCACCGTTGTGCTACTAGACTCTTGAATATCTCTGACTAAGTTATTAATTTTTTCGGCGGATTTTTTACTTTGATCGGCCAATTTACGGATTTCTAAGGCTACTACAGAAAACCCTTTACCCGCTTCCCCCGCCCTCACCGCTTCCACCGCTGCATTCAGGGCTAACATATTGGTTTGATTGGCTAAATCACTGACTAATTGGGAGATGATGGCAATTTGGTTGGTGCGATCGCTCAGGCGTAAAGTTTGTTCGGCAATTCCCTGAACTTTTCCTTTCGTCTCTGCCATTTCTGCCAAGGTGGTGGCGACTAATTGATTACCTGTTTCCGCTAAATTTAAAAGGTGTTGGGCTCCTAGGGCTGACATATCTGCTTGTTGAGTGGCTTGTTTAGCAGATGCCCCTAATTCATCCATAGAAGTCGTGGTTTGATTAATAGAAATTACTTGACTATTAGTAATCGTTTCTTGTTGACGCACCGCCCGATTAATTTCTCCGGCAGAGTTGTCAATTGAACTGGCAGATTGACTGATTTTGTTGCTGACTACAGAGGAAATTAACCAAGCAATCACCAACGCGGTAAGGGCGGAAATGCCTGAGCCAAATATTAACAGATTTACGGCTAATTGCAGAGTTTTTTTGGCGGCGATATTCTCTTGGGATAATTTTTGGGTTTCTGTTTCAGTAAATTCATTGGTTAACTTGAGAAAATCCGCCAAAGCTTTAGTGCCGATTCCCGAATTAAACAGATCCATCGCCGCTTGGCTGTTACCAGTTTTGACCAAATTAAATATTTGATTGGCATATCGATCGTATTCTTGGCCAATTCTTTTCATTTCCTCAAACCGTTGTTTTTGTTGAATATCGGTAACGATATGATCTCGCTCTAAAATCTTACTCGCTTGCTGAAAATCTTGCCAATTTTGGTTGTATAATTTGATGAAATCTTCTTTTTCTGATAGCAAAAAAGCTCGACTATTGGCTACCATATTACTACCGGATAAGGCAACTTTATTGGTTTCAATAATAGATTTTTGCACAGTTTCAACTCGATTAAAAGCGTCAAATACTTCATTGGTGTTCGTATAAACAATGCTCGCCGAACCCATAAACACGACAACAGGTATGGCATAGCCAATCAGCATTTGGGTTCTGAGTTTAAGTCTACTCAGAAAGTTTTTTTGATTATTTTGACTAATTCGGCTATCTTGGATATTTTGGCTATTGTAGTTGCGATCGGAAGTATTCATAAAATTTCATAAGATAATATGAGTATTTAATGTCTATAAAGCTTTATCTTTGAACCAGTGACAGTTAGGGATTAGAAGGAAGCAGATCGGAAATTACCACCAACCCCCTGGGACTAAAAAATCGGGGGTAATGGTCTTTCCCCAGGATTTTGCTGCCAGAGGAAATGCAGATCGGTTTTTTGTCAGGATTCCCAGGATTCAGGCAGTTAGAATTTCGATAATAATTCATAACGATGGGTTGTGAGCAATGGAGGGAAATAACTATATAGTAAGGCTTTAATAATAAAGCTTTAATTACTCACATCTCCAGATTTTGACGGTACTATCACTCGACCCACTGGCAAGGGTTTTGCCGTCGGGACTAAAGATGACGGAGGTGACGGCTTTGCTATGTTCGGTGAGGGTAGTTTGCAATTGACCCGTGGTTAAATCCCAAAGTTTAATTGTGGCATCATAGCTGCCGCTGGCAAAGGTTTTGCCGTTAGGGGCGATCGCCAGGGTGGTACTCGGCAACATAGGACCCGTGAGACTGTGTAATACTTGGCGAGTCTGAAGATCCCAAATTTTGATGGTGCGATCCCAACTACTGCTGATTAACAGGCGTCCGTCCGGGGCGATCGCCACCCCATAGACTGCCCCAAGATGACCCGTCAGTTCAGCCAGTTCAGCCAGTTCAGCCCGTTCAGCCGGTTTTCCTGGGTGAGTGCTTTTGTCCAGTTGCCAAAGTTTAATCTTTTGATCTGCCGAACCACTCGCTAATAAATCACCAAGTAAATGGCGATTGGGATTAAAAGCCACACTGATTACTTGTTGGCTATGACCTTTCAGAATTTGGGTTAATTCTCCGGTCGGCAAATTCCACAGGCAAATCGTTTGGTCACGACTGCCGGAAGCGAGGGTTAATCCATCAGGGGCGATCGCTACTGATGCTACCACACTGCGATGACCTGTCAATTCAAATCTCAGGGTCGGTGGCACACCTTGGTGTAACTCAGCGGTTCCCAACTGCCACAACCGCCAAACCAGAATCCGACCATCGGCGCTGCCACTGACTAAGGTCTGACCATTGGGGGTAATGGCTAAACAGGTGACAGGATGGGGATGGGCCGTCAGAGTATGTAATAACTCACCCGTGGTAAAATCCCACAATTTAATCGTCCCATCGGCGCAACCAGCGATTAAAGCCCGACATTGTGTACTAAAAGCGATCGCCGTGACTTCTGGTATTCCTGGCGTATCTGCGGTCGCCGCATTCAAAGTTTGCACGCATTGCCATTTAGGGATGCGCGGAGATTTTGCCACCACCGGACTAGGCAACTCATTCACCGTTTGGGGCGGGGATATTTTTTCTATGGCTAATGGGGATGGTTTCTGAGAATTTTCTGGAGAATTTGGAGAACTCGTAGTCGATTTTGGGACTTTTTTAGCTTTAATTTGATAAGACTTGGGCAACTGCTTAATTAGCTGACGACTCAGGGCTGGATCTAAATCTGCTAACACCGCTTTTGCTGCATCGTAACGATGACTAACCGGCCACAGCATTTTATCTAAAATCCGGGCTAAAGCAGGACTAATCGCACTTCTGAGATAGTCTCGCCAGACCCAGACCCCTTCCAAACTATCAAACAGATCAAACGGGGTCATTTCCGTCAGCAAATGCACGCAAGTCACCCCTAAACTATAAATATCACTGGCAAAAACCGCCTGACCCATTAACTGTTCCGGGGCAGTATATTCCGCACTGCCCACCATCGTTCCTGGACTCAGCATGGCCAGAGAATTCATCTGTTTAGCTACTCCAAAATCTACCAAGACCAAAGACTGATTTTTCTCAGAGCGAATATCAGAGCGAATAATATTCTCTGGTTTAATATCTCGATGAATTAATCCATAATTATGAATTAAGTGCAATACGGGCAAAATTGATTCTAATAATTCTCGAATATTCGCCTCGTTAAAACTCCCCGTATCCCTCAATTCTGCTTCTAGATTTTTTCCGGGGATAAATTCTTGGATCAAATACTGGCGATCGTTCTTCTCCAAGGCATCAATCAGGGCAGGAATTTGGGGATGTTGCCCTAATTCCGAGAGATTGGCTAATTCCTGTTCAAAGGAATTGGCTGCTTGTTTGGACTGATGGCGAAACTGTTTAATAATACAGCGGGGTTTGGTCGCTTCTGCTTCGGCAATGCCGATAAAAGTCCGGCTATAGTTGCCACAACCAATGGGTTTGAGAACCCGATATTTGTCGCCCAGGAGTAACTTTTGGCCGCAATTTTGGCAAAAAAGATTCTGGTCAGGATTTTGGGGGTTTGGGCAATGGAGATTTAGGCAAAGGGTCATAAACTGAATTGAAATTAATATTCACCACTTCAGACAGAGGACAGAGAAATACACAGAAATATAGAGAGATGGCGTGAAGCTTCCGCAGCGTAACAGCGAATCGCCTCTGCCTCCGATCTTTGTGTCCTCTGTCTGAAGTGGTTATTTTAGTCTAATTTTATGCCAATCTTTAATTATGATATTTTATCCTAATATTTTATTCCTGAAGGTTAAATTCAGGGGATTCGCCCTCCGCGATCGCTCATTTACTCTCCGAAAATTGCGGATAAATTGGCAGTTATTTGTTAAGTTTTTTTAAGTTTTTTTGCGATTTATGATTTATTTTACCGTAAGCAGCCCCCACATATTTATCTGCATCAATTCGATATGTCACCCCATTTTGGGGCGCGATCGGCAGTCTGTGTTAGTCCAGCAAAGAATTCAAACCTAAAAATAACTTTTTCGGTGCAATTAGCAGTCGCGGATTCCCCGAATTAGTGCAGGGTATTTTTTCGGCAAAAAAATTTTATATTATAGATTTGTCTAATTTAAGTTATAATTTAATCAGGATCGAATTCAACTAAATTACGCTCCTTAATTCTCTATTTATTCTATTTATTTTCGCTGGTTCAATGCGAATAATCCCTGCTGGGAAAAAAAATATAGATGGCATCGAATATATCTGAAAATCAGGAGATGAGCAATTATGCAGATTATTCCTAGAAATGAAATCATTAAATTTACCGAAGATGAAAAAAATTTATTGACAAAAAATCGCCAAAAAAATCAGTGGCGACTGGGGAAAACTATTCCCATAGGTTTAGGCATAATTGCCAGTTTAAATCTGTTCAGTGCCATGATATCTCGAACCAACATATTGAGAATTTCTGATGCAATAGATTGGGTGAATACTGCCCATGAAGTTAAGGCAAATATTCGCTTATTGGACAGTCAAATATTAGAATTAGAAACCGATGAGCGGGGTTTTTTGTTGACGGGTAATACGCAATATTTAACTCAGTATGAAGATTACGATGAATCTATATCTAAAGTGATTAGCGATTTAAGATTATTAATCAAAGATCCAAACCAGCTTGAACGACTTGATGATGTGGAAACTATCCTAAAAATTAGATTAAGTGAAATTGCGGCAACGATTCAGCTTAAGAAAAATAATGAAACCGCAACGGTTCTCAAAGCAGTTCAGGACAACACCAGTAAAAATACGAGAAATCAAATCCGAATCCAACTGAAAAAGATGGAGGAAGAACAACATAAAATTATTGGTGAACGGCAAGAAATTGCCAATCAAGCAGAAATCCAAGCGAATTTACTGACGATCGCCACTTCTACGGGTATTTTTATGCTGGTTTGTGGCATGATTTGGTTTGTTTTGCGACAAGTGATTCAACCGATCGATCGCGCAGCTTTGACCATTAGTTCATCTTCGGCACAAATTGCCGCGACCGTGGAAGAACACGAACGCATTGCCAACCAGCAAGCAGCTTCGGTGAATCAAACCACCACGACAATGGATGAATTAGGGGCATCATCCCGACAAGCTGCGGGTCAAGCGGAAGCGGCAGCCCAAAATGTCGATCGCTTACTCATATTAGCCATTGGCAGCAATAAAGCGGAAAATATGACGTTTCAACATGAAGCGAACTTAAAGGAAAAATCTCAACAAATTGCTCAACAAGTGCTGAGTTTAAGTGAAAAGCTGACTCAAATCGATCGCATTGCTGGAGTAGTGAGTCAATTGGCCAATCAAACCAATATGTTAGCCCTGAATGCGGCGGTGGAAGCGGTGCGAGCAGGAGATCAGGGGAAAGGCTTTGGGGTCATTGCCACGGAAATTCGTAAACTGGCGGATCAAAGTGGTAAATATGCCGAGCAAATTAATGGACTGACCGCAGATATTCAACTAAGCACAGATGCCACAGTTAGTGTTAGCGAAGAGGGTAAAGAACTGGTGGAAAAAATGGTTAATTCTATTAATGAAATTGCCTTGAATATCAAACAAATTTCTTTTAATGCCAATCAACAAGCGATCGCCATTCAACAAAGTGTTGAAGCCATGACCAGCATTAACCAAGGAGCCGCAGAAACTGCCACGGGTATTGCCCAAACAAAAGCCAGTACCCAACAGTTGAATGAAGCAGCACAAGCCTTGAAAGCTCTGGTGTAGTTGTAGGGGTGTAGGGTGTAGGGCCGCCATCGGCCGCCATCGGCCGCCATCGGGGGGAGAAGTGAATAGTGAATAGTGAATAGTGAATAGTGAATAGTGAATAGTGATATTTAGGCATAACTTTTCACTTGTACGGGCGTCCTTGCGAAGCCCATGCCGTCAGGCTATATGGCCATTCGCCCCTACGAATGCATCACTTTCTTCCCCTACACCCTACACCCTCTCGAACCCTACACCCTACACCTCTTACCCTGAGCCTGCCGAAGGGCTACACCCCACACCCTACACCCTAATTAGACTTATTTAAATGAGACTTTAACTCCTCGGTCATGGCATAATAAGCCCGTTTTGGGCGATAATTAAAATCAAAAATTAACGGATCTTTCACGGTGCCTAAAAAACTTTTTAGCCAAGTATAGCGATCGGTAAATCCCCACATATTCAAAGTGTTACAATTCGGCGCTTCCAAGCAAATCCTCAAAAAATACCGATATATATCCGCTTGTTGGGCTAATTTTTCCTCTAATGTACCCGAAAACTGTGTCACGGGAACATCCATTTCCGTAATCACGATTTCTAAGCCAATCTCATTAAAACGCTTCATATTTTCTGCCACTTCTTTCGGGTCATTGGCGGAAAGAAAGCCAATATGGGTTTGAAATCCTACCCCATCAATTGACACCCCACGTTCTTTTAATTCTTTGGCTAATAAATATAAGGAATCGGCTTTTGAATTCAGCCCTTCCCCATATTCACTTAAATATAGCTTGGCGTCTGGATCCGCTTCGTGCGCCCAGCGAAAAGCTAAATCAATATATTCGGGGCCAATTGCTCGCATCCATAAGTTATCTCTTAAGGAACCATCAGATCCCAAGGGTTCATTGACTACATCCCAATGTTGTACTTGACCGCGATAATGACCGACTAAAGTTTGAATGTGATCTCGGAGAATTTCTTTCATTTCATCTCTGGTAAATTGATTTTCCGTTAACCAACGGGGCAAGGAATGAAACCAAACAATTGTGTGTCCACGCATGGTCATATTATGGTCTTGAGCAAACTTCACCAGGGCATCAGGACGAGTAAAATCATAGCGATCGCGCTCTGGATGTACAATGATAAATTTCACCTCATTTTCCGTAGTCAGGCTATTGAACTCGCGGGCTAAAACTTCTCGATATTGCCAATCTTTTTCTAAAATTTTATCCCCAACCGCTGACCCAATTAAAAACCCTTGCTGACTAGCCAAAGACCGCAAGGAAGTCGAGGGAATTTCTAGTTGAGTACCGGGGACTGGATTGGCAATTAAGCATACAGAGGCAATGGCGATCGCCAACAGAATCACCTTCGTTACCACCCGCATTAAAAATAGGTGTTTCATTATATTTTATTGGTAGTTATATTGGTAGTTATAGTTATACTATAGTCGCACCATTGTCGCCATTGAGTCGCACCATTGTCAGAAACGGCACTCCTAGTCAATGTGCGGTTAAGAATGCAATCTCTGACATCATAACGAACGTTTCACTTAAGGATCATTTATGCATTTGATGATACCGATTTTTCCCTGTTATTCCGGCGAAATGCCGAAATTATTCAATCCATTGAACCCGCGCCATTATTTATTACTGGCTTATTGGATATTTTTTCGGCCTACGGCTTTAAATTCTTATTTCTATCAAGCTGCCCCGAACCTGCATCCGCAAGGAGGCTTCGGCAAATTCTGGCGCACCTGGAAAGTGCAGGCATATCGTCGCCTTTATCTGATGTTCGGGGCTACTTTGCTGTTATTGACAATTTTGCTCGGTTTAATCGCCAGTTTCTATAACCTCGCTACGGATCAAGGACATACTGCTTCGGTGAATGTCGTGACGCCAATTTCCTCTACGCAATTTATCTCGGCTTCTACTGGTAGTAGTTTTAGTTCGTCTACTATTAAAATTTGGGATTTGCCAACCGGCGCTGTGAGTCATGCTTTAATGGCTGGGAATCGAGGAATTAATGCGATCGCCGTCTCTTCAGATCGAACACGCATCGTTTCCGGGGGCAGTAACAGCGAATTGATTGTCTGGGATTTAAAATCTGGCACAAAACTGAAAACCCTGGAAGGTCATCGCCGTTGGATCAACGATCTGGTGATTCTGGGGGATGGTCAGCGGGCGATTTCCGCTGCCGCTGATCAAACCCTCAAAATCTGGCAACTGGACTCCGGTAAAGCCTTATTCACTTTAGAAGGTCATACCAATTCGGTGAACGATATCGTTTTGACCGAGGATCAGAAACAAGTGATTTCCGCTTCCGAGGATAGAACTTTAAAAGTTTGGGACATTTCCTCCGGCAAAGAAGTCAAAACCCTCAGCGGTCATCAGGTTGGGGTGAACAAAGTGGTGATTTTGCCCGGAAACAAAGCCCTCAGCGGATCTGTTGATGGGATTTTGAAAGTGTGGGATTTAGCATCCGGGAAAGAATTGCGGACATTAACCGGACATACGGACAGCATCCAAGATATCGCGGTGACATCAGATGGGAAATTGGCAATTTCTGGGTCAGCCGATCGCACCTTAAAAGTCTGGGACTGGCAAACCGGAAAACTCTTGCATACCCTCACAGGTCATCAAGGCTGGGTGAATTCCGTAGCGGTGACTCCTGATGGTCAGCAAGCTATTTCCGCCTCTTCTGACCATACCTTAAAAGTCTGGAATCTCCAACAGGGAAAAGAATTAAATACCCTCAAGGGTCATACGGAATGGGTGCGAACGGTGCAATTAACCCCCGATGGTCAATGGGCAATTTCTGGGTCAGGAGATGCCAGACCGAAAGTTTGGGATTGGAAGTCCGGTCAAGAAATTCCCCTCAAGTCTGCGGAGAATACCATCAAGTTAGCCCGAATTGGTTTTTATGTCGCCATGATTTTCGCGATCGCCACGGGTCTATTTCTGATTGCCCTGATTTTGGCGATCGGGATGATGGCTTTTGGCATTGCGGGCAGCCTCTTCTCTATTCTGGTTTTGGCTTTAGGCAGCACCATCGTCTTTACTTGGCTGTTCGTAGCTGCCGATGTGGTCGCTGTTAACCCCTCATTCCGAGAAGTATTCGGCGCGATGGCCCTAGATCCACAGTGGATTAATGCGGGGTTTGCCATTTCCTTGGGATTGCTATTTAATGTGGCGTTTAATTTAACCGGCAGAAAAGCGATCGCCCCAATCAGCAGCATCGCCCTAGTTTTCATCGTCGGGATTGCGATCGGTGCCCTCGAAGCCACTATATTAAGTAACAGTCAAATCATTACCCGAATTCGCCTAAACAGTGGCATAAAAACCGGGATAACTGTTGGTTTGCGATTCAACTTACTGGTCTTAATTGGCGCAGTGCGAGCCATATTTTACCCCATTGAACTTGCCTGGTCTGTCTATAGCAGCGTTCAAATTTTTTCTAAGGGGGGCAAAGGACATCCCGTGGAATGGGATGAACTACAAATTTTTCCCTTGTGGGGGACTCAGAAATATCTATATCGGCGATTACAGGCGTTTACTGCAAAGGGCGACCCCATCTCTGGACTACGTTTAATTGCCGAAGTTGCCAGCAACCCCTTTCAAAGAGTTTTCGCTATCCAAGCCCTGCATAAATTCTTACATAACGCTGAAAATGATGGAAAAAATTACAGCCCGCTACATTTGATTTATGCCATTTTGACCGATCCAGAATTAAAAGCATTCGTTTCAACTCCCAGCAGTCAACAAGATTGGCGCATTTTACCCAGCCGTCAACAATTACTCCTCGGCGAACTCGACCAACGCTGGGTTGACTGTAGTAGCGATTGGATCGATCGCCTAATTTCCCGAATTGTTTGGTTAAAATTGCGGATTTTAATTGGGTTTTGGTGGCACCACCGCACCACTCCCTTAACCCAATTTGCCGGAATGCTTTATGAATTTTTGAACCACAAAGACACAGAGGACACAAAGGACATCCGGGATTATGAAAGAATTTATGATCGTCTGATTGACTATCCCGGTGGCACAGAAATTGCCCTTTCCTTTCAAGCAATGGCTACTTGCTTGAAAGTTCAAGAATTGGCAGATATGGCTGAGGTGGTTAAGGCGATCGAACCCTTGGGAAATATACCCCCAGGTTCGCGGTTCGATTTTTTTGCGTCCCAAAGGGGCGACACTGCCCCCCTATGGGGGGACGCCATTCGACCAGCAGTAATTCAGGCTTTAATTCGTTTAGCAGATATAGCCAAGATATCGATGAATCAACCTACCACAGATGCAGTTCAAAAATTAAGCGCGATCGCTTATGGGATGATTCTGCTGCAAGAACTCGATACCGAATTAATCGCCCAAACAAATATCCCCCTGCCGGAAAAAATCATCCTGAAAAAAATTATTGCTCATTGGCGTCCATTACTAACTCAAGCAACCCATCAAACCCTAGCACAGTTCAATATGTTTTAATCACAAGGGGCGATTCCGCAAATAAGTAAATATATTTGTATGGGCGTGATATTTCCGGCAGTAAATATCGGATTACAAGCAATAACCTATATACCGGAATGCTTCGCCCTGGTAAACATGAAATGCTCTCAACTCGTAGGCGATCGCGCTCTCGTTGCAACCAAGCAAGAAACCGGGGCAAGAAACCGGGTTTCTATAAGAGTTGTTGGTTAGTGGCAAAGGTTATCTGAAGAAACCCGGTTTCTGGGTTTGGGTGGCAAAGATGGTCTAAAGAAACCCGGTTTCTGGGACTAAGGGCGATCGCGTACAATAGAAAGCATACATTCTTGCCCAAAACCGATCTTTATGCCAGTAATTTCCATGTTTTATGGTGTGATCGTGATGATGTACTACTTTCATAACCAAAAACATCAATCCCCACACATCCACGTCACCTATCAAGATGATCTGTAATTGCAGTCAATGGGCAAGAAATATTCAAAATCAACCCCCTCCAGTAATCAGGAGTAATTATATGTCTCCCAAAGTTCTTCAAGTAGAACCCTTGGAATCTTATCAACTTCGCCTGACTTTTAGCAATGGCGAAATTCGTCGTTTTGATGTGACTCCTTATCTTAACAAAGGCATATTCACCGAACTTCAAAACATTGAATATTTTCAACAAGTAAAACTTAGCTTTGGCAGCATTCAATGGCCTCACGAACAAGATTTTAGTGCGGATACCCTCTACCTCACCAGTCAGCCGGAAGAAAAAACTGTAGAGCCGATATTTTCTCACTCAGCCCGATAATAATTTGCACTCAAGCAAATCGTTACAGCCGATTCGTAGGGGCGAAGCATTCCGGCAGTCAATATCGGAGTAAAACCAATAACCTATATACCGGAATGCTTCGCCCTGGCACATATTATATCCGTAGGGGCGAAGCATTCCGGCAGTAAATATCGGGGTAAAACCAATAACCTATATACCGGAATGCTTCGCCCTGACTGGGGTTCACGAGTTGCCAGCTTGCCAAGAAACCGGGTTTCTAGTAGGGGCGAATGGCCATTCGCCCCTACTAGGTTGGGTGACAAAGATGGTCTAAAGAAACCCGGTTTCTGGGGATTATATTTGTAGGGGCGAAGCATTCCGGCAGTCAATATCGGGTTACAACCAATAACCTATATACCGGAATGCTTCGCCCTGGCACAAATGATTTACAAATCAGCTTGATTATCTTTGGGTAAAATATATTCCTCCTCAAAAACCTCTAACCAAGAAAGTGAGGTTAATCGACATTTTTTGCCCATTTCATCCTCGGCATCTTTCACCGAATTATCAAAACATTTATCCCAGATAGACTCAATAAAATTCCGATTTAAACTTGGCATTTCCTCTTGACTTTCCTCAATTTCTCGACGGGCTGAACGAATACTAATAGCCCAGCTTGAAGTGCGTTTCTCTGGTTGACATTTCCACTTAATAACGTGAAGCATTAAGCGAATTAACTGGGTTTTTACCGCTCTTTTTTCAGTTCTTCCCATCGCTTCAATTAGAGATGCTAAACCTTCCGTTGCTTCCATCGATTTTCCTTCTTTGAGAAGTGTCTGTACTGTCACAGCAGTTTGATAATGAGAGCAAACTGCTAACCAATCCCAATCTTGTTTAGTCAGCATTGCCATTTCCTTGAGATTATCTATATTTAATTAAGTTTAAAATAATTATTATAACAATTTGGCAAAAAAATATCAATATATCGACATTATTCCGAGACTATTTTACCGTTTTTCTCACTCAGCTTTTCAGTTTTTAAGGTTTCTTGGATCGCTAACTCAGGAACTTCAGATGTGGGGATGCTCAAATTAAACTTAAAAACGATTTGATGTTGCTCAATATTGACAGTAGTAATATGAATAACGCTTTGATCGGGTAATAAACTTTGCACGGGAACTTGAGGAGGTGCAGATTTATACCCCGACTCATCCAACCATTCATAGATTTTCCGCCAATTCTCCACCTTTTCGTCTACTTTGTCCAACAGAAATTTCACATATTTATAAATAGTGGCACATAAATCCGCCTCTACACCTCTGGGAATTTTATCTAATTTTTCCGCAATTGCTGAGGGACTATAGCCAGATAATAAACCTCTTAAATGGGCTTTTTCAATGGGAGTCAAATGTTTTCCTTTGGCCGAGGCTAAGTCAGCATAAAGGGTTTCTAAATCCCATTCTTGGGCAGCTTGACTAAACATTTGATCCACTTGAGTCATAGTAAGCGTTGGGAAATTGGCTAACAGAACTCTAACACCAGTCCTAACGTTAATCAGTAGATTTTTAGAACTGGGTTATTTTACTCTGATTATAGCATACCATCGCGTAACAATCCTATGCAATAGCTAAAACCGCTCAAAAGGCTACACCATAAGGTATTGAGAGCCTTGGGGCTGTGCTGTGGATGCTTTTATTACGTGGCTTGGCAAATATTTTTTGGAAAAAATTGACAAAGTTATGGCATACACTGTCCCTCTTAGCGGCGAAAACCCAGGATATATAATAATTCTGATTGACCAGTCAGGCTCAATGGGAGATCCTTTTGGCGGGAATGCAGGAGGCACTAAAGCCCAGGAGTGCGCTAAAGCGGTTAATCGGGTACTTCGAGAACTGGGTATGGCTTGTGTATCCGGTGAAACCATTAAAAACCGATGCGATATTTCCGTAATCGGCTATGGGAACTCAGGCGATCGCGCTTACAATGCTTTTACTGGCAACTTAGCTAATAAGCCCATTGTGAATATGCAAGAGTTGGCGAAAAATGCTTTGCGAGTGGAGACATTGAAAGTTAAAGTTTCTGATGGCGCCGGTGGCTTAGTAGAACAGAATGAGCCATTTCCTGTCTGGATTGAGCCGATTGACAGTGGTGGAACACCCATGACACAAGCATTTGAAATGGCTGATCAACTAGCCAATGACTGGAGTAAGAACCATCCAAATAGTTTTCCGCCAGTGGTGATTAATATTACTGATGGTGAACCTAACGATCAATCTAGTGCAAAAACTGCGGCTTTGAAACTCAAACAATTGGGAACTAATGACGGCAAAGTTTTAGTCCTCAATGCACATATTACATCTAAAAGAGCAGCGCGAGTGGAATTACCACCTTCAGCAAGTGACTTGCCAAATGGTGATAATTATGCACAGTTTTTATTTGATATTTCTAGTGAGTTACCTCCTGTAATGTTAGAAAGAGCTTCAGCCGTTGGATTTGAGGTTTCTGCGGGTTCACGAGGGTTTGTCTATAATGCTGATGCAGAAACTATGATTCGTCTCTTAGATATCGGTACTAAAGCGAAGTTACGCTAACAATAGAATGTTAACAATGTTAACTTTTATTAAACTGTAACTGTTTTGATTCTCCCTATTTGAGATTATTTGATATTTAAAAGGGAGAATCAAAAAGTAATTTTGCTCAAAATAGAAGGCTTTTGAGTGATTTTTCTATAAATTTGTTGATTTGATTAAGGCTATGTAGGGAAAATGATTCAACAAAATAATAACTGCATTGAGATTGTTACTTTCACGCTACCCAAAATAAAAGAAAACCCTGAAGATATACAAGATGCTTTTTATTTCAGCGACGATCGGACAATGGTAGCGATCGCAGATGGAGCATCATCTTCTCTTTATCCTCGAAGATGGGCTGATATTCTGGTCAAAAAATTTTGCGAGGATTCGGGCAACTCAATTCAGGAAATATGCAAAAACTGGCAAAAATGGTTAAAGCCTTTACAACATGAATGGTTTCAATATTATCAAGCTATTCAACAAGATGCTACTGTTGAGTGGTATCGTAAAGCAACTCAAAATAAAAATTTTGGTTCATCAACGTTTGTTGGCTTAAAATTACATACTCCCGATCCAAGTGGCAATACCTATTGGGAATGTCTAGCGATCGGCGATAGCTGTCTATTTCAAGTTAAAGCTAATTCTCAGGGAATTATCCCTTTTCCCATGACTAGATACGAGGATTTTTCTTCAGTCACCGATGCTGTTCATAGTCTTTCTCAATATAATTCTCCTCCGCCTCTGTTTTCTAATGGTTCTTATGGTAAAAATGATATTTTTTTGTTGGCAACAGATGCTTTAGCAGAATGGATACTTAAAGACTTAGAATCTCAAGGTAAGAGATGGGTTAAATTACTTACATTATCAGATCAAGAGGAATTTGCTAAACTAATTGAAAACTTGAGATCGGATAAACTCATAGAAAACGACGATACAACTTTTTTACGATTGAAAGTCATGTCAATTCCCCAGAGAAAAAATCAAAAAAGGATCCCCCCAGGAAATAATCAGATTTCTCATCCATCTGGAAAAGACAATTCCATAAATCAATCAAATCCTGTTGATTTATCTGATAATCCTCCAGTTAAACCAGATGAAAATACAACAAATAAATTATTAAAACAACTAAGAATATGTGTTATTTTAAGTACAGCTTTAATCTTATCATTTTCTGGATTAAATTTGTTTACAAATTTAGTTAATACGACCAATTTACGCAAGGTTTATCAAAATAATGACTTGAATCGCATATTAATTCCGGTCTATCTAAATGATCAGAATAAAAATACAACTCAGATCGCGGGTTTTGTTTGGAGAAAAATTATAAACGATCAAAATATCTTACCTTCCAATGATCTAGAGTACCAATTTTTAGTTGAGCTTCCGACATCAGTTGATCGCCCTACCGATCCTAAATGGATTGATTCACAACAAAAAACTTTGACAATTCCTAAATCTCACCCCCCTGTAATTTTATATATCAAAACTAAAGATGTCCAAAAGAATGAAGTAGGTTATTTATTACCAGGAACATATAAATACTCTCAGTCTGACGCAGAAGCTTCTTCGTCGTTAATTGAAATCCAGGTAAAATTAGGTGAATAGAAAAATTTATGGCTCCCCGAATTTATCCTACAAAAAGTGATTATGCTACAGCGATTAATAATCCCAAGGTTGCCTTTAAAAAGAAAGACCCAAATACTAAAGTAGAAACAGACCTTGACTCGATATTAGTTAATGGCGAAGCTTTCAAAATTCCTCATCCCGCTAATCCGAATATTAAACAACCCTGGTCAGCATCAGGAGGATTTGCTTGTGTATTTAAGTATCAGACTTTTTCGCCTAAAAAAATATGGGCTGTAAGATGCTTTAATCAAAGTACATCAACGTTTGATAGTCATTATAAAAAAGTCTCTCAACGCTTAAAAACTATCCCTTGTGCTGATTATTTTATTGATTTTACTTTTCTCGATCAAGGAATTCGAGTCAATGGACAAATTTATCCTATTGTACGCATGGAATGGGTAGAAGGGAAAGATTTAAAAACGTTTATTAAAGATAATATCAGCAATCAACAGCGTTTATTAGAATTAGCTGAAGCTTGGTTACAATTATCAGAACAATTATATAATGCTGGTATAGCTCATGGAGATTTACAACATGGGAATATTTTGATTGACGAACAAAATGGCAGGATTAACATTAAGCTGATTGATTATGATAGCCTGTATTTTCTTCAAGATGGCAATAGTATTGATGATGAAATAAAAGGAATATTGGGTTATCAGCATCCTTTGAGAGATTCTTTACAAAAACAGTGCTTGGAGATAGACTTTTTCTCTCAATGGGTAATTTGGATTTCGATTATTGCATTGGCGAAAAGCCCCAGTTTATGGAAAACTTATAATTTAGACAATACAGAACGCTTACTATTTTCTCGAAATGACTTTGACCAGCCACATCAAGCACAAGTTTTTGATGATTTATCTGTACTATCTTCAGATGTAACCGATAGTTTTAGAGCAATTTGTCAAGTTAAAAGTATTCAAGATATTCCCTGTCTAGCTATAGCATTAAAACCCGATGATCCTATAGATATAACAGACATATTTATCAAAAATGCACCACCACAACCACCAGTAAATCCGCCACCGCCAGTAGGTTCATCTCAAACTCAAGATGTAACCAGTATTTTTACGGGTTTTTCCCCAAATTTGGGAGGAACTCAATCACAGAATAACAGTTCATCTCAAACTCAAGATGTAACCAATATCTTTACAGGTTCTTCTCAACAATCAGGTCGCATTCAGCCCAATAATCCTAGTTTGTCTATACAAAAGCTTGAAAATGAGAATCAATCACTCACTCAAAAACTTGGTAATGCTAAGACAGAATTATGGAAACAAGGACAACAATTAAATATTATCAAAAAATTTGCCATAACTAGCACCATCATTGCTACCGCTTTAGCCGGTCTATCTTTTATTCAATATCAAGAGAGGAATCAGCTAATTAGGCAAATTGAGCAAATCAGAAGACAGAATAATCTTCCCTCTGGTCGATGGGACTTATCATCGTACTCTCTTGATAAGGAGTTAGAAAATTTGGGCGAGATGATTGAGGATGAAAAACCCTTGGTTTCCCGTGACTTGGATGAGTTAATTAATAAAATGCAAGAGAATACGGAGACGAGTATCAATGAAAGAGAACAGAGAATTAGTAATTTAGAGACTACCAAAACGCAGTTAGAAAAGGAAAAAAAGCAGTTAGAAGAGAAAAAAAAGCAGTTAGAAGAGGACAAAAATTCTCTGCAACGTCGGATTAATGAATTTGAAAAATATACTTATGTTAATTTTTGTAATAAAAATTTTGATAAAACAATATATGCTGCATTCACTTACTGGAATGAAACAGGATTTTTATCTCACGGCTGGTATCCTATTAAATCAGGAGAATGTAGCCAAGTTACTGTGAGTCAAAACTATCATGGTAATCTATATGTCTATGGAAGTTATAATCGGGGTGAACGTGAATGGGGAAGCGGAAAATATTCTTTCTGTATAAATATAGTTGATATATTCAGCATTTCTGAAAGTGACACAGTGAGTTGTAGTGGCATTAATCAAAAAAGAGTAAGCATGAGTGAGTTTTCTGTATCACCTGGAACAAATACTTGGAATTTTTAGTAGATAATTTTTTTGATCGGTCTATTATAAAGCTTTGAGCGATCGCGCATTGTCTTTGTCAGCAAGCAAGAAACCGGGGCAAGAAACCGGGTTTCTATGAGCACTTCGGTGGGGTAGCAAAGATGGTCTAAAGAAACCCGGTTTCTGGGGATTATATCCGTAGGGGCGAAGCATTCCGGCAGGAAATATCGGGGTAAAACCAATAACCTATATACCGGAATGCTTCGCCCTGGCAACTCGTGAGCGATCGCATTGTCGTTGCCAGCAAACAAGAAACCGGGGCAAGAAACCGGGGCAAGAAACCGGGGCAAGAAACCGGGTTTCTATGACATTTGTTTGTTGGTGGCAAAGGTTATCTAAAGAAACCCGGTTTCTGGGGTTAGTGGCAAAGGTTGTCTAAAGAAACCCGGTTTCTGGGGTGAGTGGCAAAGATTATCTGAAGAAACCCGGTTTCTGGGGTTTGTTCGGAGCGCTTATTGGTTAGAGTAATTGTGTTAAAATTATAGAGTGGTTTAGTAGTATTCGCTACAGAGTCTTTGTGGATTCTAGCGGGCGCGGTTCGGGACAGGTTGTAGTTTGTCCCCGATCTATCGGCAATATTCTAGGAGAATACAAAATGGCTAATTCCGTTGAATTTAAAACAAAAATTAAGCAGGGTATTATCGAAATACCAGAAGAATATAAACAGGAGTTAAGAGAAGAACAAGAGGTGACAGTAATTGTTGTCAAACCGCCAAAAAGAATCCCTCAAACAGGCATCATTGCTGAATTAACTCAAAATCCTATTTCAGTTCCCGGTATTCGCCAGTTAACACGAGATGAAATTCACTCACTATAGTTATGTCAAATTTCCCGATGATTTTTTTTGATTCAAATATATGGTTATATCGTTTTTTATTCGATCCAGACGGCGATAATTCTGAAGAAATTAGAAAGCATAATATCGCCTCTAACCTGACTAATTCAGATAGCATTTTGATTAGTACACAAGTGATTAATGAAGTCTCTGCTGTTTTAATCAAAAAAGCGAAAATAAGTGAAATTCAACTAAAAAAAATTATTCAATAATTTTACCAGGGTTGTATTGTAATTGAGATTGATTACAATATTATCGTTACCGCTTCTGATTTACGCACTCAATATAATCTCTCTTTTTGGGATAGTCTGATTGTCGCTAGTGCCTTAGCCGGTGGTGCAGATACTCTCTATTCTGAAGATATGCAGCATGGGTTAATTGTTTCTGAGCAACTGACGATTATTAATCCGTTTAAATAAAAGAAACCGGGTCAGAAACCGGGTTTCTTAAAGAAACCCGGTTTCTTGGTTGGGTGACAAAAATGGTCTAAAGAAACCCGGTTTCTGGGGATTATATTCGTAGGGGCGAAGCATTCCGGCAGTAAATATCGAGGTAAAACCAATAACCTATATACCGGAATGCTTCGCCCTTACAAATTTGTCAGCCAACAAGAAACCGGGTTTCTATGAGCACGTTGCTTGAGTGGCAAAGATGGTCTAAAGAAACCCGGTTTCTGGGGATTATATTCGTAGGGGCGAAGCATTCCGGCAGTAAATATTGGGGTAAAACCAATAACCTATATACCGGAATGCTTCGCCCTGACTGGGGTTCACAAGTTGCCAGCAAGCAAGAAACCGGGTTTCTATGTGTACGTTGGTTGAGTGGCAAAGATAGTTTAAAGAAACCCGGTTTCTGGGGATTATATCCGTAGGGGCGAAGCATTCCGGCAGTAAATATTGGGGTAAAACCAATAACCTATATACCGGAATGCTTCGCCCTGACTGGGGCTCACAAGTTGTCAGCAAGCAAGAAACCGGGGCAAGAAACCGGGTTTCTATAAGAGTTGTTGGTTAGTGGCAAAGGTTATCTGAAGAAACCCGGTTTCTGGGACAAAGATGGTCTAAAGAAACCCGGTTTCTGGGTTTTTCTTTATGTCTTAAGTTTTAGGGTTTATCTGATACCAATGATGCACCGCTAACCAGATAGCAGAAAGTAAACCCGCAAGACTAAGAGTGATGCCACTGTATGTAACAATTAACCCCCAAATTGGCAAAACTCCCCCGGCGATCGTCGCCACAATTGCCGCTAATTTGGCAGATTTATTTTTACCTAAACCCCAGACTAATGCTAACATTACCAGTGAAATCATACTCCAAGCTAACTTAACATCTATTGAGCGACTTAAATAGGTCAAAGTTAGTAAGCAGGCAAAGAATAGTCCCCCAGCGATCGCTACATCCCGTAAACTCAGATTAACCGAGAAATACAATAGCATAATCCACCACAAAAATACGGCGGGTGCTAACAATAATAGTCGGGGTAAAATGCCGGTATTTTTGACGCTATCTGTGGCAGTAAATACCCCAAAAGGATTTTTCACGGATACATTATCTTCAAATACCCAAGTAAAGCGAGTCCCATTGCGTTCGTTCTTAGTTTCCGTGGGAATAATGCCACTAGCAAAGTCAGCTTTAGAGAAATTCGCCAATGCACTTAACTGAAATTTCGCCAAAGACTCTCCTTGCGAATTATAGACCCACCTTGGCCCTCCTTGGGCTTTATATCCTACCTTAAATGTGGCAGATTCACCCGCTCCTAACCGAAAGGGAAAGCCATAGTCTCCGGGGTTAATTTGTGGTAATAGCTGCCCATCTTTTTCCACTTTAAAGTTTTGCAATAAAGTGTAACCGTAGGGAGGGTTAAATTCAAAGAAAAAATCTTGCGCTTGTTTGAGTTGGTTAACAAATTGATATTCCGCTTTGAAGTCTACGATATAAATGGCACTATTTTTTTTCTGCACGTCAGTGCTTTGGTTGATGGTGACATCAATGTTTGAAGAAGCGATCGCCATATATCGGTTAAGAATTTGTTCCGACTCCACTTTTACCTGTTTGCCATCCACCCAGTTATAGTAAAAATATGGTTCAACCACGGTGTAGCGAATTTTTGGGACAGGTTGTTCTAGGCGATCGCCTGATACTGTAGCCGCTACCTGCTGAACTCGTTGCTGTTCCCAATGATGATAACGATTTGCCAAAGTGGAACAAAGAAAAAATCCCCCCGTAACCAAAATCAAAACCAGTACCAGATGAGGAAATTTATCTAATATTCGGAAATAATTTTCCACCCATTGTTGCAGAGAAAGGGTCGGTTCTTCCGGCGCTTCGCGCAGCGATCCGCTCTCGCGGAATCGCCGTTTTATGGAAAAATTAATCACAGCAATGACCAACCCCAAAAATGCCATAAAAATGGCTAAATTTAAGGAAATTTTCATAATTTGTGACCCAAATTCCATCAATTCATTCGGATGGGTCAAATCTGGCAAATTAGGAATCCCTTGAAAATCTGAATACATAATCAGACGCCTCGCAGTTCTTTAATCATGGCGATGACTGATATATTCTAGACTTTTGGCAAAATATCGGGAGGTTTGGGTGTGGGGGAAAACAATTAACAATTGATAATTGACAATTGACAATTAAATAGATCAATTATCAATTATCAATTATCAATTATCAATTACACCCCAACCAACCAACCAACAACAACCAACAAACAACAAACAACCAACAACCAACAACCAACAACCAACAACCAACAAAAAATATGCAAAAAAACCTGAAACAAATCATCAATGAAATGCCCAAAGCAGAACTACATCTGCACCTAGAAGCAACCCCCCACTGGTCAAGTATTCGCCAAGCATTTGCTCGACATTACGGAGAAACCTTGCCAGAAATTTCTCCTTTGTATCATCCTGAATTTAGATTTAATAATTTTCAAGAATTCCTCAATGGCTTTACCAGTTATATTCACCCGTGGTTACGCACCCCCAATGGCTATGCAGAATTAATCGATGCGGCGATTGACTCTTTAATTCAACAAAATATTCGCTATGTGGAACTAAATTTTAGTATCTTAAGTATTCAGCGAGTTAATCATAACCTTGAAGAGGTTTTATTTTTATTAGAAAATGCAATAAATCGAGCTAATCAACAAGGTTTTATGATTAAATTAATTGCGGGTATTAGTCGGAATAAACCACCAGAAATAGCCAGTAAAATTGTCAAGCAATTACTTAATTATTCTATAATTTCAGGGTTCGATCTTCATGGGTTTGAAACCCCAGAAACTCGCGCTGATTTATTCCGAGAGGCTTTTGAACTAGCCCAAGCAGCAGGCAAAAAAATCAAAGCCCATGCGGGAGAAATGGATAGACCTGCAAGTATTCGGGCGGCGGTGACAGGGTTAGGGGTGACTCAAATTGGTCACGGCACTTCGGCTATGGAAGATGCGGAGTTAATCCAGTTATTAATTGAGCGAGATATTGTGTTAGAAATGTGTCCGAGTTCTAACGAAAAGTTAGGCAATATTCAGCGGTATGATGACCATCCGATTTTAGCCTTAGATGCGGTTGGGGTTGCTGTCACCGTGAACTCGGACGATCCGAGTTTATTTGGAGTTCATTTAACTGATGAAATGGTGCGATTAGTGACAGAAAGAGGTGTGGCGATCGCAGATTTAGTGCGTTGGACTCGTAACGCTTTTAATTGTGCGATCGCCGATGCTGACTCGCGGCATGAATTGCATCGTCAATTAGATACCTGGGCAGCAGCTTATCAGAATTTCCAGCCTATAAGTAGGTGAACATAATTAATTGCACTTTTTGTTCCCCGCCGATAGGCTTTGGATTCCCGCCTTCGCGGGAATGACAGGTTTTTTCTGATATGGTCTGTGGTGCATTTATTTCTGCCCGACTACTTACAGCCTTGATTTAGCAAATTCGGGGAAGCTGTTCGCCACTGAGCATATCCAGAATCCGTTGAGCACCAATTCTACTTTTCAGCTTCACCAAAGAATTCGCGGTTGCACTCACGGAACCAATTTGACTGGCATTGATTCCCAAGGGGTGCGATCGCATAATTTCCAAAGCTTTCTGGGCATCCGCAGGGGCGACAAAAGCCACAAATCTTCCTTCATTGGCCACATAAAGGGGGTCAAATCCTAACAATTCACAAGCCCCTTGCACATCTTCCCGCACCGGAATCGCCAATTCATCAATAGAAATCTCAAAACCTGCCGCCTCAGCAATTTCATTTAAAGTGCTGGCTAAACCCCCGCGAGTCAAATCTCGCAAACAATGAATTTCAATGCCCGCTTGTAAAAGTTGACCAACTAAATCCGCAACCGGGGCAGAATCACTTTCGATCTCGGTTTCAAAATCCAATCCTTCCCGCAGGGCCATAATCGCGATGCCATGCCGTCCCAGGTCGCCATTCACTAATAAAATATCCCCTGGTTGCACGGAACCGGGCGCGATCGCCAGGGAATGTTCAACAATTCCCACCCCTGCGGTATTGATAAAAATTCCGTCCCCTTTACCTTTGTCAACCACTTTGGTATCGCCAGTAACAATCTTCACCCCAGCATTTTCGGCCGCTTGCTGCATCGATTGGACAATCCGCCAGAGGGTTTCCATAGGGAGTCCTTCTTCTAAAATCAACCCAACGGTTAAATAAAGCGGACGGGCTCCAGCCATCGCCAAATCATTCACCGTGCCGTGAATGGCTAATGAACCAATATCCCCTCCGGGAAAAAATAGCGGACGCACCACATAGGAGTCCGTGGTCATGGCTATTTTCTGGGTGGGCAGAGTCAACACAGTGGCGTCATGGGGAATGTGGCTATCATCCCCAAAGGTGGAGATAAACATCTTTTCAATTAATTGATGCATCAGCTTACCACCGCCCCCGTGGGCTAAGAGGATATGAGGATATTGCTGAATCGGAATCGGACAGGTGCGGGTGTACTCTGGCATATATATCTGTATCTATATAAATAGATATATTTATCTTGGTATTAGGTTGGCAATACTCAGTCCCAAATTTTAACCCTTGGATTGCCGATTATTCACAATTGCGTCAGTGAGCGATCGCATCTTTCCCATTAGGGCAAGAAACTTACCCCAAGTCCAGGGGATCGAGTCCAGGTGCGACTCCCTACGGGACGCTTCGCGAACGCACTTCGCAGCAATTGTTAAAAAAAATCAACGAGTCAAAGTCAAAAACACCATTGGACTTAGAATTGTATCGAGTACAACATCTCTTTTTGCACAGAGATTTTGACCTGATGCAACTTGTCGATCGGAAAATCTGAATTTAATAACTTCAAACCCTTTGCTGTTAAAGGTTCCCAGTTTTCCCACCCCAGCTTCCACCAGGGATATGGCTTAGAATTGACAGTGATAGTTAGGTCAAGCTCAAGGGTCAAAAGCTTTCAATCTAATATTCGCGAATCATTTAATGGAGAAGGAAAATAATGATGATTCCATCCGTTCGATACTCCATCGATGTGATTAAGGAAGAAGTCCGCGATTTGGTTAACAAAAAATTAATCAGCCGTCGGCAGTCAATTTACAATATTTGTCAATATATCCCGGTTAGAGAATGGCAAGAGGTGGAGAGAGAGTTAGAAAATCACGGATTTTTACTCAGAGATAGAATTATTGACCTAATGGGTCGAGAAGATTGGTACGAAGACTAACTCAAGACTAACTCAAGACTTAACTCAAGGCTATTGTGAATTAGTCACAACCATCAAGGGGTGTGGGGCAGGACAATCATTATCAGGAAAAAAATCCCCGATGACGGGTTCACCAATCAAATATACTCATCAAGTCAAACCCGCAAAGTTTGGCTATTTTTATTTTAGGTTATTTAAGGCAGTTTATTTAGGGCGATTTCCCGCAATCCCATCCCCAAATCCAGCCAAACAAAATATAGACCAATCTGGCAAATATAAGCAAATATAAAATTAATCGGAAATTTTAGCCATATTTCTAGACCCAATGCTAAAATAAAGTAGCGTCTCTCCTGGAAGCGATCGCTCCTAATTTAATTAACCCAACCCAGTCACCTGAACCCTCATATTTTCACCCTGACCTCCGCTCTGCCCGGTAGTTAATCTATTGGGGATGGCGCTATCTGATGCGCTATCTGATGCGCTATCTAAAGAATATATTCAAGAGAGATTAAGTTATTTTGGAAATAAATATCACAAAAATTTATTTCCAACTTACAACATTTAACCAAGAAAACAACGAGAAAATTATGTGTTTAGCTGTACCAGGGAAAATTATCAGTATTACCGGGGAAGATCCACTAATGCGTTCTGGGAAAGTCAGCTTTGGTGGGGTTCTCAAAAATGTCAGTCTGGCTTATGTTCCTCAAGCGAAAGTCGGAGATTATGCTATTATTCATGTAGGCTTCGCCATTAGTCTCATCGATGAAGAAGAAGCTCAACAAACTTTAGACGACTTAAAAAAACTAGCCAGTTAACCCATCAAGTTTAAGCAATGGTAAAGGTTAGATAATTTTTGATTAAGATTAGATCAAAAAATGCTCTTAGGCATTATCCGCGATCCCAAACTGGTTTAGGGCTAAATTTGCCTGGTTTTAGCCGCGATCGCGATCGGGGGAAAGTAGAGCCGTAAATCAGTCGTAAATCAAGATTTACTCACAAGATGCCTAAGTCAGCGAGACTGATCAAAATATTTTCCAGACTGGCAGGCAAACAAGCAGGGAAACAAGCAGGTAAACACCAGGAAAACGGGTAAATTTCCCTTTTCCTGGATTTTCATCGGTTCTAGATGCCCATTGAATATTCACAAATATTAATATTAATATTAATATTAATATTTTCTCAGCAATTTCTCTCAAACCCAGGGATCCCAACAATCTCATCATTTTTTGGGCAATGGGGTCAGACTGAACCACGGGAAAGATTCATATTTCTTAACAAAAACCGATCATAATTGAAGAATCATTAGAAAACATTAAATTTCTCGGAAAATCCCCAAATCAGTTATAGAATAATAAAAGTAAGAACTATGGAGTGGGAGTTGTCCATAAAAATATCTCTAACGCCCTTAAAAAAATAAGAAATTGCCTGATTCACGCGCCCAACAAGCCCAATAAATTTAAAAACAAAATCACCGATAAATCGGGTGAATCTGAATCAGGGAAATAAACCGGGAATATGTAACCTTTACAGTCCCACCACAATCGGTCGTTTTTCACAAGATTCATTGGGGCAAATTCAACATAAATACCCAAAAAATATCCAAAAAAAGCCCCAGAACTCAACAGACAGATCGACCCAAAAATTCTGAGAGACTCACAATCAAGTTGAAATAAGTATGACTACACGAACTTATGCAACCCTAGACGGGAACGAGGCAGTCGCCCGCGTTGCCTACAAGCTTAATGAAGTGATTGCCATTTATCCCATCACACCCTCCTCACCAATGGGTGAATGGGCCGATGATTGGATGTCACAAGGTCGTCCCAACTTATGGGGCACTATTCCCACGGTGATGGAAATGCAATCCGAAGCCGGGGCAGCGGGAACCGTTCACGGTGCCTTGCAAGGCGGGGCAATGACTACCACCTTCACCGCATCTCAGGGATTATTATTAATGATCCCCAACTTGTACAAGATTGCCGGTGAACTGACCAGCGCGGTGATCCATGTGGCGGCGCGATCGCTTGCGGCCCAAGGGCTGTCAATTTTCGGCGATCACAGCGACGTGATGGCAGTGCGGGCAACGGGAATTGCCCTGCTGAGTTCCGGTTCGGTACAAGAAGCCCAAGACATGGCTTTAATTGCCCAAGCCGCAACTTTAGAATCGCGGGTGCCTTTTATTCACTTCTTTGAAGGCTTCCGCATTTCCCACGAAGTGCAAAAAGTGGAACTGCTCGACGAGAGCGTTCTGCGGGCAATGATTGATGATGATTTGGTATTAGCTCACCGGGCCCGTGGCATGACCCCAGACCGTCCCGTGTTGCGCGGTACGGCTCAAAACCCGGATATCTATTTCCAAGCCCGTGAAACTGTCAACCCGTTCTACGATGCTTGTCCCGATATTGTCCAGAAAGCAATGGACAAATTTGCGGAACTAACCGGGCGTCAATATAAGATTTATCAGTATGAAGGCGCACCCGATGCCGACCGTGTGATTGTGGTGATGGGTTGCGGTGGGGAAACCACTCACGAATTGGTGGATTATTTAACCGCTAAAGGCGAAAAAGTTGGTGTGCTGAAAGTGCGTTTGTATCGCCCGTTAGACGCCCAACGGTTAGTAGCTGAACTGCCAAAAACCGTCAAGAAAATTGCCGTGCTCGATCGCACCAAAGAACCAGGATCTGCTGGAGAACCCCTCTATTTAGATGTGGTGACTGCCCTGAACGAAGCATGGGAAGGCCCAATGCCCAAAGTGGTTGGCGGTCGCTATGGTCTATCTTCTAAAGAATTTAACGCGGCGATGGCCAAAGGGGTATTTGATAATTTGGCCCAAGATAAGCCAAAGAATCATTTCACCATTGGCATTAACGACGACCTCGGCCATACTTCCATTGCTTATGACCCGAAATTCTCCGTAGAACCGGATAACGTGGTCAAGGCTATGTTCTACGGTTTGGGGGCTGATGGCACCGTTGGGGCCAACAAAAACTCGATTAAGATTATTGGGGAAGAAACCGATAATTACGCTCAAGGTTATTTCGTCTATGACTCCAAGAAATCTGGGGCAATGACGGTTTCTCACTTGCGCTTTGGCCCGAATCCGATTCGCTCTATTTACCTCATTGAACAAGCCAATTTTGTCGGCTGTCACCAGTGGATTTTCCTGGAAAAATTTGATGTCTTACGCTCCGCTGGTCAAGGGGCAACCTTCCTGCTGAATAGTCCGTTTGGACCCGATGAAGTGTGGGATCAATTACCCATTGAAGTCCAAGAAGATATTGTTCGCAAGAATCTGAAATTATTCGTCATTAATGCCAACAAAGTTGCCCGTGAAAATGGCATGGCCGGACGGATTAATACGATTATGCAGGTGTGCTTCTTTGCCCTGTCCAATGTGTTGCCACGGGAAGAGGCGATCGCGCAAATCAAGAAAGCGATTAAAAAGACCTACGGCAAGAAAGGGGAAGAAATCGTCCGAGTCAACCTGCAAGCGGTTGACAACACCCTGGACAACCTATTTGAAGTCAATATCGGTGATGTCACCAGCACCATCAAACGTCCCCCGGCAGTTTCGCCTCTCGCCCCAGATTTTGTGCGCGAAGTCGAAGCCAAAATGCTGATCAAAGAAGGGGAAGACCTGCCCGTGAGTGCTTTACCTTGCGACGGCACCTATCCCACCGGCACCGCTAAATGGGAAAAACGCAACCTGGCGGAAGAAATTCCCGTTTGGGATCCAGATGTTTGCGTCCAATGTGGCAAGTGCATCATGGTTTGCCCCCACGCGGTGATTCGCGGCAAAGCTTACGATGAAAGCCAGTTAGCTAATGCCCCGGCCACCTTTAAGTTCACAGATACTAAAGATAAAGACTTTGCCGGAACCAAGTTCACCATCCAGGTAGCCCCAGAAGATTGCACGGGATGCGGTATTTGTGTGGATGTTTGCCCTGCGAAGAATAAGGCGCAACCTTCCCGCAAGGCGATTAACATGGCAGAGCAGTTGCCCTTGCGTCAACCAGAGGCGGAAAACTGGGAATTCTTCTTGAAGTTGCCCAATCCCGATCGCCAACAACTGCATATCGATCGCATTCGCCAACAACAATGGCAAGAACCCTTATTTGAGTTCTCTGGTGCTTGTGCCGGTTGTGGGGAAACTCCTTATGTGAAATTAATTTCCCAATTATTTGGCGATCGCATGATTGTCGCCAACGCCACCGGCTGCTCCTCCATTTACGGCGGCAACCTGCCCACCACCCCCTGGGCGCAAAACGCAGACGGACGTGGCCCAACCTGGTCGAACAGCTTATTTGAAGATAACGCCGAATTTGGCCTGGGCTTCCGCCTAACCGTCAACAAATTTGCCCAATTTGCCGGGGAATTATTAGTCAAACTCGGTGGTGAAGTGGGAGATAATCTCGTCCGGGATATCCTCAACAACACCCAAAAATCTGAAGCGGACATCTGGGAACAACGGGAACGAGTAGCCGCCCTGAAAGAAAAACTGCAACAAATCAATTCTCCCGACGCCAAACAGCTTCTCAGTTTAGCGGATTATCTAGTCAAGAAATCCGTCTGGATTCTCGGTGGTGACGGCTGGGCTTATGATATTGGCTACGGTGGTTTAGACCATGTACTCGCCAGTGGCCATAACGTGAATGTTCTGGTCATGGATACGGAAGTTTATTCCAATACCGGCGGACAATCTTCTAAAGCCACTCCTCGCGGCGCTGTGGCCAAGTTTGCCGCTGGTGGCAAACCCAGTCCCAAGAAAGACCTGGGCATGATGATGATGACCTACGGCAATATCTATGTAGCATCGGTGGCTATGGGGGCACGGGATGAACATACCCTGAAAGCATTCATCGAAGCGGAAGCTTATGATGGCCCGTCGATTATTATTGCCTACAGCCATTGCATCGCTCACGGCATTAACATGACCACCGCTATGAGTCACCAGAAAGAAGTGGTAGAAAGCGGACGCTGGTTGCTGTATCGCTATAATCCAGCCCTGAAAGAACAAGGACTCAACCCACTGCAATTGGATAGCCGTTCACCCAAGAAGAAAGTGGCCGATTCTTTGTTGCAAGAAAACCGCTTCAAGATGCTGACTAAGAGCAAGCCCGAAGCCGCTAAAGTCCTGCAAAAACAAGCCCAACAAGACGTGGACGATCGCTGGAAAGTTTATGAATATCTAGCATCCCGGTCTTTGGAAAATGGTAACGGTAACGGACATCAGTAGTGGTTGTTAAGTGATGTTGTTTGTTGGAAAGTTGTTTGTTGTTTGTTATTTGATGACACCAATAACGAAGAACGAAGAACGAAGGGTTCAGAAACCGGGTTTTTATCCCACATCTTGCTTAACCAACAAAACGTATCGAAAAAACCCGGTTTCTTTTCAATAACCCAAAAACTATGACCAACATCAAAGATTTCCGACTCAACCCAGACCAGTTACGCTTTTTTGGCCAAAATTTGCACCGTCCCGAAAGCATCATTGCCACTAAGGACGGCACTCTCTGGGTGTCAGATCGGCAAGCGGCTGTCACTCGCATTGACGCAGATGGCACCCAAACCGCGATCGGTCACATGGGTGCTGAACCCAATGGTCTGGCAATGGATCGTCATCGGGACAAGCATCGTAGGGGCAATCTTTATGTGGCGAATATCGGCGATGGGAAGTTTTACAAGCTATATCCCGACGGCACGGAGGAGGTACTCCTAAGTGAGTTTGAAGGCAAACCCCTGGGATCTCCGAATTTTGTGTTTATCGACCGGCGCGATCGCCTCTGGTTATCAGTTTCTACTCGCACCTTGCCCTGGGTTGCGGCAGCGATTAATCCCCGTCCCGATGGGTATATTCTGCTGATGGATGAAAACGGGGTCCGCATGGTTGCCGATGGCATTTATTTTACGAATGAAATTCGCCTGGATGCCAATGAAGAATATCTCTATGTGGCAGAAACCATGAAATCGCGGATCCTGCGTTTTCCAGTTAACCCTGATGGCAGTTTGGGCTCGCGCGAAGTCTTTGGACCCGATCCTCTGGATTACGGTGCTTGGGTCGATGGTTTCACCTTTGATATCGAAGGCAATCTTTGGATTACAACTCCCCTACGCAATGGGTTAGGAATTCTCACTCCTGATGGCGATTATCACGTCGTTTTTGAAGAGGTAAAACCGGATGCATTAAAAAATGCTGTCACCAACCTAGAAGCCAATCAATTAAAGCCAGAAGATATCTTCGCTTGCGCCGGAGAAAATTGGCCATTTCCTACTAGCGTGACTTTTGCCGGATCGGACTTAAAAACGGTGTATGTGGGTTCTTTAATTATGCCCCATTTAATTACTTTTGAGTCGCCAATTCCCGGTTTACCCATGCGCCATTGGCATTAAGTAATGTTGTTTGTTGTTTGTTGTTTGATGTGGGTTCAGAAACCGGGTTTTTATTCCACATCTTGCTTAACCAACAAAACGTATCTAAAAAAACCCGGTTTCTTTTCAAACATTAGAAGGAAAACAGAAAATGGATTTAACTACGACTTATTTAGGTTTAAATTTGCGATCGCCCCTTGTGCCCTCAGCCGCGCAACCTTTGACTGAGGAAATTGATAATGTCAAACGGCTAGAAGATGCGGGGGCAGCGGCAGTAGTTTTGCATAGTATTTTTGCCGAACAACTGCGGATTGAACAATATGAACTGCATCATCACACCACTTATGGGACGGAAAGTTTTGCCGAAGCGCTGACTTATTTTCCCGAACCAGATGAATATAAAGTCGGCCCAGAAACCTATCTAGAACATATTCAAAAAGCCAAAGAAATGGTGGATATTCCCATCATTGCTTCCCTGAATGGGGCATCATTAGGTCAATGGGTTGACTTTTCCAAACAAATTCAACAAGCCGGTGCCGATGCTTTAGAATTAAATATCTACAGTATCCCCACGGATATGCACAAAACAGGGGCACAGGTTGAAGAAGAATATATCGAAATCGTGGAAGCAGTCCGCGCTGATGTCACCATTCCACTGACCATTAAACTGAGTCCTTATTTTAGCAACATGGCAAATATGGCCTCTCGGTTGACGAAAGCAGGGGCGAATGGTTTGGTATTATTCAACCGCTTTATGCAGGAAGATATTAACCCTGAAGAGTTGGAAGTTTGGCCGCATTTAGTATTAAGTAATGTCCAAGAATCTCTCTTGCCAATGCGTTGGATTGCCCTATTATATGGTCGCATTCATGCAGATATGGCCGCTACCAGTGGGATTCAAAAAGGCCATGATGTGGTGAAACTTTTAATGGCTGGGGCAAAAGTGACTCATGTTTGTTCACCATTACTCCGTCATGGGATTTCTCACCTAGCAGAAATTGAGCGGGAACTGGTGCATTGGATGGAAGAAAATGAATATGAATCCGTGCAGCAAATGATTGGCACCATGTCACAAGTTAATGTGGCTGATGAAAGTGCCTATGAACGGGCTCAATATATGAAAGTTGTTCAAAGTTTTAATCCCGATCGCGTCCTGATTTAGGATAGCCCAGAAACCGGGTTTATTGAGACTACCTTTGCCACCAATTAAGAAACCGGGTAACTTCGGCGAAACCCGGTTTGTTACCCGGTTTCTTGCTGGCGGCAAAAAACCAAAAATATATAATCCGTTTAATAGACAAGAGTGTACGCAGGACGGATTGATCCCCCCAACCCCCCTTAAAACCGCCATCGAGTTTGCACGAATGAAAGCCAGAATTGTCTAATGATCGATATCGTATTTGCTTTGGGGCGATCGCGGTGCTGAGAACGTTGAAATTGTCGATTATCACTAAATATCATTAATATACTACTAAAATATACTACTAAGAGAGTCAGTTTTATGATTCGCTTTCCCACTCATCGCCCACCCACTCACCCTGGGGAGATGATATTAGAAGAGTTTTTGATTCCGATGGGTCTGACACCGGAAGAATTAGCCGATGCTATTCATCTATCATATCAGCACGTTAATGAAATTATTAACCAACGGCAAGAAATTACTCCGAGTACGGCTCTGCGGCTGGCTAAATTCTTTGGTATTTCCCCGGATTTCTGGATGAATCTGCAACTGCGTTGGGATTTATATCAGGCAGAGCAGAAAGACCAAGATATCCTTAAGACAATTCGCCCGTATCTGTCAACATCTGCCTAAAAATAGGGACGATCGGCCTAGAAACCGGGTTTCTTTACACTATCTTTGCCACCCAAGCATTTGCCAGGGCGAAGCATGACCGTATATAGGTTATTGGTTGTAACCCGATATTTACTGCGGTCAAGATCACGCCCCTACGGATATATTTATTGTAGGCGATCGCCCCTTTGCCCCCGCCCCAGAAACCGGGTTTCTTTAGACCATCTTTGCCACCCCACCTAGTAGGGGCGTTCTCGCATTCGCCCCTACTAGAAACCCGGTTTCTTGCTTGCTCATATATGCTAGGGCGAAGCATGACCGTATATAGGTTATTGGTTGTAACCCGATATTTACTGCGGTCAAGATCACGCCCCTACGGATATATTTATTGTAGGCGATCGCCCCTTTGCCCCCGCCCCAGAAACCGGGTTTCTTTAGACCATCTTTGCCACCCCACCAAAATGCTCATAGAAACCCGGTTTCTTGCTTGCTGACAACTCGTGAACCCCAGAAACCGGGTTTCTTTAGACTATCTTTGCCACCCAAACCCAGAAACCGGGTTTCTTCAGATAACCTTTGCCACTAACCAACAACTCTTATAGAAACCCGGTTTCTTGCCCCGGTTTCTTGCTTGCTGGCAACGACAATGCGATCGCGCTTAGATGACATTTGGCTCGATCGTAATTTGCCAACCATCATCTACTTGTTTCACAGATAACTCAGGAATATTTTTCAGGAAATTAACCAATTTAATTTGAATCGATAAGCTGCGGAATATCCCCCGAATTGGTTGCCGATAATATTTGGAAAATTCTTCACTTAATGCGCCAATGGTGGTAAAATTTTGGGGATGATTTATCGTTAAACTTTTAACTAATTCTAGCAAAACAAATTCCAAGTAAACCCTAGATTTTATTTCATCAATTAATTTGGGCTTATATGGTAAACCGGCTGGTTTGACAAAAAGGCTATTTTGTGGTTTGGGAATTTCTTGTGGTTTGGGAGTTTCTTGATATTCCTCTGATTTTAGCAGATCCAGCAAGCGTCCGTCAACTTTCCAGGGTCGTTTGATAGTGTATTTAATTGAAAGTGCTGTAGTGGTTTTTTCTGGGGTTAAATTAGGATTGATCGCCGAAAAAGCAGCCACATAAAACTCTTGAGTATCGGGATGGTTGTAGATAGAAAAGCGTTGGCTGCTAGTCAGAAAGCTTTTTAAACAGTCGTAGCCTTTCTGTTTCATCACTGCTTTCAGTGAAATATGGTATTTATCTGCAAACAACTTACAAAGTGTAGTTGCCGTAAACCAGGGCCGATCGGTTTCTGCCGATAACTGAACCATGAAGCGTTCCAATTCTAGGAAAATCTGTTCGGCTGGTAAAGGCGAAAAGTCATGTTCCTCGGAGTTATTCATTTTGCTACACCCAATTAGTAATGCGATCGCATATAGCTACAGACTTACTGCCGATCATTTCGGAATTTTCGCCATACAACTTGCCATACAACTTGCGGTAAAACTTGCCTTTGTGGACAATATGCAAGCATAGATAGGGTTCCAGAAAGCGCGAACTCCGCACCGCTTACGCGAACGCCCGCCCGCAACGGGAAAAGGTCCTTAGCTGAGGAAATTTCTTGATCGCGATCGTGGATATGATAAATTAATTGCTCAAAAACAAGATCGACCTGATTCGTAAGTCCTGAATTAGTGGCAAATTGGGAAAATCACAGTACAGTAGTAATGGTTAATAATTAATCCTTTGACCATAGCTTGAGTAAAGGCGCGATAGAAAAGTAATAAGCCATGAATTCAGAACAACCATTAGGCTCAGTCATTCAAGGTTCCCTAAGTAACGGACTCGAAGTAAAACTCCATGCAGATGTCTCTGTAGAAGACATGAGGGTGGGCAAATTTTTAGTCATCCGAGGAGCGCGATCGCTATTTTTTTGCATTCTCACCGATGTCACCCTGGGTACTTCCAGCGAGAGAATTTTGATTAACCCACCGCCACCGGAAGATGACTTTATGCAAGCGGTTCTAGCGGGAAGCGGCACTTATGGCACAATTAATCTATCGCCAATGTTAATGTTGGCTCCTGAAACTTCTGAAAGTGGCTGGAGTGTAGAATCTCTCCTCAAAACTCAATCCAGTGCTAATAAAAATGGATCAAATAACAACTCAAATAACAACTCAAATAACAACGGAAAAAATAACGGATTAGCCTCGTATCAAGCCAACACTGGCACACCGATGCAACTATTGCCGGTCAAAACCATTCCCAGCCATTTCTCCCAAGTTTATGAAGCCAGCGAAAGAGATTTTCGGGCCGTATTTGGCTGGGAAGATGACCCTCAGCGGCGGAATTTTGCCGTAGGACAACCTTTAGACATGGATGTACCCGTCTGCATTGACCTCGATCGCTTCGTAGAAAGAAGTAACGGCGTCTTTGGCAAATCCGGCACTGGGAAATCTTTCTTAACCCGTCTGTTGCTGTCGGGAATTATCCGCAAACAAGCGGCAGTGAATCTGATTTTTGATATGCACTCAGAATATGGCTGGGAAGCTCAATGTGAAGGCAAACAAGTCAGTACCGTCAAAGGGTTACGGCAGCTATTCCCCCATCAAGTGCAGATATATACCCTTGACCCGGACTCTACCCGCAGACGGGGAATTCGCGATGCCCAAGAACTTTATTTAGGTTATGACCAAATAGAAGTAGAAGATATCAGCTTGGTTGCCAGAGAACTCAACCTTTCCGAAGCAAGTATCGAAAATGCTTACATCCTTCAAGGGGAATTTGGGTCATCTTGGATTAAAGATTTACTGGATATGAATAATGAGGATATTCAAGACTTTTGCGATCAAAAGCGGGGGAATAAATCCTCAATTATGGCGTTACAACGGAAATTGATGCGGTTGGATCGACTGAAATATATTAAAACCCGTTGTCCCCAGAATTATCTCTCCCAAATTTTGGCCAATTTAGAAGCGGGTAAGCACGTTGTAATTGAGTTTGGTTCTCACTCGGATATGTTGTCTTATATGTTAGCCACGAATGTGATTACCCGGCGCATTCACCGGGCTTATGTGGAAAAATCCGAGAAGTTTCTCCAAACCAAAAATCCCAGCGATCGCCCCCGACAACTGGTGATTACCATTGAAGAAGCCCACCGCTTTCTCGATAGCGCTACGGTGCGTCAAACCATCTTTGGCACCATTGCCAGAGAAATGCGGAAATATTTCGTCACCATGTTAGTGGTCGATCAACGTCCCTCTGGAATTGATAACGAGGTGATGTCACAAATTGGCACGCGAATTACGGCGTTACTTAACGATGAAAAAGATATTGAAGCAATTTTTACCGGCGTTTCTGGCGGGCAAAATTTGCGTTCTGTGTTAGCAAAACTTGACTCTAAACAACAAGCTTTAGTCTTAGGTCATGCGGTGCCCATGCCCGTGGTGGTGCGAACTCGTGCTTATGACCAACAATTTTATCGAGAAATTGGCGATATGTCCTGGGATGAAATGGATACGGAAACGTTATTAAAAGTGGCCGAAGCCGCCAAAGCGGATTTAGGGTTTTAGGAAAAAAAGGAATCAAATAACAAATAACCAACAACAAATAATCAACAACCAACAACAAATAACCAACAACAAAAAATTTTGATTAAGTATTTTTGCGGATTGTCGTCAATGTAGTACAAGTGTAATATGGTAGTAGATTAAAAATTCAACCCAGATAATTCGCCAGTCACCGAGAAAGAAAAGGAATGGGGCGTAAACATGGCATGGGTACGCGCATTCAATTTTTGCCCTGACAGAAGTTCATGGGCGATCGCTGCTGTTAGGTTTAATTTCTTTGGGATTACTGGGTACAGTTGCTATATCAAGTCGATGGAATCAAGCAAAAATTTTTTTCTCGATAACCCGGAATTCGAGATTAACCCACTGTAGTCATAGTGCAGTGATGACAAATGATTATCAATGATGATGAATCCATGTCATTCGTCCTTGGCACTTTGCCAGGGTCAGTCCCGTCCAATCATTTAGTCACATTTAGTCAAATCACTTAGGAGAGAGATTTTACGGAACATTTCATCTTTCTGCGGGTAGCGAGTGATCTTGTAAATCTTTACAAACTTTTAATTTTGACTTACGATAATAAAACAAACTCATAACGACTTCGCTTTAGCGGGATAAACCTACCTTTCATTCTCGGTGGCGGCTGAGTCACTCAGGCAAATTCCTGGTATCCAGCCTGGTATCCAGCCTGGATCCCAGCTTTGACTAGGACTTCCTTATATCAGATATCTCCTGGATGACTGGATAATTTTTTTTCTAGGGATCCGGAAAAGTCGCCATCAAAAAGGCTACGCATCTAATCTGTTTGGAGAACTGCAACCCTATGCCCACGATCAAAAACCAATCAACCACCACCCAGCAAAGCAATATGAGTACACGACGTAGTGAAACGAGTGATAGCATTCGGGCTTATCTACATGAAATCGGTCGTGTACCCCTGCTGACTCATGAGCAAGAGATTGTGTATGGGAAGCAGGTACAGCAAATGATGAAGTTGCTAGAGGATCAAGAAGCTTTGGCGAAAAAATTAAATCGCCAGCCAATTGAGCAGGAATGGGCTGACCATGTGAATTTGACGGTTTCTGAACTTCAGAGATTGTTGGATCTGGGGCAGCGGGCGAAGCGAAAAATGATTGAATCCAATTTGCGTTTGGTGGTGGCGATCGCCAAGAAATACCAAAAGCGCAATCTGGAATTTTTGGATCTGATCCAAGAAGGCACCCTCGGCTTGGAACGGGGGGTAGAAAAATTCGATCCCATGCGGGGCTATAAGTTTTCTACTTATGCTTACTGGTGGATTCGCCAAGCAATTACCCGAGCGATCGCCCAACAAGCCCGCACGATTCGTCTACCCATTCACATCACGGAAAAACTGAATAAAATCAAACGAGTGCAGCGGGAACTCAGTCAAAAACTGGGTCGCACCCCAACACCGGCAGAAATTGGGGAAATTTTGGATCTGCAACCCGCCCAAATTCGGGAATATCTGCTGCTTTCCCGTCAGCCGGTTTCTTTGGATTTGCGAGTTGGGGACAACCAAGATACGGAATTGCAAGACCTGCTCGAAGATGTGGACGCTTCCCCAGAAAATTACATTATGCAAGAGTTGTTGCGGGAAGACTTGCATAATTTATTAGATGAATTAACCCCGCAACAAAAAGATGTGATTATGCTCCGGTTTGGCTTCAAAGATGGGCGCGAGCTTTCTTTAGCCAAAGTCGGTGCCGCCCTGAAACTCAGCCGTGAGAGAGTCCGCCAATTAGAGCATCAAGCTTTGGCGCATCTGCGGCGGCGTCGGGCGAATGTGCAAGAATATTTCGCCAGCTAATCCAGCTAAGAATAATCCAGCTAAGAATAATCCAGCGAAAAATATTGTTAGCAATTTTTAGCAAATAGAATCACTGGCAAAGCCAAATAAATTCCCAAGACCAGAGAAATTAATGATTCTCTGGTCTTTGTTTTGTCCTAGGGATACGGTGTGCTGACTGAAAACCTGGACACTTGAAAAAATATGGGTTAATTTAGGCGTGTTTGTGACTTGCTCAGGCAGTCAAATTCCTGACCATCATTTTCAGGGTTAGTATCTACATATTGACGAGCCGAAGTCTTGCAAATCAAGGGTTGATCTTAAACAGGGGATAAGAAACTTCAATGACAATGAAGGATACAGAGAATCAGCATCCTGAACGGATCAGCTTGTTGACCGCGATCTGTCTTGTGGTCGCGAATATGATTGGCACCGGGGTGTTCACTTCTCTGGGTTTTCAGGTGGTGGATATTCAGTCCGGTTTTTCTTTGTTGTTTTTATGGTTTGTTGGGGGAGTTTTCGCCCTCTGTGGCGCCCTGGCTTACGGGGAATTGGGGGCGGCGATGCCCCGGTCTGGGGGTGAATATCACTATTTATCTAAGATATATCATCCGGCTTTAGGCTTTCTTTCGGGATGGCTTTCGGTGACGGTGGGGTTTGCGGCGCCGATCGCTGCTGCCGCGATCGCATTAGGAAGGTATTTCTGTAGAATCATTTGGGAACCAGAAAATATACCCAGTTTTTACCCACAGGCGATCGCTTTATTCGTGGTGATCGTGATTTCTCTATTGAATACCAAAGATTTGAAACTGGCCAGTTCATTTCAACAGATATTTACCCTGTTAAAAGTGCTGCTGATTGTGGTATTTATTGCCTGCGGATTGGTTATGGCTACTCCCCAAGATATTAGCTTTTTGCCCTCTGCCGCCGATCCAAATCTGATTTTTAGTGCGCCGTTTGCCATTTCAATGGTCTATGTCACTTATTCTTATTCCGGTTGGAATGCGGCGATTTATTTAGCCAGTGATATTGACCAACCGGCCAAAAATCTGCCCCGGTCTTTGCTGCTGGGAACGGTGATCGTTATGGTGTTATATTTGTTGTTAAACTTGGTTTTTCTCTACAGTACCCCCATCGATCAACTAGCCGGACAATTGGAAATTGGTTATATTTCTGGGAATCAGATTTTTGGGGCGATCGGGGCTAAAATTATGGCATTCTTAATTTCTTTTGGCCTAATTTCTTCCATTAGTTCAATGGTTTTAGCCGGCCCAAGGGTGACACAGGTGATTGGGGAAGATATCCCGGTTTTCCGAATTTTAGCCAAGAAAAATGCGCTGGGAATTCCTTATACTGCGATTTTATTCCAATTGGCGATCGTGATATTTTTCATCATCACCGCCACATTTGAATCTGTGATTACTTATCTGGGATTTACGCTGACTCTTTCTTCTTTTCTCACAGTCTTAGGGGTATTTGTCCATAGAATTCGCTACCCTGAAGTGGCGCGACCATATAAAACTTGGGGCTATCCGGTGACGCCAATAATTTTTCTCTTAATTAGTCTGTGGATTATGATATTTCTCTTAAGAGATAAACCGATTGAATCGGTGGCGGGTTTATACACGATCGCCCTGGGATTGCCGGTCTATTTCTGGGCTGTGAAGAAAAAACTTGCTGATTAAATTGTTGCTTGGCTTGCTGAATGCTGAATATTTTCAGCGGTTAAACTCCTAAGAAGTCTATGACTATCAAAATTACCATGAATCAAAAAATGAATCAAAAAATGAATCAAAAAGTCACGCGATCGCTTTTATTAGCCATCATCTCTACCCTAGTTTTTATTCAGTCTTGTAACAATCCGCAAACTGAAGGCAGCAAAATCGAAAATAGCAGCCAAACGGCCAACACAAATCAGACCACCGCAAGCAACCCAGAGGCAGTCACCGAAGAACCTACAGCCACGCCAAAACCTGAACCAAACCCCGATCCCTTAGCCCAATTCGATTTAGAAAAATCGGCCAAATTAACGGATACTGCCAAGTTAATTGCGGGGATGAAAATTGAGGATGCTAGTCCCCTCGCTGCCATCCAAAATACTACCGGTTGGAAAAATCATGCTCAATATTTTCAAAAGGGTTGGCCGCAACTAGAAAATCAACAACTTGCTAAAGTCAGAAAATGGACTGAAACGGAACTCAAAACCATCAACGAATCTGCGCCATCAATATTTTATCCTTTTAGCGGACCTGATTTTTTATACGCTTATTCTTTCTTCCCCAACGCCAAAGAATATGTAATGATTGGCCTTGAACCTGTGGGCACAGTCCCGGATTTGCTGAATATGTTAGAGGGACAGCGATCGCAACAATTACAAATTATTAATCAGTCCCTTTATGCCATTCTTGAATATAGCTTTTTCCGCACAAAAGCGATGGCAGTGGATTTAGCCAAACAAGGAGTTTTGCCCATTTTATTACTATTTTTGGCTCGCACAAACAATCAAATTTTGGATGTGCAATACGTCGGTTTGGATGCGGAGGCAAAGATTCAAATTTTAGAAACAAGTACCACTCCAGCAGGAATGATTCCCGGAGTCAAAATTTCGTTTTTACCCGCTGGAGAATCTGAACCTAAAACCCTGCATTATTTTTCTACGGATTTATCTAATGATGGCGTGAAGAAAACCCCACAGTTAGTAGAATTTGCCCAAGGTTATGCCAAGGATTCAGTCACTTATTTGAAAGCGGCTTCTTATTTGATGTATAATGAATCATTTTCCACGATTCGGGAGTTAATTCTCAACCAAAGCTATGCGGTGTTGCAGGATGATTCCGGAATGCCCGTTAAACATTTTGATGAAGCAAAATGGGAGCGGAAATTTTACGGCCAATACATTGCCCCGATTGATTTATTTGCCAGTCGATATCAGGCTGATTTGCGAAAAATTTATCAAAGCGATAAGACGATTCAGCCTTTAGATTTTGGCATTGGCTATAAATTTTACAAAGACTCTAATTTAATGTTAGCCACTCGGAAAGCAGCGCAATAAAAGTTAAGCAATTAATTCACCGCCATTAACACAAGAAAAGAAACCCGGTTTCGCCGAAGTTATCAAAGAAACCCGGTTTCTGGCACCGCGATGGAAAGTTTATAATCCCACGGCTTCTAATAAAGGTTGGATGGTTTCCCAGGTCAGTCCTTGCTCAATGTAAATGGGATTTGTGGGATTTAATGGACCTTGTAGGCGATCGATGGTCAAAATTTCTGCGGTATCGGGAAGTACCGGCACATCTGGGTCAAAAGCAGTTGGACGCATTAAAGAACTAGAATATCCTTTGAAAATGGCAATTTCATCCGCTTCCCCATCAATTTCTGCTTTCACAATTAGCACTTCAGTGGGACGCTTAATCGTGTATTTTTCTAATCGTTGAATGATTTGCTCTGTCATTTTAATTCCAGTCTTAATTCAAGTTTATTGTTGATGTGGTGGGAATTGCCCGCTATTGTCCTCTCAATTATATCAAGCATCAGAAATTATTTCTACAATTATTGCTACGATTGCGAGGTTATTTTGGGCGCAAGCATTGCGACCCTATGCATTTTCTATTACAGCAATTTTCTCAGCAAGTAAACCACAAATACCTGTAGGGGCGAAGCATGACCGCAGACAAATCATTGCTGAAAATATTGTAAGGGCGAAGCATTCCGTAGGGGCGAATGGCCATTCGCCCTTGTACGGGCGAATGGCCATTCGCCCTTGTACGGGCGAATGGCCATTCGCCCCTACTGCTGAAAATATTAAATGAACTGCCGGAATGCTTCGCCCCTACCGGAATGCTTCGCCCTAAAGTGGTTGAGTAATCTGAAAAACGCTGTAAAAACAATATTAACTCAGAGGGTTAAACCGGGTTTGTTTGCCGATGGGATGCTTCGGTGAATCATTGATTTAATCACTGTCAGTGGCCATAAATGCGATCGCATAATGCCGCAATAGAGGAGGTAGCACATAAGATTTTTCGGTTTTTTCAATTAAACAACGCCTGGTTAAAGATTGCAGGGCATTGAGTAACTCTGACGCCGAAATATGATTAGCTTCTAGCAACATAGCCAAAGTGACTGGTTTTTCTTCCTTAGCTAACCGGGAAATTACCTCTATTTCCATTTTCGATAACCGCTTAAATTGTGGCGCTAAATTATCGGCTAAATCTTCCGTTAATAAAATAGTATTCTCCAAAAATAACTCCCTAGGGCTGAGTTCCAAGTCTTGCATCAAATTGGCCAATATTTTTAACCATAAAGGATTGCCTTGGTACAGGGAAATCAGCGATCGACTCATCTCTGAACTAGCAATCCCTCGATCCTTAAATATTTTTAGCGCTGCGTTGTAGTTTAAGCCCCGAAGTTTGAGGCTGTGAATGGGATGAAAATCGCTGTTGTGCTGGGGAACTTGTCTCGGTTGTTCCCACCCAATTAGTAAGAAGCAACTTTGATGGGATAATTCCTCAATTTGTTTCAAAAAAGTGGCATAATCCTGGGTTTCGGGTTTATATTCTCCCGCCGATTTTCCCGGACTAAATAGGTATTGAACATCATCGAATACGACTAAACAACGATGCTTTTGTAGATATTTAATCAGAGATAAAGGCTGAGGGTTCTTTTTACCTAATTGGATTTCTGACCGCTGGGAAAAAAAAGCAATTAGACTGGTTTCCAGTTGGGCAAAAGTGGGGCATTTTTCCAGACTGCGCCACACTACATAGTCAAATTCATCTTTAATTTCGCGGATGAGTTCGGTTGCCAAGGTCGTTTTGCCAATGCCACTCATCCCCTCGATGGTGACAAGGCGGCAATTTTCTTGAATGACCCATTGTTTCAAGGTTTTTAGTTCATCGATGCGGTCATAACAAATCCGCAAATCCGGCATTTCGCTCAAATCTTGATGCAGGGTTTCTGTTGATGTGGCTTCAGGATTTTTCAGATTATTTTCGCTCTTGGGGATATCTGAGAAAGGTAAAGTTTCCCTACCAAAATTTATGCTACAAATTTTTATAGAATCTCGGAGAGAATTATCGGAAAAAATAGAAATTTGCAACCTTTCCATTGTGGATCGCAAATTTGATTTATGGATATCTTCCCCCAACATTTCTGATAGGATTTGCCACAACTCAGAACCCACATTCCTCACATGACTTTCCGAACAATGAGACTCATCGGCGATTTCTTGATATGTCTCACCTTGGATTGTCCCTCGCAGTACCGCTTTTTGCAAGTCATCGAGGTGCTGACCTGTTTTTGCGAACACCAGATCGTCGGCAAGTTTTAACATTTCCTTAAAATTCATGGGCTTTGGTCAATGTCAGGGTTTGCCTATTATATCCGACATTTTCCTACATTTTCGGACATTTTCGGACATTTTCCTACAGTAGGCAAGGAAATTTACCAAAAATTGCCGATAAAATCGGATATTTTCCGACTATACAGAATCTGGCATTAGTTTTATAGTGGAGTTATGACATTTACAGCAAGCGAGTCCGTCATGTCTACACAAATTGAAAGAATCAAAGTTCGTTTAGCTAGTCAGAATGACGAAGAAAGACTCGATGCGTTATTAGAGACTCTTAACTGTGGTCAAGACGGATTAGAACTATTAATTGAACAGTCTTTAAAAGATCAGTCAGAAAAAATTAGACAATTAACCTATAGAATTTTTATGGGCGATCGGCCTCATCTTAATGAAAGCCCAGAAAAATCTTACCCACCACATAACCCAACAGATATAATTACTTCGATCGCAATTAGCCCTAATACCCCTAATACTATTAGAATAGTAGGAGGCAGCTACAAAAAAATTTGGATTTGGAGTTTAGAAAGTAAAGAATTTACTTGTTTTCTTAAAGGAAGTCAACAAGGAAGTCAACAACATTCGCACTGGATTTTGTCGGTTGCGATTAGCCCTGATGGAAATAGATTAGTCAGCGGCAGCGCAGATAAAACTATTAAAGTATGGGATTTAAATCAAGGAAATCTAATTCATACATTAAATCTAATTCATACATTAAAGGGACATGATGGCTGGGTGACTGCTGTTGCCATTACTGCTGATGGAAAAAACATTATCAGTGGCAGTACAGACAAAAGCATCAAAGTCTGGGATTTAAATACAGGCAAATTGATTAAAACCCTGAAGAATGACAAAGAATTATCTTCTGTTCTGACTCTATGTCTGACTCACGATCAAAAAATGATCGTGAGTGGAGACACAAATAATAATATTACTTTATGGGATTTAAAGACAGGTCAATGGCTCCGCAGTCTTGAAGGACATTCAGATTGGATTAAAGCGTTAACAGTTACTTCAGATAATACCACTTTAATTAGTGGCAGTCGTGATGGGATGCAAAAAATTTGGCAGTCAAACCCTGATAATAAAAATAATTTTAACTTACCATTAATTTTAGCTCAAGGATCATTAGATATAGCACTTATTGGATTTTTATGGAAAATTTCAATCTCATGGTTTATTATATTTTTTGTTTGGGTATCTATGAAAATTTGGTTAATATATCGCGATCAAAAATCTGATAATCTATCTTCTAAAACAATAGATTGTATTAAGACATTACCTGGCTGTACATCTATTAATTCTCTGGATTGCAATTTGGATCAAGATATAATTTTTATTGGTAGTTTTAATACGGCTAATTTTTTTAATCTTAAAAAAAATGAATTAATAAAAACATGGATAGTAGATGGGTTTATTAGTTCTGTAGTAATTAGTTCAGATGCCAGAATACTTGCTTTTGCCGGTCAAAACTGGATTACTTTATTAGATGCAAAAACCAGAAAACCTCTGCCTGTTCTTAAAGGTTGTTCTTATTCACGATTAAGTACAATTAAAATTATCGATCAAAGTAATAATCAAAAGCTATATACTGGGGACATTAAAACATTTACAGTAAAAGTAGTAGATCAGAATAACCAACCAATAAATATTGATAGTAAAAATATTATTTGGGACTGTTTTTTTACTGGCTATAAATACAGCGTGGTAGCACCTGGTAAACTACAGAAAAATAATAATGGAGAAGCGGTATTTATAGCCGGTAACAAACCAGGAAATGTTGACATTACAGTAAAAGTTGGAATTCTGGAAGATTCGATAAAAATTAATATTCAAGAAGCTCCTAAAATCTCTAAAATAAAGTGTTCACCTCATAATCAAACTAAACTTTTATATGGACAAAGCTTTGAGTTTAAAGTTGCAGAAACTTTAGATCAATATGGATCTCGCATAAAAACCACGTCAATTCAGTGGTTAGTTGAGCCAGAAAAATATGGCATTTTTGACGAAAATGGTAATTTTACTGCCGGTCAATATTCAGGGACTTGTTACGTCTATGCTTCGGTTGGTTCAATCAAGTCTGAAAGAATTTCAATTGAGATTATTGAACCTCCCAAGTTGACAAAACTCCTGGTGATAAATAATCGCCTATCTAATATAAAATTAGAATATGGAAAAACTTTAAAATTTGAGGTAAAAGGTGTAGACCAATATGGAGAGGATATATCCACTGGAACAATTACTTGGTCAGTGGATGATGATCGATCTGGAACCATTGACGAAGATGGTAACTTTACTGCCGGTGAATATTCAGGGACTTGTGACGTCTATGCTTCGGTTGGTTCAATCAAGTCTGAAAGAATTTCAATTACGATTCTTGAACCTCCCAAGTTGACAAAACTCCAGGTGATAAATCGCCTATCTAATATAAAATTAGAGTATCAAGAAACTTTTCAATTTGAAGTAAAAGGTGTAGACCAATATGGAGAGGATATATCCACTGGAACAATTACTTGGTCAGTGGATGATGATCGATCTGGAACCATTGACGAAGATGGTAACTTTACTGCCGGTGAATATTCAGGGACTTGTGACGTCTATGCTTCGGTTGATTCAATCGAATCTGAAAGAATTTCAATTACGATTATTGAACCTCCCTATCTGAAAGAACTTCAGGTGATAAATCGCCCATATAAAGAATTAGAATATGGAGAAACTTTTCAATTTGAAGTAGAAGGGATAGACCAATATGGATACGATATATCCACTGGAACAATTACTTGGTCAGTGAATGATGATCGATATGGAACTATTGACGAAGATGGTAACTTTACTGCTGGTGAATATTCAGGGAATTGTTACGTCTATGCTTCGGTTAGTTCAATCGAATCTGAAAGAATTTTAATTGAGATTATTGAACCTCCCAAGTTGAAAAAACTCCTGGTGATAAATCGCCCATCTAAAGAATTAGAGTATCAAGAAACTTTTCAATTTGAAGTAAAAGGTGTAGACCAATATGGAAACTATATATCCACTGGAACAATTACTTGGTCAGTGAACGATGAGCAATCTGGAACCATTGATAAAAATGGTAACTTTACTGCCGGTCAATATTCAGGGACTTGTGACGTCTGGGCTTCGGTTGGTTCAATCAAATCTGAAAGAATTTCAATTGCTATTATTGAACCTTCTCGTTTAGAAAAAATAGAATTAAAACCTTCTTTTGTTTCTTTACTACCAAACCAAAAACAACATTTTGCGATCGTTGCTTACAATCAACGAAAGCAAGAAATACCGCTTAATCAAAAAATACAGATTAACAATCAAGAATACAATATTCCCAATGATATAGAATATGAAGTATCTGAAAAATTAACTTTTCAGGGAATTGATTATAACCGAGAACAAAAAAAAGTGTCTTGCAAAGTCACTGTCAATCAAGATGGAAAAGGCGATCAAGAAATAATTATTAAAATTGGAGATTTTAGCGCTAAGGCTACAGTTTATGTTCAGCCAGTTTTGCGAAAAATCGAAATATCGCCTAAAGACAAAGAACTTAAACCAGAAGAATCATTTACGTTTACTTTAAAGGGCTTCGATCAAACTGATCAACCCTATAATCACATTTTTAATGTGCAATGGAAAACGACAACTGGTGGATTCATCTCGCTTGGAAGTGTCAGTGCTGAAGGAATTTTCAGAGGAGATTATAAAAGACGTGAAGTTACTGTCACTGCAAGCGTTGGCGATATTAGCGATACAGCTAAAGTTATTCTATTGCCTGTTTTAAGACGTTTAAGAATTAAACCGAGATTTGTTTATCTGAAACCAAACGATCAACAAATATTTACTGTTCAAGGTTTCGATCAATTTAAAAATGAAATCGATCCGGGAGACGTTTACTGGGAAGCAACCGGGGGCAAAATTACTCAAGACGGTATTTTATCTCTGGATGAAAATGACTTAGGTTATTTTCAGGTTACGGTCACATCTCGAGTTCAACCAAAATATACTCAAAAGGTAAGAAAGATTTTTTTATATTTTGGTATTTCTACCGGAATCATCTCTTACTTGATTTCTTATGAAAGTCTCATAGAAGATGTTCTCGCTTTCGATTCAAAGTCAAAGTTAGTTAATCCTCAAAAACAGTTGACAGAAGCTAACACAACGACTGAATCATCTACGGAAACTGAGTCCACGGAACAACTTGACTTAACAACTGACTCATCTACGGATACACAAGCTGAGTCCACGGAACAACTTGACTCAACGACTGACTCATCTACGGATACACAAACTGAGTCCACGGAACAACTTGACTCAACGACTGACTCATCTACGGATACACAAGCTGAGTCCACAGAACAACTTGACTCAACGACTGACTCATCTACGGATACACAAACTGAGTCCACGGAACAACTTGACTCAACGACTGACTCATCTACGGATACACAAGCTGAGTCCACGGAACAACTTGACTTAACGACTGACTCATTTACTGAATCTACAGAACAACTGGACTCTCAGTCAGGTGACATACAGCAAGTAATAGAACCAGTCGTAGAAACTGAAATTGTTAAGGATACAAATTTCTTCGATGATTTTTATCTAGGTTTAGAACAATGGTTTCTCAAAAAGCTGCGAAAGTTAATTGCAAAAGTATTCCGGTCTATTAGTAATTTTTGCTTGACTCAAGCCGATGCACCTTTAAGTGCTTCTGCTGATGTATTTGTTCTCAAAAATGAATCGAATCCCTATAAACATTTTGAATGTCTTAAGACTCTGAAAGGTCATTCGGGTATTGTTTCTTCTTTGGCCATAACACCCGATGGAGAAAAACTGATTACTGCCAGTTGGGACAATACTATAAAAATCTGGAATTTAACTTCAGGGGAGTTACTTCATACTCTAAAAGACCATGCGGATGATGTGGAATGTGTTGCGATTACACCAGACGGGCAAACACTTCTTAGTGCCGGTTGGGATAGCACGATTAAAATTTGGGATTTAAAGACTAATAAATTAGAAAATGATCTGAATTTTTCACGGAGGGTTGTTTTCGTCACGCCTACACTAGATGGACAAAAATTTATTAGTGGTGAAGCATATAATTTAATCAAGGTATGGGATTTAAATAGTCTGGAAATTAACCAAATAATTGGAGAGTTAATCGGAAGCTATAACCATCCTTATTATTGGCATAATTGCATTGTAATATCTCCAGATCAAGAAAAGATATATGTAGGAAATACAGTGATTAAATCTTATAATTTAATCACTGGCAAATTACTCAATATTATGGATGAAGGCAATTTAGGGCTTGTTTATGCTTTGGCTATTACACCAAATGGTCAAACCCTGATTAGTGGCCATGAGGGAATGATTAAAATTTGGGATTTAGCATCGAATCCAGCTTCTGAGGTTAAGCTCACGTTAAATAGTTCGGCTAAAGCAGTCTATGCGCTTAAACTAACACCAGACGGTAAAACAATTATATCGGCTGGTCGTAAAAGCAATGAGAATTCAGAAAATAATGATTCAGATAAACCTGCTGCTGAAGAATCAATTATTGAGGTATGGGACTTGAATACTGGAGAACTGCTTCACGCGATTACAGAAAAGGCGGACAATGACAATTATGTTTATTCTCTAGAAATTACCCCAGATGGAACAAATATAATTACTGGATATGAAAATGGAGAAATTAAAATATGGGGGGTAGCAGAGTTATCTTTAGTAGAAAATTAAGTAAAAAATATATGGAAAATTTTTGATTGACTACTCATCGGCGATCGCCCATCTATCTCCAAAAAAGCGATCGCCTCTTTACTGAAAATCTGATTCACCACAAAGACACAAAGAACACAAAGAAGGTAAATTAACTTCCTTTGTGTCCTTCGTGTCTTTGTGGTGAGTAATTCATTCTCCCGAAAAAGCGATCGCTAATTTCATGTTAGACTAAAACGTAATTTTAATATTTTAGGGTATGACTTCAAAAGCGTCTCGATCGTACAGTCGATAAACATAAAAATCACTATCCAATGTAAAGATACGTTTAATTTTTTGACTTTCTGCCGTAGCCACCAGCCTCAGTTGGGTTAAATTGATGATGAGGTTCTGCTTGACTATCGATCGCACCAATTAAGTCCCCGATTTTTTCAGACAACGGTTCTGCTTCTGCTTGCTTGTGATAGAGTTGAGCCGCAATCCAATTTTCTGGAGTTAAACCTTGGCTTTGGGAAACCTCTAAAAGCGTTTGATAAATTTCTTTATCTAGGTTGATTGTATAGTTAGACATAAGTCTATTTTTCAGGATATTATAGGGTTGATAAGAATTTAATTATAACATAATGAAATTCTCAGTCAAGGCTTCGATCGCCCATCTATCCCAAAAAAGCGATCGCTTATCTCCCAAAAAGACGATCGCCCAGTTCTCTCTTAAAAAGCGATATCGATTCTCTTCCTCTGTGTCCTCTGTGTCTCTGTGGTGAATTGCTCATTCTCTCGTAAAAAGCGATCGCCTCCGGGACGCTGCGGAATCCCCTCCTATTTTACTGAAAATCTGATTCACCACAAAGACACAAAGAACACAAAGAAGGTAAATGAACTTCCTTTGTGTCCTTCGTGTCTTTGTGGTGAGTAATTCATTCTCCCGAAAAAGCGATCGCCTCGCCCGATAAGCGCGATTCCGCAAAGCGGACGAATGGCGCGAATCACATGAATCTGTTCCGCTATTGATGAGCCTCCATATATGCTCTTAACAAGCGATTAATCTGATTCTGATAACCCCGACCTTGAGATTTAAACCACTCCAAAACATCATTATCAATGGGTAAAGTCACTTCAGTTTTCGTCTTAGACTTGGGTAAACCTCTTTGAACGACTGCCTTAGCAAACATTTCTGGCGTAATTTCCGGGCAATCAGAGAAATCAATCTCTTCATCAGTCATCGCATCTAGGCGTTGCCAATCAGTCTGAGATTTGCTCGAAGTAAATTCGTTGTTCATATTTAGTTGCCTTTCTCGCAGAAATAATCCGGGTAGATTCTCCTCGTTCTGTATGGACAATTGCCACCACTCGTCCTTGCAACAAACCAAAAGTTACAAACCTCTGTTCCCCATAATTAAATCGGTCATCTTCAACGGTGACAATATCTCCCTCGAAAACTACGGGAATATCGATAAAGTCAATTCCATGTTTGCGGAGGTTGGCAAGACGTTTAGTTTCATCCCACTCAAATTCCATCCCTTCATTTACATCTTAACTAAAGATTATAACTACCTAAATGTAGTTATAGCCACTTATGTTAACACATATTCTGACTGTTCTCCCGTTAAGTAACTTCCTTTGTGTCCTTCGTGTCAATGGGAGTGAGTAATTCATTCTCCCGAAAAAGCGATTCTCTCCCCTGATCTGCGCGATCGCTTACTTCTATCCTAAAAAGCAATAAATTTGGTGAGTTAGACTCCGCTGCGCTGCGTTAACACACCCTACTAAGGTCATCTATTTCCGAAAAAGCGATCGCTAAAATCTCTGCGGAAAATCTTATTCAGCACTTTGGACAAAGCAGCTATTGTTACAATAGTCAAAAAGAAAGTCGGATGAACATACATGAACACTTCTATTATCGATCTAGTCGTTGAACAACTCAAGTACCTGCCACAGCAAAAGCAATGGCAGGTACTTGAGTTTATTGAGACATTGCTAAAAACTGAAGTTCGAGGGACTCCAGGAAAGCAGTTACTACGTTTTGCTGGTTCAATTCCGTCCGACGAGCTTCAATTGATGAGTGAGGCGATCGCCCAAGACTGTGAGGAAGTTGATATCAATGAGTGGTAGATATTTACTGGATACCAACATCATTATTGCTCTGTTTGCCAATGAAAACGTCGTCAAAGATCGTCTGGCTCAAGCCAACGAAGTTTTTCTTCCCACTGTTGCCATTGGAGAATTATGTTATGGTGCCAAAAAATCGGGGCGACCTGAAGCAAATTTAGCCAGAATTGATGAATTAGTTGTCAGCAGTATGGTGCTTGGGTGTGATGTTAACACGGCTCGACAATACGGTGAAGTCAAACACAAATTGAGGCTCAAAGGTCGTCCTTTACCGGAAAATGATATCTGGATCGCTGCTCTTGCATTACAACATGGCTTGATTTTGGTCACTCGCGATGCTCATTTTCAGGAAGTGGATGACTTGCAAACAGTAGCGTGGTGAATTCAAACCTTATACTTAATCGCCTCTTTACTGAAAATTTTATTCACTCCCATTGGCACAAAGAACACAAAGAAGGTCAAGTAACTTCCTTTGTGTCCTTCGTGTCAATGGGAGTGAATTATTCCTTCTCTGATTTATATCTATCTCCTAAAAAGCGATGGATTTGGTGCGTTACACTCCGCTACGCTGCGTTAACACACCCTACCAAACTATTTTGTGTCCTTCGTGTCGAAAGTGGTGAATCATTGATTTTCCTAAAAATCTCAAGCAAAAACCACCCCCCCCACTTGTGGAGGGGTGGTTTTGTGGGATCCCATCAAATTCGCCCATCCTTGGGGGAAAATGAGAACCTAAATTAAGAGTTGTTACAAAATTAAACTTGGCCAAGGGGGGCTGAACTTGGCTTAGTCGTCGTGGTCATCAAACGGGTCAGCCAACTCTTTAGCCGGTGGTCCAAAGGCGGTATAGATGGAAAAGGCAGTGATCGCAATCACAATGACGGCAATGCCAATAATAAAATTAGTTTCCGGAGAGGATTCCATGTGATTAGATAGGTTATGAGAACTATTTCTTCTATAATATTACGAATCGTTAAAACTTTCTGCGTACATTCATCAAAGGTGACTTATGGCACAACGCACAGGCTTAGGAGATTTGCTCAGACCCCTGAACGCTGAGTATGGTAAAGTAGCCCCCGGTTGGGGCACCACCCCAGTTATGGGTGTTTTCATGGGGCTATTTTTTGTGTTCCTGCTGATCATTCTGCAAATTTACAACTCCTCTCTAATGATTGAGGGTGTGAATGTAAATTGGACAACCCTGGGTAAATAGGCGCATCTCATTTACAAGTTTTCCCGCAATAGCCCGCCGTTTTTAATTGGGATTTGTCCCAGTTAGTTCAGGCGGGCTTTAAAATCATAGAAAACATTTGCTCGCTCGCATTTTTCGCGGTATCAAGGTGGTAATCGAAAGACCATCGCCTTAAATCCAACTGTTGCAGATTGTCGTCCATTCAGAATCGGAGGTGGCTGTGTGAATATTTTTGGGCTGGGTTTGCCAGAGATGATTGTCATTCTAGTGATTGCGGTATTAATCTTCGGGCCAAAGAAGCTGCCGGAAATTGGCCGGAGTATGGGCAAAGCCATTCGCGGCTTCCAAGAAGCTTCGCGGGAATTTGAATCGGAATTTAAGAAAGAAGCGGAACAGCTTGAGGCTGCCGCTAAACGGGAGTCGGCGGTGAAATCGGCGGCGCCATCGGATGCGGCATCGACCAAAGTGGCGATCGCCTCTCCCGAAGAAACCACCACGGGTTCCTCTGGGCAAAGCTAATCAGAAAATAAAATGTTTGATTAAATGTTTGATCCCAGACCGGGTTAAATGTAATGTTTTGAGTGGGGGTTAGAAACATCTGCATTAACATCTGCATTGCCATCCTCACTCAATCGTTCTTTCCACTTTTTATGACAGAAGCAACAGAAGTTCCCAGTTTAGTGATTCCTCAGTTAATCGTTGGGTTAGGGAATCCCGAAAAGAAATACGAGCAAACTCGCCATAATATAGGTTTTGACGCGGTGGATCTCCTAGCCCGTCGCTGGGGCATTTCCCTGCCAGAGAATCGACGCTTCCAAGGATTATTTGGGGAAGGAGTCGGGCCAAAAGGAGCAAAAATCCGTCTACTCAAGCCTTTAACCTATATGAATCGATCGGGACAAGCGATTCGTTCTGTCACCGATTGGTATAAAATACCCCCCACATCCGTGTTAGTCGTCTATGATGATATGGACTTGCCCACGGGTCGGATTAGACTGCGGTTGTCCGGTTCCGCAGGCGGTCATAATGGGATTAAGTCCACGATCGCCCATCTTGGCACCCAAGATTTTCCTCGATTACGGATTGGCATTGGCAAACCGGCAGATCCGAGTAACCTGGATACCTCCACGGTTTCCCATGTTTTAGGCAAATTTGCCCCAGAGGAAAAACCAATTATCTCAGAAGTGCTTGAGTTGGTGGGTGATGCTGTGGAATTGAGTATTAAGCAAGGGGTAGAAAAAGCGATGAGTCTTTATAATGGTCGTACCGTGCCGCCCGTGAGCTAAATCATCAATTAAATCATCAATTAAATCATCAACTAAATCATCAACTAAATCATCAACTAAATCATCAACTAAATCATCAACTAAATCATCAACTAAATCGGTGAGTGACAAGCATTTACCCAAAACTACTGCTCATGTACGGGTGACTCAGCATTCTTGGCAAAAAGGAACTCTGGAAGGAGAAGTCATTGCCGGTCAATTTGTTTGGCAATTTAAATGGAGTTTTCGCCAGGGAAAACTGGCGATCGCTCCTTCCCGGGGACGGGCTTTAATTCAAGAACCTCTCGGCAGATTTTTGGAAAAATGTGATTATCAACTAGAACCGGGTGGAGACTATTTCTTTACCATTAAAGCCCAAATTTAGATTAGCTTTAGATTAGCTTTAGATTAGCTTTACAGCAATTTTCTATTGAATCTACCACAAATATCTGTAGGGGCGAAGCATGACCGCAGATATCTTTTTGCTTAGAATATTAATTTGATTACGGTCATGCTTCGCCCTACGGTGGTTCAGTAATCTGAAAAACGCTTGAGGTTAGCTTTAGGTATTACCTGGAGCATTAATTTTTGCCAAATATCTTTCAATCAGAATAATCGCCACAATATCGTCCACAGGTCGAGGCGGTTGTCTCATCCCTTGGGGAATTAGCCATTGCAGACCTTTAGGCGGATACATTTGCCAATAGCGATCGCGGGCTTCCAGACTACTATATCGCTCATCAATCATCGCAATTTGCTCTGTAGACCAGCCGGATTTTTCTAACTCTTTAATCCACTTTTTCGCCGTAGTTTGATCGCCAATAATCAGTTTTTCCACCGGAAACTGTTTCGCGAGACTAAAAATAGTCGCGATCGCTTCACCAGATGGCACCACCTGATGAAATAGCAGAGTTTGATCTGACTTCATCACCGCAATGCCACATTTATCTTTTCCTGGATCAAAACCTAAAAAAGTAATTGAATAGTAATTCATGGATATTTTCTCATACAGGGAATAGGTTGTGGGGAGCGGGGGAGCGGATGGTGCGGGGGAGCAGAGAGGCCCGCCATCGGCAGAGGAGCGGGGGAGCAGAGGGGAGAGTGAATAGTGAAAGGGAGGAAAGAGGATGCATAGGAAAGAGGATGCATAGGAAAGAGGAAAGAGGATGCATAGGAAAGATATTCTCTCCTCTCTTTTCTCTCCTCTCTTTTCTCTCTTGGCCATTCGCCCCTACGACTTTCCCCAACCAACAACCAAAGAATCCCTACCCAACCACCAACAACCAAAGAATCCCTACCGAACAACCACCAACCAACAAAACTAATTATTCAACATAATTTGCCCGTCTTGCACCACCACTAAATTAATTTTTAGGGGGCCGGAAGTATAAGTCACATCTGAAACAATTGCCTGCACAATCACTTCTTGATTATACTGCTTTAATTGCTCAATAAATTCCAACAAAGTCAAACGACCTTCAGCAATTTGGATCGGCTCACCTAACATTCCCGCACGACGGGCTCTAAAACTCGCCGATGCCAGCAACAAATCAAGGCGTTGTCGCAATTCTGCATCGGTCATCGTTGCTGGAGACACAGAAGTTCCCGCCAAAATTTCCCCGCGAAAAAAAACAATTTTATTCACCGCTGCATCGGCGAACACTTGCACAATCTTTTCCCCAACCAAATAGTTAGCGGCAGACATAATTCTCACCACATAAGGTTGGCCATTATTAATTTGTTCCACCAGGCGTTCAAATTCCGTGGCGGTAATTTGTACCACTTGTTCTTGTGCAACATTTGTCCCCGGACGGATGCGTTGAATAGCAGCTAAATTCGCTTCCCGCAACAGTTCTTCAGCCGCTTGACGCGCCCCTAATGGTTGGAGAACCCGCACCACCCCAGAAGCCAAAACTTGATTTCTTAAAATCGCAAAGTTGCCCTCGCGTAAAAATTGAAAATTTTGTTCTAAGTTTTGAATATCTTTTTCTAAAAAAGCTTGCTGCCTTTCCAGTTCTTTCAGCCGATTTTCTCGTTCCGCAATCACTCGATCTCTTTGGGCAATCTCTGCCTGTCTTAGATCAATTTGTTGCTGTTGTTCCGTAAGTTCTTGTTTTTGTTGGTCAATTTGAGCCGTTTGTTGGTCAATTTGACTTTGTTTGGCCATAATTTGAGCCGTTTGTTGGTCAATTTGACTTTGCTTGGCCATAATTTGAGCCGTTTGTTGGTCAATTTGACTTTGTTTGGCCATAATTTGACTTTCCTGTTCGGCAATTTGACGCTTTTGTTGGGTAATTTCTTGATCGCGTTTTTGAATCTCCGCTTCACGTTGGGCAATTTCTTGGTCTCTCTGGGCAATTTGCAATTGCACTTCTTCTTTTTGTCGCAGTAACTCTTGCTGTTCTCTTTGGAGTTTTTGAATTTCCCGACGCAAGTTTTGGGCTTGCTCAGAAAAAGTTGCCAACTGACTTTGCGCCCGCTGATACTGAGATTCAATCAGACCGAGTTGCGTCTTAGCCCGTTGAAAATCAGTTTCAACTTGGCTAAGTTTACTTTCGGCTTGATTCAGTTTCACCGCTGTTTCACTTTGCCGATTAATGGCTTGCTGTAGATACTGGTTAATGGCATCTAATTTTTTTTGGGCTTGGGTTTGTTCCTTTTGGGCTTGAGCCAATTGTTGCTCTACTTGAGTTTTTTGTAGAGTCACTTCGGTAAGCTCTTGACGGGCTTGACGTAATTCTCTGAGTTTTTCATCAAGTTGGAAAATTCCCACCCGTAAAGATTTACTCGTGGCAAACAGAATTCCCAACGTCGATGCGGAAATAATGGTGCCGGTAATAATGGTGACAACGGTGGCGGTTTGTTTCGGTCGAAGATTAAATAAACTGAGTCTGGCTTTACCGACTTTCGTCCCCAGGCGATCGCCCAGGGTTGCCAGTAAGCCACCTAAGACCAAAATGGCCAGAATCAAAATATAGGCACTGGTCATTACTCGTTGGTCGTTAATTTTTACTTTGATTACTTTTAAGGGGCGGTTGATTGACAGGCTGATTTACGGCTGGTCGTAGGTACGCGAAATGGCAAATGAGCTTGGGTTTGGCATTGATTAGCCCAGATAATCAACAATGAGTCAATCGCTGAATTGATTACTTCCGCATCAAGTAAATTGCTGACTTAAGGCCACCGGCTTGTGAACGGTGATTTTTTTCTTGTGAATGGAGATCATTTGATCCTCTCGCAATTCCCCCAAGAGTCGGGTGACAGTGACTCTGGTGGAACCGATCGCCTCAGCGATCGCCTGATGGGACAGTTTCAAATCAATCGTAATCCCATCTGCGGTCGGTACGCCGAAATCCCGACAGAGAATTAACAGAAAACTCACCAACCGCGACCCCATATCTCGGTGTGCCAGGGTTTCAATCATCATCTCTGTTTGCAAAATCCGCGATGACAAGCCCCGTAACATCAGCATCGACAGTTCTGGGTCATTTTTCAGGGCTTTTTCCACTTGTTCAATAGGCACCGAGAGCAACTCCACGGGGGTAAAAGCCACCGCATGATAAAACCTGTCTGAACGATTACCTGTAATCAGCGACAGCACACCAAACACACTGTTTTCCCGCAGCAGTGCGACGGTGATTTCCTCTCCAGCTTCGTACACTCTGGAGAGTTTGACGGCTCCTTTGAGGAGAAAATACACCCGTTCAGCAGGATCCCCGGGGAAAAAAATCGTTTTGCCGCGATCAAAATTCTCGACGGCGGGTGGAAATGTCCCGGTTCCCATCTGACGAAATACAGCTTCTAGGGGTCTATCTTGAGTCATTACCATGTCCAATAGTCTATTAGGGGCCGAGTCAACTCTGCTGCAGATCTGTTTCTGTCGGAGTTCAGGAAGGGTTCAACTGTCGGAGTTTAGAGAATGTTATGTTTACAAAACTTAAACTTACAGTCAGTTGTTTTTGTCTCCCGATATACACAATTAAGCCGAGAGCGGCGATCTAAAAAAATCCCTAGGGGAAAGCGATCGGGCAACAAGGGTCGGCGAATTCTCTGAGCAAATTGCCCATCTGTGTGGTACTCAGTAGCACTCAGTGGTACTCAGTGGTACTCAGTGGGAAATTCCCCTGGCTAATCTAAGTAAATTTACACAAAGGAATTTAACACAATTAGGCGGAGATGGGATTTCACGCATCCGTAAATCCACTCTGGTCTATTTCACACTTAAAGAAATAGCACAATTGAGGCCAATTCGGGGTAAACTTGCCCAATTACAGGGATATTAAGCGCTGTCCGCTTCCCTTGGGAAGCGATCGATCGCGCACCTTAGATATAGAATATATGCTCATGCTAGATTTAACCGGAAAAAATGCCCTCGTTACAGGAATTGCTAACAATCGCTCCATAGCTTGGGGCATTGCACAACAGCTTCACCAAGCTGGCGCAAATATTGGGGTCACATACCTGCCTGACGACAAAGGTCGCTTTGAAAAGAAAGTCCAGGAACTCGTCGCACCACTCAACCCCACTATCTTTGAACCCTTAAATGTTCAAGATGACCAGCAAGTTCAGTCTACCTTTGAAGTCATCAAAGACAAATGGGGCAAGCTGGACATCCTGATTCACTGTCTAGCTTTTGCAGGCAAAGATGAACTCAGCGGGGATTTTAGCAATACCACCCGTGAAGGATTTACTCGTGCCTTGGATATTAGCGCCTATTCATTGGTCAATCTCAGTGCAGCGGCGAAACCCTTAATGACCGAAGGAGGCGCGATCGTCACCTTATCCTATCTCGGTGGCGTGCGCGTCATACCCAACTACAACGTTATGGGAGTTGCCAAAGCTGCCCTAGAAATGAACGTGCGTTATTTAGCTGCCGAACTCGGCCCATCAAATATTCGCGTCAATGCGATTTCTGCAGGCCCCATTCGCACCCTAGCTTCTTCTGCGGTCGGTGGCATTTTAGATATGATGCACCATGTGGAAAAAATCGCCCCGTTGCGGCGAAATGTCTCCCAAGAAGAAGTGGGAAATACGGCGGCTTTTCTCTGTAGTGACTTGTCCAGTGGCATCACCGGCCAAGTGATTTATGTAGACTCTGGCTACAACATTATGGGAATGTAATCAAAAACCCGGTTTCTTGAAGAAACCGGGTTTCTTTTCTGGCAGAAACCCGGTTTCTTCAAGAGATATTGGTCGGTTCGATCCGGGATTGTAGGGGCGGCGTTGCATTCCCGCAGAAGTTCTATGGTTAGAAGCGTAAATTTTTTACGGGAATGCTTCGCCCCCGCTAATCAGAAAAACGCTGTAACTTCTTAACTCTCAGAAGCTTTATGATAGAAATCCGGTTTCTTGAAGCAACCCGGTTTCTAATCTCGCTCGCGATCGCCCGTGGTTTGGTTTTACCTCTTGCCCTAAAAAATTCCCGTTTTTCCGAAATAGCCAAAACGGGGATTGAAGTTGTGGTCTGATTGAAGTTGTGGAGAGATAGGCGATCGCTCAAAGGCAGCATTTTTCAGAAAACTTAGCAGGAGCATATCATGGATAAATCTAGTCAATTCCGAACAATTCATCCCAGAAAACATCTCAGTTTTCTCGATTCTTTGATGAATCTTTTGATTCTCAGATGGGGCAGGGTAGGTGGGGCAAAATTTGCCCCCATACTGTGGATAATTTTACTCAGTTTATCCCTGGTTGGCTTTCCTATACTGAGTCATGCTCTCAATGTCAATGATGTCCCAAATCCTAGAAAAGAGTCTAATGGATGGGTCACAGATATGGCCAATATTCTCAGCCAAAGCACCGAAACTTTACTTAATGAAATGATTTCCCAATTGGAGGCTGATACTGGGGCAGAAATTGCGGTTGTCACCGTATCCACTACGGCACCGGCACCCAGTCCCAAGGCATTTACTACTGAGCTATTTAATCATTGGGGCATTGGCAAAAAAGGGGTAAACAATGGGGTACTATTTTTAACCTCGATTGGCGATCGCCGCGTAGAAATTGAAACCGTATCGGGGGTAAAACAAATTATCTCCGATGAACAAGTTGACAATCTCATTAACACCGAAATTATTCCCCAATTTCACGAAAATAATTGGGATAGCGGAGTCTTTATAGGAACCCAAGCCTTAGTGAATTTATTAGCAGAAAATCCGCCAGATACAAGCAAATATAATCAAATTAAAATTATGCTTTTTTTATTAGGAATGTGCCTTTTATTAGGTTTTGGTATTTTCTTTTTGTTTGGCAGTAATAATCCTAATCTCAGGAATTATACAAATTCTGATGACAGCATTGATGATGATATTGATGATGTCATCATCAAAAATGGTGGTGATTACGATATGCGAGATTTTGGTGGTGGGAATAGTCATGGTGGCAGTATAGGTGGAGATTTTTAAGGCATATATAGCTATCCGTGCAGGATTTGTGAATGAGATTCCCCTCTCCCATGCATCGATCTCGCCCCCTCGCGGGGGCAGGCGTCGGTTGGGGGTGAGGGCAAATTTTCGACCTGGTTTTAGGATTGCTATAGCTAAATAAAAAAACATAGAGTAAAATTATTGATAATAAAATTACCAATATTTAACAAAAATTTACCGGGTTAAATGGCTATTTTTACTTTTTAATTTTGACTGTTTATATTCTGATAATTATAGTTTTGTAGGGTTTATTCTGTGGGTTTGGGATCATACCTGCTTTTGTAAAAAGACTTTTTCTGAATATTTTCTATCTCGTCTCTGCTCTCTCCTCTCTTCTAAAAACCTTCAAGGGCGAAAAATCCGCCCGTACTTACAAAAGTGAGATGATCCCGTAGGGGGTGGTTGCTCTCAACCTAGGACGAGTGCCTAAGTTCTAGTTATCCTGAGAGATATGCTGAGAGATATGCTGAGAGATATTGTGTTATCTGTGTATTGTCTTATCTGTGTTATGATAGATGATCGTTCTCAAACCTGATTAATTTTTTCCATGAGTCACCTTTTCTTGCCGGAAACTCCTCAATTTAGCTCTAGTCTGCTTGGTTATAATCCATCGTAACTCGACCGAACCCAATTTGGCGATTTTTCTCATGGTTTCTCATCTTTGGTGATCTGAATCATTACAAAATGACCGAAAAAGATGAATATACATCAGGTCGATGACCGAAATTCAAATATTTGGCTACTATTTGGCTACTATTTGGCTACTATTCAGCTACTATTCAGCTACAACAAGGATAAAAATGCTCCGACTCGAACATATTAGTAAAATTTACCCCACTGGGCAAGTCCTCAAAGATGTCAACTGGGAAATTAAACCCGGCGATCGCATTGGTTTGGTGGGGGTTAACGGTGCCGGAAAATCCACCCAACTAAAAATTATTGCGGGGCAAATTGAACCCACATCCGGGGAAATTATTCGGCCCGCAAGTCTGCGGATCGCCTATTTATCCCAAGAGTTTGAACTGGATTTTCAGCGTACCGTGCGCGAAGAATTTTGGGCAGTTTTTACGGAAGCGAACGACATTCAAAATCAATTACACCATCTGCAACATGAGATGGAAAACGCCGCCCCAGAAGACTTAGATCCCCTGATTCATAAACTCGATCGCCTCCACCGTCAATTTGACGCCCTGGACGGCTATGGATTAGAGTCGCAAATTGAGAAAATCTTACCAGAAATGGGATTTACTTCCGAAGACGGCGATCGCCTGGTCAGTGCCTTTAGTGGGGGCTGGCAAATGCGGATGAATTTGGGCAAAATATTACTGCAAGAACCCGATATTTTGCTCTTAGATGAACCGACCAACCATTTAGACCTGGAAACTATTGAATGGTTAGAAACCTACCTCAAACAACTAAATACCCCGATTGTAATTGTCTCCCATGACCGGGAATTTTTGGATCGTCTTTGTACGCAAATTGTAGAAACCGAAAGAGGGGTTTCAACCACTTACCTGGGAAACTATAGTTCATACTTAGAACAAAAAGCCCTCAGCCGGGAAATGCAGCAAACTACCTTTGAACGGCAACAGAAAGAACTGGAAAAACAACAACAATTTATTGAGCGTTTCCGGGCGAGTGCCACTCGCAGTACCCAGGCAAAAAGCCGCGAGAAACAACTGGAAAAAATCGAATTAGTCGAAGCTCCCATTGGCGAGTTAAAAACCTTACACTTTCACTTTAAACCCGCTCCTCGCAGTGGGCTAGAAGTCGTGACGATTCAAGATTTAACCCATGCTTATGATGAGAAGATTCTGTTCTTAGGGGCAAAGTTAGAAATTAAAAGAGGCGATCGCATTGCCTTCTTAGGCGCAAATGGCACCGGAAAATCCACCCTTTTACGCTTAATCATGGGCATAGAAACCCCCACGGAGGGAACAGTTGCTTTAGGGAAACATAATGTAATTCCTGCCTATTTTGAACAAAACCAAGCGGAAGCTTTAGACTTAGAAAAAAACGTCATGGATACCCTCCATGATGAAGTTCCAGACTGGAAAAATGAAGACGTGCGGACATTATTAGGCCGATTTCTATTTAGTGGCGACACAGTATTTAAAAAAGTCAAAGCTTTAAGTGGAGGGGAAAAAGCCCGCCTTGCCTTGGCGAAAATGCTCCTCCAACCGGCCAATTTACTCATTCTCGATGAACCGACCAACCATTTAGATATTCCCGCCAAAGAAATGCTAGAAGAAGCATTACAAACTTATGAGGGAACCGTCTTAATTGTCTCCCACGATCGCTATTTTATTTCCCAAGTCGCCAATAAAATTGTAGAAATTCGGGATGGAGAATTAAGAGTATATGCCGGGGATTATCATTATTATTTGGATAAACTAGAAGAAGAACGATTCAAAGTAAAACAGGAAAAAATTGCGGCGGCACAAGCAGCCAAAGCAGCGGCTAAACGATCAAAAAAACAGGAGAAAAAGAAAAAATGATCTTAATATCTTGAAACAGGCTCTTAGCAGAGAGGTTCTGGTGTAGGGTGTAGGGGTCAAACTACCCAGTAGCTTTCTCTGTGGTTCTCTGTGCCTGAAGTGGTTCATGGTATTAGTGCAGGGTTTAGGGGTCAAACTACCCAGTAGCTTTCTCTGTGATTCTCTGTGCCTGAAGTGGTTCATTGGTGTAGACTGTAGGGGTTAATCGAAGTACCGAATACCGTCAGCAACTAACCTTATGAGTACCGGACAAACTTTTAACCTGAGAATTCTCCAAGAGACTTTTTTTAAAGTGTCTACCGCTTCTTCTTCGACTCTAAATGACCGGCAAAAAGTCCGCTTGGTCGCGGGGCAGACATTTTCTATCAGAAAATATCAATCCAATAGCGGTCATTTTGAAGTAGAACTGGTCAATCCCATTGCCCCAGTAGGTGCCACGGGCTACCTTTTTGAACCCCACGTGCAAATCACCCCAGCCTCAGCGACTTCTCAGACCGTGGGTAGTATTCACGACGTGGCTGACCCACCTCCGGGGTTTTCTCTGCTGTGGATTGCTCAAAATACCAAAATTAAAACCTCACCGGAAAGTTCCAGTAACCTGCGATCGCACCAACAAATGGATCTTGCGGCGGGGAGATCCTTTTTAATTCTCGGTTATGCCTCGGTAGCGGATCATTTTCGGGTAACGCTCAATCAGCCCCTGGAAAATTTTGGCCGGATTGGTTATCTCTACAACCTCCATGTCCAGATTAAAAGAGATGGCAAACTGATTGCATTCGACCCGAATGCGCTGAATTTGGTGCTGCTGCGAAACACCGTAATTAAAAAGCAGCCCATTGACTCGTCCCAACTAAAACCGGAAGAACAATATACTCTCGCAGTGGGGATGATTTACGGAGTAAGCAGCTACGTCATGGAAGCGGGACAACTGAAAGTATCGCTGACAGAAAACTTACCCCCGTTTGGGAATACCGGCTATCTTTCTCCTGACTTTGTGGAACTGAGACGGGGGAACACGGTGGTTAATGCCGCCCCACGGCTAAACTATACCGGCCCAAGTGCGGTGGTGGCTAACCGGGCGACAAATTTGACCGGGACTTACGATCCACGAGTTATGACTAAGGTAGAATTAATCGCCGAAGATAAACATCCCCTGACCGTCAGCTTAAACTCAAGCGCTAGAACTTGGGCTGTGTCATTGCCCAATGGTTTCAGTACCCCTGGTGCCCGTTGGCTGAGACTGCGGGGGAGCGATCGCACAGGAAAAGTGCTAGATAGCCAAATTGTAAATATTACCGTCTCTCCTGCCGGAACAAGTCCCCAAGCTTTAAGACTTCGAGTAACCCGCGATACTTTGTTTAAAGCTTCCCCCGTGGACTCGACCACTCTGAATAATCGGCAAAAAGTGATGGTGAAAACCGGCCAAACTTTTGCGGTCAGCCAATATGGATTGGTCGATGGACATTTAAGAGTCACCCTTGACCCACCGATCGCCCCGATTGGGGATTTTGGCTATTTTTATGAAGGCCATGTGCAAATGAGCAAAGGTCAGGAAGTCCTGAGATTTGATCTGGCGGATGTGCCCGAAATTCCCGGTACTGCCCAACTGTTAGTAACTAGCACAACTTTTATTAAATCCAGACCCGACGATTCGGCGAATTTAGCCGCGAATCAAAAAGCCGAACTGAAATTAGGGCAAAGTTTTAATCTGACCGGATATGCCTCAACTTCTGGTCATTTTCGGGTGACGCTGACCGAATCGATTCCTGGTTTTGGTCGAGTGGGATTTCTCTACCATCTCCATGTGCAAATTAAAAAAGATGGGCAAACGGTTCCTTACGATCCCGATGCTTTAACCATGACCATTCGGCAAGCCACTGATTTTAAAAGACGTGCCGTTCCTGCTTCTACTTTAAGTGCCAGTGACAAATTAAGCTTACCTGTGGGAAGAATTTATGGGGTTTCCAGCTATAGTATTGAAGCGGGAAATATCAAAGTTTCATTAACCGAAAATTTTGCCAATTTTGGTAATACGGGCTATGTTTGGCCGGGTCATGTGACGATGCGACGGGGTAGCCAAGTTTTCGATCCATTACCCAAACAAATTGAACTGAATGTTCCTTATTTTTCCCAACGAGATAATCCTCGGTTTTATTGGTCTACTTGCAATGTCACTTCGATCGCGATGGTAATGTACTATTATGGGGAGCGATCGCAGTGGGGCGGACAACTCGAAGACGAACTATTGCAATGGTGTTTCAATCGCTATGGGGAAGGCTGCCAAACCGACCATACCGTATTGGCAGAATTGATTCGCGCTTATGGATATAAACATAGTTTTAGCACCACTCGTCGCTGGTCAGACGTAGATAATGAACTGATTAATCGCCGCCCAGTTGTGATTGCCGGGGACTTTACCGCTACGGGACATATTGCCACAATCATTGGCTACAATACTCAGGGATATATTCTTAATGACCCCTGGGGAGATGCCCTGACTGGTTATAGTTATACCGAGGGTCGTCGTTTACTTTATCCTTATGGTTATATGGATCGAGTTTGCGGCCCTGATGGTAATGTTTGGGCGCATTTTATTTCCACTTAATCAGTGTTATTTGTTGTTGGTTGTTGGTTGTTGGTTGTTTGTTCTTTGTTGGTGGTTGGTTGTTGTTTGTTGGTTGTCAAACATAAACAATCAACCATCAACCATCAACAAACAACAATCAACAACCAACAATCAACAATTATATGTCAGGGCGAAGCATTCGGGTAATAAATTGTCTGTTTTTCCCCATAAATCCTTTGCCCGGTAAGCGAAGCTATGCCGTCAGGCTTTATGCTTCGCCCCTACAGATTCAACAAACAACCAACAAACAACCAACAACAAACAACAAAAAAATCCCTACCCATCAACCATCAACAAACAACAAATAACAGGGAACAGGGAACAGGGAACAGGGAACAGGGAACAGGGAACAGGGAACAGGGAATGGTGATATTTTTTTCACTTTTAACTTTTAACTTTTAACTTTTCACTTGTACGGGCGTCCTAGGGAACAGGGAACAGGGAACAGGGAACAGGGAACAGGGAACAGGGAATGGTGATATTTTTTTTCACTTTTAACTTTTAACTTTTAACTTTTCACTTGTACGGGCGTCCTTGCGAAGCATAATCCGTCAGGCTATATGGCCAGAAAGCCCCTACTACTTTTCTCCTTCCCCGTTCCACGCCACTTGCTAGACTTGGGGAGACCCCAAGATCGCAGTGGCTCCTGATAACCGTTCCCCGTTCCCCAACAAACAACAAACAACAAACAACAAATAACAAACAACAAATAACCATGAACAAAGATAGATTATTGATCGAGAGAATTATGCCAGTGAAACTGTTAAATCAACAGGTGGCTTATGAACATGGGGGTAATCCATTTAAAGGATTACACCGCTGGTATTCTCGGAAGCCGTTATCTTTCTCTCGCGCTTCAGTTTTGGCTTCTCTGTTACCAGAGGATATTTCATTAGATGAGTTTGAATATTTACTGGGATTACATCCAGAATTGGATGGGTTAAAACCTGATGCTAATTTGCGACTTTATAAGGTGCCTCCAGGATATCCCGTAGTACAGAAAGTCCATGATTATTGTGAGAGAGTTTGGGGCAACCGAACCCCTACAGTTTTAGATGCTTTTGCCGGTGGGGGGAGTATTCCTTTTGAAGCCGCTAGATATGGGTTAAATGTGTTAGCTTCGGATTTGAATCCGGTGGCAGTTGTGACTATGAAAGCTGCAATGGAATATCCGGTAAAATTTGGCCCCGATTTACAAGTGGATATTGACCGTTGGGTGAAGTGGGTCGGGGATGAAGCGGAGAAAAGATTAGCGGAATTTTTCCCTTCAACCCCCAAAAGTGAGGAAGTTGTGCAAAATTATTTATGGGCACATACGGTAGTTTGTCCTAGTTGTCAGTCTGTGGTTCCCTTAAGTCCAAATTGGTGGTTAAGTAAAACAAGTAACTATGCTGGAAAAGGACAAGCTAGAAAAGTTACGAGTGATTGGTACGCGGTGAAACCAATTCCCAATCTGACAGAAAAGCGGGTTGATTTTGAGTTAATTAAGGGGAAAAAAGGGAAAGGAACAACGATTAAAACCGATGATGGTGAATACAATCCTGATGATTACATTACCGTTAGTCGTGGGGTGGGTAGATGTCCTACTTGTGGCAATATTATTGAGGATGAAGTGATTAAGTCTCAAGCCCAATCTGTCGGTTTAGGACATCAGTTATATGCAGTGGCTTATAAAAAAGGAAAAAGCAGTTTAGAGTTTAGACTTCCTAATCAGTTTGATTTAGACGGTTATCAAAAAGTTTTAAATATTTTTTTAAAAAATATCAAAAATATTGAGATAATTCCGATTATAGATATTCCTCATGGCCAAGAGACAGAAAGACTTTTTAGTATAGGCATAGACTCATGGAATAAATTATTTAACCCGCGACAGCTTTTAACTCTGGTGACTTATGTAGAAATTATCAACGAAGCGAAGGAGTTAATCCGGGGTGAATATGAACCAGAAAAAGTAGAGGCAATTTGCACTTATTTGGCTTTAGTATTAGATAGATGTGTTGATGCAAACTCTCGTTTAGCCCATTGGAGTGCAACCACGTCACAAATTCAACTCGCTAGTGGACAACACGCTTTAAATTTAATGTGGAATTATCCAGAAGTTAATGGAGTGACTCGCTTGTGGAATTGGTGCGTAGATGCCTTGACATATGACTACACTAAACTTTGTGAATTATTCGGCACAAAGTCCCACTCTCTCAGCTTACCGGGTATCCTAGAAACTGAACCCAAAAGCATTAAAATTGATGCGGCTTCGGCGGATAGCCTGTATCATATTGCCGATAAATCTGTGGATGCAATTGTCACTGACCCGCCCTATTATGCTACGATACAATATGCGGAACTTTCCGATTTTTTCTATGTTTGGATGAAACGGACGTTAGGGGATATTTTCCCCGAATTATTCTGGTCAGAACTCACGGATAAACACCGAGAAGCGGTCGCGAACCCGTCTCGTTTTCGGGATATGGGTACTTCAGCCGATGAATTAGCCGCCCAAGATTATGAGGCAAAAATGGCCTTGGCTTTTGGCGAATATTATCGAGTTTTGCGGGATGATGGGGTGATGACCGTACAATTTAATCATAAAGATTCCGGCGCCTGGGATGTGCTGACTAAATCATTAATTGATGCGGGTTTTGAAATTACCGCTTCTTGGTCTGTGAGCACAGAAAATCCCCAAAATTTACATCAAGCCCAGAAAAATTCTGTTTCTAGTACGGTGTTGCTAGTTTGCCGCAAACGCAACCCGAACGCTGAACCCGCTTGGTGGGATGATTTGCGCCCGGAAGTGGCTAATTTGGTAGAACAACGCGCTCCGGAATTTGAGGATAATGATATTACGGGAATCGATTTATATTTAAGTGCTTTTGGTCCGGCTTTAAATGTGTTTAGTCGGTCTTATCCCATTTATAATAGCAGTGGGGATGAAGTTCGCCCAGAGGTGGCTTTTGCGGAAGCCCGAAAAGCGATCGCAGCTTATCGTTTCCGCAAATTAGTCCAAACGGATACCCAGGGATTTGACTCTTTAACTCAATGGTATTTTTTGGCTTGGGATGCTTTTAAAGCCCGCGAATTTCCTTATGATGAAGCGCGACAATTAGCTTTAGCTATTGGCGGTTTTAATGTGTCCGACTTGGACAAAACTCATAAATTGCTAAGTGCTTCTGGAGGTACTTGTAAACTCTTAACTCCAACCCAACGATGGAAAAAACGGGCTTTTTCCATCGAAGCCAAAGATTTTTCTTGCCGTTATTTGGTGGATGGAATCCACGCGATCGTCGCTATTTATGAGGAGGAAAACGATATCCAAGCAGTCCGTAAGTTTATGCAAGATACCAATTTGGTGACTAATGATAATTTTATGAAGGCGATCGAGGTTGCTTTGAAGGCTATTCCCCGGATTGGGGATGAGAAAAAACGCATTTCCGAAGAACGGAATTTGCTGGATTTGTGGTCAGCAATGGATGAGATTAAGGCTAAGGTGGTTTATGAACAATTGACGATTTTATGATTTCTGTAGGGGCGAAGCTATGCCGTCAGGCTTTATGCTTCGCCCCTACAGAGTCAATTTAACAACCAACAACCAACAATCAACAATCAACAATCAACAATCAACAATGTTAGGGCGAAGCATTCGGGTAATAAATTGTCTGTTTTTACCCATAAATCCTTTGCCCGGTAAGCGAAGCTATGCCGTCAGGCTTTATGCTTTGCCCCTACAGATTGAATAAACAATAATTAACAATCAACAATCAACAAACAACAAATAACCATCAACAAACAACAAATAACCATCAACAAACAACAATTTTTACGCGATCGCAATATTAAAGACTTGATTATTCAGCTTGCCGCCAAATGTGTCAGCTACGGTAAAACTAAATAAGTCCTTTTTCACACTGCCGTTAGTATTTTGATAAATCAACTGATGGTTATTCACCTGATCTTGGGTAAAACTCGACCCAATTTTTAATGGGGTGCCATTAAGCAACAATGTGCCACTCGCGGGAACAGAAACCAGGGTATAAGTAAACGGATCGTTATTGGGGTCGATCGCCTGTAAATAACTCTGATTAATTACCGCTGGTTTTCCGGGTTTTCTCAGAGTAAGCTGTCGTAAAGTCATCATCGTCGGACTTTCATTCGTCGGGGTAATAGTAATATTAAATGTTCCCGGAGTTTCTCCACCCTGAGTATCCACCACATTAAAGGTAAAAACATCGCTTTTTGCGTCCCGAAGTTCCTGTTGATAAGTCAGCCGATTTGCTGCCAAATCAGCGGGAGTAAAAACCATCCCTGGACTTAAAGGATTTTCTGCTAATTTTAACGTACCACTGGTGGGGGTATTCGTGAGAATATAACGAATCTCAGCTTTTTCTGTGGTCTGACTAAATAAAGCCCCTTCCCCAATAATTGCGATCGCCCCTGGTTTGATGGTCATCCCATTATTGATCTCTAGACCCGGAGGATTATTCACCGGATTGACCGTAATATTAAACTCCGTAGTAATCGAATTACCTTTGGTATCAAATATCGTCACAGTAAAGCGATCGCTGGTCGTTTCTGTGCCATTGTGTAGATAATTTATTTCATTATTATTAATTTGGGTTTGAGTCAAGGTATTTCCCAACCCCAACGGCGTACCATTCACCAACAAAGTGCCGTTTTCCGGTAAAGAAGTTAAAGTATAAACCACCGGATTATTTTCCGGGTTATTCTGTGGTTGGATTCCGGGCAAATTTGCCGTTTTAATCGCCGCAGTTTCCCCAGCCTTCACACTAAAACCAACGTTAATATTTTCGTTGTTATCTAATGGAACTACGGCAATATTAAAGCTGCCCGTAATTGCCGGAATACCCGGTGCTGTTGCCGTAAAGGAAAATATATCTGTCACCGTTTTGCTGCCATCATGTTTGTAAGTAATTGTGTTACTATTAATTTCCTCTTGAGTGAACTTATCTCCTAATTTTAACTCAGTTCCATTCTTATTCAACTTCCCAGCTTTGGGCAGGGCTGTTAAAGTATAGAGGATATTTTCCCCACCCAACATCACCGTTTCTAAATTAGTTTTGGTAATCGCCGCATCCCTGCCTTCATCCAAAGTTAAGGCTTGATTTGTCACCAAATTTAGGGGAATATTTGCCCCACCGATATTAATATTAAATGTTTGAGGAACTAATTCACCCCCTTGCCCATCGCTGACCGTAAAGGAAAAGCGATCGCTAGGTTTTTCTAATTTAGTCAGTTCATAAGTCAATTTATTGCTATCAATATCCGCTTGGGTAAAGGTTTTGCCCACAGTTAACTCAGTTTCCCCTAATTTGAAAGTCCCAATAGTCGGTGACTCAGTGAGGGTATAAGTTAATTCTGCCGCTGACTGTTCCACATCCATCACTTGCAATTGGGCTTTGGTAATTGGCTGAGGCTTTTTCAATTCCGGTGACAGGTTTATTCCCGAATTAATGGCGATAAAAGGGGCATCATTCACCGGCAAAACCGTCACTTTTACCTCAGCGGTGGTGCTGTAAGTGCCACCATCAAAAACTTGATAACTGAATTGGTCATCTCCATTAAAATTTGGCTTCGGAGTATAAACAATTTCCCCAGTTTCTCGCTTTAGTTGAACCGTGCCATTAGTGGGTTTATTAATCAATCTTAAAGTATCGGATCTGAGCTTGTCTACATCCCCTAAAGCCACAGCTAAACTTGCCGCATTACCCAGGTTTTGACCACTATCAGTAAATTTACCACTGCCATCATTTAACCAAACTTTATTCGGTTGTAATTTATTGGCCAAAAAAGCATCTACATCTTGGTCATTATCTAAATCTCCCAAAGCCACCGATTGAGTTAATGAATTACCTAGTTTTTGCTGAGTATTGGTGTACTTTCCCGACCCATCATTCAGCCAAACTTCTGAGGGTTGTCCGGCATTACCGACAAATACATCCAGATGTTTATCTCCATTTAAATCCCCCAAAGCTACCGCAACCGTCACCGCATTTCCCAAGGCTTGTTGGCTATCAATAAAAACGCCCCCACCTTGGTTCAGCCAAACTTGGTTTGGTTGTCCGGCATTGCCAATAAATGCATCAATATTATTGTCACCATTTAAGTCTCCCAGGGCTACGGCTTTGGTAAAAGAATTGCCCAAAGTTTGACCACTATCGGTAAATATTCCACTGCCATTATTTAGCCAGATTCGATTCGGTTGACCAGCATTTCCTTCAAACACATCTAATGTCTGATTGCCATCCAAATCCGCAAGAGCGATCGCGGTAGTAAAAAAGTTGCCCAAACTCTGCCCAGAATCCGTAAATTTTCCTGTGCCATCATTCAGCCAAACCTTATTTCCTTGACGATTATTGCCTTCAAATAAATCTAAATCTTCGTCTCCATCTAAATCCCCTAATGCAACAGCGGTCGTCAAAGAATTGCCCAAACTTTGACCACTATCGGTATAAACCCCTGTGCCATCATTTAGCCAAACCGTATTTGCTTTACCATAATTGCCGACCAAAGCATCCAAATCCCCATCTTTATCTAAATCACCCAAGGCGATCGCGCTACTAAAAGAACTGCCCAACTTGCCCGCATTAGTCAGAATTCCTTTGCCATTATTTTGCCATAAAAAATTAGTACCATCATTGCCAATAATTACATCTAAATCTCCAAAATCATTTTTGAGCAGTTCAATAACTGTGGAAGTATTTTCATTAATAATAATTGTATCATTTGCGGCATCAGGTTCTCGCTTTTGCCCAACATTTATCTCTGGGGATATCTCTGGCAAAGGTGAATCAGCCATTGCCAGGGCAGGGGAAGCCGGAGAGAAGCGAGAGGAAAGAGGAGTAAATAGGTCAGGAGTTGCTAAAGAAAAGACTTCCCCTAGGGAATTGGCCAATAAATTTTCTGTAGCTGCTTGAAAATCGATTAAGTTCATCATCACAAAAACCAGCGACTAACATCTCTTCTTATTTTACCTCTTAAAATACCCTTTGTGTCCTTTGTGTCTTTGTGGTAAAATAATCTTCACTGAGTAAAAAAATAGACAAAAGTCTAAGAGACATCCCCAATAATTAATATTATCATCTAGAATCCGCCCATCATAAAAGCGCATTGGGGAACGGTAAGAAAATGGCACTAATTATCGGCACATTAGACAAAGATTTTCTACAAGGCACAGACGCGGCAGACGAAATCTTAGGACTCGTTGGGGATGATACCATCAACGGCCTATCAGGAGATGACACCATCAATGGTAACGAAGACAAAGACTTAATTGATGGGGGAGAAGGTAATGATTTACTGCGTGGTGGACAGGACAACGATACCCTCCTGGGAAATAACGGCGATGACACGACTTATGGTGACAAAGGGAATGACCTAATTTTTGGTGATTCAGGTCAAGATGCGCTTTTCGGGGGTGAAGGAGATGACACCCTAAATGGGAGCACGGAAAACGACTTTCTCAATGGCAATGAAGGGGCAGATTTAATTTACGGCGGCCAAAATGACGATACTTTGCGCGGAGGTATCGGCAATGACATCCTTTATGGCGATCGCAACCATGACCTAATTTATGGAGACAAAGGGGCTGACAGCATTTTCGGCGGTCTTGGGGACGATACTTTTGTCATTGGTCAAGGGACAGGCGGCCCAGAAATTACTGACGCCGATTGGTTATTAGACTTTGGTCTAGAAAAAGATTTTATTGGCTTAATTAATGGCCTGAAATTTGAACAACTGAATATCTTCCCAGGGGTCGATGAATACGCAGACAATATTATTATTCAAAATCGGCTAACTGGGGAATTTCTGGCCATCATCAAAGGGGGGGTCAGCAAAGGCATCACCCTGAACGCCTCAAACTTTGTCGAGTTAGTCTCAGAAACCGGGTTTCTTCCAGACACCTCGGCTGAAACAGTAGGAACCGGAGAATCAACGCAGAAACCCGGTTTCTTATCCCTGGTAATTTCTAACAACAAAATTGCCGAAAATAGCCCTAATGGGACAATTGTTGGCACATTATCCATTAGTGGGGTCTCAGAAACCGGGTTTCTTCCAGACACCTCGGCAGAAACCGGAGAATCAACGCAGAAACCCGGTTTCTTGTTAGTAGATGATGCTGGGGGTCGCTTCGCCATTGTTGGCAACGCCATTGTAGTCGCCAATGGTGGGGATTTATTAGATTTTGAAACAACTCCCAATATTCCCTTAACCGTTCAAGTCACCACCGCAGCAGGTTTAACCTTCTCTCAACCTGTCACCGTTGACTTAATTAACCTGGTGAATGAAGAAAACCCCAGTCCTGCGCCCACGGAAATTATTATAGAAACCGGGTTTCTTCCAGATACTTCGGCTGAAACAGGAGAATTAACGCAGAAACCCGGTTTCTTATCCGTTGCCGAAAATAGTCCAGGGGGAACCCTAGTCGGTACTTTGAGCATCCCGGAAGGGTCAGAAGGCGCCACCTTCTTCTTAGTAGACGATGCCGGTGGCAGATTTGTCATTTCAGAAACCGGGTTTCTTCCAGATACCTCGGCTGAAATCGGAGAATCAACGCAGAAACCCGGTTTCTTTTCTCTAAAAGTTGCCCCTGGTGCAGATATTAATTTTGAAACTAACCCAACAATTCCGATTCGGGTTCGGGTGGCAAATGCCAATGGTCAAACCTTAGACCAGGTTTTGACCGTCAACGTGCTGAATATGCCGGATGAATTATCCATAGCGAAAATTGCCCCTGTCTCCACGCCTCAAGACACCCAAGCTAACGTCCCCATCACCATTGGGGATATTGAAGTTGCCACCGGGCAGATTAGCATTACAGGCAGTTCCTCAAATATTGGGTTAGTCCCCAACTCAGAAACCGGGTTTCTTTCAGATATTTCCGCTGAAACCGGAGAGTTAACACAGAAACCCGGTTTCTTTATCACTGGACAAGGGGCAAACCGCAGCTTAATCATTACCCCGACCCCCGGACAGTCGGGTACTACCGAAATCACCCTTAACTTAAATGATGGTAGTCAGACTGCTACTCAGACTTTTAGCTTTAGGGTCTCGCCGCCAGTCACAGAGGTGGTGTTATCAAATAGCAACATTGCCGAAAAAAGTGCTAATGGGACGATTGTTGGCACATTATCCACCACGGGGGCTTCAGAAACCGGGTTTGTTCCAGACACCTCGGCAGAAACCGGAGAGTTAACGCAGAAACCCGGTTTCTTGTTAGTAGATGATGCCGGGGGTCGCTTCGCCATTGTTGGCAATCAAATTGTGGTCGCCAATGGTGAGGATTTATTAGATTTTGAAACAACTCCCAATATTCCCTTAACCGTTCAAGTCACCACCGCAGCAGGTTTAACCTTCTCTCAACCTGTCACCGTTGACTTAATTAACCTGGTGAATGAAGAAAACCCCAGTCCTGCGCCCACGGAAATTATCGTCAGTAGGGACGGTTCGCAAATCACCCCTACAGTAGCCGAAAATAGTCCAGGGGGAACCGTAGTCGGTACTTTGAGCATCCCGGAAGGGTCAGAAGGCGCCACCTTCTTCTTAGTAGACGATGCCGGTGGCAAATTTGTCATTTCACCAACCACCAACCAACAACAAGCAACAAGCAACCAACAACAAATTCAAGTTGCCCCTGGTGCAGATATTAATTTTGAAACTAACCCAACAATTCCGATTAGAGTTCGGGCAGCAAATGCCAATGGTCAAACCTTAGACCAAGTTTTGACCGTCAACGTGCTGAATGTACCCGATCAATTATCCATAGCGAAAATTGCCCCTGTCTCCACTCCTCAAGACACCCAAGCTAACATCCCCATCACCATTGGGGATGCGGAAATTGCCACCGGGCCGATTATCATTACAGGCAGTTCCTCAAATATTGGGTTAGTCCCCAACTCAGAAACCGGGTTTCTTTCAGATATTTCCGCTGAAACCGGAGAGTTAACACAGAAACCCGGTTTCTTTATCACTGGACAAGGGGCAAACCGCAGCTTAATCATTACCCCGACCCCCGGACAGTCGGGTACTACCGAAATCACCCTTAACTTAAATGATGGGAGTCAGACTGCTACTCAGACTTTTAGCTTTACGGTCTTGCCCCCACCAGCAGCGATCGCGGATTTAGCCCTTTCCAACAGCAGCATTCCCGAAAACAGTCCCAACGGCACCCTAATCGGTCTTTTATCCACCATTTCAGAAACCGGGTTTCTTCCAGATACCTCGGCTGAAACCGGAGAGTCAACGCAGAAACCCGGTTTCTTTTCATACACCTTATTAGATGATGCCGGAGGAAGATTTGCCATTTTCGGCAACTTGCTGATTGTGGCTAATGGCGGTTCTGCCTTAGACTTTGAAGCCACCCCCACCATCCCGATTAGAATTCAAGTCACCACCAACAACGGCGACGCCTTTGAAAAAGTCCTCAATATTCCCCTGACGGACATTGCCAACGAGGAAAACCCCGGCCCACCGCCCACAGATATTATCATCAGCGGGGGAGCCGGGGAGCCGGGGAGCGGGGGAGCCCGCCATCGGCAAGTAGCGGAAAATAGCCCAGGGGGAACCCTAGTCGGTACTTTGAGCATCCCGGAAGGGTCAGAAGGTGCCACCTTTAGCTTATTAGACGATGCCGGTGGCAAATTTGTAATTTCAGAAACCTCAGAAACCAACCAACAACCAACCAACAACCAACAACCAACAACCACCCAACAGCTACAAGTTGCCCCAGGTGCAGCGATCGACTTTGAACAAACCCCAGTCATACCGATTATTGTGCGGGCGACGAATGCCAATGGTCAAATATTGGATCGACGCATCGAACTAACGGTGACTAACGTTCCCGATCAATTAACCATTGAAGCAATTCCGTTGGCGGTTTCCACCCGTCAAGACAGTCCCATCAGTGTGGCAGTCAACATTGGGGACAGTGAAATTCTCACAGAAACCTTAACCCAGCAAACCCAGAAACCCGGTTTCTCTTTCAGTTCTTCAAATCCTGCCCTTATTCCTAACTCAGAAACCGGGTTTCTTCCAGATACTTCCGCTGGAACAGGAGAGTTAACGCAGAAACCCGGTTTCTCTATAACTGGAGAAGGGGCTAACCGCATCCTCACCATTACCCCCGCAGCGGGACAAACAGGGACTGCGGAAATTACCCTAACCTTAAACGATTCCCCCCCTTTTGAAGGGGGGGCAGGGGGGGTCCAAACCGCCAGCCAGACTTTCAGCATCAACGTCCTTACCCCGGTAGGAACCCCGGACAACCCCCTAAAAGCCTTTCTCAGCAAACCCCTAAAAGTTCCTCAAATTCAACTCACCACCAACAACCAAGCGATCGCCGAAGTTTCCAACCCCATCAACGGTGAAGTTTCCCTAAAAAATGGCGAAATTACCTTTATCGCTGATGAAGGTTATGTGGGACCGGCTTCTTTTGACTTCACCATAGACAATGGACAAGGAGAACCCACCACCCTAACTGCCAATATAGAAGTCACTGACACCGCAGATATTGAAACCCTTGTAGCAGGTGATGGCGGCTTTGAAATCACCGGAGAAACCAAAGGAGACGGAGAAGAAAAATGTGTCAATATCAGCATAGTACCCGCTGAAGATATTAACGGTGATGGTCTGCCTGATTTAGTGGTTAAAGATGTCAACGCCGACAAAAATTTTCTCATCTTTGGCAAAGAAGATGGCAACGACGTAGACCTCACCAAAGACCCCGCCGAAAGTGGTACAGGTTATCGGATTTTTGCCAAAGACCCTGCGGATGCTGGGGACAAACCCAACTACGCAACAATGCCCGTTGGCGACCTCAATGGCGACGAATTAGAAGACGTTCTGTTTAACAGTTTTCAGGAAATTCCTGAAATAGGAAACTCTGTTCCATCCTATATTGTTTTTGGCCAAGACCCCAACAGCAACGCCACGCCATTTTTAAACTCTTTATTAAGTTTATTAGGGGGTTCATTACCCACCATTCCTCCCAGTAATATCAACGTCAAAAATCTGGGCACTAAAGGGTTTAAAATTATTGGCACTGGCACTTTCGATCAAGCCGGTCGTCCCATCATCAGAGCCGGGGATTTTAACGGCGACAAATGGACAGACTTACTCGTCAAGGCTCCCATTGCTAATCCGAATATCCCCGATTATGGGCCGTATTATGTCCTGTTTGGCAAAAATAATAACCAGCAGGTTGATTTTCCTTACTTAAATAATCCCGCGCCGCAAAAATTCGATTTAGCGGAATTATTCGGGCCACCGAAAGTTGGTTTTGCCATTACCTCTGCTCCCGTATTAGGAACGCCGGTAGTTGATTTTGCTGGTCGTGATGTCTTACCCACTGCGGATATTAATGGGGATAAAAAAGACGATTTATTGATTGGATTTTCCAACAAATCAGCCATTGGGTTTGGCTCAAATAGTGCCTTTGTTGTGTTTGGTAAATCTGACGAACAGCCCATTGATTTAACCAATCTTGCAGCCCCGCCTCGTGACCCAATTCTATCGGTAATTGACCCGTTTCAAATATTTTTTCCTTCCCAGCCTCGCGGTTTTGATATTACCAGCAATAAAGAAACTTTAGCTGGTCGCAAAATTTCTGCCGGGGGGGACACAAATGGAGATAACTTGCCGGACTTAGTAATTGAAGCTGACCCCGACCCAAATAGTGGTTCTAATAAATCTTATGTTGTTTTTGGTAAGAATAACAGCAAAACCGTTAATTTAGATGCATTGGGTTCGGCAGGATATTATCTCGGCAGTGACCCGGTAATTGACCCAGCCACAGGTCAGGAAAAAATTAATCCTGCCACGGGAAAACCCGAAAAGCCCGTGCAGGCTTTACGGGATTTTTCTAGTATTCCTGCTGGGGATATCAATGGAGACAAAAAGCAAGATTTTCTGCTAATTCCCGGAAAAAATCCCAGTGAAATTGCTTCAAAAATTTATGTTATTTTTGGTAAAGAAGATGAGCGATCGATTAATCTCAATGATTTGAATCCACCGCCGCTGACCCCAGTTCAGCAGGCAATTAAAAAAGTGTTTGAGTTTTTTGGCCTAACTTATCCTGAGCCAAAACCGTTGGGATTTGCGATTAATAATCCTGCCGGTTTGAGAAACCGGGTTTCTGCGTCAACTTCTTTATCCCAACAGACATCTTTAAGAAACCCGGTTTCTGATGTTAATTTGGCGGAAGATTTATCAAATCGACAGATAACACCAGCGGGAGATGTGAATGGGGATGGCTTGGATGATGTGATTATTGGGCCACCGAAGTCAGACACACCGGGAGTGTTGTTGCCGGGAGATGCGTATGTGGTATTTGGTAAGAATGAAAAGCAAAGTATTGATGTAAATCTGCAAAATTTAGGCAGTGCGGGATTTAAAATTAATCATTCTAGTTTGGGGGATATTACTAATTTTAGTATTGCCCCAGGGGGTGATTTTAATGGAGATGGTTTAAAGGATTTAATTGTATCGCCCCCGAAGGCTGATCCGTTACGGGCTTCTGGCCCATCATACATGATTTTTGGGAAAAGTAATGCGGGGCCGCGTGACCCAATTCAAGCATTTCTCGATCCGTTGGGTTTAATATTTCCTTTGCCACCGCCAATTGCCCTGCCAACAGTGGATTTGGCAAATTTGGGAAATCGCGGATTTGCGATCGCCCCTAGCGGTAATCAAGTGACAATTTCCTTGCGGGCGGGTAAAGACATCAATAGCGATGGATTTGATGATTTAACAATTGAAACAGAAATCCAACATTCTAACGATAAAATATGTCCTGGGCCGTCTTATTTTGTCTTTGGCACTCCGGCTTATCAAGGCGGTCAACTCATTAAAGGGAATGAGGGCAATGATAACATCGCCGGGACAGCCGCCGCAGAAGTCCTAGTTGGTGGACGTGGCAATGATGTGTTATCCAGTGGCGGTGGTTTTGACAATATCTCTGGGGATTTAGGGGATGATATTATTATTTTAAATAACGTCGGGTTTAATCGGATCAGCGGCGGTTCAGGCAGCGATGTGCTGCGGATTGATAGCACTGAAGATATCAAGTTAGATTTCAGTCCATTTCCCATTCCTTCTATCCGGGGAATTGAACAAATTGACCTGACCAGTGCGGGCAATCATACCATAAAAATCAGCGGGGCGAATCTTAAGACAATTCCTGATAAAGACCAGCCGTTAGTAGTGTTAGCAAATCCCCCGATTGTGAATGAACTTGGGGAGGTGACGAGTGAGGGAGATGTGGTGGAGTTGCCAGACTTTTTATCTGCTGGAACCGAGGGAGGTTTAAATAAGTTTATTTTTGAAGATGAGACGAAAGTGGTATTAGTCACCCCAGGGGTGACGGTGAATTTTGGCGGCTTCAACGTCGAGGGCAGCGATGAAAATGATTTACTGACAGGGACGGCGAAAGGCGATCGCCTGTTAGGTAAAGGAGGCAATGATGTGCTGATTGGTGGTGGGGGTCAAGATGACTTGCAGGGGGGTCCGGGGGATGATGTCTTAGTAGTCAGCGATATTCTGTTCAAAAATGCCAGTGGCGGCATTGGTAAAGACATCCTGCGGATTTCTGGGGCGAACGTTAATCTCGACCTGCGAGCGTTCCCGCAGCCGCCCATTTCTCAAATCTCGCAAATTGACCTGACGGGGTTTGGCAACAATACTCTAACTCTGGACACAGAAGACCTGACCCAAATCACCGAAGATGGCATCCTCACAGTAGTTGGCAACGAGGGAGATACGGTGGCGGTGATCGGATTTGTGCCCCTAGGAACGGAAAACGGCTTAAACAAGTTTGGTCAGGCTGGACTAGAGAACATTGCCACCTTATTGGTAGATCCAGCGGTGACGGTGACAGTTTTACCCCTGTAGGTTTACCCCAGAGTGGCTGTTCGGGCGGAAAGCTGTCTCGCCCCTACAAACTGTTCGCCCCTACAGAGGGATTTTTCAGGGCAGAAGACGGCAGGAGATTAGCTTTGGGCAAAGCGATTTCTACCGTCGTCCCCTGACCGACTCCTTTACTGTTCAGCATAATAGTGCCGCCCATCAGTTCGATTAAATTGCGGGCGATCGCCAACCCCAAACCCGTGCCCCCATGCCGCCGAGTGGTGGAACCATCCACCATCACAAAGGGTTGAAATAACTTTTGTTGTTGCTCCAAAGCAATACCGATGCCGGTATCTTTTAAAGTAATCACCACATCTGTCGCCCCTTTGCCACTGCCATCCAGGGTTTCCGTGGTGGTGGAAACGCGGTTCATTACTTCCGTATAACTGGATTCCAGACGAGTGCTGATGGTAATACTCCCGGTGTCGGTGAACTTAATGCAATTATTCATTAAATTTAATAACACCTGCTTCAGCTTGCTCGGATCGGCTTCCACCACCAGAGGTTCTGGGTATTCTTGGACGGATAAATGCAGTCCCTTCTGGGCGATCGCATTTTCTTGGATTTCAATCACTTCTTTAATAATCCGGCTGACATCCACCGGCTCTAATGTCACCGAAAGAGTCCCCGCCTCAATTTTAGAAATATCCAGAATATCGTTAATAATATTTAGCAAATGAATCGCCGCATCATCGGCTCGCTGTAAAAACTCCACCTCTTCCTCCCGGTCATCACAGCAGTCATCCCGCACCAAGCGAATGCAGCCAATAATCGCATTCAAAGGCGTTCTTAGTTCATGGGAAATGGTGGCCAAAAACTCATTTTTTAGCTGGTTCGCTACTTTTGCTTCTTGCCATGCGCTTTCCAGTTCTGTCGCCCAAGCTTTCAGGCGCTCGACCATCGTATCAAGGGCATCAGCTAATTGTTGAAATTCAGTGATTTTGAGTTTAATTGGGCCAGTGTCACCTTCGGTTTGGCGGCGATGTACGTTTAAGGCATAAGCTTGCAACTGTTCAATGGGACGGGCTAACTCCAAAGTTAAGTACCAAGTGACTACCAAGTTGGCAGCTATGAGGCTAAAAATCAAGGTAAATAAGACCTTCTGAATTTCTTTGAGACCGGCTAGAGCATTGTCGAGTCGAGTCACCGCTAAGATAATCCACCTTTTGTCTGGAGATACAGGAGAGGCGATCGCGGTATATCCGGAAATCAACTCGATGCCTGGGGCTTCAAAGTCAAATAAATGGACAAAATCCTGTTTACCGCTGATCGCGTTTCTGACAATACTTCTGAGGCGATCGGCGTCTGCTTCCTCCGCAATATTCGTCCCAGCGCGATCGGGGCTCAAATGTTCCACAATTGTGCCATTTTCCTGCTGATAGGTGGTATCAAACACATCAATCACTACGGTCTGTCCGGTCAAAGACCCTCGCTTGCCCACGGTTTCTTGTTCCAAAGTTGACAGAAGGCTTAAGGCATAGCGTATATTCCCCCCAGAAACTACGTTGCCCGGAAACACCGGGGCGGAGAAAACCATCCTCATGTTTCTCTGACGTTCTTCTGAGGATGATGGCTGATTTTCGGACAACTGTAGGCTGACATCCACCAGAGAAGAATCTGGACTAGGATTTTGCCACTTGTCCAGGGGCAGTTGACGATAAATCGGTGCCGATCCACAGGTACTAGCGATGATTCTATTGGTGGCGATGTCGGTTAACTGGGTGCATTGCACTTTGGTGGGCAGTCGTTCATCAAGGGTCTGTAGGTATTGGGCGATCGCTGCGGTTTCTTCTGACTGCAAGACCGTGGCTTCAGTAGCGGTTAATAAGCTGGCTTCTAAGGCTTTAACAGATGTTTCAATACTTTGTCCTTTGCGGATGGCGCTTTCTGTTAGGTTCTGGCGGGCAGTTTCCAGGAGGGCGGAACGAGCTTTCCGATAAGTGGTGTACTCTCCCATCAGCAAGACAGGAATGCTCAACAGTAAAATCCGCGTGAGGAGAATACGACGAAAGGATGAACGACCGGGTTTAAACATAGCAATTGTCTAACTCGAAAGGATGCTTTTTTCCAACCACAATCATCAAGAAAGAAATTGGATCGGGTAGATAGGTCTCTACTGATTATGGTATAACTCAAAAAGCTCAAAATTTTCTGATTAAATTTTTAGAGCGTGTTTTAGAGCTTGCACAGGAATCCGATTTTTTTAGGAAAATTTGATCAAACGGATTTTGACCGTGCTGACCGTTGATGATTCGCCGTGGGCGAACCCAGAGGATCTGAATCCTTAATCTGCCGATTTATTTTCTCGTTAGAGATTATTCTCTGTCCCCTGATTCCAGTCTGTTTGACGAGAGATCGTCGTGTAATTTACCGGAGACTGTACTGAATTGATTTGGAACATCGCCGGGAAGCATAAGCTAAAAAATCAGGTTGAATCAGTCCGGGTTCTTGACTCCCCAATAACCAGAAGGGATCAAGGAGGCTCCGCTCCTTAAGCCTGGGTAAAAATTATCAGTCCGGATGGATCGGGAAAAGGCCGTCGGCACTGATTTTGCTTGCCTTCGCCGGTGGGTGGGCTTGAGGGATGAAGCGCTCCACGCCTTGATATTTATTCATATTAATTCATATTCATTCATATTCATTGATTGGGCTATTTTTAAGGGTTTTTACTTAGTCTAAATTGGCTCTATCTGACAAAATAGATCAAAAAATTTTTAAGGGGAAAAGGTTGACATGGATAAATTCGCAAATTTACATTCCCTAATTTACATTCCCTGGCTTGATGGCCAGCGTCATAAATTTTAACAAAATCAGTGGAGTTGGGGGGTGGGATCGATCACCCCTCAACGGAATCTCTTTAGGAAACAACCTGATTCGATGCCTGACGAGGATCGGGATAGTAGCTGGCCACGATCGCCATCACCAGCCACCAAAGGGTATTAATTTGGGGTCGATACCAAACCGTATCAACGACACCATGAGCCAGCATACCGACGATAATCGCGATCGCCCCCATCAGCCAATAGCCCTGAAGATTGGCTTGATTTCGCAGTTGTTGTAGTTGCTGGAAGCCTTGATTTAAGGTGACGACCAGCAGCCAGATAAAAGTCATTAAGCCAATGATGCCCGTTTCCACTGCGGTTTCTAACCAGATAGAATAAGCACTCAAAGCACTAAACCTGGGGCGCATATAAAGGGGATAAATTTTGTTAAACGCATTATTGCCCGGTCCAATGCCTAACAACGGGCGATCGCGAATCATCTCGATTACCGACTGCCAAACATTGATCCGGAAATTATTGCTGCTATCAGAACGACCGGCAAACATACTGGCGATGCGATCGCGCAACGGTTCCACAAACAGAAAAGCCAAAAGCAGCACCGTGACGGTGCCGCCGAAGACCCCAGGCAGCGCCCATTTCCGACCGGCGGGGGGTAACTTGGGACTCCACCAATAAACCAACATCAACAATAAAACAAAACTGGCGACCACCAAACCAATCCATCCCCCCCGACTCCAGGTGAACAGCAAACAGAATGAATTCACCACAGTCATCGTCACCGCCAGCAACTTCGGCAGCAGTCCAGACCAAACAAAGATCGCTGCCACGCCGAAGATCGCTGCCGGGATCACATAAGCAGCCAAGAGATTGGGATTTTCCAAATAGCTATAAACTCGCGTCACACCGGCCATAGAAGAGGTGGGATCGGTCCAAGTCGCCAGAGGCGGGGCGCCAAAAAACCACTGTCGCATCCCATACACACTCACAATCAGAGAAGTATGCAGATAAAGACCGATTAGGAGTGAACGAATCCGGGGCGATCGCAACACTCTTGCCAGCAGTGCAAACATCATCAAATAAAGGGTCAACTTAACCCAGCCACTAAATGCGGCGGTTTTCACCGGCGACATTGCGGTCGAGACTGTGGCAATAGCCCAATAAAGTAACACCAACAAATGAATCGGGGTAAAAACCATTTCACCCTCATCGGCGACAGTCAGCAGCAGCCAATAACCAGCCCCGGCCAACAATAACACTCCAATCAAAGCCGTGGAAACAAAAGGCGACAGACCAAAAATCAAAGCACATAACAACGCACCAATTGCTTCTGACCATTGCATCAACCAACTGCTGGAGCGCCAACGACCCAAAGAACCCACAAATAAACGAGATAAATAGCTTCCTTTTTGCCATCGGTAGATGGGCAAATTTGACAGGGTTACTTGTTGCCAAAGTGAATTCATCGATTGCATACTTATTTTTGATTTAAATCCTATTTTTAGCATTCTTTGCCGGTTATATCAATCTATTATTCAATTTAAAACTGAATATTAAATATATCTTAATTTATTGAGATTTAATCTTATAATATACCATTTTAATCATGATTTTTTTATGACCAATCATATCATATTCATATTTCTTATGAAAAATGGCATATTATAATTTGATATACTCAATCTTCCTATTAAATTGGCACGATCAGAAAAAATTATCTCTAATAATAACTAGGATCATAAATTTTCATAAATCCAAACAAAAATGAATATTTCACGGATTTTCTCCTTTTTTGTAACGCCAAAATCTAGATGTTCTACTCACTCAAAATTAGCCCAATCTTCCCTGATAATTTCACCTTAGTTAATCCGTAGGGGGAACTCAAGTAAATATCGATAACCGGAACTAGGGGAACCTTCTAAAACAATATGTCCTTGATGCTGCCTGGTTAACTCCCAACTGAGTAAAAACCCTAAATCTTGCCGGGAAAGCTTAACGCAGCATAGGTCATTTGGATTTGCGGTTTGACAGTCTGAATCATATAATGCCTTGAATTCAGAGATTAACTTTTGAAAGAATTGCAGCATATTTGATGCCGGTTGCCTAGTAGAAAAAAGAGCTTCCAGGGTTTTTTCTGGCTTCAGAGATTCTGACTCATCATTAGCTGGGTTCAAGGGCATTTCCTCAGACTCCATATCCTGCATTTCTATTGGATTGAAACCATCTCCTAACCAGGGATGAGAAACCCAAATAATCATCTTTAAAATATCAGATTTGCGGGAAACATGAAGCCGCACGACTCCTCCCGGATGCGCCACAGAAATTACCCTGGCCAACATCTGATAGAGAATTTGGTAGACTTTAGACTTATCTATGAGAACTAGGCGATCGCCCGGTTCCACAGACAGACGAAATTCTTGGCCGCGTCGAGAAGCTTCCAATTCCAAGTGATTAAGGACTTGTTGACAAAGCATTTCAATATCCACAGCCGCCAGATCAAGATCCGGGGTTTGGTCATGTAAGTTCCGCAGAGACACTAACTCATCCAGCAACGATACCAAGTAGCGACCACTGTCATAAATAATCTGGAGATATTCTTTCTGTTTGTCGTTTAAATGTCCATAAACTTCTTGATTTAAAACTTTGGCCATTCCTGTCACCGAAGTTAAGGGATTCCGCATTTCTTGCGTCATGCTACCGATGAGTTTCTCCAAAACCAAGTCAGAAATATTCTTCAGCCCAAATTTTTCATCATTACTGGCTGGGGAAGTATCATCATCTACGGATATATCTGGCAATGAGTCAGGCAAAAAAGAGCTAACTGGAGTGTGAGTTGTGTCAGGCGATATTGCATCCGCAAGGCTCCTGCGCGTTCGCGCCAATTTGCTCCGTTCTAACTCGCTCATAATCCAGCGAGCGGTCAACTCCAAAAACTGAATTTCTTTAGCCGTAAATTGACGGGGAGACAGATCCATGCCCATCAAAACTCCCAAGCAATCCCCTTTGGAGGACAGCAAAGGCACTCCGGCATAAGCCCGAATTCCGTAATTTTGAACCGCCATCGACTTCGCCCACTGGTCTTGCTTCAAAGTATCTCGAATTGTCACCACAATTTGACTGGCTAAAACCTGTTGCCAAAAAGCCTCTTGCAGAGAAATTTTTGGTAACTTATTCGCCAAGTCTTGCAACAATTCGATCTCTTCAAAGTTAACGTCAGCAAAATTTACAGCAAGCTGTCTCAAGCGCCGATCTTTTTGCACTCCCCCAACAATACATAAAGGGATATCTAAAAATTCTGCACTCGCTTGAGTCGCCTTTTGCAAGATAAACAAGCTGTGTCGATCCAAGAGACCCCGGTCTGCAAACAGCAATCCAGATTCTTCTGGGGATGGGCTGGCAGAATTATCAAAATAAGCAAATTCTTGATTGTCTGGTACTACCATAAGAGTTTAAGGTTGCCATAGACAACAATGAAATCTATTCAATAAATCTATTCAATGGCGATTGGCCATAATGTTTCTAGTGAACGGCAGAACCGCCGAGGACAAATCTCTTGCCGCTAAGATCTTGAGGATTTTTGCCGTGGGATTTTTGCCGTGGGATTTTTGCCGTGGGTTTGGTTCTGGCAGATTTGGCTAGATGATCGGCACCAAATCTAAGCCTTTAGATATCTGCAATTTGCGCTGCAAAAAAAAATTTGCCGAACAACGAGCGAGATTGCATCCGCAACGCCGAAGCGCGATCGCAGGTCAAAGCTTAATCTTTGGGTGCCGAATCTCTGGGATTGGGTGACTACTTCCATGCTGGATGAGAAAGGAGTTTTTCCATCACTCTAACCCCGCGTAACTGATTGGAAAGAGGTAAATGACCTCTAGGGGCTGTCAAATCCCAAGTAAACTCTTGGGGATATCTTGTCCAATTATTGCCATTTTTCCAGCCGATTTTTGGCCACATCTTATCCCACATTTTCCCGACACCCAGCCAAATTTCTCGTTGGACAGAAAATCCAAACTTATCTTCGGAGTACAACTGCCACAGAGTATTAATGGTTTGTAAATCCGTTTCGGGAAACGTATCAACTTCAGTAAAATATAACCACTTTCTCTGGACGGCAGCAGGACCTGCCAATTCACAAAGTAATTGAATGGTGATTTTGTCAGCGGATTGGAAATCCGCAGCGGCCAGCAGCTTTTGTAACAGACTGTAGTCGATCTGGCGATCGCTCGGAGTTGGGAGCAGACCGTGGGGAAATGTGGAACGCAAAAATTCAGCGGATACCGGGTCTGCCGATGTATAAAGAACTTGGTAAACTTTCCCATCGACGAAGTTCGGGGTGGTTGAGCGGCGTTCTAACAAAAATTCTTGCAACACTCTCAGACCATCCCCACCAGCTTTGGCCAGATGAGAAATCACCTTGATCTGATTTTTTTGATTATTCGTTCTTAAGTTGGAAGCCAGTTCGGCAAAATCCAAAGCAGCATCCGGTATGGCAGAAGTTGTTGAGTCAGTCATGAAGGCTTTTTGAGGATCGACAGTTGCTATTTTCAGAGGTACAAGTAAACCCAGTAGGCCCTGCCCCCGCGAAGGCGCGGAGCCTGCGCGAAGCGCGCTTAGGCGGGGGATGAACCTGGAAGCATTAAGCAATCGGTGCCACTGGATATGAGGTTGAAACCTCAGATGTTCCTATTGTCTCATTATCTTAGACCTGCTGATTATTTCTGTGCTTGTAAAATCCGATTAATGATCCCGGTGGTGGATGAGTTGATTTCCACTTTCACCAGTTCAATCTGACCCCCATAAGCCTGAACCACTGGGGCTTCCGGCAGAGTTTCCAGGGTGTAGTCACCTCCTTTGACATAAATATCCGGTTGCAGAGATGAAATCAGGGTGGTAGCGGTGGGTTGATTAAAGATCACCACGGCATCAACCGCTTTGAGGCTACAGAGTACCTCAGCCCTTTGTAATTCTGGCACAATTGGTCGCGAGGGTTTTCCGGCGGTGGATGGCTTGATTGTTTGTACGGACTGGTCACTATTTAAACCAATAACGAGCGATCGCCCCAAAGCTTTGGCGGTTTGTAAATAGCGCACATGACCCACATGGAGTAAATCAAAACACCCATTGCTAAACACTAGAGGACGCCACCGATCCGGTTCAGAGGCGATCGCCTGAGTTAATTCATCCAAAGTATAAAGACCAGAAATCATAACGCTTAAGGGTTGATGGTTGATGGTTGAAGCTTGATGGTTGATGGTTGACGCTTGATGGTTGACCGTTGACCGTTTGCAGGATTCGTGAGTGTTCAAAAGGTGATGCCTTATTCACAGCAAGCAAACATTTGCTATCGCTTAATAGCTATCATTTAATCTGCTATTAGCTATCAATGTAACTGATAACTGATAACTGATAACTGATAACTGATAACTGATAACTGATAACTGATAACTGATAACTGATAACTGATAACTGATAACTGATAACTGATAACTGATAACTGATAACTGATAACTGATAACTGATAACTGATAACTGATAACTGATAACTGATAACTGATAACTACCGAAATCAGGGAAACCCAGCATTTGATATTGCTAAGTTATTCAGCATCAGGAGCGGACTCGTATCCATGTTCAAAAGCAAACCGAATTAATTGACCACGATTTTCCAAATCTAATTTGCTTAAAATATGACGCAAATGAGTTTGTACAGTCCGAGGACTGATAAATAAACGTTCGGCAATTTCTTTATTTGTACAGCCTTGAATCACTTCCCAAAAAACTCTGGCTTCCGCCGGGGTCAAGGGCAAACGGTCTGGGGAAGTCTCCGATATCGATGAGGTGACTGGGTATTCTTTGGGAGTTAAATTGGACTGATTATCAAGCCGATTATTGAGGGGATGGGTCATCTTCTCTGAAAGGGAAATTACAGAGGGTGAACTCACATTTTTATATCCTCCCGCCATATGCTGCATTAATCGAATAATTTCCGAATAAATCCGGCGACTCCGCTCTAATTGCGCTTCAATTTTTGCTACTAATTCTCTGGGTTCAAAGGGTTTAATTAAATAATCATCGCCACCAATTTCATGGCCTTCTATGCGGTCATCAAGCTCTCCCAAAGAACTTAAAAATATAAAAGGGATTAATTGACCTGATGGCGTCGTGCGTAGTCGTCGGCAAAATTCAAATCCATCCATGTCTGGCATCATCACATCCGATACAATCAAATCTGGCATTTCCGCCTCTAACGATTTTAACGCTTCTACCCCAGATTTGGCATCAGCAACGATATACCCTTGATTTTCTAGGTGTCTTCGTAAAGTAATTCGCATAGTGCGATCGTCATCCACAATTAAAATTTTTTTCATTTCATTTTGGCTCCCGGTTTCATTGAGATAATCTCAATATATTATTCAAGAGCATTTTTTACAAAATTTGTTTCTCATCTTTTTGAGATTTAATCATAGATGATTTTCTTCAAAAAACGCTCCGGCTCCTATAATACAATCAATTTTTCTAAAAAGCAAAAATTAGCAAATGTTATAAAATCTTAATATTTGAGATTTATTTAAGATATTTTCTTCAAATTATCTAATAACCTCGATCAAGAAAACTTAATCATAAGTAGATCCAATCAATTTTGAGACAAAATATGACTAAATTTTCTCAAGGAATCTCAAGGCTTCCCCGGTTTAGGGAATTTGTCATCCTAAGTCGAAAGTGAAAACAAGTTTATTGAGAGTTCTAGGCGTTAGGCAAACCCAGCCGCGATCGCGATAGATCGACGGAAAAATAGAACGCAAATGAGAATAAGTCGATCTGGAGAAGTGTGCGAACAAGAAATCATACAAAGGAAGAGTGGGTTGACCAGAAACATAGTAAGGGCAAAGCATATAGCCTACCCGACCGGATGCCGCTTCGCGTCTACGGCATCGAAATTACCTCGCTGAAATTTGATTGGAGAATCTTCAAGATTGTTACTTAAGATGCTTTGCCCCTACAAATGGCTGAACCAAAGAGCGCGAAATTGTCAAAATTTCGAGATTTTAGGGGCAAAATTCAGGAAAAATGCTTAAGAAACAAAACCTGAAAGCATTGCATGATGTAGTCTACCAAAGAAGGATTGTCTAGTTTTAACTAGACTCAACGGGCAGTATGTACGAGAAAATCACTCCCCCCACCACTGGCGATCGCGTCACCTTTAAAGATGGGCAACCCATTGTCCCCGACAACCCCATCATTCCATTTATTCGCGGAGATGGCACAGGGGTTGACCTATGGCCAGCTTCACAAAAAGTCATCGATGCAGCCGTTCAAACCGCTTACAAAGGCCAGCGAAAAATTAGCTGGTTTAAGGTTTATGCCGGAGATGAAGCTTGTGAAGCTTATGGAACTTACCAGTATTTACCGGAAGATACCCTCCAGGCCATTAGAGAATATGGTGTGGCCATCAAAGGCCCTCTGACCACCCCAATTGGGGGCGGCATCCGTTCTCTGAATGTCGCGTTACGGCAAATTAACGACCTATACGCTTGTGTTCGTCCCTGTAAATACTATAGTGGCACGCCATCTCCCCACAAAAATCCAGAAAAACTGGATGTGATCATCTATCGGGAAAATACCGAAGATATCTATCTAGGAATTGAGTGGCGCCAAGGCAGCGAAATTGCTGACAAATTGATTCAAATTCTCAATCAAGAGTTAATTCCCGCCACCCCAGAACACGGCAAGAAACAAATCCGCTTAGACTCTGGTATCGGCATCAAACCGATTAGTAAAACTGGCTCACAACGGCTGATTCGTCGAGCGATTCAACACGCTTTGCGTCTGCCGAAAGAAAAGCAAATGGTGACCTTGGTTCATAAAGGCAACATTATGAAATACACCGAAGGTGCTTTTCGTGATTGGGGCTATGAATTAGCTACCACGGAGTTTCGCTCCTGTTGTGTCACCGAAAGAGAATCCTGGATTCTCAGCAACAAAGAGCGGCACCCAGAGATTACCTTAGAGGACAATGCTCGCAAAATTGATCCCGGTTATGACAACCTGACCAGTGAAAAGCAAGCAGAAGTTCGCCAAGAAGTCGAAGATGTTCTTAAGGCGATTTGGGATACCCACGGAAATGGCCAATGGAAAGAAAAAGTCATGGTCAATGACCGGATTGCCGATAGTATTTTCCAACAGATTCAAACTCGACCGTCAGAGTATTCAATTCTGGCGACGATGAACCTGAATGGAGATTATCTATCTGATGCCGCTGCCGCCGTGGTCGGTGGTCTGGGAATGGGGCCAGGTGCGAATATTGGCGATGAATGCGCCATTTTTGAAGCCACCCACGGCACCGCACCGAAACACGCTGGTCTTGACCGGGTGAACCCAGGATCTTTGATTTTGTCCGGGGTGATGATGTTGGAATATATGGGTTGGCAGGAAGCGGCTGATCTGATTAAAAAAGGTCTGGGTGCCGCGATTTCCAACCGAGAAGTAACCTACGATTTGGCTCGGTTAATGGAACCTCCGGTAGAACCCCCGCTAAAATGTTCTGAATTTGCTGATGCAATTATTGCTCACTTTAACGATTAATTTCCCATTGAGAGATTAATTCTCGACGGGAAAATATCATCGATATCTATTTTAAGAAACCCCCTTTGACTCAAAAAGTAAAAGGGGGTTTTTCGCTTTTTGGGGATGCGATCGCCACGATATCCTGTGAATGAATCAGCAATGACTATCCAGGAAATGACTATCCAGGAAATGACTATCCAGGAAATGACCTAGCAACACTATCAAGGATTGGAGAAAGTGTTAATCTCTCCACCGCCGATATAGCGCCCCGGAATTGGACGAGGCACCGAAAACGGGGATGTAGGTTGTTGCGGTTGAGTGGGAGCCGCTGACTGGGTGGGATTAAGGGAGGAACCTGTCAGCCCGTTGGCATTGGGGATTGTTGTTGGTAAACCCTGCGGGATGGGGACTGAACGCAGAGTCGGAGTTGGCTGTGCCAATGGCTGAGTGCTTGTGGGAACAGAAGGTTGGGTCATAATCCCTAAATTTTGACCGTTGGCAGTGCTTTGCTGGGATTGATTCGGGGGCAAATTGAGTTGATTGTAAGTCTGTGGATAAGTCTGTGGATAAGTCTGTGGGGCGATTCCGCGCAGCGGATCCGGAAAGGGAATCGCATTTCTTGAAGCGGGTACGCTTCTGGGATTGACTAATCCCCCAGAGTTCATCCCACCTGTAGTCGGATTGCTTGGACTAGACTCTAAGAGATATTGATAAGAGTTGTAGGAATCGGCACTGTTGGCATCGGCAGAATTGCTTTGGAGTGGCTGGTTATAAGAGTTATAACCTCTTTGAGAGCCCTTGACTCCCCGACTTGATGCCGGTGATAGAGGCATTAATAATTCAGCGCTTGGGTTGACCGAATCTCTGAGACCAGGTTGGGCAGAAGTTGGAAATATCCCAGGGGTAGTGTTGGCAATCCCAGAAAAGTTTAAAAGATTTGTTTGATTTGTTTGAGCTAAGAGTGAAAGTTGATTTGTGGGATTGGATATGCTGGACGTGGATATGCTCGACCCTGTGTTCTGATTTGTATCCACTGGTACGGGAGAGACTAAAAGCCCAGAAGCAGATCCAGGAGGATTATTACGGCTGCCTTGAGCCTGAGTGGAAGTCGGTGGAGCCTGGAGATCACTTGGGTTTGATCTACTATTGCTGGTCGATCTGCGGATAATCGCTTCTTGCAATGGACTCATGGCCATGCCCAAATTTCCAGTCCCTACTTCAGTAGCATTAGGACTGATTGTGTTGCCATTTCTGTCACTGTTTCCTAACGATAAATTCATCCCCTGAGGATTCATGCCACCGATCCCGTTGCCTGGATCATTCGCTTTCAAAAATTCATTGACTGGCAAAGTATTAGGGTTGCCACTTAGGAAAATATTAGACAATCCCTGAACATTTTGATTCGTTGGCGGATTGGCTGAGGGTTCAGTTGGGGGAATCGGCGTTGATCTCGACGGTTTAAGATTGTCGGTCTTTTTGGGTTTTTGCGAGGGCAATCCGCCAACGTCGGGCAAAATTGGCGGGGGAGTTTCCAATAGCTTCATATCTTCTTTGAGGACTGATGAGCTATCAATATCAGCGGCGATCGCTTCCTGGGCCTGGTCTTGACTTTCTGTTTCCCCCGGATCCGCCAACGATCCTAGACTAAATTCTCCGTCGGTGAAAAATTCCGTGGAGTTAAGCCAGAATTCCCAACTAAACATAGTAAACAAACCCAAAAATCCGATCGATCCCCAAACCAGCGGTTGCCGCAAAGGGCGTAGTTTGGCTCTGAGATTACGCAGATAAACAGGTAGCTGATTTTCCGATGACATAACAACGTCCTAAATTCATCACAGTTTTCTAAAGTCTGAATAATTATGAGTCAATATGTGCTGAGAGGAAATCGACGCTGCGATCGCCTGCTCATCACTCGGACAATATCTAGACTTCTTGATTGATTCTCCGTTGAGGCTTGGCTGTTGAGGATTCTGCAAAAAAACACCTTTTCTTGTCAACCCGCAACCCGCAACCCGCAACCCGCAAAATTTCTCCAAAATTTCTCCAAAATTTCTCTGGATGATTTCTCTGGGTGATTTCTCTGGGTGATTTATTTGGGTGATTTATTTGGGTGATTTCTCTGAGTGATTTCTCAGGCGGCATCCTCACGCCTTGCCATACTCCTTATACGGAAGCCTACTTATAGACTTCTACTTATATTATATTCTACTTATATTCTACTTATATCTTAGCCGTTGATCTGTCTTTAGACGTAGCAACACACCAAAGCCGGGATAAAGACTGACCCCCTGTGAGAACACAGTGGAAGTCAATCAAAGCTAAATCAAAGCTAAATCAAAGCTAAATCAAAGCTAAATCAAAGCTAAATCAAAGCTAAATATAGCAGTTCTTTAATCTATGAGGTACATCGTTAAACTTGTCATTCCCGCGAAGCCTGCCCCCGCGCGGGGGGCGGGAATCCACTCACATCTCTGTATTTTATAAATCCGAGAACTGCTATATCTCCGTTGACCCAGATTTAACCTGTGACTGGGGAGAAGTTAACGAGAAGCCCGGACTAACAAAACTCCGCCAATGGTCAAACCAATTCCACTGGGCAACCAAGCGGCCAAAACCGGAGATAAAATTTGAATTTGTCCCAAAGCATTGGTTAAAAATGCTAATAAATAATATCCAAACACAATCAAGATACTAATGCCAAAGCTGGTGGCTTTGCTGACCCGTCTGGGGCGGATACCGAGAGTTGAACCGACCAAAGCAAAAACGACACAAACAAAAGGTAAGGCATATTTTTGTTGAATCCGTACCTCCATTTTGCGAATTTCATCCTCATCTGCACCCTGACGCAGAATTGCCAAGCGTTCTTTTGCTTGAGCAATATTCATTTCTCCATAATCTCGACCTCTTTGGGCTAAATCTAAAGGAGTGCGAGGGAGTTGGAGTTGTTGGCGATCGAAGCGAATAATATTGCGATAGGAACCATCGGGGGCAATTAAATAAATGGTGCCATTGAAAAAATCCCAGCTATTTTGGGAAAAATTCCATTGGGCTAATTCAGCGGAAACGATTTGCGTCAGACCTTGCTCGGATCTGTCCAAAATCGTTAATTTTTTCATATCTTTCCCATCAAACTGTTCGGCATAGAACAAGCGTTTCATCACGTTGACTCTTTGGCCGTCGGCTTGGGTAACTCTTTCAAATTCTGTGTGGATAATATTACGGTCTTGAAACGGTAGTTTTTCTCGTTTCAAGGCTCTTTCTAAGGTAGTTGAAGCTTGGTAGTTGGCTACGGGAACGATCGCCTCGTTAAAGGCAAAGGTCATGGCAGTCACCAATAAACTCACCATCATAGCCGGGAAGACTAACCGATAAACACTTACCCCACAACTGCGTAAGGCTACTAACTCGCTATCCGCCGACAATCGACTGTAAGCCATTAAAGTTGCCAGCAACATTGACATGGGAAAGGCTAACACTAAAAATTCTGGAAGTTTCAACAAAAAAACTTCGATGGCGATTTCCCATGCCAGACCTTTCTCTGTCACCTGGCGAATCAGTTCAAATAAAGTGTCAACGGATACTCCTACGGAACAAAACGCGCCAATTCCAAACAGAAATGGACCGATAAGTTCTCGGATGATATATCGATCCATCATCGTCAGCTTTAAAGGAAACCCGAGCAGATTTATAGACGTATTCACACGACTAAAAGATGTCATATTTTTTTTATTCAGCAGCATATGATTGGCATGAACCGATTAAAGGTTTAATCTAAACCCAGAAATCTAGATGTTACACACCTATACCTATACCTATACCTATATATTATACATTTATTAAAGTCTAAGATTAAAGTTTAAATTGCTCTCCTAAATAATATTGTCGAACCAAAGGATTATTATAAAGTTCTTCAGGGGTTCCCGAAGCGATGATTTCTCCATCTCTCATAATGTAAGCCCGGTCAGTAATCGCCAAAGTCTCACGGACATTGTGATCCGTGATTAAGATGCCGATATTTTTCTGACGCAATTTAGCAATCATAAGCTGAATTTCTGATACGGCAATTGGATCGACTCCCGCAAAGGGTTCATCTAACAAAAGAAATTTTGGCCCGGTGACCCCCATCCCTAAAGCTCTCGCCAATTCGGCTCGCCGTCGTTCACCTCCTGAGAGTTGAATTCCTAAAGTTGATGATACTTTTTCTAGGCGGAATTCACGGAGCAGTTGATGTAGGCGATCGCTCCATTCATGTTTAGGAATCTTGCTTTGCTCTAGGACTAAAAGAATATTTTGTCGTGTAGTCAGGTGGCGAAAAATACTCGCCTCTTGAGCGAGATAAGCAATCCCTAAATTGGCTCTTTGATCGATGGATAATTGGGTAATTTCTAACTCATTCAGCCAAACATGGCCTTGATTTGGTTTTTCTAACCCAGTTGCAATGTAAAAAGTGGTCGTTTTTCCCGATCCATTTGGGCCGAGTAATCCGACAATCTCTCCTTGATCTAAGGTTAGGTTCACGCGCTTGACGACTACCCGCTTACCATAGATTTTATAGATGTTTTCCAGATGGATGTTCACGTTGATGATTTTTCCTGAATGGCTGAATTGGTCAACGATTCCGTAAAAATCACGAGGGTAATTTTACCGACATTTGACCTCAGATTAATCATTTTAATCATTTTTTACTAGCGAGGAATATTCGGCGCCGATGATTGATTCGATGCGTTTGGGTCAGGAATCAAATAAATAGATTCTACTTGCTGGTTTTTTTCTGGAACCGCAATAAATCTCCCCTCATCAATTAAATAAGTAATGGTTTCGGCTCGTAAACTATTCCCTTGTTGCAGAATATAGGCATTTCCCGTCAAAACAATCCGACGTTCGCGACTAAAATACTGAGCTTGAGCAGCAGTCCCTTGCATTTGTCGGGCGGGATAGTTAATTTGCACGTTACCACGAGCGGTGACTATTCCGGTTTTCGCATCCGCCTCTTGAATGTCTGAACGAACACTTAAAGATTGTGCGTTCGCCGCTTGGTTCGCGTTGGCGATTTGAGTATAAGTGGGAGTGGCGATCGCCCCAGCTAGGGCGATCGGCAGAATTAATCCCAATCCACACTGAACTAAAAATGAAGATTTTCTCACAGAATGCATCATGGCTGGTAATGGTTCACACGGTTAACAATTAATTTAACCACGGCCAGGGGTGACACTAGGCCGCTATTGATAGTTTAGCCAATCCTAGCAACACTTCCTCCGGAATAATTTCCCCGTGGTGTTGTGGGGATTGGCTTTAGGCATACTGACTTGATGGGATTTCTATAAGTTTCCTATTGCCTGAATCGGTGATTTCCCCTGGTGTTTTGCCATCGAATAGCTTCTTAGGTTCTTAGAGGTTCTTAGGATCTGAGGATTTCAGAACAATTAAGCATTCGTAGACATTGACTAATCTGAGAGGCTCCCCAATAACTGGCATTTTAAAACTCAATTAGGCGATCGCAGTTGAATTAGTCAACGGTTGATTTGACTAATTTTGGGCAAAGATAACCCTGGGTTATCCGGCATTGAATTCTCAGGCATATTGCCAAACAATTGATCGGTTAATTTGACTACATTTTCCGGGCCTACTTCTTGAAGCTTCTGCAAGATTTGGCTACTTATTTGGAGTATTTCCGCTACATTAATCTCAAAATAAGTAGGTTGATAACTTCTTAAACGGCTCATCCCTTCTCCTAACAGAATTGCCGCCCCTTTCCAGTTATGATTGCTCAAATGATATAAAGCAACAGCAATTTGCAGAATTCCTTGATAAAATTTTTTGTCTGGTTCTGATGCTTCCATCCATAAACTTTCTAAAGTATCGTGACAAGCATAGAAATCCTGCTGATTAAATTGTTCGACTGCTTGCCAAAACTCTGGGGGTATTGAATTTGACATTGATTTTTGCTCTGCCGCTTAATTGACTTATGGTGATTTCTTTATGGGGATTGGCAAATTATCTCTTTTGCGCTATCAACGATTTAATACTTTCATCACAGAAAGCTAGATTTTAGAGTAAAAAAACACCGGCAAAAAAGCCGGTATTTTCATAAAAACAATTAAGCAATACTATTTCTGACTGCTTCTAATTCTGCCATTGATATTTCTTGGGTCGCCCCAGCAAAATCATTGTCGGGGGTCAGGAAAAGCATACAGTGGCATTCTTTGCGCTCGCGCATAGGCACACAAGGACAGTTCCAAAAAGTCGCTTTTACTTCCGCTGCTTTATCTTCGTAATGACGACAAGGACAAAGCGGTGAACCCAATTCATCCTTATGTTTCGCCAGTCCTTCAATTACCACCGCTGTCACGGAAAGATCAACACAAAAGTAAGTTCCGGTGCGTTGGGCATACTGTTCAGCAAACTTTTTCATTGCCTCTAGGTTTTTTTCGGTGGAGAGCTTTTTACTATCTGTTGGGTTCATGCCATCTGCCTTGAAAATCTTGTGATGTTTATATTTTAGCGCAAATTTATCCCATAATTTGTGAATATTAATGTCGCAATTCTCTGATTTGTCCAGCCGATCCCTTGGACACTTGTCACAGATCCCGCTTGACAAATAATTAAGGGTGAGTAGGTAAAAATAGCGATCGCCTATAGGATTTAGGGTGGATTTCGCGATTAGTCACCCCGCTCTGAGGACTCTGGCACCTCCGACCGCCGGGATGGCTTATCCTGACGCTTTGAAGTAATATTCGCTGATGGTCTTCAAGCTTAAACCTGAACAGATGCAAATAATTCGTCACCCCCGGCAACAAACTTATCCCGAATAATCTTGTAGTTTATGATTAGGTAAATCCACTCTCTGTGGAAAAATGGTTAATTGCAGTCTGGTCTACAGAAAATTGTTGGCATCCCGAAAGCCCAATACAACTGTTCTTCGGTCTGAATTAATGTTCTCTATAATTTCTCGCGAGTACCTGCATTCCCTTAGCTATGCTTAATCCCAATCTGGATGAAATCCAGTTAACTAAAGACGACTACGAACGTTACTCCCGTCACCTGATTTTGCCGGAAGTCGGCGTTGCCGGACAAAAACGCCTCAAAGCCGCCAGTGTCTTGTGTATTGGCACTGGTGGTCTCGGTTCTCCCCTATTGCTATATTTAGCCGCAGCGGGCATTGGCCGATTGGGGATTGTCGATTTTGATGTGGTCGATCATTCCAACCTGCAACGGCAAGTCATTCACGGCACTTCCTGGGTGGGCAAACCAAAGATTTCTTCCGCCAAACATCGGATTCACGAAATTAACCCATTTTGCCAAGTCGATCTATACAATACCCGCATCAGTTCTCAGAATGCTCTGGAATTGATTTCTCCCTATGACATAGTAGTTGATGGCACGGATAATTTCCCTACCCGATACCTGGTTAACGATGCTTGCGTCTTACTGAATAAACCTAATGTTTACGGTTCTATTTTCCGGTTTGAAGGACAAGCCACGGTGTTTAATTACCAAGAAGGCCCCAACTACCGAGACCTCTATCCCGAACCCCCACCGCCGGGAATGGTGCCTTCTTGTGCGGAAGGCGGTGTTTTAGGGATTTTGCCGGGAATTATTGGCGTAATTCAGGCGACGGAAACCGTAAAAATTATTCTTCGCCAGGGAAATACCCTCAGTGGTCGCCTACTATTATTTAATGCACTGGAAATGAAGTTCCGGGAATTGAAACTGCGACCCAATCCAGAACGTCCCGTGATTTCTAAACTGATTGACTACGAACAATTCTGTGGCATTCCTCAAGCCAAAGCCCAGGAGGATCAACAAAAAATGGATATTCCCGAAATGACCGTTGTCGAGCTTAAGCAGCTTATTGATAGTGGTGCTGATGATTTTGTGCTGATTGATGTCCGCAACCCCAATGAATATGAAATTGGCAAGATTCCCGGTTCGGTGTTGGTGCCATTACCGGAGATTGAAAATGGCGCCGGGGTGGAAAAGGTTAAAGAATTAGCCAATGGTCATCGGTTGATTGCTCACTGCAAGATGGGTGGGCGATCGGCCAAGGCTTTGGGCATTCTGAAACAAGCCGGAATTGATGGAATTAATGTCAAAGGTGGGATTAATGCTTGGAGTCAAGAAGTTGACCCCTCTGTCCCACAATATTAATTAAGCTTAATTAAGCCGTTAATTACTACAACCCCAAAAAGAACAGACACAGAGGACACCAAAGAAAATTTATCTTTGTGTCCTCTGTGTCTTTGTGGTGAGTTTCACCCGCAAGATGCAGCAAAAATTATTAGGCACAATGAGTGATTGACAAAATAGCTAATTTATGGTATAGAAACGAATTTTTATCAATAATATTTAATTTATTTCCCATATATCGGCCATAAAAATCAGTAATATTGCGGATGACTTTGGTCAGAGATTGGGGGGATAATGAAGTCAAGATTAATAAATTGTTAAATTTTTTCAGTGGATCGCTCAATTTTTTGTCCCAGGGGTGGCGGAAAAAATTTCTATTTTTTTATTTAAGTTCGCTTCAGCCATCTCAAAAATATCCTGATTGCCTGGGTAGCCGAAAGCAAGTTACAATGATTATAGGAGTGAATTACTCTATTGTTTAAGTATAGAGAATATTATTGCCAAAAGTAAGTAGGAGAAAGTTATTATGTTACGAGGCTTTAGTCAATTTTCCCGCAGTAAATCTAGCCCAAAAGTCGATCGCCTTGGCATGAAAAAAACTAGCGCTCCATTAGCGGATGGTTTTTGCAGTCGTTATGCCCACAGTTTTGAACACGACGATACAGAACGGTTAGATAAATTTGCCGGTCTGAATGATTTGTTGTCTTCCCTGGAAAGTTTCCGCGAGTAGTTCACCGCGATCGCCTCTGATGTACTCATTATGCTGTAATTCTCAGCAAATCAAGAATATTGGGTTAAATGACTGGATTGAAAGAAACTGAAATCATTATAAAGAGGGTGGGGATTATCTCCCCACCCTCTAAAATTTTTCATGGCTGCTAAGTTTAATGGTTGTTAAAATGGCGCTGGATTTATGGGGAGAAATTACCGAAATTACCAGAGCCAATGGCGATCGCACGATTATTGGCTTCAATGGCTTCGGTGTATCGGCCCAATTTTTCTAATGCTTTACCTTTATTAATCCAAGCTTCTCGTAAATCTGGGTTTAATTCTGTGGCTTTGTCCCAACAGCCGATCGCCTCCTCCCATCGATTTAATCCCGCTAAAGCGATGCCATAATTACACCAAGAAAGCGGATCTGTCTGATTCAATGCTAAAGATTTTTCCCAGCAGAATAAAGACTCTTCTAACCGGCCTAGATTAACCGCTAAAGCTAATGCTTTATTATACCAAGTTTCGCCATCATTGGGGTCAATTTCTAGGGCTTTATCCCAAGAAGCGATCGCCTCTTCATAACGTTCTAAATCATAGAAAGCATCGCCCCGATTACTCCAAGCTAGTTCTGCATCTGGTTTAATTTCTAGGGCTCGATCGTAAGAGGCGATCGCCTTTTCCAACTGCCCTAAATTAGTCAGAATATTTCCCCGATTAATCCAAGCCCGATAATGGTTAGGATCGAGTTTAATTACCTGGTCATAAGCAGCCAGGGCTTCTGAGTTTTTCTCTTGATCCATTTTTTCTTTGCCATAAGCAAACCAACCCTCCACATCATGCGGTTTCGGCAGCCCAGTTCCCGCCACCGGATCCATTTCTAGGAGGCGATCGCCTAGTTGTTGGGCTGCTTGATAAATTTCTCCTTTGCCCAATTCCCCCAAGCGCCGCAGTCTCCGACCAAGTTCATGGTTGGCATTGGTGGCGGACTCTAGTCGCTGGGCAAAACGTCTCAACCAGTCCAACCATTGCTGTTTAGTAGCGCGATCGCTCAAAACTTGAAAAAACCGCGTCACCTCGGCGTCCTGCCAATCGCCATTGACCCCTTCGAGTAACTGCATAAAAAAATGTTCATACTCTGGATCGCTGAGGGGTTTAACTTCCCGTGGGGGTGGCGCTTCAACAATGGGCGACTTCTGGGATCTGCCGAAAAACCGGCGAAATTGCTTAACCAGCCATTGCCAAATTTGCCTCAGCATTTGCGTTTTACCTCATATTTTACGATAGTTTCTAGGCGTCTGTATCCTGCTGATTCCGCCAATCGTATATTAAAATTGGAGAGAATTTTGGTGGAGAGAGTTATTTTGGATCTCCGTCTTCTTATTCCGATTTTCGATCCCTCCGTACCAGACTGGGCATTATCAGCACGATTATTACGCTGGTTAACTTTTTTGTGGCTATTCATCGGCTTGGCGGTGTTATTTTCTGCCTCCTATCCCACAGCCAATGATGAGTTTGGCGATGGATTTTACTATTTAAAAAGACAACTGATCTGGGTAATGGTCGGTTTGGTCGGCTTTAATTTAGTGGTCTATTCTCCACTGCGTTATCTGCTGGGAGTCTCCAATTGGGCAATTTTTTTGCTCCTCGGCGCGATCGTCTTAACCTTAGTTCCCGGCTTGGGGACGACCGTCAATGGCGCAACCCGCTGGCTTTCCATTGGCCCAGTGCCGATTCAGCCCTCAGAACTGATTAAACCATTTTTAGTCCTGCAAAGTGCCCTAGTTTTTGGCCGTTGGGACCGTTTATCTTGGCCAGATCGCCTGCGATGGCTGGGCATTTTCTCCGCTATTTTATTGGGAATTTTGCTCCAGCCCAACCTGAGCACCACTGCCCTCTGTGGTATGAGCATCTGGTTAATCGCCTTAGCCGCTGGTTTACCCTACAAATATTTAGGCGGAACTGCCCTGAGTGGCATCTGCCTCGCCCTCTTAAGTATTACGTTTAAAGAATACCAACGACGGCGGGTGATGTCGTTTCTCAATCCTTGGAACGATTGGTTTGGCGATGGCTACCAACTGATTCAAAGTTTACTGGCGGTCGGTTCGGGTGGCATTTGGGGCAATGGCTTTGGTATGTCCCAACAAAAACTGCTCTATTTGCCGATTCAATTTACCGATTTTATTTTCGCCGTTTTTGCCGAAGAATTCGGATTTGTGGGTTCTCTGGTGATGTTTTTAATGTTAGCTAGTTATGCCACCTTGGGATTATGGGTCGCCCTTTCTGCCCCGACTTTGGTCTATCAGTTAATTGCTATTGGCTCTACGGTTGTGATGGTGGGGCAATCTTTACTGAATATTGGCGTGGCTACCGGCGCCCTGCCCACCACGGGATTACCGTTACCTCTCTTTAGTTATGGTGGCAGTTCCATGATTGCTAGTTTAATGATTGCCGGGTTGTTAATTCGGGTAGCCCGTGAAAGTAGTAGCGCTCAAGTCATCCCCATGGGCGATCGCGTGCTTTAACCTTTTCCGGTCAGCAAAAAAGGAGGCCCCAAGTAGAGCCAGTGGCGATACCAAAAGCCGAGGATCACTGATGATCCTCGGCTTTTTTCATTACTTCCAAATATCAGCCAAAATATCTCATCCCCCGCTAATTCCTAGGCATCTTGTCCCACTTGAATCACCGTATCAGACTGAGACAGTTTGGGGGTGACAAAACCACCAGAAAACAACCGTTCTTGTTGTCCCGCAAACACTGGCATAGTTTGGCGAATTTCCTCAGCCACTTGCGTGGTTTTCACATCATAAGTTTGTGTCACCAGCTTGGGATACAAACCAATGCCAATGATGGGCAACAACAAACAAACCGTAATCAAAACTTCCCGTGGTTTGGCATCCATCCAAGTCTCTATTTCTAAAGCATTGATATCTTTACTCATATCTTTGCCATAGAAGACGACCCGCAGCATGGAAAGTAAATAAATCGGCGTCAAAATTAAACCAACAGCCGCTAACAGAATCACCACTAATTTAAATGAGGTGGTATAAATATCGCTGCTGGCAATTCCTAAAAATACCGTTAATTCACCCACAAATCCACTCATTCCCGGCAAGGCTAAAGAAGCCATTGAAGCGGCAGTGAAGAGGGCGAAAACTTTTGGCATGGACTTGGCCATTCCACTCATTTTTGCCATTGCTAAAGTATGGGTGCGTTCGTAGGTGACACCAGAGAGGAAGAATAAGGCAGCGGCAATTAAACCGTGAGACAACATTTGTAAGACCGCCCCACTGATACCTAATTCCGTCATGGCGGCAATTCCTAATAACACAAAGCCCATGTGGGAAATGGAAGAACAAGCCAGACGACGCTTGAGGTTATCTTGAGCAAAAGCATTCAAGGCACCGTAGACAATATTCACCACACCTAAAATCGCCAGGGCGGGGGCGAAGTAAAGATGAGCATTCGGTAGCATTTCGATGTTCATCCGAATCAGTCCATAGCCGCCCATTTTTAACAAAACTCCCGCCAGGATCATCGAGACTGGGGCGGAAGCTTCCCCATGAGCATCGGGCAACCAAGTATGCAAGGGGAAGATGGGCAGTTTGACCCCGAAGGCAATCAGGAAACCGGCATAAACCAGCAGTTCAAAGGTAACGGGGAAATGCTTGGCGGCGATCGCGCTCATATCAAAGGTGACGGTATCCCCAGAAAATGCCATTGCCAAACCGCCGATCAAAATAAAGATTGAGGCTAATGCGGTGTAAAGGATAAACTTGGTCGCGGCATATTGGCGCTTTGGCCCACCCCAAATAGAAATCAGCAAGTAAACCGGCACCAGTTCCAGTTCCCAAATAATGAAGAACATCAGGATATCTTGGGCAGCAAATACCCCAATTTGGGCGCTGTAGAGTGCCAGCATCAGGAAATAAAATAATCTCGGTTTCTTGGTGACGTTCCAAGATGCCCAAATTGCCAACACATTCACCAAACCTGTCAGCAAAATCAGTGGCATAGAGATGCCATCCACCGCCACAGACCAATTTAAGCCAATTTGCGGCATCCAGGCATAGCTTTCCACCAATTGATAGCTGGGGTCATTCAGGTGGAAATTTTGCCAAAAGGCATAAATAGCGAAATAAAAATCGACCAATCCAACGCCGAGAGCATACCAGCGGAGAGTTTTGCCCTCTTTGTCGGGAATCACAGGAATGGCCAGGGAAGCCACAATGGGCAATAGAATGATGGCGCTGATCCAGGGAAAGACTACCATAATCAGATGAGGATATATACTTATGACTGATGCGACCATTATATTTAGATCAACGAAGTTTTGTAAAGATTTGTTGCATAATAATCTTAGATACAAACCAGAAGTCAGCGTAAATACTTAGTCAATTTGCCCAGAATTGTCAAAATTGCATAAAAAAACGGGCAGCAGCAGCGCCCGTCAATAGACTATTTTTCCCCAGAGGGGATTTTAGAGGGGTGTGGGGCCGCCATCGGCCGCCATCGGTGTGGGGGGAAGAGAGAAAAGAGAATAGAGAAAAGAGAATAGAGAATTTTCCTATGCATCCTATGCATCCTATGCATCCTATGCATCCTATGCATCCTCTTCCCCTACACCCTACACCCTACACCCTACACCCTACACCCTACACCCCGGCTGCCTAACTCGGATCGAGACAAACGTCATATTTGGCGCCAGCATGATCGATCGCCAATACCTTGACCTCAGCCTTAACTCCTTGCTGATCCCAGGTGGCCGCAATGGTGGTCGCGACTTCGGTGGCATAGTTGGGAGATGTTAAAGCTAACAAAGTTGGCCCCGCACCACTAATCACGACACCATAAGCGCCGGAATTAATGGCCGCTTGCCGCACCATGTCGTAGCCAGCGATCAAGGTTTTTCGGTAGGGCTGATGAATGCGATCGCGCATAGCCACTCGCAACCAATCCCCATTCGCTGTTTCTAATGCCAGAAGCAGCAACCCGAAATTAGAGGTATTAAAAATTACGTCAGCCCGACTATAATTTGCGGGCAATACTTTGCGGGCAGTTTCCGTCGCCAGTTCAAAATCAGGAATCGCCAACACTGGGACAATTTCCGGATGCCAAGCAACCGGACAAATCATCCAGTTAGAAGCTTCATAATAAGCAGCATCATTACTGACCGCTAAACGACAGCCACCAATTAAAGCTGGAACCACATTATCCGGGTGGCCTTCCATCGCGATCGCCAAATGCATCACTTCTTCTATGGTCAGCGGCGCCCCAGCCAATTGATTGGCTCCCACCAACCCACCAACAATCGCCGTAGCAGAACTACCCAGCCCCCGCGCTAAAGGCACATTCAAATGAATGTCAATCGCCACATTCGGCGGGATTTGGCCAATTTTTTCATAAACCTTTACAAACGCCTGGTAAACCAGATTCCGCTCATCAGTGGTCACGCGATCGGCGTCCAGTCCAGTCACCGTAATTTTCACCCCATCCGCAGCCGAATCAAGCGTGCTTGAACAGACTTGCGAAGAAAATTGAAACTGGTTATACAGGGTCAACGCTGCACCCAGACAATCGAAACCCGGCCCCAAGTTCGCGGTAGTGGCAGGAACCCTTACAGTCACACTATGTATCATGTCGTCACCGCAAATTTATTGGAGATCAATTTGTGATCGGGATTCATTTAAAATCATTCGCCACCCCATGTAATTGCCGACTTTCTAGAATATCGTGGGTTAGACTTCAAGGAAACCCCACATCCAATATACTCTACCATTTTCTTTGACTTTTCGTAGATCGCGATCGCCGCCACAATCACTGATCGGTCAATTCTGGAAATATGATTAAATTTTTAGCCAGCATTAACAATAGAGTTTTGTTGCTTTCAGGAAAGTTTTTTTAACCAAAGAAAAACTGGCTGAAGCTTAATATAAATTATCAGCATCAAATAAATTCATCAACCTGTCTATAAATCTCCGGGCAATAGATCCCCGACTCCAGGATAAATCAACCGGTTCAAATTTCAAGCATTTCTCAAAACAATGGCATTTTCTACGTGACAATTTTCACAAATTGGATCAGGGTTACAAATGGGGGTAAATCGATAGACACTGGGTGATAGCACATATTCAAGAATTCAACAGAATTTTCACCACAGAATCCAGATAAAAGTTAAGATATATGAAGCTTTGACATATATGTGATTAAAGTTTAACAAGCGCAAAAAAAAATATCAGTAATAAGCACAAATCGCTAACAATCGACAAACCAAAACAATCTCTTTGAATCCTGCGCCCCATTAGACATCTCCAAAAAAGAAGTAAATTGTGGTATTATAGCAAATAATTGTTAATTTAACCTGAAATTATGAGCAACATAATTGAGTATATTAATAACAATCCTGAAGAATCACATCGGTTATTATGAATCGAGCATCAACAGTTAAAGCAACTGATAGAAAAAGCAATAAATATACATAATCCTAAAAAATAATTGGCATAATCTAAAAAAATCAAAATCATTAGGTTTGGAGGTGGACGTAAACCCAAATTAACCATAGAATCACAAATAATTTTAACCTTAACATATTTACGTGATTTAAGAACATTTCAGTTGCTGGTTATTCAGTTTGGCGTAAGTGAGACAACCGCCAATGATACGTTTAACTATTGGTTTCCCCTCCTGGGAGAAATCTTCCCACCGAGTTTAATATCACAAAAAAAACTCCAGCGATCACGAAATTGTTAAAAAAACCTTAACAAATTTTGAGTTAATTGTGGATAGCTAAAAACAGCCTATAGAAAGAAATATTTTCAGAATATGAGACGCAAAAAAATTATTACTCTGGTAAAAAAAACTCATAAAAAAACCAGCTAATTGTCCTACCCAATCGTAAAGATATTGTAGATGTAGTCGCTGGTGAACCAGGTCCAAAAAGCGATCTAAGTTTCTTTGGTCAAACTCATAAATAATTTCAATTTAACCAAAGGTTCAATGGCGAGAAAGCTTATGAAGGATAAAAGTCAATTAAAACCCCGGCGAAAAAATCGAAAAAACAAGAATTAACCCCTGAACCAAAGTTAAACAAAAGTTAAAAAACAAAGAAATAGCATCAGAGATAATTTTTGTTGAACATTTAATTTGTTTAGTCAATATATTTAGAGTATCACAAGAAATATTTAGATTAAATACCCAGAAATATGAACAAATAATTATGACTATTTGTGGAGTTGTCAAATTACGGATTGGTAGTTTGATTTTATAGCTAAAAAAATTGCATTTTTTACAGATAAAATATGCTTCTTCGAGATGCTATTTTTTAGCCCAGATTCCGCACATTTTCATATATCGTTACATATCTTAACTCTATTCAGGATGTTTTTACGAAAAACTGCCCTTACAGGAATACTTAATAATAAAACTTCTCAATAGCTAATTTTTATGAGAAAATTTATTACAATTATTCATATTATGGGCAATGAATCCTGATAACTAGAATGCTTACAGGATAAAGATTACAAGCGATATATTAGTAAAAATAATTCATTAAATGTTAAGAAGTGCGGAATGTGGGTTTTAGTTAATTTCCAATAACAGGCATTTTCAACCCTGATTCTATCGTACGTATAATCTGAATATCTACATAGCCTTCATTTACTCAAACGCAGTCATGGTGAAGGTTACATTGTTTTCGGAGATGTCTATTTAAAAAACTTGAGCGGCGCACTGCCGTCAAGATCCCTTTACCATTTTAGATGTCGAGACGAGGGAGTGAAGCAATTTTTAAAGATTCTGTAAAGATGCTCTAAATTATAGGGGTTTTCACAGAGAACATGAGAGAATTGTACTATGACAAGGGATGTCCTTATGAGCCGAGCAGCTAGACGAAATCCAGTGAGATTGCACCGATGCAGTTCATATGAATTTCCCCGATACTAGCTCAGACCGCTGCAACAGACCATGTTTGCTTGGTTTTGCCGTTAGATTAAGCAGTCTTGGGAATCTGTGACGGACAAAAACCACCTAACCTCAAAAGTTCTTCCAGGACATCGGACGCTTTTGGGGGTTGTCCTTAAAAATGGCATCTGGTCAGCAGCCCCAACAATAGTTATAAATTGCGGGGTTCACCTCTAATCTCTAACTGGATTTATCAGGTCTAAATGAGTCGCTAGAGTAAATTAGTTAAACAGGGGCATTGTTTGCCAGGATCACTTAAGGGGGGGGGATTATGCTCAACCAACAGAACAACCAAAACACCAACAAGCCTATCCGAGAGGAAGCTAACACTGGTAAAAACTCACAAGCTTTACTGCCAATCAAGTCGGGACAATCCTTGGCAAAGGTGGCGCTGGCGATAGGTTCCTTAATTGCCACCAGTCCTTCGGCCCAAGCATTAAACATCCATTTTGATTATGCGGCCAACACTTCCTTACAAGTTAGGTCAAGTTTTGAAATGGCTGCGAGTATTTGGGAAAATTTGTTGTCTGACAACCTAGATGTCCGCATTGAAGTGGGCATGGTCAACTTTGCTACAGAATTTGGCAATGGAAGCAACGGCACAGAAGACTATTCCAAAATCTTGGGTTTGGCCTTGCCAAAATTCTGGGAACCAGACAATGGCTTCCAAGCATTTAAAACGGCTTTGGCAGCAGATGCCAAATCTGCCAATGATGCGACGGCGGTTGCTAATCTGAATATCTCTCAACAGATTAAAGATAACTACGATCTGATTCTGACCCAAGCCAACGCCAAATCTTTGGGACTCTACAATGGCAGCAGTACCGCTTTTGATGGTCAGATTCGGATTAATAGTGCATTTAATTGGGACTTGGATCTGACTCCCAACTCAGGCAGTACCGGAGTCGATCAGTTTCACTATTTAAGTGTGGCGATTCACGAAATTGCTCACGTTCTTGGTTTCACCAGTGGGTTGGATAGTAATGAATGGGTGACGGCGAACAGTGAAGGATCCGCTACTCCAGGAAGCACAACGGCAAGAAATCAATTTACTTCTTTGGACTCCTTCCGCTTTAACGAAAACGGCGTGCTGGATGTGGCCCAAGTCACCAATGCCACGGCGAAACGTTATTTTTCCATTAATGGTGGGGCAACGAATCTGGGTCAATTGTCTACAGGTGTCAACGGTGATGGTTATCAAGCCAGCCACTGGAAAAATGACAAGTTCTTAGATGCCAATGGTAATCTGGTGGTGAATGAGATGCTGGGGATTATGGATCCGGCATTTGGCATGGGTGAACGGGGCAAAGTTTCCGCCCTGGATTTGACGGCTTTGGATGCGATCGGCTGGGATTTGTCCGGGAAAACCTGGAATAGTCTGAATATGGACACTTTGGCCGCACAAGCGAGTACCACTGCCACTATGTCTATATTCCAAGATATGCTACAGCAGTTTCAGGCGCAACAAGGTCTTCGCTGGTCTTGGTGGGGTCGCCGTTGGGCGGTGACAGAGGATGGGCTATTGGCTGCCGCTGGTTTAACCTCTTTGAATCAATTAAATCAGAGCAATCAAGATGAAGCATTTCAGAAAATGCTCTCATACGCCGCTACGGTAGGGTCTGTTAATCCCAATTCTTTGCCCCCGGCAACCTCAGTTCCCGAACCCACGACAACCGTTGCTTTGATGGGTATGGGTCTGTTGGGTCTGAGTGCTGGACGCAAGCGTCGTCAAAGCAAATCATCTGGCTAATTGATGGAATTAGATTTGGTTTTGCCCGGTCGGAAAAAGATCGGCGGCGATCGCGCCGCGCAACGATGAAACTAATTTTGCCCGACTTTCACTCGGTGAGTTCCCTAAACAGCAGAAAGCTAAAATGGTGGGCAATGGTGGGCATTGCCTAAAATGGTGGGCAATGGTGGGCATTGCCTAAAATGGTGGGCAATGGTGGGCATTGCCCACCCTACAACTAAAATGGTGGGCATTGCCTAAAATGGTTGGCAATGGTGGGCAATGCCCACCCTACAAAAATTCAACAAAAACGATTTTAACGATTTTTCTTATTTCTAATTTGACCCCATTGACAGGGCTGGCAATGCCCAGCCTACATCAGCCTATAGTTGTTGGGATAAACTAAGGACAAATGCTACCCGTTGTCAGCAACGGAAATCAGCAACGCAAAATCGTTAGGTGCCGAATATGAGCCTTTTTTCCCCTTTACAATCCTCTACCAGAGAGCGATTACAATGGAGTCTCGGAACTCTGGTGAGTAGTCTAGCGAGTAGTCTGTCTCTTTGGCTGGTGCCTATCCCCCAAATTTCCGCCCAAGTGATCCCCGATGGGAGTTTGCCGAATAATTCTATCGTTACACCTGATGGCAACACTACGGTCATCACTGGGGGCACCACTACTGGCAGCTATCTATTTCACAGCTTTGAGCAGTTTTCCCTCTCTACAGGAAATACAGCATTTTTTAATAACGGCCTAACGATTTCTAATATTATTACCCGCGTTACTGGGGGATCAATTTCTAATATTGATGGCATTATCCGAGCGAATGGCACGGCTAATTTATTTTTGCTGAATCCCAATGGGATTGTGTTTGGCCCCAATGCCAGCCTGAATATTGGCGGTTCATTTCTTGGCACCACTGCCAGCCGGATTACCTTTGCGGATGGGAGTGAGTTCAGTGCCACTGACCCCAATGCCCCACCTTTACTGACAGTTAATGTTCCTATTGGCTTACAGTTTGATTCCTCTGCTGGTTCGATTCAGGTGCAAGGGCCGGGACATGGTGTAATTCCAGATCCAGAGACGCGGCAGCCGAATAGAGATGCGCGGCCTGCGGGACTGCAAGTGAATCCTGGTAAAACTTTGGCTTTCTTAGGTGGCGACGTATCTGTGACTGGGGGAAATATCACCGCTGAAGCCGGACGAGTGGAAGTATGGTCGGTGAGCAATGGTGAGTTATCAGTCAATATTGATGGGTCAAATCTCCAAGTGAATCATCAAACCGGCACAGAATTTAAAGATATTAATTTCACCCAAGCCGCATCTATTGATACCAGTGGCAACCGCAGTGGAGAGATTCAAATGCAGGGCAGACAGATTCGCTTTGCCGATGGTTCACTGATTTTAGCTCTAAATCTAGGAAATCAAGATGGGGGAAATATTGCCATTCGGGGCACTGAATCGGTGGAATTAACCGGCATTTCACCGGAGAATTTTGTGCCGAGTTCCTTTTTAGCAGAGGTGATGCCAGAAGCAACCGGATCCGGAAGTAATTTGTCAATTGAAACTGGTCGCTTAGTCGCAACTGATGGGGGACAGGTTTCTACATTAACTGTCGGTTTTGGCAATGCGGGAGATTTGACGATAAAAGCGAAGTCCGTTGAGGTTATTGGGGGTTCTGAATTTACTGGTCCAAGCGGGTTTGTTAGTTCTTCCGATGGCCAAGGTAATGGGGGTAATTTAATTATTGAAACAGATAGTTTGTTGGTAGCATATGGAGCACAAATTGCTTCTAATACTTTCGGTTCTGGCGATTCTGGAGATGTGACTGTGATTGCGAATGATTTTGTGGAAATCATTGGCGAATCTGTCCAGGGAACAAGTGCCTTAAGTGCAGCAGCATCATCAGGTAAGGGAGCAGCATCATCAGGTAAGGGAAATGGCGGCAACCTTACTATTCACACTAACAGTCTGCGGGTGGCTGATGGTGGACAGATAGCTGCCAGTACCGCAGGCCAAGGAAATGCCGGAAATTTAACAATTGATGCCCAAGAAATAGAACTGGTCGGGCGAGGATATCTGTCTCGCAGTGGATTGTTTGCTAGTGCGATTTTACCTGAATCTCCGGATTCATCCCCAGATTCAGAAAATCCTATTCAAGGAGGAAATGGAGGGGACATTGAAATTACCACGGATAAATTAACGGTGCGTGACGGTGCAATCATTAGTGTCAGTAATTTCCCCAGTAGTTTACTTCTTAATGCTTTACCCGGAACCGGGGCGGCTGGCAATATTATGATTAATGCTGGGTCAAGAGTCCTGCTGGATAATGATGGCCTGATTACGGCGGATACCCAGCAAGGCAACAACGCTAATATTATCGTGAATGCTCGGGATATTCAGTTGCGGCAAGCCAGTAAAATCACCACTAATTCCACACAGCTTGCTAATGGCGGCAATATTACCCTGACGATGGATAATTTGGTAGGTCTGGAAAATAGCGATATTACCGCTAATGCGGAAGTCCTTGATGGCGGAAAGGTGATTATTAATGCGGAGGCTTTGTTTGGGATTGCTTTTCGTCAGGAACTCACCCTAGATAGTGATATTACGGCGACGGGAGGCAGTGAAGGGGTTGCCGGTACGGTGGAAATTAATACCCCAGATGTAGATCCAGCGGCTGGGTTGATTTCGTTGTCCGGTTCGGTGATTGATGTTACCGCCTTGGTGGGGAAAGACCTCTGTTCACCGGAAATTTTGGCCAATAGTTCGTTTACGATTACGGGACGCGGTGGCATTCCACCGACGCCGATGGAGTTGTTTGGTTTTGAGCCGATCGCCCTAGAGTGGGCTAGACCTAATGGCACCTTATCCAGTCAGTCTGGGTTATCTTATTGGTCGAGTTCTCTGCCTGTGAATGCTTCACGGAGGACTGGGGGAAATTCTCAACCCATATCCCCAATACTTGAAGCACAAGGCTGGACGGAAAAGGCCGATGGCACTATTGTGCTGACGGCACAATCCTCAACGGTTACACCCAATGTTTCAGGATTTACCCATCCGGGTTGTCGTTAACAATTGTAGTTGAAAATTGTAGCTGCCAAAGAAACCGGGTTTCTTGAAGAAACCCGGTTTCTGGGTGCTTTAACCCAGGAATAACTTTTTCAAAAGTTTTAATTTGTCTGGAGTGTAGGGCGCATATCGCCAATCTAAGTCGAACATAAATGATTTACTTAAGACACTTTTCTTATGAGAAAATGTGTCGAAAGAAGCTTTGCCATGATAGCTGCCAATGCCACTGTCCCCTACTCCACCAAAGGGTAAGTCAGGAGAGGCAATATGCACGATGGTGTCATTGATGCAAACTCCCCCAGATGAGGTATTTTTTAAAACTTGCTCTTGTTTGGTTTTGTCTTGGGAAAATATATACAAGGCGAGGGGTTTTGGCCGACTATTAATCAACGCGATCGCCTCTGATAAATCCCGATATGCTAAAATTGGTAAAATTGGCCCAAATATCTCATCTTCCATGATAGCTGAATCAGGAGAAATATTATCAATTAATGTGGGGGCAATATAACGGTTTTCTCGATTATTTTGCCCGCCAATTAGAATTTCTCCTTCTGACAAAAATGATGTCAGCCGTTGAAAATGTCGATCAGAAATAATCCGAGGATAGTCTGGACTATTGGCTGGATCGCTGCCATAAAAATCGGCAATACATTGTTTTATTTCGGCAATTAATTGAGATTTAATCCCTTGATTTACTAACAAGTAATCCGGGGCAATACAAGTTTGCCCACCATTAATAAATTTGCCCCAAGTAATTCTTTTAGCGGCAGTTTTTACATCAATATCTGGTTCGACAATACAGGGACTTTTTCCCCCAAGTTCTAAAGTGACAGGTGTTAAATGTTTGGCCGCTGCTTCCATGACAATTTGGCCGATTTTGGTGCCGCCTGTAAAGAATATATGGTCAAATTTTTCGGCAAGTAACTGTTGACTGGTTTCGACTCCACCTTCGATGACAGCAATATAATTGGGGTCAAAGGTTTTGCGGATTACTTCAGTGACGATCGCCGATGTATTCGGGGCAAGTTCTGAGGGTTTGAGAATGGCACAGTTGCCAGCAGCGATCGCGCCTAATAACGGCGCAATCATTAAAGAAAATGGATAATTCCACGGCCCAATAATCAGCACAACCCCCAAAGGTTCTGCATAAATTTTGGCCGATGCAGGAAATTGATCCAAAGGCGTTTTTACTTTCTGGGGTTTGACCCAAGATTTCAGATGTTTCAGGATATAATTAATGTCCTGAATCACCGCTACTTCCAACATTCCCTCTAACTCTGGCTTATTTAAATCAGCCTTCAACGCATCCAGGATTTTTTGTTCAGAGTCTTGAATGGTTTTTTTCAGCCGTTGCAGTTGTTCTAGGCGAAATGCCAGTTCCTTGGTTTGCCCCGTGGCAAAGAATTGCCGTTGCGCTTGGATTAGTTCCTTGACATTAGATTTTGTTATGGTCTGAGTCATTTTTGCTGGTTCATCGATGATGGTTCTATACACAGACCTCTGGCAAAATTCGTTCAAAGCCCCCCTTTTTAAGGGGGGTTGGGGGGATCGAGGCCGCTGCCAGAGGTCTAATAACAGATTAAACAAATTCAACCTAATTTTTCAAGGCTTACTACATCGATGTAGTAACGCACCTTCTGATTGACTACACTTCGTAGGGTGCGTTAGTGGAACGTAACGCACCTTCTGATTGATTACACTTCGTAGGGTGCGTTAGTGGAACGTAACGCACCTTCTGAGTGACTGAGCACAATTTCCAGCACTTTTTGATAAGCAATTTCCACGTCGTGAAAATAAAGTGTTTCATCTTTATGGTCAGCGACGAAAAATAAGGTAATTCCGGGCATCACCCCATCTTCGGATTCTACTGGATCATCCCCGATCGCCACTTTGACCGAATTATCAGCAATTTGCTGATTGGTTAATTTGGCTAAATGATGAAACAGATTAAAGAATCGTTCATATTCTTGGGGCGTCCGGGGCAAAATAGCCACATATCTCTGTCGCATGACGGCATCGTTGGTGGTGGCATGACCCTGACAACTGGAGTAGGTGATGCAGTTATATTTCCGAATCAGGGCGATCGCTAATTCTCTAATTCCCGCTTCCAGGGATTTTTTAAAGTAGCGATGATATTTGGGAAAAATTGCTGAGTTATAGCAAGCGGAAGTTCCCTCACTATTAATATTGCCCTGGGGACTGGTTGCAAATACATCAGTCTCCGTGACTTCCACAAAGCAATCATCCCAAGACTGAATAAACTCTTTGACGCCACTTACAAAAGTCATTTTTATTTGTTGGTTGTTGGTTGGTTGTTGGGTAGGGATTCTTTGGTTGTTGGTTGGTTGTTGGGTAGGGATTCTTTGGGTAGGGATTCTTTGGTTGGAGAAAGGGGAACAGTTATCAGGGAACGGGGAACGGAGGAGAGAGGAGAGAGAAGAGAGAAGAAAGATGCATAGAAGAGAGAGTTTTCATAATTCACCTCTTTCCTGTTCCCTGTTCCCTGTTCCCTGTTCCCTGTTTGTTGGTTGGTGGGTAGGGATTCTTTGGTGATTTGCCAGATAACGAACAAAAAAATCCCTACCCACAAATAACCAACAACAAATCACCAATAACAAATCAATAATAACAAATAACAGTCAATCTGTCAACTCAAGAAAATAATCTCCGCTTGTGTCACCATTTCAGCGGTATCTTGTATCAGAGATATGTTGCAACTTTCAACCATGAACGAACCTCAAACTGAAACTCAACCCCTTCTGATACCAAAAGATACTTTAGTCAAACTACCGAGCCACAAGTTTTATCGGCAAACGTTTATGTTTTATGAAATGCTGTCGATTCTGCTGTGGGGTGTGACCCGCATTTCCTACGATGTCAAATGTTTAACCGATGGGGTGAGAGGTCGATCCATTCAACCAAGTGGGGAATGGGATGTGGGGACAATTCGCTTATTGACGATTGTGGGGATTAAATTTCGCACTGAAGAAACTCGGTTAGAATTTGACTGTTTGACCAAATATCCTCCAACTTTATTATTACCGGATACAGCGGTAATTCAATCTGATAGTAACCTAGTCTGTCGTGAACCCGCTCAAGTGGGCAGTATTGTCCGAGAACTGAAAGAGGAATTACAAGCCGCTTGTGTGGAAACGACTGATTTTTTAGTGCCGACCCGCTTGGGTTTTCCGATGATTGAATTTCTGGAACCAGGGAAAGAATGGCGACAAGCAGAAATGCGTCTGGATTTGGAAATTAGTTTTAAGTCCGATAATTATAAGCCGGGAAATAAACCCGCGAGTATCAGTGCCAGCAAAGCCCCAACGATATTACCTTTAGGAGAACAGCTTAATCCACCTCGCAATTCTTAGCCTGCACTGAACCTGCACTGACAATATCCCTCACATATAGGAAGGATGATTCGGGGCTAGGGGCAGTTGATTAATTGCCCCTATATTGACCATTAAACTTAAATTTTTTTAGTTATGTATGCAAAATTTCGCGGGTTTATTTTATCGGTATTTTCTATCGGTATTTTCTATTAGTTATAGCCTGATTTTACTGGGGTGGAGTCAAGACATTTCTTCAGTAGAGGGGATTCGCGAATCGCCCCTACAAAATCGCGAATCGCCCCTACAAAATCCCGAATCACCCTTACAAAATCGCGAATTTGGTTATAAAAAAGGCATGGTGGTTGCGGCTCATCCTCTGGCTAGTGATGCCGGTTTAGCTATGCTCCAAAAAGGAGGAAATGCCGTAGACGCCGCTGTTGCCACTGCTTTTGTGATTTCTGTGGTGGAACCTTTTTCCGCTGGGATTGGTGGGGGTGGGTTTTTGCTGTTGCGAGAGGCGAATAGTGGGGATATTCGGGCGTTGGATTTTCGAGAACGATCGCCTCTCGCTGCTACAAGAGATATGTATTTGGATGAGAATGGTCAAGTGATTCCCCGCGCTAGTTTGGATGGTCATTTAGCGGTGGGAGTTCCGGGAACCGTGGCAGGTTTATATGAGGTTCACCAGAAGTATGGTCAGTTGCCTTGGGCAACAGTGGTGGCCCAGGCGATCTCCTGGGCAAATGATGGTTTCCCCGTGGGAGAATATTTTGTTTATTCGGCGGAACAACGGCGCGAAGTGTTACTGAAAAATCCCGCAGCTAGGGCAATTTTTACCAAAGATGGGGAAATACACGCGGTGGGCGATCGCCTGGTGCAGCCAGACCTGGGCAAGACTTTGCAGCAAATAGCCGCGAATTGGCAAAGTTTCTATACCGGGGAAATTGCTCAGGCGATCGCTGATGATATGGCCAAAAATGGCGGTCTGATTACCTTGGCAGACCTGAAAGCCTATCAACCGATTTGGCGAGAACCCGTTTGTGGTCTGGTTCTGGAACTGCGAGTCTGTTCTATGCCACCGCCGTCTTCTGGAGGCGTTCACTTATTACAAATTTTAAATATTATTACGGCTAAACCTGCGAACGATAGCGAAACAATTCAATCTTGGGCATGGCAAGACCCGAAGGCTTTACATTTATTGGCAGGGGCGATGCAAATTGCTTATGCTGACCGTTCTTTATATTTGGGCGACCCAGATTTTGTCACGGTTCCGGTACAAGAAATCATTAGTCCTATCTATGGGCAACAGCGACGCCAAGAAATTGACCTGGGTCGGGCGCGATCGCAAACCGAAGTCAAACCCGTGGATGAAGCGACTCTGAAACGCTTACAAGCCGGTGAGTCTGAGAATACTACCCATCTAACGGTGGTGGATCAAGACCGAAATGTGGTTAGTCTGACTTTTACGGTTAATGGCAATTTTGGGGCCGGGGTGGTGACTCCAGGAACGGGAATTTTGTTGAATAATGAGATGGATGATTTTGCGATCGCGCCGTTGGTGCCGAATTTGTTTGGTTTGGTGGGGGATGATGCTAATGCGATCGCCCCGAAAAAAACGCCCCTTTCTAGTATGACCCCAACCATTGTCACCAAACCCCAAGAGGGCGATCGCTTTTTCATGGCTGTTGGTTCTCCTGGTGGCAGCACCATTATCACCACGGTGTTACAGCTTATTCTCAATGTCGCTGTCTATGATCAGGATGCGAATGGGGCGGTTTCTGCCCCGCGAATTCATCACCAATGGTTGCCCGATAAGTTGTGGATTGAAACTGGCACAGACGGCGGTGAATTTGACTCAGGAACCCTGGCAGCTTTAGAAAATTTGGGATATTCTCTCGATCTAAGAGATACCTGGGGCAATGCTAATTTGATTATTCAAACCAAAGACGGGTTTTTAGATGGGGCCGCTGACCCTCGGAGAGAAGGGGCTGCTAGAGGCTTTTAGGGGGCAATGTTAGAAACCGGGTTTCTGGGTTAACTCTATATCCCAACCAAAATCCCAACCAAAATATCCGCAAGAAACCCGGTTTCTGGACTTTTGCAACAATCAACAATCAACCATCAACAATCAACCATCAACCATCAACCGCTGTTGATATAGTTGGACAATTTGCTCAACCACTTGGGCAATGGTGAGAGAGTCGGTTTGAATTTCAATGGCATCGGTGGCTTTACGCAAAGGCGCGATCGCCCTCGTACTATCCAGGCGATCGCGTTCGGCAATGTCTTTTTCTAATTGCTTAAGACTCATTTCTCCTAGCCCCAGATTAATCAAATCTTGTTGACGGCGCCGAGCTCGTTCTGCAACGCTGGCGGTTAAATATATCTTTAATTCCGCATTGGGGAATACATGAGTCCCCAAGTCTCGTCCTTCCCCAACAATGCCTCCGGTCCGTCCATAGCGTTGTTGTTCCCGTACCAGTAACCGTCGGACTTCTTTTTGGGCTGCGATCGCGGAAACTTGGGAAGTCACGCTTTGGCTGCGAATGGCTTCCGTAACATTTTGGCCATTAATCGAGATTTGACTCGGTTGCCCTTCGGGATGCCACATAGAAATCTCTGCATTAGCGACTAATTCTGCTACTGCCGGTTCATCGTCTAGGGGAATTCCCGATTGTAAGACTAGCCAGGTGACAGCGCGATACATTGCCCCGGTATCTAGATAATGTAAACCTAGTTGGTTGGCAACTTGTTTGGCAACGGTGGATTTTCCCGCCCCCGCAGGCCCATCGATCGCAATTACCGGCTGACGATTGCGTAACACTATGTTGTCAATTAACCGTGTAGAACCAATCCGCACCGCGATCGCCAATAAACCCGTTTCCGCCACAGTTTCTAGTGGTTGCATAGTATTGAGATCGACCAGTTCCACATAGTCTATTTCTGTGGGAATCTCTGGTTTAGCGGCACAAGTTTCTAGGATTTCTGCTTTTACCGCGCTGATAATCTCATCACTGCGACTATTGCCCGTAGATAAAACCTCTGCCCCCCGTTGCAGCGATCGATATAATACCGCTGCTAATTCTTTTTCCTCTGGGCTGAGATATTGATTCCGCGAACTCAAAGCCAGTCCTGACGGTTCTCGGACAATTGGACAGCCGACAATTTCCACATTGGAGTTTAAATCCGCCACTAATCGACGAATCACCGCCAACTGTTGAGCATCTTTTTGGCCAAAATAAGCCCTAGTCGGAGTCACGATATTTAACAGCTTCGTGACAATGGTCGCCACTCCCTGAAAATGCCCCAGGCGCGATCGGCCACACAAGCCCGACATCAGAATGCCTGGAGGAACCACCTGAGTCAGAGTGGGAGTTTCCCCGATTCCCATTTCTTCGGGAGTTGGGGCAAAAATCACATCAACTCCGGCATCCTCACACAACTGTCGGTCTTTCTCCAAAACACGGGGGTATTTTTGTAAATCTTCCTGGGGACCAAATTGCAAAGGATTCACAAAAATACTCACCACCACAATATCGTTTTCAGTTTTTGCCCGTTCGACTAAACTGAGATGACCTTGGTGGAGCGCACCCATTGTCGGGACAAAGCCCACATTCAATGAAAAGCCATGTAAGTCTAAATAGCAGCGTAAGGCGGCAACTGTGGTAAACAGACGCACGGCACTCTCCCATCAATTCAAAATATCTTCGATAAAATATCAAAGATTTGCCGTGAGAAACTAGAAACAGAGAAACCGGGTTTCTGATGGCGCTAAGAAACCCGGTTTCTGATTAGGTTTCTGGTTAATTTAAAACCTGCAAAACCACATAAGCTTCACCAGTGTAGATCATGCCCAATGCTTCAGCCGCACCAGCAGACAAGTCAATAATTCGGCCACCGGCAAATGGGCCGCGATCGTTAATTCGCACCGTCACCGACGCCCCATTATCCAAATTAGTCACTTGCACCAACGTCCCAAAAGGAAGAGACGGATGGGCTGCGGTCATGTCATACTGGTCAAAAACTTCACCGCTGGCGGTGTAGTTGCCATCAAACCCCGGACCATACCATGATGCCCAGCCTTCGTTGTAAGATCGACCAGAATTCTTGATACCTTGGAACGCAAGTCTGGAAGATTTGCGCGGAAGTTTATGGATATTTTTATGAGGTTCATGCGGCGATACCTCAGAAATATTCTGCATAGAAATATTCTGGATATTCTGCCGTTCAGCTTTTGCGCTTGACTGAGCACTTACTGCTTCACTCATGCCAATAGTAGAAAGCAGTGCCATTGCGGTCAGGCTATGCCAAAGTTGTTTTTTCATGGGTCTCTCTTAAAAATTTACATTGGTTATGGAGAAATGAGTGTTGACTACCTTGGCGATACCAAGGGTTTTAGATGTATTCACTCATGCTCCGGTAGATGTCACCTAATACCTAAAAAGTAAAGAACTGTCACAAGGTAACACAGAAATTTCTCAGGTTCACCACATTTACGATCAGAAAATCTGTACTTTCCGATAAGTACCGATAAAATTTGCCAAATTTCATGGCTTTTTTGTTGACAAAAATTAGCTTTTGTGGTATTTACTGTAAACCAATTGATCGCCCACTGGATCCAACAATATGGATCTGATAGCCGTTCGCGGAGCGTGCCGGAGGCATCTCGCACAAAAGCGGAATTTTTAGCGGAATTTTTAGCGGAATTGTTATCGGTGACAATTTCGGCATACTGGCACATTAAAATACCGATGTCACTCTATCCCCGGATTAATTCCAGGATTAATTTCAGGATTTAATTTCAGGATTAATTTCTTATGGACTATAAACAAGCAGGTGTAGATGTTGAAGCCGGTCGCGCTTTTGTCGATCGCATTCGTAAGATGGTCGGCAGTACCCATCGACCAGAAGTTTTGGGAGGCATTGGCGGATTTAGTGGTTATTTTCAAATGCCCACGGGTTATCGAGAACCCATCCTGGTTTCCGGCACCGATGGGGTGGGTACAAAGCTGAAACTAGCCCAGCAAGGGAATCAACACAGCACCGTAGGCATCGATTTAGTGGCTATGTGCGTCAACGATATTTTGACTTCCGGGGCTGAACCGTTATTTTTCTTGGACTATTTAGCCACAAGTCAACTCGACCCAGAACAAATGAGTCAGGTGGTTTCCGGCATTGTGGAAGGATGCAAGCAATCTGGTTGTACCCTTCTCGGTGGGGAAACCGCCGAAATGCCCGGTTTTTATCAGCCCGGAGAATATGACCTGGCTGGGTTTGCTGTGGGGGTGGTGGAAAAAAGCCAGTTGCTCGATGGTTCTCAGGTAAAATCAGGAGATGTGGCGATCGGACTAGCCAGTTCTGGGGTTCACAGTAACGGCTTTAGTCTGGTTAGAAAAATCGTCTTTGACCACGGCTACAGTTGGACCGATACCCCTAGTTTGCTCGGAGGTGCTTGCTTGGGTGAAGTGCTCCTAACTCCCACCCAGATATATGTCAAACCTGTTTTAGCCGCTAGAGACGCGGGCATAGAAATTCATGCCATGGCTCATATTACTGGCGGCGGTTTGCCGGAAAATCTGCCCCGCTGTTTGCCCCCAGGAAAATCGATTCAAATTGATGTGAATAGCTGGACTGTACCGCCAATTTTTGAATGGATTGCCACTGTTGGTGAAGTGAATCGGCCAGAAATGTTCAATACTTTTAATATGGGGATTGGTTTTGTGGTTCTCGTGTCCCCGCAGCAAGCGAACCAAGCGATTCAATGGTTTGAAAGTCAACAAATTCCCGCTTATCGGATTGGTGAAGTAATTGATGGGTCTGGAGGCTTAATCGGGATTCCTGAAAGTTAATCAAAGAAACCCGGTTTCGCCGAAGTTACCGGGTTTCTTTATACCAAATCCGGTTGTTAGTAGGGGCGAGCACAGGGGCATTGGTGTCAACTTAAGGAATATGAGGAGGGGAGTGTAGACTAGAAGAGAGAATCTTTCAAGCTTTACACCCCCCTGTAACATATGAGTCAAAAGCAACAGAACCGTTGAATAACCCCTTGAAAGAATTTCTGTAGAAATGGTATTTAGAGGGCTTTATCACTTTTACCGAGCTTTACTGAGGGGAGAATCTGAGGATGTTGTAGCTTTTTTAGCTGAAAATTATCAGTTGTTAGGTTTGGTTAAAGCCGTGAGAAAGCGGCATAGAGACTCGGCTGCTCTCTCCCAAGAAATCTGGGCATCCTCTGGTTAAGTTGACACCAATGGAAAGCGAATCGCCCCTACGCGGGAATCCACAAGCGTTTCAAGGGATTGTAGGGAGGGGGGGTGGGGGCTTGACACCAATGGTTTGAAACCCGCCCGTAATGAGCCTACAATATAACTCAAAACCATTGATATATCCTACTTTTTGACTCACTCGCTACTGTTGTTTTAACCCAAAGAGTGAAAAATGAGTGAAGGATCGAACACCCCAAATAGCGGTATTTACCAAAATTTTGGTGATACGATAAAGTTATATCACAAGTTAGTAACTGAGTTAGGAGATTACTCGGTAGGTCTAAAACTAGAGCGTAACAAATATATCCGATTGCAGTTTATAGATCCTGCAACAGGTAAACGTACGAACAAAGCTTGTGATTGCAATTCATTTACTACTGATAATGTAATCAGTGCTTACCAAAAAGCCATCAAAGTTCACAATGCTTTACAGACATTTACTAAGGCTAGTGAATTTTGGGAATGGTATGACCGTGAGATATTAGGTGAGAATAAGATCACCAATGATCTAATCACTTATCGTGAAATATTTCAAGATATAGAAAACGAATATTTTCGCGGTAATCACCGGAATACTAAACGCAAACGAACACGCGATACTAATCAAATGGGTAGGATAAGCGATCATGCTTCATTCCATAGTAACTATGGTTATATTTTCGCTAAATTCCCAGATTGGAATAAATACCCTACATGGGATGAGATTAAATCAGTTTGGTTTACCGTTGGCACCAATAGTCAATTAGCGAAAAAGCATAATTTACCAGACGGTCAAGGCACAAAAAGTTTTCACGATGCAAAATTTGCAATTATCGCTATTTGTGAACGCTGCCCTAACGCTGATGAGTTAATAAAAAAGTCAACTCAAAGTCCAAGGCAAAAGGGTCAGGAATGGCGCGATAGATAATGTGGCTGTACGTCAATAACAATTTTGAAATGGCTCTTACAGAGAACGGCAAATTCAACAAAAAGTTTGTTGAAACACCATTCGCCGAATTCTCTAATATTGGCTGAACCGTGCTTATCAATTACTGCCTTATGGTTCCTTGAAAAAACTTAGCGGAAAAGCACTTTATGCCGCCCGTGGTGCAACTATGCGAAAGGTGGCTGCGATGATTTACTCGGAGTTGCTGAAGGAATTGTCTGATTAGGTTAATACATAAAACGCCACTTGAAACAACAGTGGCGTTTTATATTCTAGGGCAATTGCCCCCGCATTGAGATTCCAATAAACAAATTGGTAAACCTTTTGCAATTTGTGGGATGGGTAAAGAGGGATTATATGGTCGAATCTGCATAATTTGAAACCTGGAAAAATGAATAAAAAAATCTGTGGCGCTGATGTCTGCAAAGCCAAAATTGTGGCTGTCTTCTTGGACGAAAAGCCGGAAAACTTGAAAGCGTTTTTCTCTGACACGGAAAAGTTTCAAGCCTACGAATTTGATCTAGACCAAAAAAACGTTACTCAATGGTTAGCTCAAGGGTTTTCAGAGTTAGTCCTTGAGCCAACGGGAATAAATTATTCTTGGCTATGGGCTGAAATTGCTACTCAAAATGGAATTCGCGTCCGATGGGCAGACCACAAAAGCACTCGTCACTATCGCGAATCGCACAAGCTCCCAGACAAAAACGATAAAGCTGATGCCTTAGCGCTGGCTGCGATCGGTTGGGAGTTCGGTGAGGATGACGACTATTTTCTCAAGTATTGCCACAACGACGACCTAAGTTTCTTTCGGGATGCGGTGCTGCAACTGGAGTGCATCGAGGCAGCGTGTACACGACTAATCAACCGCGCCCGCCAGCAACTTTGCCGGGAGTTCCCAGAAGTCGCCTTCTCAAATTCAAAGGAAGCGACCGACGGGGAAATTCCACTTTGGGCATGGTTAGCAGGCGCGGAGCGAAAGTTGAAAATCAAGTCCTCTACTCACGATAACAAATGGGCAAAATCTGTAGGCAAGGCTTATGGGCAGGAAATATCTGATTTCACCCGGTTTTTGGCTCAACAGATTCGCACCCTCAAATTAGAAGAAGAGCGAATCCTCAAAGACCTAAAAAAACGGATGCGATCGCCAGAATTTATGCCTTATCAAAAGGTGATGACGGCGTTCGGGTTTAATGTAAAGCTTCAAGCCTTAGTCATCGCCCTGTGCTATCCCATAGACCGATTTTTTACCCCAAAGGGATTCCGCGCAGCCCGTGCCAAATTTAAGCAACGCTTGGGATTTGGTCGGATAGAGGAGTCATATGGGGATAAGAAAAAAACGAAAGTCTCAGGGTCAGCCTTGGGTCGCGAGTTTGTCAATCATTTAATCTCGCGAACTTGCGGTAATTCTAAAAAATGGGTTCCGAAAAATCACTATCAAGACCGGCTTTTAGACTACTATAATTTTACGGTGAAAAAGTGGTGTGGCAGCCCAGAGGCGATTAAAGCGAAGCAAGACCAAGAAGAAAAAGACAAGCTCATGCGGGACATAAAAGACCAAATGGGAGCAAAGCTATCAAAAGAGCAGATGGCTCAAATTGAGGAAATTGTGCGAGGAAAAGTAAAAGAGGTAAAAGTTGAAAAACTTACCTCCAATCAAGCCAAGAAAAAGTGGCAGCGGTTGATAAATTCTCGCGTCGCGGCGAAATGCGTTGAAATGCTGTGGCAAGCTTTGATGGATGAGATTTATCCCAAGGCATAGCCTGCTATACTGAGAAAAAACGGATCATTTTTTAAGGTACTTGTTAGCTTAAACAGAGGATTCGTTCTTTTTTTGAAACTAGAGTTTGACCGTAAACAAAAGGGGGGGCATGGGGGGGATCGTCAATGCGTACAGAATAGGGAAAGTCGCCTTGGCAAAAATGAGGAGGCACCGCAGTCGGTAATGAAAAATTGGCTCCACTTTCTGAAGAAAAGTTGAAGAAAACAGCACCGGAAAATCTTCGGTGCGTAGAATAAGACAAGAGTTGACGGGACACTGCCTCAACTCCCTAAAACGTAAAAGTTTGAATAACAGAAAACAGAATTATGACCTTAACAGGCCAGTTTGAAGTGCTAGCGACTGCCGAGACTGGAATTGACTTTACCAATAGCCAAGGCTCCCCAGTTGCTTATACATTTACGTCGTCAGGAACTTGGACGTCGGACGCAAATAATCCCCACCTGGAATGTACCGCCGAGGGGATAGCCAGTCTCCACCCGCTGATTCAGGATGGGCTAAAACAAGGGTGGCCAGATATGGCAAACTACACGAAGTATCCCAAGAATGTCGTTTATGGCTTAGTCGCCCAAAACCTGACAACGGGTGAAGTTACCGATATTGGCAAAAAAGCCACGATCGTTCTCAAACCGGGGCAAACCTTGCGGTTCCTGATGAATGATTTATTTTGGGACTATGGCAATAACAAGGGCAGTATCAAGGTTGATTGGTCAGGCATGACTTTAGTTCCGAAAGTTATGCTGTTTGACGGCGATAAAGATTATGTCACACTGCCAGCGATAAGTGTCAACTTTGCGGGTGGTCTAACTATAGAAGCGTGGGTGTGGTATGATGCCTTCCGGTGTTGGTCGAGAGTTATCGATTTAGGCAACGGTGCCCAGTCAGATAACATTGTTTTGGCCAATGCGGGAACAACCGCCAAGTTGGACCTGAGTGTTTATAAGGGTAGTTCAGGACAAGATTTTACTTCCCCATCGGCAGTTCTAGAACTGGGTAAGTGGATGCACTTGGCAGGGACGCTAGATTCTGCAGGAAATGCCGTCCTTTACAAAAACGGCCTGCCGGTTGCTTCTGGCAAGCTACTGGTGCCAAACAACATCAATCGCACCAAAAATTACATCGGCAAAAGCAACTGGACTGCCGACCAAGATTTCCAGGGCAAGATGGCAGAAGTTCGGGTTTGGAACCGAGTTCGCACCCAAGCCGAAATCCAGGCGGATATGTCCAAGCGGATCACTGGCAAAGAGCCTGGTTTGGTCGGGTGCTGGCCATTAAATGAGGTCCGCGTGGAAGGTTCAGCGCTAAAAGTTGCAGACCTCACCGGCAATTTCACCGGTACTCTTACTGGCGCTGTCCTCGTTGAAGACAGCACCTTGCCTGTTCACTAAGGGCGAGGATCTTTGTCTGGGGGCAAGAAGCGCGAACATAAATAAACGTAACGAGCCCCCTGTCAGAAACCCGGTTTCTTGGAGGAGGTTATGCCTGACGCCCTCTCAATAGAAACACCGGCTACTGCACGTACTCAGCATAAATCAAGCCAGTGGCTGACAGCATTTCCCCATTCAAAGAAAGACTGACTTTAATCGCTCCGGTCACTTCCTCAATAAAACTATACTGCCGCTCTTGATTGTCAGGCACCACCAACTCCGCCTTCCCGTCAAACTCCACCTCCATTAACAACCGGTCTTGTTCATCCGCCGCATCCACGACCAAACTTTGCGGCATCCTCAAGGAGCGACGAGAAAACAGCGAAGCCATAATTCCAGGCAGGCGCGTTGGCAAAACCGGATCGGGCGACCAATCCCAATTAATCCGCAAACTTGAACTTAGAAAAATCTTGCGCAACTCCTGATTCAAGTAAACAAAAATATAGGATAGCCCGCCCTCTGAGTGATTTTTGTTCGTGCGCCTGTCCAAAACAAAGGTTAATTCACGGCCATCCTCGCATTTCGCAAAAGCCACAAACCATTCCCAACCGATATCCTCGCCCCAGCGGAAGCGCCCGAAATTGCGATCGTGATAGCAAAACCAGTCAGAATTGAGATTAAAACTCTGGCCGCAAACCGACAGTTCTCCCGCCACTCGCAAACCGGGCACTAAACCCCAGCCGATGAAACCGCTGCCGAAAGGCGAATCCTCTGTTACCAACAAAGCTGTCGCCTCAGCTTGTGCTTGAAAGCGGACATAAAGCTGCGCCCTGTCGTCGCGTACTTCCACAGCAAAATTGTTGCCGTCAATATCCAGGGACATCCCTTTGCCTTGCAAGTGCAGGGGGAAACGGCGCACTAATTCTGGCTTCCATTCCTGAGAGAAAGCGGTGCCGAAAGTTGCCAGAGGCGCATCCAATTCCGGCACAATAGATTGGGAGTTCATATTAACAATAAACGTCACTTGAATTTCCCCTTGCCCGGGCCGCCCCGCCAAAGTGACATTAACCAGCGATCGCACCCCGCTGTGCCGATCGAGCAGCACAAAGTGATACCAGTCTTTCCAGTCTATCGGGGAAGCGGGGTCATCTAGGGGGATTCGCAGGGCTTCAATGCGGGCTAGCAATTGAGGGTCAGTTGTCATCGCTGAATAGATTTCTCTTCGCCAAGTACATCGTCAAAAACCGGCTCCGACGCAGCAGGGGCAGCCGGTGCAGCGGACGCGGGGGCGATCGCCTCCAGAAAAGCAGCGAACCTAGGCGACACCTGCGCCAGTGCCAGAACCCAAGCCCCAAACCAGAGGTCAGCATTCCCCCCCAGTGCGGTGACAGTGCTGCCACCGACAAAATCGGGAACCCGAATTTTTAAGGGCAACTCACCGGCAAATAAATCCGCTTCTACCAAACTCCACAGCCACTGCTCCCAGGCATAAAGCATCCCTTGCTGTCCAGGCAGCCCCCCAATGGAAGCGTGATAAGCAGAAGCCGCCGACAGGCTCACCGCCAGCCAGCGCGGTACTTGCGCCGCCGCCTGCGCCAACACCCCATTCTTAAAGAACCGCGTCCGCCCCAGTTGAGCCAGCAACTGACTTCCCGCCTGAGTTTGGGCGCGTTCCTTTCCTTTTTCAGCCAGGACGAGCAGCAGTTCTGCCGCCAGCCAGCGAGCGGGCAGCCCTTCGAGACCGGGCAATCCCATTGCTAAACTGTTACCGGCTCGCTCTCCGGCGCCGGTAGAAACAGCAGGGTTTGCCTTGTCGGTGGCGCAAGATTCCAGAATGCTGGCAATTCTCGGCGACAACCGGGCGAGTCCCAGCGCGATCGCCCCAAACCAGCGCGCCCCATCCCCGCCCATTTGGGCAGCAAATTCTGCGGCGAACAGAGGCGGAAGCGCGATTTCCTTCCCGCTTCTCCCCGCTTCTAAATCCGTGTGCGCCAAATTTAACAGCCAGCGCTCCCAAATCTCCAATAAACGCCTTTGCCCGAATTGACTTTCCAACGCCGCACTCGCCGCCAACAAGTTTTGAGAAATCCAGGCTGGCAGTTGAGCGGTGACAAATGCCCGAGCCCCATTTTGGCAAAAGCGTGTGGCCTTCAGCCGAGCCTGTAACTCTCCGCCGGTTTTTGTTTGAGCGTATTCCTCTCCTTTTTGAGCCAAAATTGTCAGAAGTTCAGCCGCCAGCCAGGGAGAGGGAATCTTATCCAAATCCATCAATCCTGCTATCAAGCCAAAAATTCCGGCTGTGGTCGGATCCGGATCTAAGCCAAACAGTTGATGCGGTTCTCCTGGCAGAGGAAGCGTCACCGACAGATGCAAATCTACCGACTCAGTTTGGTGGGGGAAACTAGCAGCAGGCACAATCTCTATTGTAACAGGAATTGCTGTTTCTTGCCAACCGGGAAATCGCAGCCAACTTTTGAAAAATTGACCGGGCTGCAAATCTGAGGGAATTTCCACCGCGATCGTCTGGCTCGCTTCACGCCCCTGCTCCAAGTAAATGTAAGAGGGAACTAAGTGCTCAATTGTCGAGAAAATCTGGCCGCCATCGCTCACCCAGTCATCTATCGTCGGGCGGATGAGTGCCACTTCATTCATGTTATTAGAGAGTGAGAGCCTTAACAAAAGCGTCGCGCCGGGAGGGATTTTCAGGCTCGCTTCGGTTAAGGGTTGCGGGAGTTCAATTGCTTGGTTCATTCTTCAGGGAATCTTCAACATAATGATTTGACAAAAATCAGGTGGGTCGGCGAGGGGACTCTACTGTGAACCTTCACACATTCCGGTAGATTACGTAGTCGATCAGTTCCTTGAGGAAGCGGCGATCGTGGACGGCGGACACCCCTTGTTCGCTGGGGCGCAAAGGAGTTTCCCGCTGGAGAAAGTCCATCTGCTCAAAAATCTCAGCAGCTTGGTTCGCCAAAGTCCGCGCCACATTCCAGCCGCGATCGATACTGCCGTACCGCTGCATCCGGTCGTAAATAAACTCCACTTGTGCTGGGGTTTTTTGCTCCCGAGGCAGAGCCAGGATTTCCCGAATCTTTTGCGAGTCGGCAGCGGAGCTGTGGGCGAGCGTGTGATTCAGCATCAGAGTGCGCTTGCCCTCATAGATATCGCCGCCAATTTCTTTACCGTAAAGTTTCACATCCCCCTGGAGATTCAAAAGGTCGTCTTGAATCTGAAAGGCGATTCCCAGAACCATACCAAATCGGGTGACGAGCGCCAAGGGTTCTACCAAATCTTTTGTATGTGCCGACGGGTGCCCCACAATCAGACCAATGCGGCAAGGCGTCATAAAGGAATACCAGCAGGTTTTCTTGACGCACATCTTGAAATAATCTTGGTCTGTGAGGTTCGAGGCATTTGTTGCCACCCAGTCCAATTCCATCGCTTGCCCTTCCACCGATTGCTGGGCCATCAACTCAATCTCATGCAGCACATCCAGGGTTTTGTTCGCCCCAATCAGAGAGAGGTTTTCCAGCAACATTCCCACCGCAAGGACATTCGTGGCATCGCCCACATTAATAGCGCGGGGAATGCCAATTATGTGGTGCAGAGTTTCTTTGCCTCGCCGCGCCTCGGAACCGTCTTCAATGTCATCGTGAATTAGAAACGCATTGTGATAGAGTTCTAGAGCCGCTGCTGTGGTCAAAGCCGACTGTCCCATCCCTCCTACCGCTCGCGCCATACTCACGCACATAGTCGGACGCAGCATTTTCCCGGTGCGGAAGGGATAATCTGCCAGCATTTCATACAGGGGTTCGTAGGAGCCGATTCCGCCGCGTTTTTTGTCGATAAACTCCTGAATTTTCACCCCCACAGCCACCCGCGCACTGTGCAGCGCTTCGTTGATAATCTTCTTGTCAAACTCGGCTTTTTTTGCCGCTGGCGGAGTGAGTACCTGTAACGTTTCTCCCCCAGGCAATTTTAGAGCAGATGTCTCTGTCTGGAGAGAGGTTCCCCCCTGATATTCATCCCTCCTCCTACCCCTCTTTGTTTCGGGCGCTTGAAGAGACGCGACTAGGTTGGCTATTACCCCATTTACTTCCCCATTAGCTATGCCGTTGTCTGGGTGATGGTTGTCTGTGCCTGCCGTGCCATGTGGTTTGCCATTACCATTAGAGAATCCGCCATTAGCTGTGCCGTTGTCTGGGTGATGGTTGTCTCTCAATGCAGTCTCGTGATGGTTGTCTGTGCCTGCCGTGCCATGTGGTTTGCCATTACCATTAGAGAATCCGCCATTAGCTGTGCCGTTGTCTGGGTGATGGTTGTCTCTCAATGCAGTCTCGTGATGGTTGTCTGTGCCTGCCGTGCCATGTGGTTTGCCATTACCATTAGAGAATCCGCCATTAGCTGTGCCGTTGTCTGGGTGATGGTTGTCTCTCAATGCAGTCTCGTCAGGCAGCGGTTTGAGATTAGCTCCGTTCGTCCGGTGTTTAGTGGTTTTTCCTTTGGGGTCATACAATAACCAATTTGAAAAACTGAACAATAAAGTAAAATAAAATATTTCCAGCATGGAGTCTATGTTTAACAAAAATTAGCTCAATTTTGTGGGAATTGAATTTTTTCGTGAGCCTAGCGTTGGCACCGATCTATCCTGATTTTTCTAGATATTTTGAAATCAGCATACTTACCCTGAGTAACTTGAGCGGAACTTCCGCCGCCACTTTCAGCCAGCATAACTCATCTCTATCCAGTCAAAACCAGGTGCCTCGGTTTCAGGAACCGCGCCAGTAGATACTGGCTATACCAGCAAATTTTATGTTTTTTATAATTTTTTTTTGTTTTTCGTCTTCTTATTTTTGGTGTTTCATCTGCTGTTGAATTTGCTTAAGTTAATTATTATATTATGCTGAACCTGTCATGTCAATTCATCCTTGACATGACAGGTTCAGAGAATATGAGATTAAATTAGCGTTTAACTTCTAGAGGTCAACAATGGTATATGCGTCGGACAACCGCCAGGAACAGTTGGCGAACTGGATACTCGACCTAGTGGAAATACTGCGAGCCAAGGGAGGCAGGACTTGGAGATTGTTAGTGGAAACAGTCTCTGGGAAGACGGCGGCGATCGCCCTCGACGGGATTGGATTGCGACTGCGAGCATCAGGGGGCAACGAGCTGCTTTTGACGGTTGAACCGCTAGCAGAATCAGAACCGCTCATCTTTCGCAGCGATGCCGAGACGCTCAGAGACGCGATCGCAGGCCGGTTATCTGTAGATGCTGCTGTCACAGCCGGAGATATCTATGTTCGCGGCGACTTAGAGGACTTGCGGGGGATATACGCTGTCACAATGGAGATTTTGGCCGACAGTGCCATCAATCCGCAATTGCAGCGCCTCTGGGAAGAATTCGACGAATCCTGGGAGCGTCCATCCTCTCCCCCGCCTTGCCGCGCTCTCGAACAGCAGAAACCGCCTTACGGTTATCTGGTGAACCAAGTCTCGGAAGACGTGCTACGCACTGACGTTGGGGAGTAAATAGTAGGGTGCGTTCCTGGAGAGCCGCCTCACCGTCAACCGGGAACGACCCCGCTAACATAGCATCGCGCAAAGCCTTAGCTTTATCATCACCATTGTGCCAATTTTGATAAAATTGCTCCATAATAAAGGCGGTAATATTATCATCAACAGACCAAAGAAAAACCAACACTGAAGCCGAACCTGCCGAAATAAAAGCACGAGATAAACTAATCACCCCATCGCCACCAATTTTGCCTCGCCCAGTGCCACAAGCGGACAAAACTACTAACTAAGATTTCAGGTTTAAATTCACAATTTCTTGAGCGGTTAAAAGCCCATTATCTGCCGTATTCAGGCTATCCGGCGACAAAGCTACCCAGCTTTTATTCCCTTGATTAGCATCAAAATTGCCGTGAGTGGCTAAATGAATGATGCGCGATTTTTTCATCCGTTAAACCACCATAAATTTTGTAGCTTCGTGGCAGATTAAAGCCGTATTATTAAAACTCCTGGCAATATTTTGGGCTTCGGTTTCCGCTGCTTTTAGAGAAAATAATTTTTGCGGCTTTTTCCCTGGAATTATAGTGACTAATGGCATCCTCGGATTGCCGACAATTAACACATCATTGCTGCTAATATTTTCACGAGGTAACTGTTGCCGATGTTCAGCGGTTAAACCCAGAGATTGAATGAATCGAAGGATCAGTAAGAATCGTGTGTTTTTCGATTAAATAAGTGTCATTTTCATCCACTAAAGCGGGAAAAAGAACCAGAAATAACTCATCTTGAGGAATAAAAATCACATGAGCATTCGGGTCTGAGGGAAGTAAATCCGCGATCGGGTTTGATCGGTAATTCATGCAGTTGTTTCAATAAGCGAGTATCGAAAGAATTATTCGGTTTGGGGGTATTCGCTTGATCGGCGGATTGCTGTTGTAAATTAAAGCCTGATCCGCCGCGCATTTCTGGTAAACTAATACGGCTAAAAACTATCTGTAAATCGTTGCGACAAGAGAGGTTAGCAAAACAACGATTATTGGCAATAAATTACTCTAAAAATGTATTTTATTGTCGCAAAAAATTTAAATCATCGCGATTTAAAGTAAGTTAAATACTGTTTTTTAAAACCTTAACAAATATACAATACATTTATTCTTATTTAATTATTTATGATTGATGTAAAATCTCACATATTTGAATAAATAACAATCGTGGCATGATGGGCAGCCGCAATTTTTTGAATTTGCTCGCTCTCGATATTGGGCGGTTCAATATTAAATTCTGAATTTTGAGAAAGTCGTTGATTAAATAACTCCACAAATGCTCTTGCCCTTCCCCGTTCCGCTACGGTTAAAGCGATTTCAATTAATGAGGAGTAAACTTCGCCCAAATTATTCAGAAAAATGGCAATGCGATCGCGATCGCCAATTTCACGGAATATTTCCCAAGATTGCTGTAAGTGTTCAATCGCTCTTGCATAGTCTCCTAATGAATAGTAAGCCGTGCCTAAATTATTCAGAGAGTTGGCAATACCTTGGCGGTAAGTAATTTGCTGATAAAGTGCCAAAGCTGCTTCCCAAGATTGTAAAGCTTCGCGAAACTGACTGGTTTCATATTGCTGAATTCCTTGCAGCAATAATTTATGGGCTGCTTTGATTTCCGTTTCCGTTTGCGCGACTGCTTGGGGCGGGAAAAATCCCCTAATAATTGATTCTTGACCCAATTTAACCGACCCAGGACAAGTTATGGACAACAGAATTGTGCTGCAAATCAGGCTAAAAACTTTTTGAGCGAGGCGCATCGGTGAAGCCTCCGATTATTTAAAATATCTCTAATTTTATTAGAGTCTTGGTTTAGATAAAAACTCTTAAACGTTAGTCTTTTTTTATATTGTGCCTGGTGGTGGGGCGGTGGCTGGTAACGAATTTACCGGGTCAGGATTTCAGTCGGTTTTAACCGACTTGAGCTATTAGCCCGCCATCGTTTTAACCCCTGGCGGGTGTGGCGATATGGCAGGTGTGGCGATATGGCGGAATGGCGATATGGCGGAATGGCGATATGGCGGAATGGCGATATGGCGGAATGGCGATATGGCGGAATGGCGATATGGCGGGTGTGGCGATATGGCGGGTGTGGCGATATGGCGGGTGTGGCGATATGGCGATCGGGCGGAATGGCGATATGGCGGAATGGCGATATGGCGGAATGGCGATCGGGCTGGTCGCGGGAAACCCAGACCGCCGGGGGTTAAAACCCCCGTCTCATAGCGCAAGTCGGTTAAAACCGACTAAAAATCCGATATTTAATGCTGCATAACAATCCGACCGGCGGGGGTTTAAACGTTGGCGGCCTCATAGCTAAAGTCGGTTGAAACCGACTAAAAATCCGATTTTTCCTGCTCCATAACAGTCGGTTTTAACCGACTTGCGCTATGAGCCAGGGATTTTAATCCCTGGCGGATGTTGCGATATGGCGGATGTTGCGATATGGCGGGTGTTGCGATATGGCGGAAGGAAACCCAACCTACAATTAATCAATGGTAATTTCAAGGTTGCGAAATCAACGGTTCTTCCGCGACTTCTGCCAATCCCACAGACTGCAATACCTCAATCCAATATTGGGTTAACTCAGAATCATTAGGATTTTCCCGTCGTAAATTAGCCAGACTAGCGAGAAAATCATACCAAATTCCTGCCTGAGCATAAATTTCGGGAACTTGGCGAGGATTTGCTTGCTGGACTTGTGCCACTAAATCGGGATTGTCTACTCTTTGAATCCATCCATTCAGATGAGTTGTTTTATCTTCTTTCCCATTTTTCTGACAAACTAAAGCTAATTCCCATTGATAAGATTTCCCTGGTTGTAATTCTCCCATTGGACTATCCGTAGGCAGACTCACACTCATCACCCCGCCACGAGGAGAGATTGCCATACGGTTACGATATAAAAGTCTGGATTTATCATCTAGAATTAAAAACTCAACAGCTTCAAGCGCATTATCAGGAATATAGAAAAAAAACGTCGGATATCCCATCGTCGTTAATGGATAACCGCTTGAATTCGGAATCAAGGCTGTGAGAGGTTTTGGATTTTCTCCAACCAGGCAATTATCTCGCGTAATTCCTGAATCTGTATTATTTTTTCTGTCATCAGGATCATCGACTGGGTTGACTGGTTTATCGTCACTGGATTGTGTTCTTGGATTAGTTTGCGCCCAAACTCCTGTGGTAAAACTTATCCCCGAAAGCAATAGCAATAGTGCTAAACCAGTGGAGGCGATATGTTGAAATGGTCGAAACATTATTCATCCATCTTCTTTATAACAAAGCTTGATATAAGCTAAAATTTGCTTCATAGAAAAAGCCGCGATCGCTCTACAATTATAGTCATAGACTATTACACCAATTATGGCTCTCTGGCGACTTTACTATCATTTAGTTTGGACAACTAAAAATCGTCAATATTTAATTACCCCAGATAAAGAATCTACTCTTTATAATTATATCATTGGCAAAGCGGACTCTCTGGGTTGTATCATTCATGGGATTGGTGGCATCGAAGATCATATTCATTTGGTGGCATCGATTCCTCCGAGTCTATCAATTGCTGAATTTGTCAAGACGGTAAAAGGTAGCAGCGCCTATTATATGAATCATTCAGGATTGATGGGTCAAGATAAATTTGCGTGGCAGGAAGAATATGGCGTTTTTTCTGTGGGCAGTAAGCAAATCGATCGCGCTGTGGCTTATGTGAATAATCAGAAAATACATCATGGGAATAAAACGGCGATTTCTTGGTTGGAAAAAACTGATTCTGAAGACGATCCACCTAATCGTTGGTATCCCCCGGATCCGCCGAATTAGCCAATTTCCCAATCCGCCGGGGATTAAAATCCGTCTCATAGCGCAAGTCGGTTAAAACCGACTGAAATCCGTCATTTTCAATTATATAATTTTAGTCGGATTCGCCCGGATTCGCCCGGATTCGCCCGGATTCGCCCGGATTCGCCCGGATTCGCCCGGATTCGCCCGGATTCGCCCGGATTCGCCCGGATTCGCCCGGATTCGCCCGGATTCGCCCGGTTCCGCCCGGATTCGCCCGGATTCGCCCGGTTCCGCCCGGTTCCGCCCGGTTCCGCCCGGTTTCGCCCGGTTCCGCCCGGTTCCGCCCGGTTTCGCCCGGTTTCGCCGGGGATTAAAATCCCCGTCTCATAGCGCAAGTCGGTTAAAACCGACTGAAATCCGTCGTTTTCAATTATATAATTTTACCCAGTTCCGCCCCGCCGGGGAATAAATTCCCCGTCTCATAGCGCAAGTCGGTTGAAACCGACTGAAATCCGTAATTTTGAATTATATAATTTTACCCGGTTCCGCCCCGCCGGGGAATAAATTCCCCGTCTCATAGCGCAAGTCGGTTAAAACCGACTGAAATCCGTCGTTTTCAATTATATAATTTTACCCGGTTCCGCCCCGCCGGGGAATAAATTCCCCGTCTCATAGCGCAAGTCGGTTAAAACCGACTGAAATCCGTCGTTTTCAATTATATAATTTTACCCAGTTCCGCCCCGCCGGGGAATAAATTCCCCGTCTCATAGCGCAAGTCGGTTAAAACCGACTGAAATCCGTCGTTTTCAATTATATAATTTTACCCAGTTCCGCCCCGCCGGGGAATAAATTCCCCGTCTCATAGCGCAAGTCGGTTAAAACCGACTGAAATCCGTAATTTTGAATTATATAATTTTGCCCGGTTCCGCCCCGCCGGGGAATAAATTCCCCGTCTCATAGCGCAAGTCGGTTAAAACCGACTGAAATCCGTAATTTTGAATTATATTATATTTTATATATATAAATAATATTATATATATAATATTATTTTAGTCTAATTTTAGTCGGTTTTAACCGACTTTAGCTATGAGGCGGGGAATTTATTCCCCGACGGATTTTAACCCCCGACGGATTTTAACCCCCGACGGATTTTAACCCCCGACGGATTTTAACCCCGACGGATTTTAACCCCCGACGGATTTTAACCCCCGACGGATTTTAACCCCGACAAATGTTAACCCCCGACGAATGTTCACCTCCGACGGATTTTAACCCCGACAAATGTTAACCCAGGCGGATTTTAATCCCCGACGGATTTTAACACCCGACGAATTTTAAACAACCCGACCGATCGCCCGGTAAACTTCTACCATTTGTTGTTTCCCTTTTAACGGTAAAGACCCCCAAGATTCCACCTCAAATTTACCTTGAACATATTCTAAAGTGGCTTGACCAATGAGAATGCGGCAGTCATCGGGTTGGCGCTGTTTTTCACAACTTTCTAACCGTGAGGCGGTGTTGACGGTATCCCCAATTACTCCATATTCTAGACGATTTTTTCCGCCTAAGCTGCCCACCGTAATTAAGCCGGTAAAAATCCCGACACGCATTTGCACTTTGGGCAATTTTTGCTGTTGCCATTTTTGATTAAGTTTTGTTAAGTTTTCGGCCATTGCTAAGGCACAATTGATGGCATTTTCGGCATCTTGAGCGATTTCTTCATTACTACTACGGGGCACCGGAACTCCAAATACAGCCATAATTCCATCCCCAGTAAATTTGTTAACAATTCCATGATAATCTAAGACCCGATCGCTCATGGCAATCAGATAGGGATTTAACCAGGTCATTAACTCTTCCGGTGATTTAGTTTCCGAGATGGTGCTAAAGTTTTTAATGTCTGTAAATAAGACCGTTGCGGTTAGAGTTTGCCAGGGTAATATGCCCGATTGTAATAAGCGATCGCGGCTATTCCATAAAGCAGAAGCAATTTCTGGTGAGGTTTGTTGCCCTAATAGCTTCATTACCATTTGTTCCTGTTGCCAGACTAATTGCTTTTGATACAATTCGGTTAAAATTGTCGTGACAAAAAACGTGGCCATTGGTGCGGCAACGGGCACCCAAGCCGCTTGTAAAAATAATCCATAACTAATCCCAAAGATACCACCCACAGAGGCGATCGCGCTGCCGACTAAAACCAAGGGTTGCTGAATTCGTCCGGCTAAAATAGCGCCGATAATTGCCCAAACGAATATCCACAATACTTCAGCCCATTCTGACCAAAACCCAAATAAAGGTTCACCATCTAATACGGCACTCAATATCTGGCTAGTCATCTGAGCATGAATCTCAACTCCAGGCATTTTTTGTCCGTAGTTGCCTGCACTATAGGGAGTAAAAAATAAATCTTTGAGACTAGGAGCAGTCACCCCAATAAAAACAATTTTATTTTTTACTAAATTTGGCTCAATTTCCCCGTTTATTACTTCTGTAAAACTAATTGTTTGGGCAACAGTTTTCGACCGATAAGTTAGCAAAAATTGATAACCCCGTGCATCTATGGTTTGATAACCACCAGAGGATTTGCTTAATCTCGGAAAAATCTTTTCACCAAGCTGATATTCTTTATTTTCGGTTAATTTATCGGATATTTGCTGATTTTTTAAATAAATTCGGGCTGCCTGAACAGATAAAGCACTTCCATCAGGCTGAAACATTAATTGACGGCGAACTCGACTATCTGGATCGATCGCCATATCCGCAAAACCAATTTGTGTTCCTGGTAAACTGGGAGGGGCGGAAACGCGATCGCGATCGTTATTACCAATGACTAAAGACCCAATCACATTAGGTTGCTGAAATTGTTGCACCAATTCCTCATATCCCGGTGGGTTAGGAATATCTCGCACCAGGTCTAGAGCGATCGCTGCTGGTTGGTGTTTTTGCAACTCGGCTAAGGCTTTTGCTAATACGCGATCGGATATAGGCCATTGCTGTAAATTGGCAATATCTTGCTCGTTAATTTCTACCACCAAAAGCCTGGGATCGGGTCCTGGGTCGGGACGCAAATTTACCATCAGATCAAATATCATCAATTCAGCAGATTGCCACCCGCCAAAATAGCGAACGAGTAACACCAACCCAGTCACTCCAAGAGAAGCGATCGTTAATTTTAATAAGCTAACCAATGAATGCCCTGATTTTTGGTTGGGTTTTTGAGATATATTTAATAATTTAGAAAGCACGGTTTTTTGCAAATAAATCTTATTGGTATAATTAAATTATATAAATTATCCACAAAAAATTATAACAAATTGTTGATTTACAGCGTTTTTTAGATTAATCAACCACAGACAAATAGATAATAAGGATTGGGAGAGAAAACCCAACCATTTTGGTCTCCCAACCTGTAGGGGCAATTCGTAAATAGCCCCTAGTTTCACGCAATAGAACAGCCCTGTAATCAGTGGATTTTAGATATAGGACTCAAATTATTTGAACCGAATCAATCAAAATTAAACTTGTCCCGTCCCTTGAACAATATGCTTGAGAGTGGTTAAAGTTTCCAGACTGATTAAACCCCGGCGAAGGCCTTTTTGGTTGGACATTCCCAGGAAAATGGCATCACCCTGTTGTTTGTTGTAACGGTAAAATCGCGGGGATGAGTTAATATATACTGAAGCACTGTTAATCCCCGCCGAAAATTGAGAACTTTCTAAATAAGACTCGGTGACGAGGCAATCCGCATGACCGCTACTATATTTGTTGATCCATCGAATCGCGGCTTCCATGTTATTCACCCGTTTAAAGGCAACAGTTTTGCTTAAATAAGATTGATGCCACTCTTCTTCTTGGACAACGGTTAACCCAGGAAATTCTTGATGTAACTCTTCATCGACGCGAATTTCAAAGCCACTTTCTTGCAGGGTATTCCACAGTATCGTTAAAGAAGAGAGTTTTTGATTGCTATGGATTAAAACTTTCTCGATCGCATTCACAGGATCTGGTTCACTTTGATGGCTATCCATAATAATAGAACGGGTCAGATCCAAACTCCCCGTAGGCGACCAATAAAGATAACAATTGCCCATTGCCGATCGCAAAACCGGGGCGGTAGATTGCCGCACAACTTGTTGGACTAAACTCGGTCTTCCATAAGGAATGACTAAATTAATATAGTCATCTTGTTTAACTAAATCACGAATGGTTGCCCCAGAATCCGCTGGGATTAATTCTACAGATCCAGAGGGAAATCCCACCTTTTCTAAAGCCCCACAAATAGCTTGCGCGATCGCCTGATTGGATTGACTTGCTTCAGTCCCACCTCGCAGCAGCAAACTATTACCCGTTTTCATACAAAGTCCAGCGGCGATCGCGGCTAACTCTGGCAAAGTTTCATAGATTAATGCAATCACACCCAGAGGCATTAACTGACAATAAGTTTGAGAATGATCCAACTGATAAGACGCATTCATCACCCGACGCAGAGGGTCAGACAATTCCGACAAGCGATAAAGCGTCTCCACCGTATTATTTAAACGTTCTGGAGTCAGCTTCAACCATTCCAAAATCAAATCAGGAACCGCCATTTCCCGACTGGCTTCTAAATCCAAAGTATTGGCTTCGAGAATATCATCCGTCGCATCATCCAACGCATCAGCAATTGCCCGGACAGCCCTAGAGCGTTCTATCCCTTTAGTGGTTCCTAGAATCAAGGACGCTTCATAGGTGCGTTGAACACTCACCATGAGACTGGACGAAGAAGTTAAAGAATCTTTTGTCATTACGCTAACGCCTATAAGCTAACCACACCATTAAGGCGGGGAAAATTGCCAGCAATACTGCCAGAATCACCCACGGGACAATATTTGCCCCCTGGGGCAATTGCAACGCCAAAGGTAGCCAAATTACCAATAACATTAAGATAACCAAGATTGCTACAGATAGGTAGCTTTCTCGGAAATTATCATCGGTCGTTTGCCAGTGATGGCCATTCCAGCGCCAAGAGCGTTTGTAAGGATAGTGGGTGGGCAGTTGTTCTAGAACATATCCCTGTTCCTCAAGAACAAAGATTTGCTGGCAGGAATTGCAACCAAATGCTTCGGTCAAGGTGATAGGGATTAATCTACCTTGGCGCGGACACGGACAAGGATAGTCCGTGTTGCAGTCAATTTTATGCTCTTTTTTAAATCGCACAATATCTTTCTCAAAACATCTTTCACTATATAATGTGAACCATCGCTGCTTTGGCTAATAGGTTTGAACCGCCAAAAACAACTGAGCCATTAAAGGCTTTGCTCTCAGTTTATGATATTTTTGCTTTTAAAGCGGGTAACGCGATTCGAACGCGCGACATCAACCTTGGCAAGGTTGCGCTCTACCACTGAGCTATACCCGCATTTCCATGACGATTTCTATATTTACAGATTTTTCAGATTTTGTCAACAGTTTGGGAAAAAATTTTTTTCGGGTGTGGGGCCGCCATCGGTGTAGGGTGTGGGGTTTAGGGTGTAGGGTGTAGGGGAAAGAGAGGGTGTAGGGTGTAGGGTGTAGGGGAAGAGAGGATGCATAGGATGCATAGGATGCATAGGATGCATAGGATGCATAGGATGCATAGGATGCATAGGAAAATTCTCTATTCTCTTTTCTCTATTCTCTTTTCTCTCTTCCCCCCACACCGATGGCGGCCGATGGCGGCCGATGGCGGCCCTACACCGATGGCGGCCCCACACTCCACACCGATGGCGGCCGATGGCGGCCGATGGCGGCCCTACATCCCCTGTTGAGCGATCGCGCTTTTCGGAGATCCGGCTGCGGGTAAAGTCTGGCTGCCAGAAGTGATCGCTGTAGAGTTGCGTTGCCCCGAAAAAATTTTGAACTGGCGCATCAAACTGGCCATTTCTATGGCATTCATGCCATAGTCCCAGCCTTTATTACTCTTAATTCCCGCCCGTTCCAAGGCTTGCTGCATAGTATCGGCGGTTAAAATCCCAAAAATCACCGGGACTCCGGTTTGAAAACCCGCAGCGGCAATTCCTTTAGAAACTTCGGCGGCGACATAATCAAAATGAGGCGTATGACCGCGAATTACGGCGCCCAAGCAAATGACGGCATCGTAGCGATCGCTCATCGCCAATTGACGCGCCACCAAAGCGACCTCAAAACACCCAGGCACCCATATATAATCAACTTGATTGCCTTGTTCGCTGACATCAATGCCGTGACGTTGCATCGCATCTTGGCACCCGGCTAAGAGTTTGCCGGTAATCAGGTCATTAAACCGACCAATCACGATCGCAAACTTTAATGATTCGGTCTGGGTAAAATTACCCTCGAAAACTGCCATAAGAATTGTTAATTTAATGTTTTCTACCTATAAAGCTGTAGAAACGTTGCCCAACGCATCTACAGCTTCAGCGTAAGCTGTAATTCTGAGGAATTAAGCAACCAGATAATTTAAGACCCCAACCACAATCACCAGGATTGCCCAAATTCCCGATCCGATGTACAGCAGGGGCTTAGATTGATCCCAGTTTTGGGGGGAAGCATAAGCTACCGGCACCCCAATTACCATCACAAAGGACACGAGAACTAAAGCTAAGAGTGCAAATTGAAATATGACTGACATTTTCCTAATCTCCCAAATAAACGGTAATCGACAACGAATGCTGACCAGCGAATCGAAGTTTTTGTTATTAATTCCGATTCCTAAGCTACCAAAAAATGATCCTTTGTCATAGACTTAAGCTAAATATTACTAATTACTATTATGTAATGTTGGTGGTTATTTGTTGTTGGTTGATTGTTGTTTGTTGTTTGTTGATTGTTGTTCGTTATTGGTTATTGGTTATTTGAACTGAATAACCACCAACCACCAACCAACAACAAATAACCACCAACAAACAACAACAAATAACCACCAACAAACAACAACAAATAACCACTAACAAACAACAAACAACAAAATGGATATTATTTTGTGCCATATTACCGCTGATTTCGATACCGTGGGTGCTGCGGTGGGATTGACGCGACTGCAACCGGGTAGCCGAATTGTTTTGACCGGAGGCGCCCATCCTGCTGTGCGAGATTTTTTGGCGTTGCACCGGGATGAGTATCCTTTGCTGGAACGGCGATCGGTGAATCCCCAAAAGATTCGCTCGATCGCGGTGGTGGATGCCCAACGGCGCGATCGCTTGGGGAAAGCGGCAGAATGGCTGGATTTACCCGTGCCGATCCAGGTTTGGGATCATCATTTAAATATAGAGTCGGATATTCCAGCTATGGAGCGACATATTGCCGCAGTGGGGGCAACGACTACCTTAATTGTGGAAAAGCTGCGGCAGTTGGATGGGGAAAAATTAGGCAAATTGCCTGCGGTGGAAACCACGGTGATGGCTTTGGGTATTCATGTGGATACGGGTTCGCTGACTTTTGACCATAGTACCCCCAGGGATGCTCAGGCTTTGGCTTGGTTGATGGAACAAGGGGCTAGTTTAGCGGCGATCGCGGAATATGTGGAACAAAGCTTATCCCCTCGGTTGCAAGAATTATTGATTGTGGCTTTGAGGGAATTAGCGACGGAAACGATTTATGGCTATACCGTCTCTTGGGTCTTGTTGGAAACCGAGGGATATATTCCCGGTTTGTCCGGTCTGGCATCCCGACTATTGGATATGACGGAAAGTGATGCCTTGATTTTGGGCAGTCGTTATCCCCTGAAACAATCTGGGGATGAACGCTTGACGATTATTGGGCGATCGCGCATTAGTGGCACGGATCTGAATCAGTTATTTCAAGGCTTTGGTGGAGGGGGTCACACTCGCGCAGCCTCAGCGATTTTACATGAAGGGGATTTAAGCCAAACTTTTGGCGAATTGATTTCTAAGCTGAAAATGCAGATCCCTCGTCCTCCCGTGGCAAGAGATTTGATGTCTTCTCCAGTGCGAACCATTCGACCAGAGACGACCATTCACGAAGCCCAACGGATTTTATTACGCTATGGTCATGCGGGCTTATCCGTGGTCGATAGTGCCGATAAGCTGGTGGGAGTGATTGCCCGTCGAGATATTGAGATTGCGCTGCATCACGGCTTTTCTCATGCTCCCGTGAAGGGATATATGACCACTAATTTGAAAACTATTACCCCAGAAACGTTGCTGCCAGAGATTGAATCCCTGATGGTGACTTATGATATTGGGCGGTTGCCCGTATTGTCCGGCGATCGCCTAGTGGGAATTGTCACCCGCACCGATGTTTTGCGCCAACTGCACCAAGATAAGGCGATCGGGGATCATGGCGTTCCCATTGGGCCAAAACGTCCTTATTGTCCATTGCCGGAATCCATTGAAAAAATGTTGTCCCATAGCCTAGTCCCGGAACAACGGCAACTGCTGAATCATGCGGCACAACTGGCAGAACAACGGGGCTGGCATCTATATTTAGTCGGCGGGGCGGTGCGAGATTTGTTTCTCCAAAGTGCTTGGACTGAGGCAGAAAGCGATATCTCTGCAAAATCCCCAAAATCCCCGGTTTTTTCAAAAAACCGGGGATTTGACCCTGGCTCCCCAAGATCCCCGGTTTTTTCAAAAAACCGGGGATCTAGCCAAAAATCTAGCCAACAGGCGACTATTTTACTCAGCGATATTGACTTAGTAGTGGATGGATTTCACGAAGCCGCAGATGCGGGGGCTGGAGTAGAATTAGCCAAAGAATTGCAAAAACTCTATCCCGGTGCTCGTTTGGACATTCACGGTCAATTTCAAACCGCTGCCTTGTTGTGGCACAAAGACCCGGTACTAGATTCTTTATGGATTGATATTGCCACAGCGCGGACTGAATTTTATCCCTATCCCGCAGCCAACCCAGAAGTAGAAGCGTCATCGATTCGCCAAGACCTTTATCGCCGGGATTTTACCATTAATGCCTTGGCATTGCGGCTTACCGGCAATGGTCGGGGAGGCGATATGGCAGCCGCAACACGATCGGACCGCCCTGGGATAATTTTGGACTTTTTCGGGGGATTTTTAGACCTGCAAGACCGCCGAATTCGGGTATTGCATTCTAATAGTTTTATTGAAGACCCCACGAGAATTTATCGCGCTGTTCGGTTTGCGGTGCGCTTAGGGTTTCACATTGATTCAGAAACGGAAAATTATATCAGAAATGCCTTAGAATGTGGGATTTATCATCACGTTCAAGATAGCAATAGTCGCGCCCCGGCTTTGGAAACTCGGTTAAAAAGTGAGTTAAAATATATCCTAGAAGCCCCCTATTGGCAACCGGCATTAAAATTACTCGGTGACTTAGGTGCGCTGAAATGTATTCATCCTCAGTTGCAGTTAAGTCGAGAATTGTGGCGGCGGATTCGGCTATGCGATCGGGCTTTAAAATGGTTTGACCCGGAGAAAAATTTTCCCCATTGGCAACTGCGATTAGAAGTCTTAATCGCCGACTTAGCGCCAGAATATCGGGTTAAAGTTGCCACCAATTTACAACTAACCCACGAGAGTATTCAACGGCTGACTAACTTGCATCAAATCAGCCAAGCCGTGCAAAAATTACCGGATTTAAACCGTCCCAGTGAAATAGTTTTGCTATTACGTTCTTATGATATTTGCACCTTAATTTTAATCGCGGTGAAATTTCAAAACGTGCGCCGTCATATTTGGCGATATTTAAGCCGTTACGGTCAGATAAAACCCATTTTAGACGGCAATGATTTAAAAGCCTTGGGCTATAAACCGGGACGACAATTTAAAGTTATGTTAGACCGTTTATTGGCGGCAACTATAGACGGGGAAATATGCGATCGCAATTCTGCCGAAGCATTTCTCCGGCAACATTTCCCCAAATAAACAGGTAGGGGCAAAGCATTCCGGCAAATCCGCAAATCCGCAAATCCGCCAGGGAATTAATTCCCTGGCTAATAGCTAAAGTCGGTTAAAACCGACTGAAATTCATCGTCAAAATTCGTAGTCAAAATTGGGAGTTTGGGTTGATCAACCAAACCCAACACCCAACCCCAACCCAACCAAAAAATAAACACATTTCTTAGGGGCAAAGCATTCCGGCGGATAACTTATAAATAAAAACCAGAAATATATTACCGGAATGCTTCGCCCAGAAATATTTATTAACCCAACCACCAAAAAATAAACACATTTCTTAGGGGCAAAGCATTCCGGCGGATAACTTATAAATAAAAACCAGAAATATATTACCGGAATGCTTCGCCCAGCAATATTTTGTATCCCAACACCCAACACCCAACCCCAAACCAAAAAAACAGAAAATCGCCCCTGCTTAATTTTCCCCTATATTTGATGAATTAGCCTGTGCTTCACGCTGACTTCTAGCCTTGTCTAACTTACTTCTAATTGCCCCTTGAACCTTTTGGTCAAAATCAGGATCGTCAGGACTGGCAATAACTTTTAGCGGACGTTGATTAATTCTATCCAAATACGCTTGAAAAGCCGCTTCATCACCACGATGTTTGAGAAAATACTGTTTTAATTCAGCCGTAGACATAGCAGCATAATTAATCTGACTCATCAGCAAATTCTCCGTGTTCTCTGTGTCTCTGTGGTAAAATTATATCCTCAAGAACCCGACTGACCAATCAAAATAAACGGCGACCAAAAAAACGGATGCAAATTTCGCCCCACCATCTTAAGTTTCGCCTGCCGTAACGCCGCAGCCTGGGAATCACCAGCCCCTAAATTTTGATAAAAATCAGCCATCAAATTCGCAGTTTTTGCATCAGCCGCATTCCACAAAGTCGCCATCACTGCCCGTGCTCCTGCCCGTTCCAAAACATAAGCCATGCCCGAAATTTCCTGCCCTTCCAGATAACTATTCATCGCCGTTTGGCAAGCACTCAGAGTAATTAACTGAGTATCTTTTAAGCCCAACAAAGCCGCATCAGCAATATTATAAAATTCTTTATTAGCAAATAGCAGAGTATTCGCCGACATATCTGGGTCATAATCTTTACAGTCATCACTCAAACAACAGCCCAAAGGTTGAAAACAACCGTGAGTCGCTAAGTGCAAAATGGGAAATTTGGGGGATTCATTTTTAAACCGTTCTAATGTTGCCGCTTCTCGGACATAAATTTGACTATCTTTAAGTAATTCGCCCAAATTTTTCACTTCGGTTTCCGCACCATCGAGGTTAAAAGGTTTTTCGGGAACCGGATTTCCTAGAGCTAGAATGGATATACTGCTGATGGGATTTTTCACCGAATTTTCTATCGGAGATTGGCTGGAAATACGAGTCAGGTAATGGATGGGATATTTAGAAATCAAATATTGTTCCCCGTCGTGGAGGGTTTCAAAAGGAATATAGCGCAGTTTATTCGGGGCAATAATTGCCAAAGTTTCGGGAGATTGGGCGGCGATTTTATCTTCTACCGGACGAATTAGCAGGTCGTAAAGCTGTTGGCTGGTAGTGAGATAGTCGGGGTTGAAAAAATTTTTCAGTTGTTCGTCGTAGTCGTCGATTAGCTTATCCAAATTTTTGCCATCAACGGGATGTTTAATCACCTGAAAACTATCTTGAGTCAGGAGAAACAGGGCAACGGTATCAGGCACATTTGGGATATTAGTCAGCAAGACGGGATGCAGCACTAAAGTGCCTTGGGGAATATTGCGACGTAATTGGGCGATATCCGTGGGGGTAGTTTCAAACAGTTCGGCAATAATGGGATATTTTTTCCCCAAGGTTTCCGCTTCGCTATAAACTTCTGTTTCCAGTTGGCGAATTTGGCTACTAAATTCCTCGGAAAAGTTTTCTTGGAGTTGTTGGCGCTGAAATTCCAGTTGTTGGTTTTTCTGTTTCCAAGCATCCAGGGCTGCTTGCACTTCCGGGTCATTGACTTGGGCATTGATTAAGCGGTTATAGTTGGCTAATTCCGCAGTGGTGACAAGTTCGATCCATTCATAGGCTTTTTCCGGCTGTTTTTGGTCGATTAAAATATCTGCGAGGGCTACGGCTGGGCCTCGGTTTTGTTCGATAAAGCTTTTGCGTAAGTCTCGTTGTAATCCTTTGCGGATATCTAAGACAATCTTGAGGGATTTTTCCCAGTGGTCTATGGCTTCTGTGGGTTTGTTGGTGTCTCGGTATGCTGCTGCAAGATTACTCAGAGTGGCGGCTTCTTGGCTTCGGGCTTGTACTTCTTGGGATATAGGCAAGGCTTGCTGGTAATATTTCAAAGCTTCCATTGGTTGACCGATCGCATAGTGAATCACACCGATATTATTCAGAGTGCGAGCTTCTCCCTGACGGTCTTTCACTTCTCGCAAAATAGGCAACGCTTGTTCGTAATATTTCAAGGCTTTTTGAGATTGACCGATGTCATGGTAAACTCCACCGATATTATTCAGAGTGGTGGCTTCTCCCTGGCGGTCTTGCACTTCTTGGAAAATGGGCAAAGCTTGGTTATAATCACTCAAAGCTTCAATCAGTTGACCGATCGCATGGTGAACCGCACCGATATTATTCAGAGTTGCGGCTTCTCCCCTTCGATCTTGCACTTCTCGGCGAATGAGCAAAGCTTGCTGATAATATTTTAAAGCTTCACTCGGTTGACCGATCGCATCGTAAATCGCACCGATATTATGCAGAGTCGTGGCTTCTCCCTGGCGGTCTTGCACTTCTTGGAAAATGGGCAAAGCTTGTTCAAAATATTTCAAGGCTTCACTCGGTTGACCGATCGCATGGTAAACCCCACCAATATTATTCAGAGTGATGGCTTCTTGGCTTCGGTCTTGCACTTCTCGATCTATAGGCAAGGCTTGCTGATAGTATTTCAACGCTTCCATTGGTTGACCGATCGCATTGTAAACCAGACCGATATTATTCAGAGTCGTGGCTTCTGCCTTTCGGTCTTGCACTTCTCTGTATATCGGCAAGGCTTGCCGGAGAACGGTCAACGCTTCCATTGGTTGACCGATCGCATTGTAAATCAGACCAATATTATTCAGAGTCGTGGCTTCTGCCTTTCGGTCTTGCACTTCTCGGCTGATAGGCAAAGCTTGCTCATAATATTTCAAAGCTTCACTTGGTTGATCGATCTGATCGTAAACCCCACCGATATTATTCAGAATCGTGGCTTCTCCCCTACGGTCTTGCACTTCTCGGAATATAGGCAAAGCTTGCTGATAATATTTCAATGCTTCACTTGGTTGATCGATCTGATCGTAAACCGCACCGATATTATTCAGAATCTTGGCTTCTTGGCTTCGGTCTTGCACTTCTCGGCTGATAGGCAAAGCTTGCTGATAATATTTCAAAGCTTCACTTGGTTGATCGATCTGATCGTAAACCGCACCGATATTATTCAGAATCTTGGCTTCTTGGCTTCGGTCTTGCACTTCTCGGCTGATAGGCAAAGCTTGCTGATAATATTTCAAAGCTTCACTTGGTTGATCGATCTCATCGTAAACTCCACCGATATTATTCAGAGTTGCGGCTTCTCCGCTTCGGTCTTGCACGTCTTGAAATATACGCAAAGCTTGCTGATAGTATTTCCAGGCCTCCATTGGTTGACCGATCGCATGGTAAACTCCACCGATATTCGTCAGAGTGGTGGCTTCTCCGCTTCGGTCCTGCACTTCTCGGAGAATAGGCAAAGCTTGCTGATAATATTTCAAAGCTTCACTCAATTGACCGATCTCACGATAAACCAAACCGATATTATTCAGAATCTTGGCTTCTCCGTTTCGGTCCTGCACTTCTCGGAGAATAGGCAAAGCTTGTTGATAATATTTCAAGGCTTCTGTCGGTTGATCGATCACATGGTAAACCGCACCGATATTACTCAGAGTCGTGGCTTCTTCCTGAAGGTCTTGCACTTCTCGTAATATAGGCAAAGCTTGCTGATAATATTTCAATGCTTCACTCGTTTGACCGATCGCATTGTAAACCAGACCGATATTATTCAGAGTCGTGGCTTCTCCCCCTCGGTCTTGCACTTCTCTGTATATCGGCAAGGCTTGCCGGAGAACGGTCAACGCTTCCATTGGTTGACTGATCGCATGGTAAATCAGACCGATATTATTTAGAGTAAAGGCTTCCAAAGCTTTCAATTCAGGATCTTTAATTTCTCTAAAAATAATCAACGCTTGTGCATAAGCATCTAAAGCTGGCTGGCGTTGTCCAATAGCATTATAATTGAAACCAATTCCCAACAGGGCGATACCTTCTAATTCTTTGATTTGCAGTTGTCGCGCAATGGTTAAAGCTTGCTGAAAGCTTGTTATAGCTTCTTGGTGTTGACCTTGTTGGGTTTGTTGGGCTGCCTGCTGTATAAGTTGCAGGGCTTCTTGCGCTGAATTTTCACCTTGTGCATAAGCAGCCACACCCCCAAAGCCACCTTTACCAACCGGAGCCCATATCGCCGCGGGATTTAGGGGCATTGTCCCCACTCCCAGGGCGACCAGACTGGCGAAAATCCATTTGATTGGGCGGTGCCCTGAGCGTGCCGAAGGGTTGAAATGATGCCGTTGCATGGGTATTGCCTCCTGTGATTTGGGTGTGGGTGTTATTCGTTATTTGTCAGGAACGGGGTAATAGGTTATAGGGGCGATTCGCGAATCGCCCCTAGATTTATTTCAAAACGGGTCTAACGGTCAGAGTAACTTTCCCCTCTGGTTCAAACTGCATTTGTTCAACCACATAAGTTGCCGTAGTCGCTACCGATAAGATTCCTTGTTGCTTTGACGGCGGCAAAGAAGACAAAGTTAAATTCACCCTTGCTTGACCCGTAGCTGCCTCAACCACTTGAAAAGCACTCAGAGGAATTTGCGACCAAGTATCGGGTCTGCTGCTAATCTCTCCTTCACCGCGAATCACCAACTGACCGTTACTATAAAAACGGACATCGCCCTTAAACTCAACCTCAGTCACATCTTTAGTCGGAACCGAAATTTCTAGTCCTGCCAAAGTCAAGACTAACTGTTCGGCTGTCACCTGGGTTAACAGTCCTTCCTTAGCGTTTCCTTCTCTCAGAATCACTTCTGCCTTTTCCGGCAACACCACCGGCAATGCTGTGGCAGAAATCGGGGCGGTTTCTGCTGACAAAGGTTGTCCCGCAACTGTTCGGGGTTTTGTCCCGTATCCAGCTAACCAGGCAGCCGAAATCAGTAGCGCCACTGCCAGAATTTTATGCCAATGTTTCATAACCGTGACGGTTGTTATTTGTATTTTTCTTATTATAAGCTGTGGGTTGAGAAACCGGGTTTCTTTAGACCATCTTTGTCACCCCACCAAAATCATCATAGAAACCCGGTTTCTGGGTCGGGGTTGAGAAACCGGGTTTCTTTAGACCATCTTTGTCACCCCACCAAAATCATCATAGAAACCCGGTTTCTGGTCGGTGTTGAGAAACCGGGTTTCTTTAGACCATCTCTGCCACCCCACGAAAATCATCATAGAAACCCGGTTTCTGGGTTGTTTATTAATTTAATGGTGCGTCTAGGCGCTGAAAAAAAATTCTCGGTTAGGTTGCCAAAAAATAGCAGCGCCTAACACACCCTACCTCTATGCTAATCTAGAGATATAGGATTGCTGTATCCTTCTTTTGTACTTGTTTTATTGATTACAATCTTATGAATACTTTGCCAGAAATTGAACAAGCCGTTCGCCAACTTTCATCAGAGGATCTTGCTGCTTTTAGAGTTTGGTTTGCCGAGTTTGATGCCCAAAATTGGGATCGCCAATTTGAAGCAGACGTGGCAGCAGGTCGTCTTGATGCTTTGGCAGAAAAAGCATTAAAAGTTCAGAAACCGGGTTTCTTTAGACCATCTCTGTAACCCCACCAAAATCATCATAGAAACCCGGTTTCTTAGTTATTTACAAATTAATTTAATGGTGCGTTACGGCGCTGAAAAAAAATCTCGGTTAGGTTGCCAAAATAATAGCAGCGCCTAACACACCCTACCCAGGCTAGAAAAATCCGGTTTATTAATCAGTTATTAATCCCTTATACTTATATCATAATTATGTCTGCCACTAACCCGAACAACTTCAACTTCTTAAGTAGAATCGCCGCATTAGTCGGCCTAATCAGTGCTTCCCTGTATTTCACCGGGTGGATTTATCGCTGGTCGTATTTTGGCTTTTTCCACCTAGAAGTCACTACCCTCGATTTAGCCTTTGAATCTTTCTTAATTGTACCACTTCAAGTGTTTTTTGTCAATAACCAGCCCCGCCTTCCAGCGGTTTTATTATTCCTCTTATTTCCCCTAGCTGCTTGGCTGATTATCGTTATATTTCAGGGTCTAGATTTATGGTTGGTGCAATGGCAAAACCGCTGGCGAATTCGCTTAATTCGTTACTGCCAAAAAGCGGAAAATTACCGGCTGCGTTGGCTGCAACCTTGGGCAAAATTATGGGGATTAAACCTGCGGCAATGGTCGCCCCAACCTGTAGACCTTTCGCAGACTTTAGTAGATGAAGCGATTAAAGTGGCTTTAGCTTTAGTCGCCTTATTTTGGTTAGCCAGTAACCAAGGTTTAGCGGATGCTCAACGAGATGCTTTTAATCAAACTTCCACTTTACCCGTGGTGACTTTAATTGTTCCAGAAAATATGCTGAGTTTTGGCCGCCAATTCGATCCCCCAGAGGCATTAGCGGACAAACAAGCGGCAAATCAGTTTAGAATGATCGGCGATCGCGGATTAATTGAAGCGGTGCGCGGCGCGTCAGAATTAAACGATCTAAAAAATCAAAAAGTGTGGCGGTTGCTGATCGAACGAGATGGCTGGATTTATCTGTTTAGAACCCTGAAACCTTGCTCGGATAGCCAGTTAATTTGTGCCGCCAATAAAAATGAACGCCCATTAGTTTTAATGGTCAGAGAAAGTCAGTTAGGCAATCAATTGTTAATTTTAAGTCCGAGTCCCTCTAAGGAATAGATATGCGTTTTTGAGCGATCGAGTAAAATTTATTTATTAAAATTTTAGTTTGTGCTCTTTAAATCTCAATATTAGAGACGATTAGGGGCGCCAGCATTGCGCCCCTAGCCTTTAAATTTACTGAAATAATTACTATCCAACACTAGCCAAACAAAACTAGCCAAACAAAGGCAATTCTTCGGCGATCGCCGCTTGACCGGGATAAATTTGGCGACTACCTTTAGGCACATAAATCCAGCCTAAATCTTGCAGACGATTCACTAAATTTGAGATACTCACCCCCAACTCATCTTTTAATTGATATAAATGCTGCCAACGAGTTAAATCTCTTTGATGGGCTTTTTCCATTAAAATATGTCTGGGCATGAGCAAACAACCGGCAAAATATTGGGCTTGCCATTCAATAGAGTCTAGTTCCCGAGAACTGCCTTTGCCCCGGCAAAAAAACGGATCGTTACTATTAAGATTGTCCGGTTCGGGCTTCTCCGTGGGGAAAGTCACCCCATCCGCCACTTCTTGATTAATATGTAAAACCCAATGGCCAATTTCATGGGCTAAGGTTGACTCTTGAAACCCTTGGGGCAGATCCAAGATATCCTCGTTAATTTCAATCAGCCGTTGCTGGGGCAAAATTCGGGCAGCGATCGCGCCTAACTCGTCGGGGGAGATGGGTTCCCACACCACCCCCAAATCCAAAAAATCCGCCACCAGAGTGGCATCAAACGGCCAACTAGGGGCAAATTGGCAGCCGCGTCCCTGCATCCGTCTCAGCAAATGGCTGGCTTGATACTCAATTGCTGATTTGGAATAAAAGCGATACGGCTTAAAAATGCTCATAGCTTATTCCCCCTCGTTCACGGTTTGAAACACTTTCTGGGCAAATTCGGGATTTTCCTGCATTCGGCGCAACAAAGCAGGCATCGCCTTATAGTTTTGCTTGAGAAATTCCTCGTACTCTTGCGGCAGTCGTCCGGCTAACACGATCAACTCTTCCGGGTCTAAATGCAGGTGCTTGGCCAAACCCCGAATCACATCTTCCTTGGGGGCATAGTCGGCGCGATCGTTTTCCAGCTTAGACAAATAGCTGAAGTTGACCCCCAGCAGCTTGGCCAAGTCTCTTTGGCTATATCCATTGTCCTTCCGGGCTTGCAAAATGAGCTTTCCAAAGGTCTGTTCCACGGCTGTATCTCCTACTCTGTCTAGATTTTAGGCCATTTGACAAAAAAATCAATTTTTTAGTTGACGTTTTATTCAACAAGTGTTAGACTGAATTTAGTTGATTAAAAAATCAACTCAGCCGCCCCGCTAAGTTGAATATTAAGTCAACTTAAGTATAACACCAGCCATGTCTGACTGGATTGGTAACGGAACGGGAAGGGGCGATCGTTGCGTCGGCGTTGCCACAGGTGTACAGATTGGGAGGAACCATGCTCAAGACTTGGAGAGATACTCATTACCAACTGGATAGCGAAGATTGGCTTTACATTGCCAAACATGAGGATCAAGGTGCCGCTTCCCTAGTTTGCCCCGGCTATGCTCGCGATGGCTGCGGGTTTAGCATTCATTTTACTCCGGATCATATTGAGTTATTAAAAAATCTGATTGCGGTGCTGCAAAGCTGTGCTAGTCCACCCATGAATCAGCCCATCAATCCGTTAGCAAATCAGCCCACAGGAGGCGATCGCGAAACTATTCTCAATCAAAAATATCGAGGAAATAGTTACAAATATCCAGATCCAGAAATTCAGCGACATTTAATTCAATAGTCAGCCGCAAAGTAGCAACGTAGGGTGTGTTAGGCGGTCAGAATTACCAATCAATTACAATCACCCAGATTTTACCGCCGTAACGCACCAGCTTGAATAATTTTTCAACAGCAAAAAATCAGCATTCAGGGTCGAGTCAGTGACGGTTTTAAGAAAGCATCCCCATTGTTTATACCGTCCGGGGGGAAGCATTCGCGGATCTATCTCCCGGAAAAACCAAAAAGTTATTGCTGCGGTAAGCTTTCGCCATGCCGTAGGCTATATGCTTCGTCCCTACAAATAAACAATATGGGATTATGCCCATTTTTACAACTATCAAATTATCACTCATAGGAGTTTTTTATCATGGCTAAGAAAGCAACAATTTCCGTTTTTGGCGTCAAACCGGATAATGCTATTATTGTTCCCGAATTACCTCTAGCGGTTCGCAATAACTGCCAAAGCGGTAAATGGACGATTGGCGATAATGAATATGGCTCCAAACTCGGTATGACCATCTTAAAATTTAGTAAATTTTTCGGCAGCTTAGGTCAAACCCAAAATACCATCTGGGGTCAGTTGTGGTTTGTCGCCGAATCTGGAGAATTACCCCAAAATGTGGTGATGGTGACTTATATAAAAGGTCGCAGTTTGCGGGATTTTAATCGCTTAGTCGCCTCAGTGCAAAGCCGGGGAATTGAGCCGGCAGAGGGCATTTTTGTGCCGGATTTTATGAAACATTCCGGGCAAAAACCCGATGAAGCAGGAGTGATTAAACCCATTAACTATTATAGTCTAAAATGGAATTGGGTTGAACGTTCTGATTGGTCGATGTTGGAAAAAGCTGCCGCTGTTTTAGCCGAACCGAGCAATCACAGCCGGATGATTGATTTAGACAGTACGGCAAATATGATTTGTTTGGACAATTTGCCCCCCCATGAAATCGCCAGTTTAATGATGGCTTATACTAATGGTCACGAGTCTAATGGGGAGTTAAGTTTAGTGGGGGCTAATGAGGGTTTGCCCCGCTTACCAGAAATGGCTGATGCGGTGTAATGGTTAATGGTTAATGGTTAATGGTTAATGGTTATTTGTTATTTGTTATTGGTTGGTGGCTATTTGTGGTTTGGCTAACTAATAACGAATAATCATTAACCATTAACCAGCCTCGTTTTTATGCTTTAATTAAGGAAAAATCAGCCATGAAAAAAGTTGCAGTTTCCCTGAATGAAGCTTTGTGGGAAAAGCGGTTAAGAAGCAATTTATCGACGATAGAAGATATTCGCATTGATGGATTGAATGATTTAAGGGCGATGCAAGATGATTTCCACCATTGGCAAACGGTGTTAATTTCTTTGCAAGAGAATTATCAGGCACTTTTGGCACAAAATCAACGCCTAAAATCCATGTTGCTAGGTAGTATTGATGAGTGTTATTGCTGGCCTGGAAATAGATGCGATCGCTGTACTAAAATAATTGAATTGCTCGGTGATTTTGTTCGATAGGATGTAGGATGTAGGGTGTGGGGGCTGGGGTGCGGGGCGACCGCCAATCGTGCGGAGGGGGCTGGATCGGGCGACATTCAACGGTCAACGAATAATGAATAACGAATCACGAATAACAATAATGGGAGTACAACTATGGCGATAATTTCACAACCAGAAACCAAAGAACAGATTTTGTCAGCGTTTCAAAAGCTGTTAGCGGAAAAGAAAAAGAATGAGTCTAAGGTTTACACCAAAGAAGAGGCAGCGAAGAAAGAAAAGAATCAAGAATTAATTGAAGTTGCCGCTACTTATACGGTTGATAGTATTGTCAATGGGATGGCTTCCCTACAATTAAATTTTGGCAGTATTATCCATGATTTATCCGCACGGTTGAGTACCGAATTTTCTAAGCTGGATGAACTGAAGCAGGCGATCGCGATCGAAAAACAGCACCTAGAAAACTTGCAGCAAATTCGCTTGGTGGCAGATGCCCTCCATATTTTAAACCAAGAACACCAAGAGAAGTTGCAAACTCTGGAAAATCAAGCCGCCCTGCAAAAAGAAGTTATTGAAAAAGAAAAAAATCAACTGCGAAAAGCCTGGGAAAAAGAAGAAGCTGAATTTGAGTTGTCTGTGGCGGAAGAAAATGAGTTATTACTCAAACAACGCGCCCAAGAAAAAGCGGACTATGATTATGAAATGGAACGCTTACGCAAGGTGGAAATGGATCGCTATGAAGAAACAAAACGACAACAACAACGCTCCTTAAAAGAACAAAACGAGGAAAAAGAAAAGGATTGGCAAGTGCGCGAAAAATACCTAGAAGACAATCAAGCGGAATTTGCCGAAAATGAAAATAAAATTGCTGGCTTTGAGGAAGAACTGAAGAAGGCTTATATTAAGGCGAAAGAAGAAGCAATTAAAGAAGCTGAACGAGAAGCGAAGGTCAAGACCGATTTGTTTGAGAAAGAGTGGGAATCCACCCAACAAGGGTATGATTTGAAAGTCACGTCATTAGAAGCGACGATTCAACGCCAAAATGAACAAATTAATAATTTAATTGCTCAACTGCAAGAAGCGACCAAGCAAGCACAAGAGTTAGCGATGAAGGCTTTTCAAACTTCTGGGAATAACGGTTAATTGGTAATATTATTTTGTCGGTTGGGTTGAGAAACGAAACCCAACCTAGCTTAAAGCGAATTAATTGCTCTGATAAAAATGGATCGATTAGGAGAATTCACGATGACTAAAAAACTTAATGCAAAAAGTACCAAGGCGGAAATTTTAGAAGTTTTGACAGAAGTTACTCAGGAAAAGTCAAACCTAGAGGCGGAAATTAAAAAGCTGCATAAAGAATTGCAGTCTGCTGCCAAATCTCCCGCATCTATGCCCGCTACCAAAGTAACAGAAACTATTAAAGGAAAAGAACCTATGAAAGCAACGGTTAATGCTCAAGATAATGCTCAAGATAATGCTCAAGATAATGCTCAAGATAAAATGAATCAGATTATTGAAAGTTTGACGCAATTGCAATTGGGTTTTGGGGGGGCAGTTAGTGATTTATCAGAAAAGCTGACGACGGAAGCTTCTGCCCTGGATGATGTGCAAACTTTGGTGACGGAAGAGTTAGAAATTTTAAAAGAGTTACATGGTTTAGAAGATGTTGCGGAAACGACTCTGGATGAGTTGATTGGGTCTTATGAGGAAAATTCTAAGACTTTTGAACAGGAGGAAAGTGAGCAACGCGAAACTTTAGACCAAGAGATGCAGGATTTACGCAAGGGTTGGCGGAAAGAACAAGAAACCCATCAAAGTCAGGTTAAAGAACGGAATGAAATTCATCATAAAAATCGCCATCGTGATGTGCAAGAATATCGCTATAATTTAGAGTTAGAGCGGCAGTTAGATAGTGAAGCTTATGAGGAGAATAAGAAATCTATTTATAAAGAACTGAGTGAGATTAAAGCAGCCCAAGAAAAAGCCTGGGCTGAACGGGAAAAAACGATTAGCGATCGCGAAAAAGCCTATAGTGAAGCTAAAGCAAAAGTCGAGGCTTTCCCAGAGGAACTGGAGAAGAATATTAAGAATGGGAAAGAAAATGGCCGGAATATTGGCACCTATCAAGCGAAGGTGAAAGCGGATTTACGGGAAAAAGAAATTGAAGGCCAAAAACGAAATTATCAGTTGCGTATTGAGTCTCTGGAAGAAACGATTAAAGACCAAAATGCCCGAATTCAAAGTTTGTCTAAACAACTTGATGCGGCGTTGAAACAGGTACAAGATTTGGCGGTGAAAGCGATCGAAGGGGCGTCTAATGTCAGTTCGTTCCAAGCGGTGAAAGAAATTTTGTTAGAACAACAAAATAAAAATCAACAGAAGACTAAGTAGTTAAAATTAGCTAATTTTAGCTAAAATTTAGCCTCGCAATTTATCCGCAAAATTTACCACAATTGTCTCAGCTATCACATCACAGGGGTTTACATCAGGACAACCAGGGATGGAAACAGCCCTGGTTGTCCTGATGTTGGTTGTTGGTTGGTGGTTGTTGGTTGTTGGTTGGTGGTTGTTTGAATAACCAACAACTAATAACTAATAACCAAAGAATCCCTACCCAACAACAAATAACAAATAACAAATAACAATATTATTTAGGTAGGATTGGGGGAGGTAATCTAAAATACCGGCATAAACCCATGCGTGTTTTCGGGACTTATGGAAGTAATTAGAGGAAATTGGTTAAAAATTGCGGAATATATCTCCTTGCTTGGGGCGGCGATCGGCGCGATCGCGGCGATATTTTTTGCAGCGGTGGTTTATGCAGGGGTATTGCTGTTTCTTTCTCTCTGGCTGAATTTGATGATTAGATATCGTTGGCATCAGATCAACCAAGAAGAGATGATTCATGCCACGATGACCTTGGAAAATTTGCTGCTGGATATTCGGGGGGCGATCGCCGAACGGGTGGAACAGATGAAAACCGAAATCGCCCAAGTACACAAAGCAGCCAAAAATCATGCCTCCCATGAGGATATCGATAATTTAATTATGGCGATCTCCCAGGTGCAAGGGGAACTGAGTATCCTGGATGACTCCGTAATTCCCGTCAAAGAACAACTAGACACTTTAATTACCACGGTAAAACATTATTCAGTTTCCCCACAACGGTTAGAAGATTGGCAAGTACAACTGACGGAAATCCTAACTCGCTTAGAAGCGCGATTCCGCGAAGCGGATCCTTTACAGGAATCGCTCTCCCAAGCAGCATTTGCAGAAATCCAGAGATGTTATCAAGAAATTGCCGATTCCATTAATGAATTAAAACAAATTCGAGCGACTAGCTTTAACACATTTCCCACCGCATCTGCCACCGACTTATTAGAATCAGAATCCTTAGAATCCGCAGAATTCTCAGAATCCGCAGAACCCGCAGAAACCTTAGAATTCTCAACCCTGACCGCAGCAGTGACGGACGCGGATCAAGAAACCTGGGGAACTCCTGAACCATTTGAGGAACCAGTGACCTCCGTGACCTCCGTGACCTCATTGGTGGGGCAATTTCGCCACACCTCAGATCAAGCCTCAGATCAAGCCTCAGATCAAGCTTCAAATCAAGCCTTAGATCAAGTCCATAACCAAAATCCGATCCCAGCAACAGACCCAGACACGCCATATTTATCAGAATCGGATGTCCCAGAAGCAGGGGCATGGACTCCAGTAACTTGGTCACAGGAAAACTGGGTTTCCACCGCGATCGCTGCCCAAATCGTCCCCCAAACCGAAACCCCTGAAGACAATTTGCCAGAAAATTTAGCCATCACCCAAAGACAACCCACAGAACTCCAAATACCCCAGGCAATTCTCGCCAATGAAGCCTTAAACCTTTATCCGGTAAGTATCTGGCAAACCTACGCACCCCCAGACTCCGAATCACTGATGGCCAGCACTTTTAATGACCCATTAGCCTTAATGATGGCTGACACTTCGCCCCACCTGGATCTCAGCCACACCAACCTCAGTGGAGTCAGCCTAGCAGGTGCCAACCTAGCGGGGGCAACCCTCACCCAAGCAAACCTGAGTGGCACCGACCTCAGTGGGGCTGACTTACGGGGGGCTGACCTGCGGGGGGCCGATTTAAGTGGGGCAAATTTGGATCAAGCGGACTTAGAAGGAGCCAACTTAGCCTGGGCTAATCTCATCGCCGTGGATCTGAAAACCGCCAACCTCAGAGGGGCGAATCTCTGCGAAGCGAATTTAGTGAGTCAAAATCTTTGTGGATTAAACCTTTCTCACACTAACTTCAATGGTGCCAACTTAGAAGCCTCCCAGATGATCGCGGTGAACCTTTCTGGCAGCCAACTGATTGCCGCTAATCTCACCCACGTCAATTTAACGGCAGCGAACTTAGAATTTGCCAATCTCACTGCCGCGAACCTAACCGGGGCAACCATTGACCGAGCCAATTTTGGGGAAGGAGACACACAGACGATTCTGACAAAAACGATTATGCCTAATGGGACTGAACGGGATAAAGCAACATAATCCTCTGTAGGTTGCCGTTCCGTGCAGTAACGCACCAATACAATAGACAATTCTGGCTTTCATCCCTGTCTCGATCCCCCCAGCCCCCTTCCCAAAGGGGCTTTTTAGCTTGGGAAAGCCAGAATTGTCTATTGTAGGGGCGGGCGGTTCGCTTTCCCGCCCCTACAACGAACCGGGGAATAGTTTATAAAACCCCTTTAGAACTGGGAATTTCGCCAACGCGACGGGGGTCAATTTCTACCGCCATCCGCATTGCCCGCGCAAAAGCCTTAAAAGTTGCTTCAATAATATGGTGAGAATTAATCCCATCCAACTGCCGAATATGCAGAGTCATAAGACTATTATTCACCACCGCCACAAAAAATTCCCGTACCAATTGAGTATCATAAGTTCCCACCCGCTGCGTGGGAATATCTAAGCCATAACTCAAATGAGGTCTACCAGAAAAATCCAGAGAAACTTGCACCAATGCCTCATCTAGGGGGGCAACAAAATGGCCAAATCGGACAATTCCCTTGCGATCGCCGAGGGCTTGGGCTAGGGCTTTTCCCAGAGTAATCCCCACATCTTCATTAGTGTGGTGGTCATCAATTTCAACATCTCCCGTAGCTTGCACATTCAAATCAATTAAGCCATGAGCCGAAACTTGGTGAATCATGTGATCTAAAAAAGGAATTCCGGTTGCCGCAGTACATTTCCCGGTTCCATCCAAATTCAGGCTAACCTCTACATCAGTTTCCCCAGTGGTGCGTCTGAGTGAAGCGGTTCTGGATCGATAACCGTTAGTTAAAATTGGGGAACTATCCTGGACTGGAGCAACACCTTGATTAATTGGCATAATTGTCTTACCGATCGTAATCACTATCTTCATAGATTATCTTATAGACAGCCCAAGACAACCCAGAAACCCCAGAAACCGGGTTTCTTCTGTGGAAATCAAAGTTATCTTTAGCATCAAAAAAAGAAACCCGGTTTCTTAGTCCTCGCAGACCACCCAGAAACCGGGTTTCTTCTGTGGAAATCAAAGTTATCTTTGGCATCAAAAAAAGAAACCCGGTTTCTTAGTCCTCGCAGACCACCCACCAGACCACCCAAAAACCGGGTTTCTTCTAGTGAAGAGGATAGCGACCTGGAAGCCTGGAAAGTCTATCAGATTATTCCAGATACCAAAGCCGATGAAGTGGTTTGCAGGCGCGTGATTGATGAATCTGGGGAAGACTATTTATATCCTCAAAGTCACTTCGTTAGGGTTGAACTGCCTCCAGAAGCGCCAGCTAAACTGCTGGCTGCTAAGAAAAATTAGCTATTTTTTGATATAGCAATCCTACTATATCAATTGAGAAAATTTGCCCTCACCCCCAGCCGACGCCTGCCCCCGCCTTCGCGGGGGGCAGCCCATGGCAGAGGGGAATCTCATTCACAAATCCTGCACGGATAGCTATATCAAGAATCAGCAATTCAATTAACAGTAAATGTTGGGTTTCGCTACCTAAAACTGGGGATAAAATTGCAAAACATTGCAAAACAAAAAACGCCCCCCTTTTCAGGAGAGCGTTTTTTATTTATTTAGTTAGCTAAGAATTAGCCGTTGATTTGAGGAGCACTCAAAGCCACAGGAGCAGCTTCACCAGCAGCCAAATCTAAGGGGAAGTTGTGAGCGTTGCGCTCGTGCATCACTTCCATACCCAAGTTAGCGCGGTTGATCACGTCAGCCCAGGTATTGATTACGCGACCTTGAGAGTCAACGATAGATTGGTTGAAGTTGAAACCGTTCAGGTTGAAGGCCATCGTGGACACACCCAGAGCGGTGAACCAGATCCCAATCACCGGCCATGCACCCAAGAAGAAGTGCAAGGAGCGGCTGTTGTTGAAGGAAGCATATTGGAAGATTAAACGACCAAAGTAACCGTGAGCGGCAACGATGTTGTAGGTTTCTTCTTCTTGACCGAACTTGTAACCATAGTTCTGAGATTCAACTTCGGTGGTTTCACGAACCAAAGAAGAAGTCACCAAAGAACCGTGCATGGCGGAGAACAGAGCGCCACCGAACACACCGGCCACACCTAACATATGGAAGGGGTGCATCAGGATGTTGTGTTCAGCTTGGAATACCAACATAAAGTTGAAGGTTCCAGAGATACCCAGAGGCATACCATCGGAGAAAGAACCTTGACCGATGGGGTAGATCAGGAAAACTGCGGAAGCAGCCGCCACAGGAGCGCTGTAAGCGACGCAGATCCAAGGACGCATACCCAAGCGGTAGGACAGTTCCCACTCACGACCCATGTAGCAGAAGATGCCGATCAGGAAGTGGAAAATCACTAACTGGTATGGGCCACCATTGTACAGCCACTCATCGAGAGAAGCGGCTTCCCAAATGGGGTAGAAGTGCAGACCGATCGCATTGCTGGAAGGAACAACGGCACCAGAGATGATGTTGTTGCCTAACAGTAAGGAACCAGCCACGGGTTCGCGGATCCCGTCGATGTCCACTGGAGGAGCAGCGACGAAAGCAATGATGTAGCAGATGGTTGCGGTCAACAAGGTGGGGATCATCAGGACGCCGAACCAGCCCACATACAGGCGGTTGTCGGTGCTCGTGACCCAGGAGCAGAAGCGCTGCCACAAAGAGGCGCTCTCGCGTTGTTGCAGAGTAGTAGTCATTTGCTTTATGAGTGCTATGTAGTTTTCAATGTTCGGATGATGTTTTTAGATTAACCCGATTGTTAAGCTTTGTAAAGGGGTTTAATAAATATTTATTCTCATCAGTCTGATAAGTCAGGCTTATGAGTTATTGACTCACCGGAGAAAAACGGCGGAAATGACTATAGGGTAAGGCGGCCAGCTATTTGCCCCAAGGGATATAATCATCAACAAGAATTACCAGAAAGTGGGGAGCCGAAAATGTCAGTAGAACTCACTGCCCAGACTTGCCCGGACACCCCCGTGGAGCCGGACTGGGAACCCCCCATGCCACCCACGGACTTGATTTTTGATGATGGAGAACCCTTGGAGAGTAACCGCCACCGCATCGCGATGAATGTCCTCATCCGGTCATTGCAACAAGTTTGGCGCGATCGCTGCGGACTTCTTTACTGGGGGCAATATGTTCGTTTATTACAGTAGCGACCAAGCCATGAACAAAGATTTCCGAGGACCGGATTTCTTTGCGGTATTGGATGTAGATGGCACCAAAGAGCGACAGGGTTGGGTAGTGTGGCAGGAAGCGGGACGCTACCCTGATGTGATTGTCGAGCTAATGTCGCCGAGTACCGCTCGCATAGATAAAGGAAAGAAAAAGGATCTGTATCAGCGGACGTTTCGGACGCCAGATTACTTTGTATTTGACCCGTTTGAAGCCAACGCCTTTCAAGGATGGCATTTGGATGGTTCAGGACGTTATCAGCTTTTACAGCCGAATGATCGCGGATGGCTGTGGTGTGAAACCTTGGGCTTTTGGCTGGGAACCTGGGAAGGAACCATCGACCGAGAGACGGCAGTTTGGTTACGGTTTTACGATACCGAAGGCAATTTGGTGTTGTTACCGGAAGAGGCAGAACGCCAAAAAGCGGAACAAGCTCAACAATTCGCGGAACAAGCTCAACAGCTTGCTGAGGCAGAACGCCAAAAAGCCGAACAAGCTCAACAGCTTGCTGAGGCAGAACGCCAAAAAGCCGAACAAGCTCAACAGCTTGCTGAGGCAGAACGCCAGCGGGCCGAACTTCTTGCTGAACGGTTGCGGGCGATCGGGCTAGATCCCGATAACCTTTAACAGCCGATCGCTCCCGCGAATCGCGCCAAGCGGATCCCGAAGGGGCGATCGCACTTTCCCTTCTGCCTCAAAATTGTCCAGAAACAAAGAAACCCGGTTTCTTGAAGAAACCGGGTTTCTTGTTTGCTCGGCTTGGGCGATCGCCCCCGCATTGAGAATTGAATAAAGAAGGCGATCGCGATCGTTTTTCCGGTGATAGTGATAAATTCTACTTCATAGCCCAAACCTTCTTGATGGACTAAAACGACCGTGCCAATATCGCCAGATTTTAAATCATATTCTGGTAAATCTGCGGTTAAAACTACGCTATCGTGTTCTTAAATCATTGATTTAAGACTATAACACGCCGAAGAACACGCTGTATAAAAAACTAGAAGTTACGGTGGAGATAATATATATCACCTTTAACTTTTGAAGCTCAGTCATATTTATATTAAAATTGTGAACGTAGCCAGTTCCAAAATTTGCTGATGACATCTTTTATTTTGAGATAAATTGCATAAAGCACATTGGCTAACCATTCTGTAAAAGCTTCAAGAGAGGCTAAAATCACTCTTCGTGTTGTTTCTTCTAAAATGTCGAGTTCTTCTATAACTAGCTGCTTTTCGTAATCACTTAACGCCATTGAGATGAACCTCGCCAAAAAAACTAACTAAAAAAATTACGAATGGATTGCCACAAGCTCCTCAAAGCATCCCTGACTTTGCAATAAATTGAGTAAAGTTTGTCATACAACCAATTACCAAAAGCGTCCACTGAGGCCAAAACTTTGTCTAATTCGCTTCTGTCAAGTTCATCCAGCAGTTCCACCACCCGGCGTTTTTCTTCATCTGTCATTTTTCCCATAATAGCGTTACCTCTTACCATCGAATGATGGTCTGCAAACTATCCAAATAACCAGTCCCAAAGGTCATTTAACCAATCTCTTACTTTACAGTAAATTGAATAAGCGCTGTTACGCAACCAATTTTCAAAAGCCTGTTGAGACGATAAAACCTTTTGTTGCTCTTGATAATCCAATTGATCGAAAATCTGCTCAAGTCTTCTCTTGTCAGCTTCGGTTAAAGCCATTTTCTATACTCCTTAGCGCTGAGGAGTAGGAAAGTCTCTAAGCCACTCAGAGATTTTTATAATCATCTCTTGGTCGTCTGCAAAATCTCTGGTATTGGCTTGCAAAATGAGAAATACTAAATCACAGGAAGGAATTATCTCTTGATAAATTTTTTCATACTCTCGATCTTCTGCCATACTGCGTCCATAGCCTGGTAAGTCAACAACAGCTAAACTTCCGCCGCTAGAGAGGGAAAATTCTTTCATTTGAGCCTGAGTTGTACCAACAATCGTGTGGCTCGTTTTCCATTGTGCATTAAACACACTATTAAGGGTTGTTGTTTTCCCCACACCGGCTTTGCCAAGGATAGCAACTTTGGGCGGGATTCTGCGTTCTTGTCTGAATTTATCCAGCACCAAGTTTAACTCATCCTCTGAGAGAATTTTTCTCATTTCATCGAACATTCTGTCTTTGGCATTAACTTCTTTGCCTTTACTTTTTGCTCTTTTTCGCCGCTCCTCATCGGCAAAAGCTTTCACTTCTGGATCTGCCAATTCAAAAGGATCGGCTGGTTGTACGTTATCGAGTTTGAATCCCGCGTAGGCATTTTTGATGATTTTAGTTAGCAAAGGTAGCAAACGGTAACGCTTCAGCGCCGAATAATATTCGATGTTATCAGCAGATAAATGAGTGTATCTACTTAATCGTTGAATGATATCTTTGCTTCGACGCTCAATTTCTTTTTCAGCCTTTTGGGTAGGCAGATTTAAGCGATCATCCCACCCATCGGGAATCATTTTATCGACTTGGTTTAAACCAATGACAAGCCGAATTGGAGTTTCCTGACTTTTTCCAAATAGAGCACTCAACATGATTCAACCCCTTGTGAATATTTTAGTTTTCAAATTTTCTAAACCCCAACCATAAACAGATGTGTGTGGGATAATTTGTTTTTTGTCAAAACTGACTTTTCCATTGATAGCACTTTGGAAAATTCCGTAAACATCTTCTATCTTTTCAGAGAGACGGTTAAGTTGGTCTTTGGAAGGTTCTCCTCGCTCAAGATTAAATCCATCTTCTCCTTCATCAACTCCCAAGCAATCTATTTTATTAAGAGCGACAATCAGAAAAATATCTGGTTGAAATAAGGGCAGGAACTTGGTCAAAAAAATCTCATCCCGCTTGTAAGCTCTCGTATCTGCTTGAGTCACCCACACTAAAGAATGGGTTTGAGGTATCCACTCTTCATAGTGAGGCATATAGGTTTCATCGTCAGTCAGACTCTCACCAATTCCCGGCATATCAACAACTCGTACTTGCTGATAGGGAAAACCAGTATAGTGAGAGTTGTCTAAATAGGCAATCTGAGGTTCTTTGGTGCAAGCAACAGCATTGTCAGTAGCCCAATTCAGTCCAAACAGAGAATTGAGAGTGCTGCTCTTACCAACACCAGTCTTGCCAAAAAATAACACTGTCAGTTCATCGGGTTTAAGCAAGGCTACATCTTTGTTTACTTGTATGACTATTAAAAGCCTATTGTGAATTTTTCGGTGATGTCAAGTCTTAAAAGTACGGACTTTTGTACGATCGCCCAACCGACCAAAAGTACGAAATGTACGAAAAATACGATATAGTATCATCTGTCACATAAAATTTTTTCTGACCTATGGATATTGATGAAGTGTTAAAACTGACTGATGACCTAGTTTTTGGTCAGACAGGAATGCACCTGGATTACTTGCAGGAGGAGATTCTTAAGGGAACTTTACAATCTAAAACTTACTCGGAAATTGCCAAAGAACTACATTTAAGTAAAAGTCATGTGAGGAATACCGGCTCGGAACTTTGGAAAATTCTGTCAGAATATTTAAAGCAAGATATTACTAAAACCAGTTTTAAATCTATATTAGAAAAAGCAAATTTAGATAATATTTTATCTTTAGTTATTGGTAGTAAGATTGGACGAGATCATATTGGACGAGATCGTGTTGGACGCGATTATGTAGCGATTAATAACTTGAATATCTGTCCGGCAAGTGCCAGATCATCGCCTTCTTCCCCTGACTCTTCCCCTAACTCTTCTTCTCACTCTTCCCCCACCCAAAATTCTTCACCCATTATCGACCTAACCGACGCCCCAGACCTCAGCGATTTTTACAACCGCAACACCGAACTAAATACCCTCAAACAGTGGATCTTACAAGACCAGATCCGCTTAATTACCATCTATGGACTCAGTGGCATTGGCAAAAGCGTACTAACCAGACAACTCATCGAACAAATCAAGCCTGAATTTGACTATATTATTTGGAAAAGTCTCACAGAAACTCCCAACCTTTCCTCCCTAAAAAACCAACTGCAACAATTTTTTGCCCAGTCCCAACAGCCTCCATTACCCACAATAATTGATTACTTTCGTAACTCGCGCTGTTTAGTCATCCTGGATGACTTGCAAAATCTGTTTCAAAGCGGGTTCCTTGCCGGTCAATACTTAACGGAACATAAAGACTATGGCCAATTTTTGCAACAAATCGCCAAAAACCATCATCAAAGTTCCGTGATTCTCCTCAGTTGGGAAAAACCCAGAGAAATCGCCACTTTACAAGGCGAAAAACAATCCACCCGCACTTTAAACCTCAAAGGATTATCAGCGGATGCTGAGGAAATTTTGAAAGAACACGGATTAACCGACTCAGAAAAATGGCCAGAATTAATCAACCTCTATCAAGGTCATCCCACCTGGTTAAATATCATCGCCTCAACGATATTAGAATTATTTGATGGTAGCGTTTCCTTATTTTTATCCGACCAAGAAGATATATTTATCGGCGACTTATCCCCCATTATCGAATATCACTTAGACCGTTTATCGGAGTTAGAAAAAAAAGTCATATCCAGGTTTTCAGAATATGAAGCGGTAGATATTTCTCCAGCATCTGGATTACGGGAATTTGCCAAATCAGAATTAACCGAAGCCATGCAATCTTTAGGCAGACGGGGCTTAGTCGAAAAAGTGACCACAGGAGGGCGATCGCACTTCCTGCTAAATTCGCTCTTTAAACAATACATTTAGTCCCAGTCCAACTCCAGAAAATGAAAACCGTAACACATCTCGTAGTTGCGCGGTCTTCGCTACCTTTGTTGTAGCTGATAAATAATCGGTCGATATTTAGGTTGAGGAATTGCTTTACCCGCAGCCGAAGCCGCTGACAACCATGCTTCTTTAGCAATTTGTACCTCGCGCAAAGCTGTTTCGGGGGTTTCACCAAATGCAGAGCAGTATTTTAAGTCAGGAATATCAGCAATATAACCTTCATCTTCTTCACTGTAGAAAATATTGATGTGATAGTCTTTCATAGTTCATCCTGCTCCATGCTTAGATTATACTCTTCAATTATCGATAAAAATTGACGTACTTGATAAGGTGTCACCTCGCCTTTGTTATTTTGAATGTTAACAATTTCCGTAACTTGGGGATGAGTAAAAATGTGATGACTACCACTGATTCTTTCCAAGCTAAACCCGAAAGCTTCAATCAGCGTCACCATTTCACTAAACTTGATATTTTTTGAACCGGCCAGAACCTTATCCAGAATTTTCCGCTTTTTCGCGACCACTTTTTAGGCTTCCTCTCGGCGATGTTTTAATTCGATCAAAGATGTTGCTCTAGCCGGAAATATTCGGCAAGGCTTTTGGAACTTTTATCAGCTAGTTTACCGCAGCATAACAAGAAACGCAAAAAAACGCCCCCCTTTTCAGGAGAGCGTTTTTTATTTATTTAGTTAGCTAAGAATTAGCCATTGATTTGAGGAGCACTCAAAGCCACAGGAGCAGCTTCACCAGCAGCCAAATCTAAGGGGAAGTTGTGAGCGTTGCGCTCGTGCATCACTTCCATACCCAAGTTAGCGCGGTTGATCACGTCAGCCCAAGTATTGATTACGCGACCTTGAGAGTCAACGATAGATTGGTTGAAGTTGAAACCGTTCAGGTTGAAGGCCATCGTGGACACACCCAGAGCGGTGAACCAGATACCGATAACAGGCCATGCACCCAAGAAGAAGTGCAGAGAGCGGCTGTTGTTGAAGGAAGCATATTGGAAGATTAAACGACCAAAGTAACCGTGAGCGGCAACGATGTTGTAGGTTTCTTCTTCTTGACCGAACTTGTAACCATAGTTTTGAGATTCAACTTCGGTGGTTTCACGAACCAAAGAAGAAGTCACCAAAGAACCGTGCATAGCGGAGAACAGAGCGCCACCGAACACACCGGCCACACCTAACATATGGAAGGGGTGCATCAGGATGTTGTGCTCAGCTTGGAATACCAACATAAAGTTGAAGGTTCCAGAGATACCCAGAGGCATACCATCGGAGAAAGAACCTTGACCAATTGGGTAGATCAGGAAAACTGCGGAAGCAGCAGCAACAGGAGCGCTGTAAGCGACGCAGATCCAAGGACGCATACCCAAGCGGTAGGAGAGTTCCCACTCACGACCCATGTAGCAGAAGATGCCGATCAGGAAGTGGAAAATCACCAACTGGTATGGGCCACCATTGTACAGCCACTCATCGAGAGAAGCGGCTTCCCAAATGGGGTAGAAGTGCAGACCGATCGCATTGCTGGAAGGAACAACGGCACCAGAGATGATGTTGTTGCCTAACAGTAAGGAACCCGCCACAGGTTCACGGATACCGTCGATGTCCACGGGAGGAGCAGCGACGAAAGCAATGATGTAGCAGATGGTTGCGGTCAGAAGGGTGGGGATCATCAGGACGCCGAACCAGCCCACATACAGGCGGTTATCGGTGCTCGTGACCCAAGAACAGAAGCGCTGCCACAAAGAAGCGCTTTCGCGTTGTTGCAGAGTAGTGGTCATTTGCTTTATGAGTGCTATGTAGTTTTCAAGGTACTCGGTAGTGTTTTCCCTACCGTGATTACTAGATTACACACATTGTTTAGTTTTGTAAAGTCTTCTAATCTACAAGCTTTCTGATACATTAAATAATTTTTGTTGATGGTTAGTCATCACCGGAGTCATATTATGGCTGGACAACCAGGATTCAAATTATTCATTATTTACAGTTAGTAATTTGTAATAATTCTCCTAGAGAGGTTCCTGGGAGAGAAGACCGGGGATGGATTATCCAGCAAGGGGATTAGCTGAACAAAATAGGGATTGAAAAATTTAATGAGAAACTTAATTAAGCGGCGATGAATTTAAACTAGACGAACTGGAATTCACCCTCAACCTACCCAAACTAGCCATCCTGCTGACCAACTGCGAACATCCCACCCCAGAACTCATTGCCTTTTGCCACAAACTGACCGACACCGTAGCCGTAGCCTTCCTCACGGACGAATCCCTAGAATGGCCGTTAAAAGGATTTCCGCCAAATCAACCGAATCTGTTATCTGCCATTGAAACCTGGTTAGAGGAGATATAAGAAACCGGGTTGAAAGCGACAGTTTCAGCTACAAACCAGAGATTTTGCTAGAAACCCGGTTTCTGAACCCCACGCCAGTCCCAAACTTGGAATAAAATTAGAATTGACCTTAAAACCTGATTTTTGGTAATGAATACCTTAGCTGAACAACTTCTCAAAAAAGATGGTTTGCCGAATACAGAACAACAGGCGATCGCCCTTGAAATAAAGATCAAATGAACCTCTCTAAACTCTTAGAAATCGCACAAGTCTTCCTCAAACTCGGCATTATTGGATTTGGCGGTCCAGCGGCACATATTGCCATGATGGAAGATGAAGTAGTCCATCGACGGCAATGGTTAACCCAAGAAGAATTTCTGGATCTGGTAGGTGCCACCAACTTAATTCCTGGACCAAATTCGACAGAAATGGCGATTCATGTTGGCTATATATATGCCGGTGGTTTAGGATTAATTGTCGCCGGAACTTGCTTTGTGTTCCCGGCTGTACTAATGACGGCAGCTTTGGCATGGGGATATGTCAAATTTGGACAATTACCGGAGATTTATCCGTTTTTATATGGCATCAAACCGGCGGTTTTAGCGGTGATTTTTACCGCATTGTGGCGCTTGGGGAAAAAAGCAGTGAAGTCTCGGGAACTGTTGATCATTGCGATCGCCACTGGGATTGCAGTCAGTGTAGGAGTGAACGAGGTAGTCGCCTTGTTGTTGGGCGGAATCTTGGGCGCTGTTTGGCTGAATTTGCGTCATCAACCGACTTTAAGTGCATGGGTTTTCGGGTTGTTTTTATCCCAAACTCCCAGCAGTTTATCTCCAGAAAAATCCGTGAATTTAGAATCAGTTCCATTGTGGCAATTGGGGTTATTTTTCTTAAAAGTCGGCAGTGTTTTATATGGGAGTGGTTATGTGTTAATTGCCTTTTTACAGGGTCAATTAGTGGATGAATTTGGCTGGTTGACTCAGCAACAATTATTAGATGCAGTGGCAATGGGTCAAGTCACTCCTGGGCCTTTGCTAACCACGGCAACTTTTATCGGGTATGTAATTGGTGGATTTCCCGGTGCGATCGTTTCTACGGTGGGGATTACCTTGCCATCTTTTCTGTTTGTGTTAATGCTAAATCCCTGGATTCCCCGCTTACGAGGCAGCAAATGGACTTCAGCTTTTTTAGATGCGATTAATGTTAGTGCCGTGGCATTGATGGCGGTGGTGACGGTTGAATTAGCGGTGGCGACTTTCGGGATTAATCTTATGGGAATGCCCCTAGGGAGTGCGCCGATCGCGATCGATTGGATTGCGGTTATGATTGCGGCGATCGCCGCTATTTTTGCCTTAGTTTGGCGGATCAATGCCGTTTGGTTAGTCTTCGGAGGTGTGATCGCCAGTTGGCTGGTCTATATTCTGGGTTAACATTCTGGGTTAACATTCTGGGTTAACATTTCCATCCTCACAATACCGCCAAAAAAACTTATTATCCTTTGGTTAACTGAAGAAACCCTATAAGTGACCTTAAAAGGCTTTTCCCCAATCAACCTAATCTGATATCAACCATTGTTATCTTTGGCATCCAACCAAGAAACCCGGTTTCTTGTCTATTGGCAGCGGATAAAAAAACTATCTCCAAATTAAATAGTCAATTCATCCGCTGCTTGTCTATGGTTTGTTACCGATGGCATCAAGGTTAATTGTTTATCCCCTATTTTTCATCCAACACATTCGACCTAAGAATTAATCAAAAAATCACTGAATAAATCATCAAAAAAACCTTGACAAATAAATTGCCATGAGATAGAGTAATTATTAAGAATTCAGGTTAGGTGGGGCTTTAAAAACACACAAACAGCCCAAGCGATACCTGGGATTGCCCGGCCCGGAGTGGCGAAAAAATAAGAGCGAAAACCCTTATGCTTTCCGGGCCTGGTAAAGTCCCTTAATCGTTTCAAAACTCACAAAGGGAAGCCCTGTGAGGGGCTTCCTCCTGCCCGGAACCCAGAAACCCGATTTCTTTAAAATTCATCATTTTCTGTATCTTCAAACACCGTTGGTAAATAAAATCGGTTTAGGTACAGAGAGGATTTGTCCGTTCTTTGGCCTCTCGCCAATACCTCGTAGGCCGACACGGGTTCCCATTATATCTTTATAAGAGTATTTTGCCAATGGTGTTAATCTTCTCTCTATTCTCTGTGTTTCTCTGTGTTTCTGTGGTTCAAGAATCATCACCACAGAGACACAGAGAGGCACAGAGAGATATAGGGGCGCAAGCCGCCGCGCCCCTAAGTTAAAAAACAGTTAACTAAAAATAGCCGATTCGATCGCATATAAAGCATGGTTGAGGTCGTCGTTGACAATTTGAATGTCAAATTCGGAGGCGACTGCGAGTTCGTTTTCTGCTTTTTGCAGTCGTTTTTCAATTGCTTCTTCTGTGTCTTGTCCCCGTCCGCGAATGCGTTTTTCTAATTCTTCAACGGAGGGAGGTAGGATGAAAATTTGCCACGCTTCGGGAAAACTTTGCCGAACTTGTCTCGCTCCTTGTACCTCTATTTCTAATAGGACAATTTTGTCCTGAGCGATTTGTTCTTCGATCGCTTTTCGGGGGGTGCCGTAGTGGTTGCCCGCAAATTCTGCCCATTCCAAAAATTCACCAGCGGCAATCATTTCGGCAAACTGCGATTTGGTCAAAAAATAATAATGCTGACCGTGAATTTCTCCAGGACGAGGCGATCGCGTAGTAGCAGAAATTGACAGATAAATTTCTGGGTGATTTTCTAGCAGCAATTTTAACAAAGTGCCTTTGCCGACACCACTTGGCCCGGTTAAAACAATTAATTTACCCATAAGTGTTCAGTGAAATGTTCAGTGAAATGATAACTAATTATTTGTCAGGTCTTTATTCAGAAATCGATTGGCCACGGTTTCCGGCTGAATTGCCGACAGAATCACATGATTAGAATCGGTGATAATCACCGCACGAGTGCGCCGCCCATAGGTAGCGTCAATCAGCCGATTAGCGTCTTTGGCTTCACTGATGATTCTTTTAATCGGGGCAGAGTCAGGACTGATGATAGCAATAACTCGGTTAGCAGAAACAATATTACCAAAACCAATATTAATTAATTGAATATCCATAGGAACCAGTGTCCTAGTTGAAAAGTTGAACAATTTTAAAGGACTTGCCGTAGGAGCCTGCCATCGGCAGGGGGGCTTTCGGGGCAGAGGAGAGATGTTAGGGGCGGCAATGCTTGCGCCCCGGCAATGCTTGCGCCCCTAAATCTCGAAAGCCAGTTCCGTGCGATACTACACAAAAAGCCTCACAATAGAATCGAAGTACAACCTCTATCTAGCCTAGACGGATAACTCTGATTTTGAATTATTCCTTGTGATTCTTTTATATTTCTATATTTCGTTTATTTTGTTTTTGCCGTTATCTTCTTATGCAACCAGTTGACTTCACCACCCTCACCGCAGCTTGTGGTGAACTGCGTACCTTTTTACTGCCAGCGCGTCTGGAACAAGTGATTCAGCGCGATCGCCACACGATTTGCCTTGCCCTGCGTACCCTGAAAAAACGCCACTGGCTAACGATTTCCTGGCATCCTCAAGCTGCCTGTATTTGTGCCGGAGATCCGCCCCCCCGGACTCCAGACACATTTACTTTTAGCGATCAATTGCGCCATCAACTCGGAGGTTTTGCCCTGGTGGGGATTTCAGCTTTAGCCCCGTGGGAAAGGGCGATCGATCTGCAATTTGCCCAACGTCCGGGCGACCCAATTTTATGGCATTTGTATGTAGAAATCATGGGCAAACGCAGCAACGTAATTTTAGCCAATCAAGACAATCAAATTGTCACCACCGCCCACCAGGTGAGTGAAAAACAATCCAGCGTTCGCCCAGTGCTCACGGGGCAACCCTATGAACGTCCTCCAGCCCTGACTGACCCTGCCCCCAATTTAACGGAGTTACCATCTCGTTGGCAAGAAAGAATTAGTTTAATTCCGGGCAAGTTAGGCCAACAATTGCTGAAAACTTATCGGGGTTTGAGTACCCACTTGGTTAAATCCATGATAGAAGCAGCGGGTCTAGACAGCGATCGCCCTACGGACTCCCTGACTGACGCGGAATGGGATCGGCTGTTTCAACGTTGGCAAGAGTGGCTACATATTTTAGAGAAGTTATCCCAAGGAGATTTATCCTCCCTTCAGCCAAGATTAACGGAAACTGGCTATACTTTGATTCACTGGCAGATTCACGGGCAAAATCCCCAAAGCGAATCAGGAGTAGTTCAAAATCCTCCGACCACTCATTCCGTTCAACAATTACTTAACCGCTATTACACCGATCAATTAAATCAACAAACTTTCCAACAACTGCATCACCAGTTAGGGCATAAAGTCAAAAATTTGCTAACTAAACTAGGAGTCAAAGCCCAAGGATTTCGCGATCGCCTCCAACAATCGGACAATGCAGAAACTTATCGGCAAAAAGGCGATTTGCTAATGGCTTATTTACACGAATGGAAACCGGGGATGCGATCGATTACCTTAGCGGACTTTGAAACGGGTCAGCCGGTAGAAATTCCCCTCGATCCAGAAAAAAATGCGGTGCAAAATGCCCAGAAACTTTACAAACAACACCAAAAACTAAAGCGATCGCGCATTGCCGTAGAACCCTTATTAGCGGAAGTCCAAACCGAAATTGACTACTTAGAACAAGTAGACTTAGCCATTGCCCAAATCGATCGCTACCAGCATCACCAAGACCTTTCCGCCTTAGAAGAAATTCGCGATGAACTAATGCAGCAAGGTTATCTCCCAGACCCCGACCACCGCAGTCAAAACCAAACCCCGGTTACGGATTTTTACCGTTACTTATCTCCCAATGGCTTTGAAATTCTCATCGGTCGGAACAACCGTCAAAATGACCAACTCAGTTTTCGGCTCGCTGGGGACTATGACCTGTGGTTTCATACCCAAGAAATTGCCGGAAGTCATACCCTATTGCGATTAAATCCGGGAACTGTGGCCGACGATGCGGACTTGCAATGTGCCGCCGACTTAACTGCTTATTATAGTCGCGGGCGACAAAGCGAACAAGTACCCGTAGTCTATACCAAACCCAAATATGTCTATAAACCCAAAGGAGCAAAACCGGGCATGGTAGTATATAAGCATGAACGAATTATTTGGGGGCGTCCCCAAGAGGGCAGTAAACGAAGCGATCCTAGTTTCAGGTCATAGCCCAACAGCAAAATCGCCAGAATAATGATACGGTTAACCCTACTGACTGTAAAGTAAACCGCCCCAATATGCCCCAATATTTGTAGATTTGCTGATTTTTTCAACAAACGATAAATTTTTGTAACAAAAAATCCGTGTTTATTGTTACAATAAAACTGAGGACAAGGTAAATTATCTCTTAACCCCCTGTAGCTTGGGAAGGCACAGTTTGGGTTTCCTCCATTTCAGACAACAACGACAAATATTCTGTTCGACCAACCGGCTTTTTGGTTGGTCTTTTTGTTTTTGATTTTTTAGACAACGGGCGTGGGGGAGAGGTTCGTAGGAGAGAGGAGAAAGTGACACATCAATTGTAGGGGAGGGGCGGTTCGCTTGGACGCCCCTACAGGGAATTTATTCCCCCGACGGGTCTGGTTTACTTGTCTGTTCTACGAACCTCTCTCGTGCGAACCTCTCTTCTCTTTCCTCTGTGTCCCTCTGTGTCTCTGTGGTAAAAAAACCATCACCATTTCAGACGCAGAGAGATGGGGTGTAACAGATAACAGATATTGTATAAATAATTATTTTATTTTCTCTATATTAAATGATATAATTTATAGAATATCTGGAGATAAATTGAGTTGCTGAATTTGATAATTCACCAATTACATAGATAATTTATTCATTTGTAGCTCCCTGGGGGCGATCTAACGCGATCGCCCCCAGGGAGCATAGACACGAGTACCAATTAATTATACAATTAAAAAAGCTTTTAAACTTGAGCGGAAAACATGAGCAAATTTAACGATAAAGACTTTGAAGTAGGTATTTCGCCTCGAATTGTGCGCTTATATGATATTACAAACCAACAACCATTTACCGCTTCAATTGTCAGCTATCCCGGTTCTAACTGTATTACCATTAACCTGTTCGATCGCCATACAGAAATTATCCAAGAAGTCACTTTAGAATTAGATCATGGCCAATTGGTTTATAGTGAAAAATTTTATGAGCATGGCTAATGGGTGATTGGTATTGGGATTTGTAGCGATCTGCTTAGAATGCCAAAAAATCTAAAATTTAGGGTGTAAAACTATTAATTTTAAAAAATAATTTTTTAGTCAGTCCCAGTCAGAAAACTTATAGAAAATCAATATGGATTGCTGAGACTGGCTTTTTATTGCAAATAAGTAATTAATTACCTAAAGCGCCAAGGGTGACAAAAAAAGTGACAAATAGATTGGGTCAGCATTTATCCTGAAAACCCAACCCCTTCAGAGAAGAATGAATTAGTTCTCTAGAATGGGTTCTATTTTTTTGGCCGATTTTCACGGAATAGAACCGCCATCAAAGAAAAATATTCAAGTTTGATTAAAATCCCCATTCTCGATCCCTTATCCGGGCATTATAGTAATAAAATAGTCATAAAATGTATGTAACGGAGAGTTCTCCCAAAACTGTTTTGGGTTCTAATCAGCAGGTACAGAATCAGCTAAAGTTAGCTTTACAGCTAGGTTTGCGCCGTCAAATCTTCGTGGCGGTGTGCGATGACGTGGGCTTAATGTACCACATGGCGGAACGCATAGAGTTAGAAATCGCCGGTGGAACATCATTCCCCGTAGGGGGGCAATGCTTGCGCCAGGAACAGCTTGGATCCAAACCATCACCGGGTTTAGTAACATTACAGCTAAACTTAAAAGATCCTAGTCCGATTAATCAGATTCGGCGATGGTTGAGAAAGCATTCCATCCCGAAAACATCTCGGACGATTGACTCATTACCTGTCCTGCCTAATTTTCAATTTTTAGGGGTGGATCTTTTAACCCGCAAATCCGCCGCTTCTCAGTGGCATTTCTTAAATGAGTTGCAAGAATTAGCCCAAATTTTACCTAGTTTAGAGTTTAGCTTAGTATTTTGGTTGACTCGTCCGTGGTGTCGCGCGATCGCCCAGTCTGCTCCGGAATTTTGGAGTTGCCGAACTGGGGTGTTTGAGTTTGCCGGAGAACCCACACCGACAACGGTAATTAATAGTTTACCTCTGAATTTACCCCTGAAAACTATTGAACCTAACCTGAAAAATAATTCTGAGTTACATAAACCCGTGAACTTGGGTAATGTGACCCGGAAAAAATTATCCGATGCCAAATACTCACGGCAAAAAGATATACAGAAAAATCTCCCTATTATTGGACAATATTTTCATCAAAATTTACCAAATTTAGAGCCAAATTTAGAGCCAAATTTAGAGCCAAATTTAGAGCCAAATTTAGATAAAGATCAAAAATCAGCGCCAAAAGCAAATCAATCGCCAATTCCCCAGATTTCCAGTTCAGCAGCAAAAACGCCGAATTTGCCGAAATTGGATATTATAGGAGTGAGCGATCGCCTCCCAGAAGCGATCGCCAATCATGGCAATTCTTCTCAAACCAATGAATTAAATTACAGTGGCATTGATGCCCCATTAAAGCAGTTAATTACCTCAAGTTTTGCCACCTTAGAAGAAGTGGCAAACCCAAGTCAGCATGGGCATTTATCTGCCCCTGCCGTACGGAAAATTGTCCAAGATATTGAACAATTAAATCAGCAACAGCCATTGCCTACTTTAGAATTGGGCAATGCTTATTTAGCTTTGGGTAATCTTTATCGAGTCGCGATCGCCAGGGGGGAAAGCAATGCCACTTATTTAAAAATTGTGATTGCGGCTTATGAACAAGTGATTAAATTCCGCCATGAGCAAGGATATGATTCTCAAGGCTATGAATTAGCCAATGACCTTGGCAATTTTTACTGGATGCTTTCCCGGTTAGAGGTCAATGTTTCTGAGCAAATTTCCTGCTTAGAACAGGCGATCGCGGCTTATCAAAAATCCCTAACCAAAATCAATCCCGAACAGCAGCCGGAAAGTTGGGCAATAGTGCAAAATAACCTAGGTAGCATCTACAATGAACTAGCCCGTCATCGAGAACCGCTGCCAGCATTACAATCCAGTATTAAAGCTTATCAAGAAGTGCTTCGTTATCGGCCTAATTTCCAAGCAATTCAGCAAAGTAATGCCCCGGAATCAGAAAAAAATGCCCAAATTCAAGCCTTAGCTGCTACGCAAAATAACCTGGCCACAGCTTATTGGAATTTAGCCCAACATCAAGACTCTTTAAAGAACCTAAAACAAGCAATTTATGCTTATATTCAAGCCCTAATTGCCCTGGAATCTCAAATTCATACCAATGAATCGCCCCAAGGGTTGTTAAACTATGGCATGATCCAAAATAACTTGGGAACCGCTTACTGGAATTTGGCGCAACATGAAAATGTTGAAGATAATTTACAATTAGCCATTGGTGCCTATCAAATTGCCTTAATGTACCGCACCCCAAACGCGGCGCCAGTTGCCTGTGCTGCTACCCAGAATAATTTAGGGACAACTTATAGTAATTTAGCCAAATATTCAGAGCCTCATTCTCAAGAACGGCACAATTATTTAAGACAGGCGATCGCCGCTTATTCCACAGCGTTAGAAATTGCGGAAAACCTGCAAAAAATCGATCTGAATAAACCTAAAAATATGGTCGTGGCTGTCAAGCCCTCCCTAATGACCTTTGATGTCTTAACCACCCATAATAATCTGGGGGATGCGTATTATCAATTAGCCAGTGAAAGTGATTCAGAAATCGACTCAGAATCGACATCATCATCGGTAAAAACCGCTCTTAGCCACGCCTTAGAACATCATCTAAAAGCCTGGAAAGGATGGCAAGAAAAAGCCCAAACCGATTTAGCCAAAAATGCCCTCACGCATATTGTGCAAACCATTCGCGCTTTCTACAATTTCTTCGGTGTGCAAGGGCAAAATATCGCTTTATCCCAAATTCCTGGCGAGATATTGCCAGAAGTGATGCCCCGGTTATCCGCATTTAAGCATTAGTCAAAAGCATTCAGCTAACTGCCTAGGTTAACCCTAATGTCGTACAATGACAAATGACTTCCTAGAATCAATATCAACCATGACTGATAGCATATTTGCTAAAATTATCAGGCGGGAACTGCCCGCTGACATTGTTTATGAGGATAATCTTGCCTTAGCGTTTAGAGACAAAAATCCTCAAGCCCCCGTTCATATTCTGGTTATCCCCAAAGAGGCGATCGCCAAACTATCTGATGCTGAATCCAAAGATCATGCCCTGATGGGACATTTGCTGCTAACGGCGAAACGAGTTGCCGAACAAGAAGGACTAAGCGAAGATGGCTATCGGGTCGTCATTAATAATGGTCCCAACGGTGGACAAACCGTGTATCATCTCCATTTACATATTCTGGGGGGTCGTCAAATGAAATGGCCTCCGGGCTAAACTCAATAAATTAGTCTGATAGTCCAGTAGGGTGCGTTAGCCGGTCAAAATGAAGCCACTTCAAGCGACCAGCCACAGTCCGGCGTAACGCACCAAATTATCCCACGGTAACTAGATCGCCTAAACAAACTTTTACTTTAGACTTTTGCTTTGCTATTCTTCCATGCTTTGGGCCACTCTACCAGGGTAATTTACCGAGACAGTGATGAAAGAAAAAAATCAGGGGTTTTGCGGTTTGGGCAGAAAAAACAGATTTTTCAGGTTACACTTTATCTATAACAATTAAGCGGATGGCGATCAAATGGCGATCGGAGTCAGAGTTATCACTGTTAGCCCCCGCTGTTACCCCAATACCAAACCTGCATCTGACCCTGCCCGATTCTATAGCAAATTAGACAGTGAACTTGCTCTGGAAATCAGTGCTAAACTAAACCAATAATATTATCGAGATCCAAGATTAATGGGGGATGTTTCTCTTAACTTGAGAGTCATTGCCAAGGTTGCCCGGTCAAAAGCATAAAATCAAGAGAAAACTTATGAAAGTCAAACTGTTAGTTAGCTTAATCTTGACAAAGACAAGTTTTTTCCCCTATCTGGCTTCAACCGCTAAAGCACAAAATTTTCAGTTGACCATTAAGCCCCCAGGAGAAAGTAAATCATCTCTTGCAATAAATCTTGCAATAAATCTTGCCATAAACAAAACTGCGATCGAGATGGCCGATGCTTCTATTTTTTGAATCATATATATGTCTCTGCTTTAAGTGATTGTGTTAATTCCGGTATTAATATTTCAAGTGGAGAATTATTGCGATTTTCTGCCACTGGCCAAGCCAGGTATGGTTATGAAGGTGAACCAATTAATGATTCACCCATAACAGATGCAAATGGAAATAGGCTAGTAAATGGCAACAATATTGGTAAAAAAATAGACCCGTCTGCACAAATGCCGAATCAACCTATTGGTACTCTGCTAGGGAGGATTGGTCGAAGCGGAAATTTTTTTGCAATTGGCTCAAGTAATCAGTTGATAATGCAGGAATCAGGGAGGTTATTTCTATGTTACAATGATGTGCCGGATATGTTTGGGGATAATGGTAGTGGATACACAGTTAGTATTTACAGAATAGAGGCTGGTTCTCAGAAACCAACTAACCCTTCTCCTTACGGTCAACAGACTGCAACAGCACCAACACGACCCACAAGACAAACTTTCAGGAATGCTCAAGAATTAGGCATGGCACAGTTCTTGCAGGGAAATCGAGAACTGATAGATGCTTATGAAGCGTTACAGGGTGCTGCTCAAGGCCAATACAACGTAGTACAAATTCCCAGTAATGATTTTATGGATAACCCCTGTACTCAGATAGCCAGAGAAAGGGGAACTTTATTCAGCGAGAGAGAAGATATTAGTTATGCCGATTATCTAAAATTAAAGTTAAAGTTAAATGCTCAAATTGCAGCGTACAATAATAGTCTAGCGATTATCGAAAAGATGCAAGACTATAATAATCGTCTGTCAAACGAGAATCGACAGGGCGGAAGGGACGCATCCCAACGCATCGTCGCCAACTTTCAAAGTTTATGGAGTCGTATTGAGCAACAAAACCAACCAGATTTATCCTTAGATAGAATATTAAGATCCCTAGCTTATGCGATAGAAGAAAGTGGAGTTTCAACCATAAATTTTGTAATAAAATCGGCGCAAACTGGTGGAAAACTAGCTGCTGCTTTTAGCGATTTTGGCAGATTGGGTCAATTATTGAATTTACCTAGTTCTTCTAATGCTGATGCTACTCAGTTAACTGGCAGAAGTCTCGACTATGCAATAACTTTTTCTGAACAACTTGAAGAGGTTAGCCGCGAGTTTAATGCAGGTAATTATGAAAAAATAACCGATATTACTTTAGAAGTAGCAAATGCAGCGATCGGTTTGATCGATACCCAAAATAATCCAAGACTGGTTCGGGCAGGTCAAGCGATAGCAATTCGTTCTGAGGCTATAAAGCTGAAGGATATGATAATTTTACTACAGCAACCTAATGTCGGAGAAGTTCTAGATGATTACGACCGATTTTATCTGACAGTAGCAGGAATTTCTTCTGCTTTAAAGATAGGAGCAGACACAGTAACACTAATCAGTCAGTGTAGATGGTGTTTTGTATCCACCCAATTCGCCATAACTTCTAATTATTAACCCGGATATAGTTTGGTAGGGTGCGTTAGGCTGGCGATCTATTTTCCGCGAAAAACAATCAGCCTAATTGCCAGCCGTAACGCACCATTAACCCGGATATGAAAACCGGGTTTCTTCTTTGAATTCCACCGTTAACTTTGATATCCTGAAGAGAAACCCGGTTTCTGGGCCATAACGAAGAAACCTGAGAAACCGGGTTTCTTTTACGCATTTCACCGTTAACTTTGATATCCACAACAGAAACCCGGTTTCTGGGGTTTCTGGGTGATTTATTAAGTTTCTTGCTCCTGATTAAAAGAACATTCTACTTGAATTTTCAGGTTGCTTTTGGCGGTGCCTTTTGTAACATAAGGAATCCCGGTTTCACCACCCATCTCGACCCCAAACTCTAGAGTTACTTTGTCAATCTTGGCTACAGCAACTTGTTTGAAGGCGGCTAAAGTATAGCTGGTATAGGAAAAGATGGTTTTTTGTAAATCGTGAATCTGCTTTTGGAATTCTGCTTTAACTTCTTTGACTCCTTTGGAGACTGCCGCTTCCTCCTCGTCGTCGTCAGAAACCGGGGCAGTGGTTAAAGTTTCTGGTGCATCAATATCTTCGGTGGCTTCGATATAGATTACGGTGTTGTCATCCAGTTGGATCGGGGTGAGTTTAACAGTCATAAGAATTCCGGGTTGCCAGATTTAAAATTTGTAGCTTAATTATATAGAGAGGATTCAAAAATTGGTGGAAATAGTCCAATGAGTCGAGATGCGCTGGTGGTGGGGATTAGCACCTATCAATATCCAAAATTAAACAAGCTAGAGGCACCCGCAAAGGATGCTGAAGACATTGCTCAATGTCTAGAGTCTAGTTTATTGCCGTTCCAAGTGAAACGACTGCCAGAGATTGTCGATAAAGAGAATAATAGGCTGAAGGTTGGGAAAAAAACTGAAGTTTCTCTGACTCAACTTAAACAAGAACTATTTAAACTATTTAAACCCAAAGGGAGCGTAATTACCGACACGGGGCTATTTTATTTTTCTGGACATGGTTTATATGATCAACTCACGGAAGAAGGATATCTCGCCACCAGTGATGCTAATCCAGATCAGGGAAATTGGGGGTTTCCATTACATACTCTACGCAAGTTACTACAAGATAGTCCAGTTCGTCAGCAAATTATTTGGTTAGATTGTTGTCATAGTGGTAGCTTAATCGTACTGAATGAAGCCAACCCCGGAAAAGACCCGGATCATAGTCGCTGTTTTATTGCCGCATCTAGGGATATTGAGGTGGCATATCAGTTAGTGAGTGGATCGCATGGGGTGTTGACGGATGCGTTGTTGGAAGGATTAGATCCAAATCGCGTTTCCGGGGAATGGATTGATACCTTGTCTCTCAGCGCATTTGTAAGTCAATATCTGCAAAAGGTGCATCCAACTTATCCGCAGAAACCGCTTTTTATCAATGATGGGCAAGTTATTAATTTGATTCGGACGCAAGAGAAACAGGAGTCTGAGAGCAAAAGCGATCCGCCACCACCTAAAACCACAGTGGGCTTAGAAAATATCGCCGAAATTCCCGTATGGGTGGGACGGGATGCCCTAATCCAAGAGTTAAAAGCCAAATTACTCGCACCGGAAACCGCCCCGAAAGTGCTGGCGATTATTGGGCAAGGGGGTATCGGTAAAACCAGTTTAGGGGTGAAGTTGTTGGAAAGTTTGGGGGTGCAGTTGCAACCGCCAAACCTCACCGAAACCTGTGTTTATGAAAAAGTTCTCTATTTTAAAGTGTATCCAGGGACGAGTTTTGATGATGTGGCGGAGTTTCTGCTGCGCGGGTTGGACATGGAAACCGTGGAACCGTTGAAAACTCCAGAGGAAAAAATCCGCAATGTCCTGGAGGGGTTGACGAAACAGCGCGGAGTTGTGGTTTTGGATAACTTAGAAGATATTTTACACCCAGGATCGGCTACGAATCCGGGGAAAGCCCTGTCTGGGGAATGGGGACAATTGCTCAATCGCTTTGTCTATGGCAATCATTGCTCAACGATTATGCTCACCAGTCGGGAATTTCCGGTAGATTTGGCTGACCCCCGTGCGCGGACTGGGAACCCTGACCCGAAATTGGTCGAGTTGCTGACTTTGGTGGGGGTTAGCGATGAAGCTGGGGTGGAAATTTTGCGGCTGCGTGGGTCTGCCGATAGTGAAGCAGACCAGCAATGGATTGCGGAACGAGTCAAAGGCAATACATTTTTATTAGCTCAATTAGCGGCGATTGGTTTAGAAAGTCCGGGGTATTTGCGACAACATCCCGAACTGGTGGCAGAGGAGGCAGAACCGATTCTACAAGCGCAACTGATGCGGCAAAGTGAGGCAGCACGGGATTTGTTGCGGCAAATGTGCGTGTTGCGGACGGGGATTGATATCCCAGGATTAACGTTTTTGCGCCTTTATACCGATGACAAGGAAAAAGACGATCGCTTTGGAACAGCAGTAAAGTTAGAAAAACCAGGAAAATTTACCAAAGCAGAACTGAAAGAAACTGCGGAAATTGTCCGGCATTTGGTGAATAGTTCTTTGGTGCAGAGTCGCTATGATAAGGAACGGTGTGAATGGTTTTATGACCTGCATCGTTTGATTGTGGAATATCTGCAAACGGCATATCAGGCAGAGTTGCCGCAACTGATGGAACGGGTTTATAAGTTTTACTGCACTGGGAAAACAGTCGAAAATCCCAAAACTCTGGAAGATTTGCGCCCACTTTTAGAAGCCCAGTATTTTGCTTTTCAGTTGGGGAATTATGATGAAGCCTCTAGTTTATTGATGGGAAAAATAGAGAAATATCTCGAACCTTGGGGATATTGGAGTTTATTAAAAAACCTATGCGAACAAATTTTGCCATATATTACAGATGACACAAATAAACGAATTTGTCTGCAATCAATTGGAATCATATACCGAGAGACGGGTAACTGGGATAAAGCCGAAAAATATTTTGGTAAATCCTTAGATAGCGCAAGAGAGCATAATAATAAAAGCGGTATTGCTGCATCATTACGACTCTTGGGAGATATCGCCCGATATCGCGGCAAATGGGATGAAGCGGAGAAACACTTTCGGCAATCTTTGGAAATAGAAACCGAATTGGACGATCGCGCTGGGATGGCTTCGAGTTGGATACTCTTGGGATATATCGCCGAAAGTCGCGGCAAATGGGATGAAGCGGAGAAACTCTATCAGCAATACTTGGAAGTGATGACCGAATTGGACGATCGCGCTGGGATAGCTTCGAGTCGGGCAAGCTTGGGATATATCGAAAAATGTCGAGGCAATTGGGATAAAGCGGAGAAACTCTATCAGCAATGTTTGGATTTGAGAACCGAGTTGGGCGATCGCGCTGGGATGGCTTGGAGTTGGGGACAATTGGGAGATATCGCCCGATATCGCGGCAATTGGGATAAAGCGGAGGAACTCTATCGGAAAGCTTTGAATTTGAGAACCGAGTTGGGCGATCGCCCTGGGATGGCTTCGAGTTGGGGAGTCTTGGGAGATATCGCCCGAAATCGCGGCAAATGGGATGAAGCGGAGAAACTCTATCGGCAATCTTTGGATCTGAGAACCGAATTGGGCGATCGCGCTGGTATGGCAGAAACTTGGGCAAGCTTAGGAGAAAACGAACTGGGCAAAGGTAATCTCGATACGGCGGAACAATATTTAACCGAAGCTTTAGCCGATATGGAAAACCTGAAAATGACCTGGCATATTGCCGAAACTAATTTTGACTTAGCTAAATTATGGCGTCAGCGAGGCAACGAGGAAATTGCCCAAAAGCATTACGAAAAATCCCATCAACTCTATGAAAAATTAGGGGCGATGAAGGATTTAGAACGGATTGAACGGGACTGGAGAGAAACCGGGTTTCTTATTTGAATTCCACCGTTAACTTTGATATCCTGAAGAGAAACCCGGTTTCTGGGCTACAAAGAAGAAATCTAAGAAACCGGGTTTCTTCTTGGAATTCCACCGTTAACTTTGATATCCTGAATAGAAACCCGGTTTCTGGGCGACAAAGAAGAAACCTAAGAAACCGGGTTTCTTCTTGGAATTCCACCGTTAACTTTGATATCCTGAAGAGAAACCCGGTTTCTGGGCGACAAAGAAGAAATCTAAGAAACCGGGTTTCTGTCTTACAGTGGTTTTTAGATTAATAAACTATCCACATTAACCGCCAGGGAATAAATTCCCTGGCTAATAGCGCAAGTCGGTTAAAACCGACTGAAATTCTCATCACTATAGTTATTTAAAATAAAAATAAAACATTAATTAAATTTCGCGGCGTTAGTAGGGGCGGTTCGCGAACCGCCCCTACATAATTGTATTAATCTTGCTGGAATGGAAATAACTATAAAAGCATGATTAGTCGGATTTATCCGACTTGCGCTATGAGGCGGGGGTAGAAAACCCCCGCCGGATGTGGTTTTCTACTGAGAAAACCGCTGTAAGAAACCCGGTTTCTTATTTAACGCAAGGATAAAATCCGATCGCCCTTATTTAAATCCTGACTTGCTTCCAAAACTGCTTGACGCGCCCAGCTATCTGCTGCTAAAATATCATCTAAAGATGGATTTTGGCAGTTATTCCCTTGGTGGCGATCGCAGGTTTTTTCAATTACACGGGGAATATCTAAAAACGCAATTTTCTCATCTAAAAATAGCGCCACCGCTTGCTCATTGGCCGCATTTAAAACCGCCGTCATCGAACCGCCTGCGCGACCTGCCGCATAAGCTAATTCCATACAAGGATACTTATCATGGTCAGGTTCCCGGAAAGTTAAATCACCGGCTTTAACTAAATCTAACCGTTGCCAATCCGTATAAATTCGCTCTGGCCAAGACAAAGCATAAAGCAACGGCAACCGCATATCCGGCCAACCCAATTGAGCCAAAACCGACGTATCTTGCAACTCAATTAATGAATGAATAATACTCTGAGGATGAATCACAATATCAATATCATCGTAATCCATCCCAAACAGATAATGCGCCTCAATTACCTCTAAACCTTTATTCATCAAAGTAGCAGAATCAACGGTAATTTTTCGCCCCATTGACCAGTTAGGATGTTTTAAAGCATCAGCCACTTTCACCGAGGCTAATTTTTCCACCGGCCAATCCCGAAAAGCCCCCCCAGATGCAGTAAGAATAATCCGCCGCAAACCCCCATCCAGCACCCCTTGCAAACATTGAAAAATTGCCGAATGTTCCGAATCCGCAGGCAGCAATTTTACCCCATATTTTTCTACCAAAGGATTCACCACCGGCCCACCAGCAATCAGGGTTTCTTTATTCGCCAAAGCAATATCTTTCCCCGCTTCGATCGCCGCAATTGTTGGCAGTAACCCCGCGCAACCGACAATCCCCGTCACCACCGCTTCCGCATCCCCGTAAGCAGCCACGGTTTTAATCCCTTCTGCCCCTGCGGTTAAAATCGGCTGGGGGTCAACATGGGCGATCGCCTCGCGCAACTCTGGCAACAAAGACTCATCGGAAATTGCCGCAATTTCCGGGCGAAACTGCTCAATTTGCCGCGCCAACAAGCCCACATTCCGCCCTGCGGCAATGCCCACCAACCGAAATTTATCGGGATGTTGCGCCACAATATCCAAAGTTTGAGTGCCAATCGAGCCGGTGGATCCTAAAAGTGTAATAGCTTTCACGATTTGTTAACAATCAACAACAAACCTACTATAAAATTTTCCGGCGCCCTCGCGATCGCAATTTCCTGGCAGCGCAATTTCCTGGCAGCGTAATTTCCTGGCAGCGTTTGCTATGAGTTGGGTTGGCGATGAGTTGGCAACCATCAGGGTGCGATCGCTCACCACCAACCAGCCCAAGGAGAATAGACAGAGGTCTATTCTCCCGAAATATGAACCACTAAATCTCTTACTGACCCTTGCGATCGATGTTCCCAAACATAAATTCCTTGCCAAGTCCCCAAGACTAAATAACCTTGATTAATCGGAATTTGTTCAGAACTGTGAGTTAAAACCGTGCGAATATGGGCTGGCATATCATCAGGGCCTTCGGTACTGTGAAAATAATTGCGATTTTCTGGAACTAAATCCGCCAAAAAATTTTCCAAGTCCCGCAAAACATCAGGATCAGCATTTTCTTGAATAATTAAACTGGCGGAAGTGTGGCGTAAAAATAAACTACATAAGCCTGTTTTTACCCCAGATTCGGCAACAATTGACTGAATTTTTGGGGTAATTTTAATCAAAGATTTGCCAGTAGTCTTAACTTTGAGTAAATGTTGATGATGAATCATGGTGCTGTGAGGAATTATCTCGCTAGATAGTTGACAAAAAGCGGAATATATTGATATAATTTCAGGAATTACTAGGAATTAGCTGATGTTTACAATGCTTGATGTAAATCATCAGGAGTTAAATGGGAGTGAATAATTTCGCCATCGCGAAACCAAACAATTCTGCGCGTACAGCGAGCAACTTCTGGTTCGTGAGTCACCATCACAATCGTCATCCCACTCTGATTCAGTTCAGAAAAAATATTAATCACTTCCTGAGTAGTATGAGAATCTAAAGCCCCCGTAGGTTCATCCGCTAATAAGAGCACGGGACGATTCACGATCGCCCGGGCGATCGCCACCCGTTGTTGTTGTCCTCCAGAAAGTTGGTTAGGTTTATTATTCATCCGATTTTGTAAACCTACTCGCATTAAAGCTTCTTCAGCCCTTTCTCGACGTTCTCGATTGCCCACCCCCGCATAAACCATCGGTAACATAACATTTTCTAAGGCCGTCATTTGGGGTAACAAATGAAATTGCTGAAACACAAATCCCAGTTTCCGATTTCTAATTGTCGCCAAATCTGCCTCTGGTAAATTGGCCACATTTACCCCGTCTAAATAATATAAACCACTGGTGGGACGATCTAAACAGCCGATGATATTCATGGCAGTAGATTTACCGGACCCCGATGCCCCCATAATTGAGCAATATTCCCCCAATTCAACGGTGAGACTGACGCCATTCAGGGCTTTGACTTCGGTGTTGCCACTGCCATAGAGTTTAAAAATATTTTCCAGAGAAACGATCGCCTGTTTTTTTTCTGGATCTAGCAGTGAGGTGGTTTGATTTGTTTGACCTGTTTGACTTGTTTGACTTGATAGTTGATTCATGGCTTACTTTGATTTTATATTTTTATAGTAGATGATTTTGTAGATGATTTCGATTGTTCCCATTGATGGTTACTTTGATAGTTAAGCTGTTCTTAAGGCAACAATGGGATCGAGTTTTGCCGCTTGTTGGGCAGGTACAACGCCGAAAAATAAGCCGATCGCCCCAGAAACTCCTGTAGCTAAGGCGATCGCGCCTATAGAAACCCCTGGGGAAAAGGGCGTAAAATAACCCACCAACAAAATCCCACTAACGGCGACTCCTGTACCGATCGCACCGCCCATCACCGACAGAATCACCGATTCAATCATAAACTGAATCAAAATATCTCGCGGAGACGCGCCGATCGCCTTGCGTAAACCAATCTCTTGAGTGCGGTCTGTCACCGACACCAACATAATATTCATAATGCCAATACCTGCGACCAGCAGAGAAATACTAGCAACCGCCCCCAAAAAAAGCGTCAATGCCCCACTAATCGCTTGCAATCGATTTAACATATCTTGTTGATTACGCACGGTAAAATCATCTTCATCGGTAATTTTGTGACGCAGCCGCAACAAGTTTTCGATTTGAAACTGTGCTATAGCCATGCTTTGTTCATTTTTAACCGCTGCAAAAATAAAAGAAACCGGCAGTCCATAAGGGGAACGACGGCCAACAATTTGGTTAGCCATTGTAGTAATCGGCACGATCGCGGTTTCATCATAATTAGTACCCAAAGAAGTGCCTTTAGATTCCATCACCCCAATCACTTCCAAGCTAACATTTTTGATGCGAACTTTTTGGCCGATCGGGTCTTGGTCGCCAAACAATGCTTTAGCCACATCAGACCCGATCGCCACCACTTGATTATTTCGTTTCAAATCTAAATCTGTAATAAACCGACCTTTCGCCACCTGGTAATTTCTCACCTGGATAAAATCGGGAATCGTCCCAAAAATTAACGCCGAAAAATTTTTATTCCCATAGCGAATAGTCTCCGAACTATTTAACTCTGCCGAAACTGCCTGAACTAACGACACCTGAGAGGCGATCGCCTCTGCATCAGACAACACTAATTTTTGGGTTGACCCCACATTTAATCTTCGACTCCCGCGACTTCCAGACTGAATAAACAGCAGATTCGTCCCCAGAGATTGAATTTGCTCCCGCACATAAACTTTAGCCGCTGAACCCACCCCAATCGTGGCAATTACCGCCGCATTGCCGATAATAATTCCCAGCATTGTTAGGCTGGTGCGGACTTTATTTGCCCCCAGAGTTTGCGTGGCTGTTTTAATTTGTTCAAAAATATCTACGGACATTGATTTGTTATTTATTGTTGGTTATTTATTGTTGGGTAGGGATTCTTTGGGTAGGGATTCTTTGCTTGCCCCCCTTTGAAGTTGGGGGGGTTGTTGGTTGTTCGGGATAAATAGGGTTAATTTTTCTGGATTGTAAAGCATAACGGCGATTTGCTCCTGTAATTCGGCTTCTGACATTCCGGTAATTTGAAAGATGTCATGGGGAATTGTGATGTTCATAGTATTGTTTCCTAAGCGTTACTTTAAGATTAGCACTAAATGTGGCTAAGAAACCGGGTTTCTATGGTGGATATGTAGGGGCGAATGCGAGAACGTCCCTACTGTGGAGTTACAGGAAGAAACCCGGTTTCTGAATCCTGGGGATAACTAAGAAAAAGAAACCGGGTTTCTGTGGTGGATATTATCGTTAACTGTGGAGTTACAGAAAGAAACCCGGTTTCTGAAACCCAATAAGCGATCGCATTTGTCCCCAGATAAAGAAACCGGGTTTCTGTGGTGGATATTATCGTTAACTGTGGAGTTACAGAAAGAAACCCGGTTTCTGAAACCCAATAAGCGATCGCATTTGTCCCCAGATAAAGAAACCGGGTTTCTGTGGTGGATATTATCGTTAACTGTGGAGTTACAAAAAGAAACCCGGTTTCTGAAACCAAGCGAGATAAGTAAGAAAAAAAAACCCGGTTTCTGATAGTAATCGGCTGATTATGATTCTTTTTTAGAAGTAATCACTTCGATCGGTCGCAGAATTTTATCCCCATGACGAAATCCCCGACGCACAATTTTAGTAATCGTTTGATCCTCAACATCCGATCGCACTTCTCGTTCCACTACTCGGCAAAAATCGAAATCAGGTTTAGTTCCTTCCAGTTCTAAAAGTTCAACTTGACGGCGCTGAAGTACCCCCAGCAATTTCTTTTGCACAATTGAGAGAGACTTAGGCAAACGCTGAATAAATTGAGGAGAAAGTTCAGAATGCTGATCCATATAATCGAGTAAAAATTCCACAGCATCAAAAACATCAAATATCTCTAAAAACAGTTCCTCTTTAGCGGCTATTGATTGTGACTTTTGTTCCCGTAATTCTTGTTGGAGTCCGACTCGTTCTTTTTGCAGGTTTCCCAATTCGTTGACAAGTTGGTCTCGCAGTTCGGCATTAAAGGTTAGATTGGTCATGGGTTATAGGTTATTGGTTATTGGTTATTTGTAGGGGCGTGGGTATTTTTTGCATATTATTTGCGTATTATTTGCCCCTACTGACATAATGACATCTCCAAAAAATAAATTATGGCTGCCTGATTGGGCTAGGGCGAAGCATAAGGGATAGGCATATCTCTAATTTTACCGTCAAATTGTCGCCCATTAGCTTCGCCCCTACAAAATAATACAAATTAATACATTTTTTTCTGGAGATGTCTATAATGACAATTCACAAATGACATTGGTGATTGATTAATAACTTGAACTTTCGCCAACTTCTGCGCTACCGACTTGTCTTTTTAATAAATTGGCGAATTCTCTGGCATCATTGATATTCATAAATGACGCTACTTGAATCATATCTGTGTTAGTATTTTCGACATATTTGACAAATGCATCTCTACAGTAATTATTCTGAATAAATGTTAGATTGCTTTCGCTATAAGTCACATTCACAGGATACCACAAATTAATGCCCCCTGGATGACTATCCCCACAAGAACTTAGAGGAAATGAACCACTATTGTTGCTTAATATATCGGCGGCATTAGCCCGAACTGAGGGAGCATCAGCATTATAGCTAGATGGTTGGCCAACTTCTCCACTACCCAAATCAAATTTGAGAATATTTGCCAACTCTACAGCATCAGATCGATTTAAAAACGAGGCAACTTGAACCGATAACTCGCCAGTTTTTCTCCATTTTTCGATCGCATCTCTACAGTAAAAATTGCGAACTCGATTTAAATTATCCTCGCTATAGTTGACATAAACCGGATACCAGTCATTTGTGCCACCAGGGTCTCGATCGCCACAGGTATTTTTGGGATAGCCCTTAGCATAATAGCGATCGGAGAATTGAGGTCTAACCACTGGTTCCGTTTGTGGCGATCGCGGTTTTTCTTGCCTTACAGGAGTCGGCGGTTCAGGTAGTTTTTCTAAGCGATCGGATAACTGAGGTCTAACCACTGGTTCCGTTCGTGGCGATCGCGGTTTTTCTTGCCTTACAGGAGTCGGCGGTTCAGGCAGTTCTTCTATCTGCTGTATCGGTATAACTTCTGGGGATTTAGGCGAGGTTAAATATTCGATTTTTTGGGCTTGTTTTCGCTCTGTTTTTAACTCATTTCCGCTGTTAACAGCTAAGACAAAACCAGAAAAAATCGGGCTAAACACAAATAGCCAGACAAAAAATCTAATCCCATCTAAAACCAGATGACTACCATTAAATTTAAATTCCGGTTTTAGCTCACTTTGGGGCATGACTTTAGGGCGTTTGCTTAAACTAGCGCCAATGAATTTAACGGATAATTCTTCTTTAGAGGGAAGTTCTGCCCCGGCTTCTAAGCTTGTATCTATTCCGGCGAAATGGGATGACAAATTCGGATCCATATCGTCTCTAATATAGTTAGCGACTTTCTGCTCAATATCCAAATCTGTTGCGTCAAAATCAGCCAGTAAATTTAATTCTGGGGCAGTAGTCTCTATGCTAGAAAAATCTGTTCGCTTGAACCGTTTAATCGGTGGTAAAATTGGACGCAGATAATCGGCGACGATGCGTTTTTGTGAGTCTAGGAGACTTTTTTGCGCTGCGGCGATCGCCTGAAGGGGATATTCCTTGCGCTTCATGGCGATCGCCATAGCTTTGGTAATTTCTGCTTTTGATGCAGCTTGGGAAACACCGAGAATATCGTAAGGATTCATAGAACACTGTTTGTTTTCCATTCAAAATCTCCTAAAAAAATCGACGAATACCTAACTCACGATAAATTTGTTGATATTCAACTTTATCCGGGCAAAGTTCATAAGCCCATAGGCCAAACTTCTGGATCAAATCATAAGGCATTTGTTGAGATTTTGACCCTTTAATCAGATGCAGTATAAAGAATTCCGCCAAATAAGATTTAAGCGGATCGCAGTCGGAATACTTGGCATAGTTCACCGCTTCATCAAAGCGATCGCGTTTCATTAAATCGTGAACTTTATTGAATTCTTTACTCAGTTTGTAAATTTCTTGAACTATCGGATCTTCGGGACAAAGTTCGTAGATCCAACTACCCAATTTACTAATATCCTCAAAGGTTAATTCACCACTTTTAAATCCTTCAACAAATATTTTGACGAAAAATTCAGTCAGATTATGGCGAATTTTATCATGGCGCGATCGCTTGGCTTGTTGAACGGCTTCTTCTAGTTTATTTGCCTTGATCAGCGCATCGATTTTTCGATTATCTTGAGTAATCTCAACGCGATCGATGAGGTCAAGCAATACCGGATTTTTAGGATCGATTCGCTTAATTTCTTCAAGTTTTTGAAGTGCCGTGGTTTCCTGAATTGTTTCCGCAACTAATTGCTCGCGAATTTGCTCCGCTTGATATTCCGCTAAATAGCTTCTGGCTGGTTGACTGCCTAATAATTCATACCAAGATTTGGCAAAATCTAGATGTTCTTTAAAATCAGAAATAGCATGACGCTGCTGTTGGCAAATTCGGTCTATTTCTTGACTCCATTCTCGATTCGCTTTAATCGCTGCAATAGCTGGTTTGAGCGACGATATAGCCTGCCGCCATTGTTTTTGTTGAAGATAATAGCAACCTTCATGGTACAATACAAATTGTTGAGCAAATTGTTGGCCAACAAATTCGGGAGTTATGTTGGGTTTAATCGCCGGTTTAATTTGAATAGCGCGAGCGATATCTCCTTCAACACAAGCAGCTACCGCTAATCCCCAACTGGTATAAAGTCCCCGCAATATATGGTTAGAATTATGGTCATTATTCTGGGAAACTTCAATTTCATTTATGGCAATCTGAGAACGCGAACAAAAACCAGGGGTCAAGTACAAATTATTTTTTTTCGCTCCTGAATTTGCCGGAGTTCCCATCAAACGCAGTGCTACCATTTCCTGACGATAAAGATCGCGCAGACGCAAATAATCGTTTAAGTTTCGATCTCTGAGGGAGTCAACGGCATTTTCTAGGATTTTTTGCAGTTCTGATGTGACTGCGTTTAAGTCAACTGCTGTACTTGACAACCAAGGCAAATTTTTCAGAGAAGAGTCTTGGGAAAGATTGGCGATCGCAGTTGACCAAGTGACAATAAAATCTGGCATAAATTCTGCCAATTTATTTGGGTTATTTTGCCAGCAGTAATAAGTAGCGATCGCCCAATTATGTAGGGCAACAATATCGCCATTATCCCGCCAAACTTGTGCCGCATTTTCGGCTATTTGCTGCCAGTTTTTATTTTGCCAAATTTCCCCATCTATCCGAGGGATGATATGCTCTTCTAGATTCGTTTTGACGAGTTCATAGCTGCCAAATTTATTGATGAATTGAAGACTGATTGATTTGGCTAATTCAAAATCTGCCGCATCAACAGATTGCTCGATTTGCTGTAAACTGAGGGTGCGATCGCGTTCCACCAAAATCTTCAAAAGTTGGCGTTGTTGCTCAACTCTCGGATCGGAAATAGACTGCCATTCTCGATTAGCTTGCTGCCAATTCTGTTTTTTCCCATGAGCAAATCCCCGAAGATAAGCCGCTTGATTGCCCGTCACTCTTTCTAGAGTAGCAAGTGCCTTGTCGAACTGGTAAAGTTTAACGGCAACTGATGCTTTTCTGAGGGCGCATTCTGGAATATCTGGTAATAATTTTTCGGCGGATGCGTAGCTGGGTAAAGCCCGATCAAAATCCCCAGCTTTTTCTAGATTCCATCCATGATGAAACTGTTCGATTCCCCGGACAATATTCTGTAATTTTGCTAAAAAATCGCGGCCATCAGAACGGGGAAATTGAGCTAGTCCGGTTTCCAGGAGAGCGATCGCTTCTGGAAATTTTCCCTCACAGGATAACTGATAAGTTTGACGCCAAATTGTTGCAAATATTTCCTCCTTTTCAAGCTGAGAATGAAGTTGCGCGATCGCTGCCTCCACCTCATCGGTGGCAAACAGTTCTTGCGCTTTTTGATATCGAGAAGTTGCTTGGTGAAAATAATACTGTTTTGCGAGTTGTTCCCCTGACTCAACGAGTGACTGATATTTCTGCCGCCATTCCAGGAGATTTTCGCATCGATTCAAAGCGATCGCCACCCGCTCGTCAGGATAGCTTGAATAAGACTTTTGGTAGAGATCCAGTGCCTTAGACAGGGCTGTAATACTCGGTAAAGTTCCCGTTTCTTTCGCCAAAATTTCATTAGCTGAATTCAGCAATTGTTCGGCTTTTTCTGTTTGAGTTTTCCAGCTATATTTCCAAATATTCAAACTATGTTTAACTTCCCCTAACAGGGATGCTACGGTAAATTTTTGCACAATCAGTTCAGAAACCGACTCAATGGGATACCACAAATTGAGAATTTCTTCAGCCTTGGCGATCGCCTCTGGTAGCTGCTTTTGTCTAGAGAGAGTTTTAGCTTTTTGGAATAGGGATTTAGAATAGGAAAGTTGGCGCAAAACTTCAGCAAAGTCCACCCCTAATAAAAGACTGCTTACCCGATTGAATTTATCGACAATCATGGACAATTTACCTCCAAATTAGGCACAAGCAATATCTCACCGATTGCCAAAGCATTTTCGCGACCAGTGAGGGGAGAATTCGCGGCCATAATTTGCGGCCATAAATTTCCATCTCCATAGAACTTTTCCGCAAGGCGCGATAAAGAATCACCACGATTTACTTTGTAATAAAATCCGCCACAAAGGAGGGATTCTCCGTCGGATTTTTTCGAGGGGACAACTGGCGTTTGTGTGGGATTAAGTGTGGGAAATTCCGGGGATACTCCGGTTTCTAAAGCCGGAGAAATAGTTGCAACTGCTGGTTGATTTTGCTGCACACCTTGCTGCATATAAACTGAATTTCCCGCTGCACCTAAACTTATCCCCAGCAACAGGATGAGAATTGCGACCCCAATTGGCACCCAAGGCGCGATCGCTGTTGATTTGGTTGCTACGGAAGGCAATTCTGGCAGTTCTGTGAGGGTGCGAATTAGGGATAAATCAGTTTCGCAATTAGGGCAGATATTTCCCTCGATTTTCGGGCGATCGCATACCGGACAAGTGAGATAAGTTTTCATCGTGTAATTCCCGTGGCAATATTTGCAGCAGAAAATTCGCGCAATCCATACTCGCGGATATCTGGAATCAGTTCGTTCCAAAGGCGATTAGCTTCATTAATCTTTTCATGCTCTATTGCATGAATCAGACGGTGCAATTTATCTGCCATGAAACCAGCGCGAGTTGGGTCAACAGAATGGGCTTTTTGGATCGCATCTTTGGCAATTAATAACTTTTGGATTTCTTCCGGCAGATTTTTCAGTTCCCGTTCCGCATCTTCGGCGAGTTTTTGCATTGCCGATAGATTATGAATAGCGATCGCCTCTTTGAGTTGTTTAGTGAGACTTTCAATCCGTTGTTTTTGAGCATCAGGAAGCATAAAAGAGCAATGTTCCATGAGGAATTCAAATTCCCGCACAAAGAACTGAGCCACATCCCGATCTTCTGAAGCAAATGTTTTCAATTCCTGAAGTTTAGCTTGGGCAACTGCCACGCGATCGGCTTGGGGTTTATTATTTTGACCTCGAATTTGGTTAGAGGCAGAAATGGCTGCCCCGGCAATTTCATAAGCAGTTTGCACCCCTGTTTCTGTCAAGTTAGCCGCTTGATTCAATTCAGCGATCGTTCGCTCCACTTCTCTGGCAATTTCTTCATCTACCCCACCCCGCGAAAACGAACAACTGACTCGAACAGCAGGGTTATTTTTCAGGGCTGCGGTAATTTGCAGAGAACTATTTTTCTCATCTAATTCTACTGTAACCGCTACTTCTGTACCCCGTGGATAGGGTTTGTCCAGTGCTAACCACATCTCCCCAATCCGTTCGTCCCGGTTGAGGCGATCGAGGTCTTCACTAACGCGATCGGGACTGGAAAATTTAAAGTGAATCAATCGTTGTCCGTCGGCTTCAGTGCGAAATGTATGGGCTGTATTGACTGGCAGAATATCCCCTTGTTTGATTAGTTTATATCGCGGTTCATTCGCCAATTCAATAAAGTAATCGCGGGAAACCGTAGAAACTTTATCTGGCAATCCTGCTGCTACAATGGCCGCTCCTTCTGCAACCGCATACATGGGGCGTGGATGAACTACTACCTTATCTGCACCAAATGCTTCGCGGACTTTGCGTTGAACTAAAGGAATTTTTGAAGAACCCCCGACCAGCAAAACAATATCAACTTCATCGACGGGATATTCGGAATATTTTAGAGTATCCTGGCAAATTGCGATCGTGCGTTCCACCAATGGCAAAATCATTTCTTCCAACTCGCGGCGAGTGATTACAACCTCAATGGGAATTGCCATTCCTAATTCGTCTAAGAGGGGAGTCGCGGGTATAATTCGTGCTGTCTCATTGGTACTTAAATCTATTTTTGCTTGCTCTACAGTAAATTTGACATCTGCTAAAAAGCGAACCCGATGGTAATAGGGCATTTTGGCAATTAAAGCATCGATATTCTCGATTCTTTCTTCCTGCGCTACTTTAGCTTTAACGAATTCAAAAAGCTTGTGGTCAATATCATCGCCCCCCAACCACAAATCGCCTGCTTTACCAGACTCGATAAACTGATTGCCAGAAACCGTAATTAAAGAGGAGTCGAATGTGCCGCCACCGAAATCATAAACCAACATAGTTTTACTATCATCAGAATCCGGTTTAAATCCATAAGAAATGGCGGCGGCAGTGGGTTCGGGTAGCAGTTCCAGCAATCCTAAACCCGCTCGCATGACAGCAGTTTGAGTAGCGTAACGCTGTTTGTCATTAAAATAAGCCGGAATCGTCACAACTGCGTGAGTTATTTTACCTTTTTGATTGGCTTTCTCTTCTTGATGAAGTTGGGCATTTTCCACCACCTTTTTGAGGATTTCAGCAGAGATATCTTCCGGTTGATACTCTCGACCATCCAACCAAACCGAGAGACTGTTATCAGTCCCCTGAGTTGATTGGGTAATTTTATAGCCAAAGCGAGACAATTGTTGTTGCACTGTAGGGTCGTTAAATCCGCGTCCCATCAAACGTTTGATGGAAATAATCACGTTTTCTGGTTGATCGCGTAGCTGATTGTAGGCTTTCGTACCCACCACGAGTTTACCTTTGTCGAACGCAATAACCGAGCGGGTCAGTGCGTTCTCGTTTCCACTGTTTTCTTCATTTTTGACGACTTCTACATTAACCAATTTTAAAGCTGCGACGGAGTTTGTCGTGCCCAGGTCTATGCCAATTACATTACCCATTTAATTGTACTCCTCTAATTTGGTTATTTGTTGTGTGTTGTTGGTTGCTTGTCCTTTAATTAAACCTGTTTGTGTGATTTAATAAATCAGTATTTTCACTAATTTTTTTGACAAGCTTTAGGTTATTTTATCAAAATTTACAGCGCAAAATAGCCCGTTAAAATAGGGCTATAGAGAAGCATAAATCGGATTTATTTTTAACAGTTAATGCTTTTTAGCTTGTGATTAAAAATCCGATTTCTATGACTGCTCGATTAGGGATCCATGTTTCCCAGAGATGGAAATAAGCGATTCGCGTTCGCGATCCCCTGTCGCAGAATCGCGCACATATATAGATTGACTATCGGCATGACTCCTGAAATAGGGCTCAGAAACCGGATGTCTGAGCGCGAAGTTCTGCGAGAGGCATAAAGTTAACGCAGAAACCCGGTTTCTTACCTATCGCCTTGGCGGAGAAGTTTTACGCAAATTTGGCAAAATTTTTTTTCGTTAAGCGTGAAACAGCCCAGAAACGGGGTTTTTCGTCTCTTCCCCGAAAAGCAACCGGGTTTATCCCCAAGAAAAGAAACCGGGTTTCTGTTGTGGATATGTAGGGGCGATTCGCGAATCGCCCCTACTGTGGAGTTACAAAAAGAAACCCGGTTTCTGAAACCCATAAAATAAGCGATCGCGCTTTTGCCCAAAAACCAAGAAACCGGGTTTCTGTGGTGGATATTACCTGTACTGTGGAGTGACAAAAAGAAACCCGGTTTCTGAATCCTGGGGATAACTAAGAAACCGGGTTTCCCCAAGAAAAGAAACCGGGTTTCTGTGGTGGATATTATAGTTAACTGTGGAGTGACAAAAAGAAACCCGGTTTCTGAAACCAAGCGGGATAACTAAGAAACCGGGTTTCTGTGGTGGATATGTAGGGGCGAATGCGAGAACGCCCCTACGGTGGAATACAAAAAGAAACCCGGTTTCTCAACCTGAAAGATTACGACAAAATAAATCAGCCGCTCTTTGAATTTCTGCCATTTCTCTTTCCCAGTGTTTTAACTTGTGCCGACGCTCTTCTTGTTCGCTAAATGAGGGAGCGGGCAGTCCGGTTTCGCGGTTGTATTGGTTGTGTGGGACCTTTAACCCAATAAAATCTTCAGTTCCTTCGTTAGGATAGATATTTCGATTCCTCAGTAATTTTTCACAATATCCCTGCCACAAAAATTTGTGGTCGTGGACTTCTCCACCTAGACAGCGCAGTCGTTTTAAAGATAGGGTGGGAGATTCAAATAGCTTAGTTTTAATGTTTGGATAATCTTGAACATTGAAGACGCGAGTTTCGCTACCTAGACCTCGGAAGAATTCCACAATGCAGCAATCTCCGAAATCAAAGATGCAAACTTCAGTGGGTTCGCTGCCATCTTCCTCAAGAATGCTGATATCTTGGTGCTCAAATTCACTGCCGATCGCCTCCTTGATCGCCTTTTGGGAGGACTGGGGTAATACAATCCGCATTCGTCCAAAGCGATCGCTATAATTCGACCAGAAACCCCGGCGACTTTTTAGCTGATTCCATTCCCAATCCGGCAGATCCAGTTTATCTAGTAATATTTTGACTAATTTATCAAAATATTTATAGCTCAATAATTCAAGCCACTTTTGTAAAGCATCTTTTGCCTCTTGAGATAATTGATTCCATCGGGAATTAGGAGCGGTGCTGCCGTAGTTCTGTTTTACCCATTTGACCATAATATCTGGAAACTGACCAGCAATTTCTTTGGAAACATTTGTCAGTAGATACTCTACCCCATGAAGTTGAGGTTTTTCTGACATTTCCTCTAGGCAATTAATCAGTAAACTTGCCTGCTTGCGATTAGGATTATTTTGTGCGTTGAATTCTTTAATCATCGCCTGAAATGCTCCTACATCCAGCGGATAAACATCCGGGGGGAGGTTAGCTTTTTTTAAGAGTTTTTTGGGCGTGAGTAACTCTTGAAAACAGATGCGTGTAATTGTCTTGCAGAGGTTAAATGTGTTATGGCTTTTTGTGTATTCTGCCAATGCGGAGAGAATATCTACCGTTAAAGAATCGCTCTTTTTCAACGGCGAAACAAATTCGGGAAAAGCATCTGCCAAAGAAGGAGGCAGCACTTTTATATCCTGGCATTTACTATCGTAAAATAATGCCAATCGCCAGAATAATCGAGATTTAATTTTATGTTTATATTCAGATATAGCAAATTGCCAAATAGCTTGGGAGCTTGATTTAGCCCGATCGCTTCCTTGTTGCCTATCCCAATCTTCTTTGGCATAAAATAAATAAACCCACTCCAAAATTGTCACTTTTTCGCCTGTTCCCTTCTCAATATCCGCTAAAATATCATCGAGACTGCGCGGCATTGTTGCCTGATATTTCGGCACACCTGGGGGAAGTTCGGGAGGTGCGATCGGGCTACTTCCACCTGTTCCGTTTGCGAGATTAATTAACTCTTTCGCTTTCGGTTGGGGAATTGGTGGCAATTCTAATGGTCTAAATTGAAAATTCATAGTAATTTATCCAGGAATACCTATAACAATCGGTGCAAAATTTGTTAAACAATGTCGGGTTTCGATCCCCCCAAACCTCTTTTCCAAGGGGGGCTAAAGAATTTTAGGTTGAGTTGAGGTAAGGAAAACCAACCTAGTAAGGGCGAAGCATGACCGCAATCAAGTTTATATTTTAATCACAAATATCTGCGGTCATGCTTTGCCCCTACATAATCGCGATCGCTTCCAAGAAATATTTGTGGTCTATTCATTAGAAAATGTATCACCGGCTTTTTCAGATTAATATATCGCCAATATATCGCCTCTGTAGGGGCGAAGCATTCCCGCAGAAGCTCGATGGTTATAAGCGTAAATTTTTTACGGGAATGCTTCGCCCTTTCCACACCGGAATGCTTCGCCCTTTCCACACCGGAAGGCATTTTAAACCATAGATTATTTCCCGAACAAATTACCCCAATCGGGCGATCGAAGTTGGAACCGAAACACTACTTTTCTGTCAGCAGGAGAATCTATTTTTTGATTCGCATCTAATTCCCCCCGACCAGCCGCCAATATCTTATATTTGAATTGGGACCGGGTGGAAAAGTTGAGAGAGGAAATATAATCCGACACAGATAAAGCCCGTTGCAAGCTCAAATTCATATTTTCTTTTTCGGTTCCTGATGAACTGGTGTGACCTTCGATAATCACGCGAGTAATCATCTGGTCAAATTCATCATTAGAGAAAATGACTTTACTGTAAACGGGAATAAAACCGATCAGAAATTGTTTGCCTGCTGGCTTGAGTTCGGCGCTATCTTCATCAAACAAAATCGCATCAGGAATGCTCACATCCCCTGTTTTGGGATCGACTTCCAATTTATCTCCCCCTGGCACTTCTTGCCGGAGGGTATTGAGGATGGCCAGAGGCAGTTTATCAAAGGCTTCTTGGTAATTTTTTAGTTGTACCATGACGGTGATAAACAACAGGGCAAAAAACATCAGCAGTCCTGACATTAAATCCCCAATGGATAGCCATACTCCAGAGTCTAGTTCCTCTAGAACTTCCCCTTCCATTTCAAAGTCAGAAAAATCGCTCATTAACTAGCGCTCCCGTTTCCATTTTTCAAGTTTTTAGCCGATGCAACTAAGTAATGAGATACATCCATTAATCCGTGAGAAGTCTGGTTGAGTTGTTTGCAAACTTCAGCCGCAGCGCGATCGCCTTCTTCAATACTCTTTAGGTAGGCTTCATTCGCTTTTTGCAAATATTCTATTAGTTGCGCGTTGCCAATTTTTAGGGCTTGTTCAAATTGGTTTGCCATGTGTTGATAGGCATTTTCTATTTGGTTGGCTTCGCTGCCAAGTCCGCGAATAATTTCGTGCAATTGTTGCAGACTTTCCCCGGAGGTTAAGCCGGTTTTGTTGGCTATGTTGTACACTATAGCCATGTCCTGGAATTAAGATTTCCTTGCACTTTTTCCATCGCTTCTTTAATCGAATCACCCATTTTTGGAGCATCTTCTCGAAAAAATCTTTGAAGTCCGGCGATCACCTCTTCTAATTCATCTCGCTGCTTGCCGAGAGTTCCTTCTAGGAGATTGTTTTGGTCTCCAAAGAATTTCGTGAGTGCAGTTTGATATTCAACCCGGAATTTCTCTAACTCCTCCTGCACGGTTTTGCGAGTTTTTTGCAGCATCTCATCGATATTCTGTAATGTTGCATCTAAGTTCTCCGCAGCGTGGTTCATCACTTTAGCGGCTTCGTCACCAATTTCCTTCAGCTTTTCAGATTGATAAGTAAAGGATTGCTTGGCATCTTCCAGCATTTGTTTTTGTAGTTCAGCTTGTTTATCCAGAGATTTTTCTAATTCTTCTCGGATACCTACGAAAGTTGCAGCAGCTTGGGCAGCACTGCGAGCAAAGGCTTTTCGCTGTTCTTTCATTGCTTCGATACTTTCGGCAACGGCTCGCTTGATTTCATCGGCAACTGTTACTAAGACTCCGTTAGTATCGCGGCTAAATTGATCGAGAATACCTCTTAAATCGAGAGCAAATTGTTTCAGGTCTTTGAGGGTTTCGGTTTGGAAGTCCCGAATAGTTTCAACAGCCCCAGCCAAACCAATCGTAATACCTCCCAAATCGGTTTTCAGTTCTTTAACTGCTTCGGATGCTTCTTTGGTGAGTTTGGCAGTTTCATCCAGACGTTCGACAACAGGTTCGATTAATTCTTCGCGGAGTCGCGTGACCAAATAATCTACCGCTTGACCGTGTTTTTCTTGCAATTCCCGAATGCTGGATAATTCGCCTTGCATAGAAGTGAATGCGGGATTTAGTTGTGCTCTGGTTGCCTGTGCGATCGCCTCTGGAGTAAGCTGAGTCAAAGGCGTAACCATCGGGCTAAGTTCCGATCGCAAAACCGATCGCATTTCTGTCGCCACAGCTTGCCCAATTGCCGCAGCAGTCAGATTGCTTTGTCCACCGCTTGTCCCTGGTGCCATGCGGGTCAGAACTCGTACCGGAGTCAGCAGAAAAGCAACTTTGCTCAATTCAGAACGCAAACTATCCCGACGCCCTTGCCGCACTCGTTCTCCAAAAGCCAGGAATAACATAAACACACTGGAACTGCCCAGTCCCCACAAGGAAGTTAAGAAAGCAAATTTCATTCCTGCCAGCAGGTCGGTACTGCTTTTCAGCAGGGTATCGGCTTCTTGGATGTCGAGATTAACTCCCTGCAATCCCTGATAAATGCCCGCAAAAGTTCCTAAAACCCCCAATGCGGTCAACAATGTGGGGGCAAAATAAACGGGGCCGCGTGGCACGGGTTTACCCAAAACTGTTGGGAAAGATAGCATGACGGCAGTATTCCCTTCGTATGCGGGAAAAAACAAATTTCCCCTCATTTCTCCATCAAAATGGGTCAGAAACCATCCCCTCATTTTGTCATCCAAGTTGATTCCATTGCCCCCAGAAACCAGGTGTTCTTTCAGAATTTTAATGGCCTTAGCCGTTAGCCCGCATTGCTTTTGGCAATAGTCTGCGATGGACTTTATCTCAGCGAAAAGGGAGGCGATCGCCACTCCAATAATAACGAGAATAAATACCGTATTCATCGTAATTCCTATCCTAATGTTACAAGTTTGTAAAGCGTTCTAAAAGTTCAGATGAGAGGAATTTTTTCGCCACTCTCACGGGCAAATGGGCAGCATCGGTTTGCCCTCCGGCGATCGCTTCTTTTAGCCGCAAACCATAGACGGGTTCATCACTTCCGGTTTCCGTATCTAATGCCAAATAAACGCGATCGGGCGCATACAGGTGCAATAGCCGCACTTGCAATCGCGCTTTCATTTCTTGCAAAGATGTCGCCAAAGCAGGAATATCCCCAAACGCTAAAGCAACTTTCCAAGCGCGATTGACCGCATGGATTTCGTCGATTAGCTGTTCTAGGGAGGGATTTAACAGGGTCGTCACCCTGGATTCACTATTCATTGGAGTTTGAATCTTGAGGTTGAGTTTGGGTCAAAAATCGGGAACTTTAATTGCTTTTTACCGTCAAAAGCGGATTTTGTTAATTACCTCATTAAAGCTTTTCTGATGCTTTCAGACATCAGTATTTTCACGGAATTTTATTAACCGATAAGGGATCCATGTTGGATCCCCAGGGATGGGAAGATCGCCCAGAAACCGGGTTTCTGAGCGCGAAGTTTTGCGAGAGGCATAAAGTTAACCCAGAAACCCGGTTTCTTATCTATCGCCTTGGCGGAAAACTTTTACGCAAATTGGGCAAACTTTTTTTTCGTTAAGCGTGAAACAGCCCAGAAACGGGGTTTTTCGTCTCGTCCCCGAAAAGAAGGAAAAGAAACCGGGTTTCTGTGGTGGATATTACCTGTACTGTGGAGTTACAAAAAGAAACCCGGTTTCTGAATCCTGGGGATAACTAAGAAACCGGGTTTCTCTGGTGGATATTACCTGTACTGTGGAGTTACAAAAAGAAACCCGGTTTCTGAAACCCATTATGTATAATAATAAATAGAAGATTACCAAGCGAAGGTAATAGAAAATGAGCAAAATATCTGAACATCGCCAAGCGCGTCTAGGTCGAGTATTTCCAGAACGCCAACGTTCCCCAGAAGAACTCGCCCAACGCAAGGCGGAAATGCAAGCATTAATGAAGCGGTGTGACGAAATTTTCGAGGCAGCTAAACCAAAACTAATCGATGATTATTACGACTGGTTTATGGTCATCGAACCAGAAAGCGGGGACTATGTTATCGACAAAGACGATAATGTAGCAACACAGAAAGCTCGTGAAAAATACCCCAATGCTCGGTGTGTGGTTTACTGCGTGAATGAAACCGGAGCCTGTTATCGAGCATGATTAGCGGAGAGTTTAACCACAAGGGAGAATTAGTGTTTGAAATTGCTTTAATTGCAGCCGATGAAACTGATTGGCAAGTTCAGGCAATTTTTGATACAGGGTTCAATGGTTGGCTGTTGATGAATAACGAAGATGTCGATAATTTAGGGTGGTTGCAGCAACCTGAACCTAGAAAAAGTCAGACAGCAGCGGGGACAGTATTTTTTAATGTCTACGAGGGGATTATACTCATCGATCGAGAGGAGTTCATTATTCCCGTTTTGGGTGGCGATGACATTAAAGAAATTCTCCTGGGGGTGCGTTGGTTGCAATTTAAGCGACTGATTGCCGATTATTCTGGCGGAGTTTTGACTTTGGATTAAGGGGCGATCGCTTTTGCCCAAAAACCAAGAAACCGGGTTTCTGTGGTGGATATGTAGGGGCGAATGCGAGAACGCCCCTACTGTGGAGGTACAAAAAGAAACCCGGTTTCTGAATCCTGGGGATAACTAAGAAACCGGGTTTCCCCAAGAAAAGAAACCGGGTTTCTTTGGTGGATATTATAGTTAACTGTGGAGGTACAGAAAGAAACCCGGTTTCTGAATCCAAGCGCGATCGCTTATGCAAATCCTACCTTTTTATCAGATGAATGCCCAGCCATTGTGTGAATTCTTCTCTCCCTAATTCACCGGATGCTAGTTTTAAAATCACTTTTTCTTGCTCATCAACTTCAGCATAAATCTCAAATCCATTTAATACTAGGAAAACTTCCATTGCCGCGTGACCGATGCGTTTGTTGCCATCGAAAAAAGGATGGTTTTTAATCAGAGAAAAGCCTAAAGCTGAAGCTTTTTCGACAATAGTGGGATAAAGTTCTTGTCCCCCAAAAGTCATGCGCGGTTGTGCGACAGCCGACTCTAGCGCTCCCAAATTGGTGACTCCACCAGTGCCACCGGATTGCTGCATGAGATGCCGATATATTTCTAAAACTTCAGGTACAGTAAGATAACGCATTATTGCAGTCTTTGGTAAAGTTCTGCATTTTTATTGAGAACGTATGCGATCGCCTGGTTAAAAGAATCTTCCGGTTGATTCACCACTGCTTCCACTCCCATTAAGAGCAATTCTTCTACAGATACTCCCATATTACTGGCAGTTTTTTCTAGTTTTAGGAGGCGATCGTCAGGAATTGAGATCGTGATATTCTTCATTTTTTACTTTTTGATAGCAGGTTACTCAGGATTTTAGCATATCAATTGGATGCCTGCGATCGCGCTTTTGCCCAAAAACCAAGAAACCGGGTTTCTGTGGTGGATATTATCGTTAACTGTGGAGTTACAAAAAGAAACCCGGTTTCTGAATCTTGGGGATAACTAAGAAACCGGGTTTCCCCAAGAAAAGAAACCGGGTTTCTGTGGTGGATACCAAAGTTAACTGTGGAGGTACAAAAAGAAACCCGGTTTCTCAGACAAGGCGCGATCGCCAAGAAAAGAAACCGGGTTTCTGTGGTGGATATTATAGTTAACTGTGGAGGTACAAAAAGAAACCCGGTTTCTCAGACAAGGCGCGATCGCCAAGAAAAGAAACCGGGTTTCTGTGGTGGATATTATAGTTAACTGTGGAGTTACAGAAAGAAACCCGGTTTCTCAGACAAGGCGCGATCGCTCCTGGAGTGCCGAGGTAGGAGTGGGGGCGATCGCCTGGGAGTTGGGAGTTGGGAGTAAAGGGTAATCGCCCTGCAAAACTGTGACTACTCCCAAGCATAAACACCTCCACGAGCTAAAAAATTAGCTACATTCCAACCAACTTGATCTAGCGCAGCATCTACACCAACTTCCAAAATTTTTGAACTGTACAAATATCGACCCATAGTAGCGTTGTAAAACCGGCCTTGAGGATCGATCATCACATAAGAGTCTTTCATTAACTCATTTGACTCGGCAATTGGCTGCAATTGTTTATCTAGAATGTTTTGATGAAACTTCACAAATTGGTTAAATTCCTGGGGTGAAATTAACATCTCTTCAACAGAACCATCGTTTTGCCCATCTACTGGCAACACTTGAAATACTTTCCACCGCTCTGGACGCACCCGCCGGACAAACTCGGACATATCTTCTTGAAAGTTCAGTCGAGTAATCACTGAATTGAGTTTAGTATGAATGCCTTTTTGATGGAGCAGATCGAATAAAGCAATGGAATTTCGGACATGATCTCCATTACCCCGTCCCAACTGTTTTTGAATTACTTCTGAAGCCGAATCTACTGATAATGCTACCCAATCAATATCACTACCATACCTTTCTAGCAACTCGGGTATTCGCGCACCATTGCTCACTATACTGGTGACAAATCCTAAGCGACGCGATTCAGCTAATATTTCACCTAAATGGGGGTGTAGGGTCGGTTCTCCACCAGCAAAGTTAATTTTTTTAGTCCCCGCACTATGCAGTAATAAAAGAATTTGCTTAACCTCATTCAAGGTTAAATATTCTGTCACATCACGAAAGGTCGCAAAGCAAAAATCACAATGATAGTTGCAGTTATTACACAGATGAAAGTTAACGCTGATTGGTTGCATAATTCGGATTTTTAATTGGGTTTATACAAAATTTAAATTATCAGTTAAAATCTATTGTGTTAAATCCTAAAGCGGAGTTATTTTGTTGATTTTTGTGCATAAATTATGGTATGATTCCTCAGCATTCTCATTGGTAGTATCAATTCGGACGATCGGGATATTGACCAACTCAAATATTCGCTCGTATGATTGAGGAATGTTGTATTCAAGAGAAACTTTATCTCCATACCATTGAGGGGAAATACTCTGACTTCTATTGGCAATACGTTTTTTAATCACTTCTGGAGAAGCGGTTATATAAATTACTACGTCAGGCCATAAAAAGTTGGAGTCTGATTGCCAGATCCGGAAATGCGCCGACAAGTCTTGCTTCAGCAACAAGCTGTGGTAAGCGAAAGTAGAAAATACATATCGATCGGCGACAACTCCCGAATGATTTAAATTGGATATGTACTCATTGCTACGCATTAGGTTACACAAGCTGTAAAAGTGAAAGGTAGCGATTGGGGAATTAGTCGCAGTTATTTGCTCTTGGATAGAGAGTAAGCCATCTGGGATACTGCTGTAATAGCATAAATTTAGCCGTTTGGCTAAGAGTTTAGCTAAAGTTGTTTTACCAGATCCATCTACTCCTTCAAACACGAAAAAAGGGAAATTTTTCATAAATTTACGCTCTCAACTATAAATTATCATAATTACCAATTAAAGCTTTTCTGATGCTTTCAGACATCAGTATTTTCACTGAATTTTATTAACAGATAAGGGATCCAGGTTGTTTCCCCAGGGATGGGAATGAGCGCCCAGAAACCGGGTTTCTTCAGCTAAGTTCTGCGAGAGGCATAAAGTTAACCCAGAAACCCGGTTTCTTACCTATCGCCTTGGCGGAAAACTTTTACGCAAAATTGGCAAAATTTTTTTCTGATGCGGTAGGGACACGGCATTGCCGTGTCCTTTCCTTACCTGCTGCCAGATGACCCAAGGTAATATCCATGATGTCTAATTTCCTAATCCGTGAATATTTTTCACCAAATATGGACTAGAGCGAAGCTTTTTAGATGCGATCGCTTTTTGCTGTTGGTAGGCTGACGAAAAACTTTGAGGAAAGCCACCCAATCCTAAGCGATAGATTATTTCTTTGACAGCGACCGATCTGTGATCGAAACCCATCGAGTCTCCTAAAAGTGCTTGTGAAGTGTCACGCTGATTAAGTTGTAAACTTTTGCGCCAGTACAAGAGTGCTGCGTCAACCTGTAAACTAGCAGCTAAAGCAGTAGCTAAATGGAGATTAGACCAGTAATGATCTGGATTTGTGCTGAGTGCCTTGACATAACACTCACAGCTAATGACCAAAGACTCTTGCGCTGTTTCGATCATCTGTTTTGCTCCGGCTTCACCTATGGAAGAAACTCCCAAATTTGCTAAGAAACTTCGATAATCTACTCCACCAAAAACATTGTCTCCCCAGAATGAATTGTAACTGCGATCGTAGGCTAAACCGGCTTTTAAAAAAGCTTCGGTACTGGGTTGGCTCACCGCTTGCTGGTAAAGTTGATAACCTTGTGAATTAATTTCTTTCATTTTCTCTTCTGAAAAGGCTTGATCTGAACCTTTAGATTGAAATTCGGATATTTCATTGTATTCAACCCTGGGCTTCTCCACGATCGATTCTCTTGAAATAGGAATGGTAGATGAATCGTCATCGGTTGTTTGGTTTTCTGAAAATTCATAATCAGAAGAATATGGCTCCGAAGTGTTTTCTTGTTTCTCTTCACCCCAGGAAAGCCAGAAAAGCCAAAAACCGATTGCCAAGATTGCTAAGATTATGATGATTTCCATACAATATTTGCTCAAATATTTCAGATATTACGCCGCGTCATGCGGGGTTTGAATTATATATTTTTATGGATTTTTGGTTGTACTCCGGTAGACGATTTCCCTTTTAATGAATAAGCAGGTTTTCATTCATATCACTTCCCCGAAGGAAAGTGATATTTTTTACGAAATATTTTTTATAAATGCTTACTTTACTATATGTTGGCAATTAACTTGATATAAGCTTTGTGTGTACATTCCCCCCATCAATTCTATGCGGGATGCTTTGTCTACCTCCTGTTTAATCGACGATCTATATTGATTCAACTGATTACAAAGTTTCCGTAACTCTGCTTCTCGTTTTGCTTGCTCATGGGCTTCTAATCCAAGCAATATAAGGCTTAAGACTGACATGACACCAAATGTCAATACTGCTATCTTTATGGTCTGCTTCATGTTAGTTACAATCATAAGGAACCCCTTCAACATAGATAGTGGTCTGTGCATTTATTCCTAGTGCATTAGAGGTGTTTAAAATTTCGGCGCATTCCTCTTCTGCAATTTGTTCAGGGGGTTTCTCAAAGGCTTTATATCCTAAGCCTACCACCAAACTAAATAATCCGATTCCTAGGAGAATAGCATTGATTTTTTGCATTGCTGTTTTCAATGTACTTTGTACTTTTGCATTTTTTCTTGCTTCCAGGTGCTATTGAACTTTTGAGGTTCAATTCTTATACATCTTCAAGCATTACCAGTGATTCCACCCCTAGTTAAAAGGGCGATGTACTTTCACTGAATTTCGCTAACCGATAAGGGATCCAGGTTGTTTCCCCAGGGATGGGAATGAGCGCCCAGAAACCGGGTTTCTTCAGCTAAGTTCTGCGAGAGGCATAAAGTTAACCCAGAAACCCGGTTTCTTACCTATCGCCTTGGCGGAGAAGTTTTACGCAAATTTGGGAAAAAATTTTTTCGCTATTCGTGAAAAAGCCCAGAAACGGGGTTTTTCGTCTCGTCCCCGAAAAGAAACCGGGTTTCTGTTGTGGATATTACAGTTAACTGTGGAGTTACAAAAAGAAACCCGGTTTCTGAAACCCAAAAACCCGGTTTCTCCTCTAGGGACTAACGATCGCAACAACCGCCGATCGCCTCATTTGCCAGATAGCCCAAGCCAATGGATTCGAGAAGTTCTTTCCACTCAGCGGCGATATCTGCATCCCCCGGACGATCGCGACGCAATTCGGCGAGGGCGGTCAGGGTTTCGTACCACAACCCATTCGCCGCATAGAGTTCCACGCGCTGCATAGGTGTTGTTGCCGCTTCTAGCTGACTGATCAGTGCGCTATCCCCGGCAACTCTTTGCACCATTCCTTGCACATAGTCATCCTCAGCCCGAATTCTCGGATTGCATCGATAGGAGAATTGCCACAAATATTTTTTGCCAATTTCCAACGGTGGGACGCTTTCCGGTAAGCGGAAACTGACAATTCCCGGTGTATCCGCAATCGTGACGACGGTTTTGTAAACTTGCTCTTCTGCTTCATCCAAGAGCACGAATTCTACCTCACGAGGCGGATCCGAGTCATAAGGCACATAAAACCAGAATGTGGGATGTCCCGATAGGGTGTAGTTGACTTGACTGGGAACTAATGCGGTCAAAGGTTTATCCACAGCGGGACAAGAGGTGCGGCTGCCAGAACCTTCGCGATCTTCTGGTGGGTCCGGTGCTGGTGCTTCAAACTTTGTGGCGATCGCCCCATCCGTTGATGGCAGTTGACGATCGCCCCTTTGTAACTCGGTTTGAGATGCGCCGTAAACTTTCGTAACGGGCACTATCCCGATGAAGACAAGCAAGGCGATCGCTAATGGCAATTTGCCCGCTTTCGGCGGTTTCCGCAAAGGACTTGGCAAGGTTCTACTCCTCAGATTGACATTCTATTTACCTATCGCAGTCCGGGGATAAATTTACGCAAAAATTTACGCAAAATTATTCACGGCAGCATCTCGATTTTTTACAGCGGTTTTCAGATTCATCTCCCACTGTTACCGCCAGCCAGGGGTTAAAACGATGGCGGGCTAATAGCCTAAGTCGGTTAAAACCGACTGAAATTTTCATAACTACAAGCATGATTAGTCGGATTTATTTGAAATCTTGCATCAGTTGCAACAACCGGCGGGGATTAAAATCAATTCCTAACATATCAAGCCTGCCCCCGCGAAGGCCGCCAAAGCCTGCCCCCGTGAAGCCTGCCCCCGCGCGGGGGACGGGGGTCGGTTAAAACCGACTGAAATGCTTTTAATATAAGACTCCTAGTCGGTTTTAACCGACTTTCGCTATGAGGCGGGGATTTTAATCCCCGCCGGATCGCGGGGTAAACTTTCGGCTGGTTGAGAATGGTGCAAGATTTCAGTTTCAACCGACTTCAGCTTTGAGACAGGGAAGACGATTCCCTGGCGTGCGATCGACTTGTAGAAGCAAAGCATTCGCGCAGACATTTTCGCGATCAACTTGTAGGGGCAAAGCATTCGCGCAGATATTTTCGCGATCGACAGAAAAATTATCTACGCGAATGCTTCGCCCTTTATTTTCGCGATCGACCCTGGGACCTGTCACCAATGGCAAAAAACAAAGGACAAATGACCAATGCCAATGCTGAAGGAATGAGGGGAACCCAGGTGCCTTGGAGGAATAGCACATAGCAGACAATATATAGAACCCCGATCGCAATGGCGATCGCCGCGATCGCCCATTCCCGGTTGCGGATGCACAATGCGATCGCACTGCCCACCATTGACCACAGGCCCACCCAGATCGCTTCTCCCCACCAAACCCATACGCCGATTAGGGGACGACCGTCAAGGACAGCACTGAGAATATGACTCACCATCTGCGCTTGCACCATCACTCCCGGTACTCGATCCGACGGAAATCGTCCGACGCTGTAGGGGGTGAAAAAACGTTTTGCGTTGACGCTGGTGGCGGTGAGACCGATAATTACAATTCGGTCTTTAACCAAATTCGGGTCAAAATCTCCCTGCAATACTTCCGTCAGAGTGACAGTTCTGGCAATGGGAAAAGAACGATAATTTAACATCATATACCAGCCGCCTCTACCGAGATTTTTGTATCCGCCACTATTCGGGTTCATTGGCTGAAAAATCGCTGAACCCAGTTGCACTGGATTATTTTGATTTCCTTGATAATTGGGTAAAATATTCTCATCTGCCAGATATTTTTCGGCTAATTTAAAGCTCAAAGAAAAGCGAGTGTTACAGCCCGATGTTTCTTTCATAAAGAATAAATGACGGCGCAAAATTCCATCAGAATCGGTGGCGACATCATCGAATCCTAAGCGATTTTTGGGCATAGCATCAGGAGAAGAAATCCCCGGTTCTGCCTTCCGGGGGAAGCTACAGACCGCAAATAAATTCTCTTGCTGCTGCATTTGTTTGCTTAATTCTGAATCCACAGGATAGACGGGAAAATCTCGATAAATGGTTAAGCCGATCGCTCGCGGTTGATGCTGTTCTAATTTCTGCAACAGTTGGGCTAATGTTGCATCGGAAATCGGATATCTTTTCTGCAATTGTACGTCGGCTTCTGTAATTTCAACGATTAAAATCCGGGGGTCTGGTGGTTCTGGAGGACGCGATCGCATTAAGTGGTCATAAAGTCTCAATTCCGATCCTTGTAAAATTCCCAATTGGCGGATGATTAAAATCATCAAAGTTATCCCCAAACTGGTTAACCAAAAATGGCGATTTTGCAATTGGGAAAACCCCAGTTTTTTTGGGTGCGATTGCTGTGGCCAAACCATTGACAATTCGGCGGGATTTTGACAGATAATCGGCAACCAACTAGCACAGGGGAAATTATCTTCTAAACCTTGCAACCGTTCTCGCGCTTGCCGCACCGCTAAATAAAAAGACAAACCACTAGAAAAAGCCTGAATAAATTGGACTAAAAATGCGTTAGCCACCCCATCCGCCACAGGTTCTCGCATCACAATAATTTGGGGAATATGTAAATCCGCTAATTCCGTGGCTAACCCCAACCCATCGCAAGAGTTAAAAATCGCCAGTTGTAATCCACGACTGATAGCGGTTTTTAGGGCTAATTTCAAATGAGAAATGCCGATTTTCTCCGTGGGATTAATGGCCAATAAACCCCGGTGGCCATTTTCTTCACTCTCACTATGACCGGCAAAAAATAAAATATCCCAACCGCGATCGTCCCACAAATGTTCGTCAACTTCCTGACGGGAAGGTTTCACCAAAAAAACCGTTTCTGCATCGGCAATTTCTGACAAAACCTGGCGATCTGCTGCAATATCAAGGCCGTTATCATTGCCTAAAATGGCTAAAATTCTCGTAATTTTTCTTTGGTGTAACTTCTCCACTCGGCGATATTCAGGGGTACTTAAAGCTATTTCGGCTTTGGGATAATCTGACAAAAAATTCCAAAAATGCCAAGGTAAACGCCGCACCGATTCATCATCGGTTTCCAGAATTAATTGGATTTCGTCATTCTGGTGCAGATGCGATCGCAATTGGCGATCGATATTTCTAAATTCCTCCGCATCCAGCCACTCATTAATAAGCTGAATATAACGCTGGCAAATATCCGCAAATTCCATCTCAGAAACATTGGTGATATCTTCGCGATCGATTTTAATCCGGGGATGCCATCCGGGACGGCGATAAAGTGCTTGATAAATTAAATGCCATCGACGATAAATCCCATCTAATTCTACCCCTGGAGGTAAAGCCCCAGTAAATTTCAGGGGGCGGGGATTCTCCGGTTCCCAAAGTAGGGCAGTGACATGAGGAAAACCGGAGAGCAAATTGCCATATCCTAGATTAATGACAACGATAGTTGATTTTTTGTGATTCGTCATTAAATTTCAAAATTCAAATTTCAAAATTCTCTACAATCATGGCATTTTCTAGGGCAACTTGAATCGAAAAACGTTCCCCCGGTTCACCCGTAAAGCGGGACAGTTGAATATAATTATCCTGACGGCGCGATCGCACTTCTTGCAAAATATCCCCCTCTATTGATAATAATGCTAACCGCAAATTTGGCGGTAAATAAATTTCTCCATCAGGGGGATAAAGTCGCACTCTGACTGCTATATTATCAGATTCGGGTGTTAGCGCCACCAGCAATACGACCGTTTGACTGCCAAACTGCATTTGCAAATCAATCAATTTTGCTCGTTCTATATCCACCTCTTTATCTTGTGGAGAATTGCGGAAATTATAGGCAATATTTTGATTGCTAAATATTGCGGCTAAATCCTGCCAATTTTCCCCAAATATGCCTTGCAACCACTCACTAAAGTTTACCAAATTATTCCCAGTAGGGACACGGCACGCCGTGTCCTGACTTGCTGCCTCATTAATTTCTGTGTTTTTACTCAGGCGCAATGCGGATAAAGTGGTTAGCAATGTTTCTAATGGTTGCAATTGAGTTAGGGGAACATATTCTGCTTCTATACTATTAATAAATCCCAAAATATTCGCGGCTTTAACCGAATCTTCAATTTGCACCACCACATAGCCAATGCGATCGCCCCAAACGTCCTGGGGAATTCGACAAATTTGCTGATTTTCGCGGATGGGACGACATTCGAGAACCCCCAATCCCGTCACCTGTAAATCTGCCACATCACTGCCTAAACGGGCGATCGGATTCCAACTATCTCCAGCATTGATTTTCGTAGAAATTCCCATCCACTGTAAATAATCATGCACCACACAAACCGCCAGAGTATTAAAATAAACTTGTTCGGCTTTTTGGCGATTTGGTTGTTCCAAAGCAAATTGTTTGGCAAGGCGGCGCCAATTCCTGCCAATCAACATAGGTAAAGCAAAATTTTCTATTTCTTGAGTGTTATAAATCATAATTTGTTATTGGTTGTTTGTTGGTGGTTGGTTAACGAACCTCTTTATAGATATCCTGTCGATTCGCCAAATTTACGCAATTTTGGCATACATTTCCGCTGATAAAAGCTGCTGAGGCTAGAACTTGGCAACCCCAACTCGGCAGAAAGTTCCCTCCAGGTGGTTTCGGGGGGCAAACGCCGTAAAATTAACAGTTGGCAGGTGACATCTTCTCGACCGGGAATATGAACGCGCTGCAATTCGCCCTCTGGGTCAGTTTCCGCCCACTCGCGGGTGGCTTGCAGGATCGGCGGGATATCTGGGGGGGCTTCAAAGGTGTCCAAAAACGTCAGGGTGTCATCGTCATCTAACCCTTGTGAAGCGGAAACCATTTGTTGTTTCTGTTTTTGCTCTTTAATCGCCCTATCTTTTAGGCGCATTTTTAGGTAAACATTCAGCCAAGTGGTGATGCTACTGCGATCGGGGTCATATTTATCTTTCGCTGTGGTGGCTTCACATAAATTTACGCAAAAATATAGCCAAGTTTGTTGCCATACTTCTTCATAATAAAGAGTATCTTCTCGCCATAGCTTGCCTGACTTAACAATCAGTCGGTACAGTTGAGTTAACCCTCGCTGGCGTTCAACGCTTCTGGGAGGGTGGCGACAAGTCTCGGTAATTAGCGATTGTAATTGGTCATTAATCATTTAACTAAAATGCCTCTAAAAAACATTTCGTCCTGTCTTTTCCTCGTTGCGTCGATCGCTATGGGTGAACTTGAGTTTATCAAATTTTCTTCGTTCCGGGTAGGAGGGTTGCCAGTTTTGGCACAAGAAAGGGGAGAAAGTCCTGCCAGTGAAGCGATACAACTGTACGATCGCGGTGATGAACAGGTCGATCGCGGTGAATTGAAAGAAGCGTTGGCAACGTTCGATCGCGCTTTGCAAATGGCGCGGGTTGAGGGCGATCGCCAACTAGAAGCGGTGATATTAAATGATATCGGTGTTGTGCATCGCAATTTGGGCAACTATCCCCTGGCTGGGCAATTTTTAAACCAAGCTTTAACCATTCGCCAAAATATTAACGACCCACAGGGAATTGGCCAAAGTTTGATGAATTTGGGGGCGCTTGCTTCATCTCAAGCTGACTATCCCAAAGCCCTTAATTTTTATCAGCAAGCATTGGATATTTTGCCAGCCGAAGAATCCTATGGTTCCGCCATCATTCTCAATAATATGGGAGAAATTTATCGCGGGTTAGGACAACCGAAAAAAGCCCTGACTTCTTTTCAAGCAGCCTTACCGCTGTTTGAACAAGAGGAAAACGCTTTCGCCGTGGGAATTACTCTCAGTAATATTGGCGCAGTTTATCATGCTCTCGGTGACTATTCCCAAGCTTTAGAATTCTATGAAAAAGGGTTAGCGATCGCCACCGAAATCGAAGATGCCGTGGGAATTGGTCAAACCTTGCTAAATATGGGCGCGGTTTATGAGAAATTAGCCAACTATTCCCAAGCCTTGCAATTGTATAACCAAGGATTAGAAATGATGACTGCGATCGGGGATGAAGATGCGATCGGTCAAGCTTTGAATAACATCGGTTCAGTTCACCGACTGATGGGGGACTATTCCCAAGCGTTAGAATTTTACGATCGCGCCTTAGAAATTCGGCAAAAGTTAGCAAATCAAGCGGGGATTGCTGTCACCCTGAATAATAAAGGAGTCGCCTTATTTGAAGCCGGACAAATCGCCGAATCTACACAAACCTTATACGCGGCAATTGACGCCTTAGAATCTCTGCGACCGGGCTTAAGCGATTTGAACAAAGTCTCAATATTCGATAAATATCGGTCTAGTTATAGCATACTTCAAAAAGCATTAATTAGCCAAAATAAACCGGAAATTGCCTTAGAAATTGCCGAAAGAGGTCGCGCCCGGGCTTTTCTGGAATTAATCGCCCAAAAGCTATCTCCAGAAGCGGTGCAAGAATATGCCCAAAAACAAAATATTGTAACCACGATTTCCGATATTAAAAAAGTGGCAGCAGAGCAAAATGCCACCCTCGTTGAATATTCTATTATTAGCGAGAATTTAGGCCAAAATTCCGCTTTATTTATTTGGGTCGTAAAGCCTACAGGGGATATTACGTTTCGGGAAGTTGATTTAAGCCAATTAGAAAAGTATCGGGATAATTTAGTGCCGTTTTTGGCTACGGGGGAAAGTGACTCAGAACCGGAAACCTTATTAACGGCTTTAGTGCGGGGAACTCGCGAGAATATAACGGAAACTCTGCCCAGCATTCCCGCCGGTGGAGTGAGCGATTTAAAATTAAATAAGCTGCACGATTTACTGATAAAACCGATTGCCGATTTACTGCCCATTAATCCAGAAGACAAGGTGATATTTATCCCCCACGAGGAGTTATTTTTTGTGCCGTTTCCGGCGCTAGTAGATGAAAGCGATCGCTATTTAATTGAAAAGCATACCATTCTCACAGCACCAGCAATTCAGGTGTTAAAATTGACTCGTCAACTGGCACAAAATCGAACAATTAACAATGCAAATAACAATATAAATAACCCCACAAATGCTTTAGTGGTGGGCAATCCAGTCATGCCGAAATTGTCGGAAGAAGGAGCAGAGCCATTGCCTAATTTACCCGCTGCCGAAGCAGAAGCGATCGCGATCGCCTCTATGTTGAATACCCAGCCTTTAATTGGCAGTGCAGCGACCAAAGCAGCGGTTTTGCAACGTATCGGTTCGGCAGCGATCGTGCATTTGGCAACCCACGGGTTTTTGGCTGATTTTACTGAGTCTGGTTCTGGTTTTTTGGGGGCGATCGCACTAACCCCAAGCGAAGGCGATCGCGGGTTTCTTACTTCTGAGGAAGTCATGGGATTAAATTTAACAGCTTCCCTGGTAGTTTTAAGTGCTTGCAACACAGGTGGCGGCAAAATTACTGGTGATGGCATTATTGGATTATCTCGTGCATTTATCGGTGCGGGGGCTGAAAGTGCGATCGTCTCTTTATGGCAAGCAGACGATGAGGCAAGCGCAAAATTAATGCAGGAATTTTATCGAATTTTGCCCCAAACGGGCGATCGGGCAGTGGCTTTGCGGCAAGCAATGCTGACGACAATGCAACAATACTCTCAACCAAAAAATTGGGCAGCTTTTACTCTTATGGGCGAATCTGTGAATAAATCTGTAAAATAGAAATAGCGCATAAATTATCGATGAGGTATCCAGAAAATGATTGCACTTTCTGATTCATGGCGGATGACCGCAGAAGAATACCTAGAATGGGAAGCATTGCAGGATCTACGTTACGAGTTAATTGATGGGGATGTGGTGGCAATGACTGGCGGCACGATCGCCCATAATGATATTGCCCTCAATCTTAATGATAAATTACGTTCTGCTTTGCGTCCCAAAGGTTGCCGAGTCAATGTGGCAGATGTGAAAGTAAACGTAGAGGCAACGGGGAATTACTTTTATCCCGATTTGGTAGTTAGTTGCGACGATCGCGATCGCGAAGCCACCAAAGAAATCCTATTTCCCGGATTATTAGTCGAAGTATTGTCCCCTAGAACCGAGGCCAAAGATCGGGGGAAAAAATGGCAAAACTATCGGCAAATTCCCACCTTAATTGAGTATGTGCTGATTAACTGCGATCGCCCATTAGTCGAGTGTTTTCGCCGCCGCGATCGACTGTGGATTTATCAAACTTTTGGGGTTGGGGAAGTTTTGGACTTGGAAAGTGTCGGAGTATCCATAGCCGTTGACGATTTATATGATGGGGTGACAATTGAGGAAAATCAAGATGAATCTGTTGATAAGTAACATTAGAAAGAAACCGGGTTTCTGTGGTGGATATTATCGTTAACTGTGGAGTTACAAAAAGAAACCCGGTTTCTCACACCCCACGAATAACTAAGAAACCGGGTTTCTGTGGTGGATATGTAGGGGCGAATGTGGTGGATATGTAGGGGCGAATGGCCATTCGCCCCTACTGTGGAATACAAAAAAAACCCGGTTTCTGAAACCTATCATGCCTATTTCCTACTTTTTTATCCTAATTCAGCTATAATAATAAATAGAAGATTACCAAGCGAAGGTAATAGAAAATGAGCAAAATATCTGAAAATCATCGCCAAGCGCGTCTAGGTCGAGTATTTCCAGAACGCCAACGTTCCCCAGAAGAACTCGCCCAACGCAAGGCGGAAATGCAAGCATTAATGAAGCGTTGTGACGAAATTTTCGAGGCAGCTAAACCAAAACTAATCGATGATTATTACGACTGGTATATGGTCATCGAACCGGAAAGCGGGGACTATTTTATCGATAAAGATGACAAGGTTGCCGAACAAAAAGCCGATGAAAAATACCCCAATGCTCGGTGTGTGGTTTACTGCGTGAATGAAACCGGAGCCTGTTATCGAGCATGATTACCGGAGAGTTTAACCATAAGGGAGAATTAGTGTTTGAAATTGCTTTAATTGCAGCCGATGAAACTGATTGGCAAGTTCAGGCAATTTTCGATACAGGTTTTAATGATTGGCTGTTGATGAATAACGAAGATGCTGATAATTTAGGGTGGTTGCAACGGCGAAAACCCAGAAAAGTTAAAACAGCAGCAGGGACAGTCTTTTTTAATGTCTACGAGGGGATTATACTCATCGATCAAGAGGAGTTAATTATTCCCGTTTTGGGTGGCGATGACATTAAAGAAATTCTCCTGGGGGTGCGTTGGTTGCAATTGAAGCGACTGATTGCCGATTATTCTGGCGGAGTTTTGACTTTGGATTAAAAGAAACCGGGTTTCTGTAGTGAATATGTAGGGGCGAATGCGAGAACGCCCCTACTGTAGAATACAAAAAAAACCCGGTTTCTGAAACTTATCAGAGAGCGATCGCCTATTTCATTTATTAATTAAATTTAACCTAACTTTCCTCAGATTTACTAAAATTAAGTTACAATAACAAATATAAGATTATTTTTGGAGGATAAAAAAATGATTAACACCTCAGAAACTCACTTCAACCCTCGTCTAGGTAAAGTCTTTCCTGGTCGCGAGCCAACTCCCGAAGAAATTGAGAAAGTCGAAGCAGAAATGCAAGCTTTAATGAAGCGGTGTGACGAAATTTTCGAGGCAGCTAAACCAAAACTAATCGATGATTACTACGATTGGTATATGGTCATCGAACCGGAAAGCGGGGATTATTTTATCGATAAAGATGACAAGGTGGCCATTCAGAAAGCCCGTGAAAAACACCAGGACACCTGGTGTGCAGTTTACGGTATTAATGAAACAGGAGCTTGTTGTCGGGTATGATTACCGGAGAGTTTAACCACAAGGGAGAGTTAGTCTTTTAAATTGGTTTAATTGCAGCAGATGAAACTGATTTTCCAGTTCAGGCAATTTTTGATACAGGCTTCAATGATTGGCTGCTGATGAATAACCAAGATGCGAAGGATTTAGGGTGGTTACAAAAACCAAAACCTAGAAGAAGTCAAACAGCAGGAGGAATAGTATTTTTTAATGTTTACGAGGGAATTGTGGCGATCGATGGGGAGGAATTTACCATTCCTGTTTTAGCAGGTTCTCGCGTGAAAGAAATTCTCTTGGGTGTGCGTTGGTTGCAATTTAAGCGACTGATTGCCGATTATTCAGGCGGAGTTTTGACTTTGGATTAAAAGAAACCGGGTTTCTGTGGTGGATATTATCATTAACTGTGGAGTCAAAAAAGAAACCCGGTTTCTCACACCCATTATGCCTAAGTAGGTGAACATAATTAATTGCACTTTTCTTTCTCCGCCGATAGGCTTTGGATTCCCGCCTATAGCCTTTGGCATGGGCTTCGCCTAACGCGGGAATGACAGTTTTTCTTCTGATATGGTCTGTGGTGTATTTATTTCTGCCCACCTACTTATTTCCTACTTTTTTATCCTAATTCAGCTATAATAATAAATAGAAGATTACCAAGCGAAGGTAATAGAAAATGAGCAAAATATCTGAAAGTCATCGCCAAGCGCGTCTAGGTCGAGTATTTCCAGACCGCGAACTTGACCCGCAAGAAATCCAACGACAAGAAGCGGAAATGCAAGAATTACTACAAAAATGTCAAGTTGTGTTTCAACGGGTTCAACCGGAGTTAATTAACGATTACTACGACTGGTTTATGGCGATCGAACCCCAAAGTGGCGAATATTTTATCGATAAAGATGACAAAGTAGTCAGCCAAAAAGCCCATGAAAAACACCCAAATGCCCAGTGCATTATTTTCTGCATTAATGAAACTGGAGCTTGTGATAAAATATGATATCAGGGGATTTTAATCAAAAGGGAGAATTAGTTTTTGCAGTGGATTTAGTTGCGGCAGATCAAACTGATTACCGGATCAAAGCAATTTTTGATACAGGATTTACTGGTTGGTTAATCGTTCATAACCAAGACGCGATCGCTCTAGGTTGGAAACGATATAGTGAACCAAAAACTGTACAAACAGCTAGTGGAATCACTACTTTAAATGTCTATGAGGGAATTGTGCTTTTAGATGAGGAAGAGTTCACAATTCCGGTTTTCGGAGGTTCTCGCGTGAAAGATATCCTTTTAGGGGTGCGTTGGTTAAGATTTAAAAGACTGATTGCCGATTATTCTGGCGGAGTTTTGACTTTGGATTAAAAGAAACCGGGTTTCTGTGGTGGATATGTAGGGGCGATTCGCGAATCGCCCCTACTGTGGAATACAAAAAGAAACCCGGTTTCTGACACCCCACGGATAACTAAGAAACCGGGTTTCTGTGGTGGATATTATCGTTAACTGTGGAGTTACAAAAAGAAACCCGGTTTCTGAAACTCATCAGAGAGCGATCGCACCCCCGCCTTCGCGGGGGCAGGCTTACAACGATTCTTTTGCTGCCTGTAGAATTTCAGCGTAGAGTTGCTGACTAATTCGGAAACCGGCGATCGCAATTAAATCGTCTACTATTGGCTTCACTCGATCGATTAAGCCGTTAGATTTCGCTTCTAGGAGAACTCCCAAAATTCCAATTACTTGCACACCCATATCAATTGCTATTTTTCGGCCTTTACGTTCATCAATAATGAGTCGATCGGCGTTCAGAGCGATCGCCAAGGCAATGGCTGCTGCTTCTCCGGGATCGAGTTTTTGCCGGAGTGCTTTTACTAGGGGTTGGTTCGCCACTATTTTTGTCTCTATCCAAGGGTAGGTTGAGACTTCTTTTGCCCCTGGAACTGTGGGGTTAGCGCCAATCAATTCCTGATAAACCGTTTCGGGGATGATAATGCGCTGATATAGTTGTTTCAGCAGGTCTAGTTGTCCCACCGCAGCTAGACTGGTGATCGGTGAGGTATTGCTGACAATAATTAAGTTGTTCAATCAAATTTTTCCTAACGCTTGCAATGTTTGAATATCTTGTTGTAAATCTTCTACATCATAATGAATGCAGATATTGCGACTGGCAAGGAGTTGTTGGAAATTAAGTTGATTCATCCCCGCTAAACGACTGGCGTTACCTAGGGTTAATTTTTCTGTTTGGTAAAGCATAACGGCGATTTCCAGCTTTAACTCTCTTTCTGACATTCCGGTACTTTGAAAGATGTCATCGGGAATTGTGATGCTCATGGGATTTTTTCCTAAATCTCGTTTTAATTATAGCACTAACCCCGCTATATGGTAGGTGCGATCGCGAAGCTCCTGCGGGGGAATCACCCCTAAGTTATGTTCGGATAAAATAGGCGATCGCTCTATTTTGTCCCCAGAAAAGAAACCGGGTTTCTGTGGTGGATATTATGATTAACTGTGAAGGACAAAAAGAAACCCGGTTTCTCACACCAAGCGGGATAACCAAGAAACCGGGTTTGCCCCCAGAAAAGAAACCGGGTTTCTGTGGTGGATATTATCGTTAACTGTGGAGTTACAAAAAGAAACCCGGTTTCTGAAACCAGGCGCGATCGCCTATTTCATTTATTAATTAAATTTAACATATTTTTTCTCAAAGTTACTAAAAATAAGGTAATATAATAAGTATAATATTCTAGTTTTAGGCTAAATCAAAATGATCAAAATATCTAAACCTCATCGGACACCGCTGCGGCGTCGGGGCTTCCCAGACCTCAGCTATTCCCCTGAAGAACTGGCACGAATCGATGAAGAAATGCAAGCATTAATGAAGCGTTGTGACGAAATTTTTGAGGCAGCTAAACCAAAACTAATCGATGATTACTACGATTGGTTTATGGTCATAGAACCCGAAAGCGGGGACTATTTTATCGATAAAGATGACAAGGTTGCCGAACAAAAAGCCGATGAAAAATACCCCAATGCTCGGTGTGTGGTTTACTGCGTTAATGAAACCGGGGCTTGTTATCGAGTATGATTACCGGAGAGTTTAACCACAAGGGAGAATTAGTCTTTGAAATTGCTTTAATTCTAGTTAAAGAAAGAAACCCGGTTTCTGACACCAAGCGGGATAACTAAGAAACCGGGTTTCTGTGGTGGATATTATCGTTAACTGTGGAATACAAAAAGAAACCCGGTTTCTCACACCCCACGAATAACTAAGAAACCGGGTTTATCCCCGGAAAAGAAACCGGGTTTCTGTGGTGGATATTATCGTTAACTGTGGAGGTACAAAAAGAAACCCGGTTTCTGAAACTAGGAGCGATCGCTTTTGGGTTATGTTCGGATAAAATTAGTGATTGGGTAGGGTGGGTTAGGCGCTGCTTTAATTATTGAAATAATCCTGAATTGAAATAAATTTGTTGGGTTTTATCTCTCAATTCAATCTGCGATCGGGCTGCGGTGTGTTTAAAAATTTACATTCTTTCCAAAGGTCTAACTGGTCGAACAAATTTAGTGTTTGCTCGAACAAAGCAAATTGATGTTGTCGCTGAGGTGCCAACCCATACCCAAGGTAATCCGCGATCGTCTAAGTTAATTCCTGCGCTCCAAATTTCTTCTCCGGCTAGAAATCTATGACTTACGGGAAAATTATAAATATCCCTTCCACTTCCATTAGTTCCATTGGACTGACGTCTATTCATCAAGCGACAGTTTAATCCATTCGGGTCGGGGTCTACCACTTCCCAAACATAAGGCATATATGAACCACCTTCGCCACCAATAATATAATAATCGCCATTTTCGTCAACTCCAGGATAACGTCCGTGCGCTATAGCCACTTCAGTTATTTTTCCTGAATGCAAAATACTGGAAATATTGACCATGCCAACAGTTGCACCGATGACAATTGCTAATCCTGAATTGATAGTAGTTGTGAATTTCATATCACGTTTTCTTGATGAATCATCGTAAATTTTTCTGAAAAAAGCGATCGGGTTTCGACTTCTGGTACTTGGTAGGGTGGGTTAGGCGCTGCGGTGTGTTGGTTTCTGTAGGGGTCAATGGTCATTGACCCCTACCATTTATCTCTTTTATTGCAGCTTAAAAAATTAAGAAATTTTTGGCTGTCAGCAATTCCTGAAATTCTGGTTGTTCTCGAATCAAGTCAAAATCTGGATCGGTCTTGGCTGTGTCTCGGTATTTTGAATCTAATTTAATTGCTTTTTGCAAATTTTCCAAGGCCAAGGGTACATTATTTTGTAATCCATAAATACAGGCTATCTGATATAAAGCCCAATCATCATCAGGATTATATTGCAAGGCTGTATTATAGGATTTAAGTGATTCTGCATATTTTCCTAGGTAGTATAAAGCGTCTCCTTTATTTTCCCACGCCCGATCATCATCAGGCTTATATTGCAAGGCTTTATCATAAGAGTCAACTGCTTCTCCATATTTTTCTAATTTGGATAAAGCGTCTCCTTTCCTTTCCCACGCTCGATCATCATCAGGCTTATATTGCAAGGCTTTATCATAAGAGTCAACTGCTTCTCCATATTTTTCTAATTCGGATAAAGCAAGTCCTCGAATCAAGTATAGATCGGAGTCATTAGACTTATATTTTAAGGCTTGGTCAAATGATTTAACTGCTTCTGCATATTTTTCTAACTTATTTAAACTAAATGCTTTCAATAACCAAGCGTAATAGTAATAATCATCATTACCATCGCCATAATTTAAAGCGTCATCAAATGAATCAATGGCATTTGTGTACTTGTCTAGAAAATATAAAGAAATCCCTCGCTGTAGGTAAAGATAGTAATTATCTGAATTGAACTGCAAAGCTTGATCGTAATATTTAACAGCTTTGTTATAGTCCTCTAAATCTTGCCAGACTAAGCCTAAACGATAATAAGCATCACCAAAGTCACGGTTAATCTTGGAACATTGCTCAAAATCTTTAATTGCTTGATTACTTTCTCCTGAATAGTAAAAAGCTAATCCACGCTTATAATAAGCTAGATATTCTTGACCCTCGCTATCTAGTTTAATGGCGTTCGTGTAATCTTTAATTGCTTGTTGGTAATCCTCTAAGTCAGACTCAACATCACCTCGTTGAAGATATGCATCTAGATATTTTGGATTTAAGCTGATTGCTTCTGAAAAGTCTTCAAGCGCTTGCTCGTATTGTTCGAGTTCTAAGTAAACTGAACCCCGACTAAAGTAAGCATCGTAATAATTGTCATTCAGATTGATTGCTGAATCAAAATCACTAATTGCCTCTTGATACTTAGATTGTTGAAAATAAAGATTACCTCTGCCAATGTAAGCTTCTATCAATTCCGGATCGATAGCTAAAGCTTGATTATAATCTTTCAAAGCTTTGTCTAGTTGATTTATTTTAGAATTAGCATATCCTCGACTCACATAAGCTTTAGCAAACTGTGAATTAAGTTGAAGAGCTTGTGTATAAAGTGGTATAGCTTCTTTAAAATTGTTTTGCTTTGACTGTTCTAACCCCTGATTAAAAAGTTGACTTTCACGAGGTAAATTTTTTGATTTATCTTGTTCATATTCATAGAGTCGAGATTCAATTAACTTATCAATTCTGAGCAACGAATCAACTTTAACATCACCATTAGCTTGAAATAATGTCAAGTTTTCGATATTAACACCTGAAACTCCTGAAATTATTGCATAAACAGGTCGTGCATTCAACGAAAACAAGCCTAAGATGAGAAATAATAGTAAACTAATTTTCACTAGAGAAAATAGTTTGGTTTGAAGTTTCTGCAAGTTTAACATTTTGATCGTTCCTAATGGTGTATTTGGTTGGGTGGGTTAGGCGCTACCATGATTATTGCGAAAATAGTCTATGGAAATAATAGCGCCGTCATCCCACCAGAGATTTTGTTAGAGTTTTACAGTTGTTGGGTTTTGTTCCTCAACCCAACCTGCGATCGCTGCGATCGCGCTAAACAAAATTAACTGGCTATTCTTTAGCCAGCATTTCATTTAGGTTTAGAGTTGATCAACACAGTAGAACTTCAAAAAAACTTGACGCTCTATCAAACAATTGAATTGTGTCGTCTCACTTATGAATTAAATTTCTCTCACTCAGACCGATCGCCTCTGTAGCATATCGATCGCCTAATGCCGAGGCTTCGCTAACGCTTATCGTCGATTTGATATACGAAAATCATAAGTCAATTTAATTATCTAATATTTTGGGAAAAATTACCAATTTTTCCCAAAATTGTTATATCGTTACATAAGTAAATAACACTTAATAAATCTTCACATGAAGTCTTCCCTTGGTCAGCGACTAGGCGCCACCCGCCGACTTTTGGGACTCACGCAGCAACAAGTCATCGAACAGCTAAAACACCGCTACGGAGTCCATCTCAGCCAACAAGCCCTCTCAGCCCTGGAACAAGGCAAACGCAAAATCGACGCCGAAACCGAACTCCCCGCCCTGGCAACCCTCTACGGCAAACCCATCCATTACTTTTACGAATCCTGGGAACCCACCATAACCCCGAAACCTTCTATCCCTCTTGATTTAGACCCCCTCACCCCACGGGAAAAACTGCAACTCGCTGCCGAAATCCTCGATCGCCTGTTACGGGACTAATCAAGCAAACATCTTTCTGTAGGGGCGATTCGCGAATCGCCCCTACATCCGCATTTTGTTGGTAGGGGCGCAATGCTTGCGCCCCCTTTTCCGTAGCGCCCTAAAATACGCGATTTTCGCAACTGCACAAGTTTATCGGATAGAAGAAAGTGCGGCGAAAATTTAAGATTTAGTGGTAATCTACATGATTTTCTGATATGGCGTTCTCACTAGGCAAACGCCTCAAAGCCACTCGCGAATCCCTCGGTCTGACTCAAGAACAAGTCATCGAACAGCTAGAAATTCGCTATGGAGTGACTCTCAGCCAACAAGCCATATCCTGCATCGAAAACGGCAAACGCAAAGTAGATGCAGAACGAGAATTACCGGCTTTTGCTGCCGTGTACGGTCAACCCATTGACTATTTTTATGATTCCTGGCAGCTACAACAGTGCGATCGCATTCCTCAACTGCCCATCCCCAAAGCTAAATCCGTGGTGACAGTTGACTATGACGCTTTGACCCAACGAGATAAACTGCAACTTGCTGCTGATTTGATTCATCAGGTCTTGCAGGAAACCTAAGAAGGAAGCGGGGGTGCAGGGGAGCGGGGGAGCGGGGGAGCGCAAGCCCCATTGGTGTCAAGGTGAAAGCTGCCACCCGCCTGCCACCCGCCAGGGAATAAATTCCCTGTGTCATAGATCAAGTCGGTTGAAACCGACTGAAATGCTTTTAATATAAGGATCAAGAGTCGGTTTTAACCGCCTGTAGGGGTCAACGGCCGTTGACCCCTACAGGCGGGGATTTTAATCCCCGCCGGATCGCGGGGTAAACCTTGGCACCAATGGCAAGTCACCCGCCAGGGAATAAATTCCCTGTCTCATAGATCAAGCCGGTTGAAACCGACTGAAATGCTGTAGGGGTCAACGGCTGTTGACCCCTACCAATTATCATTAGTCGGTTTTAACCGACTTGCGCTATGAGGCGGGGATTTTAATCCCCGCCGGATCGCGGGGTAAACCTTGACACCAATGGCAAGCCACCCGCCAGGGAATAAATTCCCTGTCTCATAGATCAAGTCGGTTGAAACCGACTGAAATGCTTTTAATATAAGGATCAAGAGTCGGTTTTAACCGCCTGTAGGGGTCAACGGCCGTTGACCCCTACAGGCGGGGATTTTAATCCCCGCCGGATCGCGGGGTAAACCTTGACACCAATGGCAAGCCACCCGCCAGGGAATAAATTCCCTGTCTCATAGATCAAGCCGGTTGAAACCGACTGAAATGCTTTTAATATAAGGATCAAGAGTCGGTTTTAACCGCCTGTAGGGGTCAACGGCCGTTGACCCCTACAGGCGGGGATTTTAATCCCCGCCGGATCGCGGGGTAAACCTTGACACCAATGGCAAGCCACCCGCCAGGGAATAAATTCCCTGTGTCATAGATCAAGTCGGTTGAAACCGACTGAAATGCTTTTAATATAAGGATCAAGAGTCGGTTTTAACCGCCTGTAGGGGTCAACGGCCGTTGACCCCTACAGGCGGGGATTTTAATCCCCGCCGGATCGCGGGGTAAACCTTGACACCAATGGCAAGCCACCCGCCAGGGAATAAATTCCCTGTGTCATAGATCAAGTCGGTTGAAACCGACTGAAATGCTGTAGGGGTCAACGGCTGTTGACCCCTACCAATTATCATTAGTCGGTTTTAACCGACTTGCGCTATGAGGCGGGGATTTTAATCCCCGCCGGATCGCGGGGTAAACCTTGACACCAATGGCAAGCATTGCGCCCCTCTGCCCCCCTGCCCCTCATCCGACGGCGGGCTCTCGTAAAGCCGCAATAATTTGCCCCAACGCTAACCCCCCATCATTGGGGGGAACCCATTGATGCCAATAAGGACGGAAGTTTGCCTCTGTTAATTTTTGAATCATTCTTTCCGTTAAATATTTGTTTTGAAAACAACCCCCTGTCAGGGCAATTTTCTCAATGCCCACTTGTTTGGCGATCGCCACAGTTGCCGCCACTAAAGTATTATGAAACTTCAGAGAAACTAGGGCGATCGGTTGTTGGAATCGCAGATCCGCCAAGATTTCCCGAATCATCGGTTGCCAATCCACAATTAACGGCTGATTTGGCAAATTTGCGGGATTATTTTCAATAGCAAATGAATATTCGGCATCCCGATTAATCGGATTAATTTCTGAATCAATCCCATCAATTTGTGATAAAATAAATTCTAACTCCATTGCCCCTTGTCCTTCAAATGTCACCGTTTGCCGTAGCCCGATTAAAGCCGCGATCGCATCAAATAATCGACCCATACTGCTGGTCAAAGGTGCATTAAGTTGTTTTTGCAACATAGTCTTAATCACTTGCAACTCACGGGGAGAAAAATCCTGAAGCGGTAACGGATTAAACGGATTAAAACCATCATCAAAATCCGCACCAAACAACTCATAAAGCAATCCCAAAGCCACTCGGCGAGGTTCTTTCACCGCTTTTTCCCCTCCCGGTAGCCGAAAAGTTCGCCAATGGGCCACGCGCTGAAATGAGCGATCGCTGACTGCGAGAAACTCTCCGCCCCAAATAGTCCCATCCAGTCCATACCCTGTACCATCCCAGGAAATGCCTAAAACTGGCGGTTCTATTTGATTTTCCGCCATACAAGCGAGCACATGGGCATAATGATGTTGCACCGAAAACACCGGCAGCCCAAAAAATGAAGACTGCGATCGCGCATATTCGCTAGAAATATAATCCGGGTGAGCATCACAAGCAATGCCGTCCGGCTGAAAATCATAAATGCTACCCAGGGTTTTAATTACGGTTTGAAAAGCATCAAAAGCTTGGGGCGTTTCCATATCCCCAATATGCTGACTGAGAAACACTTTATCTGCCATCAAAATCGCGATCGCATTCTTGAAATGTCCCCCTACCGCTAATAAATTACTCCCTGATTTTTCCGCACCGTTATCTTTTCCTGATTGCCCATTTTCTGCCTGGAGAAATTTTGGTAAAAAAACTGGTAACGGGGCATAACCTCGCGCCCGACGAATCACCTGTAGGCGATCGCTCACCACCCGCACCACGGAATCATCAACCGGACGGGCAATGGGACGATTATGGACTAAAAATAAATCCGCAATATTGCCCAAACGGGCGATCGCTTCTGCTTCATCAGTGCAAATTGGTTCATCGGCTAAATTGCCACTGGTAGCTACTACCGGGTCGCCCAATTCTGCCATCAATAAATGATGCAAAGGTGTATAAGGCAACATAATGCCTAAATAGGGATTTCCCGGAGAAACTGCCGGGGCAATATGATTATTTTTGCCTGAATTTTTTAGCCTTAATAACACAATCGGCGCTTGGGGCGATCGCAACAAATCCGCCTCTATCTCAGAAACCTCACAAACCCCTTGCACTTTGGCCAAAGAAGGATACATTAAAGCAAAAGGTTTATCCGGGCGATGCTTTTTATCCCGCAACCGTTGCACCGCTGCCTCATTGTGGGCATCCACCATTAAATGAAACCCACCTAAGCCTTTAATCGCCACAATTTTGCCCTCGCGAATTGCCGCCACCGTCGCCATTAATGCCCCATCATGGGATTGCAAAATATCACCATTTTTATCCCACAATTCTAAATGCGGCCCGCACTGGGGACAAGCATTCGGTTGAGCATGAAACCGGCGATCGCTGGGATTATGATATTCCCTTTCACAGTCAGAACATAAATCAAACTTCTTCATGGTTGTAGCGGGGCGATCGTAGGGAACCGACTCAATAATCGTATAGCGTGGCCCACAATTAGTACAGTTAGTAAAAGGATAACGATAACGCCGATTTTCGGGGTCAAAAATTTCGGCAAAACAATCTGGACAGGTCGCTAAATCCGCTAAAACAATCGCCGTTTTCGTTCCCGGAAGGCTGGGGCGAATTTCAAAATTTTCATAGCCGATAATTTCTGCCCAATTTATTTCTAAACTTTGGATAAAAGATGCCGGTGGTTTTTCCGTTTTAATCCGCTCAATAAAGGTTTCTAACAAAGCGCGATCGCCTTCCACGGAAATCATAACTCCTTCGGCAGAATTATTCACCCAACCCACCAGGTTTAACTCCGTAGCCAGACGATAAATAAAAGGGCGAAATCCCACTCCCTGTACCGCCCCCTGAATTTTTAAACAACAGCTAATTTTGCTCATTTTTCAATTGATTTTAATTATCAATAAATCATCAATAAATTACAAATAACGTAGGGTGGGCAATGCCCACCACTTCTAACTAATTCAGATACATTCCCGCATAAGGTCTAAGCAATCGATGTAAATCTAAAACTGGGGGAATGATTTCTGTTTGAGTAATCATGTCATGGACTTGACCCCGATGATGGGTCTGATAATGAAAAAAATGTTCCAACAATAAGATAGCAGAATATTCTTGGAATTTGCCGTCGCGATCGTAATACTTAATCGTTTCTTGCAGAAACTCCTCCGCCATATTTTGGGTGAAACTTTCAATATGGCCATCTTCAACAATTCTCGCTTTTTCCAGTTCCGAGAATGTTTCATATAAAATGGCGTTAAGGTCATAATTTTTAACCGTATTACTGGCAAATCTGGCTAACCAGAGGCGATCGCAAACCAGAATATGATTCAGGGTAGCGTAAATACTGCCAAAAAATGATGGCCGAAATCGAGTCAGTTCAGCGCGAGAAAGCTGGGAACAAGCCTGATAAATTCTCAAATTAGCCAAAGTATTATATCGAGCCAGCATTTGGAAATGCTTAATTAAGGTTATACACTGATTAGTTTGCATAAAATCAAGGGATCAAGCTAAAGCATTTTTTCACTAAGTGGCTAGACCTAACTTTTGGTGCAAAGCTTGGCGCATTACTTCCACAGGAACGGGTTGCTCGATCCAAATTTTTAATGCTGCGGCTCCTTGCTGAACCAGCATTTCACTACCATCAATCGCGATCGCCCCTACTGCTTTCGCCTGTTGCAAAAATTGCGTCGGACTAGGAGTATAAATTAAATCATAAACAATAGTCTGAGAATTCAAACAAGTAAAATCCGCGTCACTAAGAGGCGATCGCTCCACCTGGGGATACATCCCAATGGGAGTTGTATTCACCAATAAACCCGTTTCTGGTAATACCATCGATAATTCCTCCCAAGGATGAACGGTCAGGGGCACAGAAATCGGCGTATTTAACCAACTTTCTGCAAAAGCCGCTAACTTATCCCGGTTGCGACCGACCATAAGAATTTCCGTACAGCCCAACTCTCGACAACCCGCCACCACCGCACGGGCAGCCCCACCAGCGCCTAAAATCACCACTTTGGTATGCTTCCAGTCGCGGTTCAGGGATTGGTTCAGCGATCGCAAAGGAGCGAGAAACCCTGCCACATCAGTATTTGTACCCACCCAACCCCGTTCGGTCCAGTAAACCGTATTCACCGCCCCCACGGACTGAGCCAACGGGGACACCTCTGATAGTAGCGGGATAATCGCTTGTTTGTGGGGAATCGTCAGATTAAAACCTTTCACCCCAATAGCCGCCAAACCTGCCACTGCGGTGGCTAATTTTGCCGGTTTGACCGGGAAAGGCAAATAAACATAATCGATGCCTAAGTGGGCGATCGCTGCATTGTGCATAGCCGGAGACAGAGAATGTTCTACCGGATCGCCCATCACTCCGAGTAACTTTGTTGTGCCTTGAATTTGCATTTTTACTGATTTATAGCTCTATTTCTAGAATACGATTTGAGTAAACCTCTGCTCAAAAATTATTTTTTCTCATGCTTACCTATACATAAATCGTCCGTGCTATGCCACAATCGGTAAAAAGGGACACCAACCCAGTTCACCCTCGGTGGTCGAGATTCTGGAGATGACTTACAGCGGTTTTCAGATTACTGAACCACGCTAGGGCGAAGCCCAAGCGGTATTTAATTTAATATTTTCAGCATTTGTAGGGGCGAATGGCCATTCGCCCCTACAAATGCCGGAATGCTTCGCCCCTACAAATGCTTTGTGGTTTACTCGCGGAGAAAATTGCTGTAAATCAGAATCTCTCTCCTAATCTGGGGTTGGAGCGATCGCTGACTCAGGATATCAGGGTAATCATCAGTTTCAGCGCAACCATCAAATTTCCCGTCTCTCTGGTGCATCTTAACTTTATTTTTACCTATAGAGTCATTTTCTCAACCTCTACCAAGGAAACTCAAGGTTTTTTGAGTTGATTAGATCCTCAATTCCCGGTTATTTTATTTCACCAGATTGCTGCCATGAAAAGACTCACATATATTAGTCGATTTTCTCTTAACTTAACTGCCGCCGATATTGAAAAAATCGGTAAAATTTCTCAGCAGAATAATCAAGCCAGAAATATTACTGGAGTTTTACTGTGCTTAGACGGAATGTTTTTCCAAATTCTCGAAGGAGAAGCCGAAGACATCGATCAAATTTACCAAAGAATCTTGGACGATCCTAGGCACACCGATATTCTTTGCTTAAAATCAGAACTCAATGTCACCGAACGACTATTTCCTGAATGGTCAATGCAAATCATTGATTTAGAGCATAATACCGATCTAATTATTCAACCAATTAAAACCTTATTAGAAACTATTACCGAATCACACGGGATTTTAGAAAAGTACACTCAAAACACTATTTTTAAACTAATTCAACAAGGGATAAATCCTTTAGAATTGCGTCCTAAAAAAATAGAAAAAATCATTATGTTTAGTGATATTGTTTCTTTTTCGGCTTTTGCGGATAAACTGCCTGTAGAGCACGTTGTTTACTTGGTAGATCATTATTTAACTTCTTGTGCTAAAATTATTAGTGAAGCCGGGGGGGAAGTTACCAAATTTATTGGCGATTGTGTTATGGCTTATTTTGATGCCGACCAAGCAGATGCGGCGATTCAAGCGGGTTTAGATATTTTGCTAGATGTCGCCATGTTGCGAAATTATGCCCAAGAAGATAGTGTTTTAAAAGTATTATATACGGGGATTGGTATAACTAAAGGAATGGTGATTGAAGGGAATTTAGGCTCATCTTTTAAAAAAGACTATACAGTGATTGGGGATGTAGTTAATGCCGCATCTAGATTAGAAGCATTAACCAGAAATTTACCGCGATCGCTGGTTTTTTCTGAAGCCGTAAAAAATAGTACCCAAAAACACTGGGATTTTATCAATTTAGGCTGTTATAAGCTCAAAGGAAAAAACCAGCCAATCCAAGTTTACTCCATCGATCAAGAGATTACCATAAAATGCAGCAATGGGACTCAAGTAGCGCGGGAAATTACCGAATATTTAGACATAATTATGAATTTTCAACAACCGGGTTTTTTATAGTTTTGACAAACAAATGGTGAGATTAAATAAAAACCCGGTTTCTAAATCGCTAAATCTCTTGACTAGAATGCCAGTCTTGGGCTTTTTGGTGAATTGCTTGCCATTCTTCCGGGGAAATGCGATCGCAATTTTTTAAAATAAAACTCATCCGCCCTTGAGACTTCAGCTTTTCCCGGTGCCGAGACAAAAAATCCCAATAAAAGAAATTAAACGGACAAGCATTTTCCCCGGTGCGCTTTTTATAATCATAAACACAATCGCGACAATAATCACTCATTTTATGAATATAATTCGCCGAAGCTGCATAAGGCTTAGAAGCCAAAACACCGCCATCCGCAAACAAACCCATCCCGATAACATTTGGTTGCATCACCCAATCATAGCTATCAATAAATGCAGAGTGAAACCAACTTTCTACCGCTTGGGGCAACAGTCCAGAAATTAAAGCGAAATTACTCAAAATCATTAATCGTTGAATATGGTGAGCATAGCCAGTTTCTTCCACTTGAGACAGCACTTGATGCAGACAATTTAGATTAGTTTTTTTGGCATCCCAGAAAAAATCTGGCAGCGGGCGATCGTGCTGAAACCAGTTATTTTCCCCATAGTCATCAGCCATAAAATAATACACCCCGCGCATATATTCTCGCCACCCCATAATTTGCCGGATAAACCCTTCCACACTATTTAAAGGAAGCGAAAAATCAGCATAAGCTTTTTCAGCGGATTGAATCACTTCTAAAGGATGCAGTAATCCTAAATTTAAATAAGGGGAAAGTAAAGAATGCCAGAGAGTTGCTTCTCCTGTCACCATCGCATCTTGATAATGGCCAAAATTCCCCAAGCAATGCTGAATAAAATAGTCTAACACTTGTAGCCCTTGTGAACGAGTCACCCCCCAAGAAAAAGAGGCAATTTTTCCATAAAGTTGGCTTTCGGGTAAGCTATTCACTTGTTGTATAACTGCTTGAGTTATGGCATCCGGGGGAAACTCCAAAATTGGCGGTGTTTTGAGTTGACCATCCTTCCCAGAAAAAAGTTTTGAACTCGCCAGAGGTTTACGATTTTCTTGGTCAAAATTCCATTGACCGCCCACAGGTTTATCATCCGCCATTAAAATATTAAACCGTTTTCGGCTTTGACGATAAAAATCTTCCATTAATAGCCGTTTTCTGGATTTAGCCCATTCCTGAAATTCTGCTACCGTCCACAGGAAATGGTTATTTTCCACTAAGGTAATTTGGCAAGGCAAGTTTAACCCCTGAATTAGTTGAGTAAAAGGACGGTCATTTGGGGTCATCACCCGCAATTCTGTAATGCGGTTTTGCTGCACCCATTCCCTCAGTGGAGTTTCAAAGTTTGGGGCATTGTTATAGTAAGTAATTGGTATGCCGCGATCGCGCAACTCAGCGGCAAAATGTCGCATTGCCGACCAAACCAGCACCAATTTTTGCCGGTGATAACGCCGCCCCATCATAGCAGCTTGAACGAGCACATAATCTAATGACTCGATGAATATCGTGGGAGTCTCTGGGGAAACTGCGGTAAGTGCAGTTTGAGTCTGATACAGTTGATCGCCTAAGATCCAAATGCCGATAGTCATTTGTTACTACTTCTCCTTTTGTGTTACTTGTTAGTTATTCGTAACTAAAATCTGGTTCTTCATAAGTAGGTGAAGATAATTAATTGCACTTTTCGTTCCCCGACGTAAATCCTTGGATTCCCGCATATAGGGAGGAGAGAGGTTCGTAGGAGAGAGGAGAGAGAAAAGAGAAGAGAGATTCGTAGGAGAGAGAATATCTTTCCTATGCATCGTCTTTCCTATGCATCCTCTTTCCTATGCATCGTCTTTCCTATGCATCGTCTTTCCTATGCATCCTTTTTCCTATGCATCCTCTTTCCTATGCATCCTCTTTCCTATGCATCCTCTAATGGGGTCTATGTTGAATTTATTTAAGCACATCTACTTATAGCGAGAGACAAATTAGATATTCCGTACAATTACTCATTAATTAAGCAGTCACTCATTTATTCATAAATTTGTGTGACAAATTATTGACGCATTTTTCAGAGTTTTTGTATATTTAGCTACAGACAAATATTTAATTAAAAGTTGCATCTCCCTAAAATCATTGAAAAATTTTCAGCATAATTACTTATTCATTTACAGGAGAGTTGTATGAAATTCACCACTGAGCAGCAGCAAACAAAAAACTATCCCAAAGCCTCGTCAGTCATTCCATCCCCAGAAACAACTCACGACAAGCTGCTATTTTGCTCTGGTGATTGGGTAAGCTTGATTAAACCCCTGACCGCCCTAAGTTTTGAAGAAGCCATCCTGCTGTGTGAAGAAAGTCTGGATAAATGGGTGGTTTGGGTGCCAGGTTTGGGGGAAACACGGTTAAATACCAGTGAGTTTGTCAGACAAGCCTAAGTGGGTAATGGTAATGGTGCGATCGCCTCATCTCCTCGGCTTAGTCAACAACAATATCCGCTTTTTGGCATAGAAGAATTACGCCATCAGACGGATGTTTTTCCTGGCTCTACAGCAGAAAATGAATGTACTGAATCGAAAAATTCATTCAACTTCTATGGTATAAGCCATCGCCCGGTCAATTGATCGGGTTTTTTGTTTGTGGCCTTCAAGAATATACGCCAAATGGCGTAGAAGAATTACGCCATTTGGCTGATGCTTTTCCCCGCTCTAGGGTAGAAAATGAATGTACTGAATAGAAAAATTCATTCAACTTCCATGGTATAAGCCCTCGCCCGGTCAATTGATCGGGTTTTTTGTTTGTGGCCTTCAAGAATATACGCCAAATGGCGTAGAAGAATTACGCCATTTGGCTGATGCTTTTCCCCGCTCTAGAGTAGAAAATGAATCCATTGAATCGAAAAATTCATTGAATTTCCCTGGTATAAGCCATCGCCAGGTCAGTTGATCGGGTTTTTTGTTTTGGGTTGGTTTTGGGTTTTCAGAATATACGCTATATCAGCCTGATGGCGTAGACGAATTACGCCACCGGGCTGATGTCTGACTGAGAAGATTGCTAGATTTAATTCCTTATCTAAGTATAAGCAAGATAAAGCAAGATAAAAATAGACGTAGCAAAACTAGGCCAGCGACCACGGCAACAAATTAAGCCCTATTGGTCAGAGAATCCAGCATTGCCCAGAGTTGGGAGTCGGTGAAATCCGCAACTACCATCGTCGCCCCTTCGTTTTTCAGGGTATTTGGTTCGTGAGTGGAGGCAATGCCAATTGTTTGAATTCCAGCGGCGACTGCCGAACGGATTCCGGTGAGAGAATCTTCAAAGACGATCGCTTCTTTTGGGGATAAGCCCAGTTTTTCCAATGCCATCAGGTAAGGATCGGGATGAGGTTTGGGTGCTGGGGCTTCTTCCCCCAGTATTATGGGAGAAAATGTTTCGGTCAGGTTTAACAGATTGAGCATAAAGTCCACATTGTCGCGAGGGGCATTGGTGACGAGCGATCGCCCTAATCCCTGAGTTTTTGTCCATTGCAACAGTTCCAAAAGTCCGGCTAAGGGTTTGATTTGTGTGGCTAACTGCCGAAATAGGGATTCTTTTTGTTTAGCTAATTGTTCTCCCGCTTCTGGGGATAATTCCGGGAATATCTGCTCGACAATGTGCTGATTTTTTTTGCCACTGATATGCTGCCGATAAAAAATTTCATCCACGGTGATGTGATAATCATGCAGCATTTGTTGCCAAGCTTGCATATGAAAACGGTCAGTGTTGGCGATCGTGCCATCTAAATCAAATAGTAAACAAAAGCGTTTAAAACCCATACCCTGACTACATCCTAAGCACTCAAAAATCTTCTTACTCGTACTTTGTACCTTGACTGATACTTCTAGCGTCAGTTTTGTATCTAAATTACCCGTAACAAACAAGTTGCTTGCACGCTATTTGCGCTTAATCAGTTTCTATTCAGTTTACAATAGATACCATAATTAAGCACAAATAGTGATAATACTTTTCTTTTTTTGTCTTGACTGTTAACAACCATGTAACCTGTATCCAGTTTAACCAGATACAAGTCACCCTTGCTAAGAATGCGATCGCAAATCTTTGAGCCAAGTACGCAACTTCTCGCTAAAGTCAACTAACTGCTGAATGTTAAGTTGTGGGCGATATTTTACTCCATACCACTTTGTCAGCTTACTTTGAACTTCTTCTGGTGAGACTCCAAGCTCTTCGAGTTCCTTGATGAGAGATGTTGTGTAAAAAGCCAGTTCTTTCCTGACCAAGCTAGTTTCATCAGAGGCGCTTGCCTCTGTTTTTGTGGCCGCTGTGTTTTCACTAGAAAAAGAAGTGTCGCTTGACCCGACACACCCGACATCCTCAGTCACGGCAAGGGTTTCATCCGACATTCCACCCGACATCGTATCCGACATTCCATCCGACATGGCGTGGTGATGAGCTTCGTTGGCAGATTCTAATATTTCGCCGTAAGTGGGGATTTCTTTATCAGATTGGAAATTGCGTAAACGCAATCCTGTAATAACACGATAAGATTGGTTACGTTGTTTTTTGATATCTAGGCCCAAGGTACGTTGTGTTAATTCGAGTAAGTCAGTGCTAAAATTTCGACTGTTTTTAGGTTGATAGTTGTTTTGATAGCAATACAAAGTGTAACTCTCGTAAAGCGTAGTGCAGTCTCGCAGACTGCTCGTTGAGTCAGCTTTTTTGCTGCCAATTTGTTCCTGGCCTTCTTGATCCACGACCACGCACTCATCAAACCATGCAGCTAGGCCATCAGAATTAAATTGAGTTTCCCATGAATCTGACGTAATCAATCCCGTGCAACTGTTGTCCCCCTTGAGAGTACGGGATATCCATCTGTTATCCAGACTCAGCAAGTAACGAGAGAACGCAGGAAGTTCATCTTGGAAGTCAGCGTTAAGGTCGCGTACCTGACTGGGGTTAACTTTTGCATTGAACGGAACGAGAATCATTCGACGCGCGATCGCACTGCTGGCACCCCCCACAAACACAGATTTGTTCGATGCCATGACGACCATTCCGTCATATCGATAACAAAATGCTTTTTTTCCTTTTTCCTCTGCTCTTAAATCATCCTGACCCGTCAGCTTGAGAAATTTAGCATAATTGTTTACTTTGCTGTCTTCATCCGGGAACACCGTAAGACGTTTCTGATAGGCATTGGCGGTCTCAAAGCGGTTGCCATTCCAGTCACTCAGGCTGCTGGAATGGATATTATTTTTACCAATGAGGTCAACAAGCAACCGAATAAAAGTCCCTTTACCGCTACCGCCATGCCCCTGTAAATACAGAAACTTTTGCAAGTCTGAACGTCCACGCAAAGTGGCCGCCATGTAAGCGATTAAAGTTTGTTTATTTCGTTGGTTGTTTTGAGTAGCAAAATCTAGCCACTCATTAATTTTGTTCCAGTTGTCATTTTGAGACTGATATGGGTAGGGCAATTGCCACGTAAAACGATAACCAGGGGAATGGGATTTAAGTTGGTTGGTTTTAAGGTCAAAAACTCCATCACGATATGGGATCAGGTCGGGCGACATCTTCCAATTATCGGTGCTGAGTTTTATTCTTAACAAGGCAGAAATTGATTTAACTTTTTTATCTGTGTAAGCCTCATTATTGACATCCAGATAAGACACGATCATGCGGTTGACAGAATCGGAGTGAATTTCTGACCACATCCCGTCCTGCTCTTTGCCATACATCATCCAACGGCTAGGGTAAGATTCCCAGATAAGTTTGCCTTGGTATTCTTCAGCAATCTCATCAGCAAAATTATTGTCATTTTTTCGGACGGCAGAACGCTTTGAGTCACCTTTCCGCGACTCGGAGTTAAACTGTTTCTCCAGTTTTTGTAACCAGACATCGTGTTGAGTTTCTTTCACTTGGTTGTATTTTCCGTTGGCAATTACATCATCTATACCTTTACCGATTGAGATATCCCAAGTCCAAACACTCACGGTGCAATCTTTGTTGATGAGTGTTTCAGCAAGACTTTTAAGTGCGCTTCTCACTTGTGGCTTACTGACGATATCTGCATCAAAAGCTATGCAAAAATGTCGTCCTGATCTAGCCAAAAGGTCAAGACCAGGGACAAGCTTTGTGCCGCATCCCCCTTTAAGATGTCCCATATTAACACCTGGCAAGGAAACAGCTATCAGTCCTTGACTGATTAAACTTGCTGCTTTTTTGGCACCTTCAGTGATGATAATAGGTTTTGTGGGGTCGTCAGCGATCGCATCCCAGTCAATCCCCTTAAGCAATGCCGCATCATAGCCGCCCTTGGAAGTAAGGTACTTGGCTGGTTTGCCATCCAGAAGAAGCGGTTTCCTGGGCTTAAATTGCCGTTCCAAAGAATCACCACTCAGCCAACCTGGTTCCCCTTTATAAGATTTCCAGCCTAGGAACTGTGCAATTTTTTCGTCGTCGTAAACTGGTTTAAAATTGGCTAAGGCGATTTCAGGGGCGATCGCGCTGGCGCTTAAATCTGCCGCCATCCATTCCAGTAAATCATCTGGAATCAATGGATGAGCACCTTTAAATAGGTTGACAAGCTCATCTTTAGTGGTAAAATTATTACTTGAGCTTAAGTCAAATAGAATTTTGTCAGGCTGGGAAATTTTCATGATCGTTTCTGCTTTAGAGATAGATTGAGTAGACATAGTTGCTTTTTTTGTAGCTATTAACTTTGTTAGCGTTAACAGATTATCAGTTCAAAAAAAATAGCTAATCAACTTAACTTAAATCTGTCAACATCTAAAAAAAAGACTGTACAATGAATCAGTAATTGCCACTTCCAGCAAACTTAATTCATTGTACAGTCTTTTTTTAATCAGAAAATTCATTAAACGGCAAATTTTCAGATTTTATTTCTACAGAGTAAGGTAAGGCTTGTCTCCCTACTTTTCTCCGCCAATAGTCCGTTTTTTTTGCAAACGGAAATCTCACCTGCGTTTGTTTGCCGCTTAGTATTTTGTCAGTTAGGTCACTACATTCGACTGAACAAAACTTCTGACCTTTAGGAACCTTATCTTCACAGCAACAACATTGCGTGACATCTGGAGTGTAATTCTGGAGTCTTTGCAACACGCCCTTAGCGAAACTATCGAGAATCAAAGGGTCCATGCCGTAGTGTCCTATTCGCTTAAGCTTTTTTTGATACTTTTCGGTTTTAATCAATTCTGCATATTTAAGGGCAGCCTCATAATTGTAAACAGCAATCATTGTTACCTGCTCTATTTGTTGAGGCGTTAAGCCTTCTGTGACCTCTTCGGGGAGGCAATTAAGTTGATGGTTATCCGTCATAGCGTTAAGGATGGAGATATACGAATGTCTATCGGGGGATTAGTCCCCTCACAGATGTACAGCGATGTAGAGCCTTCGCAGCCCCTATTCTTCAGCTTGAGCCAACGAGATAAGACAAGCCATTGAAAATCCGTCTTGACCGTTGGCGATCGCACCGTGGCCTGAAAGCTTGAAACCTAGTCACATCAAAGGTGCAAGCTTTTGCACCGGCAAGGTGCAACGGTGACTTTTTCAGGTCACGATCACCCCTGAGTCACCGCGAAAGTCACCGCGAAACGAAATGAACCGGGATGACAGTTCAAACATTAACTCTGCATACTTTTGTTTGATTTGTCCCAAAAACTCAGGCACGTCAAAACATTGCTGAGACACATAGATATAAAGGTCTGTACCTATCTCAGCAACTACCAGAAAACACTCTGGGTTATCCCAGATGTCCAGTTGATAATTTTTGGGGTAAACTTTTTTGAACTGAGCCAAATATAAGGAAATCCCAGAGTTACTCAACTCATCTATCTTTTTGGCCGGTTCTATTAATCGCCACTGCTGACCTGACTCACGGCGTAATTTAGGCAACACGCTCAGAAAGTTGTTTGGGCTTGTTACTTGAAAACGGTAATCACTTAGCATGGTTTTTGCTAAGTCAGGCACTAAAGAACCGTAATAATAATCTAGAACTCGGATGATTTCAGCCTTGGTTAACCGTGACCAGTCCCGCTTGACGATGCCTAGTCTGGACTTGAAAAAGTTGCGAGTGATTCTGAAAGATGTCCGACTGAGATGAGAAAGTTTAGCCTTTAACTGTCGGATGTTAAAGGCCGCGTAAAGTCTTTTCATAATACTTAAATCCTTGAATCAAAGGGGAACACCCTAGGCAATAGCTTTGAGGGTGTTCCCTGTTAGTTATACCGCCTCATTTCCGTTTCCGGTCAATATTTGCCGAATTCTTCATCGGGACAGTAATACCCAAAAAATGACGAGTCAAATGCCCCTAACCCACAATTGGGACAATGCCTGCTTTCTTCATCAATTGGTACTGAATTATTAGCCAATTCAGAAGAAATTTTAGCAGCGTAAGCGCATTCTTTATCTGATGATTTTTCATTTATCCTTGCCATTCATAAATCGTTCACAGTCCTGGCAGAGTAAATTCATCGCTTCTCTTAGGGTTGCTTCAGATTCTCTGATTTTGGCTAAATATGATTCCGAGCAATCAGTTAAAGTCGCTGCACTTTCCATATAAGAAATAAGTGCAGACAGATTAGAAAGTACCTGGTCACATTTGTCCCAAGCTTCTAAATATTGCTCAGTGCTGTTAAAAGAGAAGGCGTTACTTAAGATGCTCATGCTGCTACCTCATCAGTTTCCAGTTGATGCAACCGGGCAGCAATAAAGACGATCGCCTCGATTAATTCTTGGCGCGGATCGTCATAAGCAAAAGTATTCACCGACTCGAGAAAATCATCATCAAAATATGATGCAGTGCCACATTCTTCAAGCGTTGCCGCAATGTTGCATCCCGTTCTCAGAGATGAGCTACAAGCTTCCAGTAGTGCCTCTAACTGGTCATCGGTAAACACTGTCAGGTCATGGAGAGACGCAAGTTCATCCCCCAGGGATACCTGAACGGTGACGGTTTGTGTTATATTCATAGGAAATCAGTCCTTTTCTTTGTAAAGGTTCTGGATTTGCCCGTGTCAGCGTATTCCGCCAAGAAGTAGCGCTGATGCGGGTTTTAAAGTTTTTGTGGAAATAACCTAACTCAGTACGGCACTCATCCGGCATTACCCGTAACTTTGGCAAGCGTACCCGCTTATCGGATTTTTCTGCCTTACCCGCTTTCTGGTTATCCGGCGGCCCTGGACGGTTTATCTAGTTGATTCCCGGATAGGGGCGATGGTGTAAAGGCTATCTTTGGGCGTTGAGTCTTGGTTGGCTTATGGCGTTGCGTCAACGTGACCAAAAGGTTCAGTCTCAACCATTCTCGGTGAGACTTGTTTTTTGCTTGCCATGTTTCTATTATACACAGCATGAATTAAGTTGTCAACTGTCTAACTGTTTTATATCTATGGCTGAATGTTATCTTATATGGTATAATTGCAGATGATAAGCTTTTAGGTATGATAAAGATGAATATCACTAGCAAAAACACTATGATCCAGTGGCGATTACGGCACATAATGGCGGATCAGATGTTAACCAACAAAGAACTAGCGGAAAGGCTAGGCAAGCATCCCAACTCTATCGGGAACCTTAAAAACACTGACAGTATGCCTCGCATTGATGGGGAAACCTTAAACAGCTTATGTCTCGCTTTAAGAGTTACACCCAGTGACCTGATCCGTTTTGTCCCAGATAATGACGCGGCATAACCCCCCCCCCCAAAAAACTTAAGAGATGCGATCGCGTAGCGTTGCGGATGCAACATCGCTTTCGCGGCGCGGATGCGCTATCGCCCCCCTACCTTGGGGGGTTTTTTGTTGGCCAATGTTCGGGGAGTCATCCCCGGATAACTTCTGTACAAAGCTGCATCCTGGACCTGGATAAACAGAAAAGCGATCGCAATTCTGAGCGCTTACCCGCTAAGTCGATGTTTATGCTGGGCATTAACGAGATTCCCATGTCGGATGAAATGTCGGGTGAAATGTCGGGTGGAATGTCGGATGAAACCCTTGCTGTGACTGAGGATGTCGGGTGTGTCGGGTCAAGCGACACTTCTTTGCAATTAAAGCAAATGCGCTCTGTTCGTCAAAAAAATAATCACTACCTATCCGTAAATAGCTTCTAGCAACTTACTTGCAAATAAGTTAACATCTGTCGTTTCTGCCTTTAAGCTCTCAGATATCTTGACAGCTTGCTCTTTAGTCAATTGTGGCAATTTGTTCTGCTGATAAACCCGTTGCCACTCCTCTTTTAGCATTGCAGCCGTTCGTTGGGACGCTAGGTTCTTAGCGTACACACTCTCAGCAGTTGACAAGGTGTGACCTTGACTTTGGGCAAGCTTCCAGGGATTGACTCCTAGGCAACGGCCTCGATGGGTGTAGGCGTGACGCAACTTGTGAGATGAGAACTTGGTAACGTTCAAAGATTCCCAAGCGATTGTAGATCCAGTTCCTGCGCCTAACATTATGACAATGTTCTGAGTTCCCTTGAGTCGGCAATCACAGTTTACTTTCAACGGCTCTTTAATGTCTGGCAATATCAACCCGTCCTTAAGGTGAAAACGCTCTATCCAGTTATCGCCGATAGGTGACAGTGGCATAGCGAGACGCTTACCCGTCTTAGTATCGTCACTGATAACCAAGACCGGAAACTCATTGTTAGGGTCAAAGAACGCGGGGATTATGCGATCGCTTTCAAGTTGAACCCGGCCTAGGCCGTACTCACTATCAGTAGAATCGTCAGAATCATCAGAATCGACTTGAACCCATTCCTTAGCTGAGATGTCAACCGGGTTATGCCAATTTAGAACGTGCCAAAATTCGTGAGCACGAATACCGTAGGTTGCCATGATGCCAAAAACAAACTGATAAGCTTTAGCGGCGTGTAACTGTTTACGATCTTTTTTACGACCATTACGCTGAAATAAAGAAAACCCATTTTCCCAAACATGGATAACTTCATCATCTGTGGGAACGTAAGTTTCTTTTTCCTCTGTATCCTTACCAGTGAACTTACGACAGTTTAAAGCATTGCCAAATTCACGCTCTAAATCGTGATATTGCAACAATGCTTTGACTGCTGTAATTGCTTTTGTCGCTTGACTGTTATCATCTAAAGAATTGATAAAATCTATCAACACTTTAGAAGTCAATACAGCATCACTTGGTAAGTGCTTAAGAAAACGACCCCGATAGTGATTCCACTTACTTTCTGGGTTTTTAGCATCCTTATTATCAGCGATAAAAGCTAATTTGTAAGCTTCTATTAAGTCACCAATAACTTTTGGTGCTATCCCTTTTTTTGCCTTTCCCAACACATCATAATCAAGATAGTCCCAAAATGCAATGGGGTTATCAGAAAAGCGATTGATTTTCAAGACGTGGCTTAGTAAGTTACTAGCGTTTTTAGCCTTAGTTACTTGCAACGGAATATGAGCACTACCCATGCCTACGTTATATTGTTCGGGTTTCTGAATTCCGTCGCGATTTACCGGGTAGGTAAATATCAGAGTCAAGGTTGCGTTGCTGATCGAGCGATCGTTAACCTTGAGTGTACAGACACCTCGACCACCGTATCTTGCCTTTATATCAGAGTTGTGATTTTTAATCTCAGCTTTGACATCTTCCAAAGACTTAGCCGGGTTGCCGCCATTTTTGACTTTAGTCATATAGTTGCTAATTGTTTATTAGATTTTCAAGGTGCATTTTCGGTGCTTACAGTGTACTTTTTAGTACCTACAAAGTTAGATGCTAAAACCTTAACTGTAGACAAATCAATAGTAGCACAGAACCATGCTGGCAGCAATACAATTTAAATCAAATAGTATTGCTGCCAGCATGGTTCCTCGTTAATGTTTAGCAGAAATGTTTAGCAGATTTTTCGGGCTTAGTTGCCCCCGGCAACCACGGGGGATTGCCCCTAGATTTTATCGCGATTTTTGGTATCGCGATTTTTGGTTTTTTCCGATTGTGTTTAGCTAGAGGCACTGGTATAAAAGCGCAGGGCAAACCGCCAAAAGGCGATCGAAGCGCATAGCAAAGTGATGGCTAAAACTCCCGAACCCATGATCCAAGTGAATTCTCCACGGTTTAACATTGCCTGAGCGGGTACTGTGGTTAAAAAAGCGACCGGCACTACAAAGGTAAAGAAAACTCTATAGGCGGTGGGATAAGCCACCATTGGATATCTTCCGGCTTCCAGGAGTCCTCTTAATACCTCAGTAATATTGTAGGTTTTAACGAACCAAATTGTTGTTGATCCGAGCATAAACCATAAGCTATAAAGACTAATGACGGCAAATAATAAAGGAATAAAACTTAACAAGTAATTAACGCTGCTTAAGCCTAGTTGACTGCCAGCGTATCCGACAATAATTATGCCAAATAATAAGTCAGACAAACCCCAAAGAGAAATGGTGCGGGTAGAAAGCCAAAATTGACTACTAATGGGTTTGAGCAAAATAAAATCTAAAGTTCCTTGTTGCACATGATCGACGATGCGATTTAGGTTAGGAATCAAAAATGTGGCGGAAAATCCTTGCAATATGGTAAAAATTCCCAGAACAATTAAGGCTTCTTGCCATTGCCAACCTTGGAAAGTATAGCCTGTTCTATAAAATAAAAATAATCCAAATATACTGCCCCCTAAGCTGCCGATACTGGTGAAGGTAGCCAGTATAAAATTTATCCGGTATTCCATTTCAGCGGCGATCGCTGCTCCCCAAAATAATTTTAAAATTGATAGATATCTTTGCATGGGCTTGTTATTTGTGGTTTGTTGGTGGGTAGGGATTCTTTTGTTATTTGTTATTGGTTGGTGGTTATTGGTTGGTGGTTATTGGTTGGTGGTTATTGGTTGGTGGTTATTGGTTGGTGGTTATTGGTTGGTGGTTATTGGTTGGTGGTTGGCATTATAGCAAATAGCTGGCAGTAAATAACAAACAATGAATAACAAATAACAAATAACGAGTTACTTCAGGACAAATAACCGTAAAATAATTTTTATGGCCACGGATTGCCGCGATCCAAGATTTCAGTCTAAGATAAGACCATAAATCTGGTATAGGAGCAAATTCAATGATAGTTTCAATTTACGCCCCAGCATTATTAAGATTATATAAAATTTCTGACAATTTAATAGTACCCGTATAAAATTGTCAAATAAATTAAATCAAAAACGTTTTTACTTAACCACCTTAAATTTTTCAAATATGTATAATGAAATACCAAATAATATTCTGGTTTTAAATAAAAAAGATTCAGTGAATGAAAAAGTCCAAAGTATTTTAGAAGCTAATCAATTAACTGTGATAAATATCCAGGGGTTTTGTGAAGCGATCGCCTATTTGACTGAAGGCAGATCCCCACAACCGGATTTGGTGCTGCTTGACCTGGATCTGCCAGAAGTTTCCGGGGCATATGCGGTGAAACAATTACAAGCGATCGCCCCTGATGTGCCGATTATAGCACTGGTGAGTCCGCAGCAGGAAGAAATGGCGAACGGGCTATTTTCTGTGGGACTGCAAGACTACTTGGTAAAAGACGAAATCAACAGTCGGGCATTGATGCGAGTAATTGCCGGGGCAGTTTCCCGGAGTCGCTATGTTAAATCATCTGAACGTAAGATAAGCAATCGATTAGAAAAAATAAGTGCAGCACTGGGAAATGATTTTTTCCAAAAGTCGCCGACGGGGATGGCAATTTTAGATCCCGTGGGGGTAATTATCCACGTTAATCAAGCTTTAGCCAAGATGAATGGGCGATCGCTTCAGGATTTTTTGAGCAAAAAAATTACAGAAATATGGCCAGAAATCGGCATTCAATTGATGGGACAGTTTGAACAAGTTTGGCAAACTGTCCCATCAATTATCGCTCAGGAATTTACCATGAATCAACCAGGAGCGTCGAACTTGACTCATCAATCATGGTCGATGTTTCCTCTGTCTGATGCTGAGGGAGAAACTATCGCGATTGGCTGCTTAATTCTGGATATCAGCGATCGCAAACAAGCGGCTGAAGCGATGTTGCATCCGCAACGCTTCGCGAACGAACAAGAACGCCGGCAACTCAGACAAATTGTCGCCCATGCGCCAGTAGCGATCGCTATTTTAGATCGAGAACTGCGCTACTTGGCTTACAGTAAAAAATGGCTGACCACTTATGGCTTAGTCGGTCAAGAAATTTTGGGCGATTGCCACTATCAAATAGTACCAGATATGCCCGATCACTGGCAAGAAAATTATCAAAAAGCATTGGCTGGAGAAATCATTTCTATTCCCGAAGAATGCTGGAATCGGGCAAACGGCCAGAAAATTTATTTGCGTCGGGCAATTCATCCTTGGTACAGTCCCAATGGTCAAGTGGGGGGGATTGTCATTGCCAGCGATGTTGCATCCGCAACGCCGAAGCGCGATCGCATCGATGAATTAGTTGAAGCCAGAGAAAAAGCGATCGCTGCTGTTAAATTTAAATCCCAATTTTTTGCCAACATCAGTCACGAAATCCGCACTCCCATGAATGGGGTATTAGCCATGAGTGACTTACTCTTGAAAACGCCATTAAATGGGGAACAACTTGATTTTGTTCAAACCTTAAAAGTGACAAGTCATCACTTACTGACAATTATTAATGACTTACTAGATTTTTCTAAACTAGAATCCGCCCAAATTCGGCTAGAAATGCGAGAGTTTGACTTAAATGAATGCCTGGAAACTGTCATAGATTTACTGGCAACTCAAGCCAATGCCAAAGGGTTACAAATGGCCGTCCTAGTTGATGGGGATGTTCCCCGGCAACTGGTTGGGGATGATTTGCGCTTAAGGCAAATTCTGACAAACTTAATTGGCAATGCCTTAAAATTTACCGAAACCGGAGAAATCATTGTTCATGTTGAGCGGCTAGAAACTTTAAATATAAAAAAATCTCCAATAAATTATCCTGCCATCAATAGTTATGCTCTAAATAGACCGATTACCATAAAATTTTCAATTAAAGATACAGGAATTGGAATTTCCGATCCCGATCAAAAGAAACTATTCCAAGTTTTCTCCCAAGTGCATCAAACTTCGAGAAAATATGGAGGCACGGGCTTAGGATTAGCAATTTGTAAACAATTCGCGGAATTAATGGGAGGTGAAATCGGGGTACAAAGCCAATTGGGTGAGGGTTCTACTTTTTGGTTTACCATTAAACTAGGTTTGGGAAAAACCCATATGGATCTGCCTCATCTAAGTTATGCCAATAAATCAGAAAAAATCCGAGAAATTGAGGCGACAAGAAAAGCCCTGTCTGGAAAAAAAATCTTGGTCATCGATCGAAATGCCACGAATCGCACCGTAGTGATTTTAGCAGCCAAAAGTTGGGGAATGCAAGTAGAAGAAACAGATAATGCTGTGGCGGCTTTAACTAATTTATGTTCAGACAGCGCTCAACAAAATTTTTATCATGTTGTTTTAGTGGATTGGCAAATGCTGAAATTAGACCGAGATTTTCGCGCTCAATTAATGCGGATTAAACCCGTGCTTAAGCCAACTAAATTCGTTTTAATGACTGAAATCACGGAAACGCAAAAAGCTAAACATTTGCTTGAGTTAGCCTTTGCGACTTACTTGGTCAAACCCATTACCGAAAGTCGATTAAAAACCGCTATGTTAAAAGTCCTATTTTCTCCTAATGAATCCTCTAGTCAAATGAAGGAAAAAATCAATCTTGCTAAAAATAAAGCATCGGATTTTAAAATTTTGATTGTAGAAGATACCCTAATGAATCAAAAAGTGATTAAACATCAGTTAGAAATGCTGGGTTATGTGGCTGATTTTGTGAACAATGGTCAAGAAGCGTTAGCGCAATTATCAGAAAAATCTTACGATATTATTTTCATGGATTGTCAAATGCCCATATTGGATGGATATGAAACAACTAAAGCTGTGAGAGAACGGGAAGCACAACATAAATTGCCGAAAAATATCATCGAAAGAACTGTGGTTATTGGGTTAACCGCTTATGGAATTAATGATGAATGTGCGGACGGAAGTGGTTTGACAAATCGAGAAAAAGGTTTGGCGGTGGGTATGGATGATTTTTTAACCAAACCCATCTCCCTGGAAGATTTAGAATCGGCTATTCAGCGATGGGTTAAACCTGAAACTTCACCCCCAGAAATTGTCAATAATTTAGTAAATGTGCCTGAATGTACTGTGGAGCAAGTTTATGGCCTTGAGTCCGTAGTAAATGTGGCTCATTTGGCCAAAATTACCCAGGCTAATATTGAGTTACAACAAGAGTTGCTAGGACTATTTATTCAACAGGCTGAAACGAATTTGCAAAAGGCACAAGCAGCTTTAGAAACTGGGGATATTCAAACTTTATGCCGCAACGCACATCAATTAAAAGGGGCGAGTGCCAATGTCGCAGTGATTGGGATGCCAGAGTTGGCGGCAGAATTGGAACGTCAAGCTAACGCTAATAATTTAAAAGAAGCGATCGCCCTTATTGGTGAACTAAAACAAAAACTGGATCAGTTAAAAAATGCGATGCTGCACAGCGGATCTTTTAAGGGAATCACCGCTTCAGAAAATTTGAACCATTTCACCCAGACTGCTATGATTGCTCAGAACAGTCCGGTCAAACAGGTGAATCCTGATTCACGGGCGATCGCCGTTGATTCACACCGATTATCGGCACAAATTCCCATTGATTTTGCTCGACTACACAAAATCTCTGGAAGCAATCATTTTTTTGAAAAAAAACTGTTAGAAACCTTTGTCCAACAAACCGACACCTATCTAGAAGAAGCCATGACCGCCCTCACGGATCAAAATTACTTTCATCTGGCTCACAAAATGCAGCAAATTAAAGGAACAAGTCAAAATGTGGGGATTCTTATCATCCCAGAAATTACCAGTAAAATCGAAGCAGAAATCACTCAAAACAATTTCACCTCGATCGCAGAAACCATGAAACAATTACAAAATATTTATCAGGCTGTTAAGGAGTTTATTGCCGCCGATCGGTGATGACCCGATCGGCACATTAACCGAATCCCAGGAAATAAAAGCATGATTCCCAATCAAGAAAAAAACACCCAGCCATCAGTATTAGTGATTGGATATGGAAATACCCTCCGCAGTGATGATGGGGTGGGGCAACAGGTTGCCACTCTGGTCGAGGAGTGGAAATTGCCATATATCCGCAGTTATGCGGTCCACCAGTTAACTCCAGAATTGGCGGCAGAACTAGCTACCGTCCAGCGAGCCATTTTTATCGATGCCTACCCAGAGTCTACAACGGTGGAAGTTTATCCCCTGACCGATGAAGTCCCAGAAACGACCAATTGTTTGGGACATACCAGTAATCCGCGATCGCTCCTCACCTTAGCCAAACAGGTTTATGGGGTCGCCCCGGCTGCTTGGTGGGTACTCATTCCAGCGGTTAACTTCGACTTTGGCGAACAATTTTCCCCCACCACCCAAGCGGCGATCGCGGTTGCTTTAGAAAAAATTAAACAATTAGTCAGCGAATTTTGACTATTCTCCCCACGATCAATTTGTCAGAATTATCTACGATAAAATAATGACATGCATGAAGTCAGTTTAATGGAACAAACCCTAGAAATTGCCCTAGAAAATGCTCGTCAGCAAGGAGCAAACAAAATCAATCGCTTAAAAATGCGGATTGGTGAAATGTCTGGGGTGGTTCCCGAAGCCTTAGAGTTTGCCTTTGATGTGGTGACACAAGGCACGATCGCCCACGGAGCAATTCTAGAAATAGAATCAGTCCCCGTTGTTTGTTATTGCTCTCACTGTCAGCGGGAATTTTCCCCACCTGATGTATTTTATCAATGTCCAACTTGTGAACAATTCAGTCAAAAAATGATTTCGGGAAAAGAAATTGAATTAACTTCTCTAGAATTATCGGACTTTGTTTGAATTTGTTATTGGTTGTTGGTTGTTTGTTGTTTGTTCTTTGTTCTTCGTTCTTCGATGCCAACAACCATCAACCAAAGAATCCCTACCCATCAACCAACAACCAAAGAATCCCTACCCATCAACCATCAACCAACAACCATCAACCAACAAAGAATCCCTACCCAACAACCATCAAGTAACAAAATAAAATTATGTGCAAAGATTGCGGATGTAGTAAAACCCCTGGAGAAATTGGAATTCATAGCCATTTTCACCATGACCATGACCATGACCATGACCACGATCATAACCATGACCATGATCATAACCATGATCATGACCATGATCATAACCATGACCATGACTATGACCATCACCACGATCATCAACACCTTTCTGGTCACGATCATCATCATCCCCATTCCCAAAATGGTCAGAATAAAGGCGATCGCGAAGCGGCGCGGATGCGCGATCGCATTGTTCAAATTAGCCAAGGAATTTTGGACAAAAACGATCGCCTTGCGGAACGGAACCGAGGCTATTTTATGGCCAAAGGTTTGCTAGTGTTAAACCTGCTTTCTTCCCCTGGTTCTGGCAAAACTTCCTTGCTAGAACGTACCATTAGTGATTTGAAAAATCAGGTAAAAGCTGGAGTCGTGGTCGGTGATTTAGAAACCGATAATGACGCCTCTCGTCTCAGTAAAACCGGTGCCCCGGCCATCCAAATTACCACCGGAACGGTCTGCCATTTAGAAGCAGAAATGGTCGCCAAGGCAGTCAAACAACTTGACCTGGATGCTTTGGATTTACTAATTATTGAAAATGTGGGCAATTTGGTCTGTCCTGCTGCTTATGACCTAGGCGAAAATATGCGGGTAGTCATGTTATCTGTCACCGAAGGAGAAGATAAACCCCTAAAATATCCGACCATGTTTAAATCCGCTGATGTGGTGATTGTAAACAAAATTGATATTGCCGAAGTGGTGGGATTTAATCGGGAAAAAGCCTTAACCAATATTCAAAAAGTAGCTCCCCAAGCGAGTATTTTTGAAGTATCAGCCCGTACCGGGGAAGGGATGGAAAATTGGTATCATTGCCTGACAGAAGCAATGTCAAAAAATCAGCCATTCCTGGTTTCTACTTAATCGCCTTCGGGCATAAATCCAAAATAGGACTTACAGCGCTTTTCTGTTGAGTAAACCACGAGCGGGCGAAGCATTCCGGCAGTCAGGTTAATCTTTATAAGCATCAAACTTCTGGCGGAATGCTTCGCCCCTACAGATATTTGTGGTTTACTCGCGGAGAAAATTGCTGTACGCCAATACGCTATATATAAGGGCAACCACCGCTTTCGGATTGCCCCTCCAAAACCAGAAATATCGACACCATGCGTAAGTCCTATAGCAATCCTATTTAAGCTATCCGTAGGGTGTTGTTCCGAGACGGTAACGCACCAATACTCATATATAGAGTCGTTGCGTAAGTCCTAATGAATAGAAAAACCCTTTAATTACCGGGGAAGTGATATAAGCTAGTGGTTAGCGTAATTTTAACCAATCAAGTAACCAATAAAGTAATGTTCAATACGAGTCGATTTCGCCTGTTCGCGAAGCGTGCCGGATGGCATTTGAATTTTCGGGCTTTTTATGGGGTGGTAATGACCGTAGCGATCGCGATCGCCACTTGGTTTTGGATGCCCCCCGCTTGGGCAATGACCCAAATTACCCTCTCTGACCTATCTTACAAAGACTGTCCGGCAGAATTCTCCGAAGGGCTGGTGACTAGCGATGGTTCTGGCAATCCTGCTAATTGCTTTATTATCACTGGAACCGCCAAAAATCCCACCAATAAAATGGTCTACGATGCGGATGTTTATGGTCGGATTTATGATGCCAATGACAATAACGTGCTGCCGAACCGGACGCGGGTAGGAAAAATTGATGAAGTTCCCCCTGGGGAAAGCAATTTTGAAGTGAGAATTTCTGTGCCGGTAAATAATCCATTACCTTTGAGCTTAAAACAATTCAAAGCCTCTGGTTTTGCCTCTGCGGTGCGAATTGAACACTTTTGATCCTGGAAATTTAAAAAAGTAGAGACGTAACCAAAACGTCTCTACTTGTATTTTTGTTTACCTTATTAAAATGCACTTGCTGCTGGTAAACTAGCAAATACATCAGCCACAATTTGCAAGAGCAAAATAGCCAAAATTGCGGAAAAGTCAATGCCACCGATTGGGGGAATGAAAGAACGGAAAATATTCAGATAAGGATCAGTTAGCTGACTGAGAATCGAAAACGGTGGATCGTACCAGTTGACTTGAGGAAACCAGCTTAAGAGAATCCTGATGATCAACAGGGCAAAATAGATGTTCAGAAAAGTGGCTATGGTCTGGGTGAGTATCTCTATTCCCATAAGTTTATGCTGCGAAAGCAAATTAATTAAGTTGGTTAAGGCTTAAATTTAGTGTAAACGATGGGGAGGCGGTCTGGAGCAGTTAACCTCCTGAAAGTTGGTCAAATTTGAAAGTCAACCGTCTCCAGATGCGTCAGTCAGTTCGGTTATCCGTCATGGGCTTTCGGGGAGCGACCGGCGAGGAAATCGCTTCAGGGTTGTCCAGTTCATCAGAATGATCGTGGTCATCCCCTAACTGGAAGCGGACTTCATCAATGGCTTCATTTAGTTGAGCAATTTTCTCTTCTAAGGTTCGCCGTGCGACAGAAATCTTTTCCTCTTCACCTTTTAGCGGGCGTTTGATGATTTTACGCAATTTTGATTCCGGCAGTGGACTATTCTCATCGGCTAAAACCTCTTGCGATCGCCCTCCTCCGAGCAGAAAGCCAATCACGCCTCCGACTAAACCACCGACGACGGCGCCAACGATTAATCCACCTGTAAAATTATCTTGATCACTCATTTCTCTTCCCTATTCATTAACCGATATTTCCAGGATAACTTCGAGTGAATCACTCGAATAACAGTCTTTTTGTCAAATAGCTCCGGACAATTTTGGGGATTTATTCGGTGCCAAAGGTGCGATCGCCTGCATCCCCTAATCCCGGAACAATAAACCCCTGCTCATTGAGATGTTCATCAATACAAGCGGCATAGATATTTAACGCGGGATATTGTAGACTCAATTTCTGCAAAGCGGGAGGGGCTGTCACCACGGAAATAATCCGAATCAGATCCGGACTCACCCCACGATTAGTCAACTCTGTCATAGTGGCCATAATCGTGCCCCCCGTCGCCAACATCGGTTCGGAAATCAACACTCTGGTTTCCGGCTCAAACTTTTCTGGCAACTTATTCACATAACACCGAGGTTCTAAGGTTTCCTCATCCCGTACCATGCCCAAATGATAAATCGATGCCGTCGGCAGTACCGTTTGCGCTCCGTCCATCAGGGCTAAACCCGCTCGCAGAATCGGCACCACCGCGATCGGCTTTTGGGGATTCACCATTGTCGCCGGACAAGGCGCCAAGGGCGTCGAAATCATCACATCCAGAGTGGGCAACCAATCGCGACAAGCTTCGTAAGTCAGCCAACGGCCTAATTCGGTCATGGCGGTGCGAAACAGGACTGATGGGGTGTCGCGATCGCGAGCCACTGCCAGCCAATGCTTAATTAAAGGATGAGGTGGAACGAAGACACGCAATTGTATAGTCATATTCGGTAAATTTGTGGCTAAACGTAAATCATCATAGTGCCTTGCGATCGTGGATTGATCGGCGATCAGGATTTTTTTCTTATTTGTCATTTGTTATTTGTTGTTTGTTATTTGTTGATGCTCCATCGGCGAATTATGTTAATTTATTGCAGATAAAGTATATGCAATAAGCTGTATCCCTAAAAGTTTTGAAAAAAATTCTCAAAAAGTATTGACAAAACTTTGCAATAAGTTTATAGTAAATATCGTGTTCTCCTCTCATAAGGATCGGCAGGCGGGATTAGTTGGCAAGATTAAACTAATCCCGTATTTTCTTTTTATGCATGGGACTTAACCTGAGAAAGCTTTAAAGGTAAAATGTAAGGACACGGCATTGCTGTGTTCTGTCAACAATTGTCAACAACCGCGATCGCAACTAGATCGTCAATCATCACTGATCATGCCCTCAAAATTTGACGTTATCGTTATTGGCTCCGGGATCGGCGGACTTGTCACAGCCACCCAACTAGCTGCAAAAGGCGCACAAGTTCTTGTCTTAGAAAGCTACGTCATTCCCGGAGGCAGTTCTGGGTACTTTGAACGCAATGGCTACCACTTCGACGTAGGCGCCTCCATGATCTTTGGCTTTGGCAAACAAGGCACCACCAATTTGCTCACTCGTGCCTTAGATGCGGTCAATGTCAGCCTGGAAACCATCCCGGATCCGATCCAAATTGATTACCACCTGCCCAATGATTTGCGGGTGCAAGTCCACCGAGACTATGAGAAATTTTTGCAAGAACTGGGAGATAAATTTCCCCAAGAACGCCAAGGGATCCGTAACTTTTATGACGAATGCTGGCAAGTGTTCAACTGCCTCAACGTGATGGAATTGTTATCCCTGGAAGAACTAGGCTATCTGACCCGCGTCTTTTTTCAACACCCTCTAGCTTGTTTGGGTTTGGTGAAATACCTGCCAAAAAACGTGGGAGATATCGCCCGCAAATATATTAAAGACCCAACGCTGCTGAAATTTATTGATATTGAGTGCTACTGCTGGTCAGTAGTCCCCGCAGATATCACCCCCATGATTAATGCGGGAATGGTATTTTCTGACCGACATTATGGCGGGATTAACTATCCCAAAGGTGGGGTGGGGAAAATTGCCGAAAAACTGGTAGAAGGGTTAGAAAAACACGGGGGCAAAATTCAATATAAAGCCCGAGTCGATCGCATTCTCATGGAAAAAGGACGGGCAATCGGGGTGGAACTATCCAATGGAGAAATCTATTATGGCAAACGAATCGTTTCCAATGCGACTCGTTGGGATACTTTTGATAAGTTATTACCGGATACACCCCTGCCGAAAAAAGAACAAACTTGGCGCGATCGCTACCAAGAATCTCCCAGCTTCCTCAGCTTACATTTAGGGGTAGAAAAATCTGTCATCCCCCCAGACACCGCTTGCCATCATATTCTCCTAGAAAACTGGCAACATATGCAAGACCCAGAAGGCACAATTTTTGTCTCAATTCCCACCTTACTCGATCCAGACTTAGCCCCAGAAGGATATCACATCATCCATAGCTTTACCCCCGATTGGATCGCTCCCTGGAAAGGACTCTCTACCACCGAATATGAAGGCAAAAAAGAAACCGCTGCCGGACGAATCATCGAGCGATTAGAAACTATTTTTCCTGGATTAGATGCCGGACTTGATTATATGGAAATCGGCACTCCTCGCACCCACCAAAAATTTTTAAATCGGCACAATGGCACCTATGGGCCAATTCCCCAGCGGAAACTTTTAGGCTTATTACCCATGCCATTTAATCGCACATCTATTCCGGGATTATATTGCGTGGGGGATAGCACATTTCCCGGCCAAGGTTTAAATGCCGTCGCCTTTTCTGGCTTTGCCTGCGCTCATCGCATCGCCGTTGATTTAGGCTTCTAGGGATATATCTATCAAGATATGTTTTATGTCAGGTGGACATTTGCCACCTGACATAACCATCATCCAAAATCAGGCGACGATCGATCGACGATCTACAGGCATTGATCCCAGCCGCATCCGTGAGCCTAGGGGAACAGGGAAGTTGAAGTAGCAAGTGCAACGACCTGAGATTTGAAGTAGGTTGCATCCAAGAAAAATGGATTCTCCAAGAAAACCTGTAACTATTCGGAGTATCGTAAAGATAAGTTAACTTCTAAGCAATTACACCATGAGTCTTGGTAATTTGCGCGATCTTTACCAGCAAGTTATTCTGGAGCGCTACAAAACCCCTCGGCATAAGGGGACAACAAGCCCGGTTCACTGTCGCCAACGCGGCCACAATCCCTCTTGTGGTGACACCATTGAGATCACAGTCCAGCTTAATCAAGCGGGCGATCGCATCGAAGATGTGAAATTTGAAGGGGAAGGCTGTGCCATTTCAATGGCTTCTGCGGATCTGATGGCAGAAGCATTACAAGGAAAAACCATCTCTGAAGCCCTGGAAATGGTCAAACGATTTCAAGGCATGATGAAAGGGGAGGGAGAATTTCCCAAAGAACACCGCAAGCTAAACGTCATGCAAGGAGTCGCTCAATTCCCTGTGCGGATTAAATGTGCTAATCTTTCTTGGCACGCTTTAAAAGCCGCCTTGGAATCGCCAAACCCTGACTCGGTTGAGTTTGTCAGCAACGAGACGGAAACTTGAGTAAAAAAATTCTTAAAATTCTTATGATATCCAATGATCTGATTCTGATGGCTTCAAAGTGGGTGGGAATTGGCACCCTCGTTTTTGCGGTTTTGACCGGATTGAGCTTTATCCTCAGATGGGGATTTAGATTTCGCTTGGTGGGGATCACCAGTTTTATGGCTGTCCTGACGGGTGGATTATTTGCCTTGGGGGTGAGCTTATATGTTCGCACGCCAATTCCTGGGGCGGTAAAGTTTTCTCTAGTTTACGATGATGCCGCCACTCAAGCGGTGATTGCTGTACCGGCGACGATTACTGAGTCAGAACTTGAGGCCACCCTGCGTCAAGCTGCGGCGGATCTTTATTCCCCCGGTCGTTTTAGTCGCAACGGGGAAGATAAACTGACTATTCGGGCGCGAACCGTATTGCATCCTGAACCGGGTATTTCTGAGTTGCTTTATTTGGGTGAGGTGAAGCGATCGCTTGGCACTCGCGATGACGATCAAATGGAGATTCAAATCTATCCGCAGAAAATGGCTTTACTCTCCAAAGCCCAAAAATCTTAAAGCCATCAGGGAGCAATTTTGGCTAGTCTGCCAAGAAAAAAATCCGCAAAAAACCCATTTGCTTACATTACAGCTTATGTTAAACCCCTGGCTTTTCTCAAAGCCAGGGGTGTAGTTTTTGTCAGGGGATCCGTCATGGCCATCAGCCAATGAAGAAAAGGAGATGGTTTGGCAAATGCAGCCCCATAGATAGTTAAAGATAGCAGCGGCAGTATTTTGCGGATTTTTAGTTTTAGCAAATTGACTGGGCTGGATTTTTCCAGTTTTAATAAAATTTAAATAAAATTTATTTTATATTCGTAAATTAAATTTGCTTAACTTTGCCAAAACCTATCTAAAATTAAAAGTTTTTTTCTCCTACAGGTGTTAATTCCGGAAAAATTTTTCAGTTTTGCATAACCAATGACTGTAGATATAATAAGAGTAAAGGTGTGTAGTGTTTAGACCGCAGAATTCTATCCGCATAGATAGATGCGGGCAAAGCCTACACAGGCTTGGTTCTGGCCAAGTGTGTGTTGTGTGATTTCTCTAATTCAAACAAAAAGTTGAGAGACCCTCACTGCCAGGTAAGAGCTTCTCAACCACAGCAACGATGGCTTTTTGGCGATCGCTGCTAATAATGTAGATAGATGCACCTGATGTTTGATAAATCCCTGATGAGTTGACTCCCTGATGTTGTGTACCCTGATGGTTTTATTCCCTGATGATAATGCACCCTGATGGTTTAGTCCCTGATGGTTCAAGTCCCTGATGGCTCAGGATCCTCTCCCCAAACAAGAAGGATTGGTGCAAGATTGTGGAAACAGAGATCCGTCATTGAAGACAGTTCAGTTTCAACAGGCTTGGCCTGTATGTGTCCATTATTAACGGCTGAGTGGTCAAACCACAAGAGGTCTATTGCAAAGGCCCACTTTTGAAGATTGCAATTGCTTCAAAAGTGACATTTTTAGGAAAGCAGGGTACATCTCATGAAAAAGAATATTCTCGTAGTTGCGGCGCTTATCTCCGCCAGCTTTGCCATATTTAACCTTGGCAGTGCCAGTGCGAATCCGCTCAAAGCATCGGCTTCAGGTTTTGCCTGGGAAAAATCCTCTGAAATGCTCCAAAATAGTCGTTCTCAAGGAACGAAAGAGAGCGATAAGCAAGGATACACTGGAACTGATGAGGATGGCGATACAGAGGAGATTCAAACGAAATCATAGGTTAATCACCGTGAGAGTAATTCGCCAGCCAGCGCGGAAATAATCTGAAAATATATTTTTCAGGTGGGTAGAACTTCCCCAGCAATTGCTGATGCCAAGCCTTCCATTGCTGCTCTGTTCTACCCCTCTGGCTATCTGTAATCACAAACCCGTGGCATCATCGACCATGACTATTACAAGACAACGAGCAACCATCAAAACCCAAGGCAGACGTCAAGCAACTGCCAAAGAAAGAGAACTGATCCATTTACTAGCAAATTTGGGTTGTTCTCTGTCGAGATATGGCTTTCAACACGCCACCAAGAAAGGGGAAATTCCGCCCGAAGAGCGGTTGCGTTTGGCCGAATGGCACTATCTTCGAGTGCAACAAATTCGCCGAATTGAGCGCAGTTTAGAGCCTGTGGCCACCCTAAAGCGAGTTTACTTTAAAAGTGACTTGAGTCCCCGCCGTCTGAAATCCTTAAAGCTGGTCTGGGTAGAAGACGACCGAGAAAAAGTGAAACGGATTAATCCAGAATTGGATGACATCCTCACTTTAGCCTTGGATCGAGGAGACACGCTCAAACAGGTGTTTTATATTCTCGAAGTGGGCGATCGCTTATTTTCTCGGACACCCCAACGAGGCAAAGTGCCGCTTTGGGTTAAAGAATGGGAAGATTCTGATTACGATATCAATTTTTTCCCCCCTTCTTTCCCCGACTGGGCGCAGATTGTGGACGATTAAATCAAGTAACTCGCTGGGGATTTTTCATCAAGATGGTCGCATCTACATCCAGAAAAACCAGGGCATCCAGAAAAACCAGGGCTGCTCAATGGACGGTTCCCCGACCTAGGGGTTCGCCTTGGGTCGGGCAATCGGACAAAATCATTTTTATCTTGTATCTTTATCTTGATCAATGCGATCGCTATTCCTCGGAATCCAAAAATGATTCGACCGGGCGATCGCATTGATTTATGCATCTAGGACTGACGCTGAAACCGGGTGTCTAGGATGTAAGGGATAACTCAGCACTGAGCATTGGTTCTCCGGGAACGCGCTGAATCAAAAATCCTAATTTTTTGCCAATATGCTGCATCACGAAATTATGTCGGAGAATTTCCGCCCGGATCACGGATAAATTTTCTGCCCGACCAATAGAAATCAGTTGGCGCAAGAACTCAGTCCCCAACCCTTGTCCTTGGAACGGATCGCTGACCAACACAGCAAACTCCGCCTCTTCTTTGTTGCTGTGCAATTTGGATAATCGACTAATTCCCAAAATTTCAGGTTCCTGGGTTTCCGGATGCCGCCGCACCCCAATCAAGGCAATTTCGCGATCGTAGTCAATACAACAAATCCGGGACAAGCGTTGGTGGGCGAACAAACGACTGGTTTTAAGAATTTGCGCGTAGCGCAAATACAAACTGCGTTCTGAGAGAGTTTCATGGAACTTCTGCACCATCGGCTCATCTTCGGGTCGGATTGGCCGAATCTTCACTTCTTGCCCGTTCTTGAGCGTAATCTTGGTGATATATTGATTCGGATAAGGACGAATCGCGGGTTTGGGGATTTGGTCTTCGGTGATATCCAGGTCGTGAAGCAGTACGCGGGCATCCAAGGCCACTAGACCAGCCTCAGAAACCAACAAAGGATTAATATCAATCTCTTTAATCAAAGGATGCTCAACGATCAGTTGAGAAAATTGCACCATCAGCCCTTCGAGGGCTTTTAGATCCACGGGTTTCCGTCCGCGCACTCCTTGAAGAGCCTTATAGATTTTGGTTTGTTCCATCATCCGCCGCGCCAAGGTACTGTTGAGTGGTGGCAACCCTAAAGCCCGATCTTTAAACACTTCCACCAGTTGTCCCCCAGAGCCAAACAGCATCACTGGGCCAAATTGAGGATCGAGACTACTGCCTAAAATCAGTTCATAGCTATCTTTGAGTTTGATCATCCGTTGCACGGTGACACCTTGGAAATGCTCGGCACCGACTTTTTCCGTCACAGAGGTTTCAATTGCCCGATAGGCGTGTTGGACTTCTTCGGCATCCACCAGATCCAACCGGACTCCACCGACATCAGTTTTATGGGTGATGGTTTCCGAGAAAATTTTCAACACCACCGGATAACCCATTTGCTCGGCCATTTCTACGGCTTCCGCTTCACTGGTGGCCAAGCGGGTTTCCACAATGGGAATATCGTAAGTGGCGAGTAGCTGCTTGGATTCAAATTCTGTCAGGAGAAACCGACCGGCGGCTTGTGCTTTTTGAATAATGGCGGCAGCGCGATCGCAACTGGGATATTCTTCCGCATTCTGGGCTAAAGAAGGGGTATCATAAATTCCCTTCAAGTTGTAGCTATATTGCCACATATAATTAAAAATCCGCACCGCCGTATCTGGGTAAGGAAAAGTGGGAATATTGGCCTGGTTGAGAATTTTGGTTCCTGCCGACACCTCGGCACCCCCCATCCAACTGGCCAGCACTGGTTTACGTTTTGCTGACCCGGTTAGCTTTTGAACGCATTGTTTTAAGGTTTCAGCGGTCTGAGTCGGATCGGTCATGGCTTGGGGGGTTAAAATTACCAGCAAGCCATCACTATTGGGATCCTGTGCGGCAATTTCTAGGGTTTTGGCATAGCGGTCTGGATCCGCATCTCCCAAAATGTCAATGGGATTATTGTGACTCCAATGAGTCGGCAGAATTTTATTCAGAGAGGCGATCGTTTCTGGGGATAACTCAGCCAAAGCACCATCTTCACTGATCAGGGTATCGGTAGTCAGCACTCCCGGCCCGCCCGCATTGGTAATAATCGTCAAACGCTGGCCTGTGGGTCGATCTTGCTTGGCCAGCAACTCCGCCATAGAGAATAGATGGGCGATATGATACACCCGCAATACCCCACAACGACGAAATGCGGCATTGAGCACTTCATCACTGCCGGTCAATGCGCCGGTATGAGATGCCGCCGCTTTGGCCGCCGCTTCGGTTCGACCGGCTTTAATTACGATAATAGGTTTGCTTAAGGCGACCTCCCGCGCGGCGGACAAAAATGACCGAGCATTGCCGACGGATTCCATGTAAATGACGATGCTGCTGGTGCGGGGATCGTCCCCTAGGTAATAAATTAAATCTCCCCAGTCTAGGTCTAACATCGAACCAATGGAAATAAAGGCACTAAAGCCAAAGTTTTCTTGTAAACTCCAATCCAAAATGGAGGTACAAAGGGCGCCACTTTGAGAGATAAATCCTACATTTCCCGGACGGGCGATCGTGCTGGCAAAGGTCGCATTCAGTCCGATTAAAGGGTTCATTACCCCCAGGCAATTTGGCCCAATAATTCGCAGATTGCCCCGCCGAGCATTGGCGAGGATCTGCTGTTCCAGTTTCACTCCTTGGTCGCCAATTTCTTTGAACCCGGCAGAGATAATAATTGCCCCTTTGACTCCGGCGGCGACGCATTCATTGATGATTCCCGGTATGGTTGGAGCCGGAGTGGCAATTATTACTAAATCTACTTGTTCCGGAACCGCACTAATATTTGGATAAGCTTTGATGCCTAATACATTTTTCCGCTTGGGATTGACGGGAAAAATTGTGCCGCCAAATGGACTACTGAGTAAGTTCCACATGACGGTTCTGCCCACACTATCGGGAGTTTCTGTGGCGCCAATTACCGCTACGGTTTTTGGCGCAAAAATTGCATCGAGGGGCTGTTTTTCATAACCCAATATATTATGAGCAGGATCGGCAGTTGCCATCTTTAATATTTCCATTATTTAGCTCCAAATAACTGAATTATCTGCTGATAATTTCATCAAATATTGATCGTTTTTTGGCGATATCCGCTAGACTCTATCCACACTTTTTTCACCCCAATAAATGGGTAATAAGATGTATTTTGGGGTGGGTTCAATGCTGACCAGACTATATCAGTAACTCCATGATTATTTGACCCATCATTTGAGATGGTGGTTCCAATCATCTTTAATCTTAAAGACATTAGCTAGACATAAAAAGCTGATCGACGATCAGCGCGATCGCCGATGATGTTGAAGATGATGTTGAAGTTTTCCCTCCCCCCAATCCACCTTAATCAGGGGGCAGGGGTGTGATGTCATTATTTGTGAATAATGCTTATCGGTTTGGCTAAGGGGTTGCCGTGAAGAACCTAACAGAATTTTTCTCTCAGGTTCGGATGAGCAAATTTTGGATCGATCGCCCTTGGTTTAGCCCGTATTATTGAAGACTTTGGTTTACACAAAATAAGCGAATTCACCGTTGGCGATCGAGACTACCGATATTTTTACCGATATTGTGATCCGAGGAAGAGGTACTGCTATTCTAGCGTATCGATATGTAAAATTACTCAGAAAGAGATACATTTTCGCCGAAGGGGGAGATCCGGGGCAGTGATCGCCCGTTCGCGCAGGATCCCCCCTTCGGCGAATCGCGAGAATCGCCTATTTAAATTAACCCCGCAGACTCATAGAGTCTTCGCATCAACGCCATAATCTTTTTCCCATATTGCAAATCCACAGACCAGCGACCACTGAGTTGATCCACTAAAGGGGCAACTCCTCGCGTGACAAACCGAAATCGCGGATCTACGACGTCTTGAACCAAAGGTTCAGTGCTGGCATAAGCTTTTAACCGTTGAATATGGGCTCTCACACCAATTCGTGCACTGGGGAAAGAGGCAGATGCAGTGGCTCCACCGATCGCACCTAAACTGGCAAAATTATTTTGATTCGGAGTAATGTCCCCACCAAAGCGGAGAAAATCCGTTTCTAAACACATTTGACAGAAAGCGATGTCATAATTTACCCCCTCAATACTGCCTTCTTCTCGATAAATTTTTGAGAGGTCGGGAAACTGATTAATTGCCGCTTCATTGTTACTTTTTAAGAACATCATTAGCTGAACTTCTGAGGTGTTGCCATGCCCCATGATGCGATCAAAGGCTCCTGGACATATCTGCACAATAGATCGCAGCAAGACAGTTCTTGTGTCAGCATTCCAGCCAACAGATATGGAAAAATCACGAAGTTCAACTGCCCTAATATAAACAATATTTTTGTAAGTGATCCGACGAATCTCAGTGACCTGAGAAATATTCACTCCCAAGCTATCCGCTAAATCAATGGGAATAAACGCATTGCCATTCACAACAATGCCGCCTTCCCCATAGATTTGACCATTAATATTGATATTAATTCGGCTATAAGTAGGTGTGGGTGTGGGCGTCGGTGTGGGCGTCGGTGTGGGCGTCGGTGTGGGCGTCGGTGTGGGCGTCGGTGTGGGGGCTGGAGTAGCCCCACTCCAAGCGATCAGTCCCTCGGCAAGTCCGATCGCAAAGTCTCGACGGCGGTTTTGCAGTAAAAAGCGATCGTCTGGGTTGGTAATATAGCCCAGTTCGATCAACAGCGATGAGACACTCACCCATCGACAAAAGGCCAAACTACCCAAACCAGACATGGTGTCTGCAAAAACCCCTTGACTGGGCAGTTGTGGCACCCGTCGCAATAAGGCCAGCAGGAGATTTTGGGCGTCTTGTCTTCTTTGGGTGTTGTTGGCAATATGATAAACTCTGGCCCCACGGGTGGCGGGAGTGGACGCCGACCCTAAGTGAATTTCTAAGGCTACATCCCCAGTTCTAGCCCTGGAGTTGATCCAATAAATGGATTGTTCCATACTCAGGTCATCGGGAACCGATAAAACTTCTATCCGGCGCGATCGCAGTTCGGCCACAACCATATCTCGCAGCAAGATCATTTCCTGGGCTTCCGTGGTGCCACCAGCGATCGCACCGGGATCGATCGTCCCATTTTCATAACCCCCATGACCCGCTGAAATAAAAATTCGTCCCATTGAGATTTCTCCCAGCCTTAAAAATGGATACTTGTAGATTGATTAAATTTAAAATCCCTTGGCGATCCTACCACTTGCGCCCCTTTCTTCCCCAGGGGGCTAGGAGATAGATTCACTGGGGAGGGGTAAAACTTATGATCTTAAGCTGATGTTCTGTGAGCCCCCAGGCTCTCAAACAAATAACAAATCACCAATTATTAATAATATCTTTAGGATCGCCGGAATTCTGTAGTCAAAGAAAATCAAATTCCAAGATAACTAAATTCGGAGCCCCTTCAGTGATACCCTTAAAGATGGCATTTTAAGGGTGACAGACCCAGCTTGACCGAATCACTTTATAGGTAAATTCTCTAAAAACGCGCATGGTCACCACATTAGAAAAAACAAACGTAGGATTCATTACCCAGATTATTGGTCCCGTTGTAGACATCAGATTTCCCAGTGGCAAACTGCCGAAGATTTACAACGCAGTGAACATTAAGGGTAAAAACGGATCAGGCCAAGAAGTTTCCGTGGTTTGCGAAGTACAGCAGCTCCTCGGCGACAACCAAGTTCGCGCCGTGTCTATGACCTCCACCGATGGCTTGGTGCGCGGCATGGAAGTTGAAGACACAGGCAAATCCATTGCCGTTCCTGTAGGCAAGGCAACTCTAGGCCGGATTTTTAACGTCACTGGCGAACCCGTGGATAACCTCGGTCCTGTTGGTAACGAAGAAACCTCCCCCATTCACCGCTCTGCGCCAACTCTGGTCGAGTTGGAAACCAAGCCCTCCATCCAGGAAACTGGGATTAAAGTGGTGGATCTGCTGGCTCCCTATCGTCGGGGTGGCAAAGTGGGTCTGTTTGGTGGTGCCGGGGTCGGCAAAACCGTGATCATCATGGAACTGATCAATAACATCGCCAAAGCTCACGGTGGTGTGTCGGTATTTGCTGGAGTGGGTGAACGCACTCGCGAAGGTAATGACCTCTACAGCGAAATGAAAGAGTCTGGGGTGATTAATGAAAAGAACCTCAGCGAATCTAAAGTGGCCTTGGTTTACGGTCAGATGAATGAGCCACCGGGAGCCCGGATGCGCGTTGGTCTGTCTGCTTTGACGATGGCCGAGTATTTCCGCGACGTGAACAAGCAAGACGTGCTGCTGTTTGTGGACAACATTTTCCGGTTTGTCCAAGCCGGTTCTGAAGTGTCCGCACTCTTAGGTCGGATGCCTTCTGCGGTGGGATATCAGCCAACTCTGGCTACGGAAATGGGTGAACTGCAAGAACGGATTACCTCCACCACCGAGGGTTCCATTACTTCGATTCAAGCAGTATATGTGCCAGCGGACGACTTGACCGACCCCGCACCAGCCACTACCTTTGCTCACTTGGACGCTACCACGGTGTTGTCTCGCGGTTTGGCTTCTAAGGGAATTTACCCAGCAGTGGATCCCCTGGATTCGACCTCAACCATGCTCCAGCCAAATATCGTTGGTGAGGATCACTATAATACTGCCCGGGCTGTGCAAGCCACTTTGCAGCGCTATAAAGAACTGCAAGATATTATCGCCATTTTGGGTCTGGATGAATTGTCCGAAGATGACCGCTTGACCGTGGCACGGGCTCGGAAGATCGAACGTTTCTTGTCCCAACCGTTCTTTGTGGCAGAAGTGTTTACTGGTTCTCCTGGTAAGTATGTGAAGTTGGAAGACACTATCAAAGGATTCAAGATGATCCTGTCTGGGGAACTGGACGATCTGCCGGAACAAGCATTTTATCTGGTGGGCGATATTAATGAGGCGATCGCCAAAGCCGAAAAAATGAAAGCCGAAGGCAAGTAATTTTATTTGCTGTTGACCGTTGAAGCTCAATGGTTATTTGTTGGCAAGTTGGCAAGTTGGCAAGTTGGCAAGTTGGCAAGTTGTTTGCTATCTCAAACCAATGACGAATAACGAATAACAGTCAACGGTCAACCGTCAACGGTCAACCGTCAATCATTGACAATCAATCCTCGATAAATTATGACCCTAAATGTTCGCGTAATTTCTCCAGATAAGACCATCTGGGATGCTTCGGCTCAAGAAGTCATTCTGCCCAGTACCACTGGTCAGCTTGGCATTTTGAGCGGTCACGCTCCTTTGCTAACGGCGTTGGATGTGGGTGTGATGCGGGTACGGCCAGAGAAAGAGTGGGTGGCGATCGCCCTACTCGGTGGCTTTGCCGAAGTGGAAAATAATCAAGTCACGATCTTAGTCAATGGTGCCGAACTCGGTGAGTCCATTGACAAAGAAGCTGCCCGGAAAGCATATGCTGAAGCGGAAAAAAATCTGAATGCTGCGGTCACCGGCAGCCGTCAGCAACAAATTCAGGCCAAGCAAGCGCTGAAAAGAGCCCTGGCGCGTCTGCAAGCCGCAGGCGGTATGGTTTCCGCTTAATTTAAGCTTAATTTAAGCTGAAATTCCACTTAATTTAAACTTAAGCAAAGTAATCAAAACCCGGTTTCTACCCAGAAACCGGGTTTCTAAATCTACAGCGTTTTTCTGATCGACCAGGCAAATTGGCTAAGAAAGCGATCCCTTTATGCCTGTTCTCCCTTACAATAACCAGGGGTTAACTACAGAAGCAGGAAACTTACCCAATCTTACCCAAGATTACTCAAATCGTCATAAATTTCCGGAGCAAAGACCTGCGATTGTTAGATTCAGATTGTCAATCTGGTCATTAGTGGTGGTAAGATGGGAGCGGCGTCTGGCGCATCGGAGTCTGAACATGGCACGCATACCGACCATCACTTACGATCGCGGCACCTTATTACTGCATCCACCACCGAAGGGTAAAGCCTGGGTAGAATTTGTCACCTGGGACGACCGGGTGGAAAAATTTCGCATCCCCGCCATTCAATACCGTCCCTTATTAGAAGCCCTTCAAGGGGAAGACATTCAATTTAATGACGAAGCCAAAGGGTTTGAAGCCCTGGAGTTAGTCCCCAGTTTGGAAATGCCCCCTTATCGGCATCAAGAGGAGGCGTTGTGGGCTTGGAAAAAAGCTAAACGTCAAGGGGTGGTGGTGTTGCCCACCGCAGCGGGAAAAACCTATTTAGCCCAGTTAGCCATGCAATGCACCCCTCGGAGTACCTTGGTGGTGGTGCCAACTCTGGATTTAATGCACCAATGGTATGCCCACTTAGAAGCCGCATTTCCTGATGTCGAGGTGGGACTCCTCGGCGGGGGTTCGCGGGACAAAAGCCCAATTTTAATTTCTACCTATGATAGTGCGGCCATTCATGCAGAAACTTTGGGCAATCGTTACGCTTTGATTGTGTTTGATGAATGCCATCATTTACCCACAGATTTTAATCGGGTGATTGCGGAATTTGCGATCGCCCCTTATCGCTTGGGACTGTCTGCCACTCCAGAGCGATCGGATGGTAAACATTCTGACTTAAATTATCTCATTGGTCCCGAAGTTTATCGCCAAACTGCCGAAGAACTGGCGGGAGGTGCTCTCGCTGACCATGAAATTGTCAAAATTAAAGTAAAATTATCCCAACATGAGCGCGATCGCTACAACCAATTAATCAATACCCGCAATGAATTCTTAAAATCGGCGAAAATTTCTCTCGGTAGCCTAGAAGGTTGGCAGAACTTTGTCCAAGTTTCGGCGCGATCGCCTGCGGGAAGAAGAGCCATGTTAGCCCATCGAGAAGCCAGAGAAATTGCCCTAGGAACCGACGGCAAAATGAGAATTATGGCGGACTTACTTGCCCAACATCATCCCGAACGCATCCTCATTTTCACAGCGGATAACTCCACCGTTTACCGAATTTCCCAACAATTTCTCATCCCCGCAATTACCCATCAAACTCCCATCAAAGAAAGGCACCAAATCCTCACCCGATTTCGCAGTGGCGAATATAAAACCCTCGTCGCTTCTCATGTCCTCAATGAAGGAGTTGATGTCCCTGATGCCAGAGTCGCCATTCTGCTTTCTGGGACAGGTTCAGAACGAGAATATATTCAGCGACTAGGGCGAGTTTTGCGTAAAGGCAACACCCCTGATAAACTGGCAATTTTATATGAAGTCATTGCCGAAAATACCGCAGAAGAAAACACCTCTCAGCGACGACATGGAGAGAAAAATGGCGATAAAAATGGGAATAAAAAACCGCAAAAACCGGCCAAATATCAACCCAGACAATTAGAAATTGTCCCCGAGCCAAACCCTGAAACAACTAAATCACCAGAACCCCCCATTCCTTTATATGGGGTGAACAAAACCCCCAGAAAAAAAGCCGCAGAAAAATCAGCAAAATGGCCGAAAAAATCCGATGACCCTGATAAAGATTAAGGGGAAATTTATCTTGATAACAATCGGGCATTTTGCTGGCTATTTTCTGGATCTAAAAAAACCGGGTTTTTGTGATAGATTCTTAGGCAAAGCTACAGATTTATCAAAACCCGGTTTTTGATTCGGCTTTCGTGCGAACGCGCAGGAGCGTTGCGGAGCAATATCGCGTTAGCGTTGCGGAGCAATATCGCGCAACCCCTTGCGGATGCAATATCGCGGCTAATTAGCGTTGGCGATCGCGGCAACGACTCCCACTTCTTTTTCTTCGTAATCTTGATGTTGAGGATGTATAAAACTCATCAGAATATTTTCCTGAGAAATTCCCATCTCTACCAGTTTTTCTGCGATCGCATCTTCCGTATCATTACGCTGAATCAGAATGCGATCGCCCACAATATCAATATGCACAGCACATTGATGGATGCGCTTATATTTATGCCATCCCACCCACAAAACCATATAGCGCATTCGTTCATCATCAAAAATTAGCTCGATTTTAGAATTCTCATCTTGAAGAGATTCATATTGACCGAGAAAATTTTTCACGCATTCTCTGTAAAAAATTATGTGAGAATCCATTGTAATTCCTCCTCATCGAAAGAAAAAACAATTAGTTTTAACTTGAAATAATTAATCGCTACTTTTCCCACCTGCCTACTGAATATATTCTCAAAAGCGTCAATAGGAACAGCCAAGTAAAGTTCTCTATCCGGTTCTTGGATTTTTAATAATTCTCGATAGATGCCATACTGACCTACAGATGCAGTTCCGTGACCTGGGAGTCTGCAATAAAACTCTTGACTTCTACTCCAATTTTATCACGATTTTTGTCAGCCGCTATGATTCTTTCTGCCCCTAAATCAATCGAAAGCTTGGGATCGGATTGCAGAAAATAAGGCTCGTGGGAAATTCTCCAGCCTTCTTTCATTAAAGCTGATTTAACTAAATCGTGATAGGTATCTTTTCTAGACATATTGACTTATTCAATATTTTGTGACAAAATCAGTTCAGTAATGCTTTAGATCTACATATTTTATAGTTTAACTCAAATCATACATTAATAAAAACCATTTTTTATAGTTAGACCCAATCATCAACTATGTTACCCACTGATTTATTAAGCTTGAGAACTAATGGGGAAACAATTATGCCCAAAAACCTGGCAATAAACCCTAAAAATTTGAAGACAGCAGAGCAAATCATCACCTGTTTCCAAGAAGCGGTGGGCTGTTGTCAAGGGGAATTAAATCGACAACTTTTAGAATTAGAAGGGGACAATACCGACTATCGGATTAAACGAGGACTTGCTCATTTATTACGCAGTGGTTTTTGTAAGTTTGAAGTCATTAGTCCACTGGAACCGCAAGAACTCCGATACAGAGTGTTCACCCTAGCTGCCGCAACGGTTCCCAGTCGTCAAGCCACTGAATTAACCTTAGAAAAATTAGCCAGCCAACTAAGTCAAGAACAAGAAAAAGAAATTATTCCCAGCCAAATTCAAGCGGCACTTTATGCGGATTTAGAAGAAAGTAAAATTCTCACGGAATTTGAAGCACCCACTCCAGAAGCGTTGCTAAATCGCTACAATCTTTCCCAAGTACAGGGGATTTTTTACAAGGCCACTCATATTGTGATTCATGCTCATCGGAACGATCCGGGGGAATATAAACTGTTATTCCGCTATCTGAAATTATTTCAACTAATGGCTTATATTGAAGGAGACGCGGATCATGGTTTTACTATTACCATTGATGGCCCGACTAGCGTATTGAAAGTTAATACTCGCTATGGACTAGCCCTGGCGAAAATGTTACCGGCTTTATTGCACGTCACCAAATGGAGTTTATCTGCCCAATTACAAAGCCGTGATACTTATACGAATCAGTGGAAAAGTGGCCGGTTTACCCTAAATTCTGATTGTGATTTAGTCAGCCACTATCCTCCCGGTAAAACCTATGACAGTATGTTAGAGGAATCATTTGTCGATCGCTGGCATCAACAGAAAACCGAGTGGCGGTTAGAAAGAGAAGTGGATCTAATTCCCATTCCTGGGAGTGTGATGATTCCTGATTTTCGGTTGGTGCATCCAGATGGGCGATCGCTCCTCTTTGAAATCGTCGGTTATTGGCGTCCAGAATACTTACGCAAAAAATTTGCCCAAGTCAAAAAGTCAGAATGTAAAAACTTGATTCTCGCGGTTTCCGAACGCTTAAATTTAGAAAAAGCTGGGGTGAATGTTCGGGATGTTTCGGTGCCGATTATTTGGTTCAAAGATAAACTATTGCCCAAGCAGGTCTTAGCCATTATCGATGAAATTATTTAGTAGTTATTAGGGTGGGCAAAATTTGCTCACCCTATCGGATGCTGGACTATATTTCTATATTTAATTACTTTTTAATTAAAAAGTAATTAAATAGTGATATTTAATTACTTTTTAATTACTTTTTTTGTTGCTGATAATTAACATCTAAATGCAAAACCGTATTTATTAAATAAAGATTGATATTTTTTCCGTTGACTTTTAAACCAGTCTAATACCTCAGAGTCTATCCGAATAGAAATCGCTTTTTTATTTAGCGGTTTCAACATTTTTCCTTGTTCCCATAAGCGATCGTCTAATTCACGAATATCAGAAGTATCAATCGCCGAATCTCGAATATTTTGTAACTCTTTAAGTCGTTCGTCTGAGATACTGTATTGTTTTTTTTCTTTTGGGGTAGCTTTTCGATCCGAAATTAAGCGAATATAACCTTGTCTTTCTCCATGGGCAACTCTCACAATCACTACGCCTCGGATTAGACCAATACTAATTTCTCTAATCTCTCCATAGTCGAATCGGTCGTCAACAGCAGTAAAAATAATGCCTTTCAATATTTCTTGGGCGTCTTCAAAGCTGATGCCATGTTTTTGCTGATTTTGTTGATTTTTTTTCTAATCCCATTCAAATTTACTTTATGTATAAAAAAACTATATACAAATTTATAAGCTAAATTTAAAAAATCAATTTCGATTCTGTCAGAAATCTCTCGTTAGCATCCTCGGACTGATAACTTATGACAAATCTCTGCCCCGAACCTCTCTCCTCTCTTAAATGTAAAGAATTGTAACAAGTATGGGGGGTTTTACCCCTCGTATGCTAGATTAATTTCATGTAGATGCACCCTGATGGCAAACGCCCTTTTGTGGGCGTTTTTTTTTGCCCTTCGGTCAGCCAGAGGCTTTTTGCTAGAGAAGCAGGACAGGAGTACCCAGAAAAATCCGCAGCAAACCAGCGGAAAAAAAGACCTCGCAAAGATTTACACTAAAGATTTACACTGGAGAGACAAAAAATTTTTGTCCTCGCTAGATTTCATAAGCATTGGATGACAGAACCTCAAACCCCTGAACCAATTTCCCCCCAACAGCGATCGCCTCGTGGCTTTAGACCTCGTGGCTTTGGATTAATTGCCGGAGCGACTTACCCATTCCGCACTCTGATATTTTTGCGGCACAACCCGAAACTGTTGCAATATATCGTCATTCCTATCCTGGTAAATTTGATTACTGGGATTCTGCTTTATCTGGGTTTGTTGTTTCCCGGCTTAAATCAGATTGATGCCCTGGTGCGGGGTCTGTCCGGTTGGATCGAAAGCTTAATCGCTAATCTTCCCCCTTGGTTAGGGGCTTTGACGATGATTGCGGTGGCGATCGGTTGGTTACTCCGGTTAGTGCTGGTGGCAGGATTGCTGATTTTAATTGGCTTGCTGGTGTTGCAAATTGGCAGCATCCTCGGTGCCCCTTGGTACGGTCAACTGTCTGAGCAAATCGAGAAACTGCGGACAGGTCAGCTACCACCAATGGCAGAGGGAATGGGTGCTTTGCTGCGCGATATTTGGCGAGCATTGATGTTTGAAATTAAAAAATTGCTGTTCGCTGGGGGATTCGGCATCCTGTTATTTTTGCTGAATTTTTTAATCCCCATTGGCGGTACGGTGGTGGCGACGATTATTGGCGTAGGTGTGGCGGCAACTTTGGTTTGTTTGGATTTTTTTGATGGGCCTTTGGAACGTCGCCGTTTAAGTTTTCGGCAAAAATTGAAGATTGTGTTTGGTCATTTACCCGCTAGTGGTAGTTTTGCCTTGGTTTGTCTTTTTTTAATTAGTGTTCCCGTGTTAAATCTGTTGGTTATCCCTATTTGTGTAGCTTCGGGAACTCTGTTTTTCTGCGATCGCATTTGGCCTAATTTGGTGGTAAATCAGCCAGAAGCTAAATAACATCGATGGTTGAAAAACCCTCTACTTTCATATGAATAGAACAATTTCAGCCAGGGTATCAGCAGAAAAACCATAATATTTATCGGGTAAACAATACCTGTTTTTAGAGTTAATTTATCCAGAAAAAATGGTCAGGTTAATTCATCAATTAACCTGACCAAAATCTATTATGAGTTAAAGCTCAAACAGGTAGATGTTTAGATATCTAAATCAGTGAAATTGAGGTGTTTACTGTGTTGTTCAATAAACTCCCGACGCGGCCCGACGCGATCGCCCATTAAAATGGTAAAGATGCGATCGGCTTCGGCAGCATCTTCAATTTCCACCCGTTTCAGGGTGCGAGTTTCCGGGTTCATGGTGGTTTCCCAAAGTTGGTCTGGCATCATTTCACCTAACCCTTTAAACCGCTGAATTGTGTAATTCGCATTCGGCGGTAATTGGGCTAAATGTTCTTGCAACTCGCGATCACTGTAGCAATACACATGATTGCGACCGCGTTCTACCTTATACAAAGGAGGACAAGCAATATACACATAACCTTGGTCTACCAAATCCCGTTGATAGCGATAGAAAAAGGTCAATAATAAGGTACGAATGTGGGCCCCATCTACATCAGCGTCAGTCATAATTATGACACGGTGATAACGCAGTTGATCGGGGTTAAATTCTTCCCCTTTAATCCCCAAACCTATAGCAGAAATCAGCGATTGAATTTCGTTATTTTTGTAAATTTTCGCATCGTCAGTTTTTTCAATGTTGAGGATTTTCCCCCGTAGCGGGAGAATCGCTTGGAATCGGCGATCGCGCCCTTGTTTAGCACTGTTGTGAACAAATATCCCACTGGCTAAAGCAAAGTTATGGGTGTTGGGAACTTCGATATCATAAACATCAAATCGTTCCTCCATTGGTTCCACCGAAATAATCTGATGGTTGTAGTTGCGAATAGCATCCCGCGCCCGGACATCATCCCCATCAAAATAGCGATCGCAAAATGTTTTAAACGTCAACAGAGAGCGATCTTTTTGACATTTACGGTATGACTCATAAGTTTCCACATCCATATAACCGCAATAGGTGTGAACTTTCTTTAAAGCTTCAATAGTTTTGCGGTAATAGGTTTTATCCAACGCCTCACGACGCTTGCTGCGAAACTCTGGAGTCCATTGCTCCTTGGTTTTTTCCCGGCGCCATGCCAGCAAATCCTCGTCTTTCCATTGCTCCTTAGCCATCTGTGAATACTGTTCCCGCAGATGGGGATGATAAGCAAAATACTCCCGCACTCGTTGGGCTTGCTCCTCACGATGGGCTGGATCGCTCCAATACTCCCGCTGTACTCGGTCAAGTCGTTCCCGATTTTCCAAGCGGTAGGATTCGTTACTATCATAAAACTCTCGCCACTTAGCCATCATATAGGCTTTATGTTCTGGGGATTCCCACAGAGCCTTGGCGTTGGCTGAAAGCATCTCTCGGGTGTCCGGTTGAAGCATCCGCTCGCTCATCATAGCCCGAAACTCTGGACTCTGATGAATGCGTCGGCTCTTTTCGATCACATCTGGACGATGCAATGTTTTCTCCAGATGAGCCCGATGGAGGGCTAAATGTTCTTCCTCTGGAAGTCGCTGAATATTGGTCGGATTATTGTTCAGCTTGTTGAAATCTACATGATGTCGGTGGTTGCCATCTGAAGTTTGATAAACCCCATGTTCCAGATTATAAAAATCCGCCAACAGATGAGTATAGATCCAATCATTGCGCTTCGGACTCCAAACCATTTCATACCCCTTCAACCCCGTGCCGTTCTTATTTTTTTCAGAAAGACACTGGTAAAAAGGCATCAAATGATCGTCCCGTGTCAGGGAAGCTGCTGGTTTATAAGTCCCATCGCGCAACATAAATGGATGATCGGGAGTGCAGATGATCGTTTCCCCACTGTCCAATGTCACCTTAACTACTTCCGCATTGGCCTTAGTCATCCGAGCGTTAATAATCCGCTCCACCGCAATGTGACCATCATCCCGAATGGTGTAGCAGAAATGTTCTTTCCCCGCTGCCTGTTCCTCAACCAACTCTTTAAAGCTCAAACAGCGCCCATCCGTTAAAACAAGTTCAGTTTCTCCAAAAAAACAGCCACTGGCGCTGTCGCCTTCGACCAAATATATCTCACTTTCTGAGGCTTCTTTGGAGCTACAATCGGCCAATTTACCGGGCAGTGGAGACGACTCTAGCACTGACTTTCGGCGGACTTGTTCCCGTGCGAGACGTGCTGCTTCAGCGGCTTTAAATGCTTGGATCGCTTTATCTAAAATGGCATCCGCAATATGGGGGCGAAAATCCAAATACTCGGTGAGCACTTGAGCCACCAGAGAATCAACAATCCCCCGAACTTCTGTATTCCCCAACTTAGTCTTGGTTTGACCTTCAAATTCCGGGTCTGGCACCTTCACGGAAATCACAGCGGTTAAACCTTCCCGGATATTTTCACCGCCCAGGTTGGCATCTTTCTCTTTCAGTTTGCCGCGTTTCCGGGCGACGTTATTCATGCTGCGGGTCAACACCGCCTTCAGACCTTCTAAGTGAGTGCCGCCATCAATAGTGCGAATATTGTTGGCAAAACCCAGTAGGTTATCGTTGTAGGCATCGGTACACCATTGCAACGCCACTTCTACTTGGACATTGTTGCGATCGCCGGAAATATAGATAATCTCCTCATGTAGGGGAGTTTTTTCCCGGTTCATATAGGCGACATATTCTTGAATGCCTCCTTCATAGCAGTAGGTTTCGCTGTGAGGTTTGTCGCTGCCCAACAAATCCAAGCGGTTGTCTGTAAAAGTAATTTTCACTCCGGCATTCAGATAAGCCAGTTCCCGAATCCGTCCGGCAATGGTTTTATAATCAAACTCAATGCCGGTGGTGAAAATGGTGCTGTCTGGCAGAAAGCAAACCGAGGTGCCGGTGCGGTTTTCTTTGTACGGCTTGGCTTCCAGTTCCCCGACGGGTTTGCCTCGTTCGTAGCGTTGATTATGGACTTTGTTGTCGCGCCATACGGTGACTTCCACCCATTCCGATAAAGCGTTGACCACGGAGACGCCCACCCCGTGCAAGCCACCAGACACTTTATAGCCGCCACCGCCAAATTTACCGCCCGCATGGAGTACAGTCATAACCGTTTCCAGGGCAGATTTGCCGGTTTTAGAATGGGTATCCGTGGGAATCCCTCGACCATCATCGGTGACGGTGACAGATCCATCGGCATTTAGATCCACTTCTATGTGGGTGCAATAACCAGCCAGCGCCTCATCAATGGAGTTGTCCACTACCTCGTAAACTAGGTGGTGGAGTCCGCGCGGGCCGGTTGAGCCGATATACATTCCAGGTCGTTTGCGTACTGCTTCCAAACCTTCAAGAACCTGAATTTGATCGGCGCTGTAACTACTGGTCATAGTAAAATTGCTCCAATTATGAGGCGAATAGCCTATATTAACCGTTGAGATATGAAAAACTTTAAAAAGTTTAGCACAAAACGGTTATAGGCGATGATAGAGCAATTTCCTGTAAAATTTATCAGGGGGGTGCAGGGTCTATTGTTGCTGTAAAATTCAACTCAGTTGGCAGTTAGAGAAAATTTTATGGGCGGATTAATTGTAATTTGTGGAGCAACGGCTACGGGTAAGTCGGGACTGGCGATCGCGATCGCTCATCGTTTGCATTCTATTATAATTAGTGCCGATTCGCGCCAAGTGTATCGAGATTTTGACATTGGCACCGCTAAACCGACGCGGGAAGAGCAACAGCAAGTCCCGCATTATTTAATCGATATCTGCGATCCTACGGAAACTCTCACGGTTGCAGATTATCAACAACAAGCACAGTCTTTGATTGCTTCTACACCATACACCCCTCCACCCCTCCTCGTCGGTGGGACGGGTTTATATATTAAATCTGTGGTTAGGGGGATGAAAATTCCGCGAGTGCCACCACACCCAGAACTGCGATCGCAGTTAGCTGATTTGGGGCAATCCCAATGTTATTCAATGCTGCAACAGGTAGACCCGTTAGCAGCAGCGAAAATTCATGGCAATGATTCGGTGAGAACTTTAAGGGCTTTGGAGGTTTATTATGTGACGGGGTGTCCGATTTCGCAACAGCAGGGCGAAAATCCACCGGGCTATCCGATCTTACAGATTGGGTTAGACTGCGAAACCCAGGCATTGAGCGATAGCGCATCCGCGCCGCTTCGCGATGGCGCATCCGCGCCGCTTCGCGAACGCATTTCCCGACGGACGCAACTTATGATTTCGGCGGGTTTTGTGGGCGAAGTGGAATATCTTTGTGAAAAATATGGCAGAGACTTACCGTTGCTGAATACCCTGGGTTATGCGGAAATTAAAGACTATTTGGCGGGAAAGATTAGCTTAGAAGAGGCGATCGGGCTGACTATTTTACATACTAGGCAATTTGCCAAACGGCAACGTACCTGGTTTCAGCGGGATGCAGACATTGAATGGTTTAATGCGGATGACCTTGATTTAGTAGAGCAAGTCTGGCAAAGGATTCAAGAGTTTATCGAAAAGTTATCATAATCAACAAGCCTGTTTAACCTGGAGGTGTTGGTATGCCTTCTCCGTTTCCTGGGATGGATCCGTATTTAGAAGATCCCCAAGAATGGCCTGAAGTTCATAATCGATTGATTGTTAACTTGGCAGACTGGTTGAGTCCTCAGTTGCGTCCGACCTATCGAGTGGCGATTGAAAAGCGGACTTATCAGACTGATGTGGATGATTTTTTATTAGTCGGTCTTCCTGATGTAACAGTATGGCAGCCCAAATCATCAACCCCATCAAGTCAACCACCAAGATATTCTACCGCTGGTACTTTGGCGTCAACCAAAGATCGACCGTTCGCCGTTACCATGCCAATGCCGACTACGGTTAAGGAAGGCTATTTAGAAATTAGACGAGTGAAAACCGGGGAAGTGGTTACGGCTATTGAAATTTTGTCTCCGAGCAACAAACGTCCTGGAGAAGGTCGGGACGCATATATCCGCAAGCGGAGACAAGTGCTGGGCAGTTCCACTCATTTGGTCGAAATTGATTTGCTCAGAACTGGGGAGAAAATGCCCGCCATTGGTGAAGTGCCACCAACCGATTATCGCATTTTGGTCAGTCGGGGCGATCGGCGTCCCAATGCTATGGTCTATGCTTTTACTCTCCGGGAAGCTATTCCTGTCTTTCCCCTGCCTTTGCGTCCCCAAGACCCAGAACCCTTGGTTGACTTGCAGACTTTGTTAAACAACTTGTACGATTTGGCAGGCTATGACAGCAGCGATCGATTATCGCTTATCGCCGGTTCCCTCACTTTCAGAAGCAGATGCAGCATGGGTAGATGTGCTGTTGCGAGAACAAGGACTGCGGTAGTTGGACAGGTTGGACAGTCTGATTTCTGCTCAGTTTATGATCGGGCTATAATAAACCAATTAATTGATTAAGGAGTGAAAATTGCCAACGGAAGCTCAGTCTTTAAAAGCCGTAATTTTATGTCAATGGCTTTCCAACGGGTTTCAGCCAATTCATGTATTTCGATACGATCATAAATATAAAACGATCTATCTTCAAGCTGGCACATCAGAACAAATCGCAATTGTAATTTATGCCGATGGTAAATGGGAGTTTGTGTAATGTCCAATTTTCAAGAGATGACAGTTGCTCAATTAAAACAATTCTTGTCAGATCATAGAAGTAATGATGAGATGTTTAGTGACGCCTTGGGAGAACTGTTAAGACGTAATCCCGATCGCCCAATCTATTCAGCCGATATGCCTCCCGAAGAAATTGGCCAAGTGATTCGCGAAAAAATCGAACAGATTAGAAATAAAGAGCAATATAGCTAATCAGTCGGGGAGATCGCCGTCCCAATGCTATGGTCTATGCTTTTACTTTCCGGGAAGCTATTCCTGTCTTTCCCCTGCCTTGGCGTCCCCAAGACCCAGAACTCCTGGCTGACTGGCAAAGTTAAACAAGTTGTAGGATTTGGCAGGCTATGACAGCAGCGATCGATTATGGTTTATCGCCGGTTCCCCCACTTTCAGAAGCAGATGCAGCATGGGCTGATGGTCTGTTGCGAGAAAAAGGACTGCGTTAGTTGGACTGTCTGATGTATCCTTTGTTTGTGATGGTTAATTCTGTAAGCGCGATCGCTCAACCGGAGTTTTTGGGTAGTTTAAGATTAACGGGTTTCGGAAATTCCCGAAATACAGGATAAATTCAGTGGGGGGCGATCGATATATTATAAATGAATCCAATTCAACATATTACTATATGGAATATTCTAGTTTAAATGACCCTACACATTCAAAGCCACCCTTAGAAGATAGAGTAATATGTATTGTTCATCCCAATGAAAATGCCTACTCGGAAACCTTCATTCGTAACCACATTGAACGCTTACCAGCCAAGGTGATTGTTTTACATAGAGGATCACCAGAGATTCAGAATATCGCCGGTCTTGGTCAATTTTTCTGGGAAAATAATGTCGAAGCTGTCTTGGCAGAATATATTCCCACTGGAGTTGCGCTAATGAATGTTTGTGAAGCCGCAGGATTACCGCTGATTGTCCACACTCATGGTGAAGCAATGGAGACTGTGGTACTGGAAAACGAAGGTCATTTCTATCCAGAACTTTTTCACAAATTAGCAGCGATTGTCGCCCCCACTGAGTTCATTAAAACCCAGCTACTCGATCTAGGATTACCCTTAGAAAAAATTCAGGTAAACACCAATGGGGTTGACCCATCTATATTTTGTGGGGCTAATCCTGCTACTTCAGAGCCAGTGTTTCTAGCTGTATCACGTTTGGTCGATCTAAAAGGCCCGCATTTGACTCTTTTAGCTTTTGCCAAAGCTATTCAAGATTTTGGTGAAGCCCATTTAATGATGGTGGGTGACGGAGTTTTATTAGAAAGCTGTAAACAAATTACTAAAGCGCTGAAAATCGAGAAAAATGTAAAATTTTTAGGGGTAAAAAATCCCTGGGAAATCGCTGAATTAATGCGTTCAGCTAGAGCTTTTCTTCAACATTCAATTCAAACATCTGATGGACAATGCGAAGCCCAAGGAGTTGTATTTTTAGAGGCGGGGGCTTCTGGCTTGCCAGTGATTAGCACTCGTAGTGGTGGCATTCCAGAGGTGGTGATAGACGGGGAGACAGGTTTTCTCGTCCAGGAAGCTGATGTGGATGCGATGGCCGATCGCATATTGCGATTAATCAAAGATCCTCTCCTCGCTGCACAACTTGGCCAAGCTGCCAGAAAGCGGATTTGTGCTGAGTTTTCCATGGAAAAAAGTATTAGCGGCTTGTGGTGTATCATAGATACAGCGATTAAACAACACGCGAAGCAGGAGTTGATTTCTAGTTTAAATCTTAGAGAGATTAATTTAATAGTGTTCCCTGATTGGTTACAGCCGGAGAATTCGCTGATTGACCAGTTGGCATCTGTGATATTATTGCTTTTTAAGCATCCAGAGTCAGATCGGATAACATTGCTTATCGATCAGAGTGATGTTTCTGATGAAGAGTCTAATCTAGTTTTATCTACGGTGTTAATGAAAATTATGATGGAAGAAGAATTAGACGATGCAACAGCCCCAGAGATTTGTCTACTGCCAGATTTAAGTGAAAAAAAATGGTTGGAACTGTTGCCTATCCTCAACTATCGCCTAATTTTGAACCAGGAAAAAATAGCTAAAAATCATAGCAGCGAATTGTCAAATTTACCTGAATTAAATCTGGATGAATTAGCCTTGCTGTATTCAGCTAAACAGTCAACAATTACCAACCTGAATTAAGATGGATAATTTAAGGATAAACACTCCGGTTTGCTTTTTTATTTTTAAAAGACCTGATACCACTCAGCGAGTATTTGAGAGAATTCGTCAAGCTCAACCCCCTAAGCTTCTAGTGATTGCAGATGGGCCGAGAACCGAGGCAGCCGGAGAATTAGAAAAATGTCAAGCAGGACGGGCAATTATTAAACAGGTAGACTGGGATTGTGAGGTACTGACGAATTACTCGGAAACAAATTTAGGCTGTCGAAAACGCATTTCCAGCGGATTAGATTGGGTATTTAATCAGGTAGAAGAAGCCATTATCTTAGAAGATGACTGTTTACCCGATATAACATTCTTTCGGTTCTGTGAGGAATTACTAGAAAAATATCGTCATCACGAACAAATTATGGCGATCGCGGGAGATAACTTTCAATTTAACCAACAGAAAACTCCATACAGTTATTATTTTTCCCGGTATGCTCATTCCTGGGGATGGGCAACTTGGAAGCGATCTTGGCAGCATTACGATCGAGAAATGAAGCTTTGGCCTCAAGTCAAAGCAGAGAATTGTCTTCAGGATATCCTTGAGGATGATCTGGCAATTCGCTGTTGGTCAAATGTGTTTCAACAAGTTTACGATGAGCGTTTAGATACTTGGGATTATCCTTGGCAACTATCCTGTTGGATTCGCAGGGGTTTAACAATTTTACCCAATATCAATTTAGTGTCTAATATCGGGTTTGAAGCAGAAGGGACTCACACGAAGGGGAAAAATCCGCTGGCAAATTTACCGACTAAGATGATGTCTTTTCCTTTAAAACATCCGCCATTTATTTTGCGTAACACTCAAGCGGATAATTTCACAGAAAAACAGTTGTTTAGTGGGCAAATTCAAGCAACTGATCCCAACCATGCACCATTAAACTTGATCGAGGAAGGAGTTAATAAGCTGAACGAGAACCAGAACGGGGAAGCTTTGACTCTTTTTCAAGAAGCGATCGCCCAATATCCAGATGTACCACATCTTAACTATGGTAAAGCTTTAGCTTTAGCCAGACTTGGTTATCCCCGGCAAGCGGTTGACTCTTTGAAGAGTTTATTAGACATTGTGCCAAGCCATAAAAAAGCCCAGTTGCTACTAGGAGAACTGAGGGCGGGAACCGTCGGGCAGTTAATGGAACAAGCGACGGCAGCGTTGCAGTCTGGTCAAGTTAATGAAGCTTTCCATTGGTTGAATCAAGCAAAATCATGCAAACAACCGATCATCGGACTTGATTATTTGCGGGCTGCTTGTTTTCTGCAAATGAATCAACCCGCTGCGGCCCTGGAAGCCTTGTATGAAGAACTGCGATATTTCCCTAACAATCTAGAAGCTAAAGAATGCCGTCAAGAACTGATTTCAGCATATCCAGAACTGGTGACTGGAACAATTGAAGATGCAGAATTTCAAGCACTCTATCAGAGAATCCGTCCTTACACGATGTTGAGCGAAGCTCGTCTCTATTCTCTATTTTCGCTAGTCAAACAAATTTGTTTGGCAAACATTTCTGGCAATATTGTTGAATGTGGTGTGGCCGGTGGCGGTTCCACAGCTTTAATGGCGGCTGTGATTCAACGGTACAGTAAGCAACAACGTTATCTCTATGCTTTTGATTCTTTTGAAGGGATGCCACTGCCAACGGATGCTGACCAATTTAATCAGATTCCTGCGGATGCAACGGGTTGGGGAACAGGCACCTGTGCTGCCCCAGAAAGCAGTGTTCGAGAAATTTGTACGCAACTGGGTGTTTGGCAGATTGTGCAAACGGTTAAAGGCTATTTTGAGCATACTTTACCTACCGTTCGGAATGCGATCGGCATGATTGCTTTTTTGCATATGGATGGGGATTGGTATGAATCAACCAAAAATATCTTAGATAATTTATATGACCGAGTTGTTAATCATGGTGTTATTCAGGTAGATGACTATGGTCACTGGTCAGGATGTCGTCAAGCGATCCATGAGTTTGAGAGCCAAAGACAAATTCATTTTGATATTAAGCCTATTGACAGCACTGGGGTGTGGTTTTCCTGCCCGGATAAGTTTCCTTTAAATCCCATCTTAGAACCTGACTTAGTTCAAGAATTTTATCAGGACGATCCAGTAGCCCATGATATTGAAAGTCAAATGTCTCAAAACGAACGTTTCCAGCTTTACTACATCCTGCGAAAGTTATTGCCAGAAATTTCTGCTCCATTAAGGTTTGTGGAAATTGGTTCTTATGCTGGAAGTTCACTATTTTTGACTTGTCGGACTTTGGATAGAATGGCAGTAGATTTTCACGGGTTTACAGTGGAACCGGGAGGAACTCCAGCTTTTTACGAACTTCTACCAAAATTGGCAGATCGGGTGACACATTTACGGGAATTTTCTCACCAAGCGGTGAGTGAATTAGCGCAGATATTTGAGTCCGATGGCAATTTTCCTCTTTTTATATTTATTGATGGCGATCATAGTTATCAGGGAGTTCGGCAGGATATCCTCGATTATTTCCCGCTCCTCGCACCGGGAGGGATTATGGCTTTTCATGATTATTTGCCAGCAATGAATGATGAAAATAGAGAGGGAATTTTATTTCACCACGGAGATAAAGAACCTGGGATTAGACAAGCCTGTGAAGAAATAATGGAAAATATCTATGGGTGTGAAGCGATCGATATTTTCTTGTTGTATCCAACGGATCCGACCCAAACTCAAGCCCATCTGCCAATTATTCCTGGGGTTTTTTCTACTATTCGAGTTTATCGTAAATCTACCAATAAACCTGTAGGAGATTAATGAACAATACTAAGATTATTCATATTATCCACTGCCTGGGAAATGGTGGAGCGGCTCGCTCCATGATCGCTACCGCTAAGTATTCATCAGAACAGGAGAGTTTTGAACATATTGTTATGTCTTTAGATCCGGCAAAGCCCGATGCAATGGCTATGGTAAAATCAGCCGGTATAACGGTGATTAATAGTCCCGATTTCCCGACTCTGATCCAAGCCATAGAAAATGCAGACATTGTGCAATTTCATTTTTGGAATAATCCGCAGATATACGAGTTTCTCCGGTTAGAATTGCCCCCCATGCGTCTGATTCTATGGTTTCACATTGCTGGAGATAACCCACCCCAAGTCATTACTCAAGAGTTAGTGGGATTTGCGGATTGCGCGATCGCCTGTAATCCATATTCATCAGAACTGCCGGTTTTTCAAAGTCTGCCCACTGAAATTAGATTGTCAAAAACTGGGATGGTGTATGATGGGGCTGACTTTGCTCGACTGACTGATATAAAACCGCAACCCCACGAAACATTTAATGTGGGCTATATTGGCAGCGTCAATTTTGCCAAAATGCACCCCAATTATGTGCCAATGAGTAGCAAAATCAACGTCCCTAATATTCGCTTTATTGTTTGCGGTGGGGATAAGCAAAGCTATTTTAAACAGCAGGCTGGATTAATGGGGACTGCTGACCGATTTGAGTTTCGAGGATTTGTGGAAAATATTAAATCGGTGCTAGAAATTTTAGATGTTTATGGCTACCCATTATGTGAAGATACTTATGCGGCAGCAGAATTAAACTTGCAAGAAGCAATGTATGCCGGAATTCCTCCGGTTGTCTTTCCCTATGGTGGGATTAAAAGTCTAGTGATGGATAATTACACCGGGTTAGTTGTTAATAGCGAACTGGAATATCAGCAAGCCGTTGAATATCTCTATCATCATCCAGAAGAACGAGCGAGAATTGGCAAAAATGCCCAGGATTATGCCCGCCAAATTTTTGGGGCGGAAAATGCGGCGAACAAAATTAATCAAATTTACGAAAATTTGCTGAAGCAGCCGAAGCGCGATCGCGAATGGGGCACTCTTTACGGATATCCTCAAATCGATCAACCTGTGACCCTGAAAGATGTCACCGGAGAGTCAGAAAATCTTTCTGGGGCAGAATTGTTTATTCAAGCTTTGGGAGAAACAGCGCCGGAATTTCAAATTAGTTTGAAATCAGATAATGTCGAAGAATTATTGGCAGCAGACCAAAAAATCGCCCAAGCCTCAATGTTGTTAGCCACCGGAGAAGGTGGGATTTCTCAATACCGCGAATATTATGAAAAAGATGGTTATTTGAGACTTTGGTGGGCGCTATATTTACAAGAACAAGGAAGCTATGGGAAAGCGTTATCAGAATTAATCGCCGCGATCAACTTGGGTTGTAATCACTGGCGTTTTGTCTGGTATCTTGCACAAGCAGCGGTAAAAATTAATCAAATATCTTTGGCCAAAAAAGCCATCACCGATGTTTTGCAAGCTGTACCAGATTTTGCTGAAGCTAAAACGCTATTGGAATATATAGAGTCAATATCAGAACCAGAATCTTTGACTGCCGATCAGCAGCAAGAACTTGCCCATCAACTGCGATTAAGAAACATTAACCTAATTATATTTCCAGACTGGACTGCATCGGAAGATGCGCTGTTAGAAGAGTTGGCAACGGCGATCGGTGGGATCGCCTCTCATCCCGATAAAAATAACATGACTCTGCTGGTAGATAGTACCAATATTTCTGACGAGGATGCCGATATGGCTGTCTCTAGCATTGTGATGAATTTGATGCTGGAACAAGAACTAGACCTGGAAAGTGGCCCGGATATTTGCGTGATTGGACAACTCAGTAAAATTCAGTGGCAAGCACTATTCCCTCAGATTCATGGGAGAATAGTTTTAGAATATGAAAATAAGGAAGCGATCGCCTCAGCTAAGGCAGAAGATATTTCAGTTTTGTCAATCGAAAATTTTTGTGCTGGTCGTGCCGTTGAATCACCAACAGGTATTTGGGAGTTACAAATTTCATATGGTTCAGATGGCAACGAATTTACCCCTTTACCTGTAATCCCTATGGAAAATCCTGATTTATCTGCTGATTATTGGCGATACATAGAGCAGGCTTGTCCCAATCTAGATCGCAGTTTATTTCCTCATATTGTTTCTAGTCTGAAAAATACCTCTTGGGAGCAACCTAACTCTGCCTTAGATTTTAATAATGTTGCGGTTCTCTCGCTAATTGAGGCAGAAAATTGTCAAGATTCATCCATGAAAGAGATTTATCTTGAAATGGCATTTGAAGCCTTAAATCAGGGCGTAGAACAATACAATCATCCTCTTTGTGCTGCCCATCTTGCTCTGTTGTTGATAGTGACGGGAGATATTGAAACAGCGATTCCTTTAGTATTTTCTACTTGGGATGATACAGTTCAAGCAGCGTATGTGAATTTGGCAGAAATTTCACCCGGTATTGTGTATCTGCCTCGCTTCTCAAAAACGGCGATCGACCCGGATTTAATCCTGGAAATCATGGGATATCAGGAAGGATATACTCAATGTCTCTTATTATTGAGAGAAGCAATTAAGCAATTACAAATTCAATCCCTAGGACGCCGAGATGCTGTAATTACCTATACCAAGAAAAGATTACAAGTTATAGAAATAGCGGTTGAACTATTAAACCAGTATATCTGGAACTACTTAATCAGTGGCTTTCAACTGTTACCCAAAAATATCTCTCTGGGATTGCTCAACTTAAAGTTAGCCAACTATGCGCCAATTTCTAGTTTTCAGATCATTCAAGCCATCTATTTGATGGCTCTAGAT